>JAEZGN010000006.1 GCA_023437305.1 Bacteroidota bacterium
CGTGTTCTCTATCAAAGCGGGTGCAAAGATATGTATTTTATTTATACCAATCCAAATATTTTAATGCCTTTTTTTTAAAATATTTTACAACAAAAACTCAAACTCCTTAAACAAAACTACTTAATTAATTATTTATTTTTTGTGAAGTATTTACAAAATGGCGTCAATCCGCATTCTTCACATTTTGGCTTGCGAGCCAAGCATACATATCTGCCATGTAATATCAGCCAATGATGTGCTTTCGACAAATATCGGGAAGGAATATATTTTATCAATTCTCGTTCTGTTTGAGCCGGATTTTTTGAATTATCTGTTAATCCTATCCTATTAGACACTCTGAACACATGCGTATCAACAGGCATCGCTGGCTTATTAAAGGCCACTATAAGCATCACATTCGCAGTTTTGCGCCCAACCCCGGGTATTGATTCCAGCTCTTCCAAAGTGTCGGGAATTTGTCCGTTAAAATCAGTCACAACCTTCTTTGCCATCCCTACAAGATTCTTCGCTTTGTTATTCGGGTATGAAATACTTTTGATATATTCATAAACAACTTCAGGAGAAGACACAGCCAAGACCTCGGGGGTTGGAAATGCTTCAAAAAGTGCAGGAGTGACCATGTTAACCCTCTTGTCGGTACATTGAGCAGATAGAATTACTGCAATCAAAAGATGAAATGGGCTATCGTAGTGGAGTTCGGTATCCACAACCGGCATATTTTTATCAAACCAGTCTATCACTCTTTCGTATCGTTCTTTCTTTGTCATATAATAATTAGATAAAAACACAAAATCCCCTATAGTCATAACTATAAGGGATTTTTTATAATTTAAGTTTCAATAATTACCAGAATGCAACCCTGTTGTCTTTTACATTCATTTTTTCTTTCAGAACCAACATTGCCTGAGACATTAATTGATACATGTTGCTTTGACGTATCATTTGTTTCGACTGTGCCTGATCGAATGTAGCTGTATTTTCAGTCTTGCTTGTAACATCTATCACATATACTCCCGATTTACCTTTCTTAGGAGCTTCCAGCTTATTTACTTGTCCATGTTTTGCATACACGTTCAACAACGGTTCGTAACCAACACCTGAGATATTATTCGTTTGGAAAGTAACAAAATTTACAGTATCAACTCTACCCGCTATAGCCTGAGCATATCCATCTAGTGAAGTCAAGTTTTTAGCTTTTAGATCAGCAATTATTTTTTCGGCCTTTTTATCATTAATCAATTCAGCCTTCAACATTGCTGAAACTTCTGATACCGGCATATAATCACCGCTAATTTCATTCTTAACTACAGCAATGATTCTCTTGTTGGTAAGATTATCAAATTTCTTCACAGACCCAACTTTATTGTTGAAAGCCCAAGATATAACTTGACGAGAACCTGCAACCTGACCTAATAACATATCAGACGGAGAAATAACTGCATTTGATATGATATTATATCCCTTAGTCAATGCAGCATTATCGAAATTCTGAACATTTCCGTTTTCTGCAACAAATTGGTTCAACTCGTTATCTACCGAGTTTTGAGTCTTATCACTAACAAGCACCGGCATTTGTATAAGTGCAATCTTAACTTTAGCCACAGGGTTTGTTTTATCTTCAACACGTACGATTTGTGTCTGACCATTTATTGACACATTGAAGACATCGCCTTTAGCCGCACCGAAGCATTTCTTGATCAAATCACCTCCGGCACTAGCCAAAGCCATTTCTGTAGCCCAACCAATATTACCGCCATTTGATCCCGGCATCAATTCGTTTGCCAATACCGAAAAATCTTTACCCCCTTTAATTACGTTCAGCAAACTATCAGAGAGATGAGTTGCAGTAGCTTGATCCAAGCCTTGAGGTAATGGAATCATCTGTAGTTTTACAGAGTCGGCAGCAGAAGTTCTGTCAACCAGCTTATACATTATATATGATTGCTCGCTACGTTCAGGGCCGTTTACTTGACCAATAGTTGCTGTTTGAGCAAATTCTTTCATATCTGCCGGCAAAGCATTTACCGAGATAAATGCATCTACATACTGATTGTTTGAATATTCATTAACAAGTAATCCAGGATTATCTGTTGCTACAAATTTGTCATGAATAGCATTGATTTCTTTTTCCACAGCAGCATAATCTTCATCACTCGGAACAACATCCTTTACAAAGTAAGAGATCTTACGCAATTCAGATTCAAGCTTAAAGTTGTTCTTACGTTGATCGTATAACGCTTTAATATCCTTATCTGTTACATCTTTAGCAACTAAAGAATCTGGTATAGAAGTATACTTTTGTACAACATACGAGATGCTTGCTTGTGTCTTAGAATCATCAAAGGCCGATTTTGCTTCTGTCGCGGTAGGAATTACTATACCCGCAACTATAGATGAATATTTTTCTTCGAGACGTTGATATTTCATCATATTCTGGATAAATGTCCAGATTTCTCTTCTTGCCTGAATTTCAACTCTTTGATTCTCAGGTAAATTGGTTTCATCCTGAGAGATAGTTTGTATGAACTGATTTAACGCCGCTCTTTCGAATTGACCTGTTTGAGGATTAACGAAGAATGGTATCTGATGCAGCATTGGTGCTACGTTAGGTCCTGTAACCATATCATTCAATTCTTCTTTAGTCACATTTAAGCCAAGTTGAGCAGCTTGCTTGTCGAGAATAATCTCTTTTACCATTTGTTGGTAAACCATTTCGCGAATTTGCAAAGTAGCATTTTCGTCCAATGAGTTTTGTCCAGACATTATTTTCTGAAAATGTTCCCACTGCGCAATTCTATCCTGATACTGCCTGGTTGTTACTACTTCACCATCTACAGTGAATGCTTTATCCTTACTTTTGTTTATAAAAGAAGATATTTCGCTCCAAGGGAGGACGAATGCCAATAGTCCGAGAGCAATAACTCCGATCAAGAGACTCGATTTGCTTCTAATTTTCTGTAAAGCAGCCATTTAAATAAATTATTATTTTATATTATTAGTTATTTTATTTACAATTTATAACTTTTTGCGCACGAAGATAATAAATTGAGATTGAATTTCATTCATAATTGAATAACTATTCTTTCTTTTCCTCATTGTTTTGATCATCTGCATTCGCTTCTTGATCTTCATTGTACGTTATTGGCGAATCTTTGACATTCCAGAATCGATATTCTGTCATTTGTTGATTTGCCTCAAACCCTCCCATACCACGCAAAGTCATCTTGTCTGGTCTGAAAACTTCTACATATTTCTTTGAATATACTTTCTGCTGACGCTGATCCCAAAACAATTCTTCGCTGGAGAAGGTTTCTCCTAACTTATTACGTATCACAACATGTCCTCTAAGTTGCCACAACTTTTTACTTGTAAAGTTCCAAGCTGTATCAGCTTTTACAGTAGCAACTATGCTAAAGATAGTATCGAACTGCTCGACATAGAGGCCGTCCGGGAAAAACCAATGAGGATCTTTAGCCCTATCAAATATTTCCCAAGTTTTAGCAATCACTTTATACCGTATGAGCCCCGAATCGGATATTAGCATGGTCACACTATCCGTATTCAAAGAAGGCACCTTATCAGCATCATAATGGAGGTCGACAGTACTCTTTACCTCTTCTTTACAGGACATAAAGAAGAAGGCCATAACAGATAAAAATACTGTTACAACCGATAGATTCTGTCGCGTCTTTAACTGTTGCATTTTAAAAACAAGTAGCCCCAATGTATTATTGAGGCTGAATATAGAGTTATATTTTGTTAGTCAATTTTCTTACGGAAGAACCAGAATTCATTAATATTCACATTTAGAGAAACTCCAAAATATTCTTCGGCAATCATGGTTTTAATCTGAGGCTTAATCTTCTTATATTCGAAGTTTAAATTAATATATGAAACCCTTCCTCCCAGATTATCTCTTATCGGAAAACCAAATCCAAGAGTTGCTCCATATTCTTTATATCCTTCTACCTTTTTCGAAGATGCTTCGGTTACGTTCAAGTAAGAATTACTATAGTTAAGTCCTCCTCTGAATTTTATTTTTTTGAAGAAACTTCTATCATACGGATCAATCATATACTCGGCTCCTACATTGTATCTCCATCTATTATTGAAGCGTTCATTGTCGGACAGTTCATCACCCATAAGTGAAGGGTATTTCACTCCATCCCATTTCTGATATGTGATATCTGCTCCTACAACTAGCCTTTCGTTACGTTTCCAAGTAAATCCGGCTCCATACGTTTCGGGAAGACCTGCACTGATTCCATTCTGAGCAATAGTATCTCCGCTGGCAATACCTCCGGCAACGTTAAGCTCGTAATGATAATTCTTATAATCTGCTTTTGAATTAATCTTAGGGGAATATACAGCTCCTATCGTCAACACATCTTTCTTCGAAACAGAAAATTCATATTGAACACCAATATCAAATTTTGCTGCTTTTAGAGACAGTTCGGTATAGTCGGTAGATGTATAACTATTTGTACCTGTAGATCCCACCGATGGAAGACTTCTTGTGTGGTTCATTGTACCAAACAGAAAAGATGCATTTGCTCCGACAGAAAATCCCTTCAATGGAGTAGAATAACCTAGCCCACCATAAACCTGGCTTAGTCCGCCCGATCCGGAGAAAGATTTTGTATAAGTCACAGAGCTTCCGCTTGCGGTCTCTGTAGATCCGAACTTGTATCCTACAGAAGAGAAAGGTATTACTCCCAAACTTAAACCCAGCCCCTTTTTGAGAGGAACTAAGATTGTTATATAATCTAATCCTCCGTTGTTATAAGAATCTGAATTTGTGCCGTCACTTAGTTTACCTCTATTAAATGATACTCCCATATCAAACAAAAACGTAAGAGAGTCTACTCTCGAATATGAAGCAGGGTTAAGAGGGTTTGCACTTTGACTATTACGCAAACCATATCCGATGCCTCCCATCGCTTTAGATGCACCTATTGCCTGATCTCTCAGAACTCCATAACCGTACCTACTGTAAGGGGAATTTGTTTGTGCCTCTATTGAGCATACCATAATAGCCGAAACGGCAAATAAAAGAAGTACTTTTCTTTTCAACATTATAAAATATAATATACAATTTATCTTTACTCTATCAGGAGTATTATATCCCGATGAAAATTACATCTGTTCTTGTTAAACTATAATCACCATTCTATAACAAAAAAATGAACATTTTATTATTTATAGAAGATAAATTATCGTGGTTTTTTATGGTTTCAAAGAAAATATATTATGAAAATTAAAACATAAATATAGTATATACCATAATTCTATACCCCAATCACAAAGTCTCTTTAGATTCTAATCAAATTTGTGCAAAGTAAATTAAAAAAACTTAGTTAAGCGAGTTTTTAAATAAAATGTCATATTTTTTTTGCCTTAAAAAGGTTAATTATCCTTATTTTGATACCTTTGTGAGTGACTTGAAAAATAATGAGAATACGAAATAAAAACTTTATAAACAATAAGTATTATCAAAAACTAGAACCGTTTAAGGATATTATCTGGTTCTTGGCACTTTTCCTGATATTCGAATTCATATGGAAGCTTTTTGTCCGTATGGGAGATGACGAAGAAATACTATTCGTATTAGGAAAAGATCTCACGCGATACACCGAAGGCTTTTGCTTGTGGACTGCCGAAACGATTTTCTGGTTGATTCATGACGTTTTAGGCAATCATAATTTTTTCATTAACGGAACTGTGCTCCAGTTTGAAGATTCTATCCCTATCGATATAGTTTGGGGCTGTACGGGTCTGAAACAATTATTTATGTTCACATTCATACTCACATTTTACTTTGGCCCGATAAAGAAGAAATTGTGGTATTTGCCCATGGCATTGCTTATTCTGTTGGTTGTAAATATCCTCCGCCTTATTTTTATCTTCTATATTATAAAAGACCCATTTCCCGAATGGTTTATATCGGTAAATGAATGGTACAATAATCGTACATGGAGTAACACGAGAGAGAATTATTATCAGTTTTACAAAGACTGGTTCAATGTATTCCACCGCGATATATTCACTTGGATATATTATGATGGTGTAATATTTATCCTTTGGCTTATATGGGAAGAAAAAATAAACAAGCCTTTCTCGCGATTGAAAGCAAAAATATCAAATTAAAACCTTGCAATTAGACTACTTGAAACGCCGTCCCTTGAACCGCATATTATACAAAGGCTGAATTATATCGAGAAGTGGAAGAGAAAAATAGAATTTCCCCGAAAAAAAGTATTGAGAAGATTTATTTAGGATAATTAGTTGAGTCATCAATCTTAACAAGAACAAGAAAACAGAAAGTCCGAGCAAAGCCCAATGGCTAAAAAATATACTATACACCACTAAAGCAATAAACAATAAATAAAAGGCACTACGAGTAATTGCTTCTAGCGAAAACAACATTGTCACTCGCTTACTCAGATATCGGCGTATAGAGCAAAACGACCTTTTTATTTGTCTCCACAGTGATAAGCCTTCTATATCTGTTTCCATAAAGCTATCTTGCACTAGAGAAACAGATGTATTTGACTCGTCCATAATTCGACTTATAAAGAGGTCTTCTCCACTCTCTATATTTAAAAGCGAAGCATATCCTTTATGATCGAAGAACAAATGTTTACGAAAAAGAAGATTTCGATAATTTCCTGTATATGGTTTATTGTTGAATACAGAACATATACACTGCATATTAAATAATAAGTTATCGAATCGAGCTAAGCGATTAAAGAACTTCTTATTCTCTTTGAAGTATGAATAACCCACCACAACATCTTTATCGGAAGTCAATTCATTCACCATCGAAGAAATCCAGCTCTTGGATACAGGCTTACAATAAGGCTCGGTAAAAAGCAGAATATCTCCTGTTGCTGCTTTAACACCTATCGTCAAGGCCAATTTACGCCTATCCATCTTTTTATCATTCGAGTAAGGAAGATAAGTATGGTATAAATTAGGATAACGCAGTTCTAATGACCTTAACAACACATCACTTTCATCGGTAGACCCGTTATTAACCACAATCACCTCGTAATCATAGAAGTCTTGCTCTAATATAACAGGCAAGTTCTCAGACAAACTATCTACCTCATTCTCAGAGATAATAATGACCGATACTTTCTGCATAAGCTGAGTTGCTTCACTTGTATCCTCAACATCTTTTATAGCCCGTCTATATGGCTTTCTATAATACAGAAAGTAATAAAACAACTGTATTATAAATAAAAGAACAAAGACAGAGAACCCAACAATCTCAGTCAGATTAAATTCGAAAGATGATAGTATTTCAGTCATTACTATAGTGTGTATTATGAAAGCCCTTTAAACGATACAAGAGTCATACCGTTAAGTACGACCCTTGAGACATTATATGATAACGTACATTATTAAATTTTATCAGAGAAATACGATTTAGGGATATCTCTGCAATTGTATTGAGATGCCATTATTTCACCGTATGCTCCGGCAGAACGTAACACCAACAAGTCGCCTCTTTTAGACTCATTCAGTTCGTAGTCTTTTACAAACACATCCGATGATTCGCAAATAGGCCCTACAACGTCATATTTCTGTGCTGGCAAGTCGGAAGATATATTCTCCACCTTATGGTACGCCTGATAAAGAGCCGGACGTATAAGGTCTGTCATACCTGCATCTACGATAACAAAAGTTTTGCTTTCGCCGTGTTTTACATAAGTAACTTTGGTCACCAATGAACCGCACTGAGCAACAATGGCTCTTCCCAATTCGAAGTGAACAACTTGACCATCTCTCAGCTTCAGACCTTTATGGAATAGCTCAAAGTAACGTTGAAAATCAGAAATCGGATTTGCGTCCGGATCTTCATAATCTATACCAAAACCACCACCTACATTTATATTTTCAAGCTTCATGCCTTTAGCTTCGAACAAATCCTGTAGTTCGTTTATACGCTCACACAAAGGATCGAATGTGTGTACATCTTCGATTTGTGAACCTATATGAAAGTGAATTCCTATAAGTTTAAGGTTCTTCAACGACTTAAGTACCTCAATTGCATTATCAAGGTGAGCCATACTGAATCCAAACTTATTTTCATTTAGCCCTGTAGTGATATATTCGTGAGTGTGCGCATCTACATTCGGATTGATGCGAAGAGCTACTTGTGCTATTTTACCTTTTTTGGCTGCCAACTCATTTAAAACAACGAGCTCAGGCATCGACTCTACATTAAAGCAAAAGATATTTAGGTCTAAAGCCAAATTTATTTCTTTGTCGGTTTTCCCAACACCTGCAAAAACAATCTTTGACGCAGGAAATCCTGCTGTTATTGCTGCCTTCACTTCATTTCCGCTTACGCAATCGGCTCCAAAGCCTTCTGAGGCGATCAATTCCAATATCCTGCGATTAGCGTTTGCTTTTATGGCATAGTGTTGAACAAATCCATATTTTTTAGTTTCTTCTTTTACGATTTTCAGCGTTCTTTTCAACAAGTCTGTATCGTAATAGTAAAAAGGTGTCTCTATACCTTTCAGTTTATCAACAGGAAAATTTCCTTTTGTCATTTGAAATTAGAAAAATTAATTAAACAATTTATCATTTAATATTTGAAGTGTTCTCTCTTTATCTTTTTTATATATAAGGAACGAAAAGTTATATCTGCTTCCTCCGTAAGACAACATCCTCACCGGAATTTCTTTCATAGCCCCCATAATATCTACCGATATTCCTGAGTCTTGCGATTCCAGATCGCCGATCACTGATACAATTACCATATCAGGATCTACAGATACAGTTCCATATTTTTTGAGATCATCCACAATGGCCTGAAGGTTACGATCGTCATCGATTGTCAATGATACTCCCACCTCCGAAGTTGCCAACATATCCAGTGATGTCTGATAGTTTTCAAAAACCTCTGCTATTTTACGTAAAAACCCATGGGCCAGCAACATTTTCCCCGATTTTATCTTTATCGCAGTAATATTATCTCTTGCTCCTACGGCCTTTATCACATTTGCTTCTGTCTTGTTAGATATAAGCGTACCTGCCGCATCGGGATAATGAGTATTTTTCAAACGAACAGGAATATCAGCAAGTTTAGCAGGAAGGATGCTTGATGGATGAAGTATCTTTGTGCCAAAATAAGCAAGTTCTGCTGCCTCATCAAAATTCAACTGACGAATAGGCGTTGTTGTTTTTACATAACGCGGATCATTGTTCTGCATAGTATCTACATCTGCCCAGATTTCTATCTCTTCGGCATTTGCAGCTACTCCTATCAGTGATGCGCTGAAATCGCTTCCACCCTTACGCAAGTCGTCTATTTCGCCATAAGCATTTTTACAAA
Source organism: Bacteroidota bacterium (assembly GCA_023437305.1). Taxonomy (GTDB): domain Bacteria; phylum Bacteroidota; class Bacteroidia; order Bacteroidales; family Dysgonomonadaceae; genus Dysgonomonas. Next base: position 9,350 of record JAEZGN010000006.1, read on the forward strand.
TATAACCTTGTGTGATATACAAATCAGCACCTTTAGACTCTTCCAGTAATGCCGATAGTTTCTCTTTAATATATACAGGATCGGGAGCTGAATTTTTATCTGTACGCATAAATTCCAGCGCAGGTATCAATACAGCTTTTACCTTCTTATCCAACAGGTACAAATGGAATAGTTCGGAGCTTATCAACTCACCTTGCGCCAATACAACACGCTCTTCGAAAAGTGTAAACAAGTCTTTTGTAAAAGTACGGATATAATCAAACTTAGAAGTTAAAAGCTCATGTGCCAGTTTTTTCGACTCTTTATTTTCGAAAAGAGAATCAACCAGTTCTACATACTGCTTTTCGAGCCCATTTATTATTTCTATCGCTCCTTCTTGATTCTTTTTATATAAGTAATCAGATATCTCGGTCAAAGCTTCGGCCGTGCCACGCATCGAAGATAACACAACAATATTGCCATTATCCTTCATTACAATATCAGCCACCTCCTTTATTTTGTCAACAGTAGCTATAGATGCACTTCCAAATTTTTGAACTTTCATATTAGTACCTTATTTATAAATATTAGCCGTAACCAAGATGCAAAAGTACAAAAATTTTTGAGCCATCATTTCAGATTTATACATATATTTATAATCAAGCTATATTTTTATCAAAAAAAGACAGAATAGTATATTTTTACTCAAGGCAATATCTTAAAACGACTATACACCCTAGCTAAAAAAAACATAAATAACTATATACCAATATATTAACATTATAAAACATCAATTTTCATTTAATATATTTCGATATTTAACAAAAACACTTTACCTTTGCAGCCGAAAATCAAAACAAGATTATGCTAAGCGTAGTATGATTTGTTTTGTATCCCAAAAATTGGGAGAGCCATATTCTATTTCTGTGAGGCATTGGGATAAGGCTTTAGTGGTAACCAAATAATTATTTTATGAAGTATGCGAAGTATTTCTTGTTTGTAGGTATTGCATTAATAGGCTTATCATCGAATACAACAAGAACTTCTGGGCTTTCTTCGGAAGGTATTTATCCGGGAAACCTGTTCCCTGATATTAAAAATTTAGAGAACAAATCAGGGACAAAAATGAACCTGTCTGATCTGAAAGGTCAAAAAATATTGGTAAATTTCTGGGCTGCTTACGATGCCCCTTCACACAAGGACAATGTACTTTTTGCTAATGTAATTGAAAACAAAAAGTATCCAGTGAAAATGGTGTCAGTATCTTTCGACAAAAACGAGTCGGTTTTTGAAAGAACAGTGACGATGGATCGCATAGATGCGAAGTATCAGTTTATAGCAAAAAACGATGCTTATTCAAGCTTATACGATCATTACCAATTGAGGAAAGGATTTAAGAATTACTTAATTGACGAAAACGGAGTAATTATGGCAATGAATCTTTCGTCCAACGATTTAGATCAGTTATTGAAAAAGAATTAATTGATTTTATTTATTATAAAGCGTTTCATTTCCAGAAAATGAAACGCTTTATTCTTTTTATTTTTATCTTGCATTGTAAATTACAATAAAGATGACAAAGCGACAAAATACACAAATCAATAAAGGTATAATAGCAAAAACTCTCGATTGGGCTTACTCTAAAGCCGTAAGCGGATTCACCGGTGTAGACTCTGCATACGACCTGGGTAATAGCTATCTCGCACAAGAAGGCTCACTCGAAGATCAGGTAGACTCACTTATCAAATGGCAAGTAGCCAAAGCTGCAACAAGCGGATTTGTGACAGGGCTGGGAGGAGTTATGATAATGCCGCTAACTGTGCCGGCCAATATAGCCAGTGTGATTTATGTTCAAATACGGATGATTGCTGCCATAGCATACATGGGTGGGCATGATATTCGTGAAGACAGAGTAAAATCGCTTATCTATATCTGTATGGTAGGAAATGGTGCCAAAGAACTTCTGAAAGATATGAGTGTAAAAGCCGGAGAAAGACTCGCAGCCAAAATCATAGAGAAAGTTAGTACCAGCATTGCGAGTAAAACAGGACAGAAGAGCATTACATCTCTAGGGAAAGCCGTGCCGATATTGGGAGGCGTGGTAGGCAGTTCATACGATGCTATAACAACAAGAGTAGTAGGAAAAGTGGCAAAAAGGATTTTTATAGACAAACAAGCTTCAGAAAAAGACTAAAGCGAAGCTAAAGCATCAACCAAAAACATATTCCGTTGATAGTACGAATCTTACTCCTTGGTTCTTTGCTTTATCAAAAATAGCCTTAGCACTTTCATTACCCGGATTTATCCAAGACATACAATCTGTGAGAACAGTAACTTTCTTTGCCAACTCATCGCATTCATCGAGGATATCATTCAAAGAGCTGGCAACACAATAGTCTGCCGCTTCACCCATCAACAACACTTCATCGAAAGCATTCAGTACCGACAGCAGGGATCTATTCAAGTGAGTTCCCGCTTCATTCTCCCACTCTACTGCCGCTCTAAAAATGCTGTAATGTTCTGTCGACTGTGAATATCCTTTATAGAACAACTCATACGAATGAGAATTATCAATAGCCCACTGTGTCAGACTGTCGGTCAACACCTTATTGATTGCCCATCCCTCTGTACCCAATATACAATGCATAGGCCATATGGTGCAAACACCGCCCTTAGCCTCCAGTTGCTCAAGATAAGGAAGCGCCTTTTCTTTATTAAATTGAGGAATCCAAACTCCTTTTCTTACATCAGAAGCGGTTATCGAAGAGAACAGAGCCGGACGATTGCCTAGCTCTCCTTTCCAATAACATTGATGTGCAATATGAATCGGTTGATGAGAATCTAATGTAAGTGCTATATAAGAGATTTGCTCCTGATTCTTTAATATAAAATCAGCCATACGCTTCACGTCGGCATCCGCACCTTTCACAAACAGTTCTCCTGTTGGCAAGGTAAAATCATTTTGGATATCAACACCCAGTATAGCTACTTTTTTCATAATCTCTTGTATTTGTTCTATATTATATTAGCTCTTACAAAGATACGATAAAAGGTAACAAAAGTAACACATATTGTATTGTTTCTATTTTGTCACTATCTGTGAGTAAAGATCAATATTAACGATACTCCTGATGACAGTAACAACCTTTATCTAATTTAGATAAATATAGATAGAAATGATAAAAAATGGTGTATCTTCAAGCAATAAAATGACTCTTATGCAAATACATATAGACAAAGGAGTTTTCTATTCATTTAAGATAAAAGACAGAAAACGATTGGAGTCCGGCATTCTACTGGTTGAAGGAGAAGACTGGATACTGATCAGCAGTATTTTTTCTGATTATATTGTGGATGGTTATATGCTCATTAATAAAAAGTATATAACATCTATATACAGAACCGAAAAAGAAATATTTACCGAAAAGGTACTGAAAGCTTCTGATAAAACCGACATTCTACCATACATAGATATACCTAACTTATCGATAGACTCTCTTTTCAAATGGCTTGAAGACAAACATATTGTTTTTCAGATCGACAACAGAGATGAGAATCAATGCTGGATAGGTAAAATATTAGACTCGACCAAGAAATCCATATTCCTTACGCCGCTTACGCCTAAAGGTGAATGGGACAGGTCTGTATATTACGCTTTTCGTAAAGCCAATATTCGTATTATTTCTTTCAACAGTGATTATATCAATTCGCTAATGGCGTATAACAAAAAACATGTTGAGGAGAGTGAATGATAACCTAAAATAATAAAAGATGCAGCTTAACAAATAATACACAGACTAAATATCTATTAAATAAAAAAATAAGATGAAATGGGGAAATTTAAGACTTTTTGTTCCCAATTTTTTTTTATATTTTTACACCGCATTTACTTAAAGAGTACCAAAAGATTATATGGAAGAAGAAAAGATAGTACTACCCGAAATAAATTATTCTGACGATGATATAAAAACCCTCGACTGGCAGGAACATATCCGCCGTCGTCCGGGTATGTATATAGGAAAGTTAGGCGACGGTTCATCTGCCGATGATGGTATATATGTACTTCTCAAAGAGGTACTGGACAACTCCATTGACGAATATATGATGGGATTTGGCAAAAACATCGACGTCTCTATCGCCGACGGCGTTGTCAAAGTACGCGACCACGGGCGTGGTGTGCCATTGGGAAAAGTAAAAGACGTTTCTTCGAGAATGAACACCGGCGCTAAATACGACTCCAAAGCTTTTAAGAAGTCTGTGGGGTTGAATGGTGTTGGTATAAAGGCGGTAAATGCATTGTCTTCTTTTTTCCTTATTCAGAGTTATCGTGAAGGTCAAACAACTTCTGTAGAATACTGCAGAGCCATTGTAGAAAAAGAAGAAGCAATACACCCTACAAATGAAGAGAATGGTACTCTGATCGAATTTATTCCCGATGCTACTATTTTCACAGGATATGCCTTTAGGGATGACTATGTAGAAAGCCTTCTCAAAAACTATGTATTCCTCAATACAGGGTTAACAATAACATATAACGGGAAAAAATTCCACTCCAAAAATGGTCTTGTCGATTTGCTTAATGAGTACATGACCTCCGAGCCTTTATATCCTATCATCCACATGAAGGAGGCTGATATAGAAGTCGTGATCACACATACCGATCAGTATGGAGAAGAATATTATTCATTCGTAAATGGACAGCATACAACACAAGGAGGAACACACCAGTCGGCTTTTCGTGAATCATTATCTCGCGTGATAAAAGAGTTCTATAACAAGAATTTCGATTACGCAGATATACGTAGCGGAATAGTTGCGGCAATCAGTGTAAAAGTAGAAGAACCGGTTTTTGAATCGCAAACAAAGACTAAACTCGGATCTAAAGATATGGGGCCGGGAGGTCCTTCTGTTCAGAAGTTTATCGGTGATTTCTTAAAGAAAGAACTGGACAACTATTTACATAAGCATGCAGATACATCTGAAGCTTTATTGAAAAAAATCCTAGAATCGGAAAAAGAGCGTAAAGCTATTGCCGGTGTAACAAAACTTGCTCGCGAACGTGCCAAGAAAGCAAACCTGCACAATAAGAAGTTACGCGACTGCCGTATACATTACAATGATACCAAAGGAGACAATTTGGATGAAACAAGCATATTTATCACCGAGGGAGACTCTGCAAGTGGATCTATAACAAAAAGCCGCAATCCTAACCTGCAAGCTGTATTCAGCCTACGAGGTAAACCACTAAACAGCTTTGGGTTAACAAAAAAGATCGTCTACGAAAATGAAGAGTTCAATCTTCTACAGGCAGCTTTAAATATAGAAGACGGATTGGATGGATTACGCTACAACAAAATAATTATTGCAACCGATGCCGACACCGACGGGATGCATATACGCTTGTTGTTACTCACATTTTTCTTACAGTTCTTTCCTGATCTGATAAAGAAAAATCATGTATATATTCTTCAAACACCTCTTTTCCGTGTACGGAACAAGAAAGAGACAATCTATTGCTATACAGAAGAGGAGCGACTGAATGCAATCAAAAAACTGGGTTCGAATCCGGAGATAACACGATTTAAAGGATTGGGGGAAATATCTCCCGATGAATTCGTTCATTTCATAGGAAAAGATATTCGCCTCGACCGTGTATCGATGAAAAAAGAAGACTCGGTAAGCAACATGCTCAACTTCTATATGGGCAAGAATACACCCGAAAGACAAGAGTTTATTATCGACAATCTTGTAATCGAAGAAGATTAACATCATTATATGAATAACAACGCACACGCAATTATCCTTATTTCATCACCCGATCGTCCGGGACTGGTAGCCGCAGTTACCGACTTTATCAATATAAACGGTGGAAATATTATCAATCTGGAGCAGCATGTAGATAAACAGGAAAATACGTTTTTTATGCGTATAGAATGGGATCTTGCAAACTTCATTATTCCAAAGGAGAAAATAAGCGATTACTTCCAAACCCTATATGCGAACAAGTATAACATGACATTCAGGTTATACTTTAACGACCATACACCGCGTATGGCCGTTTTTGTTTCCAAAATGTCGCATTGCCTTTTTGATATACTGGCTCGCTACACGGCTGGAGAATGGAAAGTAGAGATACCTCTGATCATCAGCAATCACGAAGACCTACGCTGGGTAGCAGAACGGTTCGGAATTGAATATCATGTACTAAAGCTCAACAAAGACAATAAGGACGAAATAGAAGCAAAACAATTAGTCCTTTTAGAAGAAAAGAAGATCGACTTTATTGTTTTAGCTCGCTATATGCAGATACTGACCGATAAGTTTATTGAGTCATATCCAAACAAAATAATCAATATACATCATTCCTTTTTACCCGCCTTTGTAGGTGCAAGACCATATCATGCGGCTTACGAACGAGGAGTTAAAATAATAGGGGCTACAAGCCACTATGTAACAACCGAGCTTGATGCCGGACCGATTATAGAACAGGATATTACACGTATCACTCACCGTGATAGTGTTGAAAATCTGGTACGCAAAGGTCAGGACTTAGAGAAAATTGTACTCTCTCATGCAATAGAAAGTCACCTGAAACGGCGCATATTGGTGTATAAAAATAAGACTATCTTATTTTCATAAAGTACAAATATTCTGGCGTTTTATGTTATTTAATATACTCTGCTTAGAAGATTTTAAGCTATGTTTTGTTACATTTGTACTGCTTTAAATTTAATCCACACAAAATCTAAAAAAAATATAATAATATTAATCTTAAATACGATCGTATGTTTAAAAATCATCCTAAAGGTTTATTAGCAGCATCATTATCAAATATGGGAGAGCGTTTCGGCTTCTATATTATGATGGCTATTTTAACTCTGTTCCTGATGTCGAAGTTCGGATTAGACAAAACACATGCAGGAATAATTTATTCTGTATTTTATTTCTGTATCTATGCTTTTGCACTGATTGGAGGGCTCATAGCCGATAAAACAAAAAAGTACAAAAGTACGATTCAGGTAGGTATAGTATTAATGGCAGTGGGTTATATGATCATTGCAATCCCTACTCCAACACCAGTATCTAATTTTTGGCCATTCATTATCCTTACTTGCTTCGGACTTTTTGTGATAGCCTTCGGGAATGGTTTATTCAAAGGAAACTTACAAGCATTGGTAGGACAAATGTATGATAACCCACAATATGGGAAAATGCGAGATTCCGGTTTTTCTCTATTTTATATGTTTATCAATGTCGGCGCTATCTTTGCTCCGCTAATTGCTGTAGGTATAAGAAATTGGTGGTTGAAAATCAATGGTTTTTCATACAACTCAGACCTACCGGCTCTTTGCCACCAACATTTAGAAGGAACACTTTCGGGCGAAGCTGCAACCCGATTAGGCACATTAGCTCCTCAGGTTAGCTTAAATGGAGCTCCTACCGATCTAACCACATTTGCCAACGAATACCTAAACGTATTCAACACAGGATTCCATTATGCATTTGGTATTGCTATTGTAGCGATGTTAATTTCGTTTACGATATATTCAATCAACAAAAAAAGATTCCCGGATCCGGCATTAAAAGTAAAAGCCACAAGCACATCATCTGATGCCCCTGTAGAAAAGGAAATGGACTCTAACGAAGTTAAACAACGTCTGTATGCCTTATTTGCAGTATTTGCTGTTGTTATATTCTTTTGGTTCTCATTCCATCAAAATGGTCTTACGCTTACATATTTTGCAAATGATTATACCGATCTGAGTAAGATGAACCTAAACCTCTTTGGTCTGGTTACCTTAGAAGGTGCTGAATTGTTCCAATCATTCAATCCTCTGTTTGTAGTATTCCTTACTCCTGTTGTATTAGCTATATTTGGATGGCTAAGAGCTAGAGGAAAAGAACCTTCTGCACCTAAAAAGATTGCAATAGGGATGGGTATTGCTGCTTTAGCTTATGTTGTCATGACTATTGGATCGTTAGATCTACCTGCAAACTCAGCAGTAAAGGCAATGGGCGGTCTGGCAGACTCGGCACGGGTAACTCCATTCCTTTTGATAGGAACGTATTTAATATTAACGATTGCTGAATTATTTATCAGTCCTTTGGGTATCTCATTTGTATCTAAAGTAGCGCCTCCTCAATATCAAGGTATCATGCAGGGATGCTGGTTAGGAGCTACAGCACTAGGTAATCAATTATTATTTATTGGTGCAATATTATACGAAAACATCCCTATCTGGGCTACATGGGTAGTATTTGTTGCTGCTTGTTCTATATCAATGTTTACTATGTTGTTTATACTGAAGTGGCTTGAACGCATAACAAAATAAGAATAAGAATAAGAATTATAATTATATAAAAAGAATACCCCCGATCATATGGTGATGATCGGGGGTTATTTTATAATATACAAAGTATGTTTATTCTATTTCTTTTCCATCAATCTCAGGAGTTGTCTCAATCAAGTCTGTCTTATTTTCTTTCTTACTTCGGAAAACAACAACCAGATAAATTATCGATAAGATAGAAGCAGCACACAACAAATATACGCCACTCCCCGCCCCCGGCAATTTGTAGAACAAGTTCAGAGAAACAATAAAAGCAAATATGCTTGTTATTAGTAAAAGGACTCTTGCCGTTTTTTGTCTTAGCATAATCCAAAAGCCGATTGTAATCACACTAAACAAAGGAACTAAATATACCACATGCGTGCTATATATCCACTCCTTGTTTTTTGAAAAGAACTTAATAAAGTTGGTAGCCTTCGTTATCTTTTTTTGCAAATCGGGCACATCCCATCCTACAATTTTAACACCCCACTTATCGAGCCAGGGAAGAAAGAAAGCTATAATAAAAAGTAGAGCAAAAATAAGCTCAAACGACAAATACCTGTTTTTCTTTTCCATACGATTCTCTATAATTCAATTTCATCGGCTGAAATATAGCCATGTGTTATACAATAAAAGATAAGTCCCGAAACTGTTTTTATTCCCAGCTTAGCTGTTATATTTTTTCTGTGCGAAAGCACTGTGTTCAAGCTTATATTCAGCTTATCTGCCACCTCTTTATTTAAAAAACCTAATGCAATGAGACGAAGGACATCCAGTTCTCGTTCAGACAGAGGCTGCCTCTTATTATCTGGCGTAATACGACCGCTAACAAAAAGTTCTTGCAGATCTTCAATTCCCGATTCGGACAATTCGTCAATCATTGGTTTCAGCACTTTTTCTCTTATCCGATTATGCTTCTCCAGATCCCTCTGAAAGCTGTCTATTGTAAATATAACAGCATAACACATGTTTTCATTAAAATTACCCGATATATGCTTTATTATAATACTCTTAAGATCGGTCAGCAAGGCAAGGGGAGCATCTCCTTTCACCATTCCTTGCTCTATCTGAGCCATCAGTTCCTCTTTAAATTCGGAGAACAGTCTACTGATGAGCTTCATCTGGGCATTGTTGGGGTCGCTCATACTAATGAAGGCCTTCAGATGCTTCTCAAAGTTGTATAACTGCCCATGAATCAGATACGCATCTGTCTGCTTCAAATACTTAATGACAAGTTGAATATCGAACTTCTGAAGCTTCTTTTGAGGAAAATAATCTTCGTTAAGAAAAGTATTCAGGATTACAAGAAAAAATTCAGTATTTACTCCAACCGAATCGCATATCTCGCCTATACTTTTATCACCAAGTCCGAGCTTGATCCCAAAGCGATTTACAACAGGTATCAGCTGATGATTATCCTCTATTACTTCCGATAAAATGGATGATGATTCTAAAAAAAGCATAACTTTAGGTTTTCATTTTTTCTGTTAGCAAAAGTACAGATTAATTCTGAAAACATATTTCTATTTTATATCAGTAATTTTATATTAAACCTATTATTACTCAATGCTTATAGATTTTAACAATAATCTGTTAAAAACAATCGATAGCAAATCTAGAGTTCTGTAATAAACAAATACGGAGGACAATTGTTTAGATATTATATACAACGATAAAGAACACTATATATGAAAAAGATTTTATTCACGTGTATAATGCTTTCCGGTCTGATACTCAGCTCTGTGAATGCACAAAATATAAATAATAACAATCAAAAAACAAGAACTATGAAATTTGAATTACCAAAGTTGCCTTATGCAACAAATGCTCTAGAACCTGTAATTGGTCAACAAACAATTGAATTACATTATGGTAAACACCTTCAGACTTATATTACAAATCTGAACAATCTGATCCAAGGTACTAAATTTGAAAATGCAGACCTTGAAACAATCGTAAAAGAGAGTGACGGAGCTATCTTTAACAATGCCGGTCAGACATTGAACCATAACATATATTTCCTTTCATTCAGCCCTAACGGTGGCGGCGAACCTAAGGGTAAACTAGCCGAAGCGATCAATGCTGAATGGGGATCTTTCGAAAACTTCAAGAAAGAATTTGTTACAGCTGGTACCGGTGTATTTGGTTCAGGATGGGTATGGCTTGCAAAAGATAATGCAGGAAAGCTACAAATAACAAAAGAACCGAATGCAGGAAATCCGATTACAAAAGGATTAACTCCACTATTGGGCTTTGACGTGTGGGAACATGCATATTATCTAGACTATCAGAATCGTCGTGCAGACCATCTTGCTGAGCTTTGGAAGATTATCGACTGGAATGCAGTAGAAGCTCGCTATTAATAAAAAAACAGCTCATAAATATTATAAGAAAGCTCCTTAATAATAAGGAGCTTTTTTATATATTATAGTTTCAGATGTTAATTGATATATTTTATTTTCTTTACAAACTGAGGTGCAACACTAAATCTTTTAGTGTAACCTATCTGCATAGTTCCCGTATTTAAAGTCATTCTCAATAGCTTAGAATTCGCTACATATATCTGATTCACAACCACAGACAAGCCAATAGACCAATCATCCGCATTGTATCCCATAGATATCCGAGGAAATACAGACGGAGAGATTTCAACTTTTCTGAAAGAGCTCAGATTCTCTGTTCCTATATTGAAGCCCACCGAAACTCCTCCCGATAAATAGAAGTTTTTACCGATTATCCAATTATAAACATACCCTCCACTAACACTCAATTGATAGTTTCTCAATTTCCTATGCCCATTAAACTCTAATGTACTATCAGAGCGCACGTCATTGTAGTATATTCCTCCACCCAATTGCCAGCTTCCGGCAGATTTGAGTTGTTTCTCACTTTGGTTAAAGGCTGCTCTATAAGAAAATCTTTTATTATTGAATACATATTGACCAAACACTCCGTATTGAATGATTTTTATATCCGGATACAGATATACCTTATCATTTTCCTCGGTATAAAAACCTTTATATCGCTGAAAAAAGACATCAGCGATAAATTTTCGTCCATAGTAATGATATTGAAAGTCAAAGATCGCCGTCTTTCCCTGATCCTTATCGCGCATAAACCCAAACCCATATCCTCCACTTATAGAATAATTTTTATAGGTGACACCCAGCCCCAAACTCACAGGACTATTGGGCATATAGGTCACTTCATTATTATCATCTATCTCATGGGTTAATGAAGTATATTTATAATATACATGAGGTTTCAAAGACAGTTCATGCTCATATGGTTTAATATATGTGGTATCTACCTGAGCTTGACTTATAACAGGGGTTAATAAAAAGATAAGAAGAAATATAAATTCACAATACCTTAATATTCTAGTGGTCAGAAACATTCGATAAGTTTTATTCGGCAAATTACGTAATATAAACGAATCTGACACCCAAAAAGTATAAAGCAAATATTTTTATTTGAAAATTAAGAGACAATTAAGAAAAGTCTTTACTAAATCTCCGTATTCTAATAGGTAAATAGAAGAATACGGAGCTAAATTGAAAAGGTTGGAAAGTCTGACTATTATAGATATTCTTCTCAATTCCCATTTTGAATAATTAATTTCTCGAATGAATACAATCCAAAAATTATTTTGATGAGTAACGGTATTTTACTGCGATCAGTTAATACATAGTTTAGAATATCCCCATTATTTCATTCTCCGTCTCACACACGATGTATACTAGAAGCAATAAGAGAAATGAAACACATAACTAAATTTATATCATTATTTTATTCTTTTACTCTTTAAAAGATGTAAGTCTCAGTTTTTTTCAAGACTTTAGAAGAAACAAAAGAATAAAGAATAATTCTCATATGGGTATTTTTTCTTCAAGAACAAAGTTTCCTAATGGATTATAGTAGGTACAAGTCTTCTTTATTGTATCTATTTCCCATCTATAAATACCTGTTTCGGCTGAGTTTTCACAAAAAGTAAGGTAACTGGTTTTACCTTCTTGATGTGCTTTCAGATACTCCTTAAATTTATCAATATCAGTATTTGATATTATATGTAATTTTTCATATTCAGCCTCCGACACAACGGTATAACCATCATTGCCAATATATTCTGCATGACCATCATTCACATAAATAGAATACCTTGAAATACCCATGGCGATAAGATCACGGATATATTGAGGAAAATCGACACCACTCTGAACATTAGAATGAGCTTCTTCTATTTGACGGAGCGTAAACATATTCACTATTTGATTCGATATTATAAACAAAATAATCAAATCAAATGTTCATTCAATTCAACTTTATCGAATAGTCATAAATATCTGAATATTTAAGTATTTTATTCAAATTAATTATTTTATCAGAATATTGAATAAATTCATAGAAAATTGGAAATAGAATATCAATTTTAAGATAAATAAAATATATTAAGAGCTACAAATTTCTTTTTTATCAGCTGTAATTATTATTGAAAATCTATATAACTGACATAAAAAAGTTTGTAGGATTAACATACAAAAATGACAGTTTTATAAAAAAAGAGACGCCATTCTTAATGACGTCTCTTTTTTATGTTGTCGGCTATATATTAATACACGTGTCCGTCGTCTTTCAAATCTTTGACATCGAATTTCTTTTTTTCTAAGGAGTTCCAAGCGTAGATAATATATCCCAATACAAATGGAACAAGTAAAGAAACTATACTCATCACTGTAAGGGTAAATTCACTTGATGAAGAATTTTCGATAGTCAGAGAGCTCTGAAGGTCAGTCGAAGATGGATAGTAAGCAGTGTTATTATAACCTGTAATAAGCAACAGCATACATACTGTAAGCACTGTACCTATTCCTGTAAACCAGATGCCGGCGTGATACTCTTTGCTTAATAATGTTTTTCCAATACCAAACAGTACAAGCAGAACACCAACTAAGAATACAACTCCCACTATCGGCATTTCTATAATGTTAAAGAAATATTTATATTGTACAAGTTCTACCACCTTTGTTACTGGATCTACTGCATAGCCCTTTGCCAAGAATGTCCAAATAACAAATGCAAGAAAGAACACAACAAATGGAATTGCATTAAGTAATAAAAACTTTCTTGAACGATTTACTAAAGTAGAATCTTTAAGGCGATTGATAAAAAACAAGCACGCTAATGTACGGGCAAGGAAAAACACAGTTAATCCAAGTAACCAGCAGCGAGGTTCAGCTAGAGCTTCAAGCCCGTGCCATTCACTACCCCAACGGCTGATAACAGGACTCAGAACATCTGTCATATTTCCTTTATTCACCGTAAAATCAGATCCTGTGAAGAATGTAGCTAAAGCAGCACCTACAAGGAAAGTACCCAATAATCCGTTGCAAAACAGGAACCATCTGTAAGTATTGCGCCCAAACACATTACCCGGCTTCGACTGAAATTCGTATGATACTGCCTGTAATACAAAGCAGAACAAAATAGCCATCCATACCCAATATGCACCACCAAAGCTGGTAGAGTAAAACAATGGAAAGGATGCAAACAGTGCACCTCCAAACGTCACAAGGGTAGTAAACGTATATTCCCATTTACGGCCTAATGCATTTACCAATATCATGCGTTCCTTTTCGTCTTTAGCTAATGAGAAAAGCATCGACTGTCCACCCTGAACAAACAAGAGGAATGCAAATATCCCCCCGATCAGGCATATAAGGAACCACCAATAATGTTGTAAAAATGAATAATCCATAGTTATATCTTTTTTTAGTTAAAAAATCAAGTGTTAGTGTGAGTCTGCCGGACCTTTTTTTATTTGATTCAGCATAATACGTATTTCTGCAACAAGCAGTGCAGTAAACAATGCCAAGAACAAACTGAAGGTTATCACCACAGATTGGGTAGATATAGCAGACACCGCAGCTTGTAGAGGAAGTACATCTTGTATAGCCCAAGGCTGACGACCCACTTCGGCAACTAACCATCCTGCCTGACTTGCAACATATACCAATGGGATAGTCCAAAGGCAAATCCACAAAAGCCACTTTTTCTGCTCAAGGTCTTTTCTTCGATACACAAAGAATGTCATAACCATGAACAATAGGATGAAATATCCACCCAAATAAACCATAATGTGGAAACTCCAATATACGGTTTTAGATAAGTTAGGAACCAATTGCTCGGGGCTATCAAGATAGCCATATCCGAAGTAAGCAAAGTTAGCTTTCAATGTTTCTTTATATTGTGCTGCCGAAGCATCATCTCCGTCTTTTTTAGCCTTCTTATAGTCTGCCAATGCTTGTATTGCAGCTTTACCTTTAGATTGCATTTCGGCAAAAGACAAGGCGGTTGTTCCATCCGGTTTTGGGTAACCTCCATCTATGATATCTTTAATACCCGGCACGTATGCTTCCGTATCATAGAATGCGATTAGAGAGAGTGCACCCGGAAGTTTAATTGGAGGAAATAAGAATGCATCTTCTCCGTCATTGAATGATTTTTTAGAAGGATTCGGAATACCAAAAAGTACCAATCCTTCGTTTGTGCCCCCTTCATAGAGACCCTCCATTACTGCCAGTTTCATCGGTTGTTTTTCTGCAACTTGTACAGCCGAGCCGTGACCTGTATAAATAGTAAGTATCGATGCTATCAATCCGAAAACAGTAGCAACTTTCATACTTTGTTGTGCAAACTCTGTGTCTCTTTTCTTAAGCATATACCATGCAGCTATACCCATCACAAATACAGCTCCCAAAATCCAACTGGAAAGTACTGTATGGAAGAATTTGTTTATAGCTACCGGCGACAATGCCACAGCCCAGAAGTCAACCATTTCGTTACGAGTTGTGTCCGGATTAAATTCCATGCCAACAGGGAATTGCATCCAAGCATTAGCCACCAATATCCACACAGCCGAGATAGTTGCCCCTGTAATAGTCAACCAAGTAGCTGCCAAGTGAGCTTTTTTACTTACACGTTTCCATCCAAAGAACATAATGGAAATAAATGTTGCTTCCATAAAGAATGCAACAATAGCTTCGATAGCCAATGGTGCACCAAAGATATCTCCTACAAACCAGCTATAGTTTGACCAATTGGTACCAAACTGAAACTCCATGATAATTCCTGTAGCAACTCCGATAGCAAAGTTGATACCGAAAATAACCATCCAAAATTTCGCAGTTTTTTTCCACTGTTCATTGCCTGTACGTACATACATTGTCTCCATGATTGCCATAATGACCCCCAGACCCAATGTCAAAGGAACAAACAACCAGTGATACATTGCTGTCATAGCAAACTGGGCTCTAGACCAGTCTATTAACGATGCATTTAGTAGTTCCATAAATAATAATTTTATATTAGTAAATATATGAGGATTTTATTTTATTCGTCTATTATTAGATATCTTACTCAATTCTCCACTTAAGGAATAAGCCTTATTTTCGTTATTATCAAATTCGAGTTGCCCAAAAGTTAGAAAAATTCGAATTTAGACATCTACTCTGTCATGTCTGTTTTATTTTATTAAAATTGAAACTCTTTATATTCTAGTCCGAAGTTTTGAGCAACGGCCTTATATACAACGTCTCCTTTTACAATATTCAATCCTTTGCGTAGATCTTTATGTTCGCGGCATGCTGCCTCCCACCCCATATTAGCCAAATTTAATGCATACGGTAAAGTAGCATTAGTCAAAGCCAATGTTGAAGTCATCGGAACAGCTCCCGGTATATTGGCAACACAGTAATGCACTACATCATCAATAACAAACACAGGATCTAAATGCGTTGTTGGTTTTGAAGTCTCAAAACAGCCACCTTGGTCAATAGCCACATCTACCATAACGGTTCCCGGCTGCATTTCTTTGAGCATTTCTCTCGATATTACCTGTGGAGCCTTATCTCCGGCAATAAGTACAGCACCTACTATAAGGTCGGCATCCTTTATCAATTCTTTTATTGTATGTGTATCTGAATATCTTGTGGTAACGTTGGCCGGCATAATATCACTCAAATAGCGAAGCCGAGGAAGACTCTTATCCAGAATGGTTACTTTCGCACCTATTCCGGCAGCGATCTTAGCCGATTGAGCTCCTACAATTCCTCCACCTATTACAATTACATGCGCAGGTTTTACTCCCGGAACACCACCAAGTAAGACTCCTTTTCCCAAATGCGGTTTTTCGAGGAAGCGAGCTCCTTCTTGAATAGCCATACGTCCGGCCACTTCACTCATTGGTATAAGTAATGGTAACGAACGATCGGGCAGCTCAACTGTTTCGTATGCTATACAGATCGCTTTGCTCTTTATCATAGCTTCTGTTAGCTCGAGACTCGATGCAAAATGGAAATACGTAAACACTATTTGATTTTCGCGGATAAGATGATATTCTTGCGGGATAGGCTCCTTAACCTTCACAATCATATCCGAAATGGCATAAATTTCTCCTGCCGTAGTTAATATTTTAGCGCCGGAAGCTGTGTAATCAGCATCATTGATTCCGCTGCCAAGTCCGGCTCCGGTTTCTATATATACTTCATGACCACATACTACCAACTCATGCACACCTGCCGGGGTAACGGCAACGCGATTTTCAAATGCTTTTAGCTCTTTAGGAATACCAATTTTCATTTCTCTTGCTTTTTTGTATTTATTTATAAAATACCTGATTTAAGCTTCTCCAATTGGGCCATTTATCGGCGGCAAAAAACCTGCCGGGTTATCAACTTGTATAGCCCCATTCTGAGATTCAAATCGGTTTATGTTTTCATTTAGAGCATACAACAGGCGTTTCGCATGTTCAGGAGTAATTACTATCCTTGATTGTACTTTAGCTTTGGGCATACCAGGCAGGATACGTACAAAGTCGATAACAAATTCTGATGATGAATGGGCTATAATAGCCAGATTAGAGTATATACCTTGCGCGATATCGTCTGGCAGTTCAATTTGAATTTGATTATTCTGGTCGTCGTTGTTCTCCATAATTTTATTAGATTG
Source organism: Bacteroidota bacterium (assembly GCA_023437305.1). GTDB lineage: Bacteria > Bacteroidota > Bacteroidia > Bacteroidales > Dysgonomonadaceae > Dysgonomonas. Next base: position 26,668 of record JAEZGN010000006.1, read on the forward strand.
TTTTTTTATTCTATAACCCTCCATATACAAAGGAAAATAAATATCATAAAATAACAAAATATAACATCAATATTTTTATAATATAAATACACTCTTTTATGCCTTTTATGAGGCCTTCAAATTACGGTTTTTACTTTCATCTTCGTTCTCAATTGTTAACATAACTCTCGCTTTCTTTTTTTTCTTGCGTAAAACAATTATTTGAGAAATAGTACCGATAAAACCTAATCCCAACATCACGAATTGCATTGTCTGGTTATTTTTAAAGACTACTAATGCAGAAAAGCCAATCATGCACCACATAATACCGACGGATATGAGTAAACCTTTTGTACTAAAGCCATCGTTGACACGCTTGATATATGGTCCTGTAACCTTATTGTCCAGCAGTTTCTGATGAAGACGAGGTGAGCTCTTAGCAAATAAGACGCCTGTAAGAAGAATAAATGGCGTTGTTGGAAGTCCCGGAGTTACTATTCCCAATAATCCAAGGCCTAATGAGATTAAGCCTAATATTATAAATAAATATTTTTTCATTTCCTATTATTGCGTATTGGCTCAGATATTGTATCCAAGCCAAAAACAAAGAAAAGAAAAAAGTATGAATAAATAAAATATAATTGGCTTTATTAGTCTAGTGAGAATCGTTAAACAAGCCAGAAATACTACAATTTTAGAAGTATCTTGAAGATAAATGTACCTCTTCGCTAATCTTTAGCGTTATCAAAAAAGAGAATAAAATTAAAATGGAGAACTTCTGTATAACTTAATTTTACTACTTTTGCATTTCAAAAAAATAAGTAATGCAAAAACATGATCTTTGTTGCATTGGGCATATTACTTTAGATAAAGTAGTTACACCCAAAAGCACAGTGCATATGCCCGGCGGTACGGCTTTCTATTTTTCACATGCTATTCGTCATTTCACTGATATAAACTATACATTGGTAGCATCGCTGGCTCAGTCAGAAATGTCTGTAGTGGAAGATTTACGTTCAAAAGATGTAGATGTGCATGTAGTGCCAAGTAAGCACTCTGTCTATTTCGAAAACATCTATGAAGAGAATCAGAACAATAGAACTCAACGAGTGTTAGCGAAGGCTGATCCTTTTTCTGTTGATGCATTAAAGGATATAGATGCCAATATATTCCTTTTAGGGGCTTTACTTGCCGATGATTTCTCATTGGAACTGGTAGAATATCTTTCTAAAAAAGGCTTGATAGCGATAGACTCTCAAGGGTATCTAAGAGAAGTGAGAGATCAAAATGTATATCCAATAGATTGGAAAAATAAAGAAGAGATGCTTAAATACGTTCATGTACTGAAAGTGAATGACCTGGAAATGGAAGTTCTTACAGGGATGAAAGACATTAAACAGGCATCTAAACAACTTCACGCATGGGGAGTAAAAGAAGTCTTGGTTACTTTGGGCAGTCTGGGATCTGTTATCTATGATGGAAACAACTTCTATAAAATACCGGCTTATAAGCCGAAAGATGTAGTAGACGCAACAGGGTGTGGCGATACTTACGTTACAGGCTACTTATATCAGAGGGCCAAAGGAGCGACAATAGAAGATGCCGGAAAGTTTGCAGCAGCTATGGCCACCATAAAAATAGAAGGATCGGGCCCTTTCAACGGCACAAAAGAAGATGTTGAAGATCGGATCATGAATGCCGAACAGATCATTCCGGAATTTTAATTATCCAGAATTTATAATAATAAAAAGGCTTTTAGATAACAACTAAAAGCCTTTTTCTATTAAAAAAATGGAATATATTTATTTTCTTAAATTCTTCACGAACGATACTGCAGCTATTATAAGCAACCCAACTACACTCATAATAAGATAAGCCCATTTGGGGCCGTAAGCATCGGATACAGAACCGACAAGCAATGGAGAGATAAATGGACCAACGAAACTAATACTCGACATGATAGTTAACGCCGTACCCACCGGAGTTTTAGCCTTATCTCCTACAATACTGTAGATAGTAGGCACAACGCAAGAAATCCCTAAACCGATGAGCATAAATCCTATGGATGTGATAATTACTTTGGTAATTAAAGCGTCGGAATATCCGATAAAAAGGGACGAAATTATAAATCCTGCAAAAATAAGTGCCCCGGCTATTTGCAGCACGGTCTTTTTCTGCCAAATAGTATATGCAAAGTTAGTGAGCATACGCCCCGCAAACATCATAATCATAAATACAAGGAAGCCAACCTGCAATGATTCAGGAGCCTTGATAACTGACTGAAAATACACATCACTCCATTCAAACATTGTATTCTCAACGATAAGAGCCAATAGCCAGACTAATCCAAGCTGGATGAGAAGCGTCTCAGGAAGGTGCAATTTACCCGTTTTCGCTTTAGAACCTTGCGCAACATTTAAATTCTCTTCCTTTTCAACAACTTTAGCTGGTTCTTGCAGATATTTGTAATTTAGCATAACAATGACTATAGCAAGCAAAGCCATACCTAAAAAATGATAGAAAGTAATAACATTCAGATTGATCATCGAATAACCAATAATAGCACCTATACACGCAGATAAGCTCCAACTCGCATGAAATGTCGCAATTATGGGCTTTCCGTAAATACGTTCAACTTCAATAGCCTGCGTATTCAACGAAATATCAGTCATATTCCAAAATATACCGAATAAGAACAATGTTATCCCTAACCCTGTAATTCCGGGTACAATACTAACCAAAAACAAGGACAGGGCATATCCGATAATACTAATTAAAACAGTTTTTTTACTACCCAAACGAGGAAGTAGAAAACCAACCGCAGGAATAGCAATAAACTTTCCCATCGGAAGTAGAAACATTAATAAGCCGTAGTGTAGATAACTTTCGACATTAAAGTCTTTCTTTATATCCGGAAGGCGGCTAGCCCAACTGGCAAAACATAATCCTTGAGCAATAAAAATAGATAAAACAGCATATCTAATTCTTTGTTTCGAATATGCCGGTTGTATTTCTGAAGTCATTTCTTAGATATTTTTTTAACGATGCAAAGATAAAAGTCTTTGATGAAGATTAAGCATTATGCTTAAACAAATATTTATTATAATTGGCATGTAGAACAAATATCTATCAATATTTCGTATTTTTGCATAATTAGTTATTCTACATTCACATATAAAAGACATATTTTATGAAAAAACATCTATTCACGGGATTTCTGCTATGTTTTTCTCTTGCTGTTTCTTCTCAAAGTATCACAGAGAAAGAATTGCAGGAAATACAGTCAAGCTTTAAAGAAGACCCCGCTACTAAGGCCATCCAAAACATTCTGACATCAAATGCCAATATTACTGCAAATGCCTTAAATAACAGCCTTCAAGGAAAAATAGACCATTACTTCAAATATCGGGTAAATGTGAAAGGTATCACCGATCAAAAAAGTTCGGGACGATGCTGGATGTTTACATCCATGAATGTATTGCGCCCTTCCATCATCGAAAAATACAATCTGAGTGAATTTGACTTCTCTCACAATTATCTATATTTCTGGGATATATTTGAAAAATCAAATTTATTTTTAGAAAATATAATCGCAACAAGCAAAGATTCTTTCGATGATCGCACCGTAGAATATCTCTTCAAGTCACCTGTAAGTGACGGTGGGGTCTGGAATCTATATTACAATCTTGGACAAAAATATGGTGTTGTACCTCAAGAAGTAATGCCGGAAACAGCACACTCAAACAACACGAGACAGATGATCAACCTTGTAAACGAAAAACTGCGTGTAGGAGGATATAATCTTCGCGAACAAGCAGCTTCAGGGAAAAAGAGACAGGAGCTAAGAAACGAAAAAGCAACTATCTTGAAAGATGTATACCGGATTCTGGTTCTTTGCCTTGGCGAACCACCAAAACAGTTTACATGGAGATATAAGGATAAAAACGGAAGTGTTAGAGAACTGAACAGCTATACGCCTCAACAGTTTTATAAAGAGATCACTCCCGAGGATTATTCCCCGAGCAACTATATAATGATAATGAATGACCCTACACGCGAATATTACAAGCTGTATGAGATCCAGAATTATAAAAACACAATAGAAGGTATAAACTGGATATATCTTAACTTGCCAAATGAAGATATTAAGAAAGCAGCATTAGCCTCTATCAAAAGCAATGAGCCGATGTACGCTTCATGCGATGTTGGCAAACAGATGAATAGAGAATCAGGTATATTAGATCCCGAAATGTATGATTATGAATCATTGCTGGGTGTAAACTTGTCGATGGACAAAAAAGCCCGCATCTTAACCCGCCAAAGTGGATCAACACATGCCATGACTCTTGTAGGATGTGATACGGATATGAGCGATCAGCCTATCAAATGGGAGTTTGAAAATAGTTGGGGTGCAGCATCAGGGAACAAGGGTTACTTAACCTTCACTGATAAATGGTTCAGCGAATATATGTTTCGTATAGTGGTACATAAGAAGTATTTGGACGCGAAGGCTCAAAATTGTTTGACTCAAAAACCGATACTTTTACCAATGTGGGATTATATGAACTAGCCCTTTTGTTAAATTATTTATAATAATCTTGTTCTTAGTCATTTGAATACAGGTATCTATAGGGAGTAGGCTGTTTTAAATGTTAAAATATTAAAGAGATAGGCATGTGTGGTTAGCAAAATTTATAAAAAATATGTTTTATAATATGTTTTTTTATTTGGCGAGGACTCATAAATGTAGTTCCTTTGTAATGATAACCAAACAATCTTTATTTACCTTAAAGCCTAATACCTAATTAACTCAAACATACGAGGAGGTTTCATTCAGAAGCCTCCTCGTATGTCGTTTTAGCCCTTTTGAAATTTCACTGCAGCCCAATTGTCTTTTTGTGTATTGTGACAGAATGTTAACCCATGTTTTTTGCATTCTTCGGTTATAACGGGGATATCATCAATATAGAATCCGCTCATATACAAGTATCCACCGTTGTTTAGAACAGATGCATAAGCATGAATATCATTCAGAAGAATATTTCGATTAATATTGGCTAATATAACATCAAAAGCCATATCCGTGAGCAGGTCTGCCCCTCCTATCCTAACCGTAATGTTATCTATACCATTCAATTTTATATTCTCCATCGCATTGTCGTATGCCCACTGATCAATATCTATTGCTTCGATCGGTCCGGCTCCACGCATTGAGGCTAAGATAGCCAGGATAGCTGTCCCGGTACCCATATCAAGCAAAGATCTTCCGGTGAAGTCTTCTTTCAATATTTCTCTTATCATCAGCTCGGTAGTTTGATGATGACCAGTTCCAAATGCCATTTTAGGATCTATATATATGTTATAGTCATATATCGCCGGAGCATTATGAAAGGTGCTTTGTATTATACATTTATCATCGATAATCAAAGGCTGAAAATAGTTTTTTTCCCATTCTTCGTTCCAGTTTTTTTCTTCAATCTCCTTATAGGTATAAGTTATCTTTGCTTGGTAAGGAAAATTCTCCAAAATTTCGTTCAATTGAGCTTCATCAAACAGGTCACTTTGAACGTATGCCGTAGTACCCAGTTCGTTCTCAACAAAGCTCTCGAAGCCTATATCAGCAATAGTAGCAGATAGAATACTGTTAACTATCTCGTCATTGGGAGAGCACGTAAAAGTCACTTCTGTATATTTCATATTAATATTAATTTGCGTTGTTGCAAAAGTAGTGTTTTATAATGAAGTCGTCTTTGCTTTTTAGATTTAGTTTTACACAGCTACAAATATTCTTTCTGTGATTTTAAACAAAATAAAAATTCTCTGAAAAAGATATAATAACAGCTCCTGAATAGCCTCAAGGACATCTTCTTGCTATTTACTAATCATTTGATTGTTGTACAAACTGAATAATATACTTTGTTATTTCATCAACAAATGAGAGAGAAATATCATGTCCCATTCCTTCGACTATACATAGCTTAGAATTTGGAATAGATAGCGCAACCTCTTTCCCTGCTTCCAATGGCACTATTGGATCTGCATCACCTTGTATAACTAATGTTGGGAGGCTTATCTCTTTCAGTTGTCCTCTCCTATCACAGTAGTCTCCTATCAATACTGCTGCTACTTGCCTGTTTACGCTTTCCGGTTTCCAGTTTCTATTTTTCACATGATTCAAAGCCCTTTCTTTCAGCACTTCATCCGAATCAATTCCTCCCAAAGCTTTATAAACACCGACAAGGTAATTCGCTAAAGAATCGACATCAGAAGTCTGAGGAGGTGGTGTTGCCATAGCTTTCAGCGCATTTGCATCACCTTGAGGTCGTAAAGGATTACCAGTCGAAGCACTCATACTAGTCAGACTCAGAACTCTCTCCGGAAAATGAATTGCTATTAATTGAGCAATAGCCCCTCCCATCGATGCGCCTACGATATGAGCCTTATCAATCTTTAGAGCATCCATCAAGCCTGTTGCATCTTTAGACATATCTAACAGAGTATAAGGTAATGAAGCCTCATTGCAAGTACCTATATGAGGCCCGATAGCAGCCCAGTCGGGTTGACCCAATGAGTCAAGATGAGTAGACAAGCCTATATCCCTATTATCGAAGCGAATAACATAGAGATTATTTGCAGCTAACTTTTCACATAGCTCGACAGGATAATGCAGTAAAGTTGCTCCGGTTCCCTGTATCAAGACAATCGCTTCGTTTTTGGGATTGCCAAAAGCTTCATAAGCAAGAGTAATCCCATTTGCATCTAGCTTCCCAGATTGAGCTAAAGCCCTATTGGGGATAAGGATAAATATAAAACAGATAATAAAAATGACTTTAGTAAATGTTAGGCTCGATTTCATGGTTTTATGTTTCAGTATCTATATTTTACTCTATGTATTTTATATAAAAGTATTATGCATCTAGATTAACTATTTTACAACTTACATATACAAGTCTCTCCGACATCAAATATATTGTTTTATTACTTTGTATTCAAAATATAGAATGTAAGAATAATATTATTCTATAAAACGACTACCCTAAATACGCACAAGCAATTGATAACATACTGTTTTACAACAACATAATCAAACATAAATATTCCTTATATTTTTCGTCACATTATCTTAACAAAACATTAATAATGTGAAGATTATATTTTCAAATCTTTTCATTTTACTTTGTGTAAAATTATAATTTGTAAGTATGAAACGATATTTTTCTGTTTTTTTTCTATTTTCTATACTTTGTAGTGCCACCTCTTATGCTCAGGATTCTTTAGCCTTTAAGCCATCGGGTAAGATTATTGCTCGAAGCTTTCTTGATTTTAGTAAAGGCTTTGGTGATGATGATAAGTCTGGATTTGATATCACAAGAGCTCTCCTTGGATATAATTATAAATTCACACGTACTTTACAGGCTCAAGTCGTTATTGATGGTGCTGCCGGAAAAACATCTTCCGATGGACTCGAAGTATATCTGCGAAATGCTTTTGTAAACTGGAGTGATAAAGGCTTTAGTGTTAATGCCGGATTGATTGGGCTAATGGGCTTTAGTGTACAAGAAACATACTGGATGCACCGTTATGTGATGAAATCATTTCAGGACTTAAACAAAATGGGACCAAGTGTAGATATGGGAGTAACGGCAGAATATGCGTTCAATCCGTACATTTCGGCAGACTTGGGAATCACCAACGGAGAAGGATATAAGAAGATTAAAAAAGATAATAGTATGAAGTATGCGGCAGGGCTGAGCCTTCATCCTACAAAAAACACTATATTACGTATATATGGAGATGTTTACAACGAAAGTGAAAACTTGAGAGATGCCTTACCCGAAGGAGTTGCAAATGCTAACTTTAAAGATCAATATACTATGGCCGTGTTTGCAGGGTACAAAGACAAGAATATTTCTGCCGGGGCGGAATACAACCGCGTTTTTAATAAAGGATTTATTGAGAAAAAAGATTATTTCGGGTATTCTGTCTATACATCAATCGCACTGGCTCCTAAATGGAGAACATTTGCTCGTTACGATCTTGTAGACTCTTCGGCTCCGGATAATTTTAATGCAACATGGAATAGCCTTGATGGTCAGTTGATGATGATTGGAGTGGAGTTTCAACCTGTAAAACAATTGAAAATTGCTCCAAACTTTCGAAACCTAAATCCCGATCATTCAAAATCACAAAGATATTTATTTGTTAGTGTAGAGTTCAATTTGTAATATCTGTTTATTCTTTTCTATATTTATATTAACTTAGCATACATGAATAATTCATGTATGCTTTTTTATTTCCTTTTGATTACATAACGAATACGATATAATGGTAAAAACTACGATTCGGTTTCTTGCTATAGCATTGGCGTTGTATATAATATTTTGCGGTGCTTTCTACTTTTTCCAAGAAAGGTTCTTGTTCTATCCTGATAAGTTAGGCAAAGATTATAAATTCCACTTTAAAGAAAATTTTAAAGGGCTATATATACAAACAGATGATGGAGTAAAACTAAATGGATTACTTTTCAGAGCACATGAACCTAAAGGATTAATTTTCTATCTGCATGGTAATGCGGGAGCTTTAGATTCATGGGGAAGTGTAGCTTCTCTTTATACAGAGTTAGGATACGATGTGTTTTTATTGGATTATAGAGGCTTTGGTAAAAGTGAAGGCGAAATTCGTAGTCAGGCAGAATTATTCGAAGACGTACAAACGGCCTACGATAAAATGAAAGAATTGTATGATGAAGATAGCATCACCGTATTAGGCTATTCGATAGGTACATGCCCCGCAACTTGGCTGGCATCCGTAAACAATCCTCATTTATTAATTCTACAAGCTCCGTATTATTCTATGACTGATATCATTCAAAGTATCTGCCCCGTCATCCCTCGTTTCTTAGTAAAATATAAATTAGAGACATATAAATATATTACTAATTGTAGAATGCCCATTGTTATTTTTCATGGAGACGCAGACATGGTTATAAATTATAAGAATTCGATAATGCTTAGCTCCTTGTTCAAAAAAGAAGATTCGTTAGTCATATTAACTAATGAAGGACATAATGGTATAACATATAATGAACAATATAAAGAGAAACTGATTGAGATTCTATCAAAATGATTCATTGTTACTGATTTTATAAATAGACCGGCGTTTTACTCCGGTTTTTTTGTTAAATAATTTTTTATTGTGTAGATTTGACATTTAAAAGACAAGAACGCCAAGTTAGATTAAACCAATTCCTATTTTATTAGTCTTAAAGATATATTACAATCAATAACAAACATATAAAATACATCAATATACTATGAACAAATAAGACAAAACTAAGGTACCCTTCACCAACTACAAAAGCATTTACCTGTATTTTAATAACAACTAATATGATATCGCCATGAGACGAATAGTAATTCTTTTTGCCATATTGGGCACTCTACTTATACCATCAAGCTGCAATCAGCGATCTGAAAATAAAGAAGATAACAAACCTGATACTCAAACAAAGGATACGAAACAAGATGTATCTACGAACAACAGAGATACGGTTTTGGAAAAGACCCCAAACTATCCTTTACAATCAAATCTGCCGAAAAAGGAGACTAATTCTGATTCAGAAGTCAACTATCTAGAGGATGAGAATTATATTTTAGAACCATTAAGGCCAAACAATTATGTAGAAGATTCTTATTATACTAACAACCAGAATACAACTAACAATAACAATGTGCAGAGCTACTATCCTAATGCTAACTACAATAATTACCCAACAGATTATGGATATAATCAGTATTATTTCGATAACTATTACAATTATTATCCGTCATATACAGATAATTACTTTTATTGGCATTATGATAATAGTTACAATTGGTATTATGACTATGACATAACTCCTCCGATTTGGAATAATAAACCTAACAGACCGAATAGACCAAGACCTGAAAGACCGAGTAGACCTCACGAATCTCATCGACCTCAATTGCCGAATCGACCGAATCCGGATCGTAATCCAGACCGCAATCCGATTAGCAGACCTGAACGTCCGGAGTCTTCTCGCCCGACAGAACGACCGAGACCAGAAGCCTCCGAGAGACCAACAACTCCGTCTATAAGACCTTTACCAGAATCGGTATCAGGCAAAGAGAATATAAGTACTGAAAGGGAGCGCAGAGAAACAGAATCTCGCCGTCAACGGGAAGCCCAAGAAAGGCAAGAGCAAGAAAGAAGAGAAACAGAGTCGCGTCGCCAACGGGAAGCACAAGAAAGGCAAGAACAAGAAAGAAGAGAAGCTGAATCTCGTCGTCAACGGGAAGCACAGGAA
>JAEZGN010000029.1 GCA_023437305.1 Bacteroidota bacterium
TTGGTAATTTACATTTTCTCCGGTTGCACTGGACAATATACCTGTCCATATATTATCTACTTTTATTGCTTGTCCTAATGTAGACATAGAATATATTTATTAAGTGAAAAACTCTGTATCTAAAATCTGATTATTTGGATTAAGCGATATAGATTCATATTTCCATATACTGTTTTCATAATATATAATACTATATCCTTCAGGGATAGATATATTTCCAAAATTAGGGAAAGTGCCTCCTGATAGACTTATATAGTACCCTTGAGTTAAAGGATTTATAATATCTGTAGACGCTATTCCATTATAACCACTATTCAATGAAGTTATAAGAGCTATTATGTTTTGTGCGGTTCCATCATAACCTCCTGATTCCAGCTTTTTGTCATCCATTTCTTGCATCGTTAAAATAGATCCTCCTGATTCGGATTTACTGTCATCAATTTCCTGTAGTGTTTTTGTTGAACCTCCGGATAATGCTATATCATCTTCATATAAAGCAGTATCGAGATTCACCCATATAGAGCCATTCCATTGTCTCAATGTTGCTTTATTTTCTGATGTCTCATCTTGTTTAACTAAAACAGTCCATCCCAATTCGGGATTGGGATAAGTACTTAGTAGTTGAGTATAAGTATTTACACTTTGCTGTCGTATGTATCCAAATAATATGCCTGATAAATATTGGATTATATTAAAAAATATATATCCGATAAGTTCAGCTGTATTTGTCTCTTTTAGTGTTTGATATCTTACTTTATTTGAATACTGTCTTAATTGTTCCAAAATACTCATATTTACAATTCATTAATAGTTTTACAACATGGACAAACAGCATGACAGAGAATACAATATTCAAGCTTGCATTCTCTACAAATAATTTCTATACAATGATTTGCCATTTCTTCTTTTTTTTGATAAAAGAAGGAGTAAAACGAATAATGGAAAAAGACAAAAGAAAAGGGAACTAATTCGTTCCCTCAATTACTTTCTTCATGATATATGTGAAATCTTTTCCACTTATTTCAGCCATCTTTTCCGCCAGCTTCATCGTGTAGTAGTAAAACTTAGGATTAAACCAGGGCTTTGCTTTCCTATTAGGTGTTATTCCTATATCACCCGCATTCCCTTTGTAGAATTCTTTTCCTGTACCCTTGTCTACATAGATTCCATAGAAATTAAAAAAGTGCTCAATAACGGTGATATCTCCCCCTGAGTTTTTTATAAGAAAATCTTTTAAAGAATCGTATAAGGCCCCTGTGTCGTGAATATGGAGCAAAAGGATTTTTTCTTTCCATATATTCACCATCATTTTAGTCCATTCTTCCAGATATAACTCTCTGTCATTCGTACCATTCGTTTGCATCGTAACATAGATTTGTCGGTTCATCAACGGTAATGATAAAATAAAGGCCTGTGCATCCGGCTATGCCATAACCTTCTATCTCATAAAATGGAATTCTATCGGTATTCAGATAAAGAAATTTACCCGCAGTTTTGTCTTTAATAAGTTTTTTGCATACCGATTTGTAGATGTCACGGCACTCCTGAAGATACTCTTTTTGCTGATCCATATTATTGAGAGCAAATTTCCGAAGGATAAAGACAATGTATTGTTTCTTATCAAAGTAACCGCCCCCAATTGATTTATATGTATATCCATCGTTTGTATCATCAATGGCAAAATATGCTTTCTGCGTTTTATATGCATTGATAACCTCCTCCATAGCTGCTATACCGGATACTTTGCATGGATAATATCCATTATCTTTTGTTTTCTTTAGCTTATTGCATAAGCCTGAAAAATAATCAAATGCATCGAAATTCATTTTTTATTCATTTTTTTTAGTCGTTGTTCCATCTCTTGATTTTCATAGGCCTTGTAGTTCAGCGTGTCAAAGGCTCGCCAGCAATCTGCATTGAGTACTTTTTCTGTTTCCCCTACATTGCCTCCATTCAGTACATAGATCATCCTCGAAAAATGTTCTCTCATTTTTGGCGGTTGTCTGTCTGTAACCTCATTCGTTTTCGTGTCTATTTTTTGAAAGAAATAAGGGAATTCTTTCGTTAGCCGGTCTTTCAATCCGGCATACATAACGAATACCGTTAATTTTTGGATAAGAGGTACTTTCTTGAATTTTTTACTTCTTTTATTCGTGTCACGATCATCAAATGATTGATCGCTTTCCGGATTATCAACAGAATAGATCACCGCACAAAGTTTGTCTAAAAAAACATCATCCCGGGTATATATGTATGCCTGATAATAATTTTCGGCAGCCATCCATTGTTTGAATGGACATCCCTCAAAACGAGGGTGTATATGCTTATAGCCGGCAATCTCAGATAGTGGAGTCACTTCTGTTATTGTTTCAGTCAGGAAAGATAAGTTTTTTGCAAAATATTGAACCTCATAATCCGATATTGTAAATCTCTTTTTTTCATGAAGACATACCCATATTCCTGAGTTTACGTGCTCCAACACCGTTATACCTGTAAAGTATATAAAGCACTTCGTATGTATCTCAGTGGGTGTATTTTCATTTAACATCAGATTGCATACATAAAGGAACTGCTTTGCGCTTAATTCTTTCCACGATTTCGGTAAAGATAAGTCAAGCGATTCCATGATGATGCTTTTCTTAACCTGTTTTCGGGAATAGATATAGAAGGCTAGTAACCATAATAGCCCCAATCCGATTATTATCCCTATAATTTTTAGTATAATCATAATTTAGAAGAAAAAAGTTGGTTGATTCTTTTCGTTTTTGTACTTACTGTCAGTCTTTATCCGATACGCTTGTGATGCTGCGTATACAGGATATTTTGCTATATTTTCTACCATTGTATTAACAGCCGTTTCCAACAATTTGCATGCTGTGTCATTATCCTCTCTGTACAGCATTCCCATAACAGACATCAGCGTCCTGATCATTGCTATATCTTCAACTGTCAGTAAATTTGTCCTTCTTTTTTGCAGTAAGTCATCCATATATTCATAGCTGATCATATTTCCCATTTTGTTCTGATATGACATCAGCACAGGATGAAGCTCTTCTAAATGATAACGAAGAGCATCTTTTTTACAATATCTCCGGAATGAATCGGCAGTCATATACAGGCACTCGGTATAATAATCATATAGCCCGAAACTTTTCCAAGCTGTATTATACATTTGATCTTTGAATATTAGGCTGATCAACATATCTGTAGATTCACTAATTCGTGACTCAAGCCACTTCAACAATCTATCAACACGCTCTTTCGATGCCGGCACTTGATTGGTATTCGATACTACCGCAAATCCATTCGGGGTTTGTATCAAATCCACAAATGGTATTGCAGCATAATAGGCATTGCATGCTATAACTGTACATGCTGTTGTTTTTATCTCAGTATCGGCAGAAGCTGTTATTAAACCCATCAGATCTGCACCAAGTAAATTTGTTTTCAAAAGCAATTCTGCTTCTTGTACAAAAGATAAAAGGTTATCCCAATCTGTTCTATTCGGATCAGGATTATATTCCCCTATTGTAGGAATATATTTTACAAATGTCGCTAAATCTGGAATAAGCATATTATTCGTTTTTATTTGGTTCTCTTAAGGTGTTTTCTTCCGCATCCTTTCCTTTATCTAAGGTTGTAAGTGTAATTACAGGAATATCGAATTCAACATTTTCCCATTTGTTGAACTCTTTTATTATGTAATATGGCTCAAGTAATATATCATGAAAAGGTTTTTCCAGTGATTGTTTCAATGTGAACAATTCACGTTGTACCGATCCTGAATAATTACCCTGAGATTTACCCGGATTCACACCTATAAGTGCCGGATGTACCGCGTCAGCATAACATTTCATATTGTTAGCTTCCGCTGAGTCCTCAATCAGTTCACCACCTTCTTTAGTAGTATCAATCAGCGTAATTTTTATCATGCTGATTTCTTTTCCACTGGTAGGATTAACATAATATCCGCTAATCCATAGCTTGTTTGAGTTTTCAATACCGGTAAGGAATTCACGGATATCCTCATATTGTTTTTTCTTACGAGCTATTTGTGCTTCCGGATCAGTTATCTTTTCCTCTTCAAACAGACCTTTCCAATAGTCCTTATGTATTTCAACTAGGTATTTTATAGAAGTTGAATTCTTTAACTTCTTTAATTTTTTGTACGGAATAAGACGGCTATATTCGTACCATCCCCCTTTGAATACAGACCAGGACGGAGGTACGGGGTAATATTTTGCTCCGATAGTCGGAAATAGGTTTATTAATGCGAATTTTCTGTCTTTCGTTATTTTTTCTTTACTCCGGATAACACCATTAATGTTTGGAATTCTGCCGAACCTTTCTTCCAAATCGCCTATAGGATCATAATAATCTAAAACAGGAATAGCTTCTACTTCATCATCTTTCGGATTTCTGTTTTCAAAGTCAGCATAGAATATATTTTCTATCACTCCTTTATCATTACATGTCTCTATTCGGACATGACAGGCCTCCTTGTGTCTGATATTTACAATCTTTTCACCCGCTTTATCAACAATAAGTACGGTAACAGTAAAGAAAAAATATTTAATGTCAGCACACTGATCGAGCAAATACTTTGTAGGCCTATTGTATTTAAAGAACTTGATTATATCATCATTCAGCTTTTCACCTTCTATCGATGGCTTATAACTCAATCCACTGGCGTAACAGGTAAGCGCATTGAAATGCTTGTTTTCTGATAACACTTCATCATCACCTACCAGCTTCATTATATTATATGGCTTCTGGTTGTCAGTACCCCAAGGCACATAGCCTCTATATCCTTCTTTTATATCGACAGGATTGGTTTTTGTCTCATCGGTGACGCTTTCTAAGAGTGAATCCATTTCCTGTATATCAACTGTATTCACAAAAGCTGCATTACTCCCTAAGTTTAAGACGGCAGAAGTATTGTCTAATATTTGTATATTTTGCCTTTTCTTTGTCATATAATTACCTCTTTTCCATTAAATTCAAAAATGCAGATCGCTTTTATTTTTCTTATTTGACCCGAATCCGGGAATCGTATATTAAAAGTGTTGTTGTTGAAATTACTTGAAGTGCAAACCACGCCTTTACAATCCATAACCGAAGCATCTTCCATCTTCCAGCATCGAATATTTACCCGTTTTTTCGAGTTCAATATCCTTCTGACATCTTTTATGTGGATCATTTCTCTCATATTAGTTGAATGTATTATCTAAAGTTCTGTCAAATAATCTGAATAGAAATTTATTGAACTGCTTTACCTCTTGGTTATGCTGGCTCAGTCTGTATTTAAATTCATAAGCCGGTTGTTCTGTTTTATCGCTGGATCGTTTCACCGTTTGGTCGATTATTGTAATACCCTTCCAAATTGCCTTATTTTTTACAAGAAAAGTACTATACGAAGAGAATAGATCTGATTCTAGCCATTCAGCTGTATATTGATCGATAATGCCGGTATTAGATATATATTCAATGTCCAGGGAGTTGTTTGTCTTAATGTAGTCGCCTTTTATTGTGGCATATTCATTCTTGAATATTCTTTCACTCGATAGGTTACCAATAGGGCAAAATGTCTCAGGAACGCCAAAATTATTTTTGAATAAAATTTCAATCGATGGAGTAGGAGACAGGTTATCTACTAGATGAACGATTTGTCTAGCGTCACAAACAACACTATATTTTACAAGTATTTTACCCTCTTTTATATACTTGTCTGGGCTTACATCTATGACTGTTATTTGATTTGCTGTCGTATTACCTTCAGCATAAGAAGCGGATTCATACCCACCGGTTACTAAATTTCTGTATGTTGCTGTTACTTCTACCGACTGAGGCTCGAAGGAATATACAGAAACATATTGTAAACTTCCAGGGTGCACGGTTTTACCTCCTTTCATTACTGTGAGAAATCTTTGAGATACAAATTTCCGTGCATCGGTATCCAGCTCGGCGCTCGATTTTATTATCCGGGATAAATATTCAATTTCATTACTTCCCCACTCAAATCTGAATTTAAAATCAAGCACGGGGATTTCTTCTAAATAGCCATCAATTATTTTTTGAAGGCCGATTATGTAAATATTTGTGTCATTATCCGGGGTATAAGGTTCGGATAGTATCTCTTGATATGTGCCATCGCTCAGTTTATATGACAATATAAAATTCACATTATCAGCAACATTTACAAGTGTTATATTCGATAATGCACTCGAAAAGGCCAGTTCGGGTATAAACGTATCAAGTATCATTTCTTTAGAGCTCTTTTAATTCCAAGTATTATTAGGGCTATCAATACTATTCCCATCGCAATATCGCCAATAGTTTTTCTTATCTTTTCCAGAAAAGAAGGCTCTTCCTGAACATGGATATACTCATATTCCTTAAGTCTGAGAGTATCTGTTCTATTAATATAGATCGTGTCGTGTTTGCTTTGTTTATCCTGAATATATCTGATTGGCTGATCAATACTATCCTTATTTTCTATGTTATGATGCAACTTCCCGATGGAGTCAATAAAAGCTATGCTTATAGAAAATGATGTTTGCAATTTACTGTATTGCAAACCTTTCGATTCGCTCTTTTCTTTCGGAGCCGGTACTCTTCTTAAACTGTCGATCAGGGAATAATACAAATATTCAAATTTGGATTTTTGTATATCTGTGTGGCTTGAATGGTAATCATCAATGATGCTCTTACTTTCTTGTTTTTTTGTCTTGCATGCCGAAAAAACAAATAAGCAACCAACTAATAGGATAATGTACTTCATAATTTTTCTTTTTATCCAAAGAAAAAGAAGGATTACGCATTAAGAAAAGACAAAAAAAGCCTGAGCTATATTCACTCAGGCTTTAATTCAACTATTCTTTTATTTTCTTATCGGGGTTTTCTTTCAGTAGCCAGACGGGTTTAGAGTCTTCAAACCCCAATCGATATTGAAATCCTATCATTGCTGCAGATATTTCATCAGTGGAGTAATGTGCCATACCTGATAATTCAAAAGCGATTTCTTCACTCGATTTCCTAACTGTTGCATCCGTTTCATCAGCCTGCAAGAACTGGCCTATATATCTTGCAAAAATTAAGTCCTTATAAGTTGTTTTATTCTCGTTTTTCATTGGTTGTTCCGTTACAAATAGACTTTATCAGTCCTTTTAATAAATTTAAATCTTCCAGGCGTTCCATTATTTGGCCGTCAGACTCTTGTATATTACTTCGCTGAGAGATTAGTAGATTCATTTGTTTTTCGATTATTTCTTCATGAATCCCTTTGCATTCCTGGATATCTTTTATGGCAGATACCACTTCGCTATTTATTATAGCGCCATTAACGTTAAATTCCATAGTAAGTTAATTTTAGTTTGTTAATCTTTAGTGAATAGAATGTTCACGGAAAATCAGGTATTTTCAATCTTGTTGATAAACCTGAGAGGTTAACAAACTATGGTTTTGTATTTCTATGGATAGCAAATACGACAACATAATCTTCATTTACAAAGACGTGAGAGGTTCTGTTTTTAGTGATGGTACGTGTGGCTGTTAGCTTGTCGCTATGAGTTCTTTCCGGGTTTTGCGATTGCTCCATATTCATTTTCTCGGTCATGCAATGCAAATGTTCGATCATGTCTCTGAATGCAACTTGCTTTGTGTTTCGTTTAGTTACTGGTTTAGTTTTTGTTTTCATATCTGTGAATGTTTTAGCTTTAGGCAGAAAAAAGAACGGCTGCCGTATCCCGTTCGCTAAAACATTCACAGATTTACGGTAGAACCGAAATAAGTGGGGATAGGCAACCGCCTTTATATTATATCAAATTATAGGCATAAAAAAAGCCTAATAAAATAGGCAGAAATCCTTCTACCGAAATCACATGAACGTTTTAGCACTACAAATATGATAATATTTTTTTTAATAACAATAAAAAAGTGAGAATTTCTCGCTTTTAAAATATTAGATTGGGCATTCTTATAATATTTTTATTCATCACCTATTGTTATTTGATCAGAGAGACGTAAACTTATTCTATTTTGTTCTTTGGCTTCTTCTATTTTTTTATAAACCTTAATACCCAAGTCACTAATTCTATATAAACGGCCTGTACCCTTTGATTCTTTCAATTCTATTAGTCCGTCAGAATTTAGTTCATATAAAGTATCTTCAGTTATCATAGATAATACATCTTTATCATTTCTTAATAAAAAATAGCCGAAATTTGGTAATACACGTAATTCTTTATATTTATAGAATGATGGTAAATACAAAGAATTATAATATTTAGTTATTAAATTAAATTCTTCTAAAGAATCTACTACCTTATCTATTGCTATTTTTCGTTCTTCTATATCGTTTATATTCGCCACTTCTTGCATTTGTTTTTCAACATCTTGTTTAACTTGTTCCTTTATTTCCTTTTGAGCAAGCAACTCCGTTTGTTTTAACTCTGATTGCCTTTTTAAATGATCGGAATAAAAATCATCGGTTTGCATTTCTGGACGAAACTTTGTCTGCAAGATAAAAATTGAAATAATAAAAACATAGACATTTATTACCGCTGCAATTATTAACACAGCCGCTCCCCACGATGGATTTTCTATTATTCTGGCTCCTCCAATAAATGATGCATTTACTACAATCAATCCTACAAGCCATGCTGCCAATAGTTGAAATGGCTTTGTTATTCTATCCGGTTGTATTGTGTTTCTTTCCATTGTTTAAAGTTCTTTATAACGAAAAATCTAACTTATAATTTTATTTTTTTATTGCCATACCAGATATCTCATAACCTGTTCCATATACTGTATCAAAGGTGTAATTGATCTTAAAGCTTATAACTCCATTAGCTCCTATATCCTTGCATTTAGTAGCAAATTCATCAATAGCGTCATAAATTGTATATTTATTATTGACTGACTTCATTTTAGTCTTAGGCTCCCTGTTTGTCCTTACACTTAGTTGAGCATCCGTATCACTATATTCATTATGTACTTCAACCTGAGTTAAATTATTCAAGCCTTTAAGGACGGTTATAACTGAACCTACAGGTTGATAATCAAAACTTACAGAATTACTTTCTGTAATATAAAATCCTTGTTTATTGTATCTGGAATAGTCAATCACAAATGTTTCTTTATATACTGTTTTTGCTGTGGGTACAGTACATGAGGTTACAATTAATAATGTAACGATTGATAGAGATATTTTATATAAAACACTTTTATTCATGTTAGATGTTTTGATGTGGTATATTTTAAAATCTATATTACTTAGTTATTGATAATCTTTGAAATAATGTCTCCTTAAAAGAATTTATTTAAAAAGGAAGATCAAGTTCATTTAAGACTTCATATATTATTCGGTCGATTGTTTGTGCGTGAGAATAGCTAAATTTATATTGTTTATTCAATACTGGATTTCTATTCAAAACAAAGTTTAAAAATTTTGATTTTTCCTTAGGATCGGATAATATTGAATATGCTGTAATATTATTCTCTTTACTATAAGTCTGATAGTCTGATTTAATAAACATTTGTATCTTAATTATATCCAATCCTTCCTCAGTATTAGGTATAATTTTACCTCTTATATCTCGAGAGTCAATATCATTTCGTGGATACTTAGAAAGAGAGTAATCAATTATTGCTGAATTTTTCAAATTAGCTAATTGATTCTTTATTTCATTTATTGATGTCATTAAGAATTTATCAATAGGGACTGTTGTGCTTTCTAGTTCAGCAACCTTAAATTGGCCGAAATGTTTTAAGAAAGTAGTATAATCAGAATTTTGATTTTTTACAGCTGCCATTGTGCCATCTATTTTTTCTTTGAGCTTTTTCTTGAATTGCACAATATTGTTAAATCTTAGTGTTCTTGGATAGGAAATATGTTCTATTACAGATGTATCAAATGAGTAATCGGTAAAGTCATCTTTTACTATTATAGTGGGTTTATCAAAGGCTAGCCTTATTCCCAATTCAAACATGACATTCGGATTCTTTGCGCTTACATCTACTATGACGATGTCATTATTATAAAGATTTTGAATTATTCTTTTTTGAATTATACCACTATCATCAGCCTCGCTAACAAGATTTGGCTTATACCCTGCCGAAATAATTGCATCATAAATAATACTTTTTACTTCTAGCCAATGCTCTGCTGGGCAGTTATCAATTGCCGATATAGGCATTACAACTCCACAAACAGGATGTTCACTGTCTGAGGTATTTTCCTCTGTAGAAGCAGCTGGAGTCGTAGCATCCTCTTCTGTCTTTGTAGTTTTACTCATATATTATAGTTTAACTTTTTTAATAACTTCGGTTATTATATTTAGTAGTTGCTCATTTGTAGAAGCATCTTTTTTGTCAGTTTCTTTTAATCGCGATTCTTCTTTGTCTGTATCTATATCATGATTAATTATGTGGCATACATAATCATCTAATACTTTATTAATTTGAATATTACTTGTTTCATTATTTCCTGATATATAAATATATGCTTCTAATATGCCTTTTATTTGATTCGGTTTATATAGTAACTTTTTTAAAATAACTTTGTGTCGTTGGCATTTATGGATTTGATAAATGAAAAATAAGAGAAGTCCGACTAGTAGTACAGAGGGAGAAAGGTTTACCCAAATATCTAACAAGTTTATATTGCTATGATGATCAGTTGGGATAAACGATTCTACTTTATAAAAGAAATGTGCCCAGACACATAACAGCAATATTATACACCCAATTACTCCTCCAAAATACCATCGAATCATATTTCTCAATAAGAGTACCTCTTTATCTAATTCTAATCCTGAATCTATTAGAGTCTTAAAAGCTCTATCTATATTATGTACATTAATTTTTTCAATTGTATTTTTAAATAGTTCTTCTCTTTCTTGTAACTCAATTTTTAGCTTATTGAGATGTTCTTTATTGGCTTCTAGCTCTGCATCCTTATTTTCAGCACTTGCGATAAGACTTAATCTTTCTTTTTCTAGTTTCTTAATTTCATCATAATAATTATTTATAATGTACTCATTATAAATGCTTTGTGTTGTGTTTGACGATGAATTTCTTAATGCATTTATTTTTCTCATACTATCAGCAACCGATTTTTGTTGAAGGTCGGGTTCAGAAAGTATTGCATCTGAAAGGTTAACTCTTCGGAGATTTACGTCCTTTAGATTTGCATGTGTAAGATCTGTTCCTTTTAAAATAGTTCCTATTAAAAGCGCATTGGAAAGATCAGCATTAATGAGAGTAGACTTACTCAGATCCGCTCCTGTAAGATTCGCATGTGAAAGATTCGCATATGAAAGATTTGCTTTGAAAAGATCTGATTCTCTGATGTTTGATTCTGATAGATTTGCATAAGTAAGATTTGCTCCTGCAAAATCCACATTTTTAAGGTTAGTATAACTTAAATCTGATTCTGCTAGATTTGCTTTAGAAAAAGTAGCATCACTGAGATCTGCCTTACTAAAGTTTGTTTTATCTAGATTAGCCTCAGTTAAATTTAGATTTTTAGGAATGATTAAATTTGTAAAATCCACATTACTTAGATTAGCTTTTTCGCCTTCTACTCCATCACTATAAAGCCAAGAAAGATGAGCTTTATAGATTTTATCAAATTCTTCCTGTGTTATAACTTTCATAGAATATTTAGGTTAATTTGGCCGAAGTTAATATATTTTTTAGACTAAATTTAACACTATTGAATATTTTTTTTGAAATAAATAGAACATTTTCATGCTATTACCTATATATATTACCATTATTATTATCTAATTATTTAACTATTCCGATAAATATCTATTTAATGTGTTTATTATTAGTGTGTTGTGATGTAACTTGCTGCTAAAAAAGTCGATTTTCATGAAGAAGACCCCGCCTCGCCCTGAAGCCTCCTTCGTAATTACCGCCCTGTTTTTGACCTTATATGATTGAAGATTTTATTGAAATCCTTTATTGGTGCGGGTTTCGAGTGACACCTCATAAGAAAAGGCGCAACCCCTTGGGGTACGCCTTACTACATTGTTAAAATTTGGATGTTAACCCCTCCAAAAGGCTCCCATACCCATGGCGCCTTCATAAGGAAATTTGTTCATGCCTATGACTAATGTATCAAAGGCATCTGTACCATCGGTTCGGTACTCAAGCTTGTCTTCTTCTGATTCGGCAAGCTTTTCTCCTGATTTATCTTTTTCAAAACCTGTTGATCCTATCTTTGTGCCGGCTGTCTCGAGGCCTATAATGAGCTCCTCATTATTTTCCTCATTCAAACATGGTGTTAAACCATTCTCAATTTGACCTTTGAATAGTAGATTTATAAATAGGTGTTTATCTTTATGCATCCATGGATTACCTATGTACATCATCTCAACCTCCCAGCTGTGGTATTGAAATCTTTTGCGAACTACTTCCGAGAAGTCATCACTATCCGATACAGCATAGTTAGACCGTATAGCAGTAGAGTCATAATAGAATATAATTTTCTTCTTCATGTGATGACGGTAATAATGACAGAAGTCATCAACCAACTCTTGCAGCTTTCGGTCATATTTCACATAAAAACTTTTAAGTATATTCATCCATCGTCCTTCGCGTTGGCCAGCTACCAGCCAGTTTATATTCGCATTGTAGTCCATCGCTATACAAATAGGCTCTAATGTTTGTACATCGGCATCTTGTAACGAGCTGTTGTCCTGGATAGCTTTAAGGTTATATTCTAGTCCCTGCAGATAATCATTGTTATTTCGGGTATAATAGTGTATTTTACTGTTCAACGCAGAATAAAAACCATCCTTTAATATTCCCAGACGTTTACACAGGATAGATGTCTGGAAAACAAGTGGGGGCAAATCCCGCTTCATTTGCTTTATATAATTCTCACCAAGGACCAACAGGTTTTCTATACTCGACCATTCGGCATAATATACAGCCACGCTGCGGAGTTCAGAGAGCGATTTTGAGAGAGTTTTGTAATAGGATGGCAAATACTTCGGAATAGCTTTGTTCTTTGATTTAAGCTCCTTGATTCTATTCCTGATCTTCCATAATTCATAGATGATGCCATGGATAGTATCAATTAGCTCATTATCCATTTTCTCTCTATAATTAAGAAGCCATGATCCTTTTTTTGACGAAGGCATATCCGATAAGAATAGCATACTATGATGGTAAGGTATATGACCGAAATGTGATTTTATACCTCCATTTGCCGGAAAAGTTTCATCTTTTAGCTTTTCAAAGTCTAAGAACTTACCTTCATCTCCCATTACATAGTCCAATGTAAGAGAGTTTGACGATCCAATAATATCCTGTGAAATAAAATAATCGATAGAACCATTATACCAGGATAGAACATGTTCATAGTTTGCAGGCTCTATGATCGGTTTTCCGAAGCCTAATGACTTCGGTGGCTTATGACCTATTACATAATGCAGATTACGTTTTAAACCGAATGATTCTAGGCCCTTGAGAGTTCCGGGCAATGTGTTAGTTAAACCACGTTTATAGGATGGGAAAACAAAAGCACCTGAAGATCGTGGCATTTGTTGAAAATTTCTCTTAACAAATGGAGCTGCAACACCGTGTGTTTTTCCTAATCGGCGCCCACCTAGAAAGATAGTGGTATGTGCACCGGTGAACATGGTTACTTGTTGCGGTGGATTGAAATATACCTTATTCGTCGCCATACCCCTTTATTTCCTCAATAAGTTTTGGATCGATTCCGATCTCTACAAAGTCAATGTCTTCTATCTCAGCTTCATATTTCTTTTTCAGATCTGCTATTTTTTGTTGGATGTTAGGCACTGGTTTTATACCTATAAGTGTAGGATCAGAAGATGGCTCTATTACATCCGGAATAATATCTTCCCAAGGAAATTCTAAAGCATCTTCTTTATCAAGTTGCGTATATCGGGCGTATGTTGCAGCGATGCGTTCTATCGAAGATTCTTTTTTCTTTAGCCTGGCTATTTCAAAAGCTTCATTTATCATGCTCACAAATCTGAATCGATGCCAGGCCTTGGTTGCTGAGTTTACGTCTCCCAGTATTTGTTTTATGATCGAAATATCTTCATAGGCTTCTGATTGGGAAATACCAAATTCAGCTACTAACCTGTCACGCATTTCCTTATCTTTTTTCATCGGATAATCATTCCATGTCGTATAAATGGAGCGAATCCTTTTTATCCGATTGATAATTTGTGTAGATACATTAGCCTTTCGCATTGTATCCACATCATCGAAAAGATGACGGTGACAGATATCTATTGTTTTTTCTTTGCGCATAAAAACTGTTTATACATCAAATTAAAACAGGGGTAATGAGGGTATAAAAGACAAAAAAGCCCGAACTATCACAGCTCAGGCTTTCTCAATTCTATTTATTTAATAACACAAAGATTTTTTTCCTTATTCTTTGACACTCAATCCCGCTTCCTTCAGTTCTGCAATTTGTTTTTCATCAAGAGTTTGCCCGGAGATAATGAGACCGTCGTATCTCTTTTGCATTTCCGGAAGTAAGATATCGTATTTATTTTTATCCGTTTCTTTGAGGCCTTGCAGTTTTTTCTTGTTAGAACTAAGATATTTGCGAGCAGCTGATACACCTTTTGCATCAAGTATAGGTGTTTTTGAACCTGTATTATCCGGACTTAATGTTTCGTCAATTTGCTGTGTCTGTTCGGGCAATACTTTCGCATTGTCGTATAGCTTCCAGTTGGAGCGTATCTGTTCATCATAGCCTACTAATTCTTTTAGGAATGGATATCTGTCACACGGACGATCATTAACCATTAGCTTTAATTTTTCGTGCAATGAACGCATTTTAGGATAGATGTCCAGGTTCTTTTCATAAGCATCTTGTGCTTCCTGGGATAGTTGTTCATGATCGTGGCGTTTGCCCTTTACTCCTTTTTCAACTATTTCTATCGTCTTAGCAGCTCTTTCCGATTTCTGAGTGAATTTCTGAACTTCTTCGTCGGTCAACTCACTTGCTGCTAAATTTTGCCTTTTAGTTAGGATATCCGATTGCTTTTTCATCTCATATATCAGTTTAGGCAAAGCTTTTTTTCTTGTGATATATTGATACAATACCCTATTTCTATTAAGTTTTAGCAACAGAAGTGCACCGGCTTCTATATCCTTATCTTCTGACTCCAGCCATTCATCGACTAATTGTTTGTAATCTACATTCTGACTCATAATTAAACTGTATTTAATGTTTTAATTTTAGATCAAACCTAGTAATTACCTAATGCCGTATAAAAGACAAAAGAGGCTTTGCCGTTGCAAAAGCCTCTTTTTACAGATTAACTAAAAAACTTTCTTATAAGGAATTTTACGGAGTATCAGGATCGGATGGATTGATAATACCGTCTGCAGTTTCAATCTCGCCTTCATAGAACGGCATGTGGCAAATATCGGTACAGTTTGCTGTGATTGTAGTACCCATTTCGTCCGTGGCAGCACCCCCTAGGGCCATTGCCACATCTGTATTGGTAGGATACATCTCGTTACCTATCACTCGATATCTACCCGGTTTGTCCTGTACAAGATAAACAAGATCACTGTTAGCTGCTATCTGGGATAATCCGGCAGATTCAGCATCAACGTTCGGAACGACTAAAACAGCCTGGTTGAGATATGTTTTAGACGGTTTCGAGCCTTGAACTTCTGCTGTAGCAGGTGATCTGTCTACTGTTATATCCATCGATTGCCAAACCTTTTCGGCTGCCATCTCAAAGTTTCCTACGTATGTAGCCAGTTTGCCCATTGTTTGCCCGGCAGTTAATGCTGTAGGACGAGTTGGCCATTTCACTATATTGCTTTTAGGTGTGAAAAATACCTTTTTGCGCAATCCCGGTAAATTTGTTTGACCCTCACACCATTCCAGTGAGTTGGGGTCTAGTGGTGTACATGACATAATATTAAGTCGTATGCAGTTTGCCGATTAATAATTTCTTAGCATGAATGCTCTCATATTGGGTTCCGAATATGATAGCAGAAGAGAGTGTTACCATGAATGGTGCAAACTTGTCTATATCCACACTTTCAAGGTCGTTTCCGTTACCTGTACCGACAATCATGTTAGTCTTTTGTGTCAACTGGATGATGTCTGAATCGGCTTTATTCGATAATGCAACGATTTCACATTTACCGCCACTTCCTTCAAGATATCTTTTTTCGAAAGATGTATTATACGGTGTAGCACCAACAGTGGCCTGATAATCGTCCTCATAGGCTTCTTTTACGGCAAAAGGTACAAGCATTTGAGTTGGCACTCCTTTCAACTCATCTTTTGCTGTCCGATAATATGTTTTAAGAGCATCAACGGCATTTGTAGAGTCTATTGCTTCCGAGAATTCATATAGGTTACCCAATGTAGTAGTGATATTATTGGCTGTGATTTCATTCTTAGCAATAGTATCAAAACCATTGAATAAATCTTTACTCAATGTTCCGGAATCGTTTCTTACTGCGGTAAACAATGAAGAGTTTAGTCCTTCAGACAAACTCAGCATCATAGCAGAAAGGACAGCCTTTACAATTTCTGTACGTGTAAGCCCCTGACCATGTGTCACAAGACTACCGTATACTGATTGTAATACGGTATTTGGATCAAATTCTTTGATCACTGATCCTAGATAAGTCTCTAGAGTTCTTGCTTTGATGGTTACATCTCCACTTTTACGACTAGGATCATAAGGCCCAAATTGAGAACCGTCATTAATTTGACCTACTGTAGATTTGTATTGAACACCAGTCCTGAGTGTAACATAAGGTAGGGACGATTGCAAGGCGATAGCCGGCAATGTTAACAACATTTTCCGGAATTCATGAGCTGATTTTTTCAGCTCATCGGGTGATATTACAATATTTGCCATATTTTATTTAGTTAGCATGTCATACATTTCTTTAGCTTCGATAGCTGCTTTTAGGTCGGCATCTTCAAAACCTTTACCTTTACCCGGATCTGAATTTTTATTCACAGGATCAGAGCCTGCACCGGGCGAGGCTTTCAGGGCGTCATAATCAGCTTTAAGCTGATCGTACTCAGTAGATTTCTTTGTCAGATTATCTAATGCTGCTTGTTTGTCATCATTAGCTGACTTAAGGGCGTCGTTCATTTTGGTTAACTGATCCTCGGAAACATTTGCTTTTCCTTCGGTCAGTTCAATACCTTCTACTTCCAGAAGGGTATTGATGTGAGTCCAGTCTTTTTTCATATTTATTACAGGATTTTCGTCAGTTTTTTCTTTATTTGTATTTTTACCTATCCGGGAAAGAATATCATTTTTGAATACATCAAGTTTTTCTTCTATTTTTTCTAACAGGCCTTTTGTTTCTTCCTGATTGTTCCGGATATTTGGGAAAGGAAGTTCAGCAACATTGAACTTTTCTTTCATTTCGGGGGTGAAATTTACTTTCCCTGTAGATTTTCCGAATACTTCATCTACCAGTCCCCATTCTTTAGCCTCATTTGCTGTCAGCCATGTCGCTTGCTTCATCAGATTAAGTACATCAGTTATACTTTTCCCTGTTTTAACAGCATATTTGCGGGCTAAAACGAGTGTAACTTTCTCGTTTTCCTTCTTTTCTTTTTCAAGTTGATCTATCAGGGCCTGTATATCGTCTTCGTTCATCATGCCCCAGGCGTCTACCCATGACATTGCTTTGTGGATCAGATATAGAGAATCGATGTGAGCACGCACTTTATTAGCACCTAAAGTCAAAACAGTAGTTGCAGAAGCATTGAACGAGAACATATCAACTGTTACATCACCGTGTGACTCAAATTGAGCTGCAATATCAAGAGCATCATTTACACTACCGCCCAAAGAATTTGTACGGACATATACCGGCTTGTTTTTATTTTCAGACAGCTTATTCTTTACCCACTTGCGTCCGTTAAAGTAATCACCTATATAGCCGTCCAGGTCTATTTGATATTCCATATTAAAAAGAAAAAAGTTGCATCGTTATTAATTTCAATGCAACTTTATATAGAATATAGGGTATGTAAAAAGACTAAGATTTGTTCTTTTTTATGAATTTATCTATATTATCATGGTAAATGTCACCTACTACCCGCCAATTATATGTTTTAATATCATACTCAGTTATAGGAAGAAAATAATCATGTTTTTTATTAATACTCTTATATCCGAATATCCCGTCTTGAAAATCAATAATTATATAGGTTGGCTTATCGTCAGCATAATATCTTTGAATAATATCACCATCAAATATTCTATTAGGCTTTGTTGAAGTATCATAGAATGATGAAAATTGAGAGATACTTTCGGGTATAACTCCCATAACTTTACTGAAGTTTGATTCTATTGTCGTTATACAGGATATCATTCCGCGCTCTTGATGTAAAAATTGCGTATAAAATCCATAAAGCCACGATTTCTTATCATCTTCGTCTATGCCTCTGAATATTATTTCTCTCATTCATTCTTAATTTTAAGTGCTGCCTTCAATAATTCTACCTGTTGTTTTTGATTTTTATTTGCACATTCAACCAACTTATATAGATGCTGTGAGACTTGTGCAAAAGTGGGAGCTATACTTCTAGCTGCATTAGCAAGCTGTTTTAAATTTATTTGGCCTTCTTGTTTTTGCATGACTATTCTATTTCTAAAAATGGAAAAAGGTTTGAATAAGTTATCTCGAGCTCAGTAATATTCACACCCGAAGGTTCGGCCGGGTTATCATGCTTCGCTGTCGATATGGGAAATGGCATTTCGTTGGTTCCCATCAGCCATTGACGATTGTTTACATCAGTCAATCGGTAAACTATATTCCTGTTTGCGAGAAATGTTTCCAGGTTCCACGGCATAACCTGTTGTTCGCCGATTCTCATAACCATCTTAGAGGTATATATATCTTGACCCGATACACGTTTGGTTTCATAACTTGCTGCAGCAAGTCCTTCTATACAGATAGTGGTAAAAGTACCGGCTATCTGGATTGGAATTCCGTGAGCGATTTTTTCATTCGCTACGATAGTCACAAAATCTGCAATGGCAAATTCGACTATTTTTATGGCTGGTAAAAACTTGTTCATAACTTAGATAACTTCGTTAAATTCAATAACTTCGATGTTTTTAAAAAGGGTGAAAAAGTCGGGAATTTTTAGGATAATTTTATTTGATTTTTTATTCGATACTCGTAACGCATTCTATAAAATTTTTGACGAATAGTTTCAAAATTTTTATCATCGTTCAAATTTGATATTCCATTCGTTTCACACCAGGCATATATTTGAGATACAAGATCGCCTCGTCTGCGTTTTTTTATATCGATAAGATCAGACCACATGTGATTTTCGAATATTGCGATTAGATTATTTCTCAAAGCATCTTTAGCCGAAGGGTATAGGTAGTTATATTCCCGTGGGTCTTTTTCTTTCGAATATGGAATCTCGATGCGTACAAAAGAAATTTCATTGCCCGGGTTAATATCCGGTGTTGTATTTTCAGATAGCTTAGATAGATGCCTCTTTATTAATTTCAGTTCAGGTGAGTTTACCGGGAGACGTATAGGGTCTCCAAAGTGAAAAATAAGATATTCTCTCAAATATCTTTCAACCTCAAGATAAATGTAAATTCCGCTGCTCATATTGTTTTTAGTTTTTAATCTTCTCAAAAATACAAATTATAATACTTAAAATCAATATTTTAAGCCTAAAAAGTAAACAAAAATAGAATTATTGTAAACAAATTTAGATTTTGTTTTTTGCTTACCACTTACCAATGTGCTTAAGTTATTGATATATAGTGTTTTGTTTGTGGTAGCATTGTGGTAAGGCTATTTTGTGGTAACTTGTGGTAAGTTGTGGTAAGCAGTAGTTTTTTATAGAAGTTACCACAACTAAAGTGTTATGTATAAACATTTACAGGCATAAAATTTACATTTGTGGTAAGTGGTAGTTTTAAAATCAAAAAAGGTATTTCACGTAATACTATTATATATATAAATAAAATCTATATTTTTTATTATATTATTATACGTATATATATGAAAATGGAAATCCCCCTGAGCCCTATAAAAACATTGTCAGGAATGTTTAATATCTAAGGACTAAGGGGGATGGGGACAAATATATCGTGGGTGCTACTGAGAGAAAAAGAATAAGCTGTTTTTTATCGGATTATAGTTCGTAAATATTACTTCCTGGACATCACCGCTACGAATATTATTTTTCTTGATTGGAAACTTTGTCTTATAGAAGTCGTTGTATAAATCATTCATCAGATCGCAATCATATCCGCTTACCATGGCCAGCCCTGAAATATGATGTAGTTTGTCTGATAGTTGCTCGTGCTGAAGATCGGTAAATTCAAATTTGTAGTCGTTATATGATTTGCGAGAACGTTTCGTATATGGTGGGTCTGCATAGAATAAAGCCTTTTCAAAGTCAATCTTATCAATACAATCAGCGTAATCATAATTTGTGATTTGAAAATCAGATCTAATAATGTTTGCGACCTCATGTAAATTATTAATTGCATTATTCCATCTCGATACCGTTTCACCTCCATGTGCATTTACGTGCTGTTTTGCCATGTGCCAGCCTTTATTTACCCGTTGTGCTCCAAGTCCAAAAAAAGATTGTCGTACCCGGACATAGAATCGACGTGCCTGCTCTATTTTATTCTCAGATGGCTCCCAGCTATTATCATACTCTAATTTAGAACATGGAGTGAGTAATAGTAAGCGGATCAACTCATTTTCGTGATCTCTGAGGACTTGAAAGAAATTTGTGATATCAGAGTTCAACTCGTTTGCGGTTTTAATCACACGGCCTTTGTAGTTGATTGAGACTACCATAGAGCCGGCAAATAAATCTACCAAATGATTAAACTCCATTGGAAAATGATCATATAGATAATTTAGCCAGGTAAATTTACCGCCAAAATAATTGAATGCTATAACTTTACTTGAATCGTGGGACATGACTTAATGAATAATTCAGTATATTTTAATATCTAAACTTTGTGAGGTGAATAACACAGCCATCAAAACACCCTGTTTGTTCAGGGAAAAACCATTTAGAAAAGTCGGTTAGGTTTAAACCATCATTTGCAGCTACTTTACTTATTGTTTCAATTTCTTCATCATTCACTAGCATACGTATGTTTGTAGCATCTTTTGAATCGTGGATATCTAGGTATGTGCGTTGGATACCAACACCATCATCACAGGTTAAATCTTTTATTAATATTTGCTTGCTTCTATAAGCTTTATCACTCCAGTCTCGTATAGAGAGTATAGCTTTACCTTCTTGAATCTCTTTTATTCGTTTTGCCCAAAGCTCATAATTGCATCGGATTGTATGTATTTTCTCGCCTTTCAGAAACTTTTCCCTGAAGTTTGTAGGTTGTCCTTCTTTTGGATGACCTTTCAAAAATGTTTTTGAAAGAATTATTATGTATTTTTTCATCTGTTGATTAGTCTACTATTTTATCTATCATAAATATTTCTTGACAGAATGGACATTCAATTTTTATTTCAGCATCTTCACAATCTAAATTTGTAATTTCAGATGCTTCAAAGAATGCACTATCTTCTTCTTGACAATATGGACAATTGTATTTGATATATGATGTTAATTCCGCTTGAGTAGTTTTCATTTTCATTCCTCCTGTTTTATTTTTTTAGTTAATTCCTTCTCATCATTAAATATTACTCTATAACCTTTTATTGAATTACCGTCATCGTCCCGGAAAGATATTTTAGGGAATCCAAGCGCTGTGAGTGCTACGCCCATTTTAGTGATCGTTATTTTGCCCTGGTCTTCCTTCCGGATCTTATTTCTCAATCGTGAGAATATTGCCGATGCGTTCAGCTTTTCGCCTTCATCATTCGATTGTGGTACTGTTAAGTGAAGCTGGATAAACTTCATTGCCGATGTTTCGAACATATACCGGCGATTGTATGCCGAAAAGTCCTCATAGTCTGGTTGTTCAAACTTGTAATTAAATCCTGAATCTTCGTACAGTGTGAGGGCTTCACTCCATAACTGATCGATATTGATTGTTTTTGAATATTCCCTGTCGATATCTTCGAGCTCGATAATACCCCAACGTCTATAACCATAACTATCGTGCAGAAAACCGCCCAGTTCCTGATTTCTGTTTGATGTGAATACAGCACAACCGATGCGGTCTTTATCTGTTGCAAACTCTTCGTGCCGGCGTTTATTCAAAATCTTTCTGTCAGACATGCAGCTCTTGAACGTGTCGATTGATCGGGGTGATACTCCGTTGAGCTCATCAAAGTTTACAATCATATAGCGGGTAAAGACATCTTCGATATCGAACTTTTTATCGTCCTTGCTCGATTTTACATAATATTCTTTCAATGCGTCGGGGACAATGAATTCTACCAGGTGTGTTTTGCCTATACCTTCAGAGCTGTGTATAAAACCCAATGCAACATCATTCGGATGATTTCCTATCCAGCAAGCTACACACGCCACAAACCATTTTTTTATAAGTTTGTTGGTCCGTTCCCTGTAATATTCGGGCGTGTTTTCTTCGAATACGCGGGGAATAATGTATTTACAAAACAGATCTATTTGGCTTTCGCCCTGCCATTTTTTGCGTATGCTATCAAAATATTCCTTGATAGGATCACATGGCTTTATATAATTCGGGCTACGTATAACAGTTCTTAATACGTCTTTACTCACATTATACCCTTCCGATTTAAGATGAAGCCATATATCCCCGAAGTCGGGTGGAAATGAATATCGGTTTTCATCTTTGCATGTTATTTTAATCTTGGATGGGTCTTGTGCCGGTATCCGTATTTCATAGTATTCTTGTAAGAATCCGACGATCTGTTTTATTTCATCCTTAAATAAATCGGGTTGCTTCCCGTGTTCGATAATTGGCTGGATTTGTCCCATATTCCGTTTGTCCCTTATAGATTGTTAGATAATTGTGGCTTGACACTCAAAGCCGTATTCGGTACGTAAACGCCTTACCGGTTTTATCTTTACCGATTGCGGATCGTTGCAATTATAATAAATAGTCCTGTTTTTTATTGAGACAAAAAAACCTTTTGTTCTGACCCGATATACAAGGCAATAAAACTTGTTTTTCTCTGAATTCATATCACTGACTATTAATGAATTCTTCCCATTTCTTTTGCAGGATATCTGGTATT
This sequence comes from Bacteroidota bacterium, assembly GCA_023437305.1. Taxonomy (GTDB): domain Bacteria; phylum Bacteroidota; class Bacteroidia; order Bacteroidales; family Dysgonomonadaceae; genus Dysgonomonas. The sequence continues at coordinate 23,194 of JAEZGN010000029.1, forward strand.
TCTTCCCTACAGCGTTTTTGATATAAATCCCACAATTCTTGATTCTTATATTTGCTGGCTACTTCGTTGTAAATCCTTTGTTTTTCGTTTTTTTCTGTTTCATCTTTTATTGCCGAGAACTTCTCATCAAGCTTTTGGTAGTATTTATTTGCGATTCGATTACGCTCTTCGTTATACATGGCAAAGCAATAGTTTAAACGTTGGGCATCCACGCACCCGAAGAAAAGACTGTCACGACCATATTCTACATTCGCTATTTTTTCTAACAGGAGTTTTAAATCGGTAAGATGAAAATGTCCATATCTTTTGAAAATGGTAAATGATACGGCCCGGGTTTCGAGCAATGGTTTTACGTTGATATGTTTTGCCAGATACTTTATCCATTCCTCGGTATAGTCTACACCCGGATTCCTTCCGTTCTTCGAATACAGCTCATTTATATCCTCAAGAGAGACTCTCTTTTTCAAAATAGATTGCTCAATGTGTTCTATTTCCGAGAATGCAGCCAGGAGTTTTTCCGGGTGAAGTACTTCTAAAAGTGATTCGTATGTCGGATATCCTTTAAATAGTAGTTGTTGATGTGGTTTCATAATCAAATTATTTTGAAGTCGGCATCTTATCTGAATTATCTATATATTTCCGATACTCCAGTTCGGTTTTCGCAAGATTTGTCAAAGTATTTACACCCTGAAATATTTGCTTAGACTGATTTATAACTTCGGGTGTAGGGCTTTCTTTAACAGCTTTAATCTGAGAAAGAATAGTATCTCTCATGGTTTGTATTATGGTGTGATTGACAGAGGAAACCTGATTCAGCCTTTCGTTTGCCAGGACCACTACTGTATTTGTTATCGGCCTGAAACGTTCTAATTTTAGGATCAGATCTGAAATGTTCCATTCCAGTGTTTTTCCATTATTCAGGTATATTTCAACCTCGTCTCCATTGTCACCGGTATTGTCGCAATAGCCTAATATGACAACTTCTTGTCCATTGTATATATAGGCTTTATTTGCCATCTTGTCTAGTCGTTCAATTGTACCCATGGTTTATTGTTGTTTTTCTGTTTTATTAATTTGTCTCTTTAGAGCTCCTTTTAGTTGAAAGAGTTGCTGTACTTCTTTCGGATATCTGGTATGTAGTGAATTCTCGTTTTTCATCTGTTCAGATCGAGAAATAATGTACAGGTTTTCAATGTCACAATTCTTTCGATTCCCATCCTTAAATTGAATATTATACCCTTTAGGTATCAATCCAAAGGATTGTTCCCAAACATACCGATGTTTTAATACGAGTTTTCTTTTCCCGGGAACTTTTATCAAGATATAACCATCTTCGTTAATCCGTTCAAATCCAACAGATGTAGCATTATGTGGAATGTGATCCTTTTTAAATTGATTTGCTTTGAATTTCCGCATAGTTTCTTCACTCATGAATGTTTCCATTTTTTTACCTTTATTGGGAGGGCAATTGCCCTTTTTTATCCAATGTTTTTTTATGGGATGATCATCAGTGAAATTGTTCCTTGCAACCTCTCTAAGAAACTCTTTATCCTTGTTTAGTTTAAGCGAATGTGCCTTATTATGTAGAGTATGAATAGAACATCCAATTCGATCCGCTAAATCTTTATTTAATGTATTTGAATAGTCTCTTTTTAGCTCCGCAATTTGCTGTAAGGAAAATCGAAATTTTTGAACAGTTTTTTTTAATCTTAATATTTTAGCTTTAGTTCTAATAGCCTTATAACTTTTGTCCGGAAACAATAAACAAAGCTCATTCGGATTACTGTCAGGATATTTTATCTTAAGTAATTCAATTTGCTCAGGTGTCCACGTTCGTTTCATTTTCGTTTATTTATTTCTTTTCGTAATGCATCCATATTCTCTTTGATGTAGTTCATTACATCAAGATTTTGCTCGTATATCCATAGAAGATAATGTGCCGGCACATCTGCCATTTTTTTACCTTTATGTACGCCAAATGGCATTGGTGATTTGTCGTTCAGTGTCATATCTATTCGCTTCTTTTAAATGCAACTATTACAAATAATACTGTGATTAAAAACCCCATAACAAAGCCACCAAAAAAGGCAAAGAGTAGATCATCTGTTGTTATCATGGCTATTTTTTATCTGTTTGTTTTGAAACTCTTTTCTTAATACCGTTTTCCCATAGAAGCCCTTAAAGGGTATACCATCTTCATACATTTTTTCGTGTAGCTCACACATTTGTTTGCCATTTCCAACATTCTTTTGATAGCAATCATCAGCTGCGCAATCCTCTGTAAAAACTATATCCATAACCTTATTCCTCCTTTACTGCAATTAGTGTAATCCATGACAGCTGAAAACCTAAGCTAACTTTTTGATCAGGCCTTGATAATACTAATTCATCATCATCTATATCTCTTAATATCCCGAAATATTGATCTCCATTCCTAAGTATGATCATTACTTCTTTACCGATATTTTCATCGGCTTCGTCCAGGTCTATTTGATTAAATACTATTGTCTTCTTTCCCATACTTTTACAGTTATTGATTTTTTATTCTTTTCTTTAGTTCGCTGTTTTCAAAATTTAAGAGATATACTTCCTTTTGAAGCCTATCTTCCCGATCTCGTTCGCCTTTCGCCTTTTGCTTATATTTACAGAGCATTTTTGCCGGCTCTTTGGCTAACTCTTCAAGTTCTACGATATAAGCGTTTGCTTTTCCCAGTTCGACACGAAGCACCTTTATTATTATTTCGTCCGGGACTTTCTGCAAGCCGTATCGCTCAGTGTCCTTATTTGATTGGATACATTTATTCTTACCCATTTTCAGCTTTATTTTGGTATTGATAATTAAGGTCTCTTTTTAGAAGTACTTCGCAAAGACAATTAGCTTCTTCTTTGTATGGCCTGATTCTATCGATTTCAAATCCGGATGTGTAGAAATCTTGAAGTTCATTTCCTGATATGAAATGACTTCGAATTTCTATGTATTCGCCAGGAAGCGTAAAACCTTGCATTTCTTTTGTAACCCAATACCGTGCCCAATTGTGAGCACTCTTCTGTAGAAAGTTGAATATTATTGATTGTATTTCCATTAGTCCACTATTTTCATCGATTAAGAGATATATTGAGGATTCTAATATCCGTTCATTCGTTTAGATATTGCTTTGCCTGTTCTTCAGAAAAGTTCTTCTCTCTCATAAGGGCTTTTATCTTAGCTATGTATAATTGACATTCAAACATACATCCATGTAATACACAATTATTCCCCCCAAAAGATCGGCATGTCATTTTTTCTAGTTCTGAAAATGTATAGTTATCCATATTCTTATCCTCTATTAGTTATTATATCTTTAGCCAATTCTAAATATTCGACAGCCTCTTCGAGAGAAGAGAATTTTGAATCTTGAGAGTCGTAATACATTTCATATTCAGCAGTCTGTAATAAATTGCTTTGAAACATCCCGAAAAATATTTTGAATAATCTCCCTATATTTTCAGGAGGAGTCATAGATATTCCGGAAGCACCTTCTCCAAAGTCAATAAATTCATTATTGAATGACATCATACCGGGCTTGATAGGAAAGTTTACGCGAATCAAAAACATTGTTCTAAAGTGTATTTCAAAAGATATATTATTCTCATGCTGATAATATTCTTTTATTTGAAAACAAAAGATTTCGAATAAAAAACACAATTCATCTTTTGTCATTTCGTGTGGCTTTTTGCTCAGGAGTTCCTTTACTTGTTCTTTCGTTAATTTTTTCATAATCTGTCTGTTCTTATTTAAATTTCGAAGTAGTAATAATATAAAGACACGCTCATTGGCATTTGTTATATCTTGATCAATTCTAGCAATCTGTATGAATTCAAATCCTTCCTGTGTGTCTTCTATAGCAAAATATTCTAATAGTTTCCAGTCATAATCATCGGGCACATCTACTGTTTTAGTGTAAAAATCAGTGTTGTCAAATCCAATTTTAAAAGGATTTCGTCCGATTCTTTTGTATGATGCCCGGACTTTCATCGGTTTTATTCCTTAAGTGTACCTGTCTTATTTCCTTTCTGTTGATCTGATAAAAAGAGCCCGGTTCCGACTATTATTCCCATGCAGAAGATAAAGACCACTAAACCTATTATTGATAGTATCAATATACAAATCATATATCTATACGTTTAGCGTTTACATCAAATTGACTTTGGTCTACATCTTCTACTTTCCCTGGCTCTTCGCCTGTCAGCTGCTTTTCTGTTGGTTTATATATACCCTTGCTGCCATGGCAGATATAATATTCAAGAAAATCGATCGCGCGCTTTTCGTCCTTGTCGGATAGTTTATGAAGCCGACGCAACATCATTAGTTCACGGCGCGAAGGGATATATTGTTTATGCGTTTCCTCAAGATATTCTTTGTATAGCTTCCATGTTTCAGCAAATTCGGCACTTTTGAAAGGCGATTTGATATCGATAGGGCTAACCGGTTCCACCAGTTTATCAAACTCATTGTGTAGCATAATGAGTTTGTTCCATTCTTTTGTTGCTATTTTGATGGCATTCAAAGACTTTTTATCTGTGATTCCGGCTACGAGCTCAGCATATAATTTATTGAATTTATCAAAGCCTTTCGAAAAATTATCCCACTGTGTTTTCATAGCTCAAACTTATTAGTCATGTCGAATAATATATCATTGAGCTTATCATAAGTAAAGAGAGGGTGGGGGATGATGATAATGAGATTCTCATTGTCATTTGTCATGTGCTCGACAGATAATATACGGCTACTCTCGAGTAAATCTAACATCTGAACAGTTATTACGAATTTGCATTTTATCTGAAGGCGTGTTGCTTCTCTGAATGCCTTGTAATATGTTTCTTCGTCGGGATCAATGGGAATGGGTGCCTTTAAAGACGTAAACATTCTTGTTATAGGCTTCGGTGTCCAAAACTTTAATTTTTCTTCTGGCGTTTTTGTATACCGAATCTCATTGTTACGGTTGGTTACACCAACTACTTCATAACTGTTTGGTCTGATTTTGAAATTCATGTAGTTAAATTTTTTAGTTAATATATCTGTATTTGTCGCTATAAAATTTCCTCTAAGTATTCACGTTCCACGGTCTTAAAGTTGTCCGCATTTAACTTCGGATAAAAGCTTGAATACTGATATTCAAACTTTGTAAGGAATAGATTTCTCACCTCCCTTTTTCTCTTATCGTTAAGATTTTGGTAACGTTGTTTGATTGTTAAATTTTGCTTCTCGTTGTTCATAGTCTAAAATTTAATATTATATTTAGACTACTAAGTAAACAAAAATAATCCTTTAGTAAACAAACTTAGGATTAAAATATGTTAATAATATGCAAGAAACTATTAATCAGAGGATTGTAAATTACTGGGAAAGTAAGGGTAAAAGGCAGATTGATCTGTTTCATGCCGATTATGCTTCAAAACAGACTATATCAGGTATTTGGAATGGGCGGACAAAGCCAGGATGTGAATTTTTGGAACGATTTATTGCTGAAAATAAGGATTTAAACACGAGGTGGCTTTTCACCGGTATTGGAGAAATGATTGAAAAAGGCGACCCGGCAAGTGAGGCCTTGGTGAAATTCCTAAATGAGAGGCTTGAAAAGGTAGAGGAAGAAAATAAAGAGTTAAATAGAGAGATTGGACGATTAAGAGCCGAATATAATTCAGTAAAAAAGTATAATATTAATTCAACCGGACTACAAGCTGCAGAAGATTCACCTAAGTATAAAAGAAAAAAATAGCAGACACTTATAAAAAAATTATTCTTCGCAGCCAAAACAGACACTTTCTAACTGTCAAGTATGGAGTCTTTTATGTGCAGAATTTAGCATCCGATATGCTCCACAAAATTTTAACTCCTCATGCAGAAATGTGTGGGGATTTTTATTTTAATCAAAATATGTAAAATATAGATAAGCAATTCCTATAATAATTCCAAATACAATAGGAAGTCCTATAATAGTATTAATGCATCCGTGACTAATCTTATTTGCATAGTCATCAGAATCACCTTCTAAATATTTAAGTGGTTTAGGAAACCCTATGAGTTTAAGAAAGTAAAATCGGATACGGACTCCTACAAAACGAGCAAAGTCATATATTATATCTCTCATGACAAATTTATTGATTTAATAAAGTTGACCTTTCTGTCCAATTTTCTCAAAAAGAGTTCGATACTTTAGTTTTATGCTCTACAAAGGAAAATGCTCAGACAGAAATGTCCGATTATTTAAGTTTTCTCCAAATATCAACTTTCACCATACCAAGCTTCATCAATCTTTTGCATATTAAATTCTGTGCGGATAAAGCGAATAAATTCATACATCCTTGAAACCTCATTAATATTTTTGTGCTTTTCAAAATTATTATATTGTATAAAACGATACTTCTTTTCAGTTGCAATTTCACAAGCTACGGTCAAATAATTATTATCATATCCTCTTCCAGTAACACTTTCTTTGTATAACGGGATTTGCTCTATTGTTGGCAGGTCTATTATATTAAGACGATTTAATGTTTCTGTGAAACTATTCCAACCATTCTTTGGCATTGATATAATAGAATCAACATGGTAATTGATCTGCTCATAATCTCTGGTCGGATTAAAAAAGATGCGCATTTTAGTATAAGTAGCCTTTATATTGCCATCCGACGGATACTTTATTTCTACCATTTCTGCATATTGGTGTAAGTTCTCGGGATAAACAAACCATAAGCGTAGTAGCAAACTGTCGTATCCATTCTCAGGGATATCAAGATTCAGTTGTTTTTCCTTCTGTTTAGCTAACTTATAAAAAAGATAAACTTTATTATTTTCTTCATATCTAGGAATTTCTTTTATAATATTATTTTGAGGTATGGTTGGTTCTCCTGTAGGTATTCTGATTGGTAGCAAAGTATTATTACAGCTAACTATACTTAAAAGGCAGATAATAGATGAAAGAGCAAAAAGAATGTTCTTTTTCATAATATATTAGATTTTAATCAGACGTTAGACAAATCTAACTATTTTCTTCTAATCCTCATAAAAAATTAGAGTTTGATATCACAACTCCAATTGAATAATACTAATTAGCATTTTAGTATGTAATAATTATTATCAAAGTCATAAATATAGCCATTGGCTAAAAGAGCTTTGCATGACGCTACATTTTCTTCTTCCGGCTGAACTATTATTGCCTCTGGGTTCTTGTCTCGGATTATTTTATTTGTAAGAATTCTTACAATTTCTTTGCCATATCCTTTCCTTAGAAAATTTTCTTCCCCAATCAAATAATCAATACTATATATTTTGTTTGGACATTCCACCGAATACCAATCTTCCTTGGCGTCGAAACAATCATAAAATTGACAAAATCCAATTGGCTTATCAACCTCAAGAACAATATAGTGAGATAAGAAGTTAAAGCTTTCTTCTCTTTCTTTTATTTCATGAATCCATTCATCAGCATCATGATACCATTGCAGGATATAATCCTTATGTAACCATTTATTCAATAACTCAATGTCCGAATCTTGTATCGGAGTTAAAGACAGTTGCATTTCTTTCTTATTATCGTTATAATATAGCTTTCTATTATTCAATATTTACCGAAACAATATACTTACTCATTTTGTAGACTGTTTGCAATTGCATCCACAACAGCTACAGCCGTTAAGTTGACTATATCTCTTACAGAGCTTTCTATATCTGTAAAGTGTACAGCCTTACGCAATCCCATCTGAATCGGGCCTAGGCTTTCACCTGCAATACCCAACTCCATCAATAGTTTACTGGATATATTCGCTGAACTTAAATTGGGGAATATCAATGTGTTTACATCCTTTCCTTTAAGAGTGTTGAAAGGGAATGCTTTATCTCTTAGTTCTTTATTCATGGCAAAGTTTAATTGCATTTCTCCGTCAATATTATAATCCGGATAATTCTCATGAAAATATCTTACTGCATTCGCTATACTTCTTGGGCTTCCATTATCATCAGCTCCATAGTTGGAGAACGAGAGCATTGCAATTACCGGCTCTGTAGAGAAATATTGTACAGTATCGTGAGCCAGTTTCACTATTTCGATCAGTACATTTTCTTCCGGCCAACGGTTGATGAGTGTGTCTGCAAGAAAAAATGGACCTCTTTTTGTTTGTACAATATGCATGGCCGCAAAATGTTTATACTGAGGCTTTAATCCGATCACTTCCAGTGCGGTTTTTGCAAATTCACGGTAGTGGCTATATATCCCTGTGATAACTGCATCAGCATCGCCTGTCTCTACCATCATCATTCCAAAATAGTTGCGGTCGCTCATTTTCTCGAATGCTTCTTGGTAGCGGATACCTTCTCTCGATTTTTTCTCACTCAGTAGCTGAGCATAGCGCGCCCTACGTACATCCTCTGATATATTTCTGTGGTTTATTATTTTTATTCCATTGAGATCAAGTCCATTTTCTTTGGCTATATTCTGTATTCTCTCTTCACTACCCAGTAAAATAGGTTCACATAGGTTGTCTTTATACGCAATGATAGCAGCTTTTATAGTATTAACGTGGTTTCCTTCACAATATACAACACGTTTTCTTTCGCTTTTGGCAAGAGCTGTAAGACGGTGGATTAGCTTATTGCTATATCCCATCATCTCAGATATCCTGTTTTGATACTCTACCCAGTCGGTGATTGTCTTTTGTGCTACTCCACTCTCTATGGCGGCCTTGGCTACGGCGGTAGATACAGATGTTAACAGTCTTGGATCTAGGGGTTTCGGAATAATATAATCTTTTCCAAAAGTCAATTTCTTTATTTCATAGGCTGAATTAATAACATCTGGAACAAGCTCTTTTGCAAGGTCGGCAATCGCTCTCGATGCAGCTAGTTTCATTTCTTCGTTTATTGTTGTAGCTCTTACATCTAATGCTCCTCTGAAAATGTATGGAAATCCCAAAACATTATTTACCTGATTGGGATAATCGGAACGTCCGGTAGCAAAAATAAGGTCATCGCGTGACGCCATCGCTTCTTCGTAGGAAATTTCGGGATTAGGATTCGCTAAAGCAAATACTATCGGGTTGTTATTCATTTTCCGTATCATTTCCTTTGTCAGAATGTCAGCAGTAGATAATCCTAAGAAAACGTCTGCTCCTTCGATCGCCTCTTCTAGCGTTGTAATATCGCTGTCGATTGCAAATTCTTTTTTAGTATCAGTTAAGTTAGGGCGTTTGGTAGTGATTACACCTTTGCTGTCGCACATAATGATGTTTTCTTTTTTCACACCAAACCTCATATACAGGTTTGTACATGCTATAGCAGAAGCTCCGGCTCCATTTACTACAAGTTTTATTTTTGAGATATCCTTATTTGTTATATCCAATGCGTTAATCAAAGCCGCCGCAGAAATGATCGCTGTGCCATGTTGGTCGTCATGCATTACCGGAATATCAAGCTCTTCCCTTAGTCTTCTTTCTATTTCGAAACATTCCGGTGCTTTTATATCTTCCAAGTTTATGCCCCCAAAAGTAGGAGAGATAGCCCTGACTGTTTGAATAAACCTTTCAGGGTCTTTCTCATCCACTTCAATATCAAAAACATCAATTCCTGCGAATATTTTAAATAAGAGTCCTTTGCCCTCCATTACAGGTTTGCCTGCAAGTGCACCAATGTCGCCTAGTCCAAGTACCGCTGTCCCATTCGAAATAACAGCAACCAGATTTCCTTTGGTCGTATATTCATACGCCAGCTGAGGATCTTTTTCTATTTCGAGACAAGGTTCTGCCACACCGGGAGAATATGCCAGAGACAGATCCATTTGAGTACTATGTGGCTTAGTAGGTACAACCTCAATTTTTCCGGGTCTCCCGCTTCTGTGATATTTTAAGGCGGCTTCTTTCGTAATTTTAGGCATGATTATTAATGTTTTACAGGTTTGTAGATGAAATCTCTGCTTTACACAAAGTTATACAAAATGAATCTCAAAATATTTATATTTTAATAAATCATTTTGATCTTTATTATATGTTGTATAACACCTGTGTGGCATTATATGTTTTAGGATTGGCTTGTATTTAGATTTTTTAATTTCAAAAAGATATGTTTGTGGTAGAGCTTTTTATTATTTCTTTAGCTTTTTCTATTATTGTGTCTATCCCTTTGTCCATATCTGCTTCCGTCATGTCTATTTTAATGTCCGGATCGATTCCAAATTCCAACTGATTCATTTCTGCATCCATAATAGGAGATGCCGAAAAACGTATAGACCAACCATTCGGTAATTCTGAAGAAAATGGAAGCCCACTTCCCCCGCCGGTTTTATCGCCAACTATAGTTGCATTGGGAGCATATCGCATAGCGTTAACAAAGTCATTCGCTGCACTGTAGCAACTGCGATTGGTAAGAACAACTACTTTCTTTTGATACTTAACTCCATTTGTTGGTTCTACATATATTTCGTAGGGCTTGGAAAAGTCATCATGCCCTTTTCCTGTTTTATGCCTCATGTAACCAACCAGTGTTTTCTGGTTAAAGAAATGAGATGCCAGCCTATCGCTGTTGGACATCAGGCCTCCTCCATTATCTCTCACATCGAGAATGATACCATCACATAGTGCAAACCTATCGAGCACTTGATTGATATTTCCTTCACCGATACCACTCGAAAAACTGCCATAATATATATATCCTACATTGTTATCCAATAGCTTGTATTTAAGCCCTCCCGCAATACCATAATCTGTTCCGATATAGTTTTTTTGTATCTTAGGGTCAAAGTTGTCAGGGTAATCTTCAAACCATTTCCAATAACGAGCTACATTGTGCGAGGCAACTAAATTTACGTGTCCATCTTGTACTTCTGCAAGCATCTCGCCTAAGACAGCAAATAATGCATCGTTATTCATATTTTCGCTTATACGTTGCGAATAACGATTATAGACTTCGTCCCAGTCTACATCCTTATAATTAAAGAAGCAATAATGCTCATCCATTATTTGCCAAAGAGCCTCGAAGTTCCCCTTTTTTGAATTCTCGAACTTATCTTCCTTAAAACAGGATGTGAAAGACAAACAGGCGAATATGGCAATATATAGATACTTCATCAGCTTAATTTTGAGTGTTCAAGGTAGTAATAATTCTTTAAACTCGTTGAATGTATATCGATAGTAATTTAGATCAACATGTCCGTCTACTCCCGGTAATTCTCCTTTATGCGAAAACTGCCATATTTTCCAGTTATTTACATCGTCTGATGGCTCGTTGTGCAAATCACACATCCATATAATATTCTTAGGAAAATTACCTTTTATATATAGTTTATAACAGTCTCTGTTGGTATAAATTATAGGATGAACGCCAAAATGTTCATACAGCTTATTTTCCATTATTTTAAGCTCTTTGACAACAGTACCCACAAACTCTTTGTCTTTGCTATACGGATTTGCCGGAGAATGTTCCACATCTATAGCCGGAATAAGGTCTCCGCTATTGAACTTGGATATTTTAAGAAAATGCTTTGCTTGCTCTTCTCCCGATAAGGCAAATGTATAGAAATGATATGATCCCACCTTTATATTCGACTTTCGAGCCAAATCATAATTGAACGGGTAATTCCGGTCTTCATGTGTTGTTCCTTCTGTCGATTTCAGATAAGCGAATGTTATATCTTGCTCCATTACATTATCCCAATTCAGAATTGGATTATGATGCGAAACATCTATGCCTTTCACAAAATATTTATTAGAATCGAAAGATTCGGGCTCATCAAAAAATCCTTTAATAACAAAGAAAGCTGCAATGCCTAAGCATACAGCTATACTCATCGACAGGATGTATTTCTTTAAATTATTTTTTTTAGATTTTCTCCTGTTTACCCTTTTTCGTATTGTTCTTTTTCGTACTGTTTTTGCCATTTTATTCTTAGTCAAATAAAATAGCTTCAGATAACAATTTCCCGGCTTTATCTTTGGGCGACAAGATAAGTTCCTTCTCGTCTATTCCCCAGTTGATAGCAACTGATGGATCACTCCACAGTAGAGATGCTTCATGTGCAGGAGCATATACGTTATCTACTTTGTATGAAAAAATCGCTTCTTGACTAAGTACTAAAAAACCATGAGCAATACCCCTTGGCATAAATAGTTGCTTTTTATTTTCATCTGTTAGTTCTACAGCCAAATATTGTCCAAAAGTAGGAGATCTTTTCCTTAAATCAACTACAACATCCAGAACAGATCCCTTAAGTGCCCTAACTAATTTTGCCTGAGAATATTCTCCTATTTGATAATGTAACCCTCTTAGTACTCCGCGAGTAGACTTAGATTCGTTGTCTTGAATAAAATCAATCTTACCGATGTGTTCCTCGAAAAGATTTTTTTTATATGACTCCATAAAGTATCCTCTTTCATCTTTAAATACTTTCGGCTCTATTACCCAGACACCCTTGATGGATTGTTCCGTAAATTTCATTTTTTAGTATACTATTTCTTGTTGATATTATGCGTTTCTATTTCTATACGGTTTTACTTGACCAAACTTAAGATATATTGCCCATAAGCTGTTTTATCTAGTTTTTGTCCAAGGGCAGCCAGCTGATCATCATCAATCCACTTGTTGCGCCATGCAATTTCTTCGATACAAGAAACATAGAATCCTTGTCTATTCTGTATTGTTTCTACATAGTTTCCTGCCTCTAGTAAACTGTCACAGTTTCCTGTGTCAAGCCATGCAAAACCACGACCAAACAATTGAACCTCTAAAGTCCCTTCTTCTAAGTAGCATTTATTTAGGTCTGTAATTTCATACTCACCTCTTGCCGATGGTTTTAAGGCTTTGGCCTTTTCTGTAACCGTTTTATCATAAAAATATAATCCCGGTACAGCATAGTTTGATTTTGGCTTTTCGGGTTTTTCTTCCAGAGATAACACTTTTTTTGACTCATCAAACTCTACAACACCGTATGCACGAGGATCTTTTACGTAATATCCGAATATACAGGCTCCGGTTTCGATAGAGGCCGCTTTTTTTAGCATCTGCGAAAAATTTTGCCCATGAAACATATTATCGCCGAGGATAAGGCAACCCGATTCACCATTCAAGAATTTCTCGCCAAGAACAAAAGCCTGAGCAAGCCCGTTAGGGACTTCTTGTATCACATATTCGAATTTCATGCCGAGTTCTTCTCCTGTACCGAGTAGCTCTCTGAACATAGGAAGATCACGAGGTGTAGATATCACCAATATTTCCCGAATACCTGCAAGCATAAGTGTTGATAGCGGATAATAGATCATTGGCTTATCGTAAACAGGCATTATCTGTTTAGATATTGCTTTAGATAGTGGGAAAAGTCGTGTAGCACTTCCTCCGGCAAGAATAATTCCTTTCATAGTGTTTATGTTTATATGAATAGCAAATATACAAAAATAGTAAATCTGGCGTATGATTGAAGTATATATTGCGAATTGTTTATTGCTGCATGCTCTTTTTACCAATATTGATCATTTACTCGTTGAGAATATAAAAAAATAGAGGCACTCTAACGAAATGCCTCCATTTATTTTATTTACAATAACCAGATTAGATGCAAGGGATTTTGTCGATGCGTCTCTGATGTCTTCCTCCTTCGAAAGGAGTATTGAAGAAGGCTTCTACCATCTGAGAAGCTTCCTCCGGAGAGATCATTCTTCCCGGTAATGCAAGTACATTCGCATTATTGTGAGCTCTTGCTAATTGAGTTATTTCTACATTCCAGCAAAGGGCACTACGCACTTTTTTATGCTTGTTCAATGTCATATTAATGCCATTGCCTGTACCACAAACAGCAACGCCAAAATCGCATTCGCCATTGTCGATAGCTGTTCCCAATTTATGACCATAGTCTGAATAATCGGTACTTTCTGTAGAATAAGTTCCATAGTCGATATATTTAACTCCTTGTTCATCAAAGAGGCTGATAATATATTGCTTTATAGAATATCCTGCATGATCGCTAGCCAATCCTATCGGTTTATCTCCTTGTATCGTAATTGTCATTGTTTTCTGTTTTTATATTATTTCAGATATTCTTTCACCTGTTTATATACATTTTCAGGAGTGAATCCTAGTTTTTCGTCGAGTACTTTGTATGGTGCAGAGAATCCGAAAGAATTCATTCCCCAAATTCTGCCATTGTCTCCAACCAAACCTTGTAATGTCACGGGTAGGCCGGCAGTCAATCCGAATT
>JAEZGN010000030.1 GCA_023437305.1 Bacteroidota bacterium
TTGGTAATTTACATTTTCTCCGGTTGCACTGGACAATATACCTGTCCATATATTATCTACTTTTATTGCTTGTCCTAATGTAGACATAGAATATATTTATTAAGTGAAAAACTCTGTATCTAAAATCGGATTATTTGGATTAAGCGATATAGATTCATATTTCCATATACTGTTTTCATAATATATAATACTATATCCTTCAGGGATAGATATATTTCCAAAATTAGGGAAAGTGCCTCCCGACAAACTTACATAGTACCCTTGAGTTAAAGGATTTATAATATCTGTAGACGCTATTCCATTATAACCGCCTTCTATGGAAAATATTAAGTCGTAAAGATTCTGAGCTGTACCGTTATATCCTCCAGAACTTATTTTATTTTCGTCGAAATAATTAATTATATCTCTAAAAAGGCCTCCTACACGCTTAGATGTATTCTCATTCTTTAGCGTGGCCGAATATATCCGAAGAGCAACCTGTAATAAACCATTTATTGTTATCATAATTATTCAAATGTGTTTGATTCAAAAAACGCGTCAAAGATTCCGGTATCGGACAACTCATTAAAATCTATATTTGGCGATAAAAATTTGTTTTCTACGACTTCCTTTATCTTTAATGGAATCGAATTTGTAACTGTTTGCCTATTTCTATACCGAATATTATCTACAGAAACAAGCACTTTTATTTCAGATGCATCAGGATAGATTATATATATATCATCGCTGTGCACCATATCTAAAATAAAATCTAACTCATCTTTTGTTTTAAAACCGGTTTCAACTTCTAATACAGACCGCAATTCTACTCTATCTCTTTTATCTTCAAAAAAACCATAAGCAGAAAGTGATTTCCACGAATATTCTTCGTTAGATTCAGGAACGCAATAAGCTTTTCCTGTAATATCAATAAATTCGTAAGCGCCTAGTGAATTTTTAAATTTCAGTAGATATCTTTCTTCGGATAGAATGGATGGGATTATATTAATACGAAAAGAATATTCTTCATTATCTGTAAACACATCGATATATTTAACATCTTCATACGAAAATTCATAAATAGCTAAAACCTTCTTTAAGTTCATAGCACATAGTGTGCCTTTAACCATAGCAGGCGTATTGACGACTATCCCATTACCTGAAATAAACTTTATCGTTGTGCCGGGATGAATAAATATAAAAGAAGAAATTTCAGAATAGCGGATCTTTATATTCTTGCTTTGCGAACGCGTTGTGAAAAGGAATTGGTTGTTTTTATTATTTAATCTATAATTAAAAATGTCTTTATAATCCGAATTATATAACATTTTTAAAAGTGGTTTACTAATTCCTCCCTGAAAGGCCACACCCGAAAACAATGTAACACCACTTACCGAGATTGAATAAGGCAGGCTAAAATTATCGATAGGCGTGATTATATCCGAATCTGATATGGTAGGCACATTAAAGTATTTTTGTAATAGATCGGACAATTCCAGATCGGCCTGATATGGTGCACTTGTACCATAAGGATAAAGCGACAGCTCTAAACTTTCACCGGCAACATTTACAACAACCCTGAATTCGTCGTTCGTACTGGAACTGAAAACGAATGATACCGGATTTCCGGCAAAGCAATAACTGTTAGGTTGTTTAATGATCTGTACACTCATATACAAAATTTTTATCAAAAATCAGATTTTATGTCGTGCTATAAAAGGACAAAAAAATCAGCTTGGAGGTAAAGGAAGAGCTTTGGCTACGAAATAGTAATAATAGGTTTCTGTATAAGCAGGGCCGGTATAAACAATTCCATTACCATAAAATTGGTAACTAAATCGCTGACGAACTCTATATTTTCCGTAACCTAGCTTTTCACCGTCAATAACCTGTTGTTCGGTAGGCGGTAAATACCATAAGCCATCTATATCAGGATTCTGATCTATAATCGTTGTTTCTACGTATGTTAGATCCATAAAGACATAATCCGGATATTGCGCTTGGCCTTCTGCTATCAATTTGGCCTGAAGTATTGGCGTAGCTTCAGCCAAACCGGCCATAGGATCCGTTACCACTTCCCACATAGAAGATATAGGCTGTGTGGCTGGCAGGGCATGGTCGGCATTCAGATCGTAAGGACGATAGAGGCGTGTAGTTCGCAGTTCCATCGATACCGTTTTGCGTGTACCCAGTATATGATTTACCTTATCGATCAATAACGGGTGATTGTCAATACTGTATTTAGCTTTATAATCTATATTGGCTAACTCATATAATGATTTATCAATATCAACTTTAACAACATTGTTGGAGTGCCGGAGGAAGGCATCGTATTGCTTATGAAAACGATTAAAACAACCGTCCTCTCCGATAAAGGTTAATGCGTATTGGAATGTATTGCCGTCCTTATCTTCAAAGTAAGTTGGTTCTCTATATTCGGGAGAATATGGGACGTAAGGCAATACAGAACCCCACTTATAGCCCCAATAGAACCGTTCGCCTGTAGCTCGGTTTATATTGTAACCTTCGCCCATATCCCAGGCAAAAGCAAGTTTGCTGTTATTCTCTACTTCTACATCTTCAGAATCTATTTTTAACTTAGAGTTCAATAATTGCGGACTTATACCATAATATATACGGTAATTCTTATCCATTGTGAGCCCTTCGTCTACACTGTTTAGCTCTTCATATTCCATATCGGCTTTCTGATCCCAATCGAAATGAACCGACGATACGATTTTAGGTACACCATATACCAAGGATGTAATAGCATACAAACCTTGCTGCTGTGAGTAACATAAACCAAACTGATAACTGCCGGTATCATACACAAAACGCCCTACCTGATACCTGTACTTCTTTATAAATTCAGCATACGTATCTTTCTCGGTAGACGAACGATCGAGCGAACGGGCACAGCTAAGCTTTAATTGCTTCGGCTCGGTATAGTCTATGTCTGGTAACGAAGACACATCGATCTGTGATGATGTTTTATTCTCGAACACATCTTTCAGTAAGGATATATTAACGGTATCCGAATCGCCGTCAACAAGAAAAATCATTCCAAACCTACATTGCATACTGGTCAAAAAATCGATTACCGTTACATCGGGCAGCAATTGCGAATAATCTATTTTATTCATCACCAGTGCATCAGCCACGTTATTAAGCACACATAGTCGGCGAAGTTGATAGTGCTCTTTGAATGGGTTGGTGCCTATCTTATATCCGAAATGATTGAAAATACGATCGAGTACATACCACACCCTTACAAATGGAGTAACACCATATCCGGCCGGAACATCGACAGGTACAAGTGCATTGTTTTGGACAAGATTTATGGTATAAGGCCAATATAAGGTATTTGTAGTTTCAGGATCTACATCATTCAGCCGGCTTATATTTACGAGATCGGTAGACGAAGAGCTCTCAGGGTCGGGATACGTTTCGTCTTTCAGGGTGATTGTAAACAAAGTAAGCTCGCTCTCCAGGTTATCGTCAACGAAAAGATTATTCATATACTCTTTCATTTGCTGATAGTCCTTTTCGATAACAGGTAACCCCGATAAGGCGGTGAGCTTTACACTTTTCATCTCCTCATACATTACACCTTCGGCGAAAGCGATTGTGACACCATAGCCTTTTGTTGTGTTGTAAGCCGACGACAGGTACATCATACCACGGCGCATATAGGTAGAGTCG
The DNA here is from genome assembly GCA_023437305.1 of Bacteroidota bacterium. Taxonomy (GTDB): domain Bacteria; phylum Bacteroidota; class Bacteroidia; order Bacteroidales; family Dysgonomonadaceae; genus Dysgonomonas. The sequence continues at coordinate 3,682 of JAEZGN010000030.1, forward strand.
TACACTATAACAGGAATTTTTGATACGGGCTTTGCATCTATATCGAGGCGTGAAGCATAACCCAGCAAACGGCTATTGTTAGGAGTGCGGGGTATAGATGTTGTCACCGATTTACTGCCTATATTGTTGAATATAGGCGATGTAATATTTATTTCGAGTGAAAAATCGGAAGGTATATCAAATATCTCTCCGGTATCTTTTTTTCGGATTACTATACTCATACCTAATCTTTAAGAGTGAATTTATTGTCTATATCCTGCTTTCGTTTCTTTTCAGCTTCCAGTTCGGTGATACCGATATTGGCTATCACACCTTTCTTGTTCAGGCTGCGCAACAAAAGAAGAAGCTCCATATCCAGGTCGGTATTTCGGTACGCACCGGCAGCAGGCGCAGGCGATGTACTTACCGGACGATTGTTAAGCGAACCACCCGACGCATATCCCGCTAGGCGCTGAGAACGCAGAGCCCTGTTCAGGTCGAGAGACTCCACGGTACCGTTGCGCTGTGCTTCGTCTATCAGTCCGATGACAGGTGCAATGGTAGGGTTCTTTATACCGCCGTTAGAAAGTACCCATTCCCTACCCGATTCGCCTACAATAACGGTCGGACGGTCTACAAACCCCCTTCGCTGCGGATCATATACGGCATCAAACTTTTTACCATCCTGCGAACGGGTAACATTAATATATCCGCCTTCTTCTTTACCGGCTACAATAACACCCCTACTACCGCTCGAAGAAGAAGCTCCACCCAGCGTCATATTTTTCACCTTCTCACGTTCGGCATTGGCTGCTATTAATTGTGCCGCACCCGTAATACCCAAAAATGCAGCAGCAATACTACCGGCTATAGGACCTAATTGTGCATATCCTGTCATAATAGCAACAGCGGTATTCGCAATAATATCAGAGGCTTTTATAGCAAACTGCACATCGGCATACTTCTTTTCTATATCAAGTTTCTTTTGTGCTTTTTCATTTTCGAGGCGTTCGGTTTCCTCTTTGTTTCCTTCGGCGGCAGCGATACGCACATCGTATTCAGCATCGAGCTGTGCTGTTTCCGCAGCCATAAGAGCTGAAACAGCAGCCGAAGCATTTGCAGTAAGTTGAGTTATTTTTTGACCGAAATCAGTTGCATATTTCAACTTCATTTGCCATTTAGCTTTCTCGTATTCTTCTTCGGACAAATAACCTTGTTCATGTTTATTTTTAAGTTCTGCCATTTCAGCATCATAAAGCTCGCGTGTACCTGCTATATTATATTGTTGCTTTAGTTGTAAGGTTTTGTCTTCATATTGCAGATTAAGTTCAGTAAGTAACTTTTGATATGTTTCGTAGTCGATAACATTCTTAGCAAGCAGATCCTGAAACATTTTCTGATCATAAGCAAAATCTTCTTCACGGGTTGTCAAGCCAAACTGTGAACGCACATTGTAGTTCGTTTCCTTCATCGATTGCGCAAGGGCTTTTCGTTTAGCAATTACTTCAGTCTCGGCAGTAACTACGGCGTCTCCCGCTTCACGGACGGCTTCTGTTTTTGTTCTTCCATTTTGTATCTCAAGATTTTTAACGTCTTTGGCATAATCCTTATTGATAGTTAAACGTGTTTCTGATGCTGCAATATCAATAAGTTCTAACTCATGGGCGGTTTGATCGGCGCTCAGATTCCGTTTTTCGAGCGCCAACTTTTCTTTATTGATCCACTCCTCAAGATTGCGCAACGATTCGTCACGTGTTCTCTTCACAGCGTCAATTCTGTTTTTGTCTACCTGTGGAGAAATATCAACCAGTTTGTCTTTGGCATCGGCACGACCGCCTTTGATATCTTCTTTAAACTTCTCGTTTGTGATATTATAGTCCTTCACAAACTGATCATAGATACCAATACGGGCATTATAATACTTCGCATCGCTTTCGAGTACCAACTTTTGATATTCATCTTCCGCCAATCCTTTTTTCTCGGCATTGGCTTTTATTTCCATCAATTCGTACTTATGAGCCGTTTCCTGATTTTCGAGACGTGTCTTTAGCTCCTCCTTCTGCCGGGCAAGTATCTTCGATTCTTTTTCTTCTTTAGGTGGGGTTTCGAAGCCTACACGTTGAGAATATATTTCTTTTGCGATTTCTAAATATTCGCTGCTTACATTTTTCTGATCTTCAATCCAGGATTTTAATGATTTTGTATCCATTTTCCTGAATTCACTACGTTTCTTTTCAGTTTTTTCCATCATTAACAACTCTTGTTCAGATGTAGCCCCAGTCATATAGTTTATCTCGCTATTTGTCTGTAAAACAAGAGCCTTTAACTCAGAATATCTTTTACGTAATTCAACTTCTTTTTCTTTAGGAAGATTATAGAATAGATCGTAAAGACCGGTATAATTCAAATTACTAGGCACATTTTCAGTTTTTGCCCAAAAATCAAAGCCTTTTCCTGAATTCAAAACGTCTATTTTTGTTTGTAAAACTTCAAATTCAGAAACATAGTCAACTAAATCCTTTCGCTTTTCCTTTATCTTGTCTTCAAACATTAATCCTAAGCGTATTTTTTCAGCCTGAATAAACGATTTTACTTTCTCTGTACTTATAGCTACAGCATTACCGTATTTGTCCCATTCAGTAACAGCAAGAGGCATTGTCGCTGCCACCTGTTGCATTATAGTTTTTAGTTCGCTATGTTCGCTTTTAGTAAGTTTTGTCTTCTTTGATAGCTCTTCATATCTAGGCATCAAGCTAGCAGTATTCACCTCAAGGTCGGCAACGGTTTTTAATTGATCTTGATACTGGTCTGTCAACGATCGTGAATCCCCCGACAAGCGAGCTACATTGTCTGCAACATTTCCCGAAAACTCATTCCATTTATCCGATAACCATTTCAGCCTATTACCAACCTTTAGCTGCGCATTTTCCCATTTTACGGATGCTTGTGTAGCCTTATCGGCAGAAGTAAGAGAAAGATCGCCTTGCTTTTTCAGTTCTTCTTCTACAATCTTTGTTGTAGCTTGTGTAAAATCAAGACCTTTTTTCATTTCGGCCTTCAGGCGTGCGGCTGAAATACCAAGGTTATCAAGAATTAGGGGAGATTTACGCCCCAATCCGTTAATAATAGATTCGGTGAGATAGTCTACAGACTGGCCTGTTTCCTGCGCCCGCTGCTGTGCAAACTTCAGGTATTTACCGAGATTGTTAATAGGAATACCAAATCGATCGGCTTTTACCGTCGATTGCATCAATACCAAGTCGCTTATTAGTCCTTTCGTTTCTTTACGGAGGGATGTAATAAGAGAAGTATTATTTAGTTTTGTAAATGCACGCGTTATACCTTCGGCCTTTGCGGCTACTTCGGGAGCTTTTTTCAACCAGTCTACAGCTCCGGATATAAGATTCTGAAAAATACGCGAGGCAGAATATGCCACCATAAGCGGTATTACCTTCTTAATCGTATTTCCAATACTATCGAAACGCCCTTTTACTTTCTCGCCTCCGACAGCTACTTCTTTTTGACGTTTCTCTACTTCAACAAGTTGATCGTTATATTTATTCCACTTGTCAAGGTCTTTTTCTTTTACAATATTGTTAAGCTTACCTCTCAGATATTCGGCACGACGCGAAAGCTGAGTCATAGTCATATCTTTCACGTTCATAGTACGGATAAAGTGCTCTTCTATATATCCGGCTTGCTTTATCGTTTCATTATTAGCTTGGATCTGATTTCGATATCCCAGAGATCGTAAACGAGCATTATCTTGAGCCTCAGACAAGGCGTTGTATCTTTTAGATGTAGTATCACCCGATTTTGCGAGTTCCTTCATTTCTCGAGATAAACCTTTGATATTCTCTTTTTCCCGTTTTATTGATTCGGACAGACTTTTATTTTCATCCTTCAAAGCACGGATGGCACTTTTGGCATCTTTGGCCTCAAGCTCTATTTCTTTTACACCTTTGGCTACCTTATCAAAATCGACAGTTACCTTATCGACACCCTCACTCTTGACAACCAGTGTTACTAAATCTTTTGTTATCATACGATTTAGATTTCAATTTTTGTTTCTTTCAGCCTTTCAGCCAGTTTGCGCACTATACCGCCACGTGTACGATTGTAGATATATCCCATCATAAAGCCCCATACAAGCTTATTGTAGATAGATACTTTCTTCTTGGGTTTTCCTTTCCGAAACAAGAGGTCTATATAGCGTATATAGATGGGATAGATAATAGTGAGTGTAGTTCCTCCATTTTCGGAACTCACACTGTAGGGACCCGATCGTAGATGATCAGCAAGATTTCCTGACTTTTTTACATTGCCGCCACCGGCAACAGCCTGCTGTCGGCTCATCAGTGCCTTTGCCGACTTATTGAAAATGTCGGGCATATCTATTATATATATATTATCGGTAGTTACCATACGGCTAAATTAGCCGTACGCAGGGGGGTGATAAAGGACAAAAAAAGCCTTGCATTTCTGCAAGGCTTTTCATTGATTGCTAAAAAATAATAATTAACCAAACAAGCTTCTCAGCTTTTTAATAAGTCTAAATAACCATGTTCTATAGAGTAGTTTTCTGAAATCTTCGGTGTACGATCTCTCTTTAGCGTAAAATGCTTTATCGATCGCCATATCGCTATCCATCGGATATTCTTTTCCTATATTTTCTTCCATGTCGATAAGAAATCCGGTATTACACCATCCTATCTTCCCCATGGCATTACGCACACGGGAATAATCGCCTTTGCGATCGAGCACAAAAACGACTTCGTTGCAGGTACAAAAAGAAACTTTTTTAGTACGGTCGGACGGTGAAGGCCATAGATTTACTTCCTTTACGTCGTAGCCATCAACAACAGTATTTATTTTCTTTAGCATTGTTCTTTAATTATTAATCTACGTTCAAGAAGGTTATGCATATCCAGTTCGTTACTATCTTTAAGAGATACACGAGCTATTTCATTTGTCAAATTGAAAAATATCTCCTCTAAACATCTAAAATGTTTGAATATATTTACGAATCTATCCGTAAGTTCGGATTGATATTTAAGCCCATTCTCCAATATATAAGATAATCTAAAATGTAGTTTTTCACCAAATAACGAGACAGAGTAAAAAAAACGTCCGGAATTCAATACATAATGAAACTGGCATACATCCGATGATTCTTGAACAAAACCGTAACCTTGAAGAAGATTTGTAAATTCTAAAAAATATTCAATACCAATTTTATTAAATAAATCAGGTCTATCTTTAAATGAGGCAGAGATAGACAATGCTTCTTTCATATATTCATTATACTTATCATACAATAATAAATCTTGATCGTTTTCCATAAAAATTTAGATTAGACACTGCAAGATACTAAGATTAAACAAACTACACAAATATGTGTAGTTTAAAATAAAGAAAACCGCCCCGATTATCACAACCAAAGCGGATCTTAACAACACAAATCAATGAAAAAAGTAAAATAAAGAACTATGAAAAAAGTAAAGTGCTTATTTCCCTCCCAACATATCAAAGCCCTGTCGGCGTATGATTGCTGTCCATCCATAGGAAGGTACATTTTCGGACGCCCACGGCGTAATTATATGATCGGCCTGAAAGTTTTTTAGCCAAGGCGTGCAACGCTCTTCATTTATCATAAAGTGACGGATATCGCAAAGCAGGCTCAAGGCCCTGTTTGCTTTTATCGCTCGTTCGGCCAGATCATTATTGCTGTCGCTACTCGGATAAGCTACTGTAAAAGCGATCAGGAACGATTCGCGGCGGTTGTTTATATGGTCCAGTTCGTTTTCTATCTGCCCGTAATCGACAAACAGAAAACAGTCAGAAAATGAATTAAGACGCGACATAACAGCTTCTTTGTCTACACCGAACGCGTAATTTTTGATCTCCGGAAAAAACGATTGATCGGGTAGGTCGCTCACTTCCTGCATCCATTCGTTATATTCCGGCATATCGCTACGTCCGTTTGTAAATAGTTGCAATACGCCTTCTTTCTGCGGAAAGCGTGCAAAAAACATAAATATATCTTTAACCAGGTTTACCATAGCTATGAGTTATTATATTATTTTCTGAATAGTATCGAAATCCAAGCCTGTTTTGTCGACTATATCGGTAATCTTCATTTCTGCGCTATGCATGGTGCGCACGGCGTCAATTTTTTTCTTACGCAATATTTCCAGATATTCGATAAGCGACATCTCCCCTACGGTGTGTATATCTCCGTACCCATCTTCCGATAGCGTATATATACCGTCTTTGAGGCCGACAGATAGTTTGTTTTTTTGCAGATCCTTAGCATTTGTTTTCTTCCACAAAATACTTAAATGCGTTTTGGTAAACAAAAACAGCACAAAAGCCTGAAAACAAAGCGCCACAGCTTCGAGCACAGCCACAGGGAGCTCAGCAAACAGCGAAACATTATCGTGAGCCCACTCCGACGAATAGCCCGCAGGCTGATAGAGCGTAGCGGCCAACAATGGCAATAGGCTACGGTTTTTCTCTATACCGTTCAGGCATTCGGTAGCATCTACATACTGACGGGCAGTAAGCGAAGTAGATAACTGGTCGCACAGGGTATTGATGGTATAACCGACACATGAAACCTTGCCGATGGTGATTGTAGGTAAGAGCTGTGCAGCAAAACAGCCATCGATCACGTATTTGTAATCGGAACGGCGAAGCAATCGCACCTCGGGTGTATCCGGCAGATATTCGGGTTCGGTCTTCAGGGCTTGTTTGCGAAGCTCGGCAGACAGGCCGTTCCATAGCTGATCTGGATATTTTATATTGAAAATAAATGTGATTTTCGATTGCAGGATATACAGGTTTTGCGCAATGGTATCTTCATGCCGCGCAGGGATATACGACATATCGATATCGAGCACATAGATAACAAACCGCAGGCGCACATCCGAAACCGACAGTAAACCCGCAGCATAGTCCTTCAACAATCCTGACAGATACACAAATTCATCGGGAGACAGCGCATCCCAACTATTCGGCAGAGAATACGGTTTGCCTTTTATTTCCAGATCTATTTTTTTAGAGCATTCCATAGTACTTATTTTCTTCTTCATTTAGGTTAGTGCCTACATTCACGTCTATAGACGTATCGGTAAGTGCAATATCGATATTGCTTAACAGCGATTGGGCGTCGCCCAAAAAGTCGGCAGCCAGGCTACTGATCGCTTCACGCTCGGTATTTCCGTTGCGAGACAGGGTGTTGTCGTCAAAGTAATTTCGTAAAGTTGGCGGCAGCTCTATAATATCAAATTGCTTGAGTGTGCGAGCCAGTATGGTATATACAAGTGCCGTATTCAGGTTGGGAAGCAGATCGGTACGGTCGGCTATTTTCTCATAGTATGAGTTGAACGTCAGTAGCAGTTCTTTCTTTTGGATAGGCACGGTACGGATGAAATACAGGAAAGAACTGTCGATATGATAATACGACTCGAAATCGAGTACCGTTTTTATCTTCAGGTCTTTCATCTGTTGTGCTATCCATGTGGTTTCCCAGTCATAAGACGGCGTACTGCTGATGATGGCAAGAAGGGAGTCCATCGCATTGTAATAGTTGTCTATATACTGGCGTTTGATGGCTTCGAGCTCATACTTATAGGTATCGCTTTTCTTGTTTTGACGGTTGGTGACAGCGATAAAGATACTCTCACCGTACATAACACGGTTAGCCCATGCCGAACGTAGATACAAACGAGCATCGGTATCCGATTCGGCGACTATCATATTCCAGATATCTTCGGATATAATGCCCCGGATCATCTTTCGAACCGAAACGGCCGAAGCGTTAAGCGCCTGAAAGGTAGCACTACTTTCTACATTTGGCGCTGAATCTCTAAATTCGGCGAGATTCAAGAATAATTCGTTTAGTATATAATTCGGCATGGGATAATTGTTTTTTAAGAAATACGTTGTCTATACAATATAGGGTCTACATTGATATAAAGTCCACAGGTTTTGTTAGGGCAAATAATATAATCACCGTCGCGCGGATCTGATTGAATATCAGATTTATCATACATAAACTCGCAGCAGCAGCGACTACACGTACATCTTTTTCGAGATACTTCTTTTAAGTCTTTACCTTTTTTTAGTATTTCCATAGGTTTATTATTTATGCCTGCGGTGCATCCAGGCGGTTATCTTGCGACACTTCACTTTGACGGCTCGGTATATCGCGATAGAAGCCTATCCGATATCCGTCGTTATATTTTTGCGGGAAGTTTACTTGCAATGCGTAGTTAAACGCTTCGCTGCATATTTCGTCATCGGACGTAAGCGACGACAGGTAGACGATATAGTTATAATAGACGTCGGCTCCCGACTTGGATATAACGCCATTCTGAGAGATACCCGTAATAGAAGGATCGAGCCCCATAGACGATACGAGTACATTGTCTACACGTTGATCGTAAGCAATCATTGCCTCGATATATTCCTTATACTTCATATCGATAGTCTCGAAACGCCAACGCTCTTCTTCCTTGGCCGATGTGCGGAACGAATACGAAACAAAGCTTTTGCCCTGATTGCTTTTACCCGAAAGAAACTCTGTAGCTTTCTTTATTTCAGCGTTCATATACTGTATCAGGAATGCTTCACTATAATTGGTACCTACATCGATACCGTTATAGGTGAGTAACGCCTTGCTATTGGCTTTACGCTGCTTATTTTCTTCACAGATAGCTTTAATCTGGTTACGCTTCGATGCAATCCAGGCATCGGGAATAATGATATGTATCTTCGCCGACAGCGAATTTTTGAGGAAAGAGTTGATATACTCGGGGCTATCATTGGCTCCGCGTATCCAAGGTTTCGTACCTTCGTAGGTCTCATTGCATCCGTAGAAATCGCCTACCGACGTTTGCCGGTGATGCGAAATAGCTGCATACTGATAGTTTTTTACTTCAGCAATGTCGAAACGCGGATACACCTTAAACTTGGTTGTAGCCAATCCCCAGTTACCGAAAGCGATATAACGGAAATCTTTGTAGGTAGGTATCTCCTGGGCAGCGTCGAACGACTTGGAAGTGGCCAGGCGACAATGTTTGTTTTCTACAAGTTCGAGGCCTGTGATTGGCAGACCAAAACCGAACTGTGAGCCTATAGAGAAACGATGCTTTGTAAAGTAATCGTAAAAGGTGTAGAAATGGCGTATCACATTGCGCCCAAAATCTGTATACGAAGACTCTATACCGTTCTTTTGCCACGATTCGAGCCAACTGAATACTTCGGGATCACGAAACCATTTGCGCTGAAGCTTACCTTCGGCATCGGTGGTGATAAAGTAACCATGTGGTCCAAGACCATAGAGGAACTTTACCTGCTTGTCTATCAATCGCGGGTGCAAGCGGTTGCGCTTGATGGTGTACTCTTGTTCTTCGCACTGCAAGTTATGATCGCCACGGGCATATACGTTATATCCCTGAATATTGAGCCATCGTGGTATTACGGGTTGCATCACCGTACGTTCGAAACCCGGATCGTTCAACACCGAACTGCCCATCGGGCGATCGCCCAACTGAAACGATAGGACGGTATCTTCGGCGACCGAAAGTCCGTAATTGCCTAGGTAAGATATTTCGCTCATACAGATTTTACTTTTCTTAGTTTAAAGTTGTCTACAGCAAACCCGATATAGCGTACAAGTATCCTGTAACAGGCCTTCGGATCCCCCTTTTCGTCGGCATACAGAAAGAAATTGTCGCTGTCTATCGCAAACTTATCTTTAGGCAGTTGCGAGCGAAACGTACAATTTTCTTTTGTCACAAGCTTTGCCGATGCTTCGCCCTTCGACCGTGAATAAGGGAAGAAAGCAATCGTAAACCTGTTTTGAGGCTCGGGAAGCTGCGATACTTCACGTGCCAGGCGTACGGCTTCGGATATGCTGATTGTTTCCATACAGCGAAAATAGAAGTTCTGTATGCGGAGCGAAAGGACAAAAAATCAGTTTAGAATATACCGATTCAGAATAAAAATGCGAATGATCGCCATATATGTATATACGTGCGCGGAAGTTTCCGTACGGCGAAAAAAATTTTTTTCGTTTTATAAAAAGGTACTTTTTACGACCAACATACCAACACACCAACAGGAGAACCGTTTCGGAATAAAAATGCGATCGGTCGCCATATATGTATATATACGCGTAGGATTTTTTCGGCGGCGGAAAAATTTTTTCTATTTGTTAAAATCAATAAAAAAAGTGCGCCTACCTTCACAGGCAAACGCACCGGCTAAAATCAATAATATAAACATATTAAACACACACGGAATAGTTTTATGTTGTAGCCCTCAAAGAATCCAGGTCTTTTCGTAGCATGTGGTTTTCGTGCAGCATCTGGAATATTTCGTTCTTAGACTCGTCTTCAGACATATCACCGCCTATCTTGAATAGCAAATCAGAAACTTTGTCCAGGTGATCTACATACATCGATATCGCATCATTATTGTCATTTTGCAGCTCCTCAAGCGTATTTATCACCTTTTGCGAGAAATTTACTTTTGTGTTCAGTATTGCACATTTAGCCATTTTCGCCCCCTTTCTCCGGCTTGTTTTGCCGAACGATAATTTCTATTGTATACTTGCTGCCTTCGAATATATGCGTATCGCAAAGGCTCGATTTGGTACGAAAAAGCCTGAAATGTTCGTTCGGATCGAGTCCATTATCGACGCTATGTATGCGCCTGATGTATCTGAAGTAAGAGAGTATATAGGCGATCATAGAACGAAATGCCAAGCCCTGATACGTAGGCGTTGTTTTTGATTTAATATTTTTGGTTGCTGTTTTCATAAGTATGTTATTTTGTTTTGTTGTCTATTATCTCGTAATTTTCAGGATAAACCACACAGTTTTGTGTAAATCCGTTGTAGTAAGTATCGAAGTATATAGCTCCATTTTCTTTTCCGGGTGGAGTGTGGCTTTTTATCACATCGCCCGCCTCTAATCCCAACCGGGTTAATTCCCAGTCTAATACACCTATAAGTTTTATCATAAGATCAACTTTTTATATTCAACATCAGATAGTCCATAAACGATACAGGGGTACAGGAACATATATCTTGAATGGCTATACGCTTTCCGTGCAAATAAATTCGAACGTCTGTTACACCTTGAACGAAAGCCCGATATAGATAAGAGTAGGTGTGTAATACTGCGTTTTGCAGACATGTACCTTTTATATTGTTAGTCACAGATCGCCCGCCCTTGGTGAAGGCTATATCTATTTCTCTCATATCCACGCTATCAGGTTGCACCGACGATACAGGCGATATGGGTATATCTTTATTTGCTTCTTTTTTCGATACAGGCGACACAGATGTTATCGACAGATCTGCACACCGCAGGTCGCCCCGCTCTATCGATGTGGCCGATATGGTTATTATCTCATCCTTATACCTGTCGTTGATAGCAAAGTCATGCCAGTCGCCCCCGGGCATCGCCGCAAAAGGCCCTATATATTTTACTTCTATTACGCCGTGATTGGTAGCGTATAGATAGTTCGTTCCGATGGTAAGTGCTGAAGTTGTCATAGTAGGATTTTTGATTGATTGTCTTTAACATAATCAAGTAACTCATTAACCTTATGTCTATCTTTAAGCCAAAGCATTAGATTTTTTTCCAGTTCTACAAGCGGATAATGATATCTATCTTTATATTCGTTATATAGATACAAAGCCTGCCTTTGTCCCTCTGTGGGACCTGCAAAAAACGTAATCCGAAAATGTTCACCCAAAAACCATAACAAGGCTTGACGTTCATCTTCATTATGTTGCGTTATAGCAGATTCCATACTAACAAGCTTCGTAACAGCATCGATAAATAAACTACTAGCTGCATACTTACAAGCGATGCAACGAACACTAGTATGTTGATTTTCGGCTTCATACTCCTTACATTTTGCTATATCCTTTTCGTCTGTGATAACGATATCTTCAATTATCACTCTGTAAGCAACAGGAAAGTTGATTATTTCAGTTTTTTCGATTCTCATAGCTGTAAAGTTTTTAGTTAGCAAATGAATATAAAGCATAAGTATAACCTTTACCTCCCCGATAACAGATACCATCTGTCATAGATTGCATGATAGAGCTTAAGCATTCTAAAGGATTAAAAAATGATTTGTAATCATCAGAATAAAAATCTGTAAGACGCTTAACTATTTCTTTTTCGTCTACACTATAACTGCCATCTAAGTATACTACAACGGTATGGATTTTCGATACCGGTATGTCTATAAATAATACCGTTTCATTACCTATGCGTAATTGATCAGGATCACCTTCAAAAATTTCTAGAATATCTTCAACGCCTGAAGCTTCCATATAATCTGCTAGTTCTACATTTTCGTGTGCTATTTCCCAGTTGATAATAGTTGTTTTCATATCTGTTTGTATTTATTGATTTTACGAACTGTTTATTTTTTATTGATAATGTTAGCGATAGCTAAAGAGATAGCCGATACGGCTAGTAATCCCATAAATGACTTTTGTTCTACGATACCGAAATCGATAGAAAAGATCATTGAAGACAAAGCTGCTACTAAAGTGATGATACCGACTAAAAAAAGAATTCGTTTCATGATGTTTATTTTTTATTGATTTATTATTATGATACAAATGTAAAATAATTATTTGACAATAAAAAGAAAAAGTCAAATTATTTTTTGACTTTAACTTATTTTAGTATTTGTATAGTTTGACAATAGCCTAACATTACATACATTTGTCTCAAAATAATACGACATGTCATTAAGAATATATAAAATACTTGAGGAAAAAGGGATATCAATAGCAGAGTTAGGCAGAAGACTAGGTAAATCAAGAGCTACAATGCATGCTACATTAGAAAAGGGGAACCCTCAATACTCCACATTACAAGAAATGGCTAACGCTTTAGAGGTAGACATTACAGACCTTTTTGAAACCGATAAAAACAATAAGCATTTGAATGCGCTGGTAGATCATCGAGGGAGACTGTATAAAGCCAGCAGCATAGACGAATTACAAAATATAATAGAAGAAATAAAAAAGAGCGATAGTTAACTATCGCTCTTTTTATTAATAGGTATTAAATATATCTCAATATCTATTGTCTCGTCGCCAAAATATTCATGTATATAGACTCTTTTGTAAGAAACAGAGGCATTATAGCCCCCTAACATTATACCGTAGGTAACACGTCTAGCGTAAAAAGATGGAATATATCCAATATGTTCATTTTTGGCTATAACCTTTACAGCAAATTCATCGTGTATATTGTATGGTTCCATAATCAAATATACAGGATCTCCAATTTTTAAACATCTAGCAACTTTTTTTGCTTTTTTCGTTCTATAAAAAGTACCTGCTACGCGAAGTTCCAGACTACTATATTTAAAATTATATGGTACTTTTCTATTCTTTCGCGTTTTCTTTTTTGGCTTTTCTTTTGCGTCATTATACATAGAAGCTTTTAAGGGCTGATCTATCTCTGGCTCTTTTATTCGCTTTGGAAAAACTACTCTACCATCAGGATAAACCTTTATAGTTTCTTTATCTATATTTTCTTGTACACTTTTCTTCTCATTACTTTTGTTATGTATTTTTTTAAATCTTTTTATAGGAAAACTCAACCTAATAAGCACATATAGAAAATAGAAGATCAGAAACAATAAAATAGTATATACAATTATCATTACCAATCTCCACTGTTGGTATCATTAATATTTTTAAAATTTACATCTTCAAGCCTGGCAAAATATATATTAGCTATATCTTCAGCTTTTTCTTTTAAGTCTTTCCATACTTTATTATTATACCCTTTTTGCAAACCACCCCTTCCATATTCTTCAGCAGTAGTAAGCATACCCAGCTCACAACCTGACGAGTTACCTTTTTTTACCTCATGTACAAAGTTTGTAAGTTCTACACGAAAGCGACCGTCACGACATTGGATCTTTATAGTAAACTTTAACCAACCGGTATAACATGCATACATAATATTAGATCGTCCATAATCTACATTTGAGTTTCCAATGATCAAAGCCGCGTCTTTATCATCGACCTCTATAACACTCTTTGCAGATTTAAATGTAAGTCCAAACCATTCTTTTACACCAACATATAAACTTTGCTTATCAACACCTTCAACATTTATAACTTTATCGAAGGATAATTTTTCTTGAGAACTTACAAGAATAGGAAAGAAAACGAACAATACAAATAATAATCTTCTCATAGTCTTTTTATTTAAGTTTTCGTAAATGTATAAAAAAATTAACATTCATCCTATAGTATATACCCTGGCTTATACACATCTACACGCTCACCTATTATACATAACCATCGATAGGCACCCGACTTCAAAAAAAAATGGAGAAGCCACCTATATATATGATTTTCCACAAAATGTTAAAAACGATCAATTTTTAACAATAATGTTAATTTTAACTTAATATCACATTTCCCGAGTAAAACCCCTCTCGAATTGCACGGCAGCAAGTCAGCGTTCGCGGCTGTTTTCTTTTGTGTGAAAATTTTCTTTTTTTTTTATTTTTCAAAAACAGGACTGATCTGCAAATATTTAATATTTGAACCGATGTAAATATACCCCTACTTTATAGCACAAAAACAATGTTTTATAATGAAAAACAGGCTACATTACTGTGTTTTCAGGTAAATTATCAGGTATTGAGCTAAATTCGGACGGTAATAAGTGCCCATAGCGCCCATAATAGAAGTAAATAAGCGCTGATGGTAGCTGAGTAGATCTACCGGCCTGTAATTTCATAGGAACTTTTTTCTCGGAAGACTTATCAAGCTCTATTTTTCCGTCTGCGCTTTTCTTCATTGGGCTAAGCATAATAGACGAACATAGATTAGGACACTGATTTTCGCAAATATAAGGACGTGGAAAAGCTGCAAATTTATTACTGAATATATAATCGAGTAATTTCTTTTGCTGCCAATAGTATATAGTTGGCTGGCCTTCGTTCATAAGCTCGACATAAAAGCCGTAACGCTCCAGTTCTGCTTTCAGCAAACGGGCATCTGTAGTTATCTGCTCGAGCTCTTCTTTTGTTTTATTACCAGCACGGTCATAATACAATTTAATGCGTTTATTACGCGCATCATCACCAAAGAAATCATAAAAGTCGAGTGCCAGGTGTGTTTGATCGGCAGGGGAATAACAGGTGAATTCTTTGATTGTACGCACTTCATGTCCGAAATTACGTTCTTGTGAAACTGTAAGGCTTTGAAATTTACCGGGGTCGTATCCTAGCAACAATTCATCGTCCGGATTATAATATTTCAGATATCCCGCAGTAATACGGAAGCCTCCCATCAGATCAACCTTTAGCAACATATCGTTTTTATAACTATCGCTAAACTGATGGACTTTTGGGACATAGTTTGCAAAGAACCGATCTACAACAGCACGTATACGTATAGCACAAATAGCCGTTAAGAACTCTTCCATATCGAGCGAATCGAGCTGCGTTTGAAAAAACTTTTGCCCTAGAAAGTCTTTATTTACAAAAGATGATGCACGCATATAGTAAGATGCTTTTGTGCGCATAGCACGAAGACGTCCCTCCCACAAAGACAGTGTTTTAATTGCTTTTTCGTACCTAGGATAGAACGGTGTTAATTCTGATATGTTTCTTTTCTTAGCTTTGACATCTCGCTGCAACGATTCGAAGTGCATTTTAATTACCATTGCATCATTAACCGGTTTGGCCACAGAAGCAATCTCATTGATAAGCTCAATGTCCATATTTTTTTCATAATCTTCATACCAGTTATCTTCGCCCAGATCGACACGAGCCGTATCGGATACCCCTGTTATACCTTGGTATAAATGATGGTTGCGAACGTCACGATTATCGCTACCACGAAGAGCAGGAAATAGTCGTGTTTTAAGTTTTTCGCCCTTATTGTGCTTCATTTCTTCTACAATTGCATGTACACCGGAGCGTCCGGCAACAGAATCAGGTTGGTCTGAGGCTACAATTTGTAGATTAAAACCATTACGTAAAACAATAGAATGCTTTGGATAGTGTATAGGATAACGAGGGCGCGAAAAATGTTTTGGCAGTTTCGCTGTACCTATCACATAATCGATCCCTTGCTCAAGCATACATCGCGTTCCGTTTAATATAGGCTTATTAAAATAGGATAATAAACTAGGTATAATGTTAGTTAATGCAGCAGCATACGTTTTGTGCACCAAAAAAGCCAACTCACGCGGCATATCTTTCGCTACACGTAAAATACGAGGTCCTGTTATACCTTCAGTTTTACCTCCCGCGCGAGAAATTTCAGCTATCAGCACATTTGGATCTATCAAAGCAGATTTTATTTGTGCCAAATTCATATAATACTGTTGCGTCCAGTCGTATTGTTCGTCCCAAATCATAATCAGTCGCTTTCTATTTCTTCGTATGGAGTTTCGGGCAGATTAGCGTCAATACGCAATCTTTTCTTTTCAGTTTCGTCGATAGGCAAAGAATTAATCATATTTAGATAGAATCCTTCATTATGCTTTCGGGCTATTTCCTTTAGATTTTTAGATTCGAAACCAATATCTATAAGGCTTATATCGGTTGATATAAGAAAAATAGGGACGAAATCAACATCGAGACTTGCGGCAATACTTGATTTTTCACGGCATTCTTCGGCAGCTTTACGAAAGAGATATGCGGATCTGAAATCTTCGGCCTCAATAGCTGCTTTTGCATCATCTTCATATTTATTTGCAAAATCGATATACCAAACTTTATCTGAAACTATATTGTCAACATGGAAGTACTCTAAGGCAGCATAAATACGCTCCTGGCATGTACGAACACTTATTTTTTTTCTGAATTTAGCAGCAATACGAACTTTAAGAGCTTCGGCAGCTTTAGAAATATTTCTATTCTTGTCGTATTCCTCATAAGCCATAGATATTTCCTGTAACCATTGCTGTGTCTCGGGAGGAATACCTTCTGAGTTTCCCGTTTCAAGGAAATGAGCAATTATAGCCGGATCTAGTTTTGATAATATTTCGAAATGCGTCATAGCTTATTGTTTTCTATTACGGATTCAAATACAGCTTTGGTTTCGGTATGCTTTTGCAGAAGAGCTTTATCCGCGTCACGTCTATCGATGCGTTTATCGCTGCGTAGATAAGATTCGTATCGTGCAATATTGGCGCAACAAAGCTTGTATTCCTCCATAAACTTGGTATGATTGAGTATGAAAATTTCTTCGAGTCGTGAATAAACACTGCGGTGCATAATCAGCGGGTGTTTTTGAAGCCATTTCCCTGTATCGTTGAATGATTGGAGTTCCCTAAAACAAAGAAGATTCCTGATGCGTAATTCTGCCAAATCTTTTACAGCCTTTTCAGTCGGCTTTTTATCGAGCAGTACATCAAGAACCTTCATCTGATTGTGCGTATTTATTCGATCTGAATAAATAAGCGTAGCCGTTTTAATGTCATCATCAAGATAGTTATACCACTTTATTTTCGGGTATTCTTCTTCTTTGAGACGCTTTTTTTTTCAACGGCAGCCTTATTGTTCAGATCAGTTTCTTTAACTGCCAATTCGGCCTCTTTTTCGTTCAACAGATCTTCTTTCTCGGATAGCTCAGTTTCCTTGTCATCCAAGTCGGATTCTTTGCTAAGCAACTCGTCTTCTTTTTCTTCGAGTTCCGATTGCTTTTCCTGTAACTCTTCTGATAGATTAGTCTTAGCAGCTTCTTCTTTTGCTTTTTTAGCAGCTTCAAGAGCAGCAGTTTCAGCTTCTTCTTTCTCTTTTTTGGCATTTTGACGAGCAGAAACAGCCTCGGTTGTTAGTTTTACATGATATTTTTCGCTATCAACTGCAACTAACTCAATTTCGGAAGGGAAAACATCTTCATCTACAGGCCAATCGACAGCATTTACTATTAAGAATAATCCTTCGGATATAGTGCTTAATAGTTTTTTGATATCAACGGCTATTTTGGTATCTGCTTTTTTGATATAATCAGCAAAGCGGTTTTGCAAGATCTCTCCTTGTGATTTTTGAAGTTTTTCCTTTGCAAATTTTCTACGGAAAGCTATAATATCAGTGTTTGACGTTAGCGTCAATAACTCATACAATACATTGTCAGCATATTTCTGTTCTTTACCTGAAGGCTTGACAAGTAATTCGTTTTTAGGGTCGATACTTTTCAACAATGCGAGGTCTGCTTCCAGGTGGGAAGCAGCTCGCAATTGGTTGTAATGACCTCTTTTTTCTCTATTTAAAGGCATAATTAAATGTTTTTATATTCGACCAACCTCTATAAGGGTATTCGCGTCAAAGACTTTCAGATACAGCTCTTTCGTTTTAGAGGCTGTCCAGGTAGCGCCATCGACAAGCAAGAAAGGATCACCATCGGCTACAGTAGCCGCATTTGTAGTTCCATCACCAATCAGGGTAATAATACGCCCTATATCGGCTGCCGTAATACCTGATATGGCAGATATCGCGTATGTAGCGGAAGTACCATTTGGTAAAATATATCGATTGTTTCCTGCAACGATAGCTAAAGTGGTAGCTCCGGCAGTAAGCGTAATAGGATTTTGACGAATGATATCACCGATATAAGTCCAAGGTTGCTGTATTGTCTGTTGAGTAAATGTAAATGTTACAGATCTGCTGTCAGCATCATTTTTATTATCGTAAGTGCTTAGCGTTACAGGTTTACAAGGATTACCTATACCTTGCATAATTCCGCTTTCACATTCCTGATATATGATAACAAACTTGGTTCCGGCATATTCTTCAATAAAATTAAGAAGCTCGGCACGATTACCACCCATAACAAGCGTAAATGTATTCGTTCCAGTAATTGTAATAGCATTAGCCTCTTTGGTACCATTACCTAAGAATGTAGGAATTGTATGGGCCTCAAAATAGTGCATAAACTTACCGGACTTCATCGGTATAGTGGTAACTTCTCTATTTACATTCATAGTAGGGAATGGAACTGTATCGTCAATATCGGATACGGGTATAAGCCATACTTTATGTCCTATCGCATTAGGAGATGTATGCCGGTCGCTAACATCGTTAATAGATACCATAGCACACATTGCCAAAGATCCAGTTCCGGCTGTAACAATTACATTTTTTACGGCATTTTCGGGTTCAGAAAATGCGCCATAAGCTGTAAGCAATCCAAAAAGAAGTCCTATCATCAAGATTACAGACTTAAATAAAGATGCTTTCCTTGCTTTTTCTTTTTTGATCACATAAGACATGTGACTATCTAAATTAAATTGTCTCATAGATAAATGTTTTATGAAATATTATTTCGTTTTGGAATAAAAGCAGGAGGCCGAAGCCTCCAAGCTTTCATCTTTGATTATCGTACACCCGGAACATTCGGTTGCAGTGCCGCATTTATCGTGCGAGTACCACCGACCATACGTTCGAGTTCTAAAAATTTTGTTTTATCTGCATTCAGAACAAGCATAATATAATCGCCTACAGCGGTAGGTGTATATGCAGCCGTTATTTCAGAGAATTTGCCTGACTTAGCTATTGTAGTAGCATTTGTAAGACTTCCACACTCAAAAACATAAGCAACACCGGAACGTGCATTTGAAATATCAGTGAGCGCTTTGGCTGCTGTATTAGCCTGCGTAACAAACCAGAACCCTGTTGCACCATCTACAGTTGTAGCATCAGCAGCAACAAAAGCAGCAGGCTTATTCATAAATATTCGTTGACGCAGGAATTTGTTATTATCTAAGTCGGTCTTAGAATTAAACTTCATCCCTACAAAAGAAGCAGCAGTACCTTCTTTCCATACAGACCAAGCCTTGTATGTTTCCATAGCGCGCTCAAACTGAAGAGCCAACATTTCACCCGGCATATATTCTATACACTGCAGGTTACCAGGTTCTTGAACCAAAATCAAAGGCAAAGTACCTAAGTTCGGTAACCAAACGATAGGGGTGTCGATGTCCGGAACTTTCGCCATCATACTGTCAGGTCCTGTAAAGTCAAGATCCTTTCCGTATTTGGCACGACAGTTCTTTTTCCACCAAAGTTTATGGTTATCGTTCAGGATAACAACAAGCTTATTGAAAGGAACTGTATAGTCTTCTGTAATGGCAAGTTTGATATCTTCAAGCATATCCTGAACGGTTTCAAGGAATGTGCTTTCGTCATATGCCATATAAGAATCATCATCGTGAAGTTTCAATTTAAACTCATGTGCATAGCGGATAAGGCTATATACAATACCTGTAGAAGAGTTTAGGTAGTGACCGGCTTTACCTGTTTCGGGAGCAACGTATATACCCATGATACGACGATGGTTTTGTTCGCTGATAGCCTGAGTCATCACGTTAAGTATCTGCCACTCGATCAAAGACCACTTCATAGGATCTGAACCCTCAGTATTCAAGTAACCGATATACATCCGTTCGATCTCTTTCATCGGTTTGAATTTCAACTTGATCATCGCGTCATCTACATACGCTAGTTCAGGTTGAAGTTCCATTTTACCTTTATAGATCTCACCTTCTTGCCAAGCTTGAGAAACAGCATCGAAGAAAGCCGAGAACATTACTTCGCGATCCTGGATGCCATAACGGCGAGGGAACACGTCGTAAATATTATACATGGTAATCAGGCGAGCGATGAGAGCATCCTGACGGCGCACTAAATAAAAATCGGGAAGATTGGCTGGATCGAGACCTGAATAATCGTTGGTGAACGTCATCAAGCGTTCAGCGTTCAACATATTATTGTTCTTGAGATACGCATAACGTTTCTTCAAGCTATCGCCGTACGTTTCGAACTCTTGTGTACACGCTTCTATTTCCTGTTTTGAAGGATCAGGATTCTGTATAGCATACGAAGGATTGGCTGCAATTTTGTTCCAACGTTTCTCTAGGGAGAACATCGGGTGTGCAATACCCAGGAAATGCGTTTTGTCGGTTCCGGGACCATTGATATTCAGAGAAGGCTTAATTTCATCTTCGGGCTTATCTCTGTTTGCCTTAGCGGCTAAACCCTCGATAGCTATAGCCATTTTCTCAACGATAGCAACCGGGTCGATATTGTCTGAAGGTTTTGGAGATTCTTCATTTTCAGATTGAGGGTTATCGCCACTATCAGAAGAAGACTCAGGCATTACCCTGTTTGCAATAGCAAGTATTTGCTTTTTTTGCTCTTCTTCTTTCGCCTTGGCATCATTCTTTTCTTTTAATACTGCTTTGAGATCAGTATTAAAATCACATCCAGGATTTTGCGTATTGTATTCCTGGGCTATATTTTTCCAATCATCATCCGACAACTGATCAGATTCAGCCTTATCAGTAAGGTTAAGTTTTTGGAAAATACCTTTTAGAGCTTGAATAAAATTTGGCATTTTAATATATTTAAATGTAAGACATAAGGGATTTTCGGTTCCTTTGGAGTTGTGCCCATTCCTTGCCCATCGTATCGGCTTCGGACAAGGCTTCTTCGAAAGTAGTTAGGCCGTCTATCAGTTTATTATCGATAGCAGGCGGAGAGGCATAATAGGATTCACCCCGGAATACGGGATCATCGTCGGGAAGATCGTTTAATTGTGGACGGGCAGCACGCACAGCAGCTTCGAACTGCTGTTGGAGCGGATCTAATTCCTCACGGATAAATTGTTCCGGCTTTCCGTTGTATAGATCTTCGTATTTTTTGTTTTTAAGGTCTGATTTTGTAGCTACTTCGCGAATACGTTCAATACCGAGTTTCTCGAAATAAGGCATAAAGTTGAGACTATCGATCAGCGTACCGATACTGCCTATGAGATCGTTTTGGGTAGATGCCTTTATAGTAGCGCCATGTACACCAATATAATAAGCTGCACTGGCAGCAACTTTTTCGACAAAAGAATAAATTGGTTTCTTTAGAGACTGTAAAGTCTCGGCCACCCGATCCATATACCAGGCTTCGCCCCCTCCCGACTTGATATGCAGAAAATGGGCATTAACCATCGGATTAGCTTCGGCGGCTTGCAGATCCTTTACAAATTGTTTAGAGGAAAACCACCAACGCGAATCGGACAGTATCATTCCCATGATAGGATAGTAAGCAAGTGACCCCGGAGTTACTTCTTGCGAAGCGTAGTCTGTGGTGACGTGTATTTCTTTTTCCTGGGCAATAGGATTGACAACACCGAAAAGAGAAGCTGACTGAGTCTTATAGGAAGGAAATTGTTCTTCGGTAACATGTGCGACATCGATAAATTTCATTACCGACACTAATGCGGAAACTATCTCGGCTTCGTTGCAATAGAATCGCGCAGATGGAGAAGAAAGAATGGATACAAGTTGTGTATACGGATTCATACGCTGTTATTTACACACAAAAGTGTGCAAACAACAGCGGTATGTAAAGGACTTATATGAGTGGTATAACGGGAGTTTGAAGGGATATGGAAAGGGTATCGGACTGTATTCCGGGAGTGATATATGCGACTACCGGATAGTCTGTAGATCCGTATATGGTATATGTACCATCGGTATAATATATAATGAGAACACAATAGCGGGGATAATTGTATTTTGATGCAACAAGAGAACTAACCTTATCTATAATAATGTCTTGAGATATAGATAACGACAATCCTGCATCTGCACTATCGGGCTTAGGATCGATAGATAACACTTCAGAAAAAAGGGTATCTACAGAAGCACCATCAACAGGAACAACAATATTGTTTGCAATAGAAGCAATATCCGTTATCGGAATTATATCGAACTTGGAACAAAATTCTTTCATAAATTATCAATTTTCAGGGGACAACGGTGCAATAAAAAATATAAGAAAAAAGCGAGTTTTCAGGGGACAACGGTGCAATAAAAAATATATCAAAAAATCATGTTTTCAGAGGACAACCGTGCAATTAGATTTTTCTATTCTTTTTCGATAATGCCTCTTTTTTAGCATATCATAATTTTTGGCAAAATCGATTGAATAACGATTGCAAAAAGATTGTATCAAATCTTTATATTCAGCATCGGTATACTCTTTAGTTATGTCAACAATATTAAAAAATAACTCGTTGAAAAAATCTTCTATTTTGCTTTCCATTGAACGCTGTACAGAAGTAGGAATATAATAATATGTCTGATTGCAATTTATTCGTTTATCTTCGCGTCCACCCATCCATAAGATATCGAGTGTTAGTACATTCTTATTTGGTAATTGACGAAAATAATGAGTGCAATCTTCAGGAACTTTACATAATTCTGAGTATATAAGATTTCCTAGAAATGTGTTCTTACGCACTTTTAGGGGCTGTTTTTCCTCTCCCATCTGCCGAATGACAAAATTAAGAAGATACTCAGGAAGGTTTATTTTTATAAATCTGGCATTCATAATATATACATGTTTTCAAATTACAGGAAGCTATTTTTTAGTACCAACGTACCAACATACCAACAAAGGCTATTAATATTTTGCTAAGTTACTGAAATCAAACAATATCACAAAAATAAAATACACAAATATGTGCAGTTTTTATATACCAACAGTACCAACAAACACGATTTTCAACAAAAGTGCACCAACAAACCTAAAAAATCATACCAACATATACCAACAGAAAGCCAACGTACCAACAAGCTTATTATATATTAATATTATCTTCTAAATAATTAATATATAATATAATACGCCGTTTTTGTGTTGAAAAATAAATTTATTGTTGGTACGTTGGTACGTTGGTACGGTCGAGTGAAAAATATTTTTCAAATATGTGTGTATGTAATTTATTCTATATAGAGAGGGGGTGCGGGGGAGATTTTGATAAAACTAAAAAGACATATCCGAAGACATGTTTTTTTAAAACTTTCAGAATACTCTCAAGAGAGAGTCATCAAAAGGTGTTCACTCTCAGCAAACCGTTTTGTCGCTCCGTCATACTGCCGTCGCTCCCGAAACGATTTGCCTCCGTTCACGAAAAGAAAGGCCGACAATAAGTCGGCCGTGTATACCCTGAGTAATAAAATGTTTCAGAGAGGGTTATTCGGTTGTTTGTGATATTTCTTCATCGAACGCTCAATACAAGTCTCTCTGTTTCTATAGTAGTAATCTCTTCCATACTTTCTGTACTTCTCCGGATTTTTCTTCCTGTCTTCTCGCACTCTTTTATTTCTATCTGTTCGTATTTTGCTTTCTCTATCTTGAATACGTTTACAAGATTTGCATACTCCGTTATACCCGTCTTTACTCCTTGATTTAAAACCAAAATTGTCTATTGGCTTCTCTACTTTACATTTTGCACATGTTTTCATAATGTCAATACTTAAACTCGGTAAAATGAATAATTTTCTTTGTGCAAGGTTCGTTAAACCATCGGAAGAAGTCTTCTGTAGAGTCGAAACCGTCGTTACGTGCAAAGTCGTGAATTTCTGCATCGTTTAGTCGGCGACCATCTACAAATAGTTCAAAAATTATCTTATCATCCCCATTTAAGATAGACCTTAAAGCCTTTATTTCAGAATTGTATAAGCTGTATTCATGCGAATCAATAGCTTTTATTTCCAGTATTTGTGTATACATACATTGACCTTCAGCAAAGCATCTATAATTTGGAGTACGTACATCATAGGCATGTTGTATAATCATTCCATGCTTCCAACGTCCGTGTATATCGTCACGGATAGTATGTTTCTTTATGCCTTCTTTGATCTTCTGCTCAAAGTTAGTCGGACTGCCCCACGGGAATTTTTGTTTATAGGATAGTATCATGGGTGTTTAAAATTAATAAGTTCTTCTAAAGAAAGTGCACTAATATACCATTCACCATCTACCATTACAACCTTATGTCGCTCTATAGTCGTTATTGCTCCTGTACCTTCATCTATAAAGTCTTCATTCCAGGAAATAAGACCTCGGATAGATTTTTTCCTTTCATATATACGTGGGCCTATCTTTATCTTGGCGAAAAATCCTTCTTCTTCTTTATAATTTAGCTGTTTAAGCCGACCGATTATAATAGGCTTTAACTCCTCTTTTATTTGAGCAATTCTTTTGTCACATTCATCCCATTCGGTTTTTAATGAGATAAGCTTATCTAATATTGCTTTTTGACTCATAATCGTTATCTTTTATATATATAATACTGGCGAAGAAATCCTTTCTTTATACAGGCCTGATCGGATAAAGGTGTAATAAATCTATTAAATCCTTCGATCAGTGCATCCCATTCGTATTTCAACATGTCTTTATCTGCTTTATGTATGACTTCCGGAAAAGGATATACAAGATCAAATTTTTTAGCAATGACCTTCATTAATTTATCTTCTATCGATTGATAATCGGGCATCCGATGTTTTATAGGACTCGGTAAATCGACCAGATAAGCTTCGGCAGCATCGTGCAACAAAGCCTCGAGCTTATATTCTTTCGGAACCAGGTCGGCACACAAAAGGCTATGCTGAGCTACGGAATAGAACTCGGAACAATGACCTCCAAAACGACAGAGCATCGACAAGGCGTGCGCTATATCTTCGATACATATCATATCTACAGTTGGTGCAAATACATTCATGTAAAGCCCTGAATGAGTGCGTATCGTATTTGGATGCGCTACATTTGATTTATAGGGTGTTATCCTTTTCATTTTTTTTTAATTAGTTTATTAGCTTTTACAGTAAGCCATTTTCCATTTATCTTAAAATCTAATGAAGAGCCTTTTTCATAGTCTCTATCTAATATGTTTTGCCAAATAATCGGTATAAAGTTTATCTTTGGAAACGTTATAGACTCACCTTTTTCAAGTTTTTCAAACCACTCTTTCATACTTCTTTATTTTCAGGTTTTACATCTGTTGTTTTTATAAACCGGTATACGGTGATAGGGAAACGATTATTTTCGTTTGCATAATTAAAATCCTGATCGGTAGCACACTTATATCCTTCAGCATCGATAAATATCAAATCGCGCGGATTGAGGGTTTCAAAACAGGAATAAAGAGAGCTATTGACATATATTTCGTAACTCGAAATTTCGCTTAGCTTTCGGGCGCGCATGAGTATTTTATTATCGGGAAGATATCCGTCTGTTTTATTTTCGGATCTATCGATATTAGGATAGACAAAATAGGTTGTTACTGCGAAAATGATTAATATTCCACATGCTGCATAGATCGGTTTTGTCAAAAGATCACCAATTATAATGACTAGATAAAATACTACCATTAGCACAATCAGTATGATGGCTGTAATGGATATGGATACAAAAAGTTTATTTGTTTTCATAATATATTCAATTTTTATTGTTCATCTTCTTCGATTACAAACTCATTACCACTCCATTTGATTTCGTATTCTGCACCGTGAGCCTTTAAATGAGCTTCATGCAATAAACAAAGACCGATACTTTTTCCTGTCTCGTCATGTAAATACGCCTCATTGTTTTCTTTTTTATAGGCATCTATATCCGATATGATCACCTCTAATATTTTCCTAGTTTCCTTGTTATCGACAACATCCATGGAAAGAAATGCTCCAGAACTATACATGTCTTTTTCAGAAACTAGATTCTTCTTTAAAAAAGTATTAAAAACCATTAGGGTGAGTACAGGACTGGCATAAAACTCTTTTGTATAGATTGGATCAGATTGTGTAATCAACTCTAAAGATTCATCTAGAGCATAACCAGATAATGTCCTACCGTTAATGTCTATTTTATATAAACCGGTAGTAGTTTCATCATTCTTTTTTATTGAGTATTCTCCAATATATCGAGATTCTTTTGCTTGATCTGCATTTTCAAATACAGGTATTACTTTTGTTATTATTCCTATTTTACCGATATACTTTTTAATAGGACATGATGCAATCTTTACTTTGTCGTTAGCTTTAAATTTTGTTTTCATAATATAAATATTTATTGGATTATTGTTATATCTTTTGCTTTATCGAAATCTATCAAGTCGTATATAGAAGGATGTATTACCATTGAAATTTCTCCGTTATCTTCTTTTGTTAACCGCCATCCATACCAATGTCCGTCAGTCTCTGTTTTAATGCCAAATTCATTTAATTGACGAGAGCTGATAGCGAATATTTCTTTATTAAACCTTGCTTCAATTTTCTTTGCAGCTTTTGTTCTTCGATTTATACGATAACCGATATTTTTATCTTTATCTAACTCTTGCTTATACCCGGGAACTTCTTTAGTAACATCCTCGAAATAACAATGAGCAAAACTATAGTCGTAACAGAATGAAAAGGCATATCTAAATCCAAGTCCAGATCCTGTTTTTATTTTATACCCGGTTTCTTCTTCAATAATTTGTATTGCCTTTGTATGCATAAGTTCTTTCTTTTCGAACATTTTTTGCACAATACTAGCTATTTGGCTACCTTGTTGAAATTGAATTTTCATAATTATTTGTTTTTTTATTTTTATTTACATAATACATATACCGCTAAAAGCTGTTCCTCTGATAGTTTTTCAAGTTTATATTGATCCCAAGTCCATAAATCTTTAAAACCGCCAATATACGTTCCACATTTTTTCACTAAGGAATCTTCCATAGCTGTATAAGATGGATTTGTTCCTTTTACAAGATGAATAAGATCTTGTTTGTTGAGAGAAAGCACTACTGTCATAATTCTTTGTTTAGAAGTTATTTTTAAAAAGGTAAATCATCTTCGTTTTTTTCACTTGGAGGAGTCATCTTGAACATAGGTGGTTCATCATCGTTCTTGGGAGGATCTTTGTATTCGATACGCTCAAAATCTATATCAAATTGAGTTTTAAGCATATCATAATTAAACATATGGGCTTGACCGTTTCGGTCTTTTTTCAATACTTTCAGGTCGGCACGGTTGTTTATCTGTCCGCCGTTTTCGGTAGCTTCTATGTTCCCCCGTTCGATATATCCCGTCTCAGTCCAATTGTAGCGAACGCCACGATTATATCCGAGATATGCAGTGTTTGATTTAAAGTTCATAATAAGCGTCTGCATAGGTGCAGCCGTATCTTTACCCACAAATCTTTCGTAGTCTGCATATACTGCATTTATATCTAAATAAAGTACATTAGTACCTATTTCGAGATCATGAACCTCTGTTTCTTTCCCTTTCACAACACGACGTACTGAAGACTCTGACTTGATACGGAAATCACGGCCAGGTATAATATGCCCTCTAGTAAGTAAAGTATTAATTGCATTAAAGAAGGCAGCAGATTTATTTGTAGTCGCAATTTGCTCAAGTTGAGATACCACCTGCGTAACGCCAAGTTCGAAAAACGTATCGTATGTAAATGGCAGTTTCAGGCTGGTATGTTGTTCAATTAGCTTGCATGTTGCTGTAAGCAATGCAACAGCATTAATTATACGTGTAAGTCCATCAGTATTGGTTACGGTAATCTTTACCTTGTCCTTGAGCAATTTGATCTCCTTATCAAATATAGATAGATATTCTTTCTCAAAAACCTCACGTAAAGAGAGTATCTCAACAAGTATATTACATAAACCTATTCGCTCATGCTTTTTCAATAAGTTATAAATTTCTGTTTCATGCTCTGTAAATTCACCTTTAACCACATACGGAACTTCACGAATAATACTACGATTAGACAATGATCCTTGACCTTTTTGAGGTGCATCTTCACCTAGTAATACCAAAGGTGAGTTTATCTCTGTACTTGTAGTTGTTTTTGTTGCCGTATCAGCAACTTTGGTGCGCCCTACCCCATCTAATACGGCAGCTTTTAGCAACTGAAACATTGGATCTGTCACTTGAGTATCACTATATTCTTCAAGCACGACAGGAACGTTCCGAAATTGCTCCATCACCATTGTAAGCGACGCAAATGATCCTGTATTAAGGTTGAACAAAGGCATATCAACATCTACGTATAGATTTCTTATACTTGATGCTACCTGAGATTTACCTGAAGACGTAGGGCCGATAAAAAACAGTGCGGTAAAGAAACGCCGTTCCTTAAATATGAAATCACGAAAAGCCGATGTAATAGCAAACAATATAGCCCATTTTCCATTGTTATTTATCTTATATACTTCGTCCATTAATGCCGCCCATTGTTCGAAACTTAGCTTGTTTTTTTCAGGTATATCTTTATACATGAAAAATGCAGCGCGCTTAAAATTATCGTCTTTATCAAATTCAGATATTCGAATTTCAGAGAATGCCGGCAGATAAAAGTTTTCACCCTCGTGGGTAACTATCCCTATTTTATCAGCATAGGTAATCTGATATTTTGATTTACCTGTTTCAGGATCTTTTACTTTATGGAATATTGCATTACCGAAAGCAAAAACATCGGAAGTATGTTGTCCCAGTATACGAAGCTCACGGCAATATGTGAAATCGTATGACATAGCCGCCCAGATATCGTTCCATTGCGCATTTGTTCCCCTGAAATTATAAGGTCCTTCTTCGATTAGCTTTTCTTTCACCTTATCTATTTTAGCCAGTGTATTACTTTGCCATTCAACATACCGATTATATTCAGGACGCATGTGACGAAGAAAGACAACACGTTTATTTGCCTGTGATATTTTGTCGTAGACATGTAACATCGGGTCTATCACAAAGTCTGTAATACGTGTATATCCATTTCCTGCACTATTCTTATACATATATGCAACGTCTTCACCTTTTTTATTACGCAATGGATAGTGATTATACAGAGAGTGTTTTTTATTTAAAATATCATCTGTGACGACATATTCAGGAAGTTCGGAAGGATCTACAGACGCAATATCTGCCATTTCGGAAAGCCGTTGCTTCTCGAATGTTGCATTATCCTTTTTTGTAGCTAGTATAGGTTTTAGAATCTTATCGAGGGCTGTCTTATCTATTGCAAGTCGTTTAGCATAGCTCTTTATCATCACCTCACGAGCGGCAGCTTTGAGTTCTGAAATTACTTCGGCACAGCGTTCTATCATATCCGATTTAAGCATTCCGTTTGTTTCTCCGGCTATCATATAGCCATATCCTACGATATAGAAGTTACAGAAGTCGTAATACGAATCGGAAGAGACAAAGCTTTCTTCATCTTCGGAATCATCGCTGTAGTCACGGTTCGAGTTATAAATAGATGCTTCTACCTGTATATCGAAACCCTCTTTGAATAGCATTTTTAAGGTTCCGAGTTCGGAAGTTTCTGTATAGGACGGTACAATATTATCTTCGTCGGCTGAAACACGGAAGCGGTTAATCTTAGTACGTAGCGACTGTATATCGTACGTCGAAGGATTTCCATAGGCGTATACAATGGGACGCTCATGCGAATCTGTCATAAACAGATCTCGGTCGAACGTCAGCTCACAGATCACCGACTTGTCTTTAGCCAGGAATGCAGAAGCTTCTTCTATACCATAGAAGCCGGGCTTCCAATCTTCTATAACGATCTTGTTTTTGTTCAGTCCCTGCACACGCTTTTTGATATCGATTGCCGACATCTCGAACAGATTGGCTAGAGACCTGATATATTCTGACTGCAAATCAGTATCGGGAATAGAAGCAATACATTCGCAAATTGCATCGAGCGCCTCAATACGCTCTTCCTTTTCTTTCTTGCCGGCATCGAGAATATCGAACATGTATTTTTCGAAAGATTGTTCGCCTTGTTGTATCTTTTTAGGAAGTGAATCTTTGCCGAGCTTCTTTGCGAGGTCGTCGGGATCTAAACCTTCAGGTAGACGGAAGCAAAGCACAGTCATGCCATACGACAGGAATGTTTGAATCTGTTTCATACTCGCTTTAATACCTGCTCGGTCGCCATCGTATACCAACACAACCGTATCAGCAAAGCGATGCAATATTTTTACCTGTGCATCGGTAAAGGCGGTTCCCGATCCTGCAACGGTATTCTGTAATCCATTTTGTGCAAAGCTAATGACATCGGTCTGCCCTTCTACGACATGTACCTTATGTGTCTCGGATATCCGTTTTTTTGCCTGCCATAAGCCCCATATAGCAATACTTTTGTTGAAAATGTCGGTAGTCGGCGAGTTTATATACTTAAAACCATGCTCTGCCTGCCCGGTAAGATCACGTCCTGTAAAACCGATAACACGTCCTTGTAAATCGTAATACGGAAACATAGCCCTATTATAGAATCGGTCGGATACATTCCCGCTTTCTTCATGCTGCTTGAGTACACCTACAGAGAGCAACGTATCTGTTTTATATCCTTTGGATGGTAACAGCTTTGACAACTGATTGCCTCCGGGTGCAAAACCGATACCGTATAGCTTTCGGAAATCTTCAGATATTTCTCGGGTATTGTTGATATAGTTCTGCGTGTCGGCAGAAGATGCATAGTTATCTTCAAATTGTTTTTGGGTAGCCGCAAGCGCAATATATTGACTTTCCTTTTGTTTTTCCTTGGCTTCTTCTTCGGGAGTCAGTTGTATTTCGGGAATATCGATATTGTGCTTCTTGGCTAACAGACGAACGGCAGAAGGAAAAGAAATACCTTCTATTTGCTGTATGAAGTTTATAACACCGCCTTTCTCGGGATTGCCACAGGCAAAGCATTTGCAAATCTGTTTCGACGGTGACACGTAAAACGACGGAGACTTGTCGGTATGGAACGGACAGAGGCCTATCCAGTTGACGCCGCTACGCTTGAGTGAAACATATTCGCTAACTACATCTATGATATCGATATCATTTACCTGATCGATTATATGTTGGGGTATGGCAGTGTTTTGTGACATTTTATGCTGCTTTTAATAGTTTATCAATAATAGTATTCATGTAAATTCAAATGTTTTAGCACTACCAGAATCAAATCTCACTTGACGAATAGTTGTTTTAAAAGGAAAATCCTCTTTCTTTACCTGGTCTAGAGTATCTTTTATCCGTTTTGAGTCTGTAAAAAATTTACATTCTTGGCCTTCGTGTCTAATTCTTACTATGTACCGGTTAGGCCCTTGACTTGTTTTTATGCCTGATTCGTAATCAATAATCTGTATTTCACAGTTTAGAATATCGGTAATAGATATCCTTGGTACTCTAAATATTGCTTTATCATCAATTGGCTTAATACCAAGATCTGAGAACTTCTTCATGTTTAATTATTGTTTTAATTAAGTTTTTAGAATTACAATACTTACACCATCCTAGCCAGGAACAGATTTTAATACGGTAGTCTTTTGCCGTCATTACCTTTCTATTCAATTTGGCTACACATCTACAGAAGTTCTTTTTTATTCGCTTACGCAGCATCGTATGTGTATGAAAGAACACATAGCCTATAAAGTCTATTCCTCGAGATACGATAGGAAATACCTGATAATTAGATTTCAGTTTCAACTTAAGATTTTCGGATAAATAGGCTTGTATATCGATGCGGAGCAAATGAAGGTCCTGTTTATTATCTCCGAGAATAATTAAATCATCAGCATAACGATAGTAATATTTCACTCTTTTTACTTCTTTCAGCCAGTGATCGAAATAAGAAAGGTATAGATTAGCCAAAAACTGAGAAAGATAATTACCAATAGGCATACCCGGAGCAGAATCGATAATTCCATCTAATAAAGCGAGAAGTTTCTCATCCTTTATTTTCTTCCGGATTATCTGTTTCATTATATGATGATCGATCGAGGGATAGAATTTTGTGATATCCATCTTCAGACAATATTGCGTTTGTTTCCGGTTCTTCAGATCGCGTCTGATATGTTTCCATGCACCATGTATACCTTTGCCTTTTATACTTGAGTAAGACTGAGAGATAAACACGGAAGTCCACAGGCTTTCAATAATATTCATTATTGCATGCTGAACAACACGATCTCGGAATGGTAAGCTATAAATAGTCCGTTCTTTAGGATCATAGATCGTAAAAATATTGTACTCAGATGTAATATATGTTTGTTCTATCAGCTCCTTTTGTATCTGTAGGATATTATTATCCAGATCGGACTCAAATTGTATTACACCTTTCGATTTGGACTTTCCTGTTTTCGCTTTACTATATGCAAGATATAGATTATCTAAATCGTAAATTTTTGTATATAAGTTTCCTATTCTTTTCATGCCTTTGTTTCTTATCGGATCGTTCGGTTTCCCTACCAGAACCTTTTGAATATTTATTTTTCGCCAAGAGGCGGGGCTTTTGCTTTGGTTTATTATTTTACAATTATGGGAACCCGACCCCGCATTCGCATTCGTGTTATCGTAATTCGAGTTCTTGAAAGCGAACGCAGAAGGACCACGGGTTCAAAGCAAACAGCCTTATTTGATTATTTGAGTTGAACAGCTTCCCAAACTTCAGGAAACGTTTCTGCAAGATGATCGGACGCAATCCGGCTCAGAACGCGAAGGCGGGAACCCGACCCCGCACGCGCATCCGCGATATCGTAAATCGAGCACCGGAAAGCGAACGCAGAAGGACTCATACGAAACCAAGGGGCATATTTAGGCTGACTGTAATCTGACCAATCTATTTCACCTAATCCGCATTCCCTCTCAATTTTTCGAGCTGCTTCAACTATTACCTTTGCATTATAGTCTGCTTCCTGATGTTCTCGCATATCTTCAGGATATACCGTAAAATCAACCTTTGGACGCTCGGTTTCTCTGAATGCATCCTCTATAGAGGATAATCTTTCTTCAAGTAATTTCTTTAATTCTTTCATTGTGATATATTTTATTATTTGTTTAGGATAAATATTCCTGCCAAAGAGAACGGAAATGTGTTCCCGAATAGTCGCTTATACGCTCTTCGTGATACGAAAGGCGGGAACCCGACCCCGCAGTCGCAATCGCGTAAGCGCAAGCCGAGTACCAGAAAGCGAACGCAGAAGGACCACCATTCGACCAAAACACAGGAAACCATCGGCGTTGTCCATTATAGATATCTATAGGTTTGTTTTCATTTAAAGCAAGCGTAATGTCTTCTAATTTTATTCCTGCTATTTGTTTCGGAGTTGCACCGGCTGTTAACAAAGCAGCTTCATTTACGGGTTCTTTTTTCAAGTAGGCACATGCATCTTCGTAAGATATTACTCGTTCTGTGATGTCTTTTTTCATTGTTTTATCATTTTACAGGTTATGACTCTAAATATTCGCGATAGATATCAGCATGTTTTCTTCCCACAATATTTGCCAGCTTCTCACTTTTGAGCGAAAGGCGGGAACCCGACCCCGCACGCGCATCCGCGCGACCGCAAAGCGAGTACTCGAAAGCGAACGCAGAAGGACCACCATTTGTAACGAAATATGGATAGTGGCGATATTCGTCTTCGTTGTATATATCCATTTTTTCACCTTCGTTATAAGCCTCAGTCATAACCACACACCGGTAGTATTTCTTAAAATGATTTCTCAAGCGTTCAGGAAGCTCTGTAAACTCCGGTATATCCGGTAGGCCTGTTTCGGCTAACATATCTTCCCATTCGTTTATACGCTCGGTTATATCCCGATTGAAAAATTCTTTTCCAAATTCAGCCTCAAGGACTGACTGTACTTCTGTAGAAGACTTATATAATCCTCTAATTTTCTTTTCTAATTGTTTTTGATTCATAATTTTATTTGATTTGAAAGTTTTCTATTCTTTATTAGTTAATAACTCCTTAGCTTTAGATATACTGCCATTCATCATATCTCTATAGAATTTTGGCAGGAATCTAACATCTTCTTCCAAGCGTCTCAATACGTCTCTTAGCTGAGCGTTTTCGGCGGAAATAGTGTTGTATTCATTCCATCTTTTAGCTATCTGTTCAGCAAGCTTTGTGGCATCATCGAAAACTTTAGATGCTGATCCGTAAGTACCATTATGCAGGTCAATCTTAGCAATTGAATAATTGAATCCGTGACTCATTCTCCCATCTCCTAAGTTTTTGGGTTGTGGAGTTAAATTAATAGTCACTTCTTTGTATTTATATTTTGGGCAAGCCAACATTTTAAAAGTTGAATCTAGTAGACCTGTTACAAAGGCCCAATCAGGAATATAAGTTTCTATTTCTTTTTCTTCCGTTTTATCTTTTGTCATCGTTTAAAATATTATAGATGTTTGCAATGCTACTTTCTTGTTTACTGATTTAATCTTTGGATGTCTTTATATATATCCAGTTCTTTATACTGTAGATACAATAAGCATGATAGAATGATAACTAATAGAAATAATCCTATTGCTATTAGTTTTAGTGTATTATTTTTCATCTAAAATCCCCCCCTCAAATGTTAATTGTAAGCAATCAACATAATCGACATACTTCATACCGAGGTGACCGCATACCCGCTGACATTCTTCGCCGGTTAGTTTCTCAAGACCTTTGTAAATCATCCAAAAACGCTTCTGCCCTATTTTCACAGCACGGAAGAACTCTCTGTTTGGAGTAAAGAGAGACGGATCGGAAAACTTAGCCCGGAGAATACGCAGTAAAACATTGTCTTTTACTATCGATTTCGGATTCTGACGTTCGCGGTGCATTTTTAGCTTTATCGCATTCTCGTTACGCTGAAGATAAGCACATAGCTCAGGCATAGTTTTTACATACATATTCAGATACAACCAATCTTCTTCTGCAGGAGACCAAGGTCTTTTCCTTGTTTTTATTTCTTTACTCATTTTAAGTTCTCATTATCGTTGTATAATTCTCGGAAAACTGATAATCGCCGTGCCCTTCTGAAATGAAAAGGCATACTGTTTTTATCATTAGGTCTTTTTCTTCATCTGTATCCAGCTTCTCACTAAGAGGAAGATAATAGGTCCATCCTTGAGGTTTCGACATCAACCATTTGTAACGACTATATAAAAGCTCAAAAAACTTAGTTCTACCCATTACTTCTATATAGTGATATATCCACTTATAGTCGTTCATTCGCATGTGAGAGTAATCGGGAGTCATGGGAATATCCTTAATAATAGTTTGATTAAAAGTGTTACTCCAAGATCGCATAGCAGGCTAAAAAGTACTGACAGCATAGCGATGCATATCAATAAAAATGCGAGTTTGCTTTTAGGTTTCATGGCTATTCAGCGTTAAGTCGAGCGTTGGTTTACGGGTTCCTGTCCTCGAAAAGCAGATACCCGATCCAAGCCAATAGTAACTTTGTCCGGATATTTTACCGAATACCTTGGCTACATTTTTTCCTTGCATTCTGATTTCATCGATCTCTACGTTTTTAGCGTCTAACAGGGTTTCGAATTGGTTAATTGATGCCATAGTCTTTCTTTGTTTTTTTGTTTACAATAATCACGTGGTAGTGCAGCATACGGCTGCGAGTCAATATGTATTTATTTAGTTCACCGACGCTTCGGAGAATAGGTTTGTATCTTTACATTCAGGTAAATTCTCAGTTTCACATCCTGATTTCAGGTATGTCTTGGTAAACATCTTATGGGTTTGCTTATGCATTCGGTATAAGCCACAAGTAGCGCACTGATCAATCTTATATACGCTTTCAGGCATCTGACCTTCCCACTTTATATTTTTATTCCATCTATGCCGCATAGGATTTTGTTATTTGAATGTCTGTTATATTTACCGACTTTTCTTTTCTACGGCGACGTATACGGTTCTGACCTATATTTTGTGCCGACTGTGTAGAGAAAGATTCTTGAATAGATATAATATCGTTGTTAATTACCTCAAGAGAGATGACGAGAATAAGAGCAATCGCAAAGGCTACATTCTTAAAAGCTTCTACCTGGTCGGATATTCCAAACTTTACGCCGCAAAACCATAATGTGAGATCGGATATTTTATTGATACCCAATCGTTCGTACACATTTTTTATCGTTGTCTCTATCGTATACAAGCTTCGATTAAGCGCGTCGGCAGCTTCCTTTTTAGAGCCGTGATATATCACAGATTCTACGATTTCAAATTCCCGGATAGATATACGCTTCATTTTACGACTCTTAATGCTGTAGCAAGTATTGTTTCCTCTCCTTCCATCAGCGCTAAAGATTTTTTCCATATAATACGCTGCCTCGGAGTAAGCTGACTCTCGGAACGGATAGATTCATCGAAAGCATTATAGAACGTCGTTCGAGAAGTAAATTGTGCTTCAACCATCAACCGAGGCAAAAGGGCGTTATCCATAATATAAGCCTTAATCTTGTCTCTTGCTTTTTCAAATTCTGAACATTCTTCTTTTTTACCCATTTTTTTGTATTGATTTTATTTATATTTACACCTTACTTTGTACATTAATTGTTCATTTGCGAACAATAACGATACAAATATGAGTAATATTTTACCAATATCAAAATAAAACGAGTAAAATTTTACCATTATATTGAATTTTTATGAAAGAACGTATAGACAAGCTAATAAAAGCATTGAATATCTCAGGGAGGGAGTTTTCTCGAAGCATCGGTAAAAGCGAATCTTTTTCGAGGACAATTACAGGCAGTATCGGATCTGACGTACTGGTTGAAATAATACGCACCTATCCGGAAGTAAATCTCTCATGGCTAATAACCGGTAAGGGTGAGATGTTCAACAAAAACACAAACGCTGAAATTGAAACTACCGAAAAAACATCCCCTGAATTTTTGCTCGAATACTTGAAAGAAAAAGATAAAACGATAGGCGATTTAAGAGAGGAAATAGGACGGCTAAAACAGGAATTACTTTCATACGAACAACGAGAAGGAAGTTCTACTTTGGATGTTAATATTAGAAATGCTGCGGAAAAAGAGATAGAATATAAGAAAAGTAAATAATTGGAATATGGCTGAAATTCTAAGAAACATACTAAAGAAACATAAGATTCAGCAATCTGTAGTTGCTAAGGCTCTAGGGCTACAAAGGGTTAATATCGACCGATACGATAACATGATAGAGCGTTCGGTAAAGGAAGTGATATTAATATCGAATGCGACGGGGATTCCTTTCTCTGAATTGATAGGGATAGATAATAAAGATATCAAAAACGTGGATCGTTTTTTAAAGAAGCTAGGGAAGGTAGAAAAGAGTATAAATGAAGAGTAAAATGAAAACTAAATAATAGAATAACTCCATTAAACAGAAGCGTCAGCCATCTTTTAAACGGGTCAATAACGGGTCAGCAGATCAAAAAACAATAAATTTCACACTTGATAATCAACAACATACAAAGTCTAATTTATAAAATAAAATCCTGCCTCCGCAACTAAAAGGAAAGCAATCTCAAATGAGATTGCTTTCTTTATTTATGTCAGTTGATTGGAGAGTTCGATAAAATTTATTTGAGACATTTACTCATTAAACATACCCTAAAAGGAAGGTGTTCATAGTATTTTATTTCAACAATTTTAAATCCCTGATTTTGATACCATCTTTTCAAATTATTATTAGAATCGATTACTCCAATTGAAATCTCAATTCCTTTTAGTTCTATGATTTTTTGAGTAGCAAAATCCATTAATTGCTTGCCAATCCCCTTATTTCTATATTCAGGATGAACCGCAACCTTTTCTATATAAAAGGTATTTTGTCTGCTTGATGATTTTTCAATTGCAATAAATCCTATTACAAGATCGTTTTCTTCAAGATAGAAAAATTCTCTATCCTTTTCTAATAATTCAATACGCAATTTTTCTTTTGTTATAAAGGCATTATTAGTAGGACAATTCTCCATAGTTAATCCAAATTCAGTTGCAACAGTAGCAAAAGAACTGTTTAAAAGGTTTGTATAAACAAGAAAATCATCATCGAAAGAAACTTTCTTAATCATAAGTTATTTATTAAAATATGGTGTTCTAAAATAACTATTTTTCCCCAATCCTTTACAAATTTGTTCGATAATTCTATAAAGTGTTCAACTAAGAAAAAAGCAATCTCAAATGAGATTGCTTTTTTTAATTTGTATAGGTTACCTTAAACAGTTCGATAAAAATCAATATTTAGGTATTTTAGTCTTTTCTTTTAGTAAACAATACAATCTTTCTGTTGAAGGAGATATTGTAGTCCAATTTCCAACGGAGTTATATCTACATATTTGGGATGTATTTTCTGTACTAAATCCAATAGAAATATTACCCACATAGCAAGTAGCAAATTGTTCTGTATAGACAGTATTAGTTATAATGTCATAAACATATTTGAATAATGAATCTTTCTCTTGTTGGCTTACATTAAAATACTCCCGACCTCTATTTATCGGTTTATATTCAATAAAAGATTCATTAATCTTCACCTCTTCAAAGTCACAGGTATCCCGTATCCCATATTCCTCATATCTATCAATTATAATAGCTTGGCTTCTTGACTCAATTCTGATAGTTTTCCAATTTATAGGTCTATTCTCTTTTTCTATAGGCTTATGTGAATTGATACATGAAGTTAATATAGAAAATAATAAAAAGACTATCATAGAAATTTTCATAATTACTACTTGTATTTATTTAATAGAGACAAATTATATGAAGATTCCATAATCCTTTTCCAGTTCTCAATAAAATCGTTCTATAATTCGATAGAGTGTTCAACTAAAAAGAAAGTACGTACTAAGACTTTTCGAGATAACTGCTATAAAAACAAGAAAGGAAGCTAAAAGCTTCCTTCCGTATTTTGTTCCCTGATAATTCAAATTAAGCAGGATGAATTGCTTCTGTTGGACAAGCATCAGCACAAGTACCACAGTCAGTACATGCGTCTGGATCAATTTTGTAGATGTCTCCTTCTGATATTGCATTTACCGGACATTCATCGATGCAAGTACCGCAAGCAATACAATCTTCATTAATTACGTAAGCCATGATTTTTGTTTTTTAATATTATTACTAACTTTGATTTCGCAAATATAATGAGTTTTTTCTGTATCTAAAATAGATATGATTAGATATTATTAATATTTATATTGTTTATATCAATTCATTAAATCTTCTATTTACACTATTTACCTGGCAATAAACTCATTATAAAAAGCTCTCTATTTTGCATCAACAAGATGAGGAACTTACTTTTTTACGTTTTCTTGATTAAAATATGCAATTTGCAATAACTAACAGCAAATTACGTTATTAGAAATAAATACTGAATTTTGAAACAACATAAATTAATAATATCATTCCTTGCACTTATCTTTCTGTTTGGCATCACCATGCAGGCACAGACTCGTAAACCGCAAAACCTGCCTTTTGCAGATCAAAAGATGTATCATTTGGGGTTTATGGTTGGATTTCAAGCTCAAGACCTTATAATATCTCATTCGGGCTATGTGGGAGATAATGGTGAAGCCTGGTTTACGGAAATCCCCTCCTATTCGGTAGGATTTAGCGTAGGTATGATTGCCGATAGATATTTGAACCAATATTTCAATCTCCGGGCCACTCCTTCTCTACATTTCGGGGAAAGGCGTTTTGTTTTTAAAGAGCAAACTTCCGGCAAAGAATACGAATCAGCCTTGAGAAGTAATTACTTAACACTACCTCTTTATCTCAAGTTTAGCCCGGATCGTACAGGAAATTTCAGGCCCTATTTACTCGCAGGAGCATACGCAGCCTTAAATATCGGACAAAAGAAAAATGATATCCTTCGCTTCAAGTCAATGGACTATGGTTTGGAATTTGGTGTTGGATGTAATTTCTATTTACCGTTATTCAAACTATGTCCTGAACTAAAATTTTCGTTCGGACTGGCTGATGTTGTAAATAAAGACAGATCAGATCTGTCTGATAAAGATTTAATTAAATATACCCAAGCGATTTCATCGGGAAAAACACGAATGATATCACTTGTGTTTAACTTTGAATAATAGAGCGATCATTTTTGATCACAATCAACTATACCTACCTTTTATATAGGGGATTCTTAAGAAATGAATACTACAGAAAAAAAGACCATCGGAAAGATGATTCACTTGTACTGTAAAGATAAACATGGTACTAGTCACGCTTTATGCTCTTCTTGCGCCGAACTGAATAATTACGCACAAAGAAAGTTAACGAAATGCTTATTCGGTGAGGATAAGCCTACATGCCAGAATTGCACCATCCATTGCTATAGTTCGGATATGAGGGAGAGAATAAAAGAAATCATGAAGTACTCCGGTCCACGAATGCTACTTCACAATCCTATTTTAGCAACTAAGCATTTAATCAAAGGATTGAAATCTCCTAAGAAAGCTTATCTAAGAAAACACGATTAGTACAACTCAAAAGATAATAATCCAAGATAGTCATCGCCGCCATAGCTTCAACTATTGGCACTGCACGCGGTAGCACACAAGCGTCGTGACGTCCACGAGCCTTAAGGTCTGTACTATCTCCTTCTTTATTTACAGTCTCCTGATGCATCAGTATTGTTGCCACAGGCTTGAAGGCTACACGAAAATAAATATCTTGTCCATTTGATATTCCGCCTTGTATCCCACCCGAATGGTTTGTCTTAGTTCCTATTTTACCATTATCGTTATAGAATACATCATTGACCTCTGATCCTCTGTGGTTGACATCGAATCCATCGCCGTATTCAAACCCTTTCACCGCATTTATACCAAGCATAGCATTACCTAAAGCTGCATGCAACTTATTAAATACGGGCTCGCCTAATCCTACAGGAGCCCCCTTTATAACGCACGAAATAACGCCGCCAATAGTATCTCCTTTCGACTTAACCTCTTCGATAAGCTCTATCATCAATTTTGCTTTCTC
Source organism: Bacteroidota bacterium (assembly GCA_023437305.1). Taxonomy (GTDB): domain Bacteria; phylum Bacteroidota; class Bacteroidia; order Bacteroidales; family Dysgonomonadaceae; genus Dysgonomonas. The sequence continues at coordinate 45,280 of JAEZGN010000030.1, forward strand.
GGGATCGGGGCAACGTACAGGCGTAGATTCTATAAGCGACAGATCATAATCCTTGTATAGTTTTTCGAGCTTTATATTTCCTACTTGCGAAGTATAAGCCAATATCTCTACTCCTATTTGCTTCAACGCAAGCTTAGCTAATGCTCCGCCTACACAACGAGCAATAGTTTCGCGAGCCGACGACCTGCCTCCTCCACGATGATCACGTATACCATACTTCTGAGAGTATGTATAGTCTGCATGAGACGGACGATAAATATCTTTCAGGTTATCATAATCTGACGAATGCTGGTTATTATTTCGAATAAGAAAACCTATCGGTACTCCGGTTGTTTTACCATCATATATACCCGACAAGAACTCTACTTCATCTGCTTCTTTGCGAGGAGTTGTTATCTTAGATTGTCCCGGACGACGGCGGTTTAGTTCGTTTTGTATAAACTCCATATCTACCGTTATCCCTGCAGGGCAACCATCAATAACTCCACCAATACCGGCACCATGTGACTCTCCATAAGAAGTAAGTCTGAATATATTTCCAAAAGTATTCATCGATAATTTTAAATATGATAATAATACAAAATTACATGAAATAATTTAATAATTGAGCAGATATACTAAAAGAGGGCATTTCCCTTTCTAAAATGAAAGAAGAAACACCCTTCTGTTTTCTATATCTTGAGGACAGTATTTTTAGTTTTCTTTATTCTCATCCATCCTCAACACTTTTTTGTCTTCGTTCAGGTAACAATTGACAGTGTCATTGATATTATATATCCTATAACTGCTATCATAAGACCATGTCCCCTGAATGTATACTCGAAATAGATAAGCCTCGTCAGGATTCTGACGTTTTTCTTTAGCTATCTTCTCGTACGATATCGGCTTAAAGTATTCCACTTTGGTTATAGTACCATTATCCGCATCTCTGTATCTCATGTGTTGCCTTACAGCATCACCCATTTTCTCCAGATTGTTTTGATAACTCAAATTACAAGAAGTCAATCCGATAGACAATAATAAAAAGAATATGTACTTTTTCATATTTTTCATATTTTGTTATTCAAAATTACAGAAACCTAATATCAGAAACAAATAAAAAGCAAAAGTTATTTGCCAAAAAGAAGCAAGAACTCTCTTTTTATCATTTTTTTGTTACTAAATTAGCGATTCAAATGTATTCCAATTTAAGGGTTGCCTGAAATGAGCAAAAAAGGTTCGGAGAAATTTTCGCTTAAAAAGCGTTATAAATCAGCTTTATATGCACTAAACGGCTTGAGGATATTATTTTCAGAAGAGCATAATTCCCGTATACATATAGCTATTGTAATAGTTGTAGTTACAGCCGGATTTCTTCTGAAAATCTCAAATACAGAATGGCTTGTTATATGTATTCTTATAGCGTTAGTTTTCAGCCTAGAGATAATGAATTCTGCCATCGAGAATATATGTGATTATATATCTCCTCAATGGAACGAAGTCATAAAAAAAATAAAAGACCTTGCCGCAGCAGCAGTTTTCGTATCATCTGTAATATCTGTTATCTGCGGAGCTATTATTTTCTTACCCAAATTGTGGAATTTATTTGTATAAAATTTTTAATTCTAGCAAACAAAATAGTTTCATTCAATTAATGTTCTTAAAATGAAAAAGTTAATTTACTTATTACTACCCTCTTTACTTTTTATATCATCTTGTAATACAAAACCTTTAGAATTGAATGTAATGACATTCAATATTCGTCTGGATGTTCCCAGCGATAGTCTTAACAGCTGGCAATACAGGAAAGATAATGCTGCTGAAATGGTTCGAATCAATGATGTGGATATACTTGGCATGCAAGAAGTTTTGGTAAACCAGATGAATGACCTGAAAGAACGCTTGCCTGAATATACGGCCATAGGTGTAGGACGTGAAGATGGTGTAGATAAAGGAGAATTCAGCCCGATCTTTTACAAAAAAGACAAGTTCTCTGCTGTAGAATCCGGAACATTCTGGGTAAGCGAAACGCCCGAAATAGCAGGATCTAAGGGTTGGGATGCATCATATATACGTGTTGCAACATGGGCTATACTAAAAGAAAAAACTACGGGTAAAGAAATATTTGCTATTAATACACATCTTGATAACGATGGATTGGTTGCCCGAAAAGAAGGCGGGAATTTACTATTAAAGAAAGCTGAAGAGTTGGGAAAAGGTCTCCCGATAGTACTTACAGGAGACTTTAATGATACTCCGCAATCGGAAGCTATTAAGAATATTACAGACGCTTCAAAACCCAATCACCTGGCAGACAGTAAAACTATTGCATCAAAAAAATCGGGAACAGACTGGACATTCCACGACTTTGGCAGATTAGCTGAAAATGAACGCCCTTTACTTGATTATATATTTGTAAGTAAACAAATAAAAGTACAAGATTATGCAGTCTTACCTGATACCTTAAACGGAACTTTCGTTTCCGATCATAAGCCGGTACTTTCTAAATTGATCATAGAATAACACTTTAAATATCAATAATATGAGGAAGTCTTTTATTTTTATCGCTTTACTAGCCATAACAGGACTTATTAAAGCACAAACAATGGAAAAACTACCTGTCGACCCCCAAGTTAGATATGGTAAGTTAGAAAACGGACTTACATACTATATTCGTCACAATGCCTATCCTGAGAAACGAGCTAATTTTTATATTGCTCAGAAGGTGGGTTCTATGCAGGAGGAAGACAGTCAGGCTGGATTGGCACATTTTCTTGAACATATGGCTTTCAACGGAACAAAAAACTTTCCCGGGAAAAAGACAATGTTGAATTATCTGGAGTCAATCGGAGTTAAATTTGGGGCAAATGTAAATGCATATACCTCATTTGACGAAACAGTATATAATCTGGATGATGTTCCCGTAGTACGTGATGCAATCATTGACTCATGCTTGATGGTATTACACGATTGGTCTGGATTTATCGCCCTGAAAGATGAGCAAATTGACGAAGAAAGACTTGTAATCAAGGAAGAATGGCGTACCCGTAGCGGAGCTCAGTACCGTATATGGGACAAACAACTTCCTGTTATCTTCGAAGGAAGTAAATATGCCGACCGCATGCCTATTGGTAAAATGGAAATCGTAGAAAATTTCCCTTATCAAACATTGCGTGATTACTACCACAAATGGTATCGTCCCGATTTGCAGGGTATTGTTATCGTTGGAGACATCAATGTAGATGAAGTAGAGGCCAAGATAAAAGCTATGTGGTCTGACATACCTAAACCGGTAAATCCGGCAGAAAGAGTTTACTTTCCTGTTCCGGATAATGATAAACCGATTGTATCTGTTATTACCGACCCCGAGGCTGTAAGAACTCAAGTTACTCAGTATATTAAGCACGATGTAATACCGGCAGAAACAAAACAAACTCAGGAAGGTCTGATCATAAGTTTCGTAAAAAGCCTTGCCTCGAATATGCTATCAGATCGCTTAGAGGAAATATCCCAAAAAGGAGATGCTCCATTTGCTGCATCCTATGCATACGACGGAGAGTTCTTTGTATCAAAAACAAAAGATGCATGGACTACTATTGCCTTAAGTAAGGAAGGAAAAGTTGATGAAACTTTAGCCAGTCTTACAAGAGAAAACGAACGTATCAAAAGGTTCGGATATACTGAAGCCGAAGTAGAAAGAGCAAAGGCTACCTTATTGGAACAGTATGAAAATATGTATAACAACAGAAATAAAGAACTTAACAACAGATACGTTCAAGAATATGTAAGAAGCTTTACTAGCGATGAGGGCATACCGGGTATAGAATACGAATATGATTTCGTTAAGAAGTTTGCTCCATTTATTAATGCTCAGGCAATAAACGCTGTTGTAAAACAATTGATTGCAGATAAGAATATTGTGATTACCGTAACAGGTCCTGAAAAAGAAGGACTTGTATATCCTACAACAGAAGAATTGTTGAATGTATTTAAGAAAGTAGAGGCCGAAAATATTACAGCATACCAAGAAGCCGTATCCAACGAACCTCTTGTAAGTCAATTACCAAAACCGGGATCTATCGTCAAGACCGAAGCCGATAACACGCTAGGGACTACAATATGGACACTATCGAACGGCATGAAAGTAGTTATTAAAAAAACGGACTTTAAAGATGACGAGATACTAATGTCTGCTCATGCTTATGGAGGAACGTCTATAATTGCTGACGCTGATATCTATAATGCAAATATGGCCTCAATGGTTCCATCAGTAGGCGGTATTGGCAATTTCAGCTCTACAGATCTCAAAAAAGTATTGGCAGGTAAATCAGCTAGTGTAAACAACAATATATCTGCTTATACACAAGGATTCAACGGTTCATCAAACATGAAGGACTTGGAAACAATGCTTCAGTTGACTTATCTATATTTTACTGCTCCTCGCAAAGACGAAGGGGCATACTCCAACATTATGGATTTGATCAAAAATCAGCTGAAGAACTTAACTTCCGAACCTTCGTTCATCTTGAATATCAACAAAACAAAAGCAATGTATGGAGACAACCCTCGCATGCAAGTTATGTTGTTAGAAGATGCAGAAAAGTTGAACTACGATCGTATTATTGAGATATACAAAGAAATATATGCAAATCCGGGTTCATTTGTTTTCAACTTTGTGGGTACAGTAGACGAAGCTATTCTTAAACCATTGGTAGAACAGTATCTTGCTTCACTACCATCAGGAAATAAAGATGCCAAATACAAAAATATAGATTCGAATATACGCAAGGGGCACGTTGAAAACGTTTTCGAACAAGAGATGAAAACTCCAAAAACATCTGCATTCGAAATGTATAGCGGAACTCTGAACTATGAGCAAAAGAATCAGATTGCACTATCGGCACTTAAGCAAATATTAGATATTGTATATGTACGCACAGTAAGAGAAGAAGCCGGCGGTACTTATGGCGTTGGGGTACGCTCTTGGATCTCTCGTATTCCGGCGGGTCAGAGTGTATTACAGATGTCTTTTGATACTGATCCTGAAAGAGTAGCATCAATAACGCCTATTATCAGTCGCGAAATAAATAAGATAGCTGAGAACGGTCCTGAAGATGCCGACTTCCTGAAAGTAAAAGAATATATGATAAAGAAATTCCAGGAGGATGAAAAACAAAATGGCTATTGGGTGGGTATATTAGGTTCCAAATATTTCTATGGAGAAGATAACCATTCAAATTATCTGGCTCTTGTGAATTCCCTATCTAAAGATGATATCAAAGCCTTAACTAAAAAATTGGTATCTCAAGGGAATCATATAGAGGTAATCATGAATCCAAAAAAATAAAAGCTGATTTTTAGAATTCATTTGAAAATAAAGAAAGCCGTCTGATATTTTTCAGACGGCTTTGTTATTTATATCTTCAATATCTAAATTACTGTCAATATCTGTAATTCATTATTGCACTCTATGAAGATCAGAATTTATTTCAATAGATTTTCAATTTTGTCTACTAAAACAGATTTCTGTGCTGCACCAACTTGTTTATCAACAACTTCACCATTTTTAATAAAAAGTATAGTAGGGATGTTACGAATTCCATACTTAGAGGTAATCTCGTCATTGTTATCCACATCTACTTTACCAATGGTTACTTTACCGGCATATTCACCGGCCAATTCTTCAACAATTGGACCGACCATACGACATGGGCCACACCACTCTGCCCAAAAATCAATAACGACAGGCTTGTCCGATTTTAGAACATCCTCAAAACTTGCATCTGTAATTTCCAAAGCCATAACTTTTGTCTATTTGTTTATATATTTTATATATTAAGTCTATTTTATTTTTTCCTGTGCAAAGGTAAATAATCTATTTTAGATATAAAAATTTCAATTTACCTTAAAGACAAAACTTTCGTTTTCTACCAGATAATCAATCAGTTCCTGTTTCACATTTATTTTATAGCTTCGAGAGAACAAGTCTACCTTCATATTTCGCTCTCCGTCTACTACTTCAAAATATAACAATGAATTACCCGGATTGTTTTTAGTTAAAGTAGATAATTCTTCTACCATCTGGGTATTCATGTCATGCAGAGGTAATGTAATTGTAAGCTTTTCAATCAGTGTGTCCTTTATGTCCGGCAACAAATGAATGGAATTAATCTTAAGCTCCATCTGATTGGCATCATACTTACGTCCTTGCACACGTCCCCTTACAAAAACATATAAACCGGGACGACCATATTTCCCAAAATTGATATAATCATCTCCAAAAAGAGGAATTTCTCCACTGCCCGTAAAATCCTCTATCCGCAATATCATATATGGCTTACCATTCTTGGTAATACCCTCACGCATTCCACTGACCAGACCACCAAATGTAACCTCTTTATTCTTCAACGCATCTTTATCTTCTATTTCAGACATACCTACATTACATACATAATTCAGTATGATTTTATATTCATCCAGCGGATGGGCTGATAAATAGATACCGATCAGCTCCCGCTCTTTATTCAAACGTTCCAGATCTGACCATTTCTCTACTTTTGGAATCTCAGGGCGTGCGATATCAAACGAAGCATCGCCTCCAAAAAGGGAGTTTGCTGCTTGATTTTTATCTATCTGAAACTTATTTCCATAACGAATAAGCATATCAATAAATGTCTCGCCTTTGCCATTCATTCCAAAGAATTGTTCTCGCGTCATTCCCGGAAAGTTGTCGAATGCTCCGGCCAAAGCTAAAGATTCTATATTCTTCTTGTTGCAAGCACTAAGGTTGATACGCTCTACGAAATCAAAGATATCTTTGAATGGGCCATTATTGTCCCTTTCTTCTATGATATTCATCACAGCCCCCTCTCCTACACCTTTCACAGCTGCTAGACCAAAGCGAATATCTCCTTCTTTGTTTACCGAGAACTTGAGGTAAGACTCATTCACATCAGGACCAAAAACATTCAAATTCATGGCTTTGCACTCGTCCATAAATTTAGTTATTTCCGTAATATTGGATAAGTTCCGAGAGAGAACCGCAGCCATATATTCGGATGGATAGTTTGCCTTCAACCAAGCCGTCTGATATGCAACCCAAGAATAGCATGTCGCATGAGACTTATTAAATGCATACGAAGCAAATTTTTCCCAGTCGGCCCATATCTTTTCCAGTGTCTTCTTTTGATGTCCGTTCTTTGTTCCTCCGGCTATAAATTTCTCCTTTAGGGCATTCATCTTATCTATAAGCTTTTTACCCATGGCTTTACGTAGCTCATCGGATTGTCCACGTGTAAAATCTGCCAATAGACGAGAAAGTAACATGACCTGTTCCTGATATACAGTAATACCATACGTATCATTCAGATAACGCTCCATTATCGGAATATCATAACTGATCTCTTCCTTCCCATGCTTTCGGGCAATAAATGATGGAATGTAGTCCATTGGCCCCGGACGATAAAGAGCATTCATCGCAATCAGGTCTTCAAACTTGGATGGCTGCAACTCTTTCAGGTATTTCTGCATACCGGCAGACTCGAACTGGAATGTACCGGTTGTTTTTCCCTGACTGTAGAGTTCATATGTTACAGGATCTTCCAACGATATATTGTCTATATCGATATCTTTACCTGTTGTATGTTTTATATTTTCAATTGCTTCTTTTATAATCGAAAGGGTTTTCAACCCCAAGAAGTACATTTTGATAAGTCCTGTTTCTTCGATAACGGTACCTTCATACTGAGTAACCAAGATATTTTCTCCCGTCTCCTTATCCTCAGCCGTACTAACAGGTACAATATCTGAAATAGCCTGCTGTCCGATGATGATACCACAGGCATGCACACCTGTATTGCGGACATTACCTTCGAGCATCTGCGCATATTTTATAGTATCACGCATTATCGGATCATAGCTGTTTGCAGCTTCTTTCAGCTCGGGAACATATTCAATCGCATCACGCAGGGTGACTTTTTTCTTATCGGGAATACGATCTGGAACAAACTTTGCCAGACGATTAGATTCTGACAGAGGCAGTTTTTGTACACGAGCAACGTCTTTGATAGCCGACTTAGTTGCCATAGTTCCATAGGTGATAATATGGGCTACACGTTCTTGTCCATATTTATCTGTTACCCACTTCAATACTTTGCCTCGCCCATCATCATCGAAGTCAATATCTATATCGGGCATTGATATACGGTCGGGATTCAAGAAACGCTCAAACAGGAGGTCGTATTTAATAGGGTCTATATCCGTTATGCCCAAACAATAAGCTACCGCCGAGCCTGCTGCCGATCCACGTCCGGGGCCTACAGCAACTCCCATACTACGTGCTGCAGCGATGAAATCCTGAACAATGAGGAAGTATCCGGGGAATCCCATCGTCTTCATCGTATTCAACTCAAAATCGAGCCGTTCTACAATCTCTTGATTGCGATCTTTTCCGTATCGTTTATCTGCTCCTATGATTGTAAGGTGTCGCAGATAGTCTGACTCTAATTTTATACGAATAACTTTGTCATACCCTCCCAAACGGTGATATGCCTTTTCTCCGAATTCGAGAATAAGATCTTCTTCGGAGTACATAATTTTATACCCTTCTTCGGTTCCAAAGGAAGCATCGATCGTAAAGAAAGGCATCAATGCATCGGAGTCTATGGAATAGAATTCGACTTTATTTGCTATCTCAAGCGTATTGGTCAATACTTCGGGATGATCTGCAAAGATTTGATTCATCTCTGCTGTTGTTTTCAACCATTCCTGTTTTGTATATCTCATCCGCTTAGGATCGTCAAGATCCTTCCCAGTACTCAAGCAGATCAGTCGGTCGTGCGCATCAGCATCCTCCTCATCTACAAAGTGAACGTCATTTGTTGCTATTACTTTAACCCCATATTTTTCGCCAATACGGAGCAGTTCTTTATTTACTTTTTCCTGTAAGGGGTATGCTTCAGTATTTGCGTCGGGACGGTTTGTTTTATGTCTCTGCAACTCGAGATAATAATCTTCACCAAAGAGATTTTTAAACCACTGAACGGTTTTTTCGGCCTCTTCTATATCATCAGCCATAATCTTTTTAGATACTTCACCTCCAAGACATGCTGTAGAGATAATAAGCCCTTCATGATATTTTTCGAGCAACTCTTTGTCGATACGAGGACGCATATAATAACCTTCTGTCCATCCGTACGAAATCATTTTGATAAGGTTTTTGTACCCGGTAAGATTTTTGGCCAAAACGACCAAGTGCCACCCACTCATATCCGGTTTACCTTCCTTCAGATGTCTGCTCCGACGTGCAACATAACATTCGCAACCTATAATGGGTTTAAACTTTCTAGCCTCTTCTTCTTTTATTTTGGTTTTTAAATCTCCTATCTGAGTCGAGTTGTCTGACTCCTTATCTGCCTGTAATTTCTTTATCTCAGTTTTTAATTCCTTAATAGCAGCATCATATTTCGAATTTTTCTTTTTTACGTAATTGAAAAACTCTTTTATCCCAAACATTGCGCCATGATCGGTCAGTGCAATGGCTTTCATTCCATCACCAACTGCTTTATCCACTAGCTTTTGAATACTAGCCTGACCATCAAGTAGTGAATATTGGGAGTGAACATGTAAGTGTACAAAATTATTCATATCTCAATCTTTGCTTTTTCACAATTTGTAAAGTTACTATAAATAGCCTGCCTTTGCCACAAAAATACGCATCAGTTTTCAACAAATAATATTCGTTATATTTTATGTCCTTGTAGTCACCGAGATAGACACATGCAGGCAGTTAATCATAGAGTCAGACATTTCCAAAACACAATTAATAAACTAATGGAAAGCACTTTAACACAGATTATAATACAATTTAAAACATGATTTATAAAACATGTGGTCAGAAATTATAAATACTGACAGTTTATTAAATCTATTCATATATTTTTGTAGCAGATGTTAAGTCAGACTAAACAGCTTCCTAACTTTAACTGAGAACATTCTCATTAAACTAACAAACTTTACAAAACTTGAAAATGGTGGGATCCTTCGGGTTCTGCCATTTTCTATATCTTACACTATGGTAATAGCTTTGTGTTTGATTTATAATAAATCGGAAAATCAAATTTATACGAATCTTGTTTTATAATTACCAATATATTGGTACACAGAAAATATATACCTAAATTTGTTTACACAAAACTAGCCGTATGATCAAAAAAAACATATTATTGCTTCTCATATTTATATCGTCCCTTGCTTATTCACAGCAAATAAAAATCACAGGAAAAGTTACCAACCACCAAGGAAAATTGTTGGAACACGTTTCAGTTTCGGAGATGAATAGCCGCGATGGAGTAATAACCAATGACAAAGGAGAGTATATTCTATCCGTACAGACTAAAGATTCGATTAAAATCATATTCTCTTTGATAGGCTATCAGCGTCACCAATATATAATACCTAAACCTACAAGTGACTTGGTACTGAATATTACCTTAAAAGAAGATAATAATATCTTAGGAGCCATTACTATAGAAGGACAACAAACCGTTACCACAGTTATTGAACGAGTCGACTACTTGGCAACCAGACGAGCTTCAAACCCTTGGGGGAGTATAGAATCTCTCCTCGCAACGATGGGTGGAGTAAGCTCTACAAACGAACTCAGCTCGCAATACTCTGTACGCGGCGGAAACTTTGACGAGAATATTGTATACGTTAATGGAAATGAGATCTATCGTCCTCTCTTAGTGCGTTCAGCTCAGCAGGAAGGGTTAAGTTTTATAAATCCTGACATGGTGCAAACCGTCGGTTTTTCTGCGGGAGGATATAGTGCTGAATATGGAGACAAGATGTCATCAGTTCTTGATATTACATATAAAAAGCCTAAAGAATTTGAAGCGTCTGCTTCTGCCGGACTTTTAGGAGGAAGTGTTCATTTAGGTAATTCGACAGGAAAATTCTCGCAGATTACGGGAGTTCGCTATAAAACAACTCAGTCCTTACTGAGCACTTCCGATACTGAAGCAGAATACGACCCTACATTTATTGATGCCCAAACATATATAACATACGATTTATCACCCAAATGGGAAGTTAGTATGTTAGGAAACTATGCGCACAATACTTATAAATATACCCCCAAAACACGCAGTACTAGCTTTGGGACACTTACTACGCCTCGAAACTTTACTGTATACTTTGATGGATGGGAAAAGGACAGGTTTATTACTTACCAAGCAGCATTGACACTGAAAGGTAGAATAAATGAAAACTTAAATATAGGGATCACAGGCTCTACATTCTCTTCTGACGAAAGAGAACGTTATGATATAGAAGGCAACTATATATTGAAAGAGCAGAACATAGTAGAAGGGAATGAAGCCTTTGACGAGTCTTCTCTATTGGGGATAGGACGATATATTGAACATGCACGCAATCAGGTAAAGTCGGAAGTATATACAATCAGTCATTTCGGAGACTTTAAGATAGGAAGTAATCTCTTGAAATGGGGTCTCGCCTATCAACGAGAAAATGTAAGAGATAAGATCAAAGAGTGGGAAATGAGAGATTCTGCGGGTTACTCTCTGCCAAGTACAGGAATAGATGTCAATCTATATTCGAACCTGAAAGCGGATAACAAAATCAAGCCTTCTCGTTTTTCCGGATATATACAAGACACTTATAAACTTAATACAGATAATGGCTTGTTTATTATTAATGCCGGAGTCAGAGCCAGCTATTGGACTTTCAATGAAGAACTGATCGTAAGCCCACGTGGAGCTATAGCTTTTGTGCCCAACGGAATGGAAAATTTCTCGATACGACTAGCGGGAGGCATTTATTATCAGGCTCCTTTTTACAAAGAATTCCAAAAAATAGTAAATGTAGATGGTAACAATGTTATCGAGATGAATAAAGATATTAAATCACAAAAATCGATCCATATTGTACTCGGCAGTGACTATTATTTTGGAGGAGGCGGAGAGCGCAACTCTCCACCATTGAAGTTATCAGGAGATATCTACTATAAGAAACTATCTGACTTGATTCCATATACTGTAAACAATGTAAAAATACGCTATTCAGGAGAAAATAGTTCCAAAGGGTTTGCTCTAGGGATGGACATGAAACTGTATGGAGAGTTTATTCCGGGTGTAGATAGCTGGATCAGCCTTGGAATAATGAAAACGCAACAGGAAATAGATGGAGTAAAAGTACCTCTGCCTACGGATCAACGTTTCAACTTTGCATTATTCTATCAGGATTATATGCCGGGATATGAACGCCTAAAAATGAGCCTTAGGGGACTGTGGTCGCAAGGCTTACCCGTTTCTGCCCCATACAAAGGATATGAAAACGGATATTTCCGTACACCGGCATATAAGCGTGTAGATATCGGTTTTTCGTGGCAGATACTAGGCGAAGATTTTGCTATACGCAAGACAAACTCTCTATGTAAATCACTAAAGAACATCTGGTTAGGGATAGATATCTTTAATATATTCGACATGCAAAATACAAATACGTATTACTGGATTACAGATATTTACAACCACCAATATGCTATACCCAATTACTTGACCGGACGCCAACTAAATGCAAAACTATTAATCGAATTTTAACTTATTTAATAAACCGAATTCAATTATATAAGGTTAAATAATATAACTTTACTATCAATCAAAAACGAACAGATTATGGAAAATTTTTCATTAGCAAATCCCGTAAAGATCATATTTGGGGAAGGAATGATCAAAGAGATTACAAACGAAATACCTCAAGGCAGTAAAGTACTGATGACTTACGGAGGAGGCAGTATAAAGAAAAACGGAGTCTACGATCAGGCTGTAAAAGCCCTTAGCGGTTACGAATGGTATGAGTTTGGAGGAATAGAACCAAATCCACACTATGAAACCTGTATGAAGGCTGTAGCTGTAATAAAAGAAAAAGGTATCGATTTTATATTATCCGTAGGTGGAGGATCGGTACTTGACGCTACAAAGTTTATTTCTGCCGCAGTCTATTTCGAAGAAGGTGATCCGTGGCAAATACTGTCTAAAGGCAGCAAAGTAAAGAAAGCTATGCCTTTTGGAGACATTATTACATTGCCTGCTACAGGATCAGAAATGAATAGCGGAGCTGTAATAACACGTGCCGAAACTCAAGAAAAACTTGCATTTGGTTCTCCCCTCACCTACCCTAAGTTTTCTGTACTTGATCCGACTGTAACATATTCATTGCCTCCCCGCCAGACAGGCAATGGAGTTGTAGATGCTTTTGTACATGTTATGGAGCAATACCTGACATTTAACGAAGGGAATTCTTTGCTGCAAGATAATATGGCTGAAGCCATTGTAAAAACATTGGTTGAAGAAGGACCTAAAGCTCTGAAAGAACCAAATAACTATGATGTCCGTGCCAATCTGATGTGGGCTTCAACATGGGCACTGAATGGCTGGATTGCCTGCGGTGTGCCCGAAGACTGGGCTACTCACATGATCGGACATGAACTTACAGCTTTCTATGGACTTGATCATGCTCAAACTCTTGCCATTGTATTGCCGGGAGTAATGACAGTACTAAAAGATCAGAAAGGAAGAAAGATCACTCGTCTAGGGAAAGAGGTCTTTGGCATCCAAGGAAACGATGCCATAGATAGAACGATCAAAGCTGTAGAAGACTTCTTCGAATCGATGGGTGTAAAAACTCATCTTTCAGACTACGGATTGGGCGATGAAGCTATAAACAAAGTAGCAGAGCGTCTAGGAAACCGTGGATGGAAGCTCGGTGAGTGTCATAACATTACTGCTGACGTAGTTAAAGAAATTTTGACAATAAGAAAATAAACCATAAATATAGAAAATAAGCCGATAAATATATCGGCTTATTTTACAATCTGATTTTCAGAAACCTCACTCAAATTGTTTATTATTAATTCTTTTAGCTTTTCTTCTGGCAATATTACGTTAAAGTTTCCCCAAAAATTCTTGTCATATTTAAACTTCGTTTCTGAGAATATGTTTTGTGTGGGTATTCTTTCCTTTCTGGCAAATGTATTTACATTAGTTGTATCTACCATACAGTTTACCATTTCAAACCACAGATATAATGGCGTACTAAAAAGCTTGCGTTTTCTTTTCATCTTAAACTCTAAGTCTCCGCGTATATGGTTCACATAATAAATCCCATCATTTGACAGTTTATACGAGACATTATACCGAGCTTGTTGTAATGTTAACCGAATATCCTTATTCTTCCTTTGAACATAAAGATCTGTAGCCTGTTGCACAAATTTGGGATTGATCTCGAAATGCGCTTCTATCAAAGCATAATTCTCTGCATCAATAAATAACTGCCCCTTAAACAAAGGTTCATCAATATACTCCTTCTGATAAAATGAAATAATATTCACCCTTCGTCCATCAATAACAGTAATATCTGTATGCCCATACTCATATTTATTTTGTTCTTCAGGCTTCAAAAAGTCAGGTAAGTTCTTTACCAAATCTAATATCAGACAAGAATTAATACCGGATTTCATTTTTGTAAAGATTGTATCACTTTCCTGAATGTTCTTAATACGGCGCATCTTTATAAGTTTTACCTGATCAAGATTTGCATTTACATCATAACCGGTCTTATAAACTTTAAGCACGGCCTCAGTAACATCTACATTATTTTTCTTATGGTCTATACCCTCTCTGTAAAAAGTTGTAAGGTAAACAGGCGAGGTCGAGTAGTTATTCTTACGATTCTCTAGCATACGATTAACCTCTTCTTGGGGCTCAACCGCTCTAATTATCACCTCTTGCAATGGTATTATTCTGGGCTCAAGCACAAAACGAATATGCTGTCCGGCCAGTAGCCCGACTTCCACTTCCTGGCTTTCGTAACCTACATGAGTAAACTTTACCTTCGAATGACGGAGAGAATCGGGCAATATCAATTTGAATTCTCCATCTTGATTAGAAATCGTTCCTATTGTTGAGTTGCTGATTCCTACAGCGCTATAAGCTAATGGTTCATCCGTGATCTGGTCATATACAGCACCACTAAAGGTAAAGAACTTTTTTTCTACACTATCTGCCTTTTCTATTGAGATTACAGTATGTTCTTTTATCCGATCTGTAACTTGTAACAAAATATGATTTCCAACAACAGAAATCTTTAGTTGATTATTCCCAGTGATCGCATATATAGCTTCACGCAATGTATATTCGCCCTTTGCAATCTTAACCTTCTTATCGTTGTCTATTATCTGGCTATCATAGATAAATAAATAACCCGACTTGTCGGATACTTGTCTTAGCAGCTTATATACACTCTCTTTACTTTTTGGTAATTGTACCTTCCTATTTAGCACTGCGCCATCATCTGCCTGTAAGATTACTACTACCATCATTAGCAATAACGATACAAGAATACGATGAAAAGTATTTTCAGCCGTATATTTCATGGCGGTTAATATATTATTTTTGTGATATAGATATCACATTATCTTGCTGTTTAAACTGCAAATTAAGAGCCATACATATGAGTTGGGCCATTGTATACGGAGTATCTCCCGAAAAGGTAACTGTCAGTAGGCGATTTTCCAGTTCGGGTGACACTGTTAGCTGCTCTGCGTCGGAGTTCATATTTATAACTCTAACAATATCAGACAATCGCTGATCTTTAAAGTGAACCCTTTTGAGGTACGACTCAAACTGTGAAACATCTGTAGTTTTAACCTTATGTAGATTATCAGATTCCAAAAGAGCTGTTTCTCCGGCCTTTACATTTACTTTCTGCCCGTTCAATTTCGATGTGACTCTTACTTCTCCTCGCCGTACTGATAACGAAAAGGAAGTACCGTTTTCACTCTTCACATTAAAAGAAGTGCCCAATACCTGAATAATCGTTTGTTGAGTCTCAATAATAAATGGCTTATTCGGATTACGACTAATATCGAAAAAAGCATTTCCCTCCAAGACAACCTCTCGCTTATCATCCGAAAAACGATTGGGATACTGCAAAGATGCCTGATCTGAGAGATATACTACCGACCCATCCTCTAAAGTAGAGATCAGAGTGGGAGCATTCTTTTCGTTATTTATCGTCAACATTTCCTTATGAGTGGTCTTTTGTCCCCATATAACGAATACTGAAATGGCACAAACACATAAAATTGCAGCCACAGCTCCCCATCTTGCCAAAGATGTACGTATGCTTGCCTTTTTCGCTACTTTATTTTCCGGCAGCAATCCGTCCCGATCGAGCCGCATATAAAGGCGATCCCAAGCCTGATCTGTAATCTTATTATTTGTTTCTTTCAAAGTCATGATGCGTGTGTATATTTTTCTATTTCCTGTCTTAATATCTGATATGCTTTTGTCATTTCTGCCTCTACCGTTTTTATCGATACAGAAAGCAATTGTGCAATTTCTTTATATTTACGACCTTCCATGCGATGCATTCTAAAGATGCGAAGTCGCCGTTCCGGTAACTGTTCCAGTGTACGATTTATAATATTTTGCAACTCTTTATATTCAATCTGGTCTTGCGCTGTTGTTTCAGAGGCTTCAAGCTTCCTGCTTAATACATTTTCTCGGTGACGTTCTTTTACATACTGATGTTCGAAATATTGGAGCGACTGGTTACGAACCGCTCCATACAAATAACTCTTCATCGAACGGACAATATTCAAAGCCTCACGGTCGCGCCACAATACATAAAATAATTCCTGAACAATCTCTTCGGCTGCATCTTTACGACCAATTATGCCAAACGAGTACATGTATAAAGGCAGATAGTACTGGCGAAAAACCTGTTCGAAGGTTTCTATATCACCATCCTTTATCTTCTTGAATATAAGCACATCGTTCAGCATAATAAGTACAATCACAAGTAAAGCCAAATATAATAAATCATAACGAATTTATCAGTTACTTTGTTGTTTCTTTAATTTATTTACTGCCGATTCGAGCGACTCTGTAGGTTCTATAATGTTATAACCTTCCCAGAAGTTGGCATCATAGAAGTTACTCACTTTGTCTGACAAGGAATATCTATCGCTAAATGCTTCTCTAGCCGGAATTTTAGCTATATTATTTTCTTGTCTGTCGGTAACAACCATCTCTGATATAATTGTATAGTTGGTAGAGAACAGTCTGCGCTTATAATCACATTTGAAGCGGACTTCGTTACGGACATAATTCAGATAGCTTTTCCCATTCTGCTGCTTATATGTAACCAAATAGGCTACCTCTTCGGGTTTGAAATGTAATCTGAACGGTTTTTTACGAAGAATGGCCTGTGTAACTTTATTGCGGTCGTCCATACTCAAATTAAACTCTGCCCGAGAAAAAGCTAATGTTTCCTGATCAATATACAAGTTTCCATAAAACAGGGCGTAAGGCATAATAACCTGAGGTTCAAAACTTATCACATAATGAAGACGTTCGTTTATCATTACACTATTCTCCATCTTGTATTTATAGTAATGAAGAGAAGCTTTATCTAACATTATATCCCTATTCTTTACAATATCCAGGTAAGTAGATAAATTTGGACCTCCTACAAATTTAACAAGCAGAGTATCGCCGGGTTTTGGACTAAGGAGTTTCCTTCCTTTCAATATTTGTACTCTGTCTCCTGCATCCGATTGGGTATATGGGGTCTTGTAGATATCGATTACAGCCTCGGAGATGTTTATATAATTACGTCTTTTCTGTATAGTTTCACGATAGAATCCGGTTAAAAGGTTTGTCATCGCACTATTATTTTCTCCTATCTTATCTATAGCTTTTTCTACCAATTCTAATGGATCAGTAGATTCGACAATGACCTCTTTTAATTTGTTCTCATTACGTGTAAGGAAAATCGTAATATTGCTCATATCCTGATCCAATAGAGGTACTCGCTGGTTGAAGTAGCCTATATGAGATACTTCTATTGTTTTAATATTCAGGGAGTCTCTTACCTTGATGGTAAATCCACCATCAGCGTTCGAGATAGTACCTATACCTGTACCGGGAACAGAAATACTCACATATTCAAGGTTTTTCTTTGACTTTATATCCTTCACTACTCCGGTTATTGTAATATATCCCGGATCTTTGGCCGAATAAGTTGGAAGTGCTACACTCCAAATTATAAGGACTGTAAATACAGTTTGTATCAATTTTAAACATTTAGTTCTCATGGCTATATTGTTTTTAATGATGATTAATAAAACCGGTTGTACTATTATGATCGTTCAAAAAATGAAAACCCTATCCTTTATCAGATATTTAACATTTAATGAATGATAATTTAGTTCTAAAAAAATATAAGTATCAATAAAAAGCGATATAAATTACACAACAAACAATTAATAACCTGTCATTTACAAACAAAGGCTTGCGATCATAAAATCACAAGCCTTTGTTTTCCCTTATATTCTTATATTTTTATTTTGCCACTTTCAACTCGTTAATAAGACGAGGGCATTTCATTACCTTATCTATTATATAAAGTACATAACGTATGTCTACACTGATTGTACGTTGCAACTCTGGTTCAAACAAGATGTCACCGCTCAGCGATTCCCAGTTACCATCAAAAGCAAGTCCGATTAGTTCTGCGTTTCCATTAAATACAGGGCTACCTGAGTTACCTCCTGTAATATCGTTGTTCGACAAGAAGTTTACATACATTTTTCCATCCGCTTTGTTTGCATATTGTCCAAAATCTTTACTTGCCAAATCGTCCAATATATATTGTTGCACACCGAATTCAGGATCGTTAGGAACTTGTTTATTCAATACACCTTGAGATGTTGAATAATAATCGTAAGTAACCGCATCGGCAGGCTTGTATCCTCCTACAGAGCCATAGCTCAAACGTTGAGTGAAGTTAGCATCCGGATAAAAAGCTTTATTCGGCTCCATTTCCATTAATCCCGCCATAAACAGACGGCTGCCTTTATCTATCTGAGGATAATAAGGTGCAGATGCTTGACGTAATAGATTTAAGCATGGTTCTAAAGATTGAGCGAATGCAATTGCAGGGTCATTATTGATTGCCTCCTGATCTTCACTGCTTATTAGAGCTGTAGCAGCTTCCAGATTGGTAAATTTAGTATTGTTGTAGAACCACTCGGCAAATTTATCATAGTCTCCACCAAATTCATCAGCAATCTTTGTATATACCGAAGGCAAGTATTCAGCAGGAACTCTTTCTGCATATATTTTTAGTAATGCAGGCATTACTTTACGATCCAGAGCCGGCTCATAATCTTTATAAAGCGGAGCTAAACGCTTTGTGAATTCTTCACCTTTATTTTTGTCAGGATCCATTCTATTTACAAGGAGTGCCGTATTTGCATAGCGGATAATTTCAATCCCATTGAAGAATGTTTCGTACAGATATGTCTGAATTTTAGATGTTTCCATTGTTTCAGTATACCCTTCTTTCACTAGCGCAAGAGCATCCCCGTATTTTGCTTGCAATGCCGGTTTTGAAGCAGCCCATTGCGCAAATCTAGCCTCAAGTTGTACTTTATCTTTTATAACGCCAAGTTTAGCAATAGCTTCGTTCATTCCCATAGCATTCTTCCAATAGTTGGAGCTTCCTGCATACTTCGACGCATATTTGATACGAATAGCATCGCTTGCGTTCATATCTTTTCTCCAGATATCCTGTTTTGCTCCACGAACTTCAATCCGAGGTTTGTGTTCCGATTCTACCATTTGGTTGATACCCCACGATGTCATATAGCGTTCGGTACTTCCCGGATATCCAATCGTCATGGCATAGTCGTTCTCTTTGTAACCTTTCAGAGAAACAGGAACTGAATATTTAGGTTTGTAAGGCACATTATCTGCACTATATTCTGCTGCACCATTGTCTTTGTTAGCATAAACGCGGAATACAGAGAAGTCGCCGGTATGGCGAGGCCACATCCAGTTGTCTGTTTCACCACCAAACTTTCCAACAGAAGATGGCGGAGTGAATACAAGTCTTACGTCTCTGAATACTTCGTATACAACAACATAATACTTGTTGTGTGTATAGAAAGGTATTACTTGTGCTCTAAGAAACTTATTGTCTTTATACTTTTCAAGATATACTTGCGACAAAGAGTCTATTTTTTCTTCACGTACATTCTCGCTGTCAGTAGGTAATAGTGTGGACGTTACAAAATCTGTAATATCTTCCGTCTTCTGTAAAAAAGCGACAGTCAGACCCTCTGCTGGTAATTCTTCCTGAAATGACTGGCTTACAAAACCGTCTTTCAAATAATCATGATCTACGGAACTAAGCTTTTGTATTGCATCGTATCCGCAATGATGGTTGGTGAATATCAACCCTTGACGAGATACCGACACTCCGGTACAACCTCTACCGAAAATAACTACAGCATCTTTCAGCGAAGGGTTAGTCTCACTGTATATGCTATCAATAGGGAACTTAAATCCCAACTCTTTCATGCGGGCAGCACTCTGCCTGTTGAGTTCTTTCAACAGCCACATTCCCTCGTCAGCCTTTACTCCGGCAACAGTAAGGAAAATTGCTAATATTAAAAATAGTTTTCTCATCGTTTCAGTTATTATTAATTAATGATATGTTTTGTAATTAAATAGCTCTTCAGTCATACCTATATAATTTACTGGCTGGCTGAAAGATACAGCTAAAAGGTGACAAAAGTAACAGTTTTTACCCACTTTTTTCAAGTGTAACCTTTCATTCTTCACACAGCATACATCCTATTTATATACAGATAATTATATTTATTTTTTACAATACGATGAAATAAGAAAGTGTCACTTATTTTTTTTATTGTTGCTAATATATTTACCAATGATAGGAATCTCTTTCAATGGTAAATCTTTCTTTATTATAACCGCTGCAAATATAACAAGGAATACCGTCCGATACGCCAGTCGTAAAATTTCGTTATCTATCTCTGGATACATGGCAGCAATATAAAATGTAACAGCCAATGCAAAGTATAAGAAAATGCGCTTCAGATCGTATCTTATCGGATAATATTTTTGTCCTATAAAATAAGATATACTCATAATTATCAGGTTACAAATCAGCGTAGCCCATGCACTGGCAATATAGCCATAAAGAGGTACAAAGATTATATTGATCGCAACCTGAAGTATACATCCGAAAACAGAGAAATAGGCTCCGTATTTTGTCTTATCAGTTAGCTTATACCATACCGAAAGGTTGAAGTACATTCCAAAAAATATTTCACCCATCATCGCAATAGGAACAATGACTGTACCTACTGTATAGTTTTTGCTGACTATATATTTCAATATATCAAGATAGAACATCACAGCCAGAAAAACGAGCAATGCAAATATTACAAAATACTTCATAGCATCGGCATACGGTTTTGTACTGCTGTTCTCCTTATCCTTACTAAAAAAGAAAGGTTCGTAAGCATACCGGAATGCCTGCGTAAACATCGTTATTATAACCGTTATCTTCAGGCAAGCATTGTATATACCTAATTGGCTGAAAGCTTCATCGGGATTATCGAACAGAAAAGGATAAGTTAATTGCGCTACAGTCTGATTTATAACTCCTGCCAGCCCCAATATTAAAAGAGGGAATGAGTATATCAGCATACGTCTGATCAGAGCATTATCAAATTGGAGCTTCACATTCTTCATTGTTGTCGGTATCAATAGTATCAATACCACCAAACTAGACAACAAGTTTGCCAAAAAGATGTATCCGATACCGATCTCGGGATGAAAAAACTTATTAATAGCCAGGTCCGGATAATTTTTGTATAGCCAAGGACATACGACCAAAAACAGAAGATTGAAGAATATATTAAACCCTATAAACGTAAGCTTCAATGTAGCAAACCGAATCGGTCTTTTCTGATAACGCAAATAAGCAAAAGGGATTGTCATAAAAGCGTCCAGTGCCACTACAATAGCCATCATCCAGATGTGTTCCTTGTGATCGGTATATTCCATCCATGACGAAACAGGATTGATGAAGGAAAAACAGAATAGAATAAACAGCAGAGATGTCGTAGCTAATGAAATTAAAGATGTAGCATATACTTTATCAGGATTCTCGTCTTTCTTATTCATAAAGCGGAAAAATCCCGTTTCCATGCCGTAAGTCAGCAAAACCATAAACAACGCAGTGTAGCCGTATATATAGCTTACCTTGCCATACTCGATAGTATCAGTAAAAATATATGTGTGTAAAGGAACAAGCAACCAATTAAATATGCGGCCAACAATACTACTCAATCCATAGATTGCAGTATCTTTTGCTAAGCTCTTCATTCCACTCCCTGCCATATAGATATATTTAGTTGGCTACAAAAGTAGTAAAAATAAATCATGAGTTGTATTTTATCCCCTGCTAGTTAATTGCAGATTTTTGCCCTTTAGGACACATTACTTAAACCTCTGATTGTGGCTACAATAGATGCTTAGGCAACTATAAAAAGTGAAATTAAATAATAATTTTTTAATATTATAAATTACCTTTGTGATAATAATAAATAAAAAAGGAAGTCCAAATGAATTATTATCATCTGTCTATATTGGTACATCGTCAGGCTATCAGGTATGGTAAGAGAACAGCTCTGAAATATAGAAACCCGTATGAAAAAAAATGGAAGAATATTTCATGGAATAAGTTTTCGGACAATGTAATGAAAACAGCCTGGGCAATGGCTGAAATGGGTGTAGAAGAAGGCTCTAGGATCGCTGTGTATTCTCAGAACATGCCACAATATCTTTTTGCGGATTTCGGTACTTTTGCCAACCGTTGCATTTCGGTACCTATCTATGCAACATCATCACCGTCGCAAGTAGAATATATCGTAAATGATGCCAGTATACAGTTACTCTTTGCAGGTGAGCAATTCCAATATAACAATGCATTTAAAGTACAGCAAAACTCTTCTGTATTGAAGAAAATTGTTGTATTCGATAATAATGTCAAATTTCATCCGGATGATAAGACTTCTGTATATTTTGATGATTTTATCGCTACCGGAGAAAATTCGCACACAGAAGTTATCGTGCGAGTACGCCTTAAGTCAAGGAGAGAAGATGATATCGCTTGTATTATATATACTTCTGGTACAACCGGCGAACCCAAAGGAGTAGTACTCCCACATTCGTGTTTCTCTCAGGTGTTCCGTATTCATGACATGCGCCTGCCTATGACTTCGAATAAAGACCTGTCTATGAATTTCCTTCCATTGGCGCATATTTTCGAACGGGCATGGACATATTACGCTATCCATAAGGGAATGACCATTGCTATTAATCAAGATGCTAAGGAAATACAAAAATCAATAAAGCAGGTTCATCCCACTATCATGTGCAGTGTTCCCCGATTCTGGGAAAAAGTATATGCAGGTGTTCACGAAAAAATATCGAGTTCCAAAGGTCTGATGAAATGGCTATATACCGATGCTATCAAAACAGGTAAAAGATATAATCTAGACTTTAAGAATAAAAACCTACGAGCCCCACTTGGTACTCGTATAAAGTTTGCTCTATATAACAATACGATATTTTTTGTCCTTAAGCTGGTTATCGGTATTGAGAAGGGAAACATATTCCCATGTGCAGGAGCTCCATTGTCTGACTCGATAATTGAGTTTTTACACTCGGTAAATATTCCAATAATTATAGGTTACGGTCTTACAGAAACAACAGCTACCGTAAGCTTTTATCCTGACAAAGAATTTGTTATTGGCTCTATTGGTAGTGTAATGCCGGAAGTTGAGGTTAGGATTGATGAGACAAACAACGAGATTCTTGTAAAAGGAAAAACTGTGATGCGAGAATACTACAACAAACCGCAAGAGACAGCTAAAGTTTTCACCGAAGACGGCTTCTTCCGTACGGGAGATGCAGGGAAATTAGAAAACGGAGTGTTGTACATTACCGAACGCATCAAAGACCTGTTTAAGACAGCTAACGGAAAATATATCGCACCTCAGGCTATAGAGACACGCGTAGCCGAAGACAAGTTTATCGATATGATTGCGGTTATAGCCGACGAGCGTAAATTTGTGAGTGCACTTATTGTTCCCGATTATAAAGCACTGGAAGAGTATGCAAATGAACAACAAATAAAGTATGACAAAGTAGAAGACTTGTTTTCTAATGTAGACATTCTCCGTATGCTGGACGGACGCATAGAACTCTTGCAAGCTCATTTTGCACCATACGAAAAAATAAAAAAATACAGGTTGCTGGCAGAGCCATTTACGATGGAAGGTGGTGAATTGACCAATACACTCAAAATAAAGCGTAAATTTGTAGCAGAAAAGTATAAGGATATTATCGACAAAATGTATAAAGAATAATATTAGCTAATAACTAATCAATCCTTTCGAATAGCTTAAAATTACGTAATGGCCGGAATTTATATTCATGTTCCTTTTTGTAAGACAAGGTGCATATATTGTGACTTCTATACACGCACAGATATGTCTCCGAAGTATGACTATGTTTCGGCTCTTTGTGAAGAGATAAAGCTACGTAAAAACTACATTGGAGACGAAGATGTAAAGACCGTCTATTTTGGAGGAGGTACTCCATCTCAGTTATCTGAGAGTGACTTCCTCCGTATATTTGAAACTCTATATCATGAATTTCGGATATTGCCTGATGCCGAAATAACAATGGAAGCAAATCCCGATGATCTCTCTCCTCAGTATTTAGCAACCCTTAAAGAAAAATTACCATTCAATCGCCTGAGCATAGGAATTCAAAGCTTTGACGATGAAGAGCTCAAATTTCTGAAGCGCAGGCATTCTGCCGATAAAGCCAAAGAAGCTGTCAGGATGTGCCAATCGCTAGGCTATGACAATATCAGTATTGACCTAATGTATGGTTTGCCGAACCAGACAATGCAGATTTGGGAAAGAAACCTCGAAGAAGCAATTGCTCTCGATGTACAGCATATTTCATCTTATCATTTGATCTATGAACAGGGCACAAGGCTCTATCGTTTATTCAAAATGGGAGACGTAAATCCTGTTGACGAAGACCTGAGTGTAGACATGTTTTCACGAATGATAGAAAAACTTACCGCTGCGGGGTTTGATCATTATGAGATCTCTAATTTTGCCCGCCACGGATTATACTCAAAGCATAACAGCTCCTATTGGCTTGGAAAGAAATATCTGGGACTAGGTCCTGCTGCCCACTCTTACGATGGGCAAAACCGCTCGTGGAACGTAGCCTCCATATCAAAATATATAGAAGGGATAAGGGCTGAAAATCCAAATCTGGAAATTGAGCTTCTAGATGAAAACACAAGATACAACGATTTTATTTTAACAGGTATGCGTACCAAATGGGGGGTAAACCTCTCTGACCTTGAATCCCTTTTTGGCACTAAAATGAAAGCATTCTGCTTGAAAAACGCACGAAAATACCTTGATCAAGGGTTTTTAACCGAAAAGGATAATACTTTAAAATTAACCCGACAAGGAATCTTTATATCTGATGGTATAATGAGCGACTTGATGTGGGTATAATTTAGAGTTTCTACAAAGGTTTTATCTAACAGTAATATTGAAGAAGATTAAATCAATCCTCTTGACTTGAATTCAAGATATTTGTTAATAGAATCGATAGTAAGATTTTCAGGTTTTGAGAGAATCGTATGAATTCCATATCTATTGAGTTCTTTAACGATCAGGTATTTATCATTCCATAGTTTTTCGGCCATTCCTTTCCTGAATATATCTTCCAATCCCGCAGGAGAAGACTCCAACACCTCGTTGAATTCAGAATTCAAGAAAAAAGCAACCAACACCAAATGATCTTTGGCCATGTGAGTGAGATATTTCAACTGGCGGCGCATTCCATTTACAGTCTCAAAGTTTGTAAACAAAACAATCAGACTGCGTTGCGACAATTTGCGACGGACAGTAGCGTACAATCGCTCATAATCAGACTCCTTAAAATCTGTTTTCTGCGCATACAACGTTTCCAAAATCTTTACTCGTTGGCGGCGTTGCCTATCTGCCGGAAGAATCTCATCTACATTCTTTGAGAAGGTTATCAGCCCGGCTTTATCACCCTTATTCAACGCTGTGGTACTTACCATCAATGTAGTATTGATTGCATAATCCAACAGCGTCAACCCGTTGAATGGCATCTTCATCGTACGCCCTTTATCGATCAAGCAATATACAGGTTGTGATTTCTCTTCCTGATAGGTATTTACCATCAGCTGGCTCATACGCGCGGTTGCCTTATAGTTGATTGTACGAGGATCGTCACCCAATACATAATGTTTGATTTGATCAAATTCGGTAGCATGCCCGATGCGTCGTATTTTCTTAATACCATAGTCTGTAAGGCGATGCGATGCTGCCAATAATTCATACTTATGCATCTCGAGAAAAGACGGATATACGGCAACATCTTTATTTTCGTCGAATATATAGCGCCGTGTAACAAGCCCCAAGAGTCCCGCCACATAAACGTTTATTGCTCCAAATTGATACACTCCCCTTTCGGTGGGACGAAGATCGTAGTACAAAACCTCTGATTTGCGTACACCTATCGAAGTACTAAATGTCAAATCTCTTTTTTGAAATTGAAAAGGGACTTCTTCTATGATTTTTATTGCAACCCTGAATGGATATTTATTGGACACTGAAAGCGATATAGTGTTTACATCACCGTTCGATAACCGTTCGGGACAATTACGGAAAGCGTCTATCCCTCTTGTCTGTCGATAAAGAGAAAATATATCCAACAACAAGAATACAGCCAATACGCTCATCACCACAGTCATGATGAAAAGTGAGGCCTCGAAAATATAAGATACGAAGTATCCCAACACACATAAAGCCAGCGTGAAGAAAAAACGGTTTGAGAGATAGAAACTCTTAAAGAACCATTTTATCGGGGAACTTCCACTTTGTCTATCAGTTGACATATAATTGTATCGGTAGATGTACCGTCCATTTCTTTTTCGGGTGTTAATAAAATCCTGTGTCTAAGTACAGGCACAGCAACTTCCTTGATATCGTCAGGCGTAATAAAATCGCGCCCTCGAATGGCTGCCAATGCTTTAGAAGCATTCAGTATTGCTAGTGATGCACGAGGCGAAGCACCGAGCGTTATCCATGGGCTCTGACGTGTAGCAGATACAATCTGAGCGATATATTCTAATAGCTGATGTTCAACCAGCACTTTATCTACCGCTGAGCGCAAAGAGTTTAATTTCTCAGCCGTCAGAACCGGACGAATACCTATCTCAGGAGATAATTCTCCTCGGTTTTGTCTGTCTAAGATATTAATCTCATCTACAATATTCGGATAATCAACTACAATTTTGAATAAAAAGCGGTCTAACTGAGCTTCGGGCAAACGGTATGTCCCCTCCTGCTCTATCGGGTTTTGAGTAGCCATTACAAGAAATGGATAGTTCATTTTATATGTTGTTCCATCATTTGTAACCTGACGTTCTTCCATCACCTCAAAAAGCGCAGCCTGAGTCTTTGCAGGAGATCGGTTTATTTCATCAATCAGCACAATATTCGAAAAAATAGGCCCTTTCTTAAATTCAAATTTGGCAGACCCCGGAAGAAAAATACTTGTACCCAAGACGTCCGAAGGCATAAGATCGGGCGTAAACTGTATACGACTGAAAGCAACATCGATAGTTTTTGCCAAAAGTTTTGCAGATAAAGTTTTAGCAACACCGGGAACCCCTTCTACCAATACATGACCATTTGCCAAGATAGCAATTATCATCTGCTCTATCAATTGATGCTGTCCAACAACAACACGCTCAATTTCATTTTTTATATCCTGAACACTTTGGCTCAATTCGGAAAAATCTATCCTTGACTGAAATTCTAAATCCGACATATATTTTTATTTTATTTGTTTTTTACCTTTCTATAAAATTCTTCCAACAGACTATTATATTGCAAGAATATATCGTTTGACACATGAGGCAATATAATTATATCGTTATATAAATTAAATAGATTACTCAATTTTTGTCTCTCAACACCTGATTTCGCACTCAATACATCCAAAAAGTCATCATTAATTTTCTCTGTCGACATATAGTAATTCTTCCTTATATAGTCAAGGAAGTACGCATGTCGCTTTTCGGCAATGGTTTTAAAATCTTTTTTGCGATAATATAGATTGCTGATTGTACCTAGAAACTCTAATGAAGAGTTTATATGTGGTTTGATGACAGGAATAATCCGTTGAGTACGTTTTGCTCTGAAAATCACAAAGAGCAATAAACCACCAAGTATAAGATATAATGCAATACGCAACAAGGGATTGGAAAGCATCGCTTTGAATATACTACTATTCGCATCAGTACCACCTTGCTTTTGATATTCGTCCCAAATAACTTTACTATTCTGTGGCAAAAAAGATAAGCACCTGAAAGCAAAATCATATTTGTTTAGTTGCAGTAGATTTACATTAGCAAAAGCAGAAGGGATTGTATGCAAATAGAAATGCCCTTTTCCATATTGTACTTCTAAGAACACTGTATCTTTTTTGTTATTAAAGGCCAATGGACGTGACACCAAGTTGCAACTATCAGTATTGAGCCTTGTTTCACCGGTTATACTTGTAAAGTTATATTTCTGATGCGGAGAATCTATTAAATAATAAGCTGTGTCTGCTTCTAAATATCTATGCTTTGTCTTTATGCCTAAAGTATCCATCAGGCTCGAAGAAAAGCTTTCTGCCGAAATGAATACATTATTTCCCAAACCAACAAAATCGAGTAAATATTGCATATCTACTTTGTCCAGTGTGAATTTGGTATTGATAAATATATATGCTACAGTATCTATTTCTGCATCAAGACTTTTATACCATTCGGTAGGGTCATAGTTCAGTTCCTCAAGTCCTTGCTCAAGTACTGTATCTACTACCAAGTCGGTATTTACTTGAGTTGTATCAGCCTTTTCTGTGTAGTCATATTCTTCCTCATCACCATAATCTTCATAATAGCCTGAACCATACGAATCGTAAGATTTGTCATAGGTGAAGTATTCTTCCATACTCTCTTTCAGGTTATTATATATTGGTCTGCGTGTAGATCGTATATTTTTCTTGTGAAAAACATCTCCAAGTAGCTCGTATGCAATGTATGTTCCGTATGGGGATGTCTTGGTATTTATAAATGTAGGTCTCCAATCTACAGGCTTAGGAGCTTTGCTTCGGGCATACGACAAACCAATCAATAAAAGGATAATTACCCCAATCAGAATTATTAGTTTCTTATCTTTCATGGTTTATCATTTTATTTAGGTCGCCCATACGGGAATCTACTTCAGTGAATTTACTCTCATCCAACTCGAATTCACCATACCATACATAATCAAAGATTAATGTAGTTTCAAGAAATTTGGAGCGCAACAAAGTATTCTGTATCTCGTACTGATAACTATAGTTCGTCTTATGGGTACTCCATTCTATAATGTCCTTATCAGACATTTGTTTAAGATTTTTCAGATATAAAAAACGGACAGCCAGACGGTAATCTTTGTTTCTTAATGCATTAGATATTAATGCATCAAAATTCATTTCATGTACATTTTCTGTATAGATATCTATATCCGACTTATCTAGTTCTTTCTTACCCAATAATGTTCTGTAGTCAACCCCGATAAGTTTTAAGACAATCAGACATATTACAACTACTATGATGAGTAGCACTACAATACTCAGCATTCCAGATTCTGCTACCGTACCAAGTAAATTATTGATAAAATTATTGATTGCCAACAATATCCTATCCCACCACGACAGACCTCTTTCTTCTTTTTTATACTGAAATCGCGCATCTTTTCTATATTCCTCTATCTTACTTTTATCGGGTATGCGGATGCTTACCTTCTCTTGAATGTGTGCAGGCTTTAGCGTTGCTGTAGAATCTGACTGACCAAAAAGATTTATGCACATACAAACCAAGAGCATTAATAAAATGCTCTTGAATATGTATGTATTTTTATTTGTATTTACCACCCTAAGGGATATATTGAAATATTAGTATTAATATTGAGTCGGTTGGTCTTCTTCTTTATTTACACCGATCATATCTATTTCGTCTGTAACTCCAATACCATCCAATTGACTTCTATAACTGAAGTACATGACACCCAATACTATTATTAGTATAGGACTCAACAACATGCGAGCTGTGTAACTCAAAGAGTATGTAAGGTATATATATATTTCGCTGGTAAGAAAATCTATTCCTAATAGATTACCGATCATCGTGCCATATACCGGAAGTGTAAACACAAAACCAATAACACTAACTATAATATAAAAGACAATTAACAGTCCTAAAGATATCCACCAATGATGGCGAACAAGCTCAATACTACGCTGAAAAGTTTCTACCAAACCCTTCCTTTCTATGATATATGTATAAAAATACAGTGAAAGGTATACCGAAATAATCAACCCGGGAATCAAACACAATATCCAACCTGCAGAAATCAGAATACCATAAATGATAGAATAACCGAACAAAGGAAGTGCTACTTGCTTCACTTTTGTCCAAACATCTTTACTATCTACCGTGCCATCTTTCGATTCGGCATATAACGCCATATAGCACACAGGATAAAGTGACATTAAATATCCTGCTACCATCATAATAAATATACCAAGAAAAAATCGCCAATCAAATATAGATCGAAAAATTGCAAATGGATCGTCTTCATATTCTCCAATAGAAGTCATGCTCATATTCGAAAAAGAGAATAAATTCATAAGAAGATATGTAGCAATAAGTGTAATAGGTATAAATACCAATATACTCTTTAAGATTGCTCCATAATTTTGCTTAATGAATGCAATTGAAGTATCAAAAATACCGCTAAAGTCACGGCTTTGATATAGCCTGATCTTTTGTTGTTGTTTCATTTGTTTTTTTATTGATGTAATAAGGATAATAGATAAAATACCATATAATAAATAAGGCCGACAAGCCAATTATTATCAGATTAAAGTAAACCGGCATTTCGGTCAAACGAGTCAGATAGCTCTCGATAAAAGCCGCTACAATAAAAACGGGGATCAGTGCAACAACTATTTTCACAGCATCTTTTGCACCTCTCTGCAGTGATAACAAACGTTTGTATGTACGGGGAAATAAAATACTATTACCCAATATAAGCCCCGCACCTCCGGCTATTACAATTGCTGATATTTCTAATGTCCCATGCAACCAAATGGATATAGCCGAAGTAAACAACAAACCTTTCTTAAAGAAAAAGTATTGAAAAACACCCAGCATTACACCATTGGAGAATAAGATATAAACTGTACCCATAGAAAATAAAATGCCACCGACGAATGCATAAAATGCAACACCAATATTATTGGTTGCTATACCGAAAAACATAGGCGCCTCATCCGAACTTTTATATATAGCCATCGGATCACCGCTTTCTATATTCTCGAGAGTTTGATTTACATATCCGGGAGTTAATATCTGACTAGCGAAGGCTGATTCTTGTTCTAAAGAAAATATCCCAAGCAAAACACCGGCAAACATCGTCAGAAAAGAATAAAGCATGTGTCTGCGATATTTGTACATGATAAGAGGAATTTCTTCTTTCCAAAAACGTAAAAAGCGTCCTTTCTCTTTTTTCTTATATTGGTATATATTGATAAAATAGCGCCCTGTAAGTTGATTTAGATATTTTACTGTTTGCGACCGCGGGTAAAACGTACGCGCATAAGATAAATCATCCGTGAGTTCAATGAAATTATCCGCTAATATTTCAGCCGGAATATCTTTTTCCTTGGTCTGGATATCTATTTCTTGCCACTTATCTCTATTTTGCTTGACAAATGCGGCCTCTCTCATCAAAAACTACAAGTTTGCATTTATAATATATTGTTTCAGCACAAATATAGCTCTTTGGTTAAAAAGAATGAAAAATTTATACCATATAATCATACAAAAAACATAAATTTGTTCTTTATTTTTTTAGTGTTTATGATAATAGAAGTACAAACAACCCAAAACGTAACAATAGACTACGAAACAGCCGGTGTCGGATACAGGCTTTTAGCTTATATTCTCGACTGGGTTGTAATTTTGATTTGGTATTTAGGTTGGATTGGAATTCTATCTATTTTCTCCGGAGCCGGATTATGGAGTGCGTTTGATGGTAATACTGCCATGATATTTATAGTTATAATAGTGGCCTTTCCTGTACTTTTCTATGACCTCCTGTTCGAAACATTAAATAAAGGACAAAGCATTGGCAAAATGATCGTAAAAATACGAGTTGTGAATGTCGATGGTACT
Source organism: Bacteroidota bacterium (assembly GCA_023437305.1). GTDB lineage: Bacteria > Bacteroidota > Bacteroidia > Bacteroidales > Dysgonomonadaceae > Dysgonomonas. The sequence goes on from JAEZGN010000030.1 coordinate 77,566, forward strand.
GTTCCATCCGGAAGTTCTTATCTGTTAAGATGGTTATTCCGATTAGTTGATTTTACGTTTACAGAAGGTTTTTTGGCTATCATAATGATTGCTGTTACAAAAAAGTCGCAACGATTGGGTGATTATTTGGCAGGGACCACAGTTATAGACCTCAGATTGAATGCACGAAACAAAGAGCTAAAGCTCTCTGATCTTGATTTTCATGAAGACTATAAAGTTACCTATAAAGATGTACTTGACAAGTTATCCGACAGGGACATTCAAACAATTACTTCTATCATAGATGACCAACGCATGCAATACAACGAATACTTTAACCAGCGTTTGGCAGACAGAATAAAATCGATAACAGGCTATGACTATGATGGGCCTGACAGAATTTTTCTTCGAAAAGTAGTGAGCGACTACAACTATTTGGCTGTCCAAGAAGTATAAATGACATTAAACATTTTTGCTTTCAATGCTCTCACCTTCTTTTATCCGATTTAAGTGGCAAAACAATAATTTACCGTTTTCATCACGCAAGTGCATACCATTCCCTTCGCAGTAGCGAAAGTATTTGCAGTCTGCACATTCGTCCTGCTTCATCCATTTACGGTCTCGAAATGGTTGATAACGATTCGACCATACATCCCAAAAGCTGTCTTTATATATATTTCCCTGAGTAAAATTTGATCGTAGATTAGGACATGCCGAAATAGAGCCATCGACCAAGACAGAACCAACCCGTACACCTGCACGGCAGAAGTAAAAATTATCTCTTACATCGGTCTCATAGTTGCCTAAAAAACCTTCGCATCCATAATCCAATTTAATAACACCCTCTTTACGTGTTTCTTTTATAAAATCGAATAGTTGCTTAAACTGTAAAGGAGCCAGTTGCAGCTCTTTATATTGTGTAGCCCTTCCAATAGGAAATACAGTAAAAATACGCCAAGCTTTTACCCCTGTATTAATAAGTAATTTTTTAAGATCGTCCAGTTGAGAAAATGTTTCGGCCGTAACACAAGTCACTACATCAAACACTATATCTTCAGTATTGGCTAACATAGAAATAGCCTCTATTGCTGTGCGAAAGCTATTCTTATTTCCTCGCATGGCGTTGTGTTTTTCCTCAAGCCCATCGAGACTTATTGTTATAGCTCGCAGACCCGAATCGAGAAGACCCTCCAACCTCTTTTTGGATAAGAACAATCCATTAGAGACCATACCCCACGGATATTCCCTTTTATACAGTTCTTGTCCACAAATTTCGAGATCATTGCGCATCAGCGGTTCTCCCCCGGTAATTACAATCATTGTTTCATGAGGATTCACATGCGGAGTAATATCATCTATTACATTAAGAAAGTCTTGCAGTGGCATATCTTTTTGCGTCATATTTTTATGGCAGTCGCTGCCACAATGCTTGCATGCCAAATTACACCTTAATGTACATTCCCAAAACAAATAGTTTAGATTATGTGTTAATGCCTGATTTTTCTTATATTTCCGAAACAATTCAAGCCCAATTTTCTTACGTATCGAAATATTTTCGACTCCCATCATTCATCGTTTTTTGAAAGGTCAAGCTTTATGGTACCTAAATCCTTAGTCGTCTCACCAGCATACCAACCACCACTACCATTTGTAAAATCAGGTTTTTCGAATCTTACAGTGTCAATTACTGTCTCGATCAAGCCATTTTGCTCTCCGTCAACATCCTCATATCTGATTACGTACTTCTGCTCAGCGGGAAAATCTTGAATAGAGATTTTAAATACCCCTTGAGTATCCGTGCTGACACTATCTACATAATACGTTGTCTTACCGTTCCCATACCATGTATTTATTTCTCCCAAAGCCACTTTAAGTCCAGATATAGCTTTAATTTCTTTATCTACAGTCTTCCCTTTTATTATAAATTTAGCTGTAGGAGTACCATATTCCTCTCCACCCATATCACATGACGAAAAACCAAGTAAGACCAGAAGAAAATATAATATCTTCGAGTATATAGATACAACTTTAATTTTCACAGTAAAATCAAATTATAATTTGGAAATGAACCATTATTTATTTCTCTTCTTTAGATGATTCAAGCTTTATTGTACCTAAATCCTTAGTCGTCTCACCAGCATACCAACCACCGCTAGCGTTCGTAAATTTAGGTTTTTCGAACCTTACTGTATCAATTACTGTCTCAATGAGTCCGTTCTGCTCTCCGTCAACATCCTCGTATCTGATTACGAACTTCTGATTTGTGGGAAAATCTTGTATCGAGACTTTAAATAGCCCTTGAGTATCTGTGTTGACACTATCTACATAATATGTTGCCTTACCGCTTTCAGACCAAGTATTTACTCTACCTAAAGCCACTTTTAGTCCGGATAAATCTTTATCCTTTTCATTTACGATTTTACCTCTTACTATAAATTTAGCTGTAGGGGTACCATACATCAACATCATATCACCGTCATCTCCGTCATCTCCATTATTACCACATGACGAAAAACCAAGCAGAATAAGCAAAAAAGACAAAATCTTTGAATAAATAGATAAAGCTTTAATCTTCATGATATAGAATAAATTTATTAGTATATAAATATCGGCTATCTATATACTATGATGCATATCGCATACCAAAAGTTGCATAGATAATTATTTCTTTGCAGAAGGCTTAGCTTTTCCCTTAGCACTTACCTTCGGCTTCGCTATCTCATTTTTAGTTTCAGATTCTATTTTTGGTTTAGCTGCTGCATCTTTAGCCTTTTCTGTAACCTTCTGTTTTACTGTTGTAGCTTTAGGTTGAGGTTTCGCATCAGATTTCACCTTAGACGTTGTTTTAGACTTTAGCTGTGTTTCTAGCTTTTCAATTTTGTCTTCCAGCTCTTCTATTTCAGTTGCTTGGTTGTGAATAGTAGTTAGCAACGCATTAAGCTCTTCATTCTCAATAGAACTAGGAAATTCTGCTTCTACCCTCTCTTTGAAGTCACTCAATACATTCATATAGGTATTAAAAGCCTCGTATGGAGACGAATATGGACTAAATGGCAATGCGTTTTTTGTTCCCATATAGTAAAAATGATCACTAGATTGCAAGTATACCCAGTCCTGTAATATACGTCTCGATTGGCTGAGACGAACACGTTCTGCTATTTCATATAACTTATTAAATGCCTCTTCTTGTAATGTATTACCCAACCATGCCGAAACATCTTTTTCTTCCCCTACCCATGAGATAGGATGCATAGACGAAATTGAATCTACGGGCTTCATCGTTTTAAATATCTCCGATGGCGTAGCAAATCCAATGTTATTCTCAGCAGCGAAACGAGGCAAAACTCTCATGAATTCAAATATTCCGGAGCTTTTCTTTTGGAAATTACCTAATGCCTCATAATTCATAAACAGATTGATAACTTGCTCTTCTTTTGGTGTATTGGCTACCCAAGCAATAAACTTATCAGCAGTAAGCGGATATTCATTCCAACCATAGTTAGAAAAGCGAGTCGCAATATCGTCACTAAATCTAGCATTTCGTAGCAACAATTTCAGTTTTGGCTGTTCTGCTGCCTGATAAAGATAATTAGGGCTTTTCCATCCCAATGTACGCTTGGCTCCCTCTGTCAATATTCCTGTATAACCCATCTCATGAACTAAATGTGCAATTTCGTCAGAGTATATCAACTCTGTGTTACGAAATACCTTTGGACGTTGTCCAAAAAGGCTTTCTATCTTATTGCTATGTTCATTTACCTGTTTTTTGAATTCTTCCGGATCTACCAAAGAGGCTAAAGAATGTCCTTGAGTTTCGGTCAAAAACTCAACACAGCCAGTATCTGCCAATTCTTTGAATCCGTCAATAACCTCAGGAGCATATATTTCCATCTGATCTAAAGCCACACCCGAAATAGAGAATGCAACCTTAAATTTACCTTCATACTCCTTTATCATCTCAAGCATCAACCTGTTGGCAGGTATAAAAGAAACCTCGGCCACCTGTTGCATAAAGTCCTCATTGGCAAAGTCATCATAATAGTAATGATCGCCGCCAATGTTGAAAAATCTATAGCGTTTTAGCCTGTGAGGCTGATGTATTTGGAAATAGAAACATATATTTTTCATAATGTATTTTGTTTTTATTATTGACATAGATTGTTATAAATATCCCTTACTTTTTGTCCAGCATATTCCCATTTAATATTATCCACCTCCTCTTTACCTTCTCTGCTCAAGAACTCAGCCATGGCGTCGTATGTACAAATAGAATATATAGCATCAGCCATACCCTCAACGTCCCAATAGTCAATCTTCACTGCCTTATCTAAGATTTCGGCACAACCGGACTGTTTTGATATAATAGTAGGAATACTGCACTGCATAGCTTCTAGTGGTGAAATTCCAAATGGTTCTGAAACCGAAGGCATTACATACACATCGCTTCGCTTAAGCATTTCATATACTTGTTTTCCTTTAAGGAATCCTGTAAAATGGAATTTATCCGATATCCCTCTTTCGGCCGCAAGATAGATCATACGTTCCATCATATCGCCGCTACCGGCCATCACGAATCGTATATGCTTTGCCTTTTCAAGTACACGAGCCGCAGCTTCCACAAAGTATTCCGGCCCTTTTTGCATCGTGATACGCCCCAAGAAAGTTACAACCTTATCTTTTCCTTTTTGAGGCTCAATAGCTACAATTTCAGCACTTAATGGTTCTACTGCATTATGAACTGTAGTTACTTTTGCAGGGTCTTGATGATATTTTTCAATTACCGTACGCCGAGTCAGTTCACTCACACAGATAATGTGATCTGCGTAGTCCATCCCGTTTTTTTCCATTTGATAAACCTGCGGGTTTACCTTACCTCGGCTACGATCAAAATCGGTTGCATGTACGTGTATAACCAAAGGTTTTCCCAAAACATTTTTCGCATGGATTCCTGCAGGATAAGTCAACCAATCATGCGAATGTATTATATCATAATTATGAGTGCGAGCAATCACTCCTGCCACAATAGAATAATTATTTATCTCCTCGAGCAAATTGTCGGGATAACGTCCCGAAAACTCAATGCAGCCTAAATCATTTGTATGTAAATAATTAAAATCGCCATAAATATGATCACGAAGATCATAATACTCCTGAGGATCCATATATTTCGACAGACGATCGCTCACGTAGTCCCAGTAAACCTCGCGCCAGGCTACAGGGGTATTGCATGCTCCTATAATTTTAAGAAAACTCTGGTCTTCATCGCCCCAGGGTTTAGGAATAACAAATGTGATTTCCATATCAGGCTGCAAAGACATACCTTTTGTCAATCCATAACTGGCTGTTCCAAGTCCACCTAATATGTGGGGAGGAAACTCCCATCCAAACATTAATGCTTTCATATATTCTAGTTCGAAACTGTTCTGTAAATTAATAATCTAAATCATATTGCCTAAGGAGAGATTCTTTACCATTTAATACTCATCCCCAAACATTTTTTGAACATTCAGAGCAGTTAATATTCCTGCAACATTTATGGCATAAGAAATTTGCCCATGTCCGAAATAAGGAATACTGCCATCGTATACAGAAGATAAAGAACCTATGCCATCGTTAGACATTTCGTCCTCAATCCCTATCAAAAGACGGTCGAGAAAAGACAATCCACTCTGCTGAAATATTTTCAGGTAAGCTTCCTGATATGCCCGCAACAGCCACGGCCACGCTGCACCATTAAAGGCACTGTAAAGGCGGTCATACAATGAGCCTTCGCTCCTTGGACGAAAGCCAATGCTCTTAGGACTCAGAGAACGAATACCTTTAGGAGTTAATAATTCTTTAGTCACTATATCGATGACACTTTTACTCTGTCGTTTATCTAACAATGGGTAATCGACAGCTATAGCCAATAACATATTTGGCCTGACACTCCAATCTACGAAATTACCCACGACATAATCGTACAGATAGCCACTATCGTTAAGGAAGACTTCCAAAAACGATGTTTTGGTTATTTCAGCCAATAGTGTCATTTTCCGTTCCAACTTCGGATTATCCTGATTACGTGCTATTTCTTCATTAAATTTGAGTGCATTATACCAAAAGGCATTAACCTCAACCAAGCACCCTGTACGAGGGACAAGATAATGCCCATCCGAGATCTTATTATGCATCCAACTCGGATAACCGACTTTATTGTCTACAGTAAGCAAGCCATTGGTTAGTGGTTTCAGATTGGGGTGATTACCCTCTTGTATGAAACTTACTATCCGACTCACCAAACTTGCATATTTCAAATAGAAACGCTCTGGCTCACACATTTGAAATTTTTTGAGTGCGCGTGTTAGCCATAGAAGAACATCAGCATCACCTATGTCTTTAAGAAATCCGGCAATCGGCTTTCCCTCCATAAATTGCTGAATTGTAGGTATAGCAGTATCAACAATCTCTTCAAAAGCATCTTTCTTCCCAACACCCAAAGTAAGTCCTTCCAAAGCCATAAATTGCTCTCGAGTTTTGACTTCACCCCAAGGATAGCCATTAAGTAAGTATAGTTCATCTTTTGTCGGACGATAATAAAACTGATGCGCTGAGTTTTTCAAACAGTTATAGAAAGAAGATCGAGGGGTGCGCTCTGTTATGCCTTTTTCAAACGAAAAAGCCAGCTTACTCGTATCTACCTGAATATCACTTGCTGAAAATATAATTGATTCTCCTTTCTGTATCGCCAGTTCAAAATATCCGGGTACATACAAATCTTCTTTGTATGGCAATCCGTGATTCATATCCTGCATATACTCAATCCCTTTATACCAGTTTGGCTCAAAGATGAAGTTTACAGACTTATTAAATTGCATGAATAAATCGGGGTAACCGCTATACATACACATGCTTATACCATTTTCGACCTCCTTATATCCAAGATTTGCCACCGAGTTTTCTTCTGTTAACTCATTCACATCTCTAAATGCTAAGAACGGCTTGAATCGCATCGTTGTAGGTGAATGAGCATCTATCAGTGTATATCTGATAAATATTGAGTTATCCTCTAAAGAAAACATCTTTTCCTTAGATAAAATAACACCCCCAACTCTATAAATAGTTCGTGGCAACGAATCACAATCAAATTCTCGTATATATTTATGCCCCATCGGGCTATAATTATTTCCATCATATTTATGTATTCCCAAGTTGAATTCGGCTCCATGTTGTATTACAGTTTCATCTAATGACGATAAGAGTACATGATTTGCCTCACCCAAACGGGGTACAGGAAGTACGAGTAGTCCGTGTTGTTTGCGTGTATTGCATTCTACTAATGTTGTACAATGGTATGCTCCTTTTCGATTTGTTCTCAAAATCTCACGATAAAGCGAGTATTCGAGGTTAACCATCCGCGATTTATCAAATTTGAGGTAAGCATTGGTCTTTTTATAATTGTAATCCATAATGTTAAGATAGATTTTCGGTATTAATAAGTTTAGAAACGGAATATATAAACTAAAATTACTTTATATAATTATCTTTTTTGTTTTTAAAGATATGAAAAATGTTAACAAAAAGCGAAGCTTTAGTGTATTTTATTAACATTCCCTTATATACACTAATATTCAAATCAATACATCTTCCTCTATTTAGAATAATTATATATAATAAACGCTTCCGTCTAAAACATACAAATAATTATCAATAAATGCTTTATGCGCAAATATTAACAAAGAGTACTTTAACTTATCCCAATAAAGTATATCTATTGATAAGTATTTTATATATTTGTACTCCGAAAAAGGTAAAGTAAAAATTTTGAAATAATAATAAGTATATGCTTTCATTTATTACCTGGGATGTAAACCCTGATGCTTTTGCTATATTGGGACGAGAGATACGATGGTATGGAATACTTTGGGCTACCGGAGTACTGCTTACAACTATTGTTGTACAAAAAATGTACAAGTCGGAAAAGCTACCCGAGAAGTGGTTCGATTCCTTATTCATTTATGTTCTCACGGGTCTTATTATAGGAGCACGATTGGGGCATTGCTTATTTTACGACCCGGTATATTACCTAAGCAATCCGTTAAAAATGCTGATGGTATGGGAAGGCGGCTTATCGAGCCACGGAGGAGCAATAGGCATGACAGTGGGTATATGGCTGTTTTCGGTCAGAGTTACCAAAAAGAGTATGATATGGGCTCTTGACCGATTGATAGTAGGTGTTGCCATTGGTGCAACATGCATCCGTTTGGGTAATCTAATGAATTCTGAAATATATGGAGGAGCCACAACTCTTCCTTGGGGTTTTAACTTTGTACGCGATCCGCATTGGCATTTGCCAATAGCAGAAGGTGGTGCAAACGAATTGCCATGTCATCCTACACAAATATATGAAGCATTGATTTACTTCGCTATTTTTTGTATAGGACTATATCTATTCTATAAAACAAATGCAAAAAACAAACAAGGCTTGATACTAGGGGTCTCTCTTATAGGGATCTTTCTTTCCAGATTTTTTATCGAATACATAAAAAATGTGCAGGAACCTTTTGAGGTTAATATGATAGCCACTTTTGGTATTAATATGGGACAATTGTTAAGTATCCCATTCGTACTATGGGGTATCTGGCTGGTGTGGAATGCAACAAGAAAAAAAGAAACAATAGAAAGCAAAACAATAAAGAAGTAGAAGTAATTTCGTATGTTAAAACCAATTCCAATAGAAGATGACCTTTACTATATCGGAGTAAATGACCGTACTAAGAATCTGTTCGAAAATCTATGGCCACTCCCTAAAGGCGTATCTTATAATTCATACCTTCTTGTAGATGAAAAGACAGCTCTTTTTGATACAGTAGACGTATGTTATTCTGATATCTTTTTTCATAAGCTGGAAATAGCCTTAAAAGGAAAACCTCTTGACTATGTAATCATCAATCACATGGAACCGGATCATTCGGGTTCTCTGGGATTGCTTAGAAACAGATTCCCTAATGTACAGATCGTAGGCAACAAACGTACGGCTGAGATGGTACAAGGATTTTATGGAATCGTAGATGGCTTAAAAGTTATAGAAGACGGAGAAGAACTATCTTTAGGTAATAAACATAAGCTTATTTTCAATCTGACACCAATGGTACATTGGCCTGAAACGATGATGACATATGATACTTATCATAAGATCATATTCTCTGGCGATGCTTTTGGAACATTCGGAACCCTTGATGGTGGTATTACAGATGCACAACTACATCCTGAACGCTACTATGATGAGATGGTTCGTTATTATTCTAACGTTGTGGGCAAATTTGGCTCTCCTGTACAAAAAGCACTTGAAAAGCTTAATACTCTCGAAATAAAATATATTTGTTCTACACATGGTCCGATATGGACTCTTGACGAACAGATAAAAAAAGTAATAAGCATATACGACAAACTAAGTCGTTATGAAGGTGATGAAGGCGTTGTGATTGCTTATGGCAGTATGTATGGCAACACTGAACAAATGGCTGAAACCGTAGCTTACGAATTGGCTCAACAAGGGATAAAAGAGGTTGTATTACATAATGTATCAAAGCGCTCACACTCATATATTATACGAGATATATTCAAATATAAAGGTTTGATCATCGGATCCCCTACATATAATAATAAACTCTTTCCTGAGGTAGAGTATCTGATTTCGAAAATTGAAGGCCGTGATATGAAGCACCGCTATTTCGGATATTTCGGTTCTTTTACCTGGGCCGGAGCAGCAGTTAAGCGTTTGGCTCAATTCGCGACCGACAGTAAATTTGAAGTTATAGGCTCACCGGTAGAAATGAAGCAAGCTATGAACCTAAATACTTATGAAGACTGTGTTTCTCTGGGAAAGGCTATGGCCGACAGACTCAAACAAGACAGATAAGATATTCGTATTAAGTAGATAACAACAACAAAAGCCATTCTTAAAAGAATGGCTTTTGTTTTATAGCAAAATAGATCTAAATTATTAGAACACAAGGTTTATACCAAGTTCTGTTTGGCTAAGATCGAAATCGAATCCGAAATTATCACCTTTGACTCCAGCATATTTTGCATGTTGATAACCTAAGAATCCGAATTTACCTGTTAAGGTAATTTTATCTGTAACATTAACTGCTACACCCGGACGGAAACCAACTTCCCAAGCATTTAGTTTATACTTTTCAGCGGTAGTCTGACCTGCGGCTAACATATAATCAGTTTTTCCATAAGTATATGCTACGCCACCATCAACAAACAGGCTACCCATTGTTCCTTTAAGGAATGACATACGAACGAAAGGATTTACAGTAAATGCATCTTTGAAAATAATATCAGAGTTTACAGAACCGCTTAATGCTGATTTATTGTGTGCATACCCCAATCTGATACCTACTCCCATATTATTAGTAAATGCATAACCTACTTCCGGAAGAATACGGTATGATGATACTCTCTTGCTACCATCAATTTTAGTGCTATTGAATCCAACGCTACCTCCAACCCATATCTGACCAACATCTTGTGCTGAAACTGTAGCTGTTAGACCTAACATAATTGCAAGTGTAAAAAATAATTTTTTCATAACTTTTAATTTTTTGTTTTTAATTTACCTTTATTTAATTAACTCAATATTTAAAGAATATACTTTTATTAGTGAATACAAAGGTCTAACAAAATAGATCACGACAAAAGACCTATTTTGACTTAAAGATGTTCCAAAGTTCTTTTTAGACAGAGTTTTGGAAAATTGTAAACAACAAAAACAATCAAAAATTCTTTTTATATGTCCAAAAGTTCTTTTCGGCTTTTTCTATATTTTAATGAAAATGTAGTATGTTTGTAATCATCTTAATCGACTTTTTACAAAATAAGAATTCAAAAATATGAAATTGGCCAAAATCCAACTAGAGGATATTTCAGAACATATCGACCCTTTTGCAATCAAAAACTTTATTATATCCGACAAAGCAGTATTATTTCCTCCTTTATCTTCAAATTTTCCTTTTATACTTGATGGCGTAGCTTTTGCTATTTGCATCAAGGGGAATGCGCGTGTAAAAATAAATTTCAAGGAATACGACATTGAGAGAAACATGATAATTACAATCATGCCCTATTTTGTCACTGAATTTATTACTCGTAGTGAAGACCTTGTACTTGAGTTTTTAATTTTCTCTATGGATTTTCTGACAGAAATGCCAAATATATCCAACTTCGACATTTCGAGAAGTATTATGCAAGACTCTTGTATAAAAATATCTGAAATGGAAGCAAGTAAATACTTGGAATTCCACTCTTTTATTGTTAAACAATACAAGCGAAGAAATCATCCATTTAGAAATGAAATGGCTAAAAGCCTCTTATATGCAATGTTAACGGAGATTGGTAATATATACTATAATCAAATTAAAAATGTAAGTTTAAGTGAAAGTGAAAACATCAATACATCTTCGCATCAAGATGAATTGATAACACGCTTTTTCAATTTATTATTGCAATATCACAAAAAAGAACGATCGTTACAGTTTTATGCAAGTGAAATGTGCCTTACACCCAAATATTTATCAACTATTGTAAAAAATAGAACAGGCAGAACAGCCTTTATGTGGATTAATGAAGCCTTAATTGCTTCAGCAAAACATTTACTAAAAACAACAACAAACACAATTTTACAGATATCGGACGAGCTGAATTTCCCAAACCCTTCTTTCTTCGGGCGATTTTTCAAGAAACATACAGGACTAACTCCCGTACAATACAGAGAGACTTAATGCATTAGAGGGAAGTGAAAAATAAAATATAAAATAAGGACGGTGCTTGACTACAAAATCGAAATATCATGATATGAATTTCCTAAGTAAGGGATTCTTTTCCATATCATCATACTTGCGAACTGCGACCCCCAACCTCTCGAATAGTTGCCGAATAAGAGGATCAATATCCATAACATACACCTCTTTGATTCGTTTAGTCAACAGCCAAAGAGCCAAATAATTGACGTCCTTTTTCACTATAATATCTTTTTCGATCTCAACCACAGTCTTACTGTCGGTATGTAATACAATTATAGGAATTGTGTCTATATCGGAATCGTCAATCTTATCGTTTTTAAGAAATAATGCTATTTTCATAAGATTAACTTTTAGGTAAAGTTGATAAATATATATGATCGTCAAAAGTCCTATAAAGCGGTAGAAATGTCCTAAATGTCCTAAGTTCCTATTATTTGAACAAAGTATATATTCATTATGTTTAAAATAGAGAGTATACTACACATTAATATTTAAATAGAAACATTATGAAGAAACTATTAATCGGAGCAGCAGCCGGTATTGGTCTTGCCCTCGTTATTTACAAATTAGCAGAAAGTGGTAAACTAGATTGTGTATGCGATGACTTAAATAAACTTTCAGGTCAAGCCAAGAAAAAAATAAAAGATGGTATCGATGTTGGAAAAAACCAACTTGAATATCTAAAGGAACGTGCAGCATACAAATCTGAACAATTAAGCGAATTGGCAGATGAAGTGGAAAAGAAAGTTCTGGATAAATTAAATAAAGCCAAAAGCTAACTCCAGAATTACTGGTTGATAAAGAAACAAAAAGGAATGCTAACGTTAGCATTCCTTTTTTATATAAATGAAAGGTCTTATTTACATATTTGTCTTTAAGAACTTAATAACCTTTTCATATAAATAAGTTCTGTTAGCAGCACCTCGTATCGAGTGATCTTTATCCGTAAATACAAACATATCGAATTGCTTGTTGGCTTTGACTAATGCTGCGGCATAGTCCATTGTATTTTGGAAATGCACATTATCATCGGCAGAACCATGTATTAATAATAAGTTCCCTTCTAATTTGTTAGCAAGCAAAATCGGAGAGCCTGATTGGTATCCGGCTGCATTTTGCTGTGGAGTACGCATAAAGCGTTCTGCATATACAGAGTCATAGAATTTCCAATCGGTAACAGGTGCAATAGCAACTCCGGCTTTGAATACACTATTACCTCGGCTCATGCTCATCAACACATTGTATCCACCATAACTCCATCCCCAAATAGCAATTTTGCTTCCATCAATATAAGGTAAAGATGCAAAATGTCTTGCGGCAGCCGCTTGGTCGTCCGATTCGTAAATACCCAGATTCATGTAAGTACACTTGCGGAAATCCTCGCCTCTGGCAGCAGTTCCACGTCCGTCAACACAGGCAACAATAAATCCTTGGGTCGTAAGGTAATCTGTCCAGTCAACGCCGTACTTATCGGCTACCTGTTGCGAATTAGGACCACTATACTGCACCATTACCAACGGGTACTTGCGTGATGGATTGAAGTCCACCGGTTTCATTATATATGCATTCAGGTCTTGTCCGTCTGCTGCTTTTACTGTAATAAACTCTTTTTTAGGCAGGTTGAGTCCGGCTAATATGTTTTTCAATTTGGCGTTATCCTCCAATACTCTAAGCTCTTTTCCTGTAGCATCGTGTACGGTTACAACTCTAGGCGTGGAAATATTGGTATAACTATTGATGTAATATTTTCCATTTTTACTGAATGTCGCACCATTAGTTCCTTGCTTTGTAGATAATTTGGTTTTGATTCCTTTCACCATATCCACCTTGTAGATTGCTCTTTGGAGAGGGCTGTCTTCTGCAGCTTCATAAAAAACAGTTTTAGAAACCGGATCAACAGCCAATAGACTTGTTACATCGTAGTTTCCTGAAGTCAGCTGCTTTTGCATAGCACCATTCTTATCATGTAGGTATATATGAGAATACCCATCCTTTTCGCTAACATATACAAACTGATTGCCAAAGAAATATATATAATTTAGTAATTCAGAGTCTATATATCTGCTGTTCTCTTCATGAAGGATAGAGCGGCATACCGATGAACGTGCATTTGCCAGAAACAGATCAAATTTATTTTGTTCCCTGTTCAGTGTCATTATTGCTAAATCGTCTCCGGTAGGTAAAAATTGTATACGAGGAATATACTCAATATTATCTGGTATATTCATTTTCCGTATTGTCTTCGAGTCAATATCGAATACGTTACATGTTACTTTCGAATTTTGTTCTCCGGCCTTCGGATACTTGAATGAAAATGAAGTTGGGTACAATTTGTTTTCATACATCTGCATCGAATACTCAGGCACATTTGTTTCGTCGAATCTTACAAATGCCAGCAAACGTCCATCTTCAGAAAAATCCATAATACTGGTTGTTGCAAACTCTTCTTCATATACCCAGTCTGTTCCGCCATTGATTATTTTACCCAATGCTCCGTCTTTTGTTATCTGAGATTCTGTATCATAATCAAACTTGACAAGCCATATATTGTTGTTGATAACATAAGCCAACATTCTTCCATCTTTAGAGAAAGTCGGGATTGATTGCTTTTCTTTATTTTCGGTTAGTTTTCTAACTAAATTTCGTCTAATATCGTAATAATAGTAATTTGCTTTAAATGAATGACGATAGATCGGCTCGTAATCATTATATACAACCAGACGTTTTTCATCGGGACTGATTATAAATCCTTGAAATGAGCTAAACGTACATTCGCGCGCCTTATTTACATTAAACAAAGTGTCGGTAGGCAAGCCTGTTTTGTACGAATACTTAATGATCATTGTATTTTTATTATCTGCCTGAAAATAAGATTCTCCATCGGCAGAAGAAACAACAGGCTGAACACCACGAGCAGAATATTTACCCGCATTAATATCCATAAGGTCTAAACGTTGCGCACTTGCTGTTGTTAAAGTGAAACAGACAAGCAGCAATCCTAAAACATTTTTCATATCAATAGCATTTATTTTTGACAAATATATCAATTTTCGATGGGAGTTGTAAATGATATATCGCATTAAATAGAAATAACCTTTGACCAAGGCCAAAGGTTATTGTAAAAACACCTAAAGTAATACGTAGTTTTTAAAGCCCTCTTGGTATTTTTTATTTGCTTATGTATAATCGGTATTCTCCCGGTTGAAGTGTAATATCTATAGAATTGTCAGACACATTTAGTTGGTTACCCGTAAAATAGTCCTGCCAGTTACCTGTTTTTCCGAAATTAACTTTTTGAGTTAATTCTGTGACATCAAAATTAGCTATAGCACAAATAGACTCTGTTGATGATTTTAATAATATTTGTTTATACTGATTTGCTAAATCAATAGTATAGTCACTCGTATAAAAGGTAGTATTCGTATTACGTAGTTTGTTCATTTTAGCAAATACATCGTAGAGATTCTTTCTTGCAGGTACATCATAATATTCCCAATGAGGAGGCTTATTCCCTAAACGGTCATTATTCAATTCCTCATCGTAGCCCAGCTCTCCGAACTGCCAGATCATTTTAGGACCCGGTAACGACATTAAGATAACCGCTGCGGCTTCTGTTCGTTTTAAGCCTGTACTTAAATCTTTTACATTATAACTTCCATTAGAATTGCCGTAGGCTTCATTTTTGAACATAATACGCTCTTCATCATGACTTTCCATGTAAGCTACCAGATTTGGTTTCGACCAGCCTCTTTTCTTGTATGAAGCCCATGATACATCACCATTTAATTCACCATTGCCATCAGTATCAAATGCCCCCCAGCCCATTGTTGCCTCAATGAAAGTAGAATTCATATTTCCCCAAAGCTTAATTCCATAATCTGCCAGTATTTTTTCTTCATCATTGGCTGTAAGATGCTCAAAAATGATAATTGCATCAGATTTTCGTTTCCAAATTTCGGAAGCCATCCTTTTAAGTATCGTTATACGGCTGTCATCTTTACTCCATCCATCACCTTTTGTTTGGGTAAAACCTTTTGTAAAGTCGAAACGGAATCCATCTACTTTGTATTCTTTCATCCAATATGCACAAACACTATCTACAAATGCCTGAGTGTATTTACTTTCATGATTAAAATCATATCCCCAAGAATAACTGGAGTTAGGCGATATTTTATTGTACCAAGGATTATCGGCTGTAGGATTTTTATCGCTATCCTGATACATTCTCACCATCGGGCTTTGTCCATAGCTATGATTTAGTACCATATCCATTATCACAGCAATACCATTAGAGTGGCATGCGTCAATAAATGCTTTATAGTCGTTGGATGTACCGTATGCTTTGTCTGTAGCAAAATAGAATGACGGGTTATATCCCCAACTATTATTTCCCTCAAATTCATTGAACGGCATCAGTTCTACAGCATTTACACCAAGATTTTTAAGGTAGCTTATTTTTTCTTCAACAGCCTTAATCGTTCCCTGCTCTGTAAAATCACGAATAAGTATCTCGTAGATAACCATATTATCCGGCTTATCAACTTTAAAAGTATTTACTTTCCAAGAATAAGAAGCCGGAGCAGTATTTACGACCATGGCTATCTCGGAAGTCTTTCCCGTAGGGTATTGTATCAAGTTAGGGTATACATTATTAGAGATATAACGATCATTATCCGGATCAGAAACTTTAGATGTATAGGGGTCTGCTATCCTTATCGAATTATCTATGAGGTATTGACATATATACTCTTTCCCTTTTTGGAGATTGCCTATTTTTATCCAAAAACGATCCCCGTCTTTTTTCATCTTATAGTTATCCGAAACCGTCCAATTATTGAAGTCTCCTATAAGGTGAACCGTTTGTTTTTTTGGTGCAAAAAGGACAAATGCCAATGAGTCGTCACTGATAACAGTAATACCATCTCTAAGACTGCCTATTGTTGGCGTTACAGGTTTTTCCGGAATATCGGGGTTGTTTGGACCGTTATCACTACATGATAAAAGTACGCATAGGACTAAAGGAAAAAATAATTTTAATAATTTCATGATACTTCTGGATGTATTAGGTTATTTTCGGCATGATACCTTCTGTACCACAAATCTAAGTCATTTAATTAGACATCTATTACTTAGTATAAACTACTTGCATAAAAATGATTGCAAACGTTTGCATCTTAAATATTTAGTATTTTGTTTTATATATAGTTGCATTATTTTTGAGTAGATGATACTAAAGGGGAGTAGATATAGAAAAGGCGCCGGATCAATAAAGATTCCAACGCCTTTGCTTACCTATATATAAATAATCATTCACTAATCCGTTTATAATATTTCGGCTTATAGTCAGGGAAGAGATCCGGATGAAATACATAGGCCATATCTTTTAAGATATAGTCGGGATGTATAGGCAAATCTTCGTAATAACTGCTATAAGAAGTGTTGCATCCATATATATTTTTACTTCTGAATGCTTTAAAGTAGGAATATGGCTTATATTCTTTTTCAAGACTGGCGTAAGTCATATCCGATGGGGTATTGTATTTGATAATCCAAATGTCAGCCTCCCCTGCCTTGTCAAAAACTATTTCGAAGTTAAGAGGCATATATGATGTTGATTTGTCATCATTCCATGGATATATTGCTCCTGCGTCAGACAACATATTGGACATAAAGCTTCTGCCACCTGGCATATTCCATTTTCCTTGATAAGGTATATCCGGAAGTACCGAAGGTCTTTTAGTTACATTAGCTACTATCTCTTTGACTTCTTTATAATTCTTCTCTGTGATAGCAAACAGAGAATCGGCATAGCGCTCTTTTCCTGTAAATAAAGAGTAAAAACGAATCCATTCAGCACGCCCCAGTGGGTGAGACTCTGTATAATCTACTGTTTCAAGTATCGGGATATTTGTTTTTTCCACATTGCCATATGTCCAGCCTTGTATGGGTGTTGCAAAAATAGCGTCGGGATTCAACATGATTATTTTCTCTACATCGGGCTTACTAGCCATTCCCAAATTTTCTATCTCTCCACTTTTTACACGTTGCTGAATTACATCCAGTTTTATGTATTGTGGCTCACATACCCCCTTTATGATATCTATTTGGCCCAACTCATTCAGGGAAGAACAATGAATAGTAGAATATGTAGCTACAGTTTGAAGTGGAACTTTTACTATTGTACCCTTCGGCAAGTTGGCAGGCAATTCTTTTGTTCGATACACAAGCACATAGGTATGCAACAAGCGAGTAGTGTCCCACGGGTCACGTACGGTTACAAGGGTATAATCATTATACTTTTTCACTTGAAACCCTTTGGCATAATGGACTGTATAAACAGAGTCTGCCTGTTTATGAAGAGCACTCTCACCTTGTCCGACAGGCTTTTGTTTGTTGCAGCCTGTCAAGACAAGAATGATAGTGAAAAGTAGCGTGATATTGAATGATTTCATTTGCTGTTTTATTTGACTGTAGGATATGCTGCAATCGGATTTAAACCTTTTGTGTCAAATGTTTTAATTAACTTACCATCTGTATTGAAAATATACATATCTCCATCAGTTTTATAGTCTGATGTACCTATAAAGATATATTTTTTCACAGGATCTGATGATATACTATATGGTTTATTCAATACAGTGCCATCAGTAATAAAGTTATTAGTCAATATCTTTTCTGCTTTAGCATCGTATACGCTATATGTTATAACCTGATTCCAATTGGCATCGTATTGAGAATATATAATGTATATATTATCATTACATATTGTCATCCATGTAGCATTTCCTACCTGAGTTACTTCTTGTGTATCTGCATCTATTCGTTGCAATGTATTTGGAACATCATTATAATTTCCGTTTGAAATTACATAGATATCCCCTTGACTATCTACAACCATTTTATCAGGATTTATAACAACATCCAGTTTCTTAAGCTCTGTAAAAGTCGCTACATCTACAACTGAAACTGTTTTATCATAACCAGTAGCTGTATTATAGTCCAACCCTCCTGAATTTGCGACATATAATTTTCCTTTGGATGCTCGTACATATTCAGGGTTACGGCCAACTTTTACCTCAGCTTCAATTTTTAAAGTATTCGGATTTATTTTGGCCAGATACCCATCAAAATATGTGACATATACTCTACCATCGTAAGCTGTAAGATTTCTAGGCTGTTGCTTCTTTCCATCTTTAGTCGATTCTATCGTACTTAATATTTTACCCGTTTTGTCTAAAACATAAATAACAGCAGATCCTGATACTGCTATATAAGTCCTATCCCCATAAGTTATTATATCTTGCCCTGTATCACCTAACCCTTTACTGTTTATTGATTCAAATACATTGTAAGTAACCTTTCCTGTTTCATAATCGTAATAAGCAATGTTTGCGTTATTACTTCCGCTTTTTCCACTATTTAATATATATGATCCTGTTCCTACCAAAGGTGGCTCAACAACAGGATAGCCTTCGTCATCACTACATGATGCGAAGCCTAAAACTAATGCTACAAAGAGAAATGCGTAAAAAAGTTTATTCATTTTCATATGATAAATATTTAAAAATTATAATTAGCTGATACTGTTAAAGATCGTCCTGGCATAGGATAATACTGTACAATTTGGTAATTCTTATTTGCCAGATTAATTAAATTGAGTTGGAGGCGTAAGCTATTATTCCTTAAGACAAAAGACTTATTTAGTGAAATACTATGATCTGTATATGATTCTATTTCATTTTCGGGTAGGTTCTGATCTAAAGCATAACGTTTTCCGGATATAATAACAGTATATGCAACATTTACCCATGGATTCTCCAAACTCACTGATCCTGATCCATAATGGCGTGGAGTGTATGGAATCTGACCTTTATAATTCTTGCTCTTTTTGTCTGTGACATCTATAACTTTCTGGTAACTATAGTTTCCTGTGACATCTAATGATATTTGAGATGTTAGTGAAGCATGAAGGCGTGTATTCAAATCTAATCCTGTCATATCAACCTTTCCGTAATTGCGCATTTTAAAAATGTTCATTGTGGGAAAAGGTACGATCTTGTCATCCACTTTGTTTTTATAGCCATCTAATGATATACTTATAAAGTCGAAAGTTTCAGATATTTTCTTTGTCCAAGTCAGCCCTACATTATATTGAGTGGCATACTCCGGTTTCAGATTTATATTTCCCATGCGTATGTAATACATATCGTCGAAAGTTGGTACTCTGAATATCTTCTTATAAGATGCACGAAGTCGTAAATTGGCTTCTTCGAAAGGTAGGTATGAAATACTTATGGATGGTGTTATTTTTTTCTTGTCTTCAGGTGACTCTCCCGATTGAATGCTTTCGCCAGCATAGGTAGCCAAAAGGCTTCCAGTCACAGTTAGGTATTTATTAGTAAATTGTGCAGCCAGAGCTGTGAGCGATGAGATTCTCTTTGGCTTGTCCACATCTTCAAAGTTACTGTTCAGCCTATTCTGAAATATATCTTCAAACAAACTTATGGACAGATATTTTAGAGGTTTGTATATCATGCCTGCTGATGCATAGTATTCATACTGAGTGATGCGGTCTTCTTGTTTGTTTTCTGCTGTATTATTGGTTATTGACAGATATTTATAATGGTTGCGACTGAATTTTAATTGTCCTTTTATACTTATTTTATCATTAACTCTATTTTTGTAATATAGCTGCGAAAACAAATCCTTGTTCCATACTCTTTCATCATTGTCGTCTCTGTAAAAAATTACAGAACCAGGCAAACCTCTTTCCGAATCATAATAATTTACTTTAAATTTCAGCTCGCCGGCTTTGCCCATATTTCCATAGAGGTTTAATTCTGTACGCCAGATATCGACATCAGAGTTTCTACGCTTACGTTCTTCGGTTTGATCAGCATTTTTAAATGTGAATTTATATCTTCCGTCTGCTCTTTCCCATCCTGTATTTAAAGAGAGAGAGAATTTTTTATTCAGTCGTTGTGCATAATAGACTGTAGGGCTGAAGAGCCCATAAGAACCAGTTTTTACTTGTATATTTCCATTATAAGATTTGTTTTTAAAAACAGGAGTCGACGTTACTACTTCTAGTAAACCGGCTGATGCATATGATCGTGCAGATTGAAATATATCGTCAGACTGACCAATAGAGAGAGTTATCATCGTAACATTATCCAACGAAAAACGGCTGATATCAATCTGTCCGGATTGGACATTACTCATCGTAACACCGTCATAACTCACGGCTGTATGTTGTGCCCCCATTCCCCTGATTGAAACAGTCTTCATTCCTCCAATGCCGCCATAATCTTTTACAGTAACTCCCGAAAAACGGCGTACAGCATCTGACACAGATAGTATTCCTATCCGTTCAATCTCTGTATTATCAATAACCTGAAGTGGAGTTGTAGATCGTGAGACAGATGGCTTGACCTGTGCAGAGATTTCTATCTCTGATAGTTTCTTTGCATTAAGACTATCATTAATCTGAGCCTGTACATGCATACAGCCTACTACAAATAAAAATATAATGGAGAATAAAAAAGTCCTCATCTTCACAAATTATTCAATAAAATGCTTTCGATAAGAACAAAGAAAAGACTATATAATCTTAACACTGTTTCTTAAGCTCTATTCCTCGAAAGCTGTCCGAACTATTACTTTGCAGGTCTTCTGACTTACTCCAACTTGTACAGCCTTCCCATTTTTAATAACAGTGGCTATCTTGTACAAGCTCTACAGAGCTTACAGCAGCGGGTCTGTTCAGGATTTTCACCTGATTCCCTTTTAATTCGTTGAAAAACGAAACAAAGTGCTGCAAAGGTAAGGATAAATTATATTGAAAGACAAAATATAAATGTTAATTTCACAGAGGAACTTTACTCAAAAAATACTATACTATCTTTTATGGCACTATACATGAAGGTATTTCACTATTTTAGTACAGATGATTTTAATTAATATTTTCAAATCCACATCTAATGTTATATTTATCTTAAAAGAAAACGCTTACCTTTGTTTCATATTCATATATAAATGAAATGAGGAATACAACCAGAGATAAAGTATTGCAGGAAATAAAAGTTGACCAACCGGCTCAATTACTGGATTTCCTTGTCCAAAAAGAAGTACGAAAAAGCCGTAACGCGATTAAATCGCTTCTTGCACATAAACAAATCAAAGTAAACGGAAAACTTATCACTCAATTCGATTTCGAATTGAAGGCAAAAGATAAGGTCTCGGTTATGAAATACGATCAGTCTCGAAAAGAAAAAAAATTGAAAGGCTTAAAGATTGTATTTGAAGACGACGATTTACTCGTTATCGAAAAAGAAGCAGGATTTTTATCTGTAGCTACAGATAAGGAAAAATCGCGCACTGTATACAATTCTCTGAATGAATACGTAAAGAAAAAAGATAAAAAAGCACGTGTTTATGTTCTACATCGTCTCGACAGAGAAGTCTCGGGACTTATGATCTTTGCTAAAGATATGGAACTACAGGATATTTTCCAGAAAAACTGGGACAACCTTGTGCCTAAGTATTCATACATGGCAATTGTAGAAGGACGCCCAAACCCTAAAAATGGTACTGTAACATCGTGGCTTACCGAGAACAAGAACTTTGTCATGATGTCATCCCTTAGCGACAACGGAGGGCTGAGATCTGTCACTCATTACAAGACTCAAAAATCGAAAGGCGGTTATTCATTATTGGATTTTGACCTTGAAACACGGCGCAAGAATCAAGTAAGAGTACATATGCAACAGATCGGACACCCGATTGTTGGCGATAAAAAATATGGTGCTTCGAATAATCCGATCAAAAGAATTGCCCTTCATGCCGGGGGACTAATTTTGAAACATCCAAGAACAGGAGAATTGCTTGAATTTAAAGCCGGCATCCCTAAAGCAATGCAAATACTAATATCCGACACACAAAAAGAAAGAAAGGATAAGCCGGAAAAAGAGGAATCAATTTAATACATTATAGGTATGAATGAAGATATTAAGCAGATAGGTCAGCGTCTGAAAGGTCTCCGTGAGGCTTTGGATATGACGCCCGAAGAGTTCGCTTTATCATGTGGTATCGATCCTGTAGTATACCTCGAATATGAAGAAGGGAAAAAAGATTTGACTATCAGTACACTGAAAAACATTGCGTCGAAACACAATATAGATGTTTCTGTACTGATGTTTGCCGACGAACCTCGCATGAGCAGCTATTTTCTGACGCGTAAGGGTAAAGGTCTGGCTGTAAATCGTGTTACAGATTACAGTTATCAGACGTTAGCCGGTGGATTTAACAATCGAAAAGCGGATGTATTTGAAGTTACAGTAGAACCCAAACAAGATAGTGTAAGAATACATCATAGCACACATACCGGACAAGAGTTTAACCTTATCCTTGAAGGACGGATGCTTTTACAAATAAATGGGAAAGATTTGATATTGGAAGAGGGAGATAGCATCTACTTCGACTCAAGCTTGCCCCATGGGATGAAAGCTCTGGACAAAAAAAGAGTGAAGTTTATTGCTGTTGTGCTGTAAGCTGGTATTTTCATTTACTAAAAGATTAATCACCATTATATAATGTTGGAAAAATTTGTAAAACAAATTCATTTTACTTCAACTGAAGATTTTGCAAAGCATTATCACGTTGAGATTCCTGATAATTTTAATTTTGGATATGATGTAGTTGATGAATGGGCAAGAATAAACCCTACAAAAAGAGCTATTTGTTGGGGAAATGACCAGGGAGAACACATCGATTTTACATTTGCAGAGATCAAAGAACAGAGCGACCGTACAGCTTCATATTTTCAGTCGTTGGGTATAGGACGTGGGGATATGGTCATGCTTATCATGAAAAGACGCTATGAATTTTGGTTTGCAGTTATAGCTCTACACAAAATAGGAGCAGTTGCAATTCCGGCAACTCATCTATTGACAAAAAAAGACATTGTTTATCGTAATAATGCCGCAAGTATAAAGGCAATTCTAAGTGTAAATGACGAAACAGTCATAAATCATATAAATGAAGCAATGGCGGAGTCGCCAACAGTGAAGTGCCTTATTGCATGTGGCGAAACTATACCTTCGGGATGGAACGATTTCCATAAAGGAATAAAGGAAGCAAAACCATTTGTGCGTCCCGATCATGTAAATACCAATGATGATATTTCTCTGTTGTATTTTACTTCAGGTACAACAGGTGAACCGAAAATGGTTATTCATAACTTTGCTTACCCTTTAGGTCATATTGTAACGGCTAAATATTGGCACAACTTGCACGAAAATAGCCTACATCTTACAGTTGCCGACACGGGATGGGCAAAAGCTGTGTGGGGAAAACTCTACGGACAGTGGATAGCCGGTGCGGCAGTAATGGTATTTGATCATGAAAAGTTTACCCCTCAACTGGTATTACACCTTATAGAGAAACACAAAATCACTTCTTTTTGTGCACCACCGACAGTATTTCGCTTTATGATTCGCGAAGACCTGTCTCACTATAACTTATCATCGTTGGAGTATGCCACTACAGCAGGAGAAGCTCTTAACCCATCTGTTTTCGAGGCATTCTATAAAGGAACAGGAATAAAGATGATGGAGGCTTTCGGACAGACTGAAACAACTCCTACTATTGTTACTTTCCCGTGGATGGAACCAAAACCCGGAGCAATGGGTGTACCCAATCCGGCGTATGATATAGACTTGATAGCAGCAGACGGTCGCTCGGTAGAAGACGGCGAAGTAGGAGAAGTTGTTATTAAGACAGACAAGTGGAAACCGCTAGGTCTATTTATGGGCTATTATCGTGACGAAGCACTAACCAATGAGGTATACCATGACAATGTTTACCATACCGGAGACATGGCTTGGCGCGATGAAGATGGCTATTATTGGTTTGTGGGACGTATAGACGATGTTATCAAAAGTTCGGGATACCGCATCGGACCTTTTGAGGTAGAAAGCGCATTGATGACTCACCCCGCTGTTGTAGAATGTGCTATTACCGGAGTACCGGACGAGATCCGTGGGCAGGTAGTAAAAGCAACTATTGTATTGTCTATGGACTATAAAAACAAAGCCAATGACCACCTGAAACGTGAGATACAAGACCATGTAAAAAAAGTAACGGCCCCTTACAAATACCCTCGCATCATCGAGTTTGTTGATGAACTGCCTAAAACAATTAGTGGAAAGATCAAACGGGCGGAAATAAGAAAACAGGAAGAAAATTAATAATACATAGATGCAAGAACATGTTTATTGGCATAGAGTATAAAATTATTATCTGCCGATTTGCATATTTGCTTAATCTCTAATTTCTTTATATTTATTATGATTTGTAAAGAATAAAAGATTATATTTGCACGCCTAAAAGTGTGCATATATCTCCATTAGGCCTCATTTTATGTAAAAGAGGTGCCTGAGATGTATGTGTATTTTATTAATTTTGAAGAAAATAGAAATAATATAATTAAATAACAAAAAGTAAAATCCAAAATGCAAAACAAAGGCTTTGTAATTACTTTTGCAATACTCCTAACATTAGTTTGTTTGTTTTACTTGTCTTTTACATTTGTAACAAGAAGTTACGATAAGAAAGCGGAAGAATACGCAGCTGCATACGCTACGGAGCATGCAAAAGGCGATCAACTACTCTATGATGAGTTGTATAATAAGCAATATACTTTCTACTTAGACTCGATGTCTACTGAGAAAGTTTGGCCTAAAGGTATCCTTGGCATTGGAGATAGCATCGGCTATACTCTGAAAGAATGCCGTGAGAAAGAAATTGGCCTCGGACTAGACCTTAAAGGAGGTATGAGTGTTATTGTGGAAGTAGATGCTGCCGCAGTACTTCGTTCACTTGGAGATCCGGACAATGAGGCGTTTCAGACAGCTTTAGGACAGGCTTCGGACGAAAACAGAAAAGGAAGTAACCGAGACTATATCACTATTTTTGTTGATAAATTCAAAGCTAATAACGGTAACAACAAATTAGCATCGGTATTCAGCACAAAACTGAGAGATCAGGTATCTCCTACCGATGATGACAATAAAGTCGTAGCTGTTTTAAGAACAGAATTGCAAAGCGTTGCTGATAACTCATTCAATGTTTTGCGTACTCGTATCGACCGTTTCGGTGTAGTTGCTCCAAACATTCAGAAACTAGACCGTGCAGAACGTATCTTGATCGAATTACCGGGAGTAAAAGAACCTGAACGTGTGAAGAAACTATTGCAAGGTAGTGCAAACCTTGAGTTTTGGAAAACATACAACCTACAAGAAATCCAAAACTATATCGAGTTGATGGATCAACGTTCGAAAGAGGTTTTGGCTGCAAATGGTTCTGAACCTGTAGCTACAGATTCTCTAGCTGCTGCAACTAATGATTCAATCAAAGTAGAAAGCATCGATGATCTAGGATTTACAAAATCTCTTCGTTCATACTTTACGACCTTTGCAGGTGGATCCATTGTGGGTTTTGTGAATAAAACAGATACAGCAGCCGTAAATAAAATCTTACACAGATATCAAGATTTATACCCTGGCGATTTGACATTTGCTTGGGGCTTTAAGGCTGAAGATCAAAAAGAAACACAATTTGCTCTATATTCACTTCGTGGTGATGGTATCAAAAAAGGACCGGCTCTTGACGGAGATGTTGTTATCTCGGCTAAGGCAGATCAATCTCAACACGGTTCTGCATGGGAAGTAGATATGCAGATGAATACTACAGGAGCACAACGTTGGGCTACTATCACAGGAGCTGAGCAAGGAAGAAGCATCGCTATCGTTCTTGACGGTTCTGTATATTCTGCACCAAACGTTCAAAACAAAATTGAAGGTGGTCGCTCTCAGATCACAGGGCGTTTTACTGTAGATGATGCAAAAGACTTAGAAAACGTTCTTAAGTCTGGTAAAATGAAAGCAGGTGTACATATCGTACAAGAAGATATTGTTGGTCCGTCTCTTGGTCAGGAAGCTATCAGCTCGGGTATATTCTCGTTTTTCCTAGCCTTGGTTTTACTGATGATCTATATATGCGTTATCTACGGATTGATCCCTGGATTAATAGCAAACTCTGCCTTAATCGTCAACTTGTTCTTTACAGTTGGTATCCTAGCTGCTTTCGGAGCAGTGATGACATTACCTGGTATAACAGGGCTTGTGTTGGCTTTAGCACTTGCAGTGGATGCTAACGTGTTGATCTATGAGCGTACGAGAGAAGAATTAAGAGCCGGTAAAAACGTGAAAGTTGCGGTAATAGACGGTTACAGACATGCATTTTCTGCTATCTTCGACGGTCACGCATCCCAAGTAATTACAGCTATCATTCTTGCATACTTCGGAACAGGTCCGATACAAGGATTTGCTACAACATTGATAATTGGTATCGTTGCATCGTTCCTAACTTCAGTTTTCCTTACTCGTATATTCTATGAATATATGTTTGAAAAAGGTAAATTCAGAAACCTTACATTCTCTACAACTTTATCTAAGAAACTATTTTTGAATACAAAAATTAATTTCTTAGGAATGACCAAAAAAGTTGTGATCTTCTCTGCTATAATTTTGGTATCAGGTTTAGCGTCATTATTCATTAATGGACTGAATGGTGGTATCGACTTTACAGGTGGACGTAACTATTTGATCCGTTTCGACAAGAATGTAAATGCTGATGACATAGAAAAATTATTAGTTCCCGAATTTCAGGGTTCTACAGTTCTTGTATTGTCAAGTGGTTCTGCAAGCCAATCCTCTACTACAAGCCAAGTGCGTGTAACTACAAACTACAAAGTAGAAGAAGCTACAGATGCTGTAGAAACAGAGATCAGAACTAAAATGACCAGTGCATTGAAAGAATATCTGGCACCAAATACAACAATCGACAACTATATACAAAGTTCTCAACGTGTAGGACCAAGTGTTGCTGACGACTTGAAGACCGCTGCAACAATCGCAGTTGTAATTGCTGTAATATGTATGGCTGTTTATATTCTTATCCGTTTCCGTGATATCGCATTCTCGGCAGGAACATTTGTTGCTGTGGCCCATGATGCAGTACTGGTTATTTTCTTATATTCATTACTATACAAGATAATGCCATTCTCGATGGAAATAGACCAATCGTTTATAGCTGCGGTATTGACGGTAGTAGGTTACTCTATCAATGACAAGGTTGTGATCTTTGACCGTATCCGTGAAATCAGAAACATGTATCCTAAACGCAATATAACAGAAACAATTAATGAGGCTCTGAACTCAACATTAGGACGTACAATGAATACAGCATTAAGCTCTATGTTGGTTGTATTCTGTATTTTCTTATTAGGTGGTGATACTATCAGAAGCTTCACATTTGCGATCTTCATCGGTATTATTATCGGTACATATTCTTCTGTATTTATTGCTACTCCAATTGCATGGGGTATCTTCAAGAAAGAAGAAAAGAATAAGGATAAAGCAATTGAAGCGAAATAAAACTAAATAAATTGTCTTTTCGATATAGAGGCTGATTAAACGATGTAATCAGCCTCTATTTTTTTGTAGAAACTTAAAGAATATGTCTTTAAACGTTCAGAATGATTATCGATAAAAAAATCCTTTCATAGTGAGTATGAAAGGATTCTTCTTATATATCGTATGATATGTTTTTTGTACAGATTAGAAAGGAACAAAGTCATTGCCACCTCCTTGCATAGGATGCGGTGGCTGCTCTGCCACAGGGTGATTGTTGATCTTAGATGAGAACTGTTGACCTGCTCCAAAATTATAATCATCATCAATATTCTGAAAACGGGCAAACTCACTTTTGAACCGTAGTAACACATCGCCTGTAGCACCATTACGATGCTTTGCTATAATAATTTCGGCAAGACCTATCAAGGAGTTACCTTTATCATCTTCTAATATTTTATAATACTCAGGGCGATGGATAAAACATACCATATCGGCATCCTGCTCGATAGCTCCCGATTCACGGAGGTCAGACAATTGCGGACGCTTACCTTCTGCTCCTGTACGTCCCTCAACTCCACGGTTAAGCTGCGAAAGGGCAATGATTGGGATGTTTAATTCTTTTGCTAATCCTTTCAATGAGCGAGATATCATACTCACCTCCTGTTCGCGGCTACCATAGTTCATACCACTTGCATTCATTAGCTGGAGGTAGTCAATTATGATAATCTTAACACCATGCTCACGCACCAGGCGGCGAGCTTTTGTCCTCAATTCGAATACAGACAAACTTGGGGTATCGTCTATAAATAACGGTGCGTCATAAAGCTCTTTTATCTTAAAGTCGAGCTGTTCCCACTCATAAGGTAGCAACTGCCCATTCTTTATCTTTTCGCCCGGTATTTCGCATGTATTTACGATCAGACGATTGACGAGCTGTACGTTCGACATCTCGAGAGAGAACAATGCTACCGGATATTTATAAGATACAGCCATATTTTTGGCCATTGACAACACAAATGCAGTTTTTCCCATCGCCGGACGAGCAGCTATAATAACCAAGTCGGAGTTTTGCCAACCCGAAGTTATCTTGTCTAATGGAGTAAACCCTGTTTCCAGACCGCTTAACCCTTCTGGACGATTTGCCGCTATTTCGAGTAAATGTAATGCTTCTTTGATAACCGGGTTGATCTGCGTCACATCCTTCTTCACATTGCCCTGCGATATCTCGAATAGTTTGCTCTCAGCTTCCTGCATGAGGTCGTCAACATCGACTGTTTCATCAAATGCTTTACTTGTAACATTTGAGGAAAAAGAGATAAGTTCGCGCGCAAGATATTTTTGAGCTATAATACGGGCATGAAATTCGATATGGGCAGCAGATGCCACTTTCTCGGTCAACTGGGCTATATATACAGGCCCTCCCACTGTCTCCAATTCTCCGTCTTTGCGTAATTGTTCGACAACAGTAAGCATATCGATCGGAGCCTGACGTACAGCCAGATCCACAATCGCTCTATATATAATCTGATGAATGGAATCGTAAAAACTTTCTGGTTTAAGAATATCACTAACAACCGAATAAGCATCTTTCTCTAGCATTAGGGCCCCGAGTATGGCCTCTTCCAACTCTCTGGCCTGTGGTTGTATTTTTCCTATATCCGGAACTAAAGTTGTTTCCTTTGGTTTGCGTTTTCCCTGATTCCTAAAATTTGACTCTGCCATTTATCTGAACTCCCCTTTCCATAAATTTTATTCAAAGATAAAATAAATAATATTGAATGGAGACTTAAGTTTTGAACAGGATGTTAATAACTTTTTACGGGTTATATTTAGCCCCCTTCAAAATTGTTTGCGCATCCATAGATAATATATCTTCAAGTAAGAATCCCTTCTTATTGGCATACTGATTTACGATCTGCCAACCTATCCATGCACCTATACGCCCCGGAGACTGGGGTGATACTACTGTTGTAGAAGCAGCATCATTAGTGAGACGGGTGATAAGCATGTGATCGGTAGAATAAAGATAGTTTTCTTTTACTATTTTTTGCCAAATATCTTTTTCGTTATTCTTACACCAAGCTGATTGTTGGGATGTATATCCTATCAGATTATCGGCATCCTCACCGGGAAGAAGAATAGATAGTGCATACAAAATCTTACCTTCATCTACCATTGCAGACAAAAGAGTTTCATGATCGGCAGGTTTTATAATATCACTTATCAGCCAAGCTTTGATATAATCCTTTATAATATCCTCAGGCTGCATTTGAAGGCGTTCGTATGGTTGAAAGAAACTTTGATAAGCTGGATAGTCACTACCCAAATACTTATCAATGGATAGAGATATAAGATTGTTTACGATAATTACATTTGCCCTGAAACCTGAAACATGCATCGCTAACCGAGGTAGTTTTTTACCGGGAAAATTGTCTTCTACCAAAGCGTTTACCGCAGTCAACTTATCTTCGTATGCAGATACATCTGCATATTTAGTGGATACATCCTGATAAATTTTGAGTAGATCATCATTCGCAAAGTAATCTCTAAGTTGAGGGAAAAACGTCGCTTGATCGCTGGTCTTCATCGCAATTTGCCCAAAAGCAGGAAGCAATAAGGGATATTTTTCGGTCAGAGATTTTTCTGTTGCGGCATCGGGGTGTTGTATATAATTGTATATATCTTTATCGAAGCGTATAATGGATACTCTCTCTTGCGCTGAATGTCTGTTGTCACTCTTCACCGTGCCCGAACAGCCGATGAAAGATATTATAATAAAACCTAATAAGTAAGTTATATTTTTCATTTATTCCCTTTTAAGATTTCTTCTTTGCGAAGATAATTTATATTTTTTAATTTTGTTCCGCTTTATAAACAAACATATATGTATAATGTTATAACTAAGAATGTAACAATATATTATATATTTTGGGGCAAGTAATAAGCATAGTCTATTATAGAAAAAAATAAATCCAACGAATGATAACTATATTAGGAATAGAATCTTCCTGTGACGATACTGCAGCAGCCGTTATACAAGACGGGGTGCTTTTGTCAAATGTAATATCCAGCCAGAAGGTTCATGAAAGTTACGGGGGTGTTGTTCCCGAATTGGCTTCACGAGCACACCAACAAAACATTATACCGGTGGTAGATCAGGCTTTAAAAAAGGCCGGAGTTAATAAAGAAGATCTGTCCGCAATTGCCTTTACCCGAGGTCCGGGACTTATGGGTTCGTTGCTTGTGGGTACATCTTTTGCAAAAGGGCTATCGTCGGCATTAAATATCCCGATGGTTGATGTTAACCACCTGCACGGACATGTTTTGGCTCACTTTATCAAAGAGAATAAAGATGATGACAACCAACCACAATATCCGTTTTTGTGCTTACTGGTTTCGGGGGGAAATTCACAAATAATTCTTGTGAAGTCATACAAAGAAATGGAGATAGTAGGGCAAACAATCGACGATGCCGCCGGCGAAGCTTTTGACAAATGTGCGAAAGTTATGGGACTGGGTTATCCCGGAGGACCTGTTGTTGACCGATTGGCAAAAGAAGGTGATCCTACTAAGTTTAAATTAAACAAGCCGCATATACCGGGGTATAATTATAGCTTTAGCGGATTAAAAACTTCTTTTCTATACCTCTTGAGAGATGAACTGAAAAAAGACCCTGACTTTATTGATAAGAATAAAGAAGATCTTTGTGCGTCATTACAAAAGACAATCATCGATGTGCTGATGGAACAACTCAGACGAGTAGCCAAAGATTACAATATAAATGAGGTTGCCGTAGCCGGAGGAGTATCTGCAAACTCAGGGCTTCGTGCAGCTTTCGAAGATCATGCAAAACGTTATGGCTGGAAAATACATATCCCTCCTTTTGGATATACAACAGATAATGCGGCAATGATAGCCATTACAGGTTATTTTAAGTATTTAGACAAAGATTTTTGCTCTATGGATGCTGCTCCATACTCGAGGGTAGTAATGTAAACAAAAACTGTAGAAAAAGAAAAGGATTGCCTACCGAGACAATCCTTTTTCTATTTATATACTTTTCTTATACGCTCTTCTTTTCTTATGATTCTCCGCATTGAAACCGTCCCAAAGAGAAGCAACCTTATTGTTCATCTCCAACTCCGGATTTGATTCCGCAAACTTGAAGCCGCACTTATGTGCTGATGGTATAAAATCGTTAAAGATTATAGCATTTACACCTTTTCCTTGATATTCGGGCGAGATACCAATCAGTAGAAGGTCTACGACAGGATTCTTCTTGCTTTTGAGATCCCTCAAGAGATTTATCCAACCAAATGGAAGGAATCGTCCGCGAGATTTAATAAGTCCGCGAGAAAGGCTCGGCATAGCTATACCAAATCCAACCACCTCATCGGTATCTTCTTTTATTATTATCGACACCAGATCCCAGCGAAGCAATGGCACATACATTTTCACATAGTAGTCTATCTGACGTTGTGTCAATGGAGCAAAGCCATATAAAGGCTTATACGCAACATTCAACAGTTCAAATATTTTACTTACATACGGTGTTATTTGCTTTAGGCTTTTAAATTTAAGGACCTTCAAGCCATATCGCTGCATCACCATATTGGCTATGCGTTGATGTCTTTCAGGAACAGAATCGGGAACAGGTATCCGATATTCATTCCAGTCGGCATCTTTCTCAAAGCCGAGACGCTCTATCTGCTCTCTGTAATACGGATAACTGTATGTTGTAGACATTGTTGCTTCGCGGTCGTAACCTTCAATCAGCAAGCCTTCGTGATCTAAATCGGTAAAGCCCATAGGTCCTACTATCGCATTCATACCTTTGGCTCTAGCCCACTTTTCTGCCGCATCAAATAAGGCATCCACAACCTCGTTGTCGTCTATAAAATCAACAAATCCAAAACGGGCATTTTTTTGATCCCATATTTTATTCGCTGTGTGATTTATAATACCGGCAATACGGCCAACGATCTCGCCATCTTTATATGCCAAGAACAATTGTTTTTCACAAAAATCGAATGCGGGATTCTCTTTTTCATTCAGTGTACCCAGTTCATCCAGGACAAGAGAGGGCACATAGTATGGAGAATTTTTATAAAGAACATCGGTAGGGAATTTAATAAATGCTTTTTTCAAAGCTTTATCATCTTCCTTTACCTCCTTAATGATTATAGACATAGATTAATATAATATGGAGAATAAACTTATTTTCAGAACGCAAATATATGGATTTTTATTTATCTAGTATATTCCCTTAAACTCATAATTAAGCGAAATAAATTTCTTTATTTCCAGATGAATTCATTTTCAGATACAATATAATCCATTTTTATATCATTCGTATCAACAGGGATAGTATCCAGAAGTTGAAACTCGAAACATATACCCATTTTAGGAGCTGAAACAAGCGACAAGAATCGATCGTAATACCCCCTGCCTCTGCCCAAACGCCCCATCTTTCGATCGAAGGCTACGCCGGGAACGATAATTAAATCCACTTTTTTATAATCGGTAAAATTATCACCCAATGGTTCCATTATACCATATGAAGATTGCTTCAAAGTCGTATCCTGAACATATTTTCTGAAAACAATATCATCCTTGACCACAACAGGCAAGTAGAAGTTCTTTTCAGCACTCCAACGGTTGATAAAATCGAGGGTCTGCACCTCATCGTCCATACTATTATAAATAAATATAGTTTTTGCCTGCTGAAATGCTCCTGTTATTTCCAAAACCGATAATACTTCTTCCGAACGATTGTGTAAGTCGTCAGCCGAATATTGTTTTTTTAACAAGGATATTTCTTTTCTCAGTTTTTCTTTTTGCTGTGCTATATTCATTCTTTATTTTCTTTGTTCCGTTGGAGATATTTTGTTTATATAATTAAATCCTTCAACAAAAATACATTTCTTTTTCTAATTTCTACTTAAATAGTACGAATACAAGAAAAAAGGATAAAAGTAGAGCTCTACTTTTATCCTTTTGTTTTATATTATATCATGACCAGCCCATATTATTTATATGCTCCTTTTCTTATGGCATCAGGCGTTGCCTTATTAGCCTTGAGCAATCTTACCGCCTCTTTTATCATCTGCTCATCTCTTTGGAACACTTCGTAGAAGTTGTCTTCACTAAAGAAGTTGCGTATAATAAATGCTTCGAGTTGTGTTTGAAGCAGTTTACGCGATTCATCTATCAAATATGGCTGTTTACGGATTCCCTTAGTATAAGCATAGTCTGCAAAATTATCGACAATAGGCTGTGTTGATAAATATTTTGCAGCATCAGTCCATGTTTTAAAGCTCTTCAGTTTATCTCTGTTCTTTTCGGTATACACATAGCTAAACTCTCTGAGCAATCCTTTATTGGCTACTCGCATGTAGTATGAATTGATACCTGTTGTATCGCGAGGCACAAAAACATCAGACAAAACACCATCGTCACCATACACCGGCCTTCCCGAAAGAGTATGGAAAAGAGGTAAATTGTCGAACTTGATACTATCCCTATTATCGAACTCTCCTCGGCTATATCTGTTATACAAGTCCATACTATATGTCTGACGATCTCCCTTTTCGTATGCCTTCTGTACACATCTACCCGATGGGGTATGATATCTGGC
Organism: Bacteroidota bacterium; assembly: GCA_023437305.1. Taxonomy (GTDB): domain Bacteria; phylum Bacteroidota; class Bacteroidia; order Bacteroidales; family Dysgonomonadaceae; genus Dysgonomonas. The sequence continues at coordinate 112,449 of JAEZGN010000030.1, forward strand.
AATAGTTAATCGGATAGCCGATCCATCGTTGAATTTATATTGAGTCTGAACCAGTCCTTTACCAAACGAACGGCGGCCGACGATCAATCCCCTGTCATTATCCTGTATAGCTCCGGCAAATATTTCACTGGCCGATGCACTCGTTTCATCGAGAAGAACCACAATCTGACTTTGCTTGCATGTTCCGGAATTGTCAGCATAATAATTTTCACGAGGATAAGCTCTTCCCTCAGTATACAAGATCAGTTCTCCATTGGCAAGAAACTCATTCACCATCATTATGGCAGCTTCCATGTACCCTCCTGTGTTTTGTTGGAGGTCTACAACAAAAGACTCACAACCCTGACTCTTCAATTTAGCTATTGCCGAAATAAATTCGTTATATGTTGTGCTGCCAAACTTACTTACCTTTATGTATCCTATTTTATTATCAAGCTTGTACGCTGCATCCACACTTTTCACCGGCACAAAAGCTCTGGTTACTACAAATGGAATCAACTCATCACGCCCTTGTCTCTTAACTCCTATTTTGATCTGAGTTTTTTCAGGTCCCTTGAGAGTACTGAAAACTTTATTTTCATTTATTCCTTTGCCCACAAAAAGAGAGTCATTGACCATTACCACTCTATCCCCGGCTTGTATACCGACAGCTTCAGAAGGTCCGCCCGGTATCGCTTTTACGATCGTCAGGGTATCGTTTAGTATAATAAACTCAACACCAATGCCGCTAAAGTGGCCTTCTAGCTCATCATCTTTACGGTTCATTATATCTGCACTTATATAATCTGAGTGCGGATCCAACCCTGCTAATACGGTTGGTATAGCTTCCTCTATCAGTGCATCTACATTTACCGTATCCACATATGCTTTATTGATGTAATCGAGCACAACGTCGAGCTTATTACCTTTTTGCCCTAAAAATCCGCTTCCCGAACCAAATATAGAATAAGCATTTCCTATAAAAATACCAACAGCAACACTTACGGCAATGCACAACGGAAGCCAGATATAAATACCCCTTCCTCCTTTTTTAGTTTTACTACTATTATTGTTCTCTGCCATTTTGCCGTTTGCCCTTTCCCAATTGTTGTTCAAGTTCTTATCGCTTTCCATTTAATCTTCCGATCCCTCTGTGTTAGTTTCTATATCTATAAATACCACCTCTACTCCCGCACGCTCGAGAAGAGAGGCTCCATCTGTACGCCGATATTTCTGATTATACACAACCCGCGTTATGCCGGCCTGAATTATAAGTTTCGCACATTCTATGCAAGGCGATGTGGTCACATACATCGTAGCCCCAAGACTACTGTTATGCGAACAGGCTACTTTGGTGATTGCATTAGCTTCGGCATGCAGAACATATGCTTTGGTTTCGTTGTTTTCATCTTCGCAAATATTCTCAAATCCTGAAGGAGTACCATTATACCCATCAGATATAATCATTTTATCTTTTACAATAAGGGCACCTACTTTTCTGCGTTTACAGTACGAATTTTCGGCCCAAATAGCCGCCATTCTCATGTATCGCTCGTCGAGCAACCTTTGTTTGTCATCGCTCATGAAATTACGTTCTAAAAATTCGAACACAAAGATAATGAAAAGTTCACGATTTAAAGTATTTAGTTAATTTTTATATAATCCACAAATTACCTTTTTGACCATTGTAGAGGTATATTAAATTTTATTTATAAATGATAGATAAAAGAAGGTCGGCAACATTGCTTTTTCTTATCAGAATTATCTCTTATAGAGGTCTTTGAAATAATTGAAATAGATGGTGAGCTAAAACAACGTTGTTATAAGAAACCAAGAAACAAATTTTGTCAGAATATCCGAACAAGAGCAAAGGAGGGTATAAAGTGACAGTGAAATAAGGTTCGAAAGGTGTTACTTTTGTCACCTTTAGAAAAGAAAAACAGCAACAAGTAGCTATATATAAATAGGTTAATCCAAATTCTTTTATAAATGAAAAAATTGTAAATATTGTTACTTTTTACAGATAGTGAGTCACAATTTGACAATTCGTAATTTAAAGCTCTTCACTTATAAAAGTCGGTATTTTAGGTGAAACAAAAATATTGCTTTAAATTTGCAGCAAAAATAGGATATACATTATAAGTTTTTAAGATTTGTTATGAACGACCATCAATTTAAAGCACATCCATGGCATGGAATAAATGCAGGAAGCAATGCACCTCAGGTAGTAACATGCTTTATCGAAATAGTACCTACCGACACAGTTAAATATGAGGTGGACAAAGAAACCGGTTACCTTAGCATCGACAGACCACAGAAGTATTCAAATATCATTCCTGCCCTTTATGGGTTTATCCCTCAAACGTACAGTGCCGACCTTGTAGCAGAACTTACAAACAATGAATTGGGGAGAACTGATATAGAAGGAGATAACGACCCTGTAGATATTTGCGTTCTGACTGAGAAAGACATCACGCATGGAGATATCATAGTGAAAGCCAGACCTATAGGAGGCTTCAGATTACTAGATCACAACAAAGCCGATGATAAGCTTATTGCTGTACTCGAAAATGATGCTATCTACGGTGCATACAAAGATATATCGGACGTACCGCCAATGGTTATAGACCGTTTGAAACACTACTTTACTACCTATAAGGATTTACCCGGAGACAAGTCTCCTCGCTGTATCCTTACAGGCACATACGATGTAAAAACAGCACATGAGGTTATACGCCGTTCGATAAAAGACTACGAAAACAAATACAGAAGTGACAAATAGGAGGAAGAAATATCTGGCTTATTTTTCGCTGGCAGCCTTAATGGTTGCCAGTATCTGTCTTATATATGGGTATCTGGAAGCGCAGAATATAAAGCTGAAAGAACTGACATTCCGAAGCAAAGATATTCCCGATGCTTTTGTAGGAAAAAAGATCATCTTTGTATCAGATATCCACTCCGAGAAATACTTCTCGAGCAAAGATGTAGCACATCTGGTAGAGAGAATCAATAAACGAAACCCCGACATAGTGATTATAGGAGGGGATAATACCTTAAAAGACACAACATATTCGCGCCCTTTCTTTGATGAAATAAGAAAGCTGAAAAGTAAATACGGAGTATACACGGTATTGGGCAATCATGACCACTGGGAAGATGCCAAGCTAATACAACAAGGCTTTAGTAATTGTGGTTTTCATATCTGCGATAATGGGTCATACTGGATAAAAGAAGGCAATGACAGTATAAAAATCGGAGGTGTGGGAGATCTTTGGGAAGATGTGCAGATTATAGAAAATACGATCAGTGATGTGAAACCAAACAACTTCTGCATATTGCTGTCTCATAACCCCGACTACATGGAATTACTAGACACAGACCTTGTAGACCTTATGCTATCAGGTCACACACACGCAGGGCAAATAACACTTTTTGGATTGTATGCTCCCATTATGCCGGCCACCAATCATCCCGAATATATGCAAACGGGACAAAAGTACAGGTATGGCTGGAAAGAAAAGGGTAAAACAAAACTATACGTTACTTCGGGCGTTGGTATGGGCGGATTTCCATTTCGCTTTTTCGCACAACCAGAGATCGTAGAGATAACGCTAGAGCAAGAATAAAGAAATAAAACAACTTACTTCTTATTTCCTTTGAAGTTATCGATCACACTTAAAAGCCTGTTCAAAGACCCGACATCGTAACGTACCTGATGCCTGAGACGATTAAAGTCTAGTTTATTTACAACTCTCACAGTGGCATTATATTTCTTTGTATACGACTTGCCTACAAGCCTGTAGATATTATCGAGATCTTTAGCCGGATGCACTCTCGACTCGGAGTTTATGGCATAAGGATCAAACCCAAGCCTATCTTTTATAAATCGTCCGGTCAAGCGCTTGTCGATCTTCTTGAAGTGATTCGTTTCTGCCATAAACCAAGCTTCTATTTCATGTATTGCAATTACAATATCAAAATATGGAGCATTAACCCTCAGTTTGTTCGGCAAAAAGCGCAAGCCTTTTTCGAGCTTCTCCAAATCATCTATCGGTATAGGATAAAGATCACGGACACCGATGATCATTTCATACCCTCTTTGTCGAAGGTTAGAAATGTTATCCAATATCTCCGATTTCACCCTGTTGTCTGAGCCACAATCAAAAATAAGCACTTCGTACTTGGGATTTCGGGAGAATGACGAATTCCTAACAATTTCCTGTTTGGGAATATTAGCTCCTCCACGAAATTGTTTCTGAATAACATTAATCTGTTTATTACCAAAGACTTCCTTTATCAAGCGATTTATAAAAATCTGCTCAGTCTGTCCTTCAACAAAAAAAGCAATGCGTCTCATTAAACGTTATTATCCTCATCCATAATGCCAAAACCTTTCTGGTAAAAGTCTGTGGCCAAGAAATCGAAGTTATTTAGTCCCGTATATTTAAAGTCTTCAAAAATATCTTTCGAATTTGTATAATCGTAAAATATTGATTTACTACATTCCCTACCTATTACTGACCAATAGCGAAGCGGTATTTGGTTCATGATATAGCGATCGTTAGTAGTCATAAAAATTTGCATATCAGATTTATTGACCTTCTTAACAACAATGTCTGTTATTTTCTTAGAGCTTTCAAAATCAAGTCCTTCTCCAATATCATCAATCAACATACAAAATGAAATATTCTTCAGCTTTGCATAGTGTAGTAATATCAATAAAGATAAAGACCGATACATACCTTGAGACATTTCTCGTTGAGAAACAGTATATTTACCATCTTCCTCAACACTTAGCCCGTAAAGTCCGTCAATCTCTTCTATATCAATATTAGAAACTTCGTAGCCTAAATCCTGCATGCCTGACATAATCTCTGAAGTAAAGTTCTCTCCAAACTCCTCCCGCCCTATATAAAACGTGTGAATTAAAGTCTCAGTATCATCAATATCCTTATCATTTTCATCTCTGGTATAATCCTTCACCAATTTCTTTTTCTCTAACTGGTTCGCAAACATATAGTTTCGGAGAGACCTTCCCCACTCTACAAAACTTTCGAAATAATATTTTCCTTGGCTATTTTGCAAAGTAATGATTAGTTGATTATCGGGGATATCCGATTCAATCCTATTATTATCCATATCAATGAATATTCTCTTCTCTCTATCTAATAAGACTTTATCGTCAAATATTAAAACCTCTTTTGTGATAGTCTTATTTTTGAAGCCCAATATATACTTATATGTATTCTCACCTTCAGTGAATATAATTTCAAAGTTTTCGCTAGGACTTACAGTTTGTTTCAAACTAATCTGTCCCGAAAATAAGCTTGCAATCTGCCTTATCAGATTTAATGTTCGGCTTTTCCCGGATGCATTTTTACCCACCAAAAGATTTAGATTATCAAAGTAAGCATAATCATCATTACTGCCTACGATACTCCATTCGCGAGGTTCACCCGCATAACGAATATATTTTAATGCACGAATTATCATTTGGTTATATATTTTATAAAAAGTATAAAATTTATCTCCTCAAATATACACTTTTTCTCTCTGTAAATAATCTTCGATGGAGAATTCAATTACAGATTCACCAGCCGATTCTTTGTAGCAAACATTTAAGAATGACTACTTCCGAACAAGTCGTCCGATATCGGACATTTACATAAACGATAAACGACTGATTATATACAATTTACATTTTCGGCATACGACTTGATATAAATAGGTAGAATAATAAAACATTAGAAATGGACAGAGAGATACCATTAAGTGAGCAACGCAAAGAAAGACGTAAACAGATAATACGATACGGCGCTATTATAGTAGGTTTGGCAATAGTAGTTATTATCGTAGTAAATTTCCTACAAGGTTCGATTTCTTCGAAAAATGTAATTATAGGAACTGTTGACAGAGGAACAATCGAAGTAACGGTAAATGCATCGGGCAAAGTGATTCCTCTGACCGAAGAAATCATCGTCTCTCCGATTAATAGCCGTATACTGGAGGTATATAAAGAAGCGGGAGATTCGGTTAACAAAGATGAACCGATCTTAAAGCTCGAATTGGCCTCGATAGAAACAGATTACAAGCAGAAGCTGGACGAAAAGGAAATGAAGAAAAGCAAACTTATCCAGTCTCAAGTGAGTCTCGACAATACAATTTCGGATCTTCAAATGCAGCTACAGGTAAAGGATATGAAGCTCAAACAACTACAAACCGAGCTTAAAAACGAAAAATATCTGGATAGCATCGGGGCAAGTACCTCAGACAAGGTACGCCAAGCAGCATTGAACTATGAAGTAGCAAAGCTTGAGCTCCAGCAGCTAAAACAACAAATAGTAAATGAAAAGAAAAATGCATCGGCCGAGGTCAAAGTCCAACAACTCGATCTAAGTATATTCGAAAAGTCTCTGGCAGAAAGTGCCCGCCTCTTAAAAGATGCTCGTATATTATCACCTCAGAAAGCAACACTTACCTATGTAAATAACCAAATCGGTTCGCAAGTTTCTGCCGGAACACAAATAGCTATTGTCTCAGACCTGAGTCACTTTAAGGTACTGGCCGAAATAGCCGATAGCTATGCAGAGAAACTCAGTTCGGGAGCTAAAGCGATAATAAAAATCGGACAATTGCAGCTCGAAGGAACAGTCGTAAATATAACTCCTTCGGTAAAGAACGGGGTAATTAATTTCACCGTTATGCTAAAAGACTCGGGTAATTCTCGCCTGAGAAGTGGTCTGAAAACAGATGTATATGTTACTCATGGAATACAGGATGATGTATTACGGATTCCTAATTCGACCTATTATATAGGAGCCGGAGAATATGAACTGTGGGTAGTCAAAAACGGAGAAGCGGAAAAGAAAAAAATAAAACTAGGCGAAAGCAGCTTCGAATATGTAGAAGTGATAAGCGGTCTCGAGAAAGGCGAACAAGTAATTATATCAGATATGAATCAGTACAAGAACAAGCAAAAATTAAAAATAAATTAATTCTATAATAGGTAATATAATTTTAGGGAGATCTTTTATGCTCTTCCTTCGATTAGGAAGAGTATAAAAGTAAATAAAAAAATAATTATACATAAAATATCAGCACTATGTCAATAATCAATTTACAAGGGATTACAAAAATTTATAGGACGAAAGAAGTAGAAACAGTAGCATTGGAAAATGTAAATCTGGAAGTCGAAAAAGGAGATTTTCTATCCGTTATGGGGCCATCTGGTTGTGGTAAAAGTACTATGCTAAATATTATGGGGCTACTCGATGTTGCAACCAATGGCAAAGTACTCATCAATGGTACAGAAACAAATAAGATGAAAGATAAGGAGATGGCTGAATTCCGCAACAAAACACTTGGGTTTGTTTTTCAAAGTTTCCATCTTATAAATTCACTAAACGTACTCGACAATGTAGAGCTCCCACTTCTTTATCGCAAGGCTGGAGACACCAGCCGCCGTGAGTTAGCAAAGCATGTGTTAGAGAAAGTAGGCCTTTCGCACCGCATGAAACACTTCCCTTCTCAACTATCCGGAGGGCAGTGTCAGCGTGTAGCCATCGCCCGTGCCATTATCGGCAATCCTCAAATCATTTTGGCCGATGAGCCTACCGGAAACCTTGACAGCAAGATGGGTACGGAAATTATGGATCTACTGTTTGAGTTGAATAACGAAGGTACAACAATAGTAATGGTAACCCACGACGAGCTTATAGCAAAAACGACTAAGCGCATTGTTCGTTTCTTCGACGGAAGACGTGTAGAATAGAATTTAACAATACAGCTAAGCTACAAGGGAAAATGAAAATAAGCTACTTCAAACAAGCCATAAGAACAATTAAAGACAATCCTTATTCGGCATTTATATCCATCCTGGGTGTTGCTCTTTCTATCGGCATAATTATATCGTTACTTGTCGCCATACGAGCTAAAACAATGGACATTGAGCCGGAGACCAACCGTTCGCGATCTTTATATGTAAAATGGGTTGGGGTGAAAGAAAAAAACACAGGGAACTTTGTCGTTAACGGTTTTATGTCTTTAAAAACAATCAAGGAGTGCTTTCAGTCATTAAAAACACCCGAAGCTGTTACCATATCATCATTTATTCACTCTCATCTGGCTACTTTACCGGGAGGAGGCAACCAGAAGAGATGTTATGTATTGTATACAGATGATGTTTTTTGGAAAGCATTTGACTTTAAATTCATTGATGGAAAGGGATATAATAAAGAAGATTTCGATTCGGGTATAAAGAAAATCGTTATCAGTGAAAAATTAGCACGCACTATTTTCGGAAGCATAAAAAATGTGGTAGGAAAACAAATGCAACTAAACTTTATTACATACACAGTATCTGGCATAGTAGAAGACCTATCGCCGATAACGGTAGCTACTTATGCTCATGCATGGATTCCACTCACATCGGTACACAAAACACAAAGTGCAGATATGGAAGGAATAACAGGCATGTACAAATGTCAGATTATAGCGCATTCTTCGAAAGATTTTGATGCCATACGTACAGAAACAAATCAACAAATAAGCCGCTATAATACCACATTAGCCAACTATAGTGTAGAGTTTTACGGACAACCGGACACCCGATATGTAGAGGATCACCGATTTGGACCGGGATATCCGGATATGCAAAGGTCATATTTATCTGATATCGGATTAGTCTTAATTCTTCTAATTGTACCTGCCATTAATTTATCAGGTCTCACATTGTTTCGCATGAGAAAAAGGATAGCCGAATTGGGAGTCAGAAAAGCATACGGGGCTACGAGAAAAGCCCTCATGTGGCAAGTTTTGGGCGAGCAAATGGTATATTCTCTTATTGGTGGAGCTTTAGGTTTATTACTATCATTCATTACAGTTCATTTTATAAGCGACTATGGTTTTAATTATAATAATTACTTTGGTTTGGATATTGAGCCTCATTTTAACCCTTCTGTTTTCATAACTCCGGGTACGTTTTTTTTGACATTTATCTTCTGTATTATTATAAACCTTTTAAGTGCAGGAATACCAGCATGGAGGGTATCATCTGCATCCATTGTTAAATCTTTAAGGGAAGACTAAAACTATGTTGAAACAAATTTTCAAGATAATAATTAATCAGCGTAAAAGTAATTACTGGATACTAGCCGAATTACTCTTTGTTTCGATATGTCTTTGGTATATAGTAGACTATATGGAGGTGCTGCGATCAGTTAGAAATATTCCACTCGGTTATAATATAGAAAATACCTATCGCATCGATTTAAATGAACGCCTGCAAGACAGTGAAAACTATATCTCTCCCGAAGAAAAAACTACTACTACCGGAGAAGATCTATTAAGTATAATGGAGTTGATACGTCAGTATCCACCGATAGAATCCGTATCGCTGTCTATAGCGTCACAACCTTATGCGGCTACACCTTATAGTCAGGCATATTATAAAAAACTATCTTATAACAAGATGGGTATATCGGCTCAGGAATATAAAGTTACCTCTTCTTTTTTTGATGTTTTTAAAACAAAATCTACCAATCAAAAAGATTTAAAACAGGCGTTGAATCCGCATTCTGTGATAATATCTGCAAATGCTGCAACTGAGCTATTAAATGGAGAAGAAGCTATCGGCAAGAATATCATTATAGGAGAGAATGGCGAAGAAAAACAGATTACAGCGGAGTATGTACCTGTAAGATGGACTGAATACTTTAAAGCTAACCCCTCGTTCTATACACTTCTGTCTGAGGAGGAAATCATAAAGAGTGTAAACTCTGACAATCTATCTCAAATGGAGCTATGCATACGTGTGAAACCGGACATAAAAGATGATTTCATCGACAAATTTATAAAAGATATGGCATCTAAGATTATGGTTGGTAATATTTATCTGATGGATGTACGTCCAAGTTCCTATATCAGAAAGGCAGCAGTAGGTCCGGAAGAGAGTACAATCTTCGTCCGAACTTTTCTTTTAGGATTTCTTCTTATCAATATCTTTTTAGGTGTATCGGGTGTATTCGGTTTACGGACACAACAACGAAAAAATGAACTCGGACTACGTATAGCCCTAGGTTCTTCAAAGGTAAAACTCCAACTGCTGGTTATCACAGAAGGTCTGTTACTACTATCTGTAGTCATGATACCTGTTATAATAATAGCGCTCAATTTCGGTTTATTTGAACTTGTACATCTTGAGTGGCTAGCTTTCACCGCATCTCGTTTTATAATTAGCATTTCTATCAGCTATATCATTATGGCTTTTATAATCCTGATCAGTATATGGTATCCGGCATATAGAACGACAAAAATAGATCCCGCAGAAGTATTGCGCAGTGAGTAAGAACTAAAAATTAATAGAATCAATATATGTATAATATATATTTTAAACAGGCTCTGGAAATGCTGAAACAAAACAAGTTTATCAGCATAATTACGGTCATAGGTACAGCTTTGGCCATAATGATGGTTATGGTTATTATTGTCACCGATTCTATAAAACATGTAGACATAGCACCTGAAGTAAACAGAAGCAAAACCTTCTACGTGAAACGCTATACCAAAAAGAGCAAAGACCAAACTAAAAACAGTATATGGCAAAGCACCATCAGTTACGAGTTGTACAAAAATTACCTCTCGGAATTTAAAACGCCCGAATATACTACAGCCGTCGACAAGGCATGGAATGGTAATCAGTTTATGGTAAAAAAGGAGAATGCGAACGAACGTTTCTTATCCGAGATCAGAATGGTAGACGCTAGTTACTGGAAAGTATTATCATTCAGCTTTCTGGATGGAAAGCCATTTACAGAAGAAGACTTTAAATCAGGTATACGCAATGCTGTGATTTCCCAAAATCTCGCAAAAAGAGTTTTTGGAAATGATAAAGTTTTGGGCAAAAACATAGAGATTGACTTTAACTTATACAAAGTGATAGGTATTATAAAAGACGTGCCTCAAACTTTTACATACGGATACGGAGAAGCATATATACCCTATACATCGAAGAATGGGTATAATAACAGAAACTATCACATCCTATATTTATTGAAAGATAAAAAAGACGTGACAGTATTAACGGAGGAAATACAAAAAGCTCAACGAAAATTTGACAGTGCCGACCCCGAAAACAATATAACGTTTCATGGTCCTTACAATCAGAGACAGCTCTCGATGCAAGAAACCAGGGATATGAAACCGGATGAAAAAACAGCCAATAGAAAAATGATATTCATTTTTACCGTTTTGCTTCTCATTCCGGCAGTTAACTTATCCAGCTTTAGCATGTCTCAAATAAAAAGACGAATCGAAGAAATAGGAGTAAGAAAAGCTTTCGGGGCAAAAAAATATATAATTCTGATTCAAATTTTGTTCGAAAATCTAATTACAACTTTCATAGGAGGCATTATAGGGTTGATATTGTCGTACTTTATTGTGATGTGGCTCAAAAGCTGGCTACTCGATATAGGAGCAGAGAGTGTTATACCAATTCATGCTTTAATATCATACCCTGTATTGATCGGTGTATTCTTAGCTTGCTTTGTACTGAACCTTCTTTCGGCTGGCATACCGGCATACAGAGCATCAAAAGCGGCCATCGTTGATTCCTTGAACAAAAAAAACATGTAAGAATATGATAAAACAAATTTTTAAAATAATATGGAGTGAGCGAAAAATCAATGTTTGGATATTGTTCGAACTCGTATTGGTCTTTTGTATTCTTTGGTTTTGTGTAGATTACATCTATTTTTTCACAAAACGCTACTTAGAGCCCACAGGCTATAATGTAGAACACGTTTACAACATCAATATGGGTATAAAAGAAGAAGGCCATGTACTTATAAATAATGGAACCGATACTCAAAAAGATTCCTTACTCAACATCGTATGGACTATAGTAGATCGTATAAAAAAATATCCTGATATAGAATATATAAGCCTTTCCTCGGCTGCTGTTCCTTACTCGAGTTCATTTATGAGCAATAAAGCCTCTTTGGATACGATGATTGATTACATTCAGTTCAAATCGGTTAGTCCTGACTATTTCAATGTTTTCAAAATCAACTTGCAACAAGGGAAAGTAGAAAACTGGAATAACAAGGATAACATAGTTATCAGCGGAAATAAAGATAATCAATTCTTGAAGCATGATGCTAAACAAATAAAATCACTCGTACTTGGAGATAACGAAAACAAACAAGTAATAGGAGTTGCAGCATCTTCCAAGAGGAGTGAGTTTGACGAACACAATCCGATAGTTTACACATTATTATCAACAAACGACAGAGGAATAGTCTATGTTGACGGAACCGAAATCTGCGTACGAGTAAAGGCTGAAGCAGATAAAAATTTCATTGAACGATTTACAAAAGATATGCAGGAACAAATAGCGATAGATCCTTATTTTTTATCGTCTGTAACATCTATCGGTGATCTTAGAAAAGACTTTATGAAATGGAACGGATACGATAATAACTTCAAGAGTATCTTTTCAATATCATCTTTTCTTTTCATAAATATATTTCTTGCTGTGGTAGGCACATTCTGGTTTAGGATACAGACCCGACGTAATGAAATTGGATTGAGAGTAGCTGTAGGATCAACCCGAATGAATATAAAAGCTTTATTCATTTTAGAAACCCTCATCCTGTTGCTATTAGCCAGTCTTATAGCCACACCGATATGCATAAACATCGCTTTGGCGGATATACTAAGAGATATTGGAGTACCATCCATAGATAGAGGAGAGGAACCAATACAGATAAGCCAATACGTTATCAATTATTTACTTACTGCATTTATACTGATCACAATATCAATATCGGCAGTACTTTATCCCTCGTGGAGAGCATCAAGGATACAACCGGCAGAAGCTCTGCGAGACGAATAAAACAGAAATAAAATAAAGAGTATGAAAAAGATTTTTTCTTCTATACTATTGCTGGCTTTATTGACAGGTTTGAGGGCACAAGATACGATTACAGTAAATCTTCCTGAAGCTATTCAACGAAGTGTCTCTATTTCGGTAGATGCTGTTGTAGCCCGCAACCAATTTAAATCAAGTTATTGGGGATATAGAACATATAAAGCCGAATTGTTACCCGAAGTAACACTAAATACAACCCTGCCCTACTATTCTAAATCGTACAATCCATTTCAGAATTCGGACGGAACATACACATTTGTAAGCAACGACTATAGTAAAATAGACGCAGGGGTATCTATATCTCAGAATATTCCTTTAACCGGCGCCACACTCTCCGTAGAAAGCAGTTTCCAAAGATTAGAGCAATACGGTGCCAACGGCTCTACTAGATACATGGCAATTCCCGGATCGATAACACTCCAACAACCTATTTTTGGATTCAACCGTGTGAAATGGTTACAAAAAATAGAACCGGTAAAGTATCAGGGAGCAAAACAACAATTGATAGCCGACATGGAAGATGTATCTAATACGGCGATTCAGTACTATTTCAATTTACTCTTGGGACAGATAAATATGGAAATAGCACAGCAGAATTTAAAAAATACAGAAAAACTCTATACGATAGCCGAAGCTAGAAGAAAAATAGGACAAATTTCTGAAAATGATTTATTACAACTAAAAGTCTCATTACTTAAAGCCGAATCATACCTCACGGACGCACAAGCCTCTTTAAATTCAAGAATGTTTCAGCTGCGTTCCTTTCTAGGATATGGAGAAGACATTATCATTAAGCCCGCTATACCGGAGGGACTTTTAAGTAGAATGCCGGTTTTGTCTTATCCGCAGGTGGTAACTTTGGCACGAGAAAACAACCCCTTTACTCAGAATATCCAGAAAAGAATGCTGGAAGCCTCTCGTGATGTAAGTCAGGCAAAAGCAGACCGTTGGAATGCAACATTATTTGTTTCATTCGGAATGTCGGGACAGGAAGACCGTTTTTCGCAAGCCTTCAACAGCAACAACTGGAGAAACAATCAAGTCGTTAATGTTGGTATAAAAATACCGATCTTGGATTGGGGCAAAAGCAAAGGAAAAGTAAAAATAGCTGAAGCTAATCGTGAAGTAGAAAATTCTAAGATAGAAAAAGAGCAAATAGATTTCAATCAAAATGTATATCTTCGTGTACAGAACTTTAATAGTCAGTCGAAGCAATTGGAGCTGGCAAAAGAAACAGATATAATTGCCCAGCAACGTTACAATACATCTATCGAAGCTTTTGTATTAGGTAAAATTGATGTATTAAACCTGAACGACTCCCAATCTTCGAAAGATGAAGCCAGACGTAATTATATCGAACAAATGTATCTGTTGTGGTCATATTATTACCAGATAAGAAGTCTGACCCTTTACGATTTTTTAGATAATAAAGAAATATCCGCCGATTACGATAAGATTGTTGATTAACTTCAAAATCATTATTTTTATCCACTAGAACGAAGATTTTTATGATACTGATCTGTGACGACGATGCTGCTATACGTTCATCCCTTTCTTTAGTATTAAAAAGGGCCGGATATGAAACAGCGAATGCAACATCCCCTCAAGAGGCAATAGCTTTTGTAAAAGAGACATCTCCCGATCTGATCCTAATGGATATGAATTATACCAAAGGTACAAGCGGAGAAGAAGGTCTTATTTTACTGAAGCAAGTGAAAATTTATTGTCCTCACGTACCTGTTATACTTATTACGGCATGGGGATCGATCAACCTTGCCGTAAGGGGGATACAAGCCGGAGCTTTTGATTTTGTCACCAAACCTTGGAACAATATGGCGTTACTAAACACCATTCAGACAGCTATACAGTTGAAGGAAGGAAGTGAAAAAGAGGCAGCCGGAAACAATTCACATATCAGTAGCGACGAAGCTTTTCGGAATGATAAAATCATAGGCAAGTCCCCTCTCCTACAAAATGTATTCAATACAATTTCGCGCGTAGCCAAAACCAATGCCTCTATCCTTATTACAGGCGAAAGTGGTACAGGAAAAGAGCTTATAGCAGAGGCTATACACGAGAACAGCGACAGAAAGAAGAACCCTTTTGTGAAGGTAAACCTAGGGGGTATTTCACAATCTCTTTTCGAAAGTGAAATGTTTGGCCATAAAAAAGGTGCGTTTACCGATGCTCATTATGACAGAGTTGGCCGCTTCGAATTAGCAAATAAAGGAAGCATATTCCTCGATGAAATAGGAGAATTAGATGCAGCATGTCAGGTAAAATTATTAAGGGTACTGCAAGATAAAACCTTCGAATCGTTGGGTGACAGCAAGCAAAAGCAAGTCGATGTGCGTGTCATTAGTGCAACCAATCGCAATCTTGCCGACATGGTCTCTAAAGGCATATTCAGAGAAGATTTGTTCTACAGGATCAACCTTATCACAATAAGAGTTCCGGCTTTGCGTGAGCGTATAGACGACATTCCATTACTTGTAAAACATTTCGCAAAAAAACAAGTGGAAATAAACGGATTAGAAAATATTGAATTTACATCAGAAGCAATTAGCTTCTTGAAAAGATTACCATATCCGGGAAATATAAGGGAATTGAAAAATCTGGTAGACAGAGTTATTCTCGTCTCAGGTAAAAACATACTTACCGATAGCGATTTTAAAGATCAATATACAGCAATCCCCAATTCATCGTCTACACTCCCCGACTCTATCTATCCTTTAGACGAATTGGAGAAAAAGATGATAGAAAAAGCAATGGAACTATATGGGGGTAATCTCTCGAAGGTGGCAACAGCACTAGGCGTAAGCAGGCAAGCATTGTACCGAAGGTTGGAAAAATATGGAATAAGTACAAATGATTAGGAGTTATGAAGTCAAAAATCTTATTCTGGATATTAGCAGTTCTCGTCTTTGGCTCTTTATTGACTATAGGGTTTGTTTTTTTTAGAACAGACTTATACAAATTTCTACTTATAGAAGGAATAGCTATCCTTGCCATTGTATTTTTTATGACCCTCTACTACCGACTTATAAAACCCTACCAGATTATTAGCGATGGAATGGAACTACTAAAAGAACAAGATTTCTCTACGCGTCTGCGCCCCGTATCGGATAGCGAAGCCAACAAGCTGATTGAGATTTTCAATAAGATGATGGATCAATTGAAAGACGAAAGGCTGCAAGTGAGAGAGAAAAATCATTTTCTTGATTTGCTTATACAAGCATCCCCACAAGGAGTGATCATTTTAGATTTTGACGATAAAATCACAGAGGTTAACCCATCCGGACTACGCCTGTTGAGTATAAACAATATCAATGACGTAAAAAACAAAAAGCTTGATGAATCGGGAATAAATATAGGAGATCAACTCAGCAAACTAAAGCAAGGAGAAGATGTAGTGATACGAAGTTCGGGTATAACAATGTATCGGTGCTCTCGCTCTTCGTTTATAGACAGAGGCTTTGCGCACCCTTTTATCCTTATCGAAGAGTTGACTCATGAATTACTAAAAATAGAGAAAAAATCATACGAAGGCATTATCCGCATGATGGCACATGAAGTAAACAATTCGGTGGGTGCAGTAAGTTCTACCCTTAATGTTATCTCGGATATATTACAGCAGAATGAAAACAGCGAATTGATCGATGTATTGCCGGCTGTAGACGCATCCTTCGACAGATGTAAGCATTTGGGGCATTTTATCAGCAATTTTGCCGAAGTTGTAAAAATCCCCGAACCGTCGGTATCCGATGTAAGCATAAATGAGTTGGCACGGTCTGTCGAATCTCTCTCCCGAGCAGAATGCTTAAAAAGAAATATAAATCTTAGATTGAGTCTGACTACCGAGAACGATTTAGCATGTATAGACAGTATACAATTTGAACAAGTGCTGGTAAATATTGTAAAAAATGCCTACGAAGCAATAGACAAAAATGGAGATATAAATATCATTACTACCTCTCAGCCCCTTTCTATCACCATTGAAGATAATGGACCTGATATATCGGAAGAAACAAAACAAAAACTATTCACACCTTTCTTTACTACCAAACAAACTGGTCAGGGAATCGGATTAATGTTTGTTCGTGAAGTCTTGCTTAATCATAATTGCAAATTTGATTTGAAGTCGGAAAATGGCCGGACAAAATTCGAAATCTTTTTCTAACAACAGGCATTTGTATTCATATCCGAGAGATACGATCACATTGTATCCTTTATATCGGGAGATATAAAGCTATATAAAATAGGGGCATTATACTCTTTACCTTTTTTTCGTTCGTCCAGTTGAATAACAAATCCTTCCTGAAGTATTTTTCGTTGAAAGTTGCGTCTATCAAGCTTCTTGTTCAAAAATATTTCATGAATCTTTCTCAACTCAGTCATCATAAATTTTTCGGGAAGCAGCTCATATCCTACAGGTATTATTGGCATCAAAAGTTTGATCGTCTCCTGTGCCTTTTTAATAATAAGCTCATGATCTGAATACATAACCGGTAATTTGTTTATATCATACCAATGTAATTGCTTTTTTTCAGATACAAAATCATTAACCTCATCATACTTCACCAAAGCAAAATAGCCCATTGTTATAAATCGCCTTAATAGCCATTTTCCATCATTTCTTACCGAGCTATATTGAGCTACATAATCTAGGTTTTGTTTCATGATAGTCCTCTTAGGATCACTAAACAATGCAAATTGCTTTAGGAAAATATTGTTCAACCCGGTATACAGTTCCAGTATTCTGTGTGCCGCTTGATCAGCACTTTCATCATTAAAAACAAATCCACCTAATAAAGCTTTATAGTTATCTATACCAAAATCACGGAGCAGGACTTTTATTTTTCCTTTGTGAAAGGCTATTATCACACAATCTACCGAAAAGCCTGGGTGCGAATTCTCTGCGGTATGATCTTCATACGTCAATCTAGTTAAATCGTTCATAATCCAGATTTCTATATCCTATTAAAATGATGAGTCTGCAAAATTAGAGAATATATTTTGAATAAAATTATGTTTACTAAAGTCAAATTGTGTTATAAAACATATATGCGTATTTTGTACGCATATTAATTTTTTTCTTCAAAATCTATAAATATATTTGCAAAACAAACATGCGTTTAATTAACGCACTTAAACATAAATATCAATATTATGAAAAAGAAGTATATTCCAATACTCTTACTCGGAGTATTGAGTTTGCAATGTACACAGCCAACTAAAACCGATGATTACATCCTCGTAGAAAATAAGGGTGGGCCAACATTGGGATACTCAGCAGCATCAGGTGTAAAGATCATTAAAGTTGATGATCTTAAGTTTAAAGACCTCAACAAGAACGGAAAGCTTGATAAGTATGAAGATTGGCGTTTGCCTGTTCAAGAAAGAGCAGAGAACCTCGCTTCACTGATGTCCATAGAAGAGATTGCAGGTTTGATGCTGTATAGTGCACACCAATCATTACCGGCAAAAGAAGATGGTTTTCTGGCTGGAACTTATGAAGGAAAACCCTTTACAGAAAGCGGAGCAAACGCTTGGGATTTGACAGATCAGCAAAAGAAGTTTTTGAAAGAAGACAACTTGCGACATGTACTGGTTATGGGCATCCAAAGCCCTGAAGTAGCAGCTCGCTGGAACAATCAGATGCAAGCCTACATCGAAGGTCTTGGATTAGGTATTCCGGGAAATACAAGTTCAGACCCTCGACATTCGGGTCAACTGGCAGGCTCTTCCAACCCTGAATTTAACGCAGGAGGAGACCGCATATCCATTTGGCCCGACGGATTAGCTATGGCAGCAACATTTGATCCTTCGATAGTAAAGCAATTCGGAGAGGTAGCAGCCAAAGAGTATAGAGCATTGGGTATAGCTACAGCACTTTCACCCCAAATAGATTTAGGTACTGAGCCTCGCTGGTTCCGCATCAACATGACATTTGGCGAAAGTCCTGAATTAGCAACAGATATGGCTCGTGCCTATATTGATGGCTTCCAAACTTCGGAAAGAAATGCAGAAATTAAAGACGGATGGGGTTATAACAGTGTAAATGCGATGGTGAAACACTGGCCTAGTGGAGGACCTGAAGAAGGAGGCCGTGACGGACATTGGGCATTCGGAAAATTTGCTGTCTATCCGGGAAATAATTTTGAAACACATCTGAAACCGTTTCTCGAAGGGGCTTTCAAGTTGGAAGGCAAAACAGCCGAAGCATCAGCCGTTATGCCATACTATACAATATCATACAATCAGGCAGAAGACGGAACAAACTATGCCAATGGATTTAGTAAGTATATAATAACAGACCTTCTTCGCAACAAGTATAGATATGATGGTGTAGTCTGCACCGACTGGCTGATTACGGGCGATGAAGGAAAATCTCCCGGAGATTTTTTAGGAAAGCCATGGGGAGCAGAGAAACTTTCTATACCGGAAAGACATTACCTAACCATCATGGCAGGAGTCGATCAGTTTGGAGGCAACAATGATAAAGAACCTGTATTAGAAGCTTATCGTATGGGTGTAAAAGAACATGGAGAAGAATTTATGCGTAAACGCTTCGAGCAGTCGGCCGTTCGTTTATTAAAGAATATTTTCCGGGTAGGGCTATTCGAAAACCCATATCTTGATCCTAAAGAAAGTGAGGCAACAGTTGGTTGCGAAGCTTTTGTAAATGCAGGTTATGAAGCTCAGTTGAAGTCTATCGTGCTGTTGAAAAATAAATCGACAGTATTACCAATAAAGGATAGTAAGAAAACGGTATACATTCCTAAGAAAATAAATCCTTCGGTTAGAGACTGGTGGGGCAATATAACTCCAGAAACTGAGGCTATACCAATAAATCTAGACTTAGTAAAAGAGTATTTCAATGTAACAGACAATCCTCAAAATGCAGATTTTGCTCTTGTATTTGTAAACTCTCCGCATAGCAATAGCGATGGTGGTGGCTATGATAAAGAAGATAGAAAAGCCGGAGGCAATGGGTATGTTCCTATTTCTTTACAATACGGGCCTTATACAGCTACAGAAGCCAGAAGTCACAGCATTGCCGCAGGAGACCCTGTAGTAGATCCTTCTATAACAGACAGATCATACAAAGGAAAGTCTACAACCGTAGTTAATACAAAAGATTTGAATACGATACTGGATACAAAAACACAAATGGGCGATAAGCCAGTTGTAGTTGTTGTAAATGCTACCAGACCGATGGTATTTAACGAATTCGAAAGCAAAGTAGAAGGTATCGTTATTCGTTTTGGGGTATCAGACAGAGCCGTAATGGATATCGTTTCGGGCAAGGCAGAGCCTTCAGGCCTACTTCCTGTGCAAATGCCGGCTAACATGGTTACAGTAGAAAAGCAAAAAGAAGATGTTCCTTTCGATATGGAATGCCATACAGATACAGAAGGTAACACTTATGATTTCGGATTTGGACTCAACTGGAAAGGGGTAATAAAAGATGCACGCAATCAGAAATACATAAAACATTAATACAAAACTATTAGTCATCTTTAATACACAATATTAACCTACTTTAATCTTTAAACTTTATGAAAAATTTTAAATTTATCTTTGCCACTATCTTACTGTGCATAACGCCATACATGTTTGCACAAGATGTGAATAAAGATAATACTGTTACTTTTTATGTAACAAGACATGGCAAAACTATACTAAACACCTTAGTACAAGCTCAAGGGTGGGCAGACACACCTCTGACTCCTCCCGGAATAGCTGTTGCCGAATATCTGGGCATCGGGATGAAAGATGTGCCCCTGAAAGCGGCTTATTCCAGTGATTTGGGGAGAGCCCGTCAAACAGCTCGTATAGTTTTAGAGAAGAAAGGCCAGAAAGACCTTCTTTTACAAGAAGATGAGGGTTTGCGCGAAGCTTGTTTTGGTAGTTATGAGGGCAAACCGGATGAAAAAATGTGGGGAGATGCAGCCCTAAGGATCGGACTACGCAACATGAAAGAATTTTTTGAAGCTATGAAAACCGACAACCAAATATACATCAATGCCATGCAGGCACTGAAGGATTTGGATGAATTGGGAATGGCAGAAAACTATTATGACGTAAAGAAGAGAGGTCAGGCTGCATTTAAAGCAATTGCTGAAAAAGAAGCAAAATTAGGTGGAGGAAACGTTTTGGTAGTAGTTCACGGAATGTTTATCGGGATACTCTTATCTGATTTAGATAGCTCAGGCAAATTTTTTCAACCTACTCACCTTGGAAATGCATCAGTAAGCAAAGTCATCTACAAAGATGGTAAATTTACTGTAGAGTCGGTAGGCGATATGAGCTACGTAGAAAAGGGCAAAGCCGCTTCCAATAAGTAAAAAAAAGTCGAAACACTAAAGCAAACAACATGAGAACAAATAAATATATTTTCTTAGCTATGTTTCTTGCCTTTACTGGTGTAGGGATGAATGCCCAAGAAAAAAGTAAATCGAAAAAAGAAGCTACCAGCGAAGTCAAAGAAGGTGACCGTAACGTGATGCTTAATGCAGCAAATAATACCGGACCACGCGATGTTAATATCGGATTACCGGCCAGCACCGGAGGTACTACGGTATTAGAAAATGGAATACCAACAGTATTTTTCTATTGGCCCGAACTACCACCGCGCGCATGGCGTAATGATGCATCAATTGCAAAAAGACAAATGCTTGACTTGGGGCAAACAGCCGTTCGTGTAGGAGAAGTGGGCGTTTCGTTAAGTACTTTCAACAATCTGGGTACTGATAAATTTCAGGGCAAAGGCTCATTGAATTCAAACCATTTTGGATTGATGCGTGGAGATATTAATCTTAGCGGACCTATAAATCAGAAAGGTCTTAAATTCTCTGTGGGCGCATACGGAAGCTTCGACCCGGGAACATTCAAACCTAAAGGTATTACCAGATACTATAACGATAAGGCCCAACTATACAAGGCGGCTTTGACTCAGGAGTACAAGACAGAGAATGTGAAAGGCTCTATTACAGCATTTTACAAATACGCAAATATCGACAACATTAACAATAAGTACAGTCCATTCCGCTTCGATAGAAATGGAAAGGTTTCAGAACTTGACAATTTTAGATTAGGTCGTGACTCTTACATAGAACAAAGCGGCGTACTTACTCTGAATGATGCCTACACAGGACAAGCTATAAAGAAAGACCCTGTTAAAGATTATGGTTCTGCGTCACATACTCTTGATATTATCGGAAAGAATACTCTCTCGAATGGCTTAAATATTGACTACATCCTGCGTTATCGTTATGCAAAAACAGGTATGTACACTGCTGTGATGACGGGAGTTGAGAATGTGGCGAATCTTTCCGGCAAGTTGAATTATGTAGATGACGGAAGTGCCTATGCCGGAGAAAATGTACAAAGTGTAATGAACCTGGCTTCGAGAAAAACTCCAATGAATACATTAATGGGAACAGTAGAGGTAGGAAGAAAGTCGGGAAATCACAAATGGTCTATTGGTATTGATCAATGGTATTTTGAGACTGATAATTTCTTGACCGAGTCATCTCAATATTATCAGGAAGTGGCTCCTAATCCTAGGAAACTAAAGCTGACTTCCAACACAAATCCAAATGGAGATATGAGATTAAATGCAAACTATGAGTTCTATGATGGTAGCGAAAACAAAACAGCGCTGTTCTTCTTAGACAAGTGGGATGTTTCGAATGTAGTTACTTTAGACTTTGGTGCTCGTTTGCAGTACTTTAACCTAAGAGGAAATTACATAAAAAGCGATGACAGAAAAGACCAAAATGGTAATATCCGCCTGATTGGAGATGCTCCGAAATCAAATATTAAACACGATTGGTTGACAAAAGCTGTAATGGTGAACGCTGTAATCAAGTTGACGGACAAATTTGGTTTACTAGGAGAAGCTGTTTACAATGAAGACGGAGCTCACTTGAACAAATACTCATCAGGTAAAGATCCTCAGTTAGAAATCTCAAAAGTTCCCGAGGCGGCAATAGGAGTATTTTATAATCACAAGTTTGTTAGCTTGGTATCAAAGGCAACATATATAAATAGAAACAATTACCGTACTACTGTCAATTTCTCCAACCCGAACAACAGCTCCGATGTTGAAAGAGCAATGACACAGTACGATGTACAAACATTTGGTTGGACTACCGACGTGTTGTTTACTCCTGTAAAGAGCTTCAACTTACACTTTCTGTTGACATTGCAACAGCCAAAATATAAAAACTTCGACGGAGACGTTAAGTTCTCCGATGGAACAGTCTCTTCTTATGATTTTGGCGATAAAACAGTAACCGGAGTTCCAAAGGTATTGATAGAAATTGATCCTAGTTATACTTGGAAAGATTTAAGAGTTTGGGCTAGTGCAAGATACTTTAGCAAGCAATATTTCAACAAGCCAAACACTCTATACTTTGATGGACGTTGGGAAACATTTGCAGGCGTAAATTACAAAATCTCTAAAAACTTTGATGTAAGTGCTACTTTCGTAAACTTATTGAATCAACGCGGTGTTTCGGGCTCTATTCCTGATGCAGACCTGATCGTTACCGATGCGGATGTGAAGAGTAAAGAAGGCACTGTAATGTCGGGTACATATATCCGTCCTTTTACAACCGAATTTGGAGTAAAGTATAAGTTCTAACTATTTAAATTATAAAATTATGAAAACAAGAATTACACTAGCCATTTTAGTTTGTTCTTTAATTTCGCTGAATATATTTGCGCAAGACAAAAAAATAAGAGATAAGAGAACAAACCCTGATTTATATTATTTGGAAGAATCGGAAGTCGCAAATAGTCTGGAACTCCTACCTCCTCCACCCGAAGCGAATAGCATCCTTTTCTTATACGATAAAGCTCAACATGACTGGGGAAAACTGCAAAGAAATACCCCAAGAGGAGAACAAGCTGTGAGTGATGCACAAATAGATGGTAATGGTGTACCATTAGCCTTTTCTGAAGCGTTTGGAATTGAAATAACCAAAGAGCAGACGCCCGAAATATATAAACTTATAATCAACATGCGTGAGGATGCCGGAGACTTAGCGACCCGCCATGCTAAGGTACATTATATGCGAGTTCGTCCTTTCAGTTTTTACAATGAACAAACTTGCCTACCAGAACATCAACATGCGCTATCAACCAATGGCTCATATCCATCAGGTCATACAGCAATCGGTTGGGCAACAGCACTTGTTTTGGCTGAGATAAATGTTGACAGACAGAATGAAATTTTGAAACGTGGGTATGAAATGGGACAAAGCAGAGTTATCTGTGGATACCATTTCCAGAGCGATGTTGATGCTGCCAGATTAGTATCGAGTGCAGTTGTAGCACGCTTACACGCAAATGATGCATTTATGGCACAACTAAAAAAAGCGAAAGAAGAATTTGCAGCACTTCAAAAAGCAGGTAAGGTAAAGCCTAGCGATAAGAAGTAAGTTCTAAGAATTGAGTACACGTTGGGTAAAAAGACAATAATACAAATGTGTAACTAAATAAAATTAAATATTTATTACGGAGAGAGGTTACTATTCTAGTGGCCTCTCTTTTTAATTAATAAACAGGATAACAATCAACCATGATTAATTTTATTATTTATCTATATACAAACCAATAGATGAAAAAAGGAACAGAAAAGTTACAAATAAAAAAAGTGAAATAGCTGTCACTTTTGTCACCTTTTTCATTAAACGGTTTATAGATCAGAATTATACGAAGTGTATAATAAAAACAGCCCGATGATAATCAATATCACTCGAGCTGCCTTCGTTATAAATTGGAGTTATAGTCTCTATCTGTTCAGAAAGACAAAGGTATCAGCAGTTTCAAACTGAAGTTTCGTCCCATATTATACACCCCTTGTCTGCCTGTCACAGGATTTTCATCGGCATACTTCAATCTGCTCAAATGGTTCTGATAGGCTTTATCTGTGAGATTATTCACAGCGAAGAAAAGTGAAGCTATCGTTTTCCCCTTATGTACGAAGTCTGTACCTATAGAAGCGTTGAAAAGTGTATAGGCTGGTGTTGGCGTCTCGGTTCTAAAAGCTGAATAAACGTTGCTCTGCTTCAAGTTACATTCTATTCCGAAAGAGACATAGGTGTTGTTCAATAACTTCTTGCCGTGGCGTATCAGATCGTAACGAATATCAGATATAAGCTTCGGAGCCGGTGTAAACGGAAGATATTTTGTAGAGTCAGGCTGATTTAGCTGTACGGAACTTACATACGAAAACGAGTTCTGAAAATGCAGTTGTTCCACAGGGTGTATATCAACACTGATTTCACCACCCATAATACGAGCATCACCCGAAACAAACTGATATGTTTTATAGCCATCGGTAAGCAAGTCCTCCCCATTAGTATCCAACAGTTTATGAGAAAAGATATAGTTATTTATCCTATTGGCAAACAGAGACAGCTCTCCCGAAATAAGCGGAGAGGAGTAACCTAGCCCCCAGTCAGCCTGCCAGCTATTTTCTGCCTTTAGGTCACTGTTTCCTTTTTCATAACGAATTGTACCTTCGTGAGCACCATTAGATGCAAGCTCACTCATATTTGGAGCACGAAATCCATGTGATACATTCAACTTTGTATTCCATTCGTCCGAAAACTGATAAGTCAACCCTAAACTGGCACTAACACCGGTAAAGTTTCGGGAAAAGGCATGAAACTTTTCTTCAGCATCGGGGCTTGATGGAGTAACGATTTCCTCTTGTTCATTCAAGAACAATGCTCTAGCCTTGTTGTAACGGCGATCGATACGTAATCCGCCACTAATGTCAAGAGCTCCTATATTTTTACTTACCAGTGCAAAAGCTCCTATATCAAACAGATTATACTCAGGTATCAGAAACTCCGATCCTTTGTTTAACGATCGTTGATACATACCGTTTATGCCTGCTACAAATTTATAACCCGCGATATCAGGGAGCGTATAGCGAATGTCATAGTTTACGGTATGAAGTTGGAAATACAAACCGTAAGTATCAGGTTCTGCTATTTCTTCAAACTCCTGCCTCTTGTTTTGTTGATAACCAATAATTGTTTTCAGATTCCCCTCTCCCACTATAATACTATTATTCAGTACCGCTTTGTAGTGATATATCTGCTGATAAGGCATCTGCTTTCCGTATGATTTGCTATCACTATCAGATGCCACAACTTCAGTTTCTTCTCCGTTTACAATAGCTGGTTTCAAGAATCTTCCGGTTGCTTTGTCTCGCTCACCTTCTACTATTCCGGGGGTCAAGTGATAATAGTCCAGGCTAAGATGCGAATAGCCCCAGCTTCGGTTAATACCAAGCAGCCCGGACACAGCCCGTTCTCTAAATCCTGAATTATAAACATAGCCGTCGTACTTATTTTTATATGAATGAGCCATTTTATCACTATAACGCCAGTTCCATACGAACCCGCTATTATTGCCCGCTGCATTTACCGAATAGTTGAACAGTCCGTTATTAGTCTGATAATCACTCATCAGATTGGCTTTTATTGTTCCCTCGGGCAGGATAGGTTCGGGTAAGAAATTAATAACTCCCGCCAAAGCATCAGAACCGTAAATCAAACTGGCAGGGCCTTTCAGTATTTCAACAGAGTTCACGCTTTGTGCATCTATCTCTATACCATGCTCGTCTCCCCATTGTTGCCCCTCTTGACGAATACCGTCATTGACAACCACAACTCGGTTGTACCCAAGTCCTCTTACAACGGGCTTTGATATCCCATTTCCTGTGGTTATCTGAGCTATGCCGGGCTGTTTCGCTATAGCATCTATAATATTCGAAGAGGATTGTTGCATAAGCTCTTTTTTAGAGATATACGATATCGGTGAGGGTGTACGTTTTATTAGCGAGTTACCCGTAAGAGCTGTGATGACCACTTCATTAATCTCCGCATTCGATTCTTTCATTACGAAATCAAGAATAGAAGTATTTTTAAGGTCGACAGTTTCAACAATTGTTTGATGTCCGACATAATTGACCTGTATAGTTGTTTTTATAGCCGGCAGATTAGCTATAATATAATTTCCGTTTTCATCACTGATTGCTCCCTTTTTCAGTTCGGGAAGGTAGATGCTAACTCCGATAAGTGGAGTGCCATCGATACCGTCAGTTACCTTCCCTGCTAATGTCCTACTATCTATAGGGACATTTGCGAATATAGAAGTAACAGTAAAAAGGAAAAGAATGAATGTATATATTGTTCTCATAATTATATACGAATAGGAACTATTTATCTTGTATACACAATACAGATAAGCAGTTATATAGAGTTAATAAATATATAATATAAAATTGATCTTCGTATCAGGCTTTACCTAATACGAGAATAATGTTCTAAGCTAAAGAACACTCTGCTGAAAAATTAGTTTGTATATGAAGAAATATAGGCAGGAGGACCACGTGTGGATATATCGGAGATGAGTTGGGGTAAGAATATAACCCGATCTGAAATAATAAGCGTTGTTACATAAACAGTAATTAGCTGCCTGATATTTCCAAACTTCTGAAGAGTAAAATTGAAAAAAGAAAAAAGGCAGATACTACAATCATGATGTTGGTCGGATAATTCCTGTTGCGATGAGCATGAGGTCTCTGCACAATAGTGGCTATGGTCTGTAAATATAAAGTGAAAAGGCTTCATCAGTATCATACTGACGAAAATACTTACAAACACAATTGCTATTTTCCGATGGGATATCATCTAACTCGATTCCTTGTGACGAGCAAAAGTAGTATTATAAATCAAACTATTACTCGTCCTTTTATTTTAAATAAGAGAGTTAACTTTTATTTGGTAAAAAGATCTGCATTATATTGATATTCTACCAATAAAAAGATCAGAGAGATATCTATAAATAGAATAATTTAATATTTATCATGTACATTTGTATCTGAAAACTTAATAATAGAACGAATGAGAAATTTGTGTATAACATTGATAATTGTACTTGTAGTTCCTGCCGTATGGTTTTCTTCATGTGCTAAAGTTGATAACTATGAAGGAGCTGGAAAACCGACAGTTTCCGACGTCAGATTCAACGCCAATGATACATTACATCTTAAGGATGGAGAAGTCATAGTTTTGAATGATTCTACTGAAAGAGGTCCATCGCATATTGACACATTAATTATAGGCAAAACACTCTATCTGAATGCCCGTTTTAGAGACAACATTGGTTTATCAAGTTATAGAGTGAAGATGGAAATAAATAGTCAAGCAGGCGAACCATATAAACTTTGGGCTCTTGGAGAAGATATTTTCAGTACAAAAAGACATAAGGTGACAGACACAATAATTATTCGCAATTCTTTGTTTTCGATTCCTTATTATGTTCTTAATAAAGATACTATATATATGAAACAAGGTGAACATGAGATACAAATTGCATATGGAAATATAGCAAACAAAACAGACTCTTCTTATTATAAGGTTTTGCTTCTTTCCAGAGACTCAATACTTTCAATCAGGAAGAAACAAAATATATAATCTGTTTGTTTTATAATCGAAGTAAAATATTTAAACACTAAAATACACTCACAATGAAAAAAAGCGTAATTGCAATTATCGTAGTAGTACTCATTCTTCTGATCGGATACTTTTTCAGTAAATCGTCTTATAACGGGATGGTAGCTCAAGAAGAAGGTGTATCGTCTCAATGGGCTCAGGTACAAAACGCATATCAACGTCGTGCCGATCTTATACCAAACCTTGTGGCAACAGTGAAAGGGTATGCTACACACGAACAACAAACACTGACAGAGGTCGTAGAAGCTCGTGCTAAGGCCACACAGATGCAAGTAAATGCAGATCAGTTGACAGAAGAGAATATAAAAAAATATCAGGAAGCTCAAGGGCAACTAGGCGCTGCACTGGGACGATTGATGATGATTACTGAAAATTATCCCGATCTGAAAGCGAATACAAATTTCATACAGCTTCAAGATGAACTCACAGGTACAGAAAACCGTATCTCTACAGAAAGAAATAAATTTAATGAAAGAGTAAAGGATTATAATACAACTATCCGAATGTTTCCTAAAAATATATTTGCAGGACTTTTCGGCTTCGAAAAGAAAGCTTATTTCGAAGCAGATCAGACTGCACAAACTCCTCCAAAAGTAGATTTCTCTAAATAACAGTATATAAAGACTTGAAATATACATATAAGATATTGCTCCTATTATTGCTTGTGCCGGTATTACTATTGGCACAAGACGATGATTTGCCCAACCCTATCACCAGCCCTTCACCCAGACTGGTAAACGATTTCAGTAATACATTTACAAGTGAACAGAGAGAAGACTTGGAGAGGATACTCCTCGCCTATAATGATTCTACTTCTACTCAAATTTATGTGGTTACTGTGGATGATCTAAAAGGTTACGACATATCTGATTATGCAGCCCGATTGGGGCAAAAATGGGGAATCGGACAAAAAGACAAAAATAATGGGGTGCTTATACTTATCAAGCCCCGAATAGGCAATGAACGAGGCAGAGTATTTATAGCCACAGGATATGGTGTAGAACACATCTTAACCGATGGTCGTGTAGGACGCATCATCGACCAATACATGATCCCTTACCTTCAGAATGGAGATTACTATAATGCGACCAAAGGAGCTATCGGAGCCATAATAAAATATCTATCAGGAGAATTCCAAGCTGATGAAGATAACGGAGATAAAGGTTCTTTTGTCGGACAAATCTTTATCATATTATTCATCCTCTTCATCTTGTATATTTCGTACCGAAACAATAAGGGAGGCCCTTCTTCGGGAGGACGCAACCGTGGAGGTGGCGGCTACTATGGCGGCTGGGGCAGCGGACGGTCGGGAGGAGGCTGGAGCAGCGGAGGTGGCTTTGGTGGCGGAGGAGGCGGAAGCTTCGGAGGCGGTGGTGCCGGAAGAGGTTTCTGAGAAATCCTATAAAATATACGCTTATGGCAATCAATATCAGACCTCAAACTTTAAGATCACAGATTTTTATACTCGCTACAGGAGTCATTCTGGGTATAATGGTGATGTACCTCATTAATACAAAAAAGAACGCAACGGTAGAGATATCCCACAATATGATACTGCAAGAAATAGAAAGTCTCGGCAATCTTGAAGTAACAAAGTATAGTATTCAGGATATGATGGAGTATAAAAAAATCCGAAGATGGCTACCTAATGCAAAAACAGGACTGATTATATATGGAGAAGTGATTTGCTGTGTAGACCTCACCAAACTAAAGCCCGAAGACATAATTGTTTCAGAAAAAACAATACACCTACAACTCCCCTCTCCCGAAATATGCCATGTAAAAGTTGATCATTCCAAGTCGAGAGTATACGACATGGAATTCGGCTTATGGGAATCCACTGATATAGTCGACGAAGCATACACCTTTGCAGAACAACAGCTCAACGAAAAGGCCAAACAACTGGATATGCTGGGCCAAAGCAGAGACAATGCAGTAAACCTATTGAAACCTATTTTAAAAGCAATGGGATTTGAAGAGGTAGTCATTACATTCAGATCCAAATCGGGTAAAGGATAATCCCCCTTTTCATCAACAACCTCTATACCTCATATTTTAATTCTATATCTATTTTATTTAACATTAAAAGCATCCAATTATATTTTATAATATTTAATTTTACACAATCAAATTTCAGGAAATTAAAAGAATGAATGATAGTTTAAAATTAAATAATCAACTATGCTTTCCGATATATGCTCTGTCAAGGCAAGTTACTGCAATATATCGCCCTTATCTGGACAAGATCGGGCTT
This sequence comes from Bacteroidota bacterium, assembly GCA_023437305.1. Classification (GTDB taxonomy): domain Bacteria; phylum Bacteroidota; class Bacteroidia; order Bacteroidales; family Dysgonomonadaceae; genus Dysgonomonas. Next base: position 143,158 of record JAEZGN010000030.1, read on the forward strand.
ACATATCCACAGTATCTCGTCATAATGGTTTTATGGGAACATAAAACTGCTACTGTGAAGCAACTGGGTGAATTACTTTGGCTCGATAGCGGAACACTCACACCATTGTTGAAAAGGATGGAGGCAAACGGATTACTTACTCGCAAACGTTCTTCTGAAGATGAAAGAGTGGTTGACATTTTTATCACTGAAAAAGGCAAAGCTTTGGAGAAAGATGCTGAATTTATTCCTCCGGCAATAAAAAAGGCACTAGAAATAGGAGATGAGGAACTCGTAAAACTAAGAGAGCATCTAAAAAGAATACTAAATATAACAAGTAAATGCAATGACAAATTGCTATAAATATTTCTAATTATAATAAAACAACAATATGAGCTTAATAGAATCTCTTCAATGGAGATATGCAACAAAAAAATTTGATTCTTCAAAAAAAGTAGATCAAAAATTAGTCAACGATATTATTGATGCAGCTTGGCTTGCCCCTACTTCATCAGGATTACAGCCTTTTGAGGTAATAGAAATCACAAATCAGGAATTAAAAGAAAAGATCGTTCCGATTGCATTCAATCAGCAACAAGTAGCCGATGCATCACACCTACTGGTATTTGCGGCATGGGATAATTACACAGAACAACGTATAGACACAATATACAAACACACCACAGACGGCCGAAAGCAGGACCCCAACCAGTATAAAGATTACACAGATAGACTAAAAAATGCGTATTTACAGCGTCCGGCCGAACTAAACTTCGAGCATGCAGCTCGTCAGTCATATATTGCATTTGCTTTCGCAATGGCAATGGCTGCAGAGCTTAAAGTAGACAGCACACCAATGGAGGGTTTTGATAATGAAGCACTAGATAAATTATTAAATTTGAACGAACGTGGCCTCAAAAGTGTTACAATACTACCATTAGGTTATCGTGACGAAAATAATGACTGGCTCGTAAATCTAAAAAAAGTGCGTCACCCTAAAAAAGATTTTCTTATCGAAATAAAATAATAATATTAACTAACGCTTAAAAAACAAAAATTATGGCAAAAATAACATTTAAAGGATCTCCGGTTAATACCAGTGGACAATTACCTGCAGTAGGCTCAGTAGCTCCGGCTTTCACTCTTGTAAAAAAAGATTTATCAGATGTTACATTGAAAGATCTTAAAGGTAAAAATGTAATTCTAAATATTTTTCCAAGTATCGACACCGGAGTATGTGCTGCGTCAGTTCGCAAATTTAACAAAGAAGCAGCAAGCCTTCCTAACACTGTTGTATTGGCTATCTCTGCCGACCTTCCATTTGCTGCAGGTCGTTTCTGTACAGCAGAAGGTATAGAAAATGTAGAACCTGCTTCTGTTTTCAGAAATGCTGAATTTGCAAAAGATTATGGAGTATTAACTGTAGACGGTCCACTGAAAGGGCTTTTAGCTCGTTCGGTAGTGGTAGTTGATGCGGATGGGAAGGTGCTATACAACGAATTAGTAGAAGAAACTACAAATGAACCGAACTATGAGGCGGCTTTAAGTGTTCTAAAAAAATAAAAAATCGGATAGCTGTAAAGCAATAAGAAGTATTTTTCAATCAAGGCTTTTGCAATATTTGCAAAAGCCTTATGCTTTTAGTATATACTTACATTGTTTGTTAATTAAATCTGTATATGAAAGATCTAGTTTTACGATTATACAATATTGCTTTATCGAATTCTCTAAAAGATTCTTATCTTTGCAATACTATAAACGAATAAATACTCCAATGAGAATATCTAAGTAATACGATGGTTGTAACAACCATTTTGTCAAATCCGGATTATTCGGTACATTTTGGTTAAATCAGTATTCACCTATTCAGGCTATCCGCAGTCTGATAAACTTAGATATCATGTAATCCTCTATTTTAAAGAATAACAAGTATCAATTGATACTCTTATCCAAATTGCATTCTGGTCGGACTTTCGAACAAAGTTTGCAATTATCATGACATATAGCCATAAAACACAATTATCTAATTATTTATTACAAAAAATAGGTTTATGAGTATAATCGTAAAACAACTATCATATATACATCCTGATAAGGAGCCTTTGTTTCATAATATCAATTTTTCTGCTTCTAAAGGACAAAAGGTTTCTTTGATTGGCAGTAACGGATCAGGAAAGTCGACACTCTTAGGTATCATTGGAGGAAGGTTGCAACCATCGGAAGGAGAAGTTATCTATCAGGATGGTCTACCTTATTATGTACCTCAACATTTTGGACAATATGATCATTACACCGTTGCGGAGGCTTTACAAATCGGAGAGAAATTGAGAGCGCTTCATGCGATACTAGAAGGAAATACAGACACGACTAACTTTACAATTCTCGAAGAGGATTGGAATATAGAAGAACGCGCTTATAGCGCTCTGTCAAAATGGGGCTTATCTCATATTCGGCTATCTGAGACGATGAAAAACCTTAGTGGAGGAGAAAAAACAAAAGTATTTTTAGCAGGGACTTACATTCATTCTCCCACTAATATATTACTGGATGAACCGTCGAACCATCTAGACAAAACAGGGCGAGAGCTATTGTATGATCTGATAAAAAATAGTAATGCGACTGTAATTATTGTAAGCCACGATCGCACTTTACTCAATTTGATTGATCTGACGTTTGAACTCACTCATAATCAAATTGAAGTCTATGGTGGGAACTATGAGTTTTACAAAATTCAGAAAGCTGAACAGCAAGAAGCATTACAATCCCAATTTGAAGAAAAACAAAAAGAACTCCGCAAAGCCCGAAATATAGCCAGAGAAACAGCCGAGAGAAAACAAAAACGTGATGCACGAGGTAAAAAGGACTTGGGAGATAAAGGCATCCCACGTATCATGCTGAATACTATACGCAATAGGGCGGAATCGAGTGCAGCAAAATTGCAAGAAACACATATCAATAAAATGGAGAATATTGCGGATGAAATGAAACAGTTACGTCAACAGCTACCCGAAAAAAAAGATCTCAAATTAAATTTTGACGATGCGAATCTTCATGCCGGAAAAATATTGGTAACCGCCCAAAATATCAATTTTGGCTATAGCAATGAGATGCTATGGAGCAGTCCTCTCAATTTCGAAATAAGAAGTGGAGATAGAATCGTTATAAAAGGAGAAAATGGAACGGGGAAAACAACCTTGCTTAAACTTATATTTGGAATCTTAGAGCCTAGGCAAGGATATATTATCCGATCCGATTTTCAGTACTTATACATCGATCAGGATTATTCAATTATAGATAATGAACTTACGGTTTTTGAACAATTACAGAAATTCAATTCGTCTAATTTGAGTGAAGATGAATTACGCATTTTACTGCATCGATACCTATTTACATATAATACATGGAACAAACCCTGTGAGAAATTGAGTGGTGGTGAGAAAATGAGGTTGGTATTTTGCTGTATGCAAGTTGATAACAAAGCTCCTGATATGTTTATTCTGGATGAACCGACTAATAATCTAGACATTCAAAGTTTGGATATTGTCACCGATACAATAAAAGATTATAAAGGAACACTTCTTGTGATATCACACGATGCATACTTTGTAAGAGAGATAGGTATAACAAAAGAAATAGAGCTGAAGGATCATTAAATCCTTCAGCTCTTATCCTATATTCAATAATTCTGTTCGAATTTTTTATTTTACAAAAGAAAAAGCTAATGCAGCCTGATCTTTAGGAAGTCCTGTCGGGATTGACACTTCAACTCCTTGCGCTGTTTTCTTCCATTTTACAGTTTTACCTGTCTGCAAGAATTTCATTTTGCTCCCTTTCGCTGGTTCATTGCCTTTCCAGACAACAGTAGTAGGCAGAGGCTTTCCTTCTTCCAAGCATACAATAGCATATATCGTTTTGCCATCTTTACTTTGGGTGAACCACGTTTTACCATCATTATAAACAGGTGTTATGCGTGTGTTATATATCGCTTCTCCATTCTTTATTGTCCAATCTCCTATTTTTTCCAATCGTTCAACTACCTGATCGGGCAATGTTCCGTCGGGTTTTGGACCGATACCCAATAATAAATTCCCCCCTTTAGCTACAATCTCCACGAGGGTATGTATTACAGCAGCCGGTGATTTATACTGATCTGTAGGAACATATCCCCAATCCCAACCCAGGGTAATACAGCTCTCCCAAGGATGATCGAGTTGTGTATCGGGGATACCCCTTTCCGGTGTCTGATAATTTTCATTTTCTCCCGGAACGGTACGGTCTACGACCAATATACCAGGCTGATAACGACGTGCCATCGCAGCTATTTTAGGCATATCAATATCTTGTGCTCCTCTATAATTTTTACCGGCACGCTCAGCATCTCCGCTACGAGCAGGACGTACCCAGCCACCATCGAGCCACAATATATCAATATTACCATAGTCACCGTTCATAAGTTCCTCTATCTGATTATAAGTAAACTCTTTGAACTTGTTCCATCTCCACTTATTTTTTTCAATATCGTAATTATTATTACGGTTAGGAGTCGGATACCTATCCCACCAATAATATTGAGAGTGCCAGTCGGGTTTTGAATAGTAAGCTCCTATCATATAGCCTTCGCTACGAAAAGCATTGAAAACTTCTTTAGCAATATTACTACGTGGATCATTCTTAAATGCACCTTTCGTTACCGAAAAATCGGACTGCTTTGTATCAAACAGGTTAAACCCATCGTGATGCTTTGTTGTAAAAACAACGTAATTCATCCCTGCCTTTTTTCCATACTTAGCCCAAGAAGCCGGATCTAGCTTTTCGGGCTTGAAGCTATTTATTGTATTCCAATAGTTTCGTTTATAGGCATCATAAGTAATTGTAGAATCGCGAGGAATCCAATCTTCTTCTTCACCGCAAATAGACCAAGATTCTACAATTCCGAGCTGAGAATATAATCCGTAGTGAATAAGCATTCCAAACTTCTGATCTTGCCACTTGTCGAGTTTGTCTAATACTTTTTCGTCCTTAGGCCATGTGTACGACTCTGACCTGCCGTGAGCAAAAGTTTGAGCAAATGTATTTGACGTTATCAATATCGACAACAATAAAAGAGTAATGATTTTTCTTTTCATGCTATATTGAGATTTAAAATTTCTATTTTTTCTGATTTGCTCATCTTATATTTTCGCCTTTTTCATCTTCTCTGCCAATGCTTCAGCACATCGTTCACCATCCATTGCTGCAGAGACAATGCCTCCGGCATACCCGGCTCCTTCCCCGCATGGGTAAAGCCCCTCTATTTCTATATGCTGCATCGTTTCACGATCTCGGATAATACGTACAGGAGAAGATGTACGACTTTCTACCGCCAGCAGTATTGCATCATTAGTGAGATATCCTTTATAGCTCTGCCCTACTTTCTTAAAAGCCTCTTGTAAACGGGAAGCGACAAATCTCGGCATCCATTCGTGCATCGGAGAAGACACAACTCCTGGAGCATATGATGTTTCGGGCAGAGAAGAACTCCTCTTTCCGTTTACAAAGTCATACAATCGCTGTGCCGGAGCCACCTGAGTCTTTCCTCCGTGTACCCATGCCGATTCTTCCAGATCTTCTACAAACTTGAGCAAAGCCAATTCGTTATATTTTTCATATTCAGGAAAATCTTCAGGATGGATCTCAACCACTACGCCTGAGTTAGACCAACGAGAACCACGGTTAGATGGAGACATACCATTCACTACAACCTGTTTAGGGCCACTTGCCGATGGCACAATTGTTCCTCCCGGACACATACAAAATGAGTATACACCTCGCCCTCCTGCCTGAACTACAAAGCTATACTCTGCAGCGGGCAAATATTCACCTCGTCCTTCTTCACAATGATATTGAATTTGATCGATCAGATGAGAGGGATGTTCTACTCTAAATCCAACAGCCAATCCCTTGGCTTCTATTTTTATTTTCTGGTCGTACAGCATATAATAAACATCTCGGGCTGAATGTCCTGTTGCTAAAATAACCTGACCATGAAAAACTTTTCCTGTATTTGTTTCTATTCCTTTTACACTACCGTCTTCGATTATCAGCTTATCCATGCGTGTTTGGAAGTGAACCTCTCCGCCTGACAATATGATTTGCACACGCATTTTTTCTATTATACCCGGTAGTTTATCTGTACCGATATGCGGATGTGCATCAACAAGCACAGATGCATCTGCACCATGTTGGCAAAAAACATTCAGAATTTTTTCTACATTACCACGCTTCTTACTTCGGGTGTAAAGTTTTCCATCCGAATAAGCTCCTGCTCCACCCTCACCAAAACAATAGTTGGACTCTGGATTCACGACATGCTCACGATTCATCAGTGCTGTATCACGTTTACGATCACGAACATTTTTTCCTCGCTCTACTACTATCGGGCGAATTCCCAGCTCTATAAGGCGTAATGCCGCAAACAGCCCTGCCGGCCCTGCTCCTACAACAATAGCCTGCGGACAATCTTTTACATTGGGGTAATAAGTAGTTTGGAAATCCGGATCATTTTGTTCTTCATTAATGTAGCCTCTTACTTTGAGGTTCACGAAAATATTTCGTTGGCGAGCATCAATGGAACGGCGAAGAATACGAACCGAATTTATATCTCTTAATGGAATACTTGTCTGGGATGAATAGATGCGTCTGACTTTCTCGATATCTGACGCCTGCTCTGGCGTAATGCGTAAGTCTATATCTTTTTGCATGATTTATTGTAATTGAAGCACAAAGATAAAATATTTAGAGCATAAAGAAAAGCACAAGTAGTGATACTTGCGCTTTTGTTACTCAGTTACATTTTCAATGTTTATTCTAAATCAATTACCGCTAAACAATAATATAGAAAGCTATTGACATCTATATAATAGACGATTGGTAATAATAAAAAGCTGCATGAGAATATTTTTATCCTACGTTCCTATCTCTTTTCTTTACACGAACAGCGTCTCCGGCATCAGGAGCTAACTTTGTGAAACCATATAGAGAAACAATACCAAGTATTGCAACAAAGATGAAAGCCAAACGGAAATCTGCAACAGTATAATGTTCTGAATATCCGTTTATCATATTAGAGAATCTCAGGAATACTGCTCCCATTGCGATCCCCATTCCAGTAGACATTTGTTGCACGGTACTATACAATGTGTTAGCCGCAGTCATTTGCTGCTGTGGTATTTCGGCAAAGGCTAAAGTTGTAATAGCACTAAACTGCATAGAACGAAACATTCCCGACAGAAACATTACCACAACAATCAATACGACAGGAGTAGTTGGCAACAACAATGCCGTGAAGAAAGAAAATAAAGCGACAAGAAAGCCATTCACAACTAGCACTGTACGGAAATTATAATGACGCATCACCCATATAGTTGCGGGTTTCATTGCCAGATTGCCTGCCATCGTTGCCAAGAACAATGATCCAGACTCAAATGGATTTAGCCCAAATCCTTCCTGAAACATCAATGGTATAAGATATGGGGCTACCCCTATCACCATACGAGAAAGAGAACCTGTAAATATAGTTACCTTATAAGTAGGAATTCGTATAACAGAATAGTCTATCAGAGGATTTGATATATGTTTCGAATAGCGGACATTAAACAAGAGCAAACAGATACTTACCAGTATAAGTAGTACAGATACATAGTACGGCACCTCCCTGCGACTAAGTAGTTCCACCCCATACATGAATCCGACTAAGGCTGAACCACTGAGGACAAACCCAACTAAATCGAACCGTTTTTTAGGAGAATTGTTCTTCTCTTCTTCAGGAATAAAACGCCAGGCAAGAACCACACATATTATGCTAATAGGGATATTGAGGTAAAAGATCCAATGCCAAGTCCAATAAGTTGTAAGATACCCTCCTACTACCGGTCCCAAAATAGGAGCGACAAGCGCAGGCCATACAATGTATGCCATTGCCGTCACCAGTTTATCTTTCGTTACCGACTTTAATACAGCAAGCCTTCCCACGGGAGTCATCATTGCACCGGCCATACCTTGAAATATTCTGAATAGAACAAACTGTGTTAACGTCTGAGACATACCACATAGCGCTGAAGCAGTGATAAACAACACGATGGATGTACAAAAAACCTTACGTGTACCATACCGATCGGCAATCCAACCACTTACAGGAATAAAGATAGCTAATGCAATCAGATAGGAAGTAATACCTGCACTCAGATGCACAACATCTGTATTGAAAGACCGAGCCATAGCGGGAATAGCTGTATTTACGGCAGTAGTATCAAGCCCTTGCATAAAAAAAGCAATGGCAACGACTAATGACACTGTATAAGCCTTATCGATTTTCATCGGCGAAAAGTTACTCTGTAAAACGAATGCAAAGTTAGTTTTTTTAGTAACTATCAGGTAAGAAGTAAATAAAAAGACCGGAACAAGACGGAGATAAATACCTAATAAACAATAACTAATCAGTAAAAACAAGAATGAAATTTATGATCCCTTAACTTTCTTCGGCAGTAGTTAACGTCTCTTTGGTAAAAGGTGTTGTTTCTGTCAAAGCTTCTTTTCTATATGGGCAGTCTTTAACTCGACAAACCGAGCAGTATTTCTCTAGGCACGAATCGGAATGTATAGATATCAATGTATGCTGGGGGAATAATTCGATAAGACTCAATCTTAATTCTTCGCACGAAGAATGTCCCTGATCTATATTATAATACCATGGCAGAGTGAGATCACAATCTATAAAAAAATCACTCCCATATTTTAACACCTTCAAATTGTGAATATCAATCCAATCATCTTTTCTATTTTCATTTATCGATTTGGTTATTTTCTCCAATGTTGCAATATCTGCCGTATCAATCAGATTTTGTATCGTTTTCCGCAAGATGCCTACTCCCGTAAAAGCAATTATTCCACCAAAAATGATTGCAAGTGCGCTATCAATCCATACCAAACCTGTAAAATAAAGAATCAACAACCCTGCAACAAGCCCAACAGTAGAATATGTATCAGATTGGAGATGCTTTCCTCCTGCAACAAGTGCTATAGAATCATATTTTTTCCCCTGATGAATACTATAATATCCAAGAATATAATTTACAATACCCGCAACGGCAATAACAACAATACCGATATCCAGCTTTTCTATAACAGATGGTGTAAACAATCTTGCGACACCTTCATAGATAATCAACCCTCCCGCCAAAATGATTAATATGCCTTCTATCGAAGCAGATATTAGTTCTATCTTACCATGCCCGAATGGATGATCCTGATCTTTAGGTTTGGCTGCTTTATGTATAGCATATAAGCTTATAAAGCCGGCAACTATATTTACAATACTTTCCATTGCATCGGTAAGAATCCCAACAGAATTAGTCAAAATATAGGCCGTAAATTTGCCTATCATCAGAACAATACCACAAGCAACAACAAGAGTTTGTACTCTTTGTTTTATTTTATCCGGATTTGTTTTCATTATAAAAGCTAAGATTAAGTGCCTAATCAAGAAAGCCCTCTCAAATGTTTGAATTTAAGTTCAAATATACTTTTTTTTTCTAAACCGAGGACAAAAGTATTTCAAGACTTAATAAGTATTATAACTTATATTCGTACATGATAATAACTGAAAAAGCTTTATCTTTGATTCTCAAACTAATTAAAGTATGAACTGGCAACAACTGCTTTCGGCTAAACGTTTCGGGATGGAAGAGTATCATGATGACAAACATCATGATAGAACTGATTTTCAACGAGATTACGATAGGTTGATCTTTTCTGCTCCTTTCCGCCGTTTACAAAACAAAACACAAGTTTTTCCTCTACCGGGTAGCATATTTGTGCATAACAGGCTTACTCATAGCATCGAGGTTTCTTGTGTTGGACGCTCTTTAGGTGTTATTGTGGGCAAAGAATTGAGAAAAAAATATCCAAATTCGCCGGCCGATTTTGAAGAAATAAACTCTATCATTGCTGCCGGTTGTCTTGCACACGATCTTGGGAATCCTCCTTTCGGACATTCAGGTGAAACAGCCATCACGAGCTACTTCTCCGAAGACAAAGGCATGCGCTTAAAGGAGAAAATAATAAAAGAAGGCGGACGCTGGGAGGACTTTATAAACTTTGAAGGCAATGCGAACTCAATACGTCTGCTTATACATCAGTTTAATGGCAGACGAAGAGGCGGTTTTGTTATGACCTATTCTATGCTCGCTTCGATAGTTAAGTACCCTTACTCTTCGGTAGCTGCAAATGGAGCCGGAAAGTTCGGATTTTTTGAATCGGAAGAAAAAGATTTTAAAAGAATAGCAAACGAATTGGGCATGCACTGTATTCAAGAAGATCCGTTAAAATACGCCAGACATCCCTTAGTATATCTGGTAGAGGCTGCCGATGATATTTGTTATAAAATAATGGATCTGGAAGATGCCCACAAGTTAGGATTATTAACCACCGAGCAAACAATAGAACTCTTCTTAAATTTTTTCCCGGAAGAAAAACAGAAAAAAATGCAAAAAACGCTGCACGTTGTCAGCGATATTAATGAGCAAATCGCATACCTTCGTTCAAGCGTTATAGGGCTACTTGTAGATGAATGTTCTAATGTGTTTATGGAAAACGAACAAAGGATTCTGAACGGCAAGTTTGATAAACCTTTAATAAAGTGTATTTCTTCTTTACCGAATAACGCTTACCGGATAGCTACCGATATTAGCTATAAAAAAATATATAAAACAAAAGATGTAGTAGATATAGAACTTGCAGGACATCGGATTATAGGATTTCTATTAGATACATTTATTGCAGCTGTGGAAGATCCAAATGCAAACTATTCAAAATTGATCCTTAGCCGTATACCGGAACAATACGAAAAAGATGCGCCAACATTATATAAACGGATTCTTGCGGTTTTGGACTTTGTATCGGGTATGACAGACGTGTATGCCCTTGACTTGTACAGAAAAATTACAGGAATGAGTTTACCAACTGTTTAACATCTCCAATTTTATCGTTAATAAACATTAACAACAAAGTAAAATACTACATATAAGATAGTTATGGAAAAAATAAAAAAATAAGATAGAACTAAATTAAATAAAAAATTGCAATTTGAATTATAAATAATATATTTGTACCAACAAACGAATGCAACTTTTAAAACTACAGCAATAATCAATTAAATTGCTATAAAACATGTTATTATAATAAGTAAGAATATACATTTTTGTATCATATATTCTTACATTCACAAAACATGAAATTTCAGTTGTATTCATCCGAGAAACTCGGAAGATAAAAAGTTATGTAAAACAATGAGACTCTATAGCCCAGTCGCCCAGACTCTTTGTTATACTAATAAATTATAAACTAAACACTAATATTCTACCCAGAAGAATTATGGTAAGAACATTATTAATCATACTAACAAATAATAATCACACTTGATAAAATAAAGCTTAAATTCAGTGCCTGACGATATGCGGAGATGTAATAAACTATTCACATTTGTATTTGTCTTCAATGTTTGTCCCTCCTTTTCATTCTAGCGCTTGTGAAAGTATTGAAAGAAAAATCTCAGGTACTGAATTTTACTTTACTAATATAACAAACTTGAAAGAGATATAACACTCCATTTGTTTATTTAGTTCACAACACAAAAATTACTGCACTTTTAGGTTTTTTGTTAAAAATAAGAGATATATAACCATCGTAATTTTATTTATTTATAAAAAAAGTATTTCCTTTGCGTAAAATAAAGGAATACAAAACATTTTATATAATTACAGTCTAATGAGAAACCGTTTAATTGCATTTTTCACATTCTCAGTAATCCTGAGCACTTCTTTTGCTCAAGCACAAAGTAATCAGGGAAAAAACCAAGAGCAACAGCGCTATTTTGATATAAATAAAAACATTGAAATATTTAACAGCGTAGTACGCGAAATGGATATGTTCTATGTAGATAGCCTCGACATCAATAAAACAATACGTACCGGTATCGACAATATGCTTGGCACGCTTGATCCTTATACAGAATATTACGATGAGGATGACATGAAAGAGTTTAGCACTCAAATAACAGGTGAATATGCCGGAGTTGGGGCTATCGTATCCTTCAAAGATGGACGAGTTACTATCATAGAGCCATATGGAGATAAACCTGCCGCAAAAGCCGGATTAAAGGCCGGAGATATAATATTGGCGATAGATGGGAAAGATATGACTATCTGCGACTCTGTACCGGGAGAAGCGTATGGACGAACGTTGAGCAGCTTTGTAAGCAATAATCTAAAAGGACAACCGGGAACAACAATAGAAGTAAAGGTAGAGCGCAAAGGCGAGAAAAAGCCTTTAACAATCAAGGTTGTTCGGGAGAAGGTTGTTATGGATCCGATTACATACTACGGTATGATAACTCCCACTATAGGATATATAAGTTTTAGCACTTTTACCGACAAAAGCGCAGCTGATGTAAAAAATGCTTTCTTAGAATTAAAAAAGCTTGGAGCTAAGTCTCTCATATTCGACGTACGCCAAAATGGTGGCGGTATAATGGAAGAAGCTGTTCAGATTGTAAATATGTTTGTACCGAAAGGAAAGGTAGTGTTATCTACCAAAGGAAAACTAAAACAGACCGATAGAACATACCGTACTACTCTCGAACCAATAGATACAGAAATACCAATCGTAGTTTTAACAAATAGAGGTTCAGCTTCTGCTGCCGAAATCGTTGCTGGATCGTTGCAAGATATGGATAGGGCAGTACTTCTTGGAGAGCGTACATTTGGAAAAGGATTAGTACAAGTAACACGCGAAATACCTTATGGAGGTGGAATAAAAGTAACCTCATCCAAATACTATATCCCAAGTGGCAGATGTGTACAAGCGATAGATTACTCTCACAAAAATGCTGATGGAAGTGTCGGCCGTATACCGGATAGTCTTACAACTGTATTTTATACCGAAGCAGGTCGTCAAGTAAGAGACGGAGGAGGTGTTACTCCCGATATAATAATGAATGAGACTAAAACCCCCAATATTACATACTATCTCGAAAATCAATACATTGTTTTCGATTGGGTTACAGATTGGGTAGCTAAACATAAATCTATCGAGTCGGCTGAGAAATTTTCTATTTCTTCCGAAGATTACGAAGACTTTAAGAAATTTGTTAAATCGAAAGATTTCCAATATGATCGCATAAGTGAAAAATCGATGGCTTCATTGAAAGAAGTTATGGAGTTTGAAGGTTATATGAAGTATGCCAATGATGAATTTAAAGCTTTGGAAGCCAAACTTGTACCAAATCTTGATCGAGACTTGGAAACATTCAAAGAAGATATAATAAAACAGATAAATTCAGCCATTGTTAAGCGCTACTATTATCAGCGTGGAGAGAAGCTTTATTCTCTCAAACACGATGCTGATGTGGATAAGGCAATAGAAGTTCTTGAAAATGCGGAATTGTATAAAAAGACATTATCTGCTCCCGAAAAAATAGCTGAAACCATCAAGTAAGAAAATTAATTCATATAGGTAAGTAATTATTTCGTATCTTTGTGGGTATCTAATGACTTACCTTTTTATTTATACATATATTACATTCACAAATGGAGTATAACACCCAGTTAAAAAAACTTACTCTTCCTGAGTATGGAAGAAATATACAAAATATGGTCGACTTTTGTGTTGCAATACCAGACCGAAACGAACGCAAACGCTGTGCAGATACTATAATAAACATTATGGGAAATATGTTTCCTCACCTTCGTGATGTAAACGACTTCAAGCACATCTTATGGGATCATTTGGCTATCATGTCCGACTTTAAACTTGATATAGATTACCCTTACGAGATAGTAAAGAAGGAAGACTTGAACACCAAGCCGGGAAAAATAGAATATAGCCGTCCCGATATGCAATATCGTCATTATGGTAAAACATTGGAAAAGATGGCAAATATGGCAGCATCAATAGAGGATCCTAAAGAAAAAGAGCAGTTTATTTTACTCGTTGCCACTCATATGAAGAAATCATATATACAGTGGAACAAGGATGTTGAAGATCAGAAAATATTCGTAGACCTCTATGATTTATCACGTCATAAAATTGATATCCGTAACTCGAATATCAAACTTCCGGAGATGAAGGATCTCGGACAAAGAAATACACCGAGCAGTAGTGGCGGCGGGAAAAAAAGCAACCAACAAAAGAAAAAATAAATAAACCTGAGCTATGATAAAAGATAGCGAAGTATTTAAAATAGGTAAACTTATCAAACCTCATGGAATCAAAGGTGAGATAAGTTTTGCTTTTGAGAACGATATATTCGACCGAGTCGATTGTCCATACTTAATTTGCCGTATCGACGGTATCTTTGTACCTTTCTTTGTAGACGAATATCGATTCAAAGGAAGTGAAACTGCTTTAATTACATTTGAAGGTGTCGACAGCGAGGAAAAAGCAATGCAAATGTCGGGACTGGAAGTATATTTCCCTCGAAAATACTTTGAAGAAGAATCTGATGATGACATAGAGTATTCATGGAACTTCTTTATTGGGTTTTCGGTAGTAGACAAAGTTGCCGGGAATTTAGGAACGATTGAAGCAATAGATGACCAAACCATTAACACACTATTCCTTTTGAAGAACGGCGATGAAGACCTCATAATACCTGCAACAGAGGACTTTGTCGAAAAAGTTGATGCTAAAAAAAGAATATTATATCTAAATCTGCCCGAAGGGTTGGTATAAGCATACAATTTTTCAATAAATTTTATCATATATAGTATAAAGTCTACTACACCAGATTGTAGTAGAAATGTGACAACAGAAATAACCGAACAACTGTTACTTTTGTCACCTTTCACAAACAACAAGCTGTATACTATATATTTACAAAAACAAATAGAATGTTTTATTGGTCTGTATTACCCAAAAAAAGAGATAACAATCAATTTAACGCCTATTTTCTATTTTATCTATCATTTTACCTGAAATAAAATTTTAACTTTGTTTTTTTGATATTCCAGCAATGAAAGAGCGTATTACTGTAAAAATAGGTAGTCAGATATTAACCCGAAAGGACGGGACGTTAGACGTAACGCGTATGTCTGCATTGGTAGATCAGATTGCGGAGTTGCACAAAAGTGGTGTCGAAGTTATTCTTGTATCATCAGGTGCAGTAGCATCGGGGAAATCGGAGATTAAAGTAAGATCTAAATTGGATACTATCTCTGCCCGTCAACTGTATTCTTCTGTAGGACAAGTAAAGTTGATAAACCGTTACTCAGATTTGTTTCATCAACAAAACATCATCTGTGGACAGATATTAGCCACGAAAGAAGATTTTTCAACCAGACGTCATTATCTTAATCAACGCAATTGCATGTCTGTGATGCTGGAGAATAAAGTCATACCTATAGTCAACGAAAATGATGCTATTTCTGTTACCGGACTTATGTTTACAGACAATGATGAGATGTCGGGATTGGTAGCAACAATGATGGGCTGCGAAAAACTGATTATACTGAGCAACATCGACGGCATTTATAATGGCAATCCGTCCGATCCTAAGTCGGAGATATTTAAAAAGATAGATATAACGAAAGATAATATAGAGGATTGTATACAATCTTCCAAGTCATCTACCGGACGTGGTGGTATGACTACCAAATATAATATCGCACGCAAAGCTGCCGAAGAAGGAATTGAAGTAATAATAGCCAACGGACGTAGAGAAAATATACTTATAGACCTTATAAAGGGGAAAGATGTAATTTCCACTCATTTTATCCCATCTACAAAGAAAACAACAAGTATAAAAAAATGGATTGCTCACTCCGAAGGATTCACGAAAGGAGAAATATACGTTAACCAGAATGCCAAAGAGGTACTCTTAGGGGACAAGGCTGTCAGCCTTCTACCTGTTGGTGTAACAGGAATTATTGGCAACTTCGAGGCTGACGATGTAGTACGAATTATGGATGAAAAAGGAAAATTGATTGGCATTGGAAAAACTGCATATAGCAGCGAAAAAGCCAAAGAAGTGATAGGAAAAAACAATAAAAAAGCAATAATTCATTACGACTATTTATATATTGAAAAATAAAAATGGACGATTATCATCAGAATACGTTCCAGTTAGTTGCAGAGGCCGGTAAGAGCCTAAACTTATTGGAAGAAAAAGAAATCAATGCAATACTTGAAGCTATTGCAAAAGAAACCGAATCTAAGATGTATTACATTCTTGCAGAAAACCAAAAAGATTTGCAAAGGATGGATACAAGTAATCCGAAATACGACCGTTTGTTACTTAATGAGCAACGAATAAAGGATATAGTGAAGGATATCCGCAATGTAGCATCACTCCCCTCCCCTGTTGGAAAAACGCTAATGCAGAAAACACTGCCCAATGGTCTGAAGCTGTCAAAAGTGACTGTACCTTTTGGGGTAATAGGTATCATATACGAGGCACGTCCTAATGTCAGTTTCGATGTATTTTCGCTTTGCCTCAAATCAGGGAATGCCTGCATACTAAAAGGGGGTTCTGATGCGCGTTTTTCGAATGAGGCGATTATCGATTTGATAAGAAACGTATTAGACGAAAATGGAATCAATCCGAATGTTTGTACCCTATTGCCGAATGACAGAACTGCAACCGAAGCTCTAATGAATGCTCGAAATTATGTGGATCTGATTATTCCTCGTGGTGGACAAGAGCTGATAAACTATGTTCGTGAGAATTCGCGAATCCCTGTTATAGAAACAGGGGCCGGTGTTTGTCACACCTATTTTCATAAAGAGGGGGATATCAAGAAGGGGAAAGATATTATTACAAATGCCAAAACCAGAAAAGTTAGTGTATGCAACTCTCTTGATTGCCTTGTTATCGATAGGGAAAGGTTAGATGATTTACACTATTTGTGCGAAGACCTTGACAAGAAGGACGTCACTATCTACGCCGACAAACATGCATACGAAGCCCTGTTTTCATACTATTCGTATGACCAATTAAAGAAGGCTGATGAAAATAGTTTCGGCACAGAATTCCTCGACTATAAGATGTCTATCAAAACAGTGACAGACATAGAAGAAGCAATCAGCCATATATCCAAATATAGTTCGAAACATAGCGAAGCCATCATAAGTGAAGATGCGGAGGCAATCAAGATTTTTGAAAAAATGATAGATGCAGCTTGTGTCTATTCCAATACATCTACAGCATTTACGGATGGCGCACAATTCGGACTAGGAGCCGAAATAGGCATCAGCACACAAAAGATGCATGCCCGCGGTCCTATGGCATTAGAGGAACTGTGCACTTATAAATGGCTGATAGAAGGTAATGGACAAACCCGGTCATAATAGGCGTTGAGTCTTGATTAAATACTGATAATGGAAAGAAACGTTACACTCGATTATTTCAAAATATTTTTAAGTATATTAGTGATAACTATACACATAGGCCCATTATCAGCTACATATCCTTTACTTAACTGGTTAATATCACAAGGTATCGCGCGGATTGCAGTACCTTGTTTCTTTGTTATAAACGGATATTACCTTGCACAAAAAATTGAAGACCCGAAAGCCTTAAAAAAATATATCTTACATCTACTATTAATATATGCCGTATGGTCTGCTTTCTACATATTGTTGAATGTAAATGAGAAATTAATTACATTCACCCTCTTACTAGAATATATCGTTTTTGGTATCTTACACTTATGGTATGTGATTGCTCTGGTCTATGGGAGTATCTTGCTGTATATTGCAAATAGGTTTATAAAGAACGATATCATACTTCTAGTCATAGCTATTTTGATTTTCACAATTGGAGTCTTCTGCGAACCATTGCCAGACAGCAATATGTATATCGTTAGAAATGGTTTTTTTGTGGGCTTCCCTTTTATCTTTTGGGGATATTACATTTATAGAAAAAACCTAATTCCAAAATCGAAAGATATCTACTTGATAGTTCTTATTATATTAAGCCTTATCACATTATGTATTGAGTCTTCATATGCCAGAGATATATGGTTTATACGAAACACCTATCTGTCACTCATCGTTTGTTGTCCAGCTATAATAATATTTGTATTTAAACATTCGAATTACAGAAAATCCAATACATATCTCACTTATTTAGGTTCATTAGCCTCTGCGATATATTTTGTTCACTATTTTGTCATTATGATGCTATCGGATATAAATATGCCTTATATGATTATCCGCTTCGCTACGGTCTTATTTTTATCAATCATTTTATCCATTTTTATCATATACATAAACAAGCGGATAAAAATATTCTTATAACAGTCAAGTTCAGTCATGAAAAAAAAGAAGAAAACAGCAGGTAAAATATCTATAGAAGATTATATAAAAGCTGTAAAGAAAGCAGACAGAGAAAATGAATTATCTCAATCACCCGGATGGCGACGCACAACAAATGTGCATAAGAGCAAGAAGGTATACGACAGAAAAAGAGAAAAAAGAGATATATCCAAAGAATAAGATTTAACTTTGTACCTTTAATTTGAATACAATAACAAACAACATAATGAAAACTTATACTAATGTAAAAGACTTGGGCGACCTCAACTCTGCCGTAAAGGAAGCTCTGGAAATAAAGAAAAATCGTTTCGCTTATAAGAAGCTTGGGGAAAACAAAACCCTGCTAATGGTATTCTTCAATTCAAGCCTACGCACCCGCCTTAGTACACAAAAAGCCGGAATGAATCTGGGCATGAACACGATGGTACTTGATATCAACCAAGGTGCGTGGAAGCTGGAAACAGAACGAGGGGTGATTATGGATGGTGATAAGTCTGAACATATATTAGAGGCAATTCCTGTAATGGGAAGCTATTGTGATATCATTGGTGTGCGTGCTTTTGCACAGTTCGAAAATAAAGAAGATGATTATCAAGAGAAGATTCTCAATCAGTTTATAAAATATTCAGGAAAGCCTGTCTTCAGCATGGAGGCTGCTACAGGTCATCCACTACAAGCATTTGCCGACCTAATTACAATCGAGGAGTATAAGAAAACAGCCCGTCCAAAGGTTGTTTTAACATGGGCTCCACACCCGAAAGCATTGCCACAGGCTGTACCTAACTCTTTCGCCGATTTTATGAATGAGGCGGATGTTGATTTTGTTATCACTCACCCTGAAGGTTATGAGTTAGACTCTAAATTTGTACGTGGCGCTAAAGTTGAATACGATCAGGATAAGGCGCTGGCCGGAGCAGACTTTGTGTATGCTAAAAACTGGGCTGCTTATACCGACCCGAATTATGGAAAGATACTAAGCAAAGATATGTCGTGGACAGTAACCAGTGAGAAAATGGCACTTACTAACAATGCTTATTTTATGCATTGCCTACCTGTACGCCGTAATATGATTGTAAGTGACGATGTTATAGAAAG
Organism: Bacteroidota bacterium; assembly: GCA_023437305.1. Taxonomy (GTDB): domain Bacteria; phylum Bacteroidota; class Bacteroidia; order Bacteroidales; family Dysgonomonadaceae; genus Dysgonomonas. The sequence continues at coordinate 162,580 of JAEZGN010000030.1, forward strand.
CCCTCAGTCTATTGTTATTCAAGAAGCGGCTAACCGTGAAATATCAGCACAAACGGTTATAAAAAGAATGCTTGAAAGCTTGTAATAAAGGAATCGAATAAATTTATCATAAGAAAAATATAAGGAAGTGTTGTCAATTATATGAATAACATTTCCTTATATTATTAACTCCTGGAAATCAGTAATGATGGATCACTTTGCCTTCGTTTATCCGAATATTCTTCTTTTGAAAATACTCGGAAGGAATCATTCCTGTTAATTGCCTGAAATTACGCAAAGCGGTGCTACGAGAACGAAATCCAACAAAGAAGAAAGCTTCCTGATAATTAACATATTGTCCTGATTCTATTTGTTGCAAGAAATCCTCAATGCGCAGCTTATTAATATAGTGACTATAACTTTCATAGCCATTTTCGCGCATAACTTGCGCCAAAGTTGTACGATTAGTAAAAAGCTCCGAGGCTAACATATTGAGAGACAAATAAGGATCTCGCCATGCACATTTTTTCTTCATATATGCTTCTAATCTATCAATCAATACTGTATTTTTTTGCTCAAGGCATAAAGGAGATCGTACATCTTCTACTACAGCTTCTTCAGGCTGTGTGTTCTTTTCTTCAGTATTTGTTTCAACAATTGACTTTCCGATCAGACGATCAAACAGCTCCATGTAAACAATATAGAGACTACACCCCACACTAATATAATAGTACGAAATATTCATTATAGGGTGGTTAAACATCAAGATCAGAACATATGCCAGAATATTTATAAAAAGCGTAATCGAATACTTCTTCAGCCAAATATAATCGGTGTTATTGTAGCGTCTTGTACGATGAACAAAAAAGACAAACAACCCGGGGAGAAATATCAATAACGCAAGTAAAAGACGAAACCAAACCTCAAATCGGTGAACATCGGGCAACATCTCCAAGAGCGTATTATATGGAGTATAGTGCATACCTGAGCGAGAGGTAATAAGATAAATACATAGCAAAAACAACCAAAGAGAATATAACTTTATAATCCGCCAAAGATTTAAACAGCCGGGAGAAATAACCTCTATAGGATACATAATGTAAGATACAACCATAAAGTTTGCCACCAACAATAATTTTGCAGAAACTACGAAATCGGGAACTTCTCCGTTGCAAAGAGCTATAAAGCGTGGTATATAATTAAAAACAGAGAAAAAGACTATAACCGCAAGAATTACACGAGAGCGTTCTCCGGTCTTACGGCGAAGGACTAACAATAGCGAGGCAAGCAAACATACAAGCGCACCAGCAAAGACTGTAGCTATATATAGATATTGCATTATGGGTAATAATTAAATGTAATAAGATAAGGATATGAATGAAGTCGCATTCATTTAACTTGTTTTTCACTTTTGAGCCAGATCTTCTTTTTCACTCTAATTGTAAAAAAAGAAATCTTAATAATGTAAGCAAATTTGAAATATTACAGGTCTGGTAATTTAAATAGCCTCGTCTTCAAAATACGTTCTGAACCTTTCTTCTGCAAAAGTAAGTTTTAATTTTAACTTTTTATGCCCACAAAGGCAATAATTATAGTAGGTTGAAAGGATAATTTCGTTAAAAACCTAAAATATGTTACAGATAACACTCTCAATCGTAATTTTCACAAAATGGCTTCCAATAAGAGATATAGATTCAATACTACTTAATCACATCGCATTTTAACGAATTTATGTCCCCTCACAAGCAGAATGAATCTATAAAATTTGTAAATACGAAACAGCAGTTTTGTAAATATGAAACGTTGCAAATTCTGATATTCCATAGATTTGCATATCCAATTTTGGGTTGTACCGTCCTATCATAGCATGTATTCGGTATACCAACAATACATAAGTTAGAGGGGATTGATGTTAGAAAACACTTGAAACAATTAGATTTCTTAGAAATTTTTATATCTGTCTGTAATAATTTACGAAGAATTATATACCAGAGAATACTATTGAAAAAAATTATTTATCACTAATATCTATTATATGATGAACAAAATCTATTTTTTACTACTACTGATTGCATCTACCCTTACCTTTAGTCTGGTTTCATGCAACAATACTGATGAAGAGGTTACCCCAAATCCATTTGACAGTATCAGCGAGGGGAACATTAACGGACGAAACAAGATTGTGGTTATTAGCGACTTGCATCTAGGAAACGATTTGTCTTACTCAGAGAATGTGAAACACCTCAAACGTCTGGAAGAATTCTTAACTGAAGTAAGGTCGTCAACTACCGTCAAAGAACTTGTTCTTAATGGCGATATATTGGACGAGTGGTATATCCCTACGCGTGTAAATCCTTATGGTGGTGGTTCGCAGGCAGACTTTATCAGAAAATGTGTAGCAGCCAATAAGACTGTTTTTGATATTTTAAACGGAATAATTAAAGATGGTAAGATAAAACTCACCTATATTCCGGGTAATCACGACATGGGATTCACGGCAGAGAATATCGATATTGCAATGCCGGGAGTGAATCAAGCTCGCGATGCAGGAGCTAAATATGGAATCGGAACTTATCATCCCGAAGGCTATCCTCAGATAGCGATAGAACATAGCCATCGGTACGATTTCTTTAATGCGATAACTCCAAATGCAAATGAGAGCGAAGCTCCGGGTGCAACTTTACCTCCGGGTTATTTCTTTGCTCGTATTGCAGCCAACTCGTTTACCGATCCCACTACTCCTGAAGCAGCAACCAAAGTTCCTGAAGTAGTACAAAATAACCCAGGTAATGCCGAACAAGAAAGTAAGTTCATTTATTATAACCTGTGGAAGGAAGTAATGGAAGGGCTTATTTATGTGAAGGATAATTTCAGTGACCCTATTATTACAACAAATGTAGGGAACTACACAAAGACCTATTCGATAAACGATATTCTGCCATATAACAGCACAACTGATGGAAGTATCCAAATGAAGTTATACAATAATTTGTTTACACAAACCAATTGGAATCGTCGATTGAGATACAACAATGCTATTGTTATGACAGATATCAACGAAGCAATAGAAGGTAGTCTGAGAACAAAATTTATCGACAAGCAAGCAGATGTACAGTATTTTAGCAATGCTCTATCTAACGTTCGCATTGTCATCTTTGGACACACTCATATCCCGATGATAGAGTCTTATACTAATCTCGACAAGCAACCTTGTATATATGCAAATTCGGGAACATGGGAAGACCAAAAGACCCGAGACAAAAACGAAGTGATAGATCAAGATGCAAAAAAGATGAACTTTATAGTGATTGCCCCTGTGAAATCTGACAAAACAAAAATACAAGTGGGATTGTACCAATATCGTTATGGTAAGCATGTCTTAGCTGATAAAAAAGAGATAGAATTATAATATCCTTGATCTTAAACTTCTATCGTCCCGATGACAATTTCTCTCAAAAGAAAGATGCCATCGGGATTAATATTTAATCGTTTATAATAAATAATGATAAAAAAACAGAATAAAAAAGCGGGTGAAAATATATAATTAATTAAAAAAAGAAGTACCTTTTCGGTAAAATAAAATTGGGTGATAAGAAGTAAAATCTAATAATATGCATTATGTACAATTCAATTAGAAAGATACTTACCTATGTCAGTTTACAAAAGCAGACTGAAGATTTTGAAGAAATCCATAATTCAATAACACAAGGAATTTCTTTCAAGGGAACTAACATCTGGATATTAGTTTGTGCCATTATTATAGCATCAGTGGGGCTTAATACCAATTCAACGGCAGTAATAATAGGAGCCATGCTTATCTCTCCATTGATGGGACCGATTAACGGAATGGGCTATAGTATCGCTATTCACGACTTTGGTCTGCTTCGCCAATCTTTAAAAAACTTTGGATTTGCAGTATTAGCGAGTATCATAGCCTCAACTATATATTTTACGATTACACCTGTTCATACAGCCCACTCCGAATTGTTAGCTCGTACCAGCCCGACTATTTACGATGTATTGATTGCTCTATTTGGTGGATTTGCAGGTATAATAGCAATCAGCAGTAAGCAAAAAGGAAATGTCATTCCCGGCGTGGCTATTGCAACAGCCTTAATGCCTCCTCTCTGCACAGCAGGATATGGCTTAGCTACTTTTCAGTTTTCTTTCTTCTATGGTGCATTTTATTTATTTACCATCAATACAGTTTGTATTGCATATGCATCGGTTTTGATCTCTCAAATGCTGAAATTTCCAATCAGAGATATCAACATAAGTGAAACAAAAAAGAAACGCATCAATCAAGCGTTATCTATCATTCTAATTATAATCATATTACCTAGTATCTATTTAGGCTATCGCATGTCTCAGAATGAGAAATTCAGGGCAAATGCAGAAAAATATACACGTTACGTTGGAATATATAAAGGAAATTACCTGCTCAACAATGAGATTAGTGCCAATAAAAAAGAAATTAATTTAGTATATGGCGGATCATCATTGACGGAAGATGATAAAAAAGCGATTATTGATCAGGCTAATTTATTCTCTTTAATTGATGCTAAAATAACAATTGAGCAAGGACTGGCTATAGACAATGACATGGCTAAAGATCGCTTGAAAGCACAATCGGAAGAAGAAAGGTTAAGACAACAAATAGCCCTTCTTAATTTGGAAGTCACTGGCTATAAACAGAAAATAGATAGTGTACAGAATCAATATTTTATAGGGAAGCAATTATTGTCAGAACTGGCTCCTCTATATCCTCAGATACAGAGTTGTTCGTACTCTGATGCATATATCTATCAGCAAAGCGATACTTTGTCTCGAGAGAGAACAGGAATATTTATGATTACATCGAAGAACACCCTTTCGAAAAATGAACAGGAAAAGATAAAGAATTGGTTAATGAAAAGATTAAATAAAAAAGAGGTTAAGGTGTATTTTGATAGAGGGAAGTAGCCTTTAATTATATTATGGTAGGTTTATAGGTTTTCAATTTTATCTATATTTTTATACAATAGAAAATTATTTATCAGATTTTTTCTATCTGAGCTAGCTTTGATTCCTCAAATTTATTTTTAAGCCTAATTGAGTAATTGTATCTATCGCTATTATTATTCTATCCATGTTAATTTAGAAGATATCAGACTCCATTTATCGTCCTCTTTTTTCAGATAAGCTTCTCCTCCTTGATAAACAAATCTAAAGAATAATTTGGCATAGTTCATTTCTTAAAAAAAGGATTGAATATAAAAAACTGGTATTTCAGTCATAGTGTTATATTCTAGCTAAAAGTAAGAGAATAAGACCGTATCGGCTAGAAAACGGTCTTATAAATTCTATAATATCAAAGGTAAAAAAAATCGGATTCAGGAATATTTTTATATTCCTCTTTACTTTCAATTATTTGCCAAATCTTATCATATAACTTTTTATAGTCAAATGCTTTAGATTTATCATTTATTGGATTTCTTAGATTTATAAAATCTAGTATTACTTTATTACAATTATTATTTTCACATATTTCTATTGAAGTATCAAAGCTTGGCATTACGACTGTAATAGTGTCACTCTGATTCCAAATTATTTCAAAATTTTGAGGGAATTTGTGAAATTCAATAGTTTGTTGTAAATTATAAATATTCTTTTTTTCTTCATCACTTAAAGTTATTTGATAAGATTTAGTTCCTTCTAAATACGATCTTTTAAACTCTCCTGTTTTAGAATTATAACTATCATTAGCCCCATTACTGATTTTAAAGTAAAAATCAGCCGGAATATTGATCTTATTCCTTGTATTTGAAGAATATAACAGAGCAAAGAAAAAGAAAGCATATAGATATTTCATTGTTGTAAGATTTTATTAATATTCTATTTATTAGAGAAATATCAGCCCTTTTTTCCATAACTATTTTAGTGGATCCGAGGCACCCCATAGTGTAAATATATAATATTTAAATACATTTCCTTCGCAGAAACTGAATTCAAAATTACTTTAGCCGTCTTGCTTGTAATAAGTAGAGCAGTTTTCATTCTATTAAAAAAATGACCTTGTTTTATTTTTATGCTAACCATGGTATATCTATAAAAATAATTGAACAATATGTACATTCCAGCACATTTTACAATTCGTCTGTCATCTATAGCAAGTGAACTATTTAATTTTATATCTGCAAGGATAGAATTTATCTCATTTTCTTCCTGAACATAATATCCATTTGCTTCTAATCCCTTTCTATAAAAACCTTAATTGCTAATTCTATTATATATAATTCTTTTTTAATTTTTTTTAGCTTCCTATATATAATCATTAATCTGTCATAAGCTGATATACAATCCTCATCTATCTCAATTATTCTGTCTTATATTTTAGCTGCTTTCTCTAAATTTAGATTCTTTTCTTCAACTTTTGCTATAGCTCATAAATAATTCCCATTATCTAAGTCCATATTTTTTCTTTCAAAACTACTAAAAACAAATGTATTGGCCTCAAAAGTCGCAAAAAACACTATCAATCAATCGATAATTGTCCCAATTTTTTTAATATTAAATGTCGTAAACGCTCTTGATGCTCGTCTCCCCATTGCCCCAATACGGAAAGAACAGGAATTAATGTTTCTCCAAATTCAGTCAAGCTATATTCTACCTTAGGAGGGACAACAGGATAAATCTTTTTTGTGATTAATTCGTGTTCTTCCAGCTCTTTCAACTGTATATTCAAAACTCTGCGCGAAGCATTGGGAATTTTACGTTGCAATTCACTCGGACGCTTATATCCTTCATGGATAAACCAGAGCAAGCGGATTTTCCATTTGCCGTAAAGGACTTCGCCAATCAGGTCGAGCCCACAATTTAAACTTAACGGTATCTTTCTTTCGTACATAGTACAAATATATTCATATGTACAAAATTGCACAATAGGGGAATAATTTATCCCTATCCGATTCGTTTTTCCGTACTTGTATAAAAATAGCATACATCCTAATTTTACATCAAAAAATCAAAGTATGAAACAAGAATTTAATTTTAATAATGAGCTATCCGGTAAAATCGCATTAGTAACCGGTGGAACCCAAGGTGCAGGAAAAGCAATCGCGGAACGGTTGTTAAAAGCAGGTGTAACCGTTATCATTACAGCAAGAAATAAACCGGAAGAGGAAAACTCCAAGCAGTATTTTATTCCGGCTGATTTAAGTAAACCGGAGGGAACTCAAAAAGTAGTAGATGAGGTTTTATCAAATTTCGGCAGGCTCGATATTTTAGTAAATAACCTTGGTGCATCCGAAACACAGGGAGGAGGCTTCGCTGTATTGACAGATGAAGATTGGGAAACGACTATTAGAACCAATCTGCTTGCGCCCGTCCGCCTGGATAGAGGCTTTCTACCGCAAATGATAGAACGGGGAAATGGTGTTATCATTCATATTGCCTCTATTCAGGGGAGGTTACCCTTGTATGATTCCACACTTCCTTATGCAGCAGCCAAAGCTGGATTAATTAATTATAGCAAAGGTCTGTCCAAAGAGGTTTCACCTAAAGGAGTGCGTGTATTGACGGTTTCCCCCGGTTGGATTATGACTGGCTCTGCAACCCGGATGATGGAAAGAATTGCAGAGAGTTCAAATATCACGGTAGAGCAAGCCACACAGAACGTGATGGACGCATTGGGAGGAATACCTATCGGAAAGCCTGCCCGCCCCGAAGATATTGCAGAGCTGGTCGGCTTTTTGGTCTCACCCCGAGCTGAATATCTGACAGGAACAGAATACATAATTGATGGAGGGACTATTCCCACCATATAATAACTTAAAAAATGAGAACAATGGATTTTAAATTACCGAAAGTCATTTCAGACTTATTAGCAGCACAGAAAAATTATAACAGTGATGCCTATGCAAACTGTTTCTCAGAAACAGCACTTGTCATTGATGAAGAAAAAGACTACAAAGGGAAAAAGGCTATAAAGGATTGGATTGAAGATGCCAATCAACAATTCAAAACAACAATGGATCCGACTAAATATTTCGAAACCGATTCAATGGCTATTCTTACTGCTGTTGTTTCAGGAGATTTTGACGGAAGTCCAGTTGCTTTGGATTATCATATGGAAATAAAGGACAATAAGATTGTCCGCTTGGAAATAACACTCAGTGATACTGAATAAATGAAAAGATGAAGAACCGATATAATTTTCAATTTAATTCTTGGTTTAACTAACATCGTTAAAAACTACAATTCTGACAATAAAAAAAGACAGCTACATAATTGTAACTGTCTTTTTAACGTGGTGCCACCAGGAATCGAACCGGGGACACAAGGATTTTCAGTCCTTTGCTCTACCAACTGAGCTATGGCACCTTAACCGTTTTGCGTGTGCAAAGATAGTACATAATTTATATTCTCCAAAAAATATACAAACTAATTTGAGAATATTTTTACAATTCATAGAGCCCTACAAGCTGCAACCAGCCTAATTATTGAGCTTTTCAGTCTCATTATCAGAATCTATAGACTAAATAAAGTTGGCCATAAAATATTCTAAAAATAGTCAACATTTTTTTACTTCAAATAGAATTCAAGCACGAACAGTTGGTTGGTTTTACTTGAAAACAAGATGTAAATTTAATTTGATACAGCCTTCAGTCCAATAATTGAGCAGACAAGCGTAAAAATAAAGAATAATCGCCAAAAGCTGGAAGGTTCCTTAAAAACCAAAATTCCTAACAATACAGTACCAACGGCACCAATTCCTGTAAATATAGCGTAAGCGGTACCCATTGGTATTGTCTGAACTGCTTTTATCAACAAATACATACCCAAGGTAAGACAAATACCAAAACCAATATACCAGTAGTATGAATGAGGAGCAATTGCCTCTTTTGCTTTTGATATACAAAATGTAAACCCAACCTCAAACAAACTAGCTAATAATAAATAAATCCATCCCATAATTTTATACACCTATTGAACAAACATTCAATTTATTTTAAAAAAATAATACTACTTCAATAAAAAAATATAATGCAATAAAGCCTTTTCCAGATTCTGAACAATCGAATTTCCATCTGTACTGAAAATACTTTGAAACCAAATACCATCAGTCAGGGTGAACAATTGCATTGCCGAAACTTCAATATCTGTATCCTGCTTTATCTCTTGCTTCGACACACTATTTCTCAGTGCGCTCTCCCACCCGATCTTCTCTTTTTCGATTGTAGCCTGATACTTATTTCTAAATATAGCATCACGTTGCATCACCTGATAAAACAGAAAATGATAATTTAGCATCGACACATTCCTATTTTTAGATACTTTGCCAACAATATCCGATACTATTCTAGCGATCTTCTTAAAACGCTTACACATAAAATCAACAAATTCGAAAACTGTGTGATTTGCCGTACGTCGAACTTCAAAATCAAATATTCTTATAAAATACTTTTCAGTAACCTGTATAAACAAATCCTCTTTGTTCTTGTAATAATGATACAGAAGACCTCTGGACAAACCCGTTGCCTGCTGTATATCAGATATTGACACAGCATCAAAGCCTTTCAAGAGCAATAGCTCAAATGTTCTTTCTAATATTAATTCTTCAGATACCATAATTGAACAATCATTCAACAAAGATATATTTTTATAATAAATCAGACAAAATTTAAAGTATAATTATAGAAATTTTATAGAATAATAGTCTTTATAAACCAACCATAAACACAACTACATACAAGCACAAACAACTGATTAGTAAAGATTTCAGGGGATAAAAAAGCCAACATATATAAAAACGATGAAAAGTTCTTACCTTTGACCATTCTTTATTTAGGTCGAAATATAACAAAGGCATCAAAAAAAATGACTGTACTATACGAAGACAATCACATCATCATCATCAATAAAACAGTATCTGAGATTGTACAAGGAGACAAAACCGGAGATAAGCCACTCTCTGAAATTGTAAAAGAGTATCTAAAAGAGAAATACAACAAACCCGGAAATGTATTTTGTGGGGTAACGCACCGCCTCGACAGACCGGTTAGCGGCATCGTTATCTTTGCGAAAACAAGTAAAGCCCTTAGCCGATTGAATGAAATGTTCAAAAACAAACAGATAGACAAAACCTACTGGGCTATAGTAAAAAATATGCCGAAAGAAGCGGAAGGAACACTCAGAAACTATCTGGTTAGAAATGAAAAGCAAAACAAATCGTATGCTTACGATGTGGAAAAACCAAATTCGAAGCTGGCTATACTTCATTATAAGTTGATAGCACGATCCGACAGGTACAATTTGCTTGAAATAGACCTCGAGACAGGCCGCCACCACCAGATACGTGTACAACTATCTAAAATGGGATGCCCCATAAAAGGCGATCTGAAATACGGATTCGACAGGTCGAACCCTGATGGAGGAATCTGCCTTCACGCCCGAAAAGTATCTTTCCTACACCCGGTTTCAAAAGAGCTGATCGAGGTCATTGCTCCTCTTCCTAAAGATACCCTTTGGCAAGCTTTGGAAGAAGCAATCAGTTAGCACTTGTAGGAACTTCTTTGCCTACAATTATATCTTCTATACATGAACGTAGAGAGGCATAATCTGCATCCTTAGAAAAAGTACGTCCATAAGTATAACGTGTTACTCCTCTTATTTTAGAAATCTTGTATTCTCCATCAGACTGACCATCGGAAGATGGCGTATATTCAACGAAAATAGAAGAGTCAACTTCTCCAGACTCATTCATCACATAGAATATATTTTTAACAAAAGACTGTGACGAACCCTCCTCATAACGTTCGTATGCATATACATCAAAAGAACCAACCTTGAACTGATCTATACAGAAATTATCAGCAATTGTAGTCGATGCCAACTGCCCTTCTTTGTATGCATCATATAGATTAGTTTTACATACATTCGCCTTATCGTACTGCTCAAGTTTAATATAACACTGTACCAGTTTTTCATACGAATAATAATCGTCAGGAAGATAACCGACCAACTCCTCGTAGGCTTCTGCTGCTTTTGTATATCTGCCAAAATCATATTCTATTCGTCCAATATTATAAAGTACCGTAACCAACAATTCTTTATCCTTCACAATTTTATCTTTGGCAGTATAAAATACATTCAGTGCGTCAGACAGATTATCCTGACTTGCATATATTACGCCTATCATGTAGAAGGCTTTCTCAGAAGGAGAACTAAACGATATGGCTTTCTTATAATTCTCCAAAGCTTTATTCATATCTTCTTTTGCTAAAAACACATCACCCAATCCTACGTATGCGTCTGCAAAATCAGGAGAAATATCGATAGTCTTCTCAAAATTTATTTTAGCATCATCTGCACTGCCATTTGCATTTTGAACCAATCCTTTAACATAATATGCCCGAGCACATTTTGAGCTTTTCTGTATAGATAAATCTATATACCTCGACGCATTGATCAGATCATCCAAATGAAAATAAGCCTCTGCTACGTAAGCGAGGTTATCGGCCGACAAGCTACGTGGCTGACCAGCATATTGTTCTATTACCTCTTGATAAAGTCCTTTATCAAACAATGATTTTATATCCTCTGTTGGTTTCACAACTTGTAGCTGTGCCGAGTGCAAAGACTGTGCTGACAAGCATACTAGAAATAACATAAAGAACAACTTAACAATACTCTTTTTCATACTTAATTTCCTTTATTTTTCTTAAAACCATTTCTGCCTTCTTATCCAAAGGTAAGAAAGAACCGCAATCAATATAAGAGTTATCCAAGCTCCGAGATAACCATATTTCCAATCCATTTCGGGCATCAGCTTGAAATTCATACCCCAAACACCTACCATAAATGTCATTGGAATAAATATGGTAGACACGATAGTCAATCGCTTTATAATATCATTCATCTTTAGGTTATTGTTATTATAATACAAGTCCAGAAGCGAAGTCAGCGACTCATGGAAAGAAGCCAAGTTGCCCAAGATAGAACGCATGCGATCATCAAAATCATTATAATAAACAATATTATCCTCTCCTATCAATTTGTTTGTATTATGCAACAGATTAACAAATTCCTCACGCAGAGAAGTTATGGTACGCTTTATATGCATATAATCAACCCTACATTCGTGCATCAGGCGCAGAATATCAATAGATCCTTTTCCTTCTATCAAATGATCTTCTACATCTGCCAGCCTGTCTTCAATATCCATTACGGTATTTACATTCGCCTGATTCACGGCACTCATCAAAATGTACAGAAGGAAGTCCGCTCCTTTCTGACGCACTACAACATTATTCTCTTCTATATTTCTTTTTACATCATCAAAAACAGGGATTGCTGCCTCCTGAAAACTGACGACAAAGTTCTTTCCAAGAATAAATCCGATCTGCATATCGTCAATATCTGTGGTCTCTTTTACCTGATAAAACAGGGACATCAAAACAAACGAGATATTTTCATAGCCAACAGCTTTTACAACTTGTCTGTCTCCCAGAAGATCTTTAATATCAAAACCATGCAGTCCAAGCTCTTTACAAATTCGATATACAGCATTAGCGTCAGATATCCCTATTATCTTTATCCAATTTACTTTCGTTGGGTCTATCTTATCCTCAATCGACTCTTGTAATTGAATATTTTTAACTTCCAAACGTGTTGTATCGTATTGAATGAGCTCGATAGACATCGGAATATCCTTATCTCCAAGATATACAGGTTTGGTTAAGAGGTAGTTGTTTCGCGACACTTTATTTTTCGTCTTTCTGGCTGTTCGTTTACTCATACTGCAAAATTATGTTTTGAGTGATATTAAACAATATCAAAAGTAAGAATAAAATACTATATTTGTCGACTCTAAATCCGTATTATTTAAACTAAAGCAGATTTACTGACAATAAATTATTAACACTTGTGATGTAACCAATGAACGAAATATACAGCATATTAAAGAAAAAGAAAATGCAATTCTTTTTCTTATTTTATATCCTACTCCTACTCCCGATACTTTGCCCTTTAGCCCAAAATTTTACTTTTTTAGACAAAGTTGCTGTTTTCTTGGTGTGTGGTTTATTCTTTGCTGCTATCTGGATCTTATCTCTCTTTATCAGCTCCAGATCTGAAAAGATCATATACTCTGTAATGTTGACTATCTCAATTATTCCGGGATCAATCTATCTGGCCTACTTACTGTTTGCACACGTTATGCTTGAGCAAAATAGTGTAACAAGTCTATTCGAAACCAATCCCGAAGAGAGTAAAGAATTTATAGCCCATTACCTGAGCTTGTGGGTTATAGCCGGAGTTGTAGTATATGCAGCTATACCAATCGTGATGATCTGCAAAATGCGGTCGTTCAGAAAGCTCAAAATAAAAGAATATAAAACGCTGTTTATATTGAGTATAATAACAATAATAGCCATTGTTGGCATAGGCAGGGTATCACGGTCTGTATATTTCATCAATTTCTACAGAACATTTATCAGCTATAAGATCCGTACAACCCATGAGGTAAAAGAGATACAAGCACGTCAGAGCTTAGATTATGACGTAAAAACCAATCATAAAGATTCCATTCCTCAGATAATGGTATTGGTGATTGGCGAATCACTAAACAAACATCACATGTCTCTCTACGGCTATCCAAGAAATACAAATCCCTTATTGTCACAATACGGAGACAGCCTTGTTGTATATAATGATGTAGTAGCTCCACATGTACATACGATACCGGTAGTGCGTTCTTTATTATCGATGAACGAACTCGACCACTCTGAATACTTCACCGATAAACCATCTATGTACGAATTATTCAACCGTGCGGGGTATGAAACATATCTCATAAGCAACCAAAGATTTAACGACGAAATGCGGGCAAGCTACGACATACTGCTATCGCTTGCCAAGAAAAGATACAATCTGGCATCTTACAGGCAACACGATGATATTGTCCTTCCCATATTGAATAAAATACTGGAAAAGAATGACAAGAAAGATAAATTGATAATCATACATCTCATAGGGAATCACATGGCCTATGAATTCAGATATCCAAAAGAATACATCGTCTTCAACAACCAAAAAGATGGCTTGGTGAAAGATGCTCCATACAGAGACGAAAAGGCAAAAAAAGCGATAGATGCTTACGACAATTCTGTTCTCTATAACGACTATATAGTAAACAGCATTATCGGTTCTCTAAAAAAATTACAGCATCAGGATGCAGCTATGATCTACTTATCCGACCATGGAGAGGAAATGTACGATTACAGAGATTTTGCAGGGCATGCTTATGAAAAGGTATCGCCAACGATGAGCGAAGTACCTTTTCTTGTATGGCTATCGCCGTCATACAGAAAATTCAGGAAAGATCTTGTCTTTGACAAAAACAGAGTTTATTCGTCAGCAGACTTTATTTATTCGGTATCCGATCTGGCAGGAATAAATTATATTGATTACGATGACTCGAAGAGCATATTCTCCACAAATTTTGTTCCACGCGAGCGTTATGTAGGAGAAAAAAAATATGAAGACATAAAAGAGAAGTTTGAGAAATAGAAACTATCTGCCGGTATAATCAGAAAATCATTTTATAGCCTATTCCTCTGATATTTATAATTTGAATTGTAGGGTCTAAAGCTAACTTCTTTCGCAGCTTTACGATAAACACATGCAGGCTGCGTGTATTAAAGAAACTATCATCGCCCCAAAGCTCAATCAGTACAGCTTTATTCTCTACGATATTATTCTGATTAGAACAAAGACGTTCCAATATAGCAGCTTCACGGTGAGAGAGGATTTCAGTATGTTGAGAGTGAACCAATTTCTGCATCAAAGGATCGAATGTATATTTTCCTATCTCATATGTTTTATCTTGAGGGATCTCTGTTTGTGCTCTGTTCAATAAAGACTTGATGCGAACAATAAGCTCATCCATTCCGAAGGGCTTTTTCAAGTAATCGTTTCCTCCTATTTCAAACCCCTGAACCACATCGTCTGTTCTCGACTTAGCACTTAAGAACAAGATTGGAGTTTTCTTGTCACTTTTACGTATCAGCTGAGCCATTGTGAAACCATCCATCTTTGGCATCATTATATCTGCCACGACGATATCGGGCTTCAACCGATGAAAAAGCTCGAGCCCTTTTTCCCCATTAACTGCTATATCAACAGTAAACTCCTTTTTCTCTAAGGCATCTTTAATAATCATAGACAAGGCGGGCTCGTCCTCTACTAACAATACATTTATCTTATTCATCCTATCATTATTTCGAAACAAGTTCCTTTACCTTCCACACTTTTTACTTTAATATTCCAGCCATGCTTAACAACAATTGTCTTTACATAAAAAAGTCCCAAGCCATATCCTTTAACATCGTGAACATTACCAGTATGAACACGGTAAAACTTATCGAATATTTTATCCAGAGACCCGTCCGGAATACCCATTCCGTTGTCACATACAGATAAAATAATTTTGTTTCCCGACTTATGTGCCGACAAACGAATCTCTACCGAATCGTTGGAATACTTGATTGCGTTTTCAATCAGATTACTTACTACATTACCAAAATGCAATCGATCGGCTTCGATACTCAATCCTTCAGGCTGTATATCTATTACAAAAGAGGTTGGTTTTACAGTGTTCAGCAAAAACTTATTTTTCTGACTCTCAAATATGCTGCCCACTTCTATATTTTCTAAATTCAGTTTGAGGTTTTTCCGCTCCTCTACCGACATCGTTAGTATCTGTTCCACAAGACTATTCAGATACATTAACTGCTCACGTGAAATATCAAGGTATTCCTTTCTCTTTACAGGGTCATCGCCAAAACCAAAGTTCTGAAGAGAATCTACTGCGGCGTAAGTAACTGATATCGGCGTTTTAAGCTCATGTGTCATATTATTTACAAAGTCAGTCTTTATTTCATCTATTGTTTTTTGTCTTAATATGATTTTAAGCAAATATATAAAGGTTATAATAAGTAAAATAACCATCAATACAGAAACAGAAGTCAAGCCCCACATATCTTTAAAGATATACCACTTAGGATTATCCATATACAAATAATAAGTATGCATCTGGGTCTTGAGACCTTCTAAAACAAACTCTTTACTATTCTTAAAATCGAAAGTTCCTTTAGGCGTTTGAGTTACCAAGGTATCACCAATAGACGTTTTACACTGGATAACATGAGGTATATCGAATCCTTGTGCAGACAAATCAGCACTCATGATACTATCCAAGCGCTCTAAATCGAGTGGGGTTATTTCTCCAATAGCAGACAAAAGCCCTTTCTTGATTTGTATCGTTACCTCTTGCAAGTCTGCATAAATAGAATCAGAGCTGCTTTTTTCTTCCCCTCGTTCTTTGGAGAAACTCATACTAATCGTCGTCTTGCCTTTGCCGGAATTATAAGTCTTTGTTTCTACAGAAGCAGGAATACCATTTTCTGCTGCTTCTTCTTCAGCATCCTTGGCGGATATGGTAGACATTCTGATTGCCAATTCTTTAAAGGAACTGCTCTCTGCTGTATTGTTTATTACTGTTTCTAACTTCTCATATTGCTGGTTATAGAAGTTGACCAACCAATAAGCCTGATAAGAACAAACCAGAATTAACAAACTAAAAATAACGATCGCTATGGATTTAAATCTGAACTTCATACATGAATTCATTATCGATAAAGCAAATGTAAACAATAGCTTAGAAACAAAAAATAGTGATAACACTAAATAACAGTAGACAAGTAACCTTTTGCGCAAATCATTTTTATAAAATTATCTTATATAAAGGCAGTTATAATAATAAAGAAATAAAATACAGACGCTTTTTGCGATAGAGAAAAGGTGACAAAAAAAATAGATCAAAAAGGTGTTACTTTTGTCACCTTTTATTAGATATATCATTGTTTACTAACGCTTAACGAAATATTTATACTATGTCACTTTTTTAACTAACATGCGGTTCTCTATTGCTTGCTAGGATAGGTATATTATATCCGCTTTTTTTAGTACTTTTGCAACTTATTACGGAAAAATCAATGAGCGAACTTAAGAAAGAAATACAAAAAAGACGCACTTTTGCTATTATAAGTCACCCCGATGCGGGTAAAACAACGCTTACAGAAAAGTTATTACTATTTGGAGGAGCAATACATGTTGCCGGAGCAGTAAAGTCTAATAAAATAAAGAAAACTGCTACATCGGACTGGATGGAGATAGAAAAGCAACGTGGTATTTCTGTTGCCACCTCCGTTATGGGATTCGAATACGATGGTTATAAGATCAACATACTCGATACTCCCGGTCACCAGGATTTTGCCGAAGACACTTATCGTACACTGACTGCTGTAGATAGTGTGATCATTGTTGTAGATTCGGCCAAAGGGGTTGAAGCACAAACACGCAAGCTGATGGAAGTATGTCGCATGCGTCATACTCCGGTCATGATATTCGTCAACAAGATGGATAGAGAAGGGAGAGATCCTTTTGAATTACTGGACGAATTGGAAGCCGAATTACAAATCGGTGTTCGTCCTTTGAGTTGGCCAATTGACAGCGGGCAACGTTTCAAAGGAGTTTACAATATATATCAAGAGAAATTAGACCTATATACTCCAAGTAAACAAACTGTTACGGAATCGATAGGATTTAAAGATATAAACAGCCCTGAGTTGGAAACATACATTGGGGTACCCTTGGCAGCAAAACTGAGAGATGACATCGAGTTGATTGACGGAGTATATCCCGAATTGGATATGGATACTTACCTCAAAGGACAAATTGCGCCTGTATTCTTTGGATCGGCTCTCAACAATTTCGGAGTAAAAGAATTGTTGGATTGCTTTGTAAAGATAGCACCGTCTCCACGGCCTGTGGAAGCAATCGAGCGTGAAGTAAAACCTGAGGAACAGGCTTTTACAGGATTCATATTTAAGATACATGCCAATATGGACCCTAATCACCGCTCATGTATTGCCTTTGTTAAGATATGCTCGGGAAAGTTTGAACGGAATGTAAACTATAAACATATGCGGTTAAACCGTTCGATGAAGTTTTCCTCTCCTACAGCCTTCATGGCTCAAAAGAAAGAGACCGTAGATGAAGCTTTTGCGGGCGACATTGTTGGTTTGCCGGATACCGGAAACTTTAAGATCGGGGATACGCTCACATCGGGAGAAGACTTGCACTTCAAAGGTTTACCTAGCTTCTCTCCTGAAATGTTTAAGTATATCGAAAATGCTGACCCAATGAAGTCGAAACAACTTCAGAAGGGAATAGACCAATTGATGGACGAAGGAGTTGCCCAGTTGTTTACAAACCAGTTTAACGGACGGAAAATTATTGGGACAGTTGGTCAGCTGCAATTTGAGGTGATACAATATCGCCTATTACATGAATATGGTGCTCAGTGTAGATGGGAAGCTATCAACTTGTATAAAGCCTGCTGGATAGAAAGCGACAACAAGGAACAACTGGCTGACTTTAAGAAGCGTAAAGCTCAATATATGGCAGTGGATAAAGAAGGACGAGATGTATTCCTTGCAGACTCTAACTACGTATTAATGATGGCTCAACAAGATTTCAAGGATATAAAATTCCATTTCACTTCTGAGTTTTAAGATGATAGAAATTGTTATTAATCCCGAATATAAATATCTGGAAGGTTTTGTAAAAAATCTGCCTGCCTCTTTTGCTAATGAAGGTGAAACACTATATGCTGATCGAAATATTATAAAGCGATTTGATGTAGAAGGGGTTAAGGTAAATGTGAAGTTCTTTAAAAAGCCTATTTTTATCAATCAGATAGTATACAGGACATTTAGAAAGTCTAAAGCGCGACGCTCATACGAATATGCCTTTAAGTTAAAGGAGAAAGGACTTTATACTCCCGACCCGATAGCCTATATAAAAGAGACTAAATTCGGGTTACTCAAAAACAGCTTCTATATATCAAAGCATGAGTCTTTTGATGGCACAATGCGTGAACTAAAAACATCGCTACTCTCAGAAAAGGAAGAACTGATAAAGCAGTTTGCGAGATATACAGCCAGCCTGCATGAGCAGCAAATACTTCATTTGGATTACTCTTCCGGGAATATCTTATATAAAAAGAATGGAGATGATTACATCTTTTATCTGGTAGACCTTAATAGAATGGAGTTTGATAAACCGATTAGCATGGATAAGGCTTGTTTTAACTTCAGACGATTGTGGGGAAGTGATGATATGATTTTCTTATTTATTAAAGAATATGCCCAAAGCAGAAACTTTGATGTAGAAGATTGTCTTAAACGAACGTTATACTACAGAAAAAGATTTTGGGATAATTTTACAAAAAAGCACCCGGGATCATCACCATATACAACTAACTACTAAATAGTTATTGAAGCATCTATTAATATTTATCTAACCCATTTTTGCAATAGGCTCCTTCACTATTTATAGTTTCCAAGAAGGTTTTGTGATTCTGATTGACTTTGTCTCTACTATTCACAGGGTGATCGATATGATATTCTACAGCACCCATCTTTAAGAATTGCCTTTTTATTCCGGCAAAAGTAAGGCGTGCAGCTATCTCAGTATCTTCGTATCCCCAACCTATAATATCTTCGTTATATCCATTTACCTTTAGCAAATCTTCTTTCCAGAAAGCGGCATTGCAACCACGAACGAAGTAAGGATGATCGGCTTTGTATCTGAATCGAAAATAGTTTTGTAAGAATTTTGACCTTAACCTATTGGGTTGAAAGAATGATGACCATGAAAAAGGAATATCCACCGTGCCATTCCTCAAGACCTCCGCACTAGTCTTTGGCGATAACTTCACTCTACTTCCTGATGTGAAACAACCCTTTTGAGCAAAAGAGTGGTGATCTTCGATAAAATGCTTTTCTAATATGATATCCCCATCTATTTGAATAATATAATCACCCGAAGCTTTCATTATAGCTTTATTTCTTATCTCTGACAATCTGAAACCATTGTCTTCATGCCATACGTGAATAAGTTTGCATGGGAAAGACTTTTGCATCTCTTCTATTAGTTCTCTTGTATCATCTCTTGAACCATCATCTGCTACGATTACCTCTATTGGTAAATATGTCTGATTGGTAACACTAAGCAATGAAACCTTAAGAGCTTCAGGCCAATTATATGTTGATATGATAAGTGTGATAGAAAAGTCGTTATTATTCATGGATACTATTTGAAGTTAATAGATATAAGATGTTAAGTCCTCTATATGTGTTATATTATATTTCTTGCAAGAAAATTCTAACGATTTATTGAAGTTGATAAATAAATCACTTTTAAATCGATCGTGCAAATTCACCTCTACACCCTCCGGATGGAACAATAGCAATCCGGAATAAAACTCTGTTTTCTCGACCTCACGACTAAATGGGAAAGCATTAGTAATCTGACCTCTATCATCTACCTCTACGATATAACTTTTCAGATATATATTCGGATATATAAAAGTATAATGCGAATAATAGCGTTTCATTTCATGACTTTAATGGCATAGGAACTACGGATTTTTCAATTAGGTTCCGGGCGACCTACACTTTCCTTACGGATATTATCCGTTGATCGTCGGTTCGGTTGCCGTGTGGAAAGATCATCTTTATGCCTTGCAACAGCTACAGAATCTATATAGCTTATATTATGTATCAAGACATTTGATCCACTACTTGTATTATTTTTAAGGTGTATATACCCTGATATGCTGTTCAGTAAGCTATCAGGTAGAGAAGGCTTACTTATTGAATAATGACTATTACTTTCGATAGGAATCCTTGTCTTAACTAAGGTGTCCTTGTAATTGAAGTAAATTGAAGCCTCAGCTTTTTGCTTGGCACTCAATCCTTGTATATCAAACTTTAGGTGAAAATCGGATATATTCTTTATACTCTTCATCTTCAATGTATCTATATTAAAAGAAAGAGTTGGAGTATAACTATTCAGATAGTAAAATGTAGGTATTATCAAATTACTGTGAGCTCCCCTACTTAGCATTGCAGATCTTGAATTTAGAAGCGATTCATTTCTAAACTTGAGGCGTGCAGCTACAGTATCATTTATTGCCGCATAGTATTGTATATTATCCGAGTACCACAAAAGAGATGTATCCAGTTCGGCTTGAGTTATATTATGCTTTCTGAGAACACCGGCCACTAGCGCATCTTTCATGTCATCAGACCTGAATTGAGGATCGTCATTGAAAATAGATTGAGCTAGCCTTATATCATATAAGACATCTGTCATCTTATCGGGGGAGAGTACATATCCCGGTCTTCTTCCGCAAGAGCTAAGCAGAATAAGGATAGAAATAATGATATAAATAACAGATCGTTGCATAATTATGCTTTACCGTTTTTTTCTAAAGATAGCGCAAGAGTCTTGCGATAGAAAAGAAGAAGGATAAAAATACCAACAGTAATAGCTGAATCAGCGATATTGAATATGGCACTGAAGAAAACGAATGGTTGTCCGCCCCATACAGGCACCCATGAAGGGAAAGTGCTTTCGATCAAAGGGAAGTACAACATGTCTACAACCTTACCATGCAGCCAGCTCGAATATCCTTCTCCCAAAGGAACAAAGGACGCCACATGCCCTGAGTAGCTAGCCGAAAATATTTCGCCGTAGAACACACTGTCTATGATATTACCAAATGCTCCGGCTAATATGAGCGATATACAGATAATGTACCCTGTTTTGTATCTCCCGTTAATCAGCTTGTATAAGTAATAACCAATAAAACCGATAGCTACGATACGGAATATGGAAAGAAACATCTTTCCGATGAATTCCATCCCAAAAGCCATTCCGTTGTTTTCTACAAAATGTATCTTGAACCAGCTTGTTATTTCAATACTCTCAAAGAGAGACATATGGGTTTTCACCCAGATTTTAGATGCTTGATCTATTACAAGAACGAGTACTATTACTAGGATTGCTATCAGTCCTTGATTCTTTTTCTCCATATATCAGCCGATTCCTGTAAAGAAAGCGAAGAAAAAACAGGCATAACTTACCCTTGCTTTTTCTTCCTTTCTCATATGCTTTTTTTAATTACTACTTATTTTACTCCGCTGTTCTTAGCCTCAATACTTAATGTAGCATGAGGAACAGCACGCAATCTTTCTTTCGGTATCAATTTACCTGTTTCGCGACAAACGCCGTATGTCTTATTTTCGATACGAATAAGAGCCGATTGAAGATTTTGGATAAACTTCATCTGGCGTTGAGCCAAACGGCCGGCTTCTTCTTTCGACAATGTAGATGCACCTTCTTCCAGGACTTTGAATGTCGGTGAAGTGTCAGTAACATCATTCCCATCGGCATTTGTTATAGCCGCTCTCAACTCTTCATATTCTCCTTTAGCCTTATTTAGCTTCTCAAGAATAATATCGCGGAATTCATTTAATTCCTCATCAGAATATCTTGTTTTTTCTGCCATAACCGTTAGTTTTATAATTCCTGTTTCTTATTTTACTTAAAGATAATACATTTTCAGACTTTTTCAACAGATATCTGTAAAATATAATCATCCATATCAACATTTTGCCCATCTACAGACTCCAACAGTTCTATTTTGTCAGCAAGTACCTGTGACGCTATGTAATTATTATATTCCGAGACAGTTTCTCTTATCTGCTCCAAGTCTGTCAATTTTATATTTATTCTGTCAGTTATTTCCAGTCCGCTGGATTTACGTATATTTTGTATACGGTTTACCAGCTCGCGGGCGATACCTTCTTTTCTCAGATCGTCTGTTATTGTCACATCAAGTGCAACAGTCAGTTTTCCGGCATTAGCAACCAGCCATCCCGGTATATCTTCAGATATGATTTCCACGTCAGCCAATTCTATAGTAGCTGCTTGTCCATCAATATCGAATGTATATTTTTCTTCTTTTTCGAATGCAGCAATAGCTTCCTGACTCATCCCCTGAACTTCTGCGGCAAGCTGTTTCATGATCTTACCATAACGAGGCCCAAGTTTTTTGAAATCGGGTTTTACTTTCTTCACCAAGATACCCGCAGCATTATCTACATGCTTAAGCTCTTTGACGTTTACTTCATTCAATATCAGTTCGCGCACAGCATCCAAATCTTTTCCTTGCTGATCGTTCAGCACCGGTATCATGATTTGTGTCAATGGCTGACGTACCTTGATATTGGTTTTACGGCGCAAAGCCAAAACAGCAGATGATATATCCTGTGCTATTTGCATGCGTTCTTCCAAATTCTTATCTACTACAGATGCGTCATAAGTAGGGAAATCTGAAAGATGCACCGAAGCTACTTTTTCATGCTCTGTTACAACAATCAAATCACAGAAAAGTTTATCGGCATAGAATGGAGATATCGGAGCCATAAGCTTGGCTATTGTCTCCAAACATGTATATAAGGTCTGATATGCAGATAATTTATCTTTTGTCATTTCTCCTCCCCAGAAACGTTTCCTGTTGAGGCGCACATACCAGTTGCTGAGATTATCATTTACGAAATCAGAGATAGCGCGTCCAGCCTTTGTTGGTTCGTATGTATTATAATACTCATCCACATCCTTGATTAACGTATTTAGCAATGATATTACCCAACGATCGATCTCCGGTCTTTCCGAAACAGGTATCAAGTCTTCCTTAAAGGAGAAGTTATCCACGTTTGCATACAGAGCAAAGAATGAATAAGTATTATAAAGTGTTCCGAAAAATTTACGGCGCACCTCTTCTACTCCCTCAATGTCAAACTTAAGGTTGTCCCACGGCGATGCATTGGTTATCATGTACCAACGCAAAGGGTCTGAGCCATATTTATCTATTGTCTCAAAAGGATCGATAGCATTGCCTAAGCGTTTCGACATCTTTTGTCCGTTCTTATCCAATACAAGTCCGTTGGAAACAACATTTTTAAACGAGATGCTATCTTTGAACATGGTAGATATAGCATGTAGAGTAAAGAACCATCCACGAGTCTGATCTACCCCCTCAGCTATAAAATCAGCCGGGTATACTTTTGAGAACTCATCTTCGCTTATATTCGGATAAAATACCTGAGCGAAAGGCATTGCTCCCGAATCGAACCAAACATCGATCAAATCTTTCTCACGTGTCATTGGTTGTCCCGAATCGGATACAAGTATTATATCATCAACATACGGACGGTGAAGATCTATTTTCTCATAGTTTGTCTTATCCAGATTCCCTACTTCGAAACCTGTCCAAGGTATTTCTTTCATCACACCGGCATCTACGGCTTTTTGCATTTCGGCATAAAGCTCTTTCATCGAGCCGATGCATTTCTCTTCTTTTCCATCCTCTGTTCTCCATATAGGAAGAGGCGTTCCCCAATAGCGGCTACGGCTAAGATTCCAGTCCTGTAGGTTTTCGAGCCATTTTCCAAAACGGCCTGTACCTGTCGATTCCGGTTTCCAGTTTATTGTCTTATTGAGTTCTATCAAACGTTCGCGACAAGCAGTGGTACGTATAAACCAGCTATCGAGGGGATAATACAACACAGGTTTGTCGGTGCGCCAACAGTGCGGATAATTGTGCACATGTCGTTCTATCTTGAATGCGCGATTTTGTTGTTTCAACATCACGCAAAGATCGATATCTAAAGTTGTTGCATCAGCAGGAAGCGTGTCGTCGTATTCGTTTTTCACATAACGACCGGCATAGTCCTTATATAGCTCAACATTTATATTATCATTAACAAAGCTAGTATCTAAATCCTCTAAGTTGAAATACTTACCGGTGAGATCTACCATCGGACGTTGATTCTCGTCTTTGTCGAGTAAAAGCAATGCAGGTACATTATTTGCTTTTGCTACACGGGCATCATCCGCACCAAATGTAGGAGCTATATGCACAATACCTGTACCATCTTCTGTAGTTACGAAATCGCCTGCAAGAACTTTGAATGCGCCTTCTCCCGGATTAACCCATGGGATAAGCTGTTCGTATTCCATTCCTGCCAAGTCTTTACCCTTCCATTCTCCTACAATCTTATAAGGTATAAGCTTATCCCCTACCTTATAATCTTCAAGGGCTATATCTTTGGCTTTCTCGTTGAACATACTGAACACAAGAGACTGTGCCATTACGGTAGTTATCTTATTTCCTGTATACGGATTGTAAGATTGTACCGCTACATAGGTTATTTCGGGCCCTACAGCTAGTGCTGTATTGGATGGAAGAGTCCAAGGGGTTGTTGTCCAAGCTAAAAAGAAAGCCTCGCCAAACTGAGACATTTCGGGCTTCGGCGATTTTATCTTAAACTGTGCAACACAGGTTGTATCTTTCACATCACGATATGCACCCGGCATGTTCAACTCATGTGTACTAAGTCCTGTTCCGGCAGCGGGAGAGTACGGTTGTATTGTATAACCTTTATAAAGGTAGCCTTTGTTATATAGCTCTTTCAGTAAAAACCAAAGTGTTTCTATATAACGATTGTCGTATGTGATATATGGGTCGTTCATATCCACCCAATATCCCATTATGCGGGTAAGGTTTTCCCATTCCCCGGTATATTTCATTACCTCTTTGCGACAGGCGTCGTTATATTCTTCTACTGTTATTTTCTTGCCTATATCTTCCTTGGTTATACCCAATTTCTTTTCTACAGCAAGCTCCACAGGCAAGCCATGAGTATCCCATCCTGCCTTACGGTTTACAAGAAAACCTTTCATTGTCTTGTAACGGCAGAAAATATCCTTAACCGATCTAGCCATAACATGGTGAATACCGGGCATACCATTAGCCGACGGAGGTCCTTCATAGAAAACAAATGATGGCGCTCCGGTGCGTATTTCCAAGCTCTTTTGGAATATGCCTTCTTTATCCCATTTTTCTAATATCTCTTTGTTGACATCAGATAAGTTAAATCGATTATATTCTGAAAATTGTTTACTCATAATGTAAAATAACCTGCTTAAAAAATTGAGGACAAATATAATGAAAAAATCTATACGGTATAGTGTACGATTTTACGTTAGTTAATATAATAAGGTAAAAAAAGATAATTCACAATAATCACGACTGATTGCAAATAAAGACAAAACTCATGCCAAAGAATAAAAATAAAAAAAGTAACAAAAGTAACAGATTCGTATCTGTTTTTTGATGTCACTTTTTTATTTCGGATGTAAACACCCTATACTTTATTAAGAGATAAATTTATGACGCATCGATAAACTGTTTCTTTACCCAATCCTTTCCCTCAGCCAAACGGGTTACCATCATTGCACAAACCACATTACCCGTAGAGTTGAGCAGTGTAGCCGGAACATCGATTATAGTACTTATAATCATCAATGTAGCAGCCAACTGAGGTGAAAATCCAAAAATAGAGCAAATCAACAATTCGCCCGTCATGCCTCCGCTTGGGATAGCACCTACAACCGCAGCAGACAGTACGGCAACACCTATAATCATAAACATATTCGAAGAAGATGTTATCTCTTGTCCGAAAATAGTAAATAGAAATATGATCTTCAGAACACCGCCTATGATAGAACCATCCTTGTGCATATTTGTACCTAATGGAATCACCGTTTCGGCAATACCAGAAGGAATTCCCATTCGCTTAGATGCTTCTATATTGACCGGAATACATGCCGCACTGGAAGATGTGGCAATGGCAGTAAGTGATGGAGTCAATATATTCTGCCAAAACGAAATAAAGCCTTTTTTACCTCCCGCCCAAAACACATATATAGAATTGAGCCCGAAAAAGCTAATTCCTGTAAGGATGAGAAAAAGAATGAAAACATGCATATACCCATTCAGTATCTGTCCGCCCAGATTCCCAACCGTATCGGCAAAGTAACACCCCAGTCCAATAGGAGCCGCTTTCATTATGATATCCATCATCTTCATAATTACATGAGTGGAAGCATTTAAAAAGTCTGCCACTATTTTGCCTTTCGTACCCGAAAAAGAGGTAGCCAAGCCAAAAAAGATAGAGAATATAATAAGAGGTAGCAGATTTGCTTTTGTAAATAGCTGCTGAAAATCGGAAACAGTAAAGATATTCACAAATATTTCGGCAGAAGTCAATTGTTTTACAGCTTGTTGGGGCAGCCCTAACAAGAATTGAGACTGATTAACACCTCCTAGAGGATTATACAAGAGTGTGAAGAGATAGGATACCGCAGCAGCCACAACCCCGGTAAAAAGAAATACAAAAACAATGCTTCCGATCACTTTACCGACCATGTTAGAGTCGCGCATGTTGTAAATAGATGATGCTACACTAAAGAAAACCAGCGGCACAATGAGCACAAACATCAAATTGAGAAAAATATCCCCCACAGGCTTTACAACGCTAGCCCCTTCTCCAAAAATAATACCGCAAATACCACCAATCAGAATACCGAGAAGCAAAAAGATCGTAAATGCGTAGTTCTTCAAAACATTCATTAATCAAACTCTTATATAAGTCGACAAAAATACACTTTCATTTCGAAATATCTGTATTAAAAGAACATAGATTTTATAAGCGAAGAATCTAAATAAAAAAGATTAAGATTTTTCATCATACCCCTTGCTAATACAAGAAAAATGCATATATTTGCACCGCAATTGCAAAACGGTGGTTGTAGCTCAGTTGGTTAGAGCGTCGGATTGTGGTTCCGAAGGTCGCGGGTTCGAGCCCCGTCTTCCACCCTAAAAAAGAAACTGTTTATTATACAGTTTCTTTTTTTATTATACTACATTTCCAAACATCAATACCGTCCTCTTTTAAGAGAGGTTTCCCTATTACTCAACATTGAAACAAAAGTCTTTCGCATAAAAGATTAGGCAGCCTCTATAAAAAAACAATATGTTTTTATTGAATTTGATTATTGTATTTATAAAAAATAAACATTACATTTGCAAATGCAAAACTTACTTTGACACTAAATAATTTAATATAACAAACTTTATAAAAAAAATAAAACCATTTGAAATAAGGAAATTTAAAAACTTAATACCCAGAAAAAATCAAATTATAGTTTTTAACACTAACAGGTAATAAAATATTACTCATATCGTATTTAATTATTTATATGCACGAATATATATTTGTGCATACCATACACACAAACATATTATATTGAAATTTCAGGAAATTTAGACTTAAATACACAAACAATTAACTTTTACATTTATGACAACAAGCAATTTACTTAATTGGTCTTTAGTTCGCACTATCGGACTAAAGAGAAAAACAAAAACTTTCGCCTGCCTGTGCATAGCTTTCGCCTGCTTTATGTTTACAGACAGTGCTACTGCACAAGTAACAATAGGCTCGAACGTATCACCGGAGGGAGGTTCCGTTTTAGACATAAAGGAATTTGCAGCCAAAAGTAAAAATGAGACATCAGACAAAGGTGTAGTGCTACCACGTGTACTACTTACCAATAAGAACGAGCTATACCCTATGTATTGGGACATCAACACAGGCTCTGAGGTAGCTGAATACACAAGCAACAGAGCGGATTTAAAGACAAAACATACTGGAATGACAGTATTTAATGTAACAAATACTGGTGATTTTGTCAGTGGAGTACATACATGGACAGGAACAGAGTGGAGAAAAATAGACGACAGCCCAGTAATACAGCCTCAAATTACATCACTAATATGCAGTGGTTCTCAAATGACGCCTAATACCTATACGGCAAATGTTTCTTTTGAAGGAATACTAAAAGTACCTTATTTAGGAGGGAATGGAGGATCATACTCAGGAACTACCTCAACATCAATAGGTAACGGACTATCAATGGAACGAATTGGAGGTAAACTCGCCTACGGAGGAGGAGAAGTTATGTACCGAATATTTGGCACACCAACAGTATCATCTCCAACAGCGACAACTATACCTTCTATCGACTTTTTGGGTCAGACCTGTAGTAGTATAAAAATCGGTGACGGTATGATAGGCATAAACCTAAGAACCTTGCAAACCCAAACTACAATTAATAGCTATTATGATGAGAATAAATTAGCAACACAATCAGATGCACTGCCATTTGGAACAATAGAAATTCCCGAGTCTGGAAGTTATGCTTTTTCAATACGTCTCTACGGCTGGATCACATACAATGGAACAGCACGCTTTCCTTTCTATATTTATTTATCCAAAAACGACAAATCTGTTTCGAATAACCTTTTAGATGCTGCAGAGCTAGATGTTGTAGTAGTAGGTGGGAATGACTATAGCTACAGCGTAACTCTGGGAGGAGCTTTTGAGGCTGGAGACAAAGTCATTATATCTATGTCTCGACCGGGGCTAGGCAACTGGGCATTAAAGACCAATGCAAACAATGCTTCTCCCGTACGCACAAGCCTTATTTACTGGAAGCTTTAATGATATGGCTTGAACAGCTGGCCTTAAAGTTAGTAATATAAATACATTAAGGTTAATAATAAAACTACTTAAATAAAAAAACTTAGATAGTTTGTAATACTTTAAGTCGCTAATTGGAGTTGTCATCGAAAGAGACAACTCCTTTTTAATTAGAATAATTAATTAGTTTACATCTTCCCTTTTCTCATAAATAAAGTTGCATAATAAACAATTCGGACTCAGCCGTTGTTCTAATATAAAGTGATACTTTTTTATCACGAGAACATCTTGACTTTTATATATTTATTTCATGCTGACGACATAAAGTATTTCGTGTTCAAGAGATTTTCACTCCATTCAAAATTACAAAGAGGATAATTATATTATTTTATTAGCAAATTATAAAAGCTACAGAAACTCCTCTATACTAATCATTTAAATCTTTATTTATGAAAGAAGAAAAGAAAAGGATGACTACTAATCAGGGAATCCCCGTGAGTACAGATCAAGCATCAATGACTACTCAAAATCCACATTTAACACTTTTGTCCGACACTCATCTTGTCGAAAAATTAGCACATTTCGACCGAGAAAGAATACCTGAACGTGTAGTGCACGCCAAAGGAGCAGGGGCTCATGGTTACTTTGAAGTAACGAACGATCTATCTAAATACACCTGTGCATCATTTTTATCACAAGTAGGGAAAAAAACAGATTTATTTATTCGTTTTTCGACCGTTGGCGGAGGACGTGGCTCTGCCGATAGCGCAAGAGACCCTCGTGGATTTGCGGTAAAATTCTATACAGAAGATGGAAATTATGACATGGTGGGAAATAACACTCCGGTATTTTTTATCCGTGATGCCATCAAATTTCCAGACTTTATTCACACTCAAAAGAAGAATCCAACATCAAATCTGGATGACGCCAACGCTTTCTGGGACTTTATGTCATTAACACCCGAAAGTGTTCATCAGGCTACAATCCTCTTTACCGATAGAGGCACACCTTTTTCATATCGTCACATGCACGGATTTACAAGCCATGCATATATGTGGTATAACGAAAAAGGAGAATATTATTGGATCAAATTACATTTCAAAACCGATCAAGGCATAAAGAATCTAACAAGAGAGAAAGCCACAGAGCTTGCCGGAACAGATCCCGATCACGCCACTCGTGACCTGTTTGAAAGTATCGAAAAGAAAGATTATCCTTCGTGGAGTGTATACGTTCAGATAATGAAACCCGAGGAAGCACCAAATTATAAATTCGACGCTTTTGATGTTACAAAGGTATGGTCGCAAAAAGATTATCCATTAATCCCTCTAGGGAAAATGGTACTGAACCGCAATCCTGAAAACTATTTTACAGAGGTAGAACAAGCAGCATTTTCTCCGGGAAATCTTGTACCGGGAATTGCCGTTTCGCCCGACAAAATGCTTCAGGGGCGTGTGTTTAGCTATCCAGACACTCACCGTCATCGCTTGGGCACTAATTTTGATATGATTCCTGTAAATGCACCAAAAGCACAAATTAACACATACCAGCGAGATGGTGCTATGCATATGCATAGTTATACAGGACCTAATTATTACCCAAACAGCTTTGGAGGAGCTGAGCCCGACAAACAGTATGCTACCCCGCCAATCGATGTTAAGGGGATGGCAGACCGCCATGAATATGTGCTTTCTGATGCAGACTATGCGCAGGCAGGCGATTTGTACGGAAGAGTACTATCTGATTATGATAAGACCAACCTTGTTGGTAATATTGTAGCTCATATAAAAAATGCGGCAAAACGTATCCAACTACGTCAAACGGCTATATTTTACAAAGCTCATCCGGAGTACGGAACGCGGGTTGCAGAAGGACTCGGTCTTGATGTAAACGAAGTGAAAAGACTTGCCGAAATGAGTCAAGAAGAGAGAGTGAGAGCAACAGCTCAGTAATTATTATTTAAGTAAGAACTGTCTGAATGTAAAACACCATAATCAATCTTTTACATTCAGACATTCTTTTACTAGAATACATAATCGTCAGTAGAGAAAAATATATTTCACAAAAAAGAGTCATCGGAAAATCCGATGACTCTTTTTTTGTAATATTTTCCCCTGTTTTATTTCTTTATACCGTTTCTTTCGAGCAAGGCATTCACAGTAGGTTCTTGTCCTCTGAATTTAACATACAAAGTCATTGGTTCTTCGGTATTACCTTTCTCAAGAATGTTTTGACGGAACGAACGGGCTGTATCTTTATTGAAAATACCTGTTTGCTTAAACAATGCAAAAGCATCTGCATCCAATACCTCTGCCCATTTATAACCATAATATCCGGCAGCGTATCCTCCTGCAAATATATGGCTGAAGGATGTAGACATGTTAGTACCTTCTACAACAGGCAACAGAGCCGTTTTGTCCATCGCTTTACGCTCAAAGGAAATCACATCTCCTGTATATGGTTGCTGCAAGGTATGCCATGCCATATCAAGGTATCCGAATGACAATTGACGATAGCATAGATATCCGGCATTATAATTAGCAGCATCTACAAGTTTCTTTACAAGATCAGCAGGGATTTTTTCTCCTGTTTTGTAATGAACAGCAAACTTATCAAGATATTCTTTTTCTGTCAACCAGTTTTCCATTATCTGAGAAGGCAGTTCTACGAAATCATGTAAAACGTTTGTACCCGACAGTGTTTCGTAAGTACATTTAGTTAACATGCCATGCAAGGCATGTCCAAACTCATGAAGGAATGTTTCTACCTCGTCGAAGGTAAGCAAAGCAGGTTCAGTCTCAGTTGGACGTGTAAAGTTCATCACTATAGTAACAAACGGACGAGAATCTTTTCCTTTTTCTACATATTGACCTTTAAACTCAGACATCCATGCTCCCTGACGTTTTCCTTCACGTGGGTGGAAGTCTGTATATAGAACAGCCAAAAATTTACCATTTTCATCTAGAACATCAAAAGCTTCTACTTCAGGATGATAAACTGGTATTTTGGTATTCTTTTTAAATGTGATACCATACAGATCTGTAGCCAGACCAAAAACACCTTTCTTTACATTTTCCAATTCAAAATAAGGACGAACCAATTCATCGCTTACACTATATTTGGCATCTTTAAGTTTTTCCGAATAGAAAGACCAGTCCCAAGGTTGTAGGTCGATTGCTTTCCCTTCCATTCCTACGGCAAAGCCTTCTACCATCTTCACATCTTCACGAGCTGCCTGTGCATAAGCACTAAATAAGTCGTCCAACAAGCCGTAAACATGTTCCTTATCTTTTGCCATCTTGTTGCGTAATGTATAAGTAGCATAATCTGGATAACCTAAAAGATTCGCTATTTGCATTCTGGTTTTAGCGATTTCTTTCACATTCTCCTGATTGTCGAACTCTCCACCTGCTACGCATTTTGTATTATATGCCATATACAGCTTCTGGCGAAGATCGCGACGAGTAGAATATTTCATAAATGCGATATAGCTAGGCGCAGAAAGATCGAAGATATAACCCTCTTTTCCTTTAGCCTTTGCTTTGGCTGCCGCAGCATCTTTTACCATCTGAGGTAATCCTGCCAAGTCTGCCTCATCTGTCAGAAGCATCTCGAATTTATTACTTTCTTTCAAAGCATTCTGTCCAAAATCTAAAGTCAGTTGGCTCAGTTTTGTAGATAGTTCTTTGTATGTATCTCTATCTTTTCCTACAAGTGTAGCCCCGCTGTTTTCAAAGCCACGGTATGTCTTTTCTACCAAACGGATTTGCTCGGGTGTAAGGTTCGATTCCAGACGCTTATCGTAAACAGCCTTCACTTTTTGAAACAAACCTTCATTCAAAGTGATTGAATTGGAATGTTCCGAAAGTTTTGGTTGAATACGCTGTGCTATTTCCATCATCTCATCATTGCTCTCTGAGCTGAGTAGATTAAAGAACACAGACGTAACTCTATTCAACAGTTTTCCGGACTCTTCCAAAGGAACTATTGTATTCTCAAAGGTAGGAACGGCTCTGATCATTACTATCTTATTTATTTCAGCCTGATGTTCTTTTATTCCTTTTTCTACAGCAGGTTCGTAATGCTCGTTCTTGATTTTATTGAACGGCGGTGTATCGTAAGGCGTTTTATACGCCGAAAAAAACGGGTTTTGAGCTTGAATTGTAGTCATAGCTATTGTTAATAATAAAACGAAAAAACACTTTTTTTTCATATAATTCAAATATTTGAGGTTATCAATTATCTCTTTATTTAACTTCCATTATCAATTTTACCGATGCATAAATGATTTGCTTGATTCAGTACTCTATTTATCGGTATAGTTTTAGATTAAATAATTCAATGGAAACATACAAAGGTACAAAAAGTAACACAAAAATCTTACCTTTGCCCATTAAATAAGAAGCCTCAAAGGCAAACACGAACAAGAAAGATAGAGTATTTGATTTTTCATTTTTAGATTATTATTTAATGGCATACTCAAAAGAGCTTGATACAAAAAACTTGGCTTCAAGAACAAAAGAGCCTTATTTCGTATTCATATGCTGCATGAAACAAAAGTTAAACAACCTCTAAATCGTCTTGAAATATACTTTTTTTAATATTTACACGTTATAAATTAGTAAAATTTACGAACCAATTATGATAGACTATATAAAAGGGGATATTGCTGAACTGACCCCTACTTCCGCTACACTCGAAACACATGGTATAGGTTATTTTATAAACATAAGCTTAAATACATATACCAGTATTTCAGGACAAAAGAGTGCCAAATTATACATATATGAGGCAATAAGAGAAGACGCCTACCAGTTATATGGTTTCTCCGAGAAACAAGAACGTGAGCTATTCATCTTATTGATAAGCGTCTCGGGCATAGGTGCAAGCACGGGTCGTATGATTTTGTCGTCGATGACTGTACAGGAATTAACAAACGTGATTGCCTCCGGCAACTCGGATATATTAAAAACCGTTAAGGGCATAGGTACTAAAACTGCCCAACGTGTGATTGTTGACCTGAAAGATAAAATAAAGGTCAGTGGAATTGAATCTGTAGAGATGTTTGCAAAAACCAGTCAGGCCGGAGAAGAAGCCATTGCAGCACTGGTAATGTTAGGCTTTCCTCAGCAGGCTTCGCAAAAAGCAGTATCCAAAATATTGAAAGACAAACCGGACAGTACTGTTGAGCAAATAATAAAGACGGCACTAAAAATGCTCTGATCATTCACTCTATTTATATTTACCTTGTCGGATTGAAGAAGAAACTTACAAAATATTTGTTTTTTATCACGCTTTTAGTAAGCTCGATCAGTTTATTTTCCGGTATTTACGGAAAAAAGGAAATTGATATTGCCCAAAAAGAAAGTTCTTTGCTAGAAACAAATGATACTGTACCACTCTTTCCGGTAAAGAAAACACAAATAGAAACATATCAAGACCTCAACGCTAATCCTCCGGCAGACCTCAAAGACCCGGATAACATAAAGAAGTCTGTAGAATATGACCCGGCCAGCGGACTGTATATTTTCCGTACAAAAATTGGAGATCAGGAAATAGCAACTCCTTTTTCTTTAAGTTCTGACGAGTATATGGATTACACCCTCAAGCAATCCATGAGTAAATATTTCAGATCCAAGAATGCAGAGGCATATGATAACAAAGACGAAAAAGATGAATTTTCGCTGAAAGACATAAAGTTAAACTTAGGCCCGGCAGAGCGTCTTTTTGGACCCGGTGGAGTAAAGGTGAGAACTCAAGGATATGTTGAAACTACAATGGGCTTTAAGCGAAGTAGCACAGACAACCCTACCCTCTCGGAACGCAACCGAAGTCACACTACCTTTCAGTTCAAAGAAGATATTCAGATGAACGTTACAGCGTCGGTTGGAGATAAAATCAACTTCGGCATGAATTATGATACCAAAGCCTTATTTGATTTCGACTCTAAAAAGCTGAAATTGGGTTACGAAGGTAAGGAAGACGAAATAATAAAGAAAATAGAAGCCGGAAACGTAAGCATGAGTACAACCAACTCACTCATCAACGGAGGAACTGCCTTATTCGGGATCAACGCAGAGCTTCAGTTCGGAAAGCTACGGATAAATACAGTTATCTCGCAACAAGAGTCTCAGTCTCAGACGGTGAATACAAAGGGAGGAATACAAACAACCGAATTCTCTTTTAAGGCTGATCAATATGACGAAAACAGACACTTCTTCTTAGGATACTATTTCCGCGATAATTACGATAATGCAATGAGTAAGGTCCCTTATATCAACTCTCCGGTGTCTATTACCAAAATAGAAGTGTGGGTTACAAATAAGAGAAACGACTTTGC
This sequence comes from Bacteroidota bacterium, assembly GCA_023437305.1. Lineage (GTDB taxonomy): Bacteria > Bacteroidota > Bacteroidia > Bacteroidales > Dysgonomonadaceae > Dysgonomonas. The sequence continues at coordinate 198,244 of JAEZGN010000030.1, forward strand.
GCAGTCGAGAAATATTGTTGCCTTTGCCGATATTGCAGAGCGCGATAGCATCAAAAATCCAAAATGGATAGGGACAGGCTCTGTAAAGACACCATATAATGCAGCTAATAGCCTATATGGCACGATGACCACAGCACACACCAGAGCAAGAGATATTTCGCAGGTAACCAGCGAGTTTAACGGTTATATAGAAAGCGGGCTCGACTATGAGAAAATAGAAAGCGCACGAATGCTTAATTCTTCGGAATATACATACAACCCCCAACTAGGGTACTTATCTCTAAACTCTGCATTGCAAGCCGACGAGGTACTTGCAGTAGCCTATCAGTACACTGTAAACGGAACTACATATCAAGTAGGAGAATTATCAACAGATATATCTGCCAATTATGAATCGAGTAACCCCAAGTCAGGTGCTTTGTTTGTAAAGTTATTAAAACCCATCTCTCTGTCTCCACGTTCATATACATGGGACTTGATGATGAAAAACATTTACTCGCTTGGTGCAAGCAATATACAACAAGACCGTTTTAGACTAAACATAGCCTATCAATCAGACACTTTAGGTACATACATAAACTATCTGCCTGAAGGAAACATCAAAAATCAGCTTCTGATAAAGGTAATGAACCTAGACAGGTTGAATTCTCAAAATAAAGAAGTTACCCAAAAAGACGGCACAAAAGGCGATGGTATTTTCGACTATCTTGAAGGATATACTGTCCAGTCTCAGAACGGACGTATTATCTTCCCTGTAGTTGAACCGTTCGGAAAGCATCTGGCGAATAAAATAGGCAGTCCAATTATTGCTGAAAAGTATGTTTACCAGCAGTTGTATGACTCTACTCTGACCGTAGCCAGACAAATCGCAGAAAAAAACAAATTCAAGATATACGGTTCATTCAGAGGATCATCGAACAGCCATGCTGAAATTGACCTGATGTCGACAAACATACCCCAGGGATCAGTCAAACTTACAGCCAATGGAATGCTCCTCACCGAAGGAACAGACTATATCGTTGACTATACATCCGGCATAGTCACTATCATAAATCAGAACCTGATAGATTCTGATGCTAATATACAGACTTCGTTAGAGGAACGGTCGCTAGGTATGCAGCGAAAAACAATGATGGGGCTGAATCTGAGCTACGATATCTCAAAGAATTTCAACATCGGCGGTACAATTATGCACCTTTACGAAAAGCCCCTTACCACTAAGACAGTTATCGGCGAAGAATCTGTCAACAATACCTTATGGGGATTGAATACATCATATAAAACCGAGTCGATGTGGCTCACCAACCTGATTGACAAGATACCGTTTGTGAATGCGACACAGCCTTCTCAAATCAGTTTTATGGGTGAGTTTGCGCATATGATACCGGGGCATTATCAAAATAAAGATACGGGTGGATTCTCTTATCTCGATGATTTTGAGTCGTCACAATCACGTATCGAACTCAAAAGCCCTTATGCATGGACTCTTGCGTCAACACCGAAAGAACTACCCAAATATGTTTATCCTCCTACTATATCAGGGAATAAACCTTCGGATAGTATCCAATACGCAAAAAACAGAGCCATGTTATCTTGGTTTACCATCGATCCGCTATTTACACGCAAAGGGTCGTCGCTTACACCAAGTTATATAAATAGTGACTCTTTATCAGATCATTATGTCAGAGAAATTGGTATCACCGAGATATATCCGAATAGAGATATAAAACAAACCGAATCGGCTACAATACCGACATTAAACCTATCATACTATCCAAATGAAAGAGGCCCTTATAATCTGGATGCACAAAATATAGATACGGATGGAAAGCTGTTAAAACCACGAGACCGTTGGGCCGGTATTACACGTAAAATGGATGTGCGTGACTTCGAAGCGTCAAACATCGAATACATTGAGTTTTGGCTGATGGACCCATTTGTTAAAGATTTTTCAAGCTCCCACAAAGGAGGAGACCTTTATTTCAATTTGGGTGAAATATCGGAGGATGTCTTGAAAGACGGGAAAAAGTTTTATGAAAACGGACTACCAGTCAATGATGATCCTACAGCATATACAAAAACAGTGTGGGGAAAAGTACCTACTCGCCAATCTACCGTATATGCATTCGATGATAATTTGGGAGCTATTGCGCGCGAGAAACAGGATGTGGGTTTAAATGGACTGAATAGATTTGAGGAACAAGAATACGGCGTATATAAGAGTTTCTTAGACGATCTCAGGGCAAAGGTATCTCAAAACACGCTGAATGAAATGACAAACGATCCTTTCTCTCCCCTTAATACTCCTTCGGGCGACCTGTATCATTTCTATCGAGGCTCAGACTACGACCGCGAGCGAAAAGGGATACTCGATCGGTACAAGTACTATAATGGAACTGAAGGAAATTCGAAACCGACAGATCAGAGTGGCGAAAGGTATTCTACTGCTGCCCGTAGCGTTCCCGATGTAGAAGATATAGATCAGGATTACACGCTGAATGAAAATGAATCGTATTACCAATATCGTGTATCGCTCAAACCCGATAGCATGAATGTTGGTCGCAACTATATTGTAGACGAACGAGAGGTAACAGTTCCGCTGCGAAACGGAAAAGAAGGGAAAGTAAAATGGTATCAGTTCAAAATTCCAATTCGCCAAGGAAAACGAGTTGGAAATATCAACGACTTCAAGAGCATCCGTTTTATGAGAATGTTCCTGACTGATTTTGAACAACAGACAGTACTGCGATTCGGAACCTTACAGCTTGTAAGAGGTGATTGGCGTGTTTACGATCAGGACTTAACAAGTGGAGCTAAGATGGGAAATGGTTCTATTGATATTTCGACAGTAAATATAGAAGAAAACTCTGAAAGAAAACCCGTAAATTATGTATTGCCTCCGGGGCTAAGCAGATCTTTAGATCCTGACCAAACACAATTGACCAAAGAAAACGAGCAATCGCTATCGATGCGCGTAACAAATCTCGATCCGGAAGATGCACGAGCCATATACAAGAATACATCTTACGACCTGAGGCGCTATAAGCGCATACAACTATTTACACATGCCGAAAATCTTATAAATAGAAATGAGTTGGCAAATGGAGACATATCTGTATTTATGCGTTTAGGTTCTGACTATAAGAACAATTACTATGAATATGAAATACCTTTAACAATAACACCTGAAGGTAATTATGGAAATGGAGACAGGGCTGTAGTATGGCCTAAAGAGAATATGTTTGATTTCCCTCTCGAGTTACTGAAAAATATAAAACTGAACAGAAACAGAGAAAAAAGAAAGTCGGGCTCAACAGTTTCCTATACAACCCTATACCATGAGTATGACCCTGATAAGCCAAACAACAAAGTAAGCGTAATGGGTAATCCGTCTTTATCGGATGTTTACGTAATCATGATCGGTGTTCGTAACAACTCCAGACTAACCAAATCGGGTGAAGTGTGGATCAACGAGCTTCGCCTGACCGATTTCGACGAAGAAGGGGGATGGGCCGCTCAGGGTAGCCTCAATGTGGCTCTTTCGGATCTGGGAAACATTAGCGTTTCGGGACGGAAGGAAACAGCCGGATTCGGAGCTCTGGATCAAAGCCTGATGGAAAGACGACAAGATGACTATCAGACATACAGTATAGCCGCAAACATAGATTTGGGACGGTTTTTACCCGAAAAGGCAAAGGTTAGCTTGCCGCTGTATTATTCATACTCTAATCAGACGACAACGCCTAAATACGATCCGTTCGATCAGGATGTAACACTGAAAGAATCATTCAGCTTGGTAGAAACGAAAGCCGAAAAAGACTCGATAAAAAGCCTTGCGCAAGAAAAATATACAACAAAGAGTATAAGCCTCAACAATATAAAAGTGAATATACAAAGTAAGACGCCAATGCCTTACGACCCCGCTAATTTCAATATCGGATATTCATTTAATCAGACTGAGATTAAAAATCCAAGTACAGTCTACGATGTAACTAAAAATTACAACCTGACTTTTGGATATAATTATAGCCCGATAGTGAAAACGTGGGAACCTTTCAAAAATACAAAAAGTAAATCCGGCGCGGCTAAGTATGCCAAATCACTTGGGTTCAACTATTTGCCAAGCAATATTGCCCTCAACTCAAGGATTACCCGTTATTATAGCGAGACGCTTTTACGCGACATAGAAAGTTACTCATTAGGAGGAAGCAATAATAATGAGTTCCTGTCGTGGAGCCAATCTTTCTTGTGGGATAGAGATTTTAATATCAATTGGGATTTTACAAGAAATCTAAAATTCTCATTCCAATCGGGAACCAGAGCCGAAATAGAAGAGCCATACCTACAGGTGAATAAGAAACTGAACAGGAACGACTATGAAATCTGGAAAGATTCCGTCATGCACAGTATCAGAAACTTAGGCAGTCCCCTATCCTATCGCCAGATAGCCAGAGTAACTTATCAATTGCCATTCAAGAACATTCCGGCTACCGACTGGCTCACATCCAATGCCAGCTACACAAGCGGCTATCAGTGGGATCGTGGAGCACAAGTAGAAGGAATAGAAGTAGGGAATACCATAAGCAATAATGTAACCCTAGACTTTACCAATCGTATCGACATGGTTTCTCTATACAATAAATGGGGATTCCTTAAGAAAGTAAACGATCGATTCGATTCGAGAAGAAGACAGTCTCCAACTCAAAGGCAGCAAGAAAAGAGACAGCCTGAAAGAAGACGCTTTACACAAGAAATCGCATTGCGAAAAGATACAACATACACCCTAAAGCATGGACTGAATACAAAAAACATACAAGTATCAGCAAAGCTAGACGGTAAACCGTATTCTGTAAAGTTCAAAAAAACAGATGCAAATACAATATTAATAACGAATAAAGACTCTGCAAATATCCAGATCATTGTCGAGAGTAAGATCAGCGATCCTAACAGCTCACAGCTTCTGACTGATATCTTAGACTATTCGGCCAGAGGCTTAATGTCATTACGCACTCTGAATATTAATTACTCGAAACGAAGAGAAACACATCTTTCAGGATTTATCCCAACCATTGGAGACATGTTTGGGCAGAAAGACACAAATGAGTACGGACTTGTTCCGGGTCTGGGTTTTGCATTCGGTCTCGAAGGCGGAGAAAAATTCATCAACAAATCGTTGAGTAGAGACTGGTTGGTGATGGATACAATGAATATCTCGCCTGCTGTATATAACAGTGCCGAAAAGCTGGAACTAAGGGCACAGATAGAACCTATAAAGAACCTCAAAATAGAGCTTAATGCCAATTACGAAAATAATAAGAGAACTGAAATCCAATATATGTCGAAAGGAATGCCACGCACACTGGGTGGAAACTTCTCCATGACTACCATTGCTCTAAAAACGGCTCTTAGAGGCAGCAATTCAAAAAATGATTATCAATCCGATACCTTCGACAAATTCTTGGCTTATAAGGAAATAATTAGAAACCGGCTACAAAAACAGTATAATAATGTAACTCTACCCGACGGATTGGCAAGCGGAAATGCAGCGACAGTGAATGCAAACTCGGGAGACGTACTTATTCCTGCTTTTATAGCAGCTTATACAGGGCGTGATGTAAACAATATCTCCATGTCGGCATTCCCATCTATATGGTCTATCCTCCCGAATTGGAACATAGCATACGATGGGTTAAGCAATATACCTCTTATTAAATCTAAGTTCAGATCGTTGAGATTGAGTCATTCCTATAGCTGTTTTTATCAGGTAGGAAGCTACAGCTCTTTCTCGGGCTGGCAACAAGCCATAGGCGGAGGCGACGACTTGGGGTACATACGTGATGTACTCGGAGGTAACCCTATCCCATCATCTCCATACAATATATCATCAGTAGGTATCACAGAGTTGTTCAGACCACTGATCGGAGCCGAAGGAATATTGAATAACAATATGAATATCAATGCTCAGTATAACAGTGGACGTACACTTACGTTGAATATGTCGTCTTATCAGATCATCGAATATCTCGAAAAAGAATTTGTGTTAGGATTCGGATACCGTATCAATGAATTTAATAGGGTAATAGGATTAACATCCAGAACACCGAAGAATTTTAACAACGACCTGAATATAAAAACGGAGGTATCTTACAAATCATCAGAAGCCTTGTTGAGAAAAATAGAAGAATATTTTACCCAAGCTACCAGTGGGGTTACAGTTTTTACATTAAAGCTATCAGCCGACTATACTTTGAGCCGTGCGCTCACTCTAAGGGCGTTCTATGACAGGATTTTAAATAAACCGTTGATTTCAGCCTCATCTTATCCAACAACAAACAGTAATTTTGGAATAAGTCTAAAATTTACACTTGTACAATAAAAAATATTGATAAGTTTGCATAAGAAAAAAAAATCATATAAGTTTATTTCCTCAAATGTTAAACAATATCTTACTATCAATTGTTAAATAGTTGTTCAGTGCAAAGGTTAATGTTTGATAATTATCGCATTATTTAATTGACTAGAGAAGACTGAGGATATTAAGAGAAAATGAAAAAATCGACAATTTGGATACTCGCAGCAATAATGGCTGTAGCATTCTTTGGTCTGTTGTATTTACAAATAACCTATTTACGCGAATCAATAAGATTGAGGAGCGATCAGTTTAATGAAGCGGTAAACCGTAGTTTGGCTCAAATTTCAAGAAATTTGGAACTCGATCAAACAAAAAAATATCTGGATGAAGCGTTCATTGAAACACAGAAGAAGGATGCAGCGGCTTATAATCGCTCTATGGCATTAAGAAATCAGCCACAGGAAGAAACTGTTACACAGCAGCAAAGAACAAAGATGACGGCGCCCGACGGTACAGTCATTTATATGGAACACAATGTGACTACGGTACAAACAACACCGCCTAAACAGGTATTCCAGTCGCCCAAAAGCGGTACAAATGCTATCTCAAAAACGTTCTTCGACCTACAAGAAGAACAGATAAAGAGGTACTTATATGAGAAAGATATCATGAATGATGTCTTGAACAGGATATTTAAATCGGCAAGTGACGTGCCTATAGAAGAAAGGATAAACTTTAAAGATCTGGAAACTAAAATAAAGAATGAATTAAAAAACAATAATATAGAGTTGCTTTTCCAGTACGAAGTTGTAGATAAAAATGATAAGCCGGTTTATAGGCAACCGCGTTTTCTGGATAAAGACAAGAAATATGCATATCAACAAGTACTATTTCCGAATGATCCGCCCAATAAAGTTACATATCTGAAAGTTTACTTTCCTGACAAAGGGCATTATTTATCAAGTGAGGTATCATTCTTGTATCCGGCCATAATATTTACTTTTATCTTGTTGGTTACATTCATAATAATAATATATATCACATTCCGACAAAAGCGTTTATCGGAAATGAAGAATGACTTTATGAACAATATGACCCACGAACTCAAAACACCGGTATCGACTATATCTTTAGCCGCCCAGATGTTAAAAGATGGGTCAATAACAAAATCACCCGAGGTATTTAAACATATATCAGGTGTAATAAACGACGAAACGGAACGATTGAGTTTTCAGGTAGAAAAAGTTCTTCAAATGTCGCTATTCGAAAAACAAAGAGCTACACTAAAACTCAAAGAACTGGATGCCAATGATATTGTAGTAGGGGTTGCAAACACATTCCAGATCAAAGTTGAAAAATTTGGAGGAAATCTCGATATTGATTTAGAAGCTACCGATTCAGCAATCGAAGCAGACAAAATGCATATAACAAATGTGTTGTTCAATCTGCTCGACAACGCCGTGAAGTACAGAAAAGAAGATGTTCCCTTGCAGCTGATGATTCGAACGTGGAACAGCAATAATAAATTGTACATCGCTGTAGAGGACAATGGTATCGGAATAAAAAAGGAATATGTAAAGAAAATATTCGAGCGGTTTTATCGGGTATCAACAGGTAACAGACATGATGTCAAAGGATTTGGACTAGGACTTGCATACGTAAAAAAAATAATAGAAGATCATAAAGGAACAATAAAAGCCGAGAGTGAGCTGGGGAAAGGCACCAAATTTATAATTTGCCTGCCTATAATGAAGAGTAAAAGTTAGTTAAGCAAAATAAACTGTAAATAAGTAAGTTATGGAAGAAAAATTGAAACTGTTTTTATGTGAAGATGATGAAAATCTTGGTATGTTGCTAAGAGAATATCTTCAGGCCAAAGGGTACGACACAGACCTCTACACCGATGGAGAGGTTGGATACAAAGGCTTTGTTAAAGAAAAGTATGATTTGTGTATATTGGATGTTATGATGCCTAAAAAAGACGGTATCACTCTTGTGAAAGAGATCAGAGCAATCAATACAGAAATACCTATCATATTCTTGACAGCCAAAAATATGAAAGATGATATTCTGGAAGGATTCAAAGCCGGAGCAGACGATTATATCACGAAACCATTCAGCATGGAAGAACTTGTTCTTCGTATCGAAGCAATCTTCCGTCGTGTGAAAGGTAAAAGAAGTAAAGAACAACAGCTTTATCAGTTTGGTAATATGAACTTTGATACTCAAAAGCAAATTTTGACGATCAATGGCGAAAGTACTAAACTTACAACAAAAGAAGCAGAACTTCTTGCCCTATTGTGTGCTCATGCCAACGACATTCTGGAAAGAAATCATGCCCTAAAGCAAATTTGGGTGGACGATAACTACTTCAACGCTCGTAGCATGGATGTTTACATCACGAAGTTGCGTAAGCTATTAAAACCTGATCCAAGTATTGAGATCATCAATATACACGGTAAAGGTTACAAATTGATAGCTCCGGTAAACGAAGAAGAAAGCGCAGAGTAATAATTGTAATTATATATGAGAGGCTAATGATAGATATGATCATTAGCCTTTCTTTTTTAGTAATCCTATAACCTTTGCAAGAGGCAGCAAAAGCATTATCTACATCAATCCAGAATAATAGTATTGATAAGTGAATTAAGAAGTAAAGTATGTCTTTTTAACTCATGCTTTTTTTATTTGTGCATTATCAGTGTCTTATATTTCATTTTTTTACTAATTTTGCAGCCTGAATTGAATTGCTTATATAAATTATAAATATTAAAAATGAAAGCATTTGTATTCCCAGGGCAAGGAGCTCAGTTTGTAGGAATGGGTAAAGACCTTTACGAAACATCTCCTGTTGCTAAAGAAATGTTCGAAAAAGCGAATGAGATTTTAGGATTCCGTATAACAGACTTAATGTTTAACGGTACTGACGAAGATCTCCGTCAGACTAAAGTTACTCAACCGGCTATTTTCCTCCATTCGGTAATATTGGCTAAAACAATTGGCGATGAATTTAAGCCGGATATGGTTGCGGGTCACTCTTTAGGAGAGTTCTCCGCTTTGGTTGCTGCCGGAGCCATGTCTTTCGAAGATGGTTTAAATCTTGTTTATAAACGTGCTCTTGCTATGCAGGAGGCATGCGAAATGAATCCTTCTACAATGGCAGCAGTGTTAGGATTGCCAGACGCTAAAGTAGAAGAAATATGTGCATCTATCAAGAACGAAATAGTTGTACCGGCTAATTATAACTGTCCCGGACAGGTGGTAATATCAGGTTCTAATGCAGGTATTGATGCTGCATGCGAATTGTTACTTGCTGCCGGAGCAAAAAGAGCTCTTAAGCTGAAAGTAGGAGGAGCATTCCACTCTCCATTGATGGAGCCTGCAAAAGTAAAATTATCGGAAGCTATAAACAATACAATTATTACACGTCCTACATGTCCTGTATATCAGAATGTGTCTACAGTAGGAGAAACAGATCCTGCCGTTATAAAGGACAATTTGATAGCACAATTAACAGCACCTGTAAAATGGACTCAATCTGTAGAACATATGGTTGCAGATGGAGCTGTTGAATTTGTAGAGCTTGGACCGGGTAATGTTTTACAAGGTCTTGTAAAGAAAATAGCACCGCAGGTATCAGCAACAGGCAAGCAACAATTGGTTAGCTGCATTTAAAAAATAAATCAAAATGGCTTTTTTTTCAGGAAATAAACAAGCCGACGATCAAGATGAAACAGCGAAGAATATTTTTCTGTTCGAACTCGTTCAGAAAAATATTCTTGTTACAGGATCTAACGGACAGTTGGGAAATGAGATAAGACGAATATCGGCTAATCATGAAAACAACTTCCGTTTCTTCTTTACAGATGTAGCTGAGCTGGATATCACCGATCTTAGGGCTGTAGATTCCTTTATAAAAGAAAATAATATAAACTATATTATCAACTGCGCAGCTTATACAGCTGTGGACAAAGCAGAGGATGATGTAGATTTATGTTATAAAATCAATCGTGACGCTGTTGCCAATTTAGGGCAGGCAGCAACAAACAACAATGCTAAAGTTATACATATATCCACAGACTATGTGTATGATGGCACAGCAAACAAACCTTATGTTGAGACTGATACGGTAAATCCTCAGTCAGTATATGGTAAATCGAAGCAAGAAGGCGAGGCTGAACTATTGAAAGCTTGTGCTAATAGTATTATCATACGAACAGCATGGTTGTATTCTATTTTTGGGAACAACTTTGTGAAGACAATGATAAAACTGGGTAAAGAACGTGAAACACTAAACGTTGTAGCCGATCAGAACGGTACACCGACAAATGCGGCGGATCTGGCAAAGGCAATTGTAAAAATACTGGATTTCAGTGAAGCTAACGGATTTAAACCCGGGATATACCATTACTCCAATGAGGGGGCTACTACCTGGTACGATTTCACATTAGCAATCCATAAAGAAGCAGGTATCAATACATGCAAGGTGAACCCTATAACGACCGAACAATATCCGGTAAAAGCCACAAGGCCTAAGTATAGTGTACTGGACAAAACGAAGATAAAATCTACATTCAACCTTACTATCCCTAAATGGGAAGAAAGTTTAAACAATTGTATTAAAGAATTGTTATCTATTTGAACTTAATTAATTCACAATCACATTTTAGCTATTAAAATGAAAAAGATTTATCTTTTCAGTTTTATCTTTTTGGGCACAATCATATCCTGTCAAAATAAGCAGTCTGAAAACAAACAAGCTCAGTTGGATACATTAAAAGTGGAACTTTCAGAAGCTCAATTGAGCAATAAAGCAGACAGCATGGACCTGACAAATATCACCAGACTAACTGAAAAAGAGTATACGGATTTACAGCTATTTAACGTTAAAGGTTTAGAAGGTTACAGTGCAGAAGACTTATCGATGGGACGTATTTTATTGGCGAATGAGAGTGGTAAAATATTAACCGTACTAGTGATAACAGATGGTGAAATAACCGAATATTTGTTAAGCTACGACAAAAGCGGCAACCTGCAAGATAATCTGCTTGTAGCTTACGAAGATATGGTAGAGTATTACAGCGAAGTATCATCAAAGATAAATAGTAAAGAGATTATTGTTCAGACTATAAATTTCACCTATAGCGACAACGATGATGACCAAGTGGAAAAATCAGATACTGCTTTTGTGAAATATCAAATTACTCCCGAGTTTAAATTTATAGCTAATTAGCATATCTAATATTAAAAAATAAATCAACAGAGGTTTTCGTACAAAGAGAACCTCTGTTTTTCATTTATAGGTAATCAATAACATTGTGCTCTGACGTTTGACTATAGATATCAGAACCTTGTATTTTCTGTTTATTAAATTGTCTTATATTAAAGATCGTTAGTATTATTGAATAAAGAAAAAGGTGACAACAAATAATATACTTAAAAGTGTTACTTTTGTTACTTTTTCTGTTTAATTTGTTTTATATATGGAAGTTAAGAGAAAGGGAGCAAAATCCTTAAAAGATATACCGTCCGAAGTATTGCAACAACTGAATCTGGGTACGATAGAGTCGGTTAATCTGACAGAGTGGCTGGCTGTTGACCAAAAAGAGCTTTTGAAAAACGTTCTGCCGGAGAAATATGCGACGGCTTGTTTATCAGGCCTTGAAGTATTGGAAAAAGCAAGCACAATGCAAACAATACGCAGAATAGGAGAAACGCTTTTGAGAGAAACGCTTCAGGATACAGATAAGAAGTTGCTCAAAGAACTTAAAAGTCACGTATCCGATAATGTACGCTGTTGGGCTGCCTATATGATAGGCTTAGACAAAACAATCTCTTTTGCCGATAAACTGGAAGCAATCAAAGATTTTGCCGCCGATGGTAATTTTGGAGTAAGAGAGATTGCGTGGATGGCTGTTCGTGAAGATATGGATCGCAATATAGAAAATGCTATACCGATATTATTAGCATGGACTAAAGACAAAGATCATAACATTCGCCGATTTGCATCAGAAGCGATACGTCCGAATGGTGTGTGGAGCAAACATATTGAAAAACTGAAGCAACAGCCCGAAATTGCTTTGCCAATTTTAGAAGCGTTGAAGTCGGACTCTGAAAAGTATGTACAAGATAGCGTAGGCAACTGGTTGAATGACGCAAGTAAAACCCGTCCCGATTTTGTAATTGAAGTTACAAATAAATGGGAAAGCAATAATCCGACAAAGGAGACGAAATATATAATAAAGAAGGCACTTAGAACGATTAACAAGAAATAAGAGATTAAAAATGAAAAGAACTACATATAATATACTTATTATATTATTGTTTCTGAATATCCTTTCGCTAAGAGGACAAGAGTCGATAGTCCCCGATTTGCAAAGATTGTATGAATATACAGACTCACACTTTGTTGATCTGAGAGCAAAACAGCAACCATTGATCGGAGTCTCTGCAAGCCGGACAAGCAACGGAGGATCGAGCGTTCCCGGAACATATATAGAAGCAATTCTCAAAGCCGGAGGGCGTCCTCTTATTATCCCTGTGATGACAAAAGGAACAGTCCTGAGAGATATTGTAAAGGATCTTGACGGATTAGTTATGACCGGTGGTGAAGATTTCAATCCGCTATACTATAAAGAACAGATTATCCCGGATATGAATGACATAGATTCTATCCGCGACATTTACGATTTGGCACTTTTAAAGTTGGCTACAGACCACAACGTTCCTGTATTGGGGATATGTAGAGGGGAGCAGGCGATCAATGTTGCTTTTGGAGGAACACTCTATCAAGACATTCCCACACAGCACCACGATAAAAGTGTAAAACATAGGCAAAGTGAACCGAAGGAAATAGGCACACACAAAGTTTCTATTGCAGAAGATTCTCAGTTGAGTAAGATACTTGGAAAAACAGAAGTATTTGTCAACAGCTTCCATCATCAGGGTGTAAAAGATGTGGCTCCCGGATTCAAATTGGCAGCAACAGCACAGGATGGCATCGTGGAAGCGATAGAAGCCTATCCCGACAGAAGAATAATGGGTGTACAATGGCATCCCGAAGGACATGTTGCCGGGGGAGATACTACGATGCTGAAATTCTTTAAATTCATAGTTTCTGAAGCCGAAACTTTCAGAAAGGCAAAAGAACTGCATAAACATATATTTTCTATTGATACTCATTGCGACACTCCTTTAGAATTCAAAAAAGCAGGATTCGATATCAGAAAAAGAGAAAACAATCAGGTGAATATTCCTAAAATGGAAGAAGGCATGTTGGATGCTATTTTCTTTGCTGCCTATACGGCTCAAGGACCGCGGGATAAAGTTTCATCGCAGGCTGCCGTCGACAAAATAGAAGGATTGATAAAAGGTATTCATTTACAGGTAGAAAAAAATCAAGATATCTGCGAAATAGCTTATACGACAGATGATCTTGCTAGAATAAAAAACGCAGGAAAGAAAGCTATTTTCATAGGAATAGAAAATGGTTATGGAATAGGGAAAGATATTGAGAATATTGCCCGATTCAAAAAAATGGGAGTGAATTATATTACGCTTTGCCATACCAAAGACAATGATATATGTGATACATCTAGCGATACAACTCATGAATGGAACGGGTTAAGCCCCTTTGGCAAAGAGGTGGTAAGAGAGATGAACAAACAGGGAATCATGATTGACATATCGCATGCAAGTGAAAAGACTTTTTGGGATGTTATCAAACTCTCTACTCAACCTATTATCGCTTCTCATTCGTCAGTACAAGCACTATGCTACCATGACCGAAACCTTACAGACAAACAAATGCAGGCTCTAGCCAAGAACGGAGGAGTTGTGCAAATATGTTTGGTTGATCTCTTTGTGAATAAAGATCGGAAAAAAGCATCCCTCACTGATGCTATAGAGCATATCGATTATGCCGTAAAAGTTGCCGGAATAGATCATGTAGGCATTGCTTCCGACTTTGACGGCGGTGGCGGGCTTATTGGCTGCAATGGCAGCAATGATATGATTAATATTACGATGAAGCTTTTAGAGAAAGGTTACACGGATGAAGATATTGCTAAGATATGGGGAGGTAATTTCCTTAGGGTAATGGCTATTGTTCAAAAAGGAAAACCAAAGTAAATTGCAATAAATAGAACTGCCTGAAAGGATCTTATCTTTTAAACACGAGATGTTTCGCTTCGCTCAACATGACAATAGACTTAGAGACTTCCTTTCAGCCAGTTCTACTTAGTATCTAATTGTTCAAATATTTTTTAAGAACTCACACAAAGCCTTTGTAGCTAATGCTCTGTGGCTTACGCTATTCTTCACCTCTGACCCTAATTGAGCAAATGTCTGATCGTATCCATCAGGTTGAAAAACAGGATCATAACCAAATCCCGCATCTCCCCTTTCTTCGGTGATAATACTACCCTTCACCTTTCCTTCGAACAGATATTCTTTACCATCCAATATCAATGCGATCACAGTCCTGAACTGTGCTTTCCTATTGGTAGCACCATCAAGCTCTTTGAGCAACTTTTTCATATTTGCCTTCGAGTCATGATCCCCTCCCGCATAACGGGCAGAGTATACTCCCGGAGCTCCGTTCAAAGCTTCAACCTCCAGTCCGGTATCATCTCCGAAGCAGTCATAGCCATATTTATCTTTTACGTAGCGGGCTTTTATCAGAGCATTTTCCTGTAATGTCTCTCCCGGTTCTTCAATATCTTCGTGGCAGCCGATATCTTTTAGGCTGAGTATATCAAAACTGCTTCCAACAACAGCTTTTACTTCTTCGAGCTTATGACTGTTGTTGGTAGCAAAAACTAATTTTCTTCTCATTTCTTATTTTTTTGAATTATAGGCTTCTAAGGCTTTTTCTAATACAGTAAGCGCCTTCGCTAAATCTTCTTTATTTAGCACATAAGCAATACGTACTTCATTTTTTCCTAAGCCCGGTGTAGTATAAAAACCGGAAGCAGGAGCCATAAAAATAGTTTGTCCCTCATGTTCAAAATCTGACAAGCACCATGCACAAAAGTCGTCAGAATCTTCGACCGGCAATCGGGCAACGGTATAGAACGCACCCATAGGTATAGGAGAATATACTCCCGGAATACGGTTTAGCCTATCAATTAAGAACTTTCGTCTCTCTACATACTCTTCGTATATGTCGCGAATATATTCCAGAGAAGCATCCAGAGAGGCTTCTGCTGCTATCTGACCGATAAGTGGCGGACTAAGACGAGCTTGACACAACTTCATTACGGTTTTGCGAAGCTCCTTATTCTTGGTAATCAAAGCCCCAATGCGGATACCGCACTCGCTATATCGTTTCGACACAGAGTCGATCAATACGACATTCTCCTCTATTCCAACAAGGTGACATGCCGAAACATAAGGTGAGTTGGTATATATAAAGTCACGATATACTTCGTCTGAAAACAGATAGAGATCATATTTTTGCACCAAATGTTTTATCTGATTCATTTCGGTACGAGAATACAGGTAGCCAGTCGGATTATTCGGGTTACAAATAAGGATACCTTTAGTCCGATCATTAATAAGCTCTTCAAATTTCTCTACAGGAGGCAGTGCAAACCCCTCATCGATGGTAGAAGATACAGTACGGATAACTGCTCCTGCTGATGCCGCAAATGCCATGTAGTTGGCATAAGCAGGTTCAGGAACTATGATTTCATCTCCCGGATCGAGACAAGCCAAGAAAGCGAACAATACCGCTTCTGAGCCGCCCGTTGTAATAATAATATCATCGGGAGATACATTAATATTATATTTTGCATAATATCCTATCAGCTTTTCACGATAAGAACGGTAGCCATCGCTGGGACTATATTCCAAGATCGTGCGGTCTATGTTCCGAATCGCTTCGAGAGCTTCTTCCGGTGTCGGTAGATCAGGCTGACCGATATTCAGATGGTAAACTTTTAGTCCTCTAGCTTTTGCAGAGTCTGATAAAGGAGCCAATTTTCTGATCGGCGAATTTGGCATATCTATTCCTCGTTGCGAGATACTTGGCATAATCGAATATATTATTTATATAATTTTACAATGAAGCACAAATATACGAATAATAGGAAAACTTATGCCCGGAATGCAAAAATAGATTTTTGACTCTGTGAGTTAGATACGCACAACGTTATGCTTTGAATATCCAACTGTCTGAATAAACATATTTTTTCAGACAACAAAAAGACAGGCACTTATAAGAAAAAGAAATATATTTGCTTTCCAGATAGTGGAAAGCCTAGACAACATTGTCATATATTATATAGGGATATAGAATTGTTTCAGAACTACCCTATTAAAAATAAAAGGAAAGAAAGAGGTGGAGCTTATTCAAGAGACAGTGAGATTAACAGATAAAGAAACTCACGAAACCCTGTTCAAAAGATGGTATGAGCCTTTATGTAAATACGCTTATAGTATTCTCAAAGATGAATTTGAGGCAGAAGACGCTGTTCAGAAAGTATTTTTTAAATTATGGGACGATCGACACAATACGAATATAACCGTGTCAATAAAGTCTTATCTGTATATGGCTGTGCATAATATCTGTCTAAACCGAGTAAAACAAATAAAGGTGCAGCAAAAGCACAATCAACAAATAGCCTTGGACGAACCGGTTGGGCATAACGAAGTATATGAAGGCATTGTAGAAAAAGAACTAAATTATAAAATCACGCTGGCAATTGCACAGTTACCACCTAGATGCAGAGAGGTATTTGAACTTAGCCGATTCGAAATGATGAGCTATAAGGAGATTGCCCAAGAACTCGCGATTTCTCCTAACACAGTAGAGAACCAAATAGCTAAAGCATTGAAGCTATTGAGAGAAAACCTGAAGGAATTTATTTCCGTAGTAGTGTTATATTACTTAATAAAACTGATTGGGCTATGGTAACAAACGACACAGACAGATTATTAGCACGATATTTTGCAGGAGAGTTGACCCCTCAAGATAAAATACGATTGGAGAAGTGGCTTGCCGAGTCGCAAGAGCACGAAGACTATTTCTTTGAACTTACTTCGCTTTATCAAAATATGGGAACGGCCGAATATCCTACATTCGATATACAGAAAGCAAATGAAATACTAAAGGAACATATAAGTAAATCTACCCTAGAAACCGTAAAACACAAAAAAAATAAAAGCAAACCTCTGGTTTGGATAATAGGCACAGCTGCTGCTATAGCAATCCTATTTATTATCTTCAACAGAAAACAGGATCATCCGATCACTACCATCAATGAAAAAGGGTGGTATTCTTTTGCAGACAGCACAAAAATAAATTTGATAGAAGGAGAAATATCTTTTAGTAAAAACGGAACGAGAGATACAATCTACCTCAAAGGAAAAGCTTCCTTTGAGATGGAATCGAAAAAAGCTGAAAGCAAAATTGTAAAAGCAGGGAATATATATGTGAAAGATATCGGTACAAAATTTACAGTTGAAGCAAACACTCCCGACTCCATTTATGTGAGTGTTGCCGAAGGCGAAGTATTGCTTTATTCAGACAACAACACAGGCATTAATCTTAAGATGAACCAAAGCGGATATTACTTGTCTAAAAACAATAGATTCTACAGAGAAATAATGAGAGGCAATTTCCAATTTAAGGAAACATCCTTAAGCGAAGTTATCGCACGCCTAAACGAATTTTACGGCCAACAAATAGAGTTGAAAAACAGAAATATCGAAGACCTGCCTATTACAGTTACATTCACAAAAGAAGATTTATCTACCATACTGGATGTTGCAGCTATTACATTAAACCTGAAAGTAGAGCGCAAAGGTGATAGCTATACTATTGAATAGAGGAAGATTATAATTTAAGCCGAATGAAGAGAATAATATTTATATCATCATTAATCCTTATCACCGTTAGTTTACACTCCCAGAAAATGGTAAACATAAAACTACAGAACGAGAGGATAGCCGTAGCGATGAAACTCATAACCCAACAGACGGGTGTCGAGTTTTCGTACAACCCTAAGGTTGTGGATACGCATAAGAAGATTTCTGTCAGCATTGTCAACAAAGAGGTAACAGAAGCGGTATACATACTACTGCACGACAAATATTTCTTTTACATCATAAAAGACAAGTACGTTATAATAACATCTGCAAAAACAACACCTAAGGGAATCGCTAATTATGAACCAATTACAGAGGAAAGTAAAAAAAATATAGATAAGAGTAGTGGAAATAATCTTCATAGTGGTCTTAGTAGTATAGGAAACAACAAAATCGCTGATGAGCGAATAGATAAAGGGCTTCCTTTAACAATAAACAACAAAACAAACGAAACCATTATGTTAAAAAAAATCGCAGGAATTATTACTCTATCTGCTCTTACGTGGGGAGGTGTAGCAGCTCAGGTAAAAGAACCCAAAACGAAGAAAACGCGTGCTAATAAAGTTGAATATAATATTGGTCTGGAAAAATCTGCTACACAATTCACTTTTATAACACCGATGAGCACTGACGGTAGCAGAGCAAAGGATAAAGAATACAAATTCTCATTGAATGTATTAGGAGGAATAACAGGCGGAATAAATGGAGTTGAATTGGGTGGACTGTTTAATATAAACAAGCGGGATATGAGAGGGCTACAAATGTCAGGACTTTTCAACCTTACAGAAGGTGTTGCCAGTGGATTTCAATTTGCAGGGATTGCAAACATAGTACAAAAATCAAGCGGATTTCAGTATTCCGGCGTAGCTAACTATACCGCCGGCATAAACGATGTTCAAATATCAGGAGTCGTAAATATTGCCACTGCAAGCAGATTTCAAATGGCGGGAGTGGTTAATTATGCTCAAGATGTTGATGTCCAGATAGCCCCTGTTAACATAGCAAAGCATGCGACTTTCCAAATGGGAGTAATAAATATAGCGGAAACAGACGAAGCTGCTATGCTCGGAATATTAAATTATGTAAGAAAAGGGGGATTGTTAGAAATCGGCATTTCGGCCAATGATTATATTTACGGAGCTGTAAATTTAGTTACAGGAACCGACAGACTCTATTCCATCCTTAGCTTTGGAGGATACTCACCTTCTTCGAACGTAACAGTGGGCTGGGGCTTGGGTACTCGTATACAGTTAAGAGATTCGCCACAAGGAATCCATTTTGAGCTAATGCACAACCAAATATATAAGAACAATTTCAAAAATAAGGGACGAAATGCATCATTGGAACAAGCAAAAGTCCTCTATTCGGTCCGAAAAAACAAATTTACATTCTATGGTGGCCCAACCATAAATGGTTTAATCAGGGATGTAGCTTTCACTGAGGTTAAAGATCCTGTTTACAGCATATTCAATAAGAGAGGCAGCAAGCACAATTTTGATCTGTGGGCAGGTGCTGAGATTGGAGTTAGATTCAATTTTAAATAAAAAGAGGTGAGTTGTTACATAATTTCACCCAAAGATAGAAATCAAAATATATGAATGAAAATTAATATGCACTTACAGTTAATTCGTCGAGAAATAATATCTATTTATCGATTTCACCTTGTCTGTTAATATGATCTGCTCTAACTTTGCATTATCGAAATCAGATCCTTTATTTGTTAAATTACAAATGAATGAATACAATAAATATAGATTTTAATGGTTTTATTTTCTTGAATCATTAAGGTCTTGATAAATAAACATCTTATACATTAATATAAACAAATTGAACTTTGTTTAAAAACTTAAACCTACTTATGTTAGTAAATTCAAATCATTTGCCCAAAAAGACCTGGGTCACATTTCTATGGCTTTTACATTTGTTCATAATTCCGGTTTTGTCAAATGCCCAAACCTATAAAATTAGCGGAACTGTAATTGACTCGCGTACAAAAGAAACCCTGATAGGGGTTCCCATCATAATAGAAAACCGAAACGGCAGTGGTGTATCGTCAGATGAGAATGGAAAATATGCCCTTACTCTCCCTAAAGGAGAATACACACTGAAAGTTGATTATATCGGCTTCGAAAAAAAGACCTTGAAGATTTCTCTTAATCAAAATATAAAAAAAGATATAGAACTTGTACAAACTACCATTGGTTTGAATGAAGTTGTTGTATCTGCCGAACGCCCTGATGCAAATGTATCTGCGCCACAGACAGGGGTAGAAAAAATGGAGATACAAACAATAAATAAGATTCCTGTGCTACTTGGAGAACGTGATATCATAAAATCAATACAGTTAATGCCCGGGGTACAAGGAGCCGGAGAAGGCAGTTCGGGGTTTTATGTTCGCGGAGGTAGTGCTGATCAGAACCTTATCTTACTGGATAATGTATCGCTCTACAATGCATCCCATCTGATGGGCTTCTTCTCTACCTTCAACTCGGAAGTATTACGTGATGTAACGCTATATAAAGGTGCTATGCCCGCACAGTATGGAGAACGCTTGGCGTCGATCTTAGATGTTCAACAGCGTAATGGTGACAATCAGAACTATCATGTAGCCGGAGGTATCGGACTTATCTCCTCCAATATTAACGCTGAAGGACCTATACAAAAAGGTAAATCTTCTTTCCTTATAGGAGCAAGACGCACCTATGCCGATGCACTGGCTCGTATGTCGGGAGTAGAAGATGCAAAAAATGCTTATCTATATTTTTATGACCTGAATATAAAGTTAAACTTCGCCTTGTCTGATAAAGATCAAATCTCAGTTTCGGGATACTTGGGGCGAGACAAAATGGTGTTAAAAGATGCAGCCGAGGTGAACTGGGGAAATAGATTCCTGATAGCTAATTGGAATCATACTTTCAACAACAAATGGACTTCTCGCACATCATTATCTTATAATCAGTACGATTATTACTTCGGGATGGAGGTAGGAATGAATCTGAATGGAACAGCTAAAATCAAAGACTATGGTTTCAAACAAGAATTTCTCTTCCAGCAAAACAAAAATAGTCAATGGCGCTTAGGCGTCAGCTCTACATATCATGATTTGGCTCCCGGAAACTATAATCTGGACTCGGAGCAAAAAAATTCAGTAGATCTACACCATCGCTATTCGTCCGAAAATGCAGCATATATATCGAATCAGATCAAGATAACTGATAATCTGGAGGTGGTATATGGGCTTCGTGCATCGGCTTTCATGGCTTTGGGAAAAGGACAATATTATACGCTAGATCAGGATAATAATGTATTAGATAGCACATGGTACAAATCGGGAAAAGTAGTAAAAACATATATAAATCTCGAGCCTCGATTTTCAGCTGCTTACAAACTGAATGAGGTCTCTTCGATAAAAGCTGCTTATGCACGCACAACGCAGAATATGCACTTGCTGTCATACTCGGCACAAGGAACTCCCTTCGACCGTTGGACATCCAGCTCCAATAATGTAAAGCCACAGATAGCTGATCAAGTGTCGCTTGGATACTTTAGAAATTTCAACAACAATATGTTTGAATTCAGTATTGAGGGTTATTACAAAGATATGAGAAACCAACTTGACTTTAAGGACAATGCTGATATAGAGGGATATGACGTTATTGAAACCGAAATCCTATCAGGGAAAGGAAGAGCATACGGAGTAGAACTTTCGCTGAAGAAACGTTTGGGAAGGCTTACAGGATGGGTATCATATACGCTTTCCAGATCGGAGAAAAAAATAGATGGTATAAATGAAGACAGATGGTATAATGCATTCCAAGATCGCACACATGATTTCTCGATTGTGGGTATGTACGAACTCAATCCGAAATGGTCGTTATCTGCAGCATGGGTATTTTATACAGGAAATGCCATTACTTATCCAAGCGGAAAATATCAAGTCAATGGTAAGGATGTGATGTATTACGCCGAGAGAAATGGTTACAGAATGCCTAATTATCATCGCCTCGATTTAGGTGCAACGTGTCTGCTAAAGAAGACTTCGAAATTTCAATCTGAATTAGTATTCGGTCTATACAACGCTTATGGACGAGAGAATGCTTATATGATTCAATTCCGTACCAATTCGAAAGATCCGAGCAAGACAACAGCTTATCAATATTCACTATTTACATTTGTTCCATCTGTTTCTTGGAACTTCAAGTTTTAAACTAAAAAGGAAAGAAAATTATGAAAAGTATAAAAAACAAATATATAATAGTACTTTCGGCTTTAGCTGTAATGCTTGCAGTAACCTCTTGTGAAAAAGAAATCGATGTAGATCTTAATTCGGTTACACCACGCATACAAATAGAAGGTATTGTAAAACAAGATCAATTGGCTAAGGTAAGAGTAAGCCATACTCTCGATTTTAATGACAATAGCGGCTACCCTTTCTTAAAAGGAGCTATTGTAAAAATTTCAGATGATGCAGGAAACTCGGAGACATTGCAACAGGACAATACAGGCTGGTATGTTGCACAAAATATCAAAGGGGTGATTGGTCGCAGTTATAATTTATCAGTAACCTACGAAGAAAAAGAATATACATCTACATCCAAAATACCACCTTTGGTGAAGCTCGACTCATTGTCGATGTATAAAGTTCCGGTAATGAAATATGCTATTCCGATGATTCACTTCTCCGATCCTAAAGGAGAGACCAATCAGTATTATCGTTGTCTTGTATATATCAATGGAAAACAATTGCCGGATGTAAATGAAATGGTGCTTAGTGCTCAGTTTATGGATGGCAGTCCGATACATCAGTTTTTGCCTGTGTTCGTCAACGATGATGACGTAGACCCAATCAAGCAGGGAGATGAGATTGAAGTAGAATTTCAATGCATCGATAAAGGAGCTTACACTTTCTTTTATACATTAAGCAGAATCGAAGATTCGAAAACAAACCCGACCTCCAATATTAAAGGTGGTGCATTAGGATATTTCTGTGCGTCTACTGTAGATAAAATGACTATTACTGCCGAATGGAAAGAATAGAAGGATGAGTCAAAAGTAATTTAGACTTCTGATTGTTACTCTCAGTTCTACAAGACAAAGAGGAAATCTAAATTGCTTTTGACTCACTCTCTTTTTTACGTATGAAATCAAATATTTCGATATCGAAAGCCAAGACACACAACCAATAATACCACTGTTATAATATAGTTTAGAAAGTTAAGAAGTCTCCTTGTACCCAATTGTTCTATATTTTGACTATTTTTGTACTCAATATCACTATATTTTGCAATGAAACAATATCACGACTTACTGAAACGTGTGCTGGCTGAAGGCACATTCAAAGAAGATAGAACAGGTACAGGTACAATAAGCGTTTTCGGACATCAAAGCCGCTATAATTTGGCGGAAGGATTCCCTGTACTGACCACAAAGAAATTACATTTAAAATCAATTATATACGAACTACTTTGGTTTTTAGCTGGAGATACCAATGCCAAATACCTACAAGATCACGGGGTACGCATCTGGAACGAATGGGCTGACGAAAACGGAGACCTCGGACATATCTACGGATATCAGTGGCGTTCTTGGCCGGACTACAACGGAGGTTATGTAGACCAGATAACTAACGCTGTAGAAACAATAAAAAACAACCCAGACTCGCGTCGTATCATTGTCAGCGCATGGAATGTTGCCGACCTACCGAATATGAACCTTCCACCCTGTCATGCTTTTTTTCAATTCTACGTTGCTGATGGAAAACTAAGCTTACAACTCTATCAACGCAGCGCCGACATTTTCCTTGGCGTTCCTTTCAATATTGCATCCTATGCCTTACTCCTAAAGATGATGGCGCAAGTAACAGGATTGCAAGAAGGCGAGTTTGTTCATACACTGGGTGATGCTCATATATATACGAATCATTTGGATCAGGTGAAACTACAGCTTACCAGAGATTTTCGTCCTCTTCCTCAAATGATAATCAATCCGGAGGTAAAAAGCATTTTTGATTTCAAATACGAAGATTTCCAGCTCGAAGGATACGACCCGCATCCACATATAAAAGGAGAAGTTGCTGTCTAATAAAATCAAACTCCAAAAGCTGTCTTTAAAGGACGGATTTAGAACAAAAGTGACTCTAAATCAATCCGATTTACTTTTTTTTGAAATCTCCATCAAAAAAAGCTCATGCTATTTTTTGTTAATTGATTGATTATTTGTAATTTTGCGAGCCGATTATTACGAAATAAAACGTAAAAAATTGATTAACAAACGATTATCGTTTATCATATCTTAGCTCGATGAACGGATAATAGTTGTGTGAATCAAAAAAGTCATTAACCAAATTAATTTTTAATTAAGTGGATACTTTAAGTTATAAGACCATTTCTGCGAACAAAGCAACTGTACAAAAAGAATGGGTTGTGATTGACGCAACAGGCCAAACCTTAGGGCGTATGGCCTCTAAAGTGGCAAAACTTCTGAGAGGGAAGTACAAACCAAGTTTTACTCCACATGTTGACTGTGGCGACAACGTAATCATCATCAATGCTGATAAAGTTGTACTTACAGGAAATAAATGGAACGATCGCGTTTATCTGAGATATACAGGTTATCCTGGAGGTCAAAGAGAAGCAACTCCTGCAGTTTTGTTGGAAAAAGGAGCTGACCGCTTAGTGCATAAAGTAGTAAAAGGAATGTTACCTAAGAATCGTCTTGGTGCTGCCCTTCTTAAGAACCTTTATGTATATGCAGGAACTGAGCACAAACATGATGCTCAACAACCAAAAACAATAGATATTAACGCTCTTAAATAATTATTAATGGAAGTAGTAAATGCAATAGGAAGACGTAAAGCTGCTATAGCTCGCGTATTCGTAAGCGAAGGAACCGGAAAAATAGTGATCAACAAACGTGAACTAGACAATTACTTCCCTTCAACTATTCTTCAATATGTTGTAAAACAACCTCTAAGCAAACTAGCTGTAGATGGCAAGTACGACATAAAGATCAACCTTAACGGTGGCGGATACAAAGGACAGGCAGAAGCTGCACGCCTAGGTATCGCTCGTGCATTGGTTAAGATCAATCCAGAAGATAAGGCTGCTCTTAGAGCTGAAGGATTTATGACTCGTGACCCACGCGTTGTAGAACGTAAAAAACCGGGACAACCAAAAGCAAGAAAAAGATTTCAATTCTCAAAACGTTAATTTGGATATTATCTTACCCAATTACACTTTGTCGGCATATGCCGCTTAAAAGTTATAAGTTGGTTAATATATAATGATGAGTCGGCCTCATCTCTGAAATTACGTTTAGTATCTAAATTGCCGGGACTTCTGGATATGAGCTACCCGACAATTCGCTAACAGAAAAAGAAAGTAAACGAAACAAAAAAACTAAAAATGGCAAAATTAGAATTCGACCAATTATTAGACGCTGGTGTACACTTCGGTCACTTAAAGAGAAAGTGGAATCCGGCTATGGCTCCTTATATCTTTATGGAGCGCAATGGCATCCACATTATCGACCTTTATAAGACAATAGCTAAGACTGAAGAGGCTGCTGCTGCATTGAAGCAAATAGCTAAATCAGGTAAAAAAATATTGTTCGTTGCTACAAAAAAACAAGCAAAACAAGTTGTTACAGACTTGGCTCAATCAGTAAATATGCCATACGTGGTAGAACGCTGGCCAGGTGGTATGTTGACAAACTTCCCTACTATCCGTAAGGCTATTAAGAAAATGTCAACTATCGACAAGATGATCAAAGACGGTACTTTCGATACTTTGTCAAAAAGAGAAAGACTTCAAGTAACTCGTCAACGCGCTAAACTTGAAAAAACATTGGGTTCTATTCAAGACCTAACTCGTCTTCCATCTGCTTTGTTTGTGGTAGACGTAATGAAAGAACACATTGCTGTAAGAGAAGCTAATCGTCTTGGTATACCTGTATTTGCTATGGTAGATACAAATTCTAGCCCTGAAGATATCGACTTCGTAATCCCTGCTAATGACGATGCTGCAAAATCTATCGAACTTATCTTAGGAAGCCTTTGCGAAGGAATCAAAGAAGGTCTTGAAGAAAGAAAGATCGAAAAAGCAGATAGCGCTGCTGCTGAAGCTCAAGATGAAGAAGGAGCTCCAAGAAGAGAACGCAAAGCAAAAGCAGGTGCTAAAAAAGCTGTAACTAAAGAAGACCAAGAAGCAATCAATGCGGCTGTAGCCAGCAAGTTTGCTAAAGAGGACGAAGAGTAATAGTATAAAGACTAAATAAATAGCCTCTAAGAAAGCCTTCTTAGAGATTATTTATTTGGTCTTTTTTCTTTAAATCAATAGAGAATAATTATAAACCAAAATAAAAGGAGAAAGAATATGGCAATTTCTATGGCTGATATCCAACATCTGCGCAAAATGACAGGTGCAGGTATGATGGATTGTAAGAATGCTTTGAACGAGGCTGAAGGAGATTTCGACAAAGCTGTTGAAATAATTCGCAAAAAAGGACAAGCTTTTGCTGCAAAACGTGAAGACCGTGATGCTTCGGAAGGATGTGTACTTGCTGCTACTAAAGGCGATTTTGCGGCAATCGTAGCAGTAAACTGTGAAACTGACTTCGTGGCAATGAATGCTGATTTTGTAGGAATGACTAAATCTATCCTAGATGCTGCATTAGAAAACAAACCGGCTGATATCGACACACTGAAAGCTGTTGAAGTTAACGGTCGTGCTATCACTGATCTTGTAACAGACAGAATGGGTGTTACAGGTGAAAAAATGGAATTCAACGTTTACAAACAAATTACAGCTCCTACAGTTGTTGCTTATGTTCACCCGGGTAACAAGCTAGCTTCTATCGTAGGGTTCAACAAGCCAAATGTTGACGAACAAGTTGCAAAAGACGTAGCTATGCAAATAGCAGCTATGAACCCTGTAGCTCTTGTTCCTGAAGAAGTATCTGAGGAAATCAAACAAAGAGAACTAAGCATCGCAAGAGAAAAAGCAATCGAGGCCGGTAAACCTGAAAACTTGATTGATAAAATTGCAGAAGGTGCACTAAATAAATTCTACAAAGAATTTACACTTCTTCAACAAGAATTCGTTAAGAATCCAAAACTAACAATAGCTCAATATCTTGCTGCGCACGATAAAGAACTTACTGTTACCGGTTTCCAACGTTATACGTTGAACGCTGAATAATCTGAGATTCTAAAGAATCATATATAGAAGAGAGTAGTTTTCAGAACTGCTCTCTTTGTTTTTATACGCATACGATATTAAATTGATATAGCTTTTTTTAGTAGCTTTGCGTTCAAAATAAAGTATTAAGATAAACTGTTCCTCGACAGGAGTCTATGAAGGAAAAGTCATTAAAAGATAAAACCGTATCCGGATTAAGTTGGAGTGTATTGGATAAGCTACTCCAAAATGCGTTTGTGTTTGTTGCCGGAATATTACTTGCGCGCCTAATAGATAAAGAGGGCTACGGACTAATGGGCGTACTAGCCATATTTGTAGGATTAGCTAATATCTTGCACGAAAGTGGCTTCTCGAGCGCTATTATTCGTAAGAAGAATATTACACAGGCCGATTACACCACTGTCTTCTATCTGAATATATCTATAGGTATATTCTTGTATCTGCTCTTATTCTTTCTCGCTCCACTTATCAGTAATTATTACGACAAGCCTATTTTGACAGCATTGTCAAGATATTTGTTCCTATCCTTTCTATTTAACTCTTTCGCTGTAGTACAGAATGCTAAACTTATAAAAGAAATAAATTATAAGCTGATTACTAAGATCAATGCATTCTCTGTGTTTACATCATACACTGTAACGTTATTGCTTGCCTATTTCGGTTTTGGAGTATGGGCATTAGCTACTCAGGTTGTACTGTGGACATTCCTTAAAGTTTGTTGCCTGTGGATATTCAGCAAATGGAAACCTTCGGGATCATTTAGTAAAGAGTCATTTAAAGACCTGTTCGCATTTAGCTCAAAGTTGGTTTTGGGAAGTATCATAAATTCTGTAATGGTAAATATTCCCCAAAACATACTAGGTAAATTCTACTCATTAAGTATCGGGGGGCTATACAACCTAGCTTACAGAAATTACAATTCGGCAAATGATGTCTTGAACGGATCAATATACAGCGTCTCCTATCCTATCCTATCGTCGATACACGATGATGACCACCGATTAAAGTATATATTCAGAAAATTCATCAGAATCAAAGCATTTGTCATATTCCCAATGTTTATGGGCATAATATTGGTAGCCCAATCATTTATGTATATACTGGGAGAACAATGGCTCTCAGCAGCTCCCATCCTGCAACTGCTATGCATTGGTGGTATATTTGCAGGCCTTGAAACTACAAATGGAGATATATTAAGGATAAAAGGTAAATCTGGATTAATCCTTATCCTGACAATTATGCATGCTATACTAATTTTCAGTTCTATATGCATCCCTTTTATTTTCGGGCTCGGTTACCTATATTACATTGCAGGCATTTCGGCAACCTATATTATCAGATACATTGTATCCTCTATTATGTCTAACAAGCTAATAAATTATAGCCTGTTTGAATTAATAAAAGATTTACTGCCTTACTTCGGAATAACATTTATTTGTATCTTATGTGGCTATATGCTCCAGTTTGTGATATCACAACCTGTTGTATTAATGATATGCCAGATAGTATTTGTAGGAGCTTTGTATATAGGAACTTTATATTTTTCAAAGGCCAGAATATTGAGAGAAGCCATCGAATATGTTACCAATAAAAAAGTAAAAAAATGAAAGTCAGCATCTGTATTCCGGCTTATAAGCATATTGACTTTCTGAGACGTTGCCTCAACTCTATTTTAGATCAGCGTTTCGCAGATTATGAAGTCGTTATAACAGATGATTCTCCCGATGACTCACTACAAAAATTGGTTGAAGAATATTCAGACGAGCGAATAAAATACTTTAAGAATGCAATAGCTCTTGGCTCTCCTCTCAACTGGAATGAGGGAATAAAAAAAGCGAAGGGGGAATATATCAAAATACTTCATCATGATGATTGGTTTTCTTCTCCTGACAGCCTAGAAAAATATGTCCGTCTACTAGATGAAAACCCAACTTCTGACATTGCTTTTTCCGGAAGTTGCGACTTAGACAGCCAGAATAATCGAAAGCCTCATGTAGCAAGCAGTAAATTCATTTCGGAGCTTCAGCATGATGCTACAATAATATACACAGGCAACCGGTTGGGTGCTCCAAGTGTATGTATCTTCAGGAACAAAGGCTACCTTTTCGATCCTAACCTGATATGGCTGGTAGATATTGATTTCTACATGCAGGTGATTATGGCTAAAAACAATACATTTGCATTCTCACCCGAAATATTGGTTAATATCGGAATCAGTGAGTTTCAAATCACGCAACAATGCCTTGCAGAAACCAAGATAAAAATATCAGAGAAAATATATCTTTACAACAAGTACAGCTTGGAGAACAAACCAGCCAAGTATAGAAAAAGCCTTCTGAAATACATGGGAAGAGAAAAAATTCGAAGAACATCCGACCTTAGAGACATTCTACCCAATTCGGACTTTTCCTTCTCACGATCAGACACTTTCCGAGCATATACATACTATATAAGAAAGAAGATTAGGAGCCTTCTTCCTCGATAAGCAACAAAACCCTTGCTATAAGTGTTTTAACAATGTAATACCTGCTCCTACAATAAATTTACATTATTACGAACTTATAAAGAAATAAAAATATGATTATAATAATGTCTCCTGCAAAGTTGCAGGACTTTGAAAAGTCGGCTCCAATAAAGGAGTCTACAACTCCACTCTACGCAAAAGAAGCTAAAGGATTATACAAATCCATGGAAGGTATTTCTACCGGAGAAATTGCTTCCTTAATGAGTATTAACCCCCAGTTGGCACACGATGTATATCAGTACATCCATTCATTTCCTCTAAGCAAAACGCCTCAAAAACAGGCTGCATTTGCCTATAATGGAATAGCATACAAGGGACTAGACGCACAATCATTTTCTGCGGAAGATGTTGATTTTGCACAAAAACATTTGCTACATATTTCAGGACTATATGGCGTGCTCCGTCCTTTAGACCTGATTAAACCATATCGTCTCGAAATGCAAATTCCCATCGTAAACGATAAAGGGAAAGATTTATATGCGTTTTGGTCTGAAACCATCAGTAAGTACATAGCCAAACAAATGAAAGCTGACGACAATGTCCTTATCAACCTGGCTTCGAAAGAATATGCCAAGGCTGTAGATAAAAAGCTTTTACCGAAAGGACATAAGATCATAACTCCGATTTTCAAACAGCAGACAGATAAAGGATATAAACAAATAGTAGTTTATGCAAAAAAAGCAAGGGGAATGATGACCCGCTTTATTATACAAAATCAACTGAAAGACATAGAACATCTCAAAGGTTTCGATACCGAAGGATATACTTTTGCACCACAACTTTCGGATGATAAGGAATGGGTATTTATTCGATAAGATCGACTTGCTATTCCGCTATAATTTAACTAACTTTGCGTAGTTGGAAAATAATAATTAAAACAGTAAATAAAGATGAAAAAAGTAGTATTAATTCGCCACGGAGAAAGCGTTTGGAACAAAGAGAACCGCTTTACGGGATGGACAAACGTTGACTTGTCGGAGCAAGGAGTACAAGAAGCAATAAAAGCCGGAAAACTATTGAAAGAAGAAGGTTTCAAATTTACATTAGCTTATACTTCTTATCTGAAAAGAGCTGTTAAAACGTTGAATAATATCCTTGACCAAATGGACTTGGATTGGATTCCTGTTGAAAAAACATGGCGTTTGAACGAAAAACATTACGGTATGCTTCAAGGCTTGAACAAAGCTGAAACTGCTGAAAAATATGGTGACGAGCAAGTACTTGTTTGGAGACGTAGCTACGATGTTCCACCTGCTGCACTAGAACCAACAGATCCCCGTTCAGCTTCTCAAGACCCTCGTTACGCAGACGTACCTAAGGCATATATCCCTGAAACAGAAGCATTGAAAGAAACAGTAGACCGCATTCTTCCATACTGGCAAGAAGTAATCTACCCATCATTGATGTGTCACGATGAAATTATCGTTGCTGCACATGGAAACAGCTTACGTGGTATCATCAAATATCTGAAAGGAATTTCAGACGCAGACATCGTAAGTTTGAATCTGCCTACAGCTGTACCTTACGTTTTTGAATTCGACAATGATTTGAACCTAGTGAAAGATTATTTCCTTGGCGATCCGGAAGAGATCAAAAAACTGATGGATGCTGTTGCTAATCAGGGAAAAAAGAAATAAGATAAACAACTCTGCCCTCATATAGGCGAAGTGGTTTTATACTAACTAGTCTGACTAGCTAAAAAAAATAAAAGAGGCTGAACCAACATTTTGGTTCGGTCTCTTTAGTTTTAACACTATGGTGTGAAAATAATTTATTTCTGTAGCCAATTTTTTATACTTTTGGAGTTCAATCCTAAAATTAAATGTCACGCAAAAAACTTTATAACAGATTCCTTGTCTGGAAGACCCAGAAAGTAGAAGAAAAACAAATGGTTTTGTTCGTAAGCTTCCTGATCGGAATATTTACAGCATTAGCAGCTTTCATCCTTAAAAGTGTAATTCACTTTATACAACATCTTCTTACTTCTCCTTTCCTGACCGAAGGTGCTAACTATATGTATCTCATATATCCTATAGTTGGTATTTTAATCGCCGGATTGTTTGTTCGCTACATCGTGAGGGATGATATCAGCCATGGTGTTACAAAGATATTGTATGCTATTTCTCAGCGCAAAAGCTTTATAAAACTCCATAACGTATATACCTCCATCGTAGCCAGTTCTATTACGATAGGCTTTGGGGGATCGGTTGGGGCGGAAGCTCCTATTGTACTTACAGGGTCGGCTATCGGTTCTAATCTGGGGCGTTTCTTTAAGGTAGAACAGAAATACCTGATGCTGCTTATCGGATGTGGGGCTGCGGGTGCTATTGCCGGCATCTTCAAAGCTCCTATTGCAGGACTAGTTTTTGTGGTAGAAGTATTGATGCTCGACCTTACAACGTTCACGGTACTTCCGTTATTGGTAACATCTGTAACGGCAGCTACAATTTCATATCTGACGATGGGTACTTCGGCAATGTTTAATTATGCCTATACAGAACCCTTTGCGCTCGAACGCATTCCTTATGTTATTTTGCTGGGTATTTTTTGCGGACTGGTTTCCCTCTATTTTACCCGTGCTATGGGGTGGACAGAAGGAATATTTCGCAAGATGTCATACTGGCAGAAATTTGCGTTTGGTGCAAGCATATTGAGTATATTAATATTCTTGATGCCTCCTCTTTACGGAGAAGGTTATGATACGATAGAGGCACTGATCAGTGGAACAAAGAACTACACGGGTCTGTTAGACAATAGCGTTTTCTTTGAGTTTAAAGATACCCGTTGGACTATCGTCCTATTCCTTGCGGGAGTTCTGCTGATGAAGGTATTTGCAACGAGTGCAACCAACGGTGCAGGAGGAACAGGGGGGATATTTGCTCCATCCTTGTTCTTGGGTTGTATTGCCGGATTTGTATTTTCTTTTACTATAAATCACTCACGACTGACAGGCTTCGCTCCTCTATTGCCGGAAGAGAACTTCGCATTAATGGGAATGGCGGGTGTAATGGCGGGTGTAATGCATGCTCCTTTGACAGGAACATTCCTGATTGCAGAGCTGACGGGTGGATATGAATTGCTGCTCCCACTGATGATTGTTTCTATCTGTTCTTACGTCGTGATCAAGTTTTTTGAGCCACATAGTATCTATTCGATGCGTCTGGCAAAGAAAGGAGAACTTATAACTCACCATAAAGACAAGGCTGTACTTACACTGATGAATATTGAGAAACTTATAGAATCTAATTTTCAGACAGTGAGCCCTGATATGTATTTGGGTGATATGGTGAAAGTTATATCACGATCATCGCGCAATGTATTTCCTGTTTTAGACGAGCAAAACAGATTCTTGGGTATTGTTCTTATGGATAATATCCGCAACATTATGTTTCGTCCCGAATTGTATAACCGCTTCAAAGTATCACGCTTTATGACATCGCCTCCGGCCATTGTAGTGGTAGGGATGACTATGGAGTCTATTATGAAGAGCTTTGACGAAACTAAGGCTTGGAATCTACCTGTGGTAGACCAGAATGACGTATATCTAGGATTTATATCCAAATCTAACATATTGGATGTTTACAGGGAGGTGTTAGCTGACAATTTTGTAGAAGAATGATGCTGCTTTTTCCTAAATAATATTTATAAATATATAAAGTTTGCTAGAGTTTTATATCTTTGCTTTTTAGAGTAAAACTTAAACAATTAGGTATTTATGAGACTGTTTATAGGTATTCTGTCGGCTGTAATTATTCTTACTGGTGCTACTTTAACTGTTTTGGCACTCTGGGGAATTAAACCCATCGAGTGGGGCATTATCTGGCGTTCGGGGGCTACAATCGCTATAGCTTGTATTACATTTTTGATTATGTGGCTTGTTAAGGCATTGTTTTTCAAGAAAGACCCTTTTAATATAGATAAGAATAACAAAAAAAATCAATACTGATAATATCTATATCAAAAATAAACGAAGCGTAGAGATTGTTTGATTTATCAATCTTTACGCTTTTGCACTTTTAGGAATAGCGTTTTATCCTTAAATTTGCATTAAACAATCAAAAATAAATGGATAAGAAAGATTTACGTATCGTTTTCATGGGGACACCGGATTTTGCAGTAGAAAGTCTGAAAAAACTCGTGGAAAACGGATATAATATAGTGGGGGTGATAACCATGCCCGACAAACCAAGCGGCAGAGGATACAAAATACAGTATTCTGCTGTAAAGAAATATGCGTTGGAACAGAATCTACCCTTGTTGCAACCCGAAAAGCTGAAGGATGAAACTTTTCTAAGTGAGCTAAAGGCGTTGGAAGCGGATTTACAAATAGTGGTTGCATTTCGCATGTTGCCCGAAGTGGTATGGGATATGCCCCGATTGGGCACTTTCAATCTTCATGGCTCGTTACTACCGCAATATCGTGGCGCTGCACCTATCAATTGGTCTATAATCAATGGAGACGAAGAAACAGGTGTTACCACCTTTTTCCTTACTCATGAGATAGATACAGGCAAAATAATCTTACAGGAAAAGATCAAGATCGGAGAGAATGACAATGCAGGTAAAATTCACGATGAGTTGATGGTTGTCGGAGCCGGACTCGTACAAAAAACAGTTGATATGATCTTAGAAGGGAGCGTAGATGCTGTAGATCAGAAGCAGTTCTTTTCGGATGAAAAAGACTTGAAACATGCGCCCAAAATATTCAAAGAAACGTGCCGCATCGACTGGAATAAATCGGCGGGAGAAATACATAACTTAATTCGAGGCATGTCTCCTTATCCTACAGCATGGACAGAACTTCTTAGCGAGGGAAAAGAACCTCAGATGGTAAAGATATATCGTTCGGAGATCGTGCCTGCTGTAGAAACACTAGAGCCGGGAACTATTCTGACTGATAATAAAACGTACCTGCATATTGCATGTAGCAAAGGTCTTATCA
This sequence comes from Bacteroidota bacterium, assembly GCA_023437305.1. Classification (GTDB taxonomy): domain Bacteria; phylum Bacteroidota; class Bacteroidia; order Bacteroidales; family Dysgonomonadaceae; genus Dysgonomonas. The sequence continues at coordinate 233,130 of JAEZGN010000030.1, forward strand.
GCGTGAAAGAGATTCAGTTTGCAGGAAAAAAAGCGATGAATATAGATGAAGTATTGAGAGGATATAAAATAGAAGAAGGAGCTTATTTTAAATAATTTAGTTTTTCTGAATTTATCTTATTATATATAAACACCGGAATATAAAAACCAAAAAGTGACACAGATACAATGAATAAAAAAAGTGTCACCTTTGTTACTTTTTTAATAATAGTTCATTAATCACTGATTCACATAAAGTTGAATCTTAAAGGGATGAAGAAAAAATAACAATGAAAAGGGATAACAAACCTGTTACTTTTGTTACCTTTTTATTGTTAATAACGTAAGAATAAATAAAATGCAGAAAGTTATAAAGTCTACAGACCTGAATAAAGATTTGTCTGATATCCTAAGCCGATTGTCTTTCGACAAATTGTTTTTGCTAACGGACGAAAATACCGAGAGGCTGTGTTATCCTCTGGTTAAAGATAATGCACAGATTGCAAAAGCCGGGAAGATTATAATAAAGGCGGGAGACGACAACAAAAATATAGAAACATTGTCTTCGATATGGAAGTATCTTTCAGAAAATGGAGCTACCCGCCACTCTTTGCTCATCAATCTCGGAGGTGGAATGCTAACGGATATCGGAGGGTTTGCTGCGGCAAGCTTCAAACGGGGCATTAAATGTATCAATATACCCACTACCCTACTCGGTGCTGTTGACGCTGCCGTAGGAGGGAAAACAGGGATAAACTTCAACGGATTGAAGAACGAAATAGGAGCTTTTGCTCCTGCCGAAACAGTACTGATTGATTCCGCCTTCTTCAAGAGCCTCGATCATCAGAATTTCTTGTCGGGCTATGCAGAGATGATAAAACATGGATTGATAGACAGTGATAAAGAATGGCAGGCAACCATGTCGTTCGACACAGAGGAAATTGACTACGAAAAGTTGAAGCAACTGGTTGTAGACTCTGTTGGGGTGAAAGAGCGCATTGTAGAAATTGATCCTTTTGAAAAGGGAATACGCAAAGCCCTTAATCTGGGACATACCATCGGGCACGCTTTCGAAAGTATGTCTTACGAACTCAATAAGCCAGTTCAACACGGCTATGCTGTTGCATGGGGTATCATTTGCGAATTGTATCTTTCTCATCGATTCTGTGGTTTTCCGAAAGAGAAAATGTACAAGACCATTTATTTTATCAAAGACAACTATCACGGTTTCTACTTCGATTGCGACCATTACGAACGACTCTATGAATACATGAAGCATGATAAGAAAAATGAATCGGATACAGTAAACTTTACTTTCCTTTCGGATGTGGGTAAGATAGAAATCAACCAAACGGCGAGCAAAGAGGATATCTTCGATGCCATTGATTTCCTTCGCGAGAGTGTAGGATTATAATAAATCCCCAAGGAAAGTATATTCCCTGAGGATTTATAAAAATAGTGTCTAGTATGAAGAGTTGTTATCTTCCAAATCGGGAAGTATCCACCTCATCTACTTTCGGCTTTTTGTAATTGCCAAACCGATAAGTAAATGATAATTTAAATACCGGAGCATTGGGATGTAGCTTCATCGTACTATACTGTGTCATATAATCGATCTTTGTTGTTGCACCGTTGCTTTTAAATATATCCTGAACCTGTGCCATGAGCTCGGCTTTGTTGTTTAAGAATGTCCATTTGGCACCGGCTGTTATATCCCACATGCGCTTGATATCATATATTCCTTGGAGAGCCCCATTCATATAAAAAGCTGAAACATCGAGCTTTATATTTGGTTTGGAAGATATATTGAATGTATTACGCAGCTGTGCTACAAAGGAATACATACTTCTCTTGTAAGGAACATCATAAAACTCATCGTCTTTCTCTTCTTGTCTGAAGAGGTTGATCGTTGCTTTGGTATCCCACACCCTGTCTATTGCAAAAGGTACAACGAGGTATATTCCAAATTGCTTTTCGTAATCGAGATTTACCATCCGGAATATATTCTCCAAACTGTTCTGAGACTGGTATGGCAATTGTATGAATCTATCGGGAGTATATTCATAATAAGCCCCAAGAACATATTTCTGCTTATAAATTACATTCAGTTGTGTTCTGTATTCTCTCGAGAATTTAAGTTCAGGATTACCCTCTGCCGATGAGTAAGCGTTGATCTTAAAACGATCGGTGCTTAATGCCCAATATGGAGGATAGTTGATGTCAGAAGAAAATGACAATTGATACATTAGCTGCGGGCTATGAGTATAACTAAGGTTTGCATTTACAAATGGTTGGAAATCATTCCACAATGTTTTCTTCTCGCCCATAATGTTTATCGCCGCACGAAAATAGTTACCGGATATTGATGCCTGAGCAGATAGCTTTTCGCCAAACTGCTTAGAAAATCCGGCAAATACAGAAGCATTATACTCCTTCTGTTTGGTATCATTTATTGAGTCTACTACAGTATTATCAGGATTCTTATAATAGTCATAAGTATTGTCGTTTTTCGAGAAAGAGAAGTTGCCTCCATAATTAAAATCCCAGCCACTTTTGGTTGACACTGTATGATTTGCAAATAACAGGATTTTGTTTACACGCTGCGCTGTCTTGGTTTTAAAAGTAGTTTTTAATATCTGACCATCTTCATAGTCATAATACTTGGTTGTTGACGGGTCGTTATAGAAGGTATAATCAGCTCCTATATTTAGCTTCTTGTGAGAGTTGTATTCCGCTTTTAGATTATGTAAGTAATTGTTTCCCACTACATCGTCTTTCGAATCTATGCTTGTGTATGGATTACCATCTTTTAGATATTTTGTTTGTGACGTATGACTTGCATCATATTTGTCGAAGTTACCGGTATATATGACCTTTATCTTATCCTCATTTTTCAGATTGAAGCCAAGTCCAAGCCTTGTATTCAAACTTTCGGGATTAGGCATAGAATAGTTCTTCTGGGAAATATCATATACATGACCATCAAACTGATGTATTGCAAACATATCGCTGCTAGACCAACTCTTACCCTTGTCTGCACCAATAGAGAAGTCAATATTATATGATGGTTTGGTATACAACAAGCTTCCTCTTACACCAAATTCCGCATAGTGTGCTTGCTTATACTCTGCACTTCCCTCTCCTTGTAAAGTTGGTAAGTCTGCATTCTGATCTTTGAGTACAATATTTATAGCGGCACCTCTTACATTGTATTGAGGTGGTGCACTATACATGATTTCAATATTGGATATACGAGATGCCGGCATGGATTTGAGCATGCATATTATTTGCTCCTTACTCATACTGGTTAGTTGCCCATTGATCAGAATAGTATAGGCTGATGTTCCGATTAGGCTCAGATCGTCACCAACACCGGTAATGCTTGGCACATTCTGTAAAGCTTCGAATGCATTAGATACTACCTTATTCTTGATTAGTAAAGGAGCATCATAAATCAGTTTTCCCGCTTCCGATTTTACGATAGGACGTTCGCCGCTTACTACAATCTCTGTCAGTTCTTTGTTTAACGATAGAAGAACGTATGGCGGAACTTCTATATCAGTATCCTGTATCTTAATAGGGTGTTCTTCCTTTTCGTATGTCATGTGTTGTAGGGTGAGTGTATACTCTCCATTAGGAATATCTTTGAATTCAAACGAACCTTGTGTATCTGTAATCGTTGTTTTTAGCCAAAGGCTATCCTTTGAATTTCTCAGAATACATGTTACAGCTTCTACCGTTTGGTTCGACTCATTTGTTGTTGTGCCTTTCAGCATATATCCTTGTGCATTCGTTGCAACGGCTATACTTAATAAGAGTGATAGTAAAAATGGCTTCATAGTTTTATTATATTCGTTTCGTATAGCAAAAGTAGATAACAACAAGCTGATGATGTGTTTCCGTTTTACTACTTAGTGTTACCAAGTGTTATCAAGAGTATTTGATAATGAGTTTTATTATCTATCTTTGATTAACAGTCTATTTTTACGTAAATATAATAATATTACTAAATAATAGTAAATATACATAATAAAAAACTTACTACATGCAAAATTCATTCAAAAATAGAGTTGCTAAATTCTGGAGTTCTTTTTCGGAAGAAGAAAGTCAGATAAGAGAGATGATGGACAATAGAGTAGAAGGAGAAACTCTATTAAACTTTGTCGACAGCATATTGCAAATTGCTTTCCATAAAATCTACTTCGAAATGGGGATAAACAATGAGGGAAAGTATGAATTGATATTAACACCTGAAGGAGATCGCTCTCGCTTGATACAATTACACTACTGGCTACAACATGCTCCACAAGGACTGTGGGAGAAATGGAATTTCTATTCATCCAAGCCTGCACATGCTAAAACGGGTTCGACACTGACTATGTATGGTGTAGAAATCGGAGAAAGTGATATTGATATCTTTCCCGAAATCGAGAATGAAAGACCAAAAGTGAATATCGAAATATATGCCCCCAAACTAATGGCTCTTGATGAAGATCAACGCTACTCCATGCTTTTTATCTATTTGGATCAGTTTATCGGAGAATTATATACAATGGAATATATTGGTTCTATTGTTTTTGTGAATGAAAAAAGTAAAACGCCCACTGTAAAAATAACAGATTTAAGATCTTTTATAAACAAAACAATAGAAGAAAACAATTGGCCTAAATTTGACAATCCAACTGAAATATACACCGGGTATCGTATAGATCCGAAAGAGAATAGTGATTGGACTTTGCGAGAAGATATTTTTTCGGGGTACACTTCTTGTTCTTCCATCCTTAATGATTTCTATGGAAAAAAGACCGCTCGTTTTAATGAAGCAAAGCAAGACGGAGTGATATTTGGTTTTGCATTCTTTGAAAATATAAATGTGCCTCGCGAAGATATAATAAACTTCAGAGGAGAAATAGAAGACAAGATCGTTGAGGAAACTGTGCCATATGGTATTGCCAATACGATAGGCGGTGCTACAGGCTTTCATTTTTCGTATATCGACTTCATTATATATGATTATCCTGCATTTATAAATATAGTAAAGAGAATTCTATCCACATACAATTTTGAAGAGTTCGGCTATTCAGACTTTTCTATAGAATCAAAACCTGTTTTATTCAATTAAATTGTTAAGATAACTCTGGATAAAAGCTTAAAGAATTTAGACATAGCTTCTTTTTTATTGATTTTCAATACAAAAAATCAATAAATTACGGCATTAAGATTATTTTTATTCTGCTATTTAAAACAAAATCACTACTTTTGCCGTTCAAAAGAGAATGTATTATTCGAGTACACTACGTTTAGTATGCTTGAATATAACACAAGCCTTGATTTAATTGTATGCAGAAAAATTTAGTTATTGTTGAGTCTCCGGCGAAAGCCAAAACTATCGAGAAATTTTTAGGGAAAGATTTTAAAGTTATGTCTAGTTACGGACATATTAGAGACCTAAAGAAAAAAGATTTAGGCATAGACCTGGAGAACAATTATACTCCCATATATGAGATACCTTCCGACAAAAAGAAAGTTGTCGATGAATTGAAAAAAGCGGCAAAAGAGGCAGACCTTGTATGGCTTGCTTCCGATGAAGACCGTGAGGGAGAAGCTATATCATGGCATCTGTATAAGACATTAAAACTTGACGAAAATAAAACAAAAAGAATTGCTTTCCACGAAATTACGAAAGATGCAATTCTGAATGCAATAGAAAATCCCCGAACAATAGACATCAATCTCGTAGACGCGCAACAAGCACGTCGCGTACTTGACCGCATCGTAGGGTTCGAATTGTCGCCCGTACTATGGCGCAAAGTGAAGCCCGCACTATCAGCCGGGCGTGTTCAGTCGGTAGCTGTAAGACTGATTGTTGAACGGGAACGGGAAATACAACAATTCAAATCGGAAGCATCTTATCGAGTGATTGCCATTTTCACAAAAGAAGACAATGGCTCTCAGTACGAAATCAAGACAGAACTAAGCAAGCGACTTAAAACCAAGCAAGAAGCGCTAAACCTTCTTGAAAAACTTAAAGAGGCAAGCTTCAAAGTTGAAGATGTGGAGACAAGACCGATGAAAAAATCTCCGGCAGCACCCTTTACTACTTCAACCTTGCAGCAAGAAGCATCTCGCAAACTAGGCTTCCCTGTTTCGTTGACTATGATGGTTGCTCAGAAACTATACGAGTCGGGAAAAATAACTTATATGCGTACCGATTCGGTTAATTTGTCGAGCTTGGCAATTAACACTACAAAAAATGAAATTGAAGCTGAATATGGTAAGCAATATTCAAAAGTTCGCCATTTCTCAACAAAATCGAAAGGAGCACAAGAGGCACATGAGGCCATCCGTCCTACATATATAAATGAACACTCAATATCGGGTACTGCACAGGAAAAGAAACTGTACGATCTGATATGGAAAAGGACTATTGCGTCTCAAATGGCTGATGCCGAATTGGAAAAGACTACAGTAACAGTAAGTATCTCTAACGAGAAAGACATGAAGTTTTCAGCAGTTGGAGAGGTTATTAAGTTTGACGGATTCTTACACGTGTACCTTGAAGGTACTGATGATGAAATCATAGATAATGAAACAAGTTTGCTTCCTCCTGTAAAAGTTCAGGATGCGTTACAAATGAAAGAGGCTACAGCCACAGAGCGATTTACACAACGACCTAGTCGCTATAGTGAAGCATCCCTTGTTCGCAAGCTGGAGGAGCTTGGTATAGGTCGTCCGTCTACTTATGCTCCAACTATCTCTACGATCCAGAACCGTGAGTATGTAGAGAAGTCGAATATAGAAGGAACAGAACGAGAGTATAACATACTAGCACTCAAAAAAGGAAAAATTTCGGATGTACAGAAAACTGAAATCACAGGTACAGATAAGGGCAAGCTTATCCCTACTGATACCGGAGTGGTAGTTAATGATTTCCTTATCGAATATTTTCCGGGAATATTAGACTATAATTTTACTGCCAATATAGAAAAGGAGTTTGACCAGATCGCCGAAGGTGAAGAAAACTGGACTAAACTGATAGATAAGTTCTACAAAGTATTCCATCCCATCGTAGAATCTGCCACCAATACTCAAACTGATCATAAAGTAGGTGAACGTATACTGGGTGTTGATCCGAAATCGGGACGTCAAGTATCTGTAAAAATCGGACGATTTGGACCAATGGTACAAATCGGCGTTCAGGAAGAAGAAGAAAAACCTCAGTTTGCAGGCTTACAAAAGACACAATCCATTGCAACTATAACATTAGAAGAAGCTTTGAAGCTGTTTGAGCTCCCTCGTTCGGTTGGGGAGTTTGAAGGAAAGGATGTTAGCGTTGGTACAGGACGATTTGGTCCGTATATAAAACATAACGGAAAGTTTATATCTTTGCCTAAAGGGTATGATCCTTACAGTGTTGATTTAGACAGTGCGATATCTTTGATTGAAGATAAACGCCAAAAAGATGCTGAAAAGATAATAAAGACTTTTACAGAGGACGCAGATTTACAAATATTAAATGGTCGATATGGACCATATATTGCGTACCAAAAGGCAAACTATAAAATTCCGAAAGGTGTAGTACCTGCTGATTTGGATTTTGATGCAGCAATGAAAATAGTGAAGGCAACCGGAGAGAAATCTGCTACTAAAACAAAAGCAAAGTCGAAGAAGAAGTAGCATTTTTTCCTTGAAAAATTATTATATTCAGTTGAATGAATAGATTTTTGGAAAAAGTATTTGGATACAGAGGGTTGAAGATTTTAATACCTTTGTTGGATTTAGCTATCGTATATGGTTCGATAATCTGGTCTTTCTATATTTTCAAAGACACCCTTGACAACTTTTCCGAAAACTGGTTTTCATTCGTTGCCATCTGGCCGTATATTGGCATTTGCTATCTAATTCTAAGCCATATATTTGAATTAGACAAACCCAAAGATTTTTCTTTTTTAGGTATAGGGTATACGGTATTTCTGGTTATAGTCTCTCTACTATTTAGTACAATGGCTATAAGCTTCTTGGCCAGAGAATTTGCCTTCCCCCGAAGTATCCTTCTTACTGCATATACTATGCAGATTGTGGCAGTTACATTTTGGCATTTTTTTGCCAACAGAATGCACTTTCGTCTGAATAAAGGAAAATCAGTATTGGTTATTGGTTACGAAAAATCGCAGCCTCTTGCTTACAAACTACTAGAAGCTAAGGGAATATGGTCTAATTTGAGACATGTTTGCTCACCTGATCATCCTAATTTATATAACTTTATCAACGAGTGCGATATAACGTTCATTACAGAAGATGTTGCAGAAGAGCAAAAGCAAAGTATTATCTTATATTGCATAGAGTGCAACCATACGGTATTGTATCAACCTAAAAATTCAGAAATTCTTCAATTTAATGCTAATTTCCTACAGATAGACGATTCTCCTGTTTTGGATGTGAGAGAATTAGGGCTGGGACAGAGTAATGAAATCTTCAAACGGTTGACAGATGTTTTCTTAGGAACTTTGGGGCTAATAGTTTTAGCTATTCCATTTATATTTGTCTATTTGGCTTTAAAGATAGGTGGAGGGTCGGCATTTTATGCACAAGAACGCATAACCCGTGACAATAAAGTTTTCAAGATATATAAATTTCGGACAATGGTCGAAAATGCTGAAGCCATTTCAGGACCTGTATTAGCACAAGATGTTGACAGTCGAATAACTAAACTTGGGCACTTCCTACGTGCTACCAGATTGGACGAAATACCTCAGATTTACAATATACTCATAGGTGATATGAGCATAGTAGGGCCACGCCCTGAACGACCTTTTTTTGTAGAGCAATTCTGCGCCGAAATGCCTGAATATAACTTGCGCCATAGGGTTAAGGCCGGTCTTACAGGTCTGGCACAAGTGCAGGGAAAATATAATACATCGGTAAGAGATAAACTAAAATATGACCTGCTGTATATTAACGGCTATTCGTATGCTTTGGATATTAAACTAATCATGCAGACACTGAATATACTCCTTAGAAAAAGCAGTACAGAAGGTGTAAAGTCTGTATCCGAAATCGAAAAGGAGGTTGAAGAATTGACTCGCCGTTAATTTATATATCCGGAGAGTAGAACCAATTAATAAAATAAGAATTTATAAATCATACTGACTTATGAATAATTTTCAAGATTTGGTTACAAATCGTCGGAGTATTCGTAAATTTACTGATGAGCCATTGAAGCTTCAGCAAGTAGAAGCTATTCTCAAAGCCGGGCTAAAATCACCTTCATCAAAGAGTAAAAATCCTTGGCAGTTTCTATTAGTTGAAGATAAAGAAATGCTTAGAAAGCTGTCGCTATGCAAAAAGTCGGGAAGTAAACCGATAGAAAGATGTGCTTTAGCTATTATAGTTATGGCAGATCCATTAACAAGCGATGTATGGATAGAAGATGCGTCTATCGCTTCCATTATGATGCAGTTACAAGCCGAAGACTTGGGTTTGGGAAGCTGTTGGATACAAATCAGAGAGCGATATACAGAAGAAGAGGAAGCTTCTAATGACTATATCAAGAGCTTGCTTAATATACCGATACAGCTACAGGTTCTTTCTGTTATAGTATTTGGGAATAAAGCGCAAGAACGCTCTCCTATCGACGATGAAAAACTACAATGGGAGAAAGTGCATATCGAAAATTTTAATATAAATCAAATAATAGAATAGCTACTTATGGCAACTAATAGCAAGTCAAACGACCGTTTGTCGTACGGAATAACAATACTTATCTTCGGTATTTTATTTATGCTGGATAAGTTAGGGGTATTAAGCAAAATCCCTTATGCTGACAGACTGATAGGAGTAGGTTCTTTTTTGCTTATAGCAGGAGTTGTGTTCTTATTCACTCAGCCTAAGAAAGTTCTAGGGTGGATATTTTTAGGTGTAGGTGTGTTGCTTAATGCTGATACCTTCTTTGGCTGGATGCATAATTATTCTAATCTTATTGTTCCGGGCTTATTGATCGTTGCCGGAGTGGCAATGGTATTAAGCGCCAAAAAGAAGAACTAATGAAAGTAGTATTGATAGGAGCTGGCAATGTTGCAACACAATTTGCAAAAGGACTGTACAGTAAATCTTTTGATATTGTACAAGTCTATAGTCGAACATTAGCTTCTGCCTCTGCTTTAGCCAAGGAAGTGAATGCTGCACCTATTACAGATATATCATTAGCCGTCTGCGATGCTGACTTATATATATTTTCGGTAAAAGATTCTATTTTAGAAGAATTGATTGCTAGCCTTCCGTCAAATAATGGCTTATGGGTACATACAGCAGGTAGCATGTCTATAGATGTCTTTAAAGCACATGCTTGCCGGTATGGAGTAGTATACCCATTTCAGACATTTAGTAAAGATAGAAAAGTTGACTGGGCTGATATTCCAATATTTCTGGAGGCTTCGGACGATCAAGCATTGGAACAACTAAAAAGCATAGCATCTCAGTTGTCAACCAAAATAGTAGAATTATCGACAGAAGAACGAAAGTATCTTCATCTTACAGGAGTATTTGCTTGTAACTTTACGAATCATATGTACACTTTATCTAAACGGGTTTTGGCTAAAGTAAACTTGCCGTTCGATATTGCCTTACCGTTGATTGACGAAACTGCCTTGAAGGTACATTCTTTATCTCCCGAAGAAGCTCAAACAGGTCCGGCTATACGCTTCGATGAAAATGTAATGGAGAAGCATTTGTCGCTAATTGATGATGACGAAATAAAACAAATTTATAAACTGATGAGTGAAAGTATTCATCGGTTTGGTAAAAAAGATATATAATGAGTACAATAAATTACGATTTGAAGAAAATAAAAGCATTTATATTTGATGTTGATGGTGTTTTATCTCCCGATTCAATACCTTTGTCTTCAGATGGGTCACCGGTAAGGATGGTAAATATAAAAGATGGATATGCTATCAACCTTGCAGTAAAAGCCGGCTATAGTGTGGCCATTATCACAGGAGCAGATACAGACAATATCCGTCTTCGCTTCAACAGGTTGGGAGTTAATGATATTTACCTCAAATCGAGAGTTAAGATAAACGACCTCAACGACTATATGGAAAAAACAGGCTATAAAGCCGAAGAGATCATATATGCAGGCGACGACTTGCCAGACTATCAGGTAATGCAGGCTGTAGGGTTGGCTGTTGCCCCGGCAAATGCTGCACCTGAGATAAAAAGTGTAGCCCAATATATTTCGCATAAAAATGGCGGAGATGGTGTTGCCCGTGATGTCATAGAGCAAGTGATGAAAGCACAAGGCAAATGGATGACACCCGAAATGCTAAGTTCGACAGCCGTATTCTAAAAACATAAAAAATAAAAATGCATAAATCAGGATTTGTAAATATAGTAGGCAACCCCAATGTAGGTAAATCAACGTTGATGAACCTGTTGGTAGGTGAAAAAGTATCAATTATTACTTCTAAAGCTCAGACCACTCGTCATCGTATTTTAGGAATAGTGAATACCGATGAATATCAGATTGTTTATTCTGATACTCCGGGTGTTTTACGTCCCAACTACAAGTTGCAGGAGTCGATGCTTAACTTTTCGGAATCTGCATTAAGCGATGCTGATGTCTTACTGTATATGACTGATGTTGTTGAAAAAATAGACAAAAACGAAGAGTTTCTAAAAAAAGTACAAGGTGTAGAAGCGCCTGTTTTGCTTTTGATTAATAAAATAGATCAAACAAATCAAAAAGACTTGGAAGCCTTAGTCTTGAGATGGAAAGAACTGCTTCCGAATGCTGAAATATATCCGATTTCGGCTTTGAATAAGTTTAATGCAGATGTGGTCAAGAAACGAATTATAGACCTTATTCCCGAATCACCACCTTATTTTGAGAAAGATGCATTAACTGATCGTCCTGCCCGATTCTTTGTAACAGAGATTATTCGTGAAAAAATCCTTCTTTATTACCAAAAAGAAATTCCATATTCGGTAGAAGTCGTTGTTGAAGAGTTTAAAGAAGAAAAAGATATAATAAATATAAGAGCTCTTATCATTGTAGAGCGTGACACACAAAAAGGAATTGTTATCGGACATCAAGGTGCAGCCTTGAAGAAACTCGGTACAATGGCACGGAAAGATATTGAGCGATTTTTTGATAAAAAAGTATTCTTGCAAATATTCGTCAAGGTAGAAAAAGATTGGCGAAGCAGGGATAACATACTTCGCCAATTCGGATATCGTTTAGATTGATATATTATTTTTCCTCTATCGTAAATCCTACAGTTTTCAGGTCATTCCAATAATTTGGATATGACTTGGTAACTACGTTCGGGTGTGCTATATTGATATGATCCATCTTTATTGCAGCCGGAGCGAAAGCCATTGCCATGCGATGATCTTCGTATGTGCGGATAACAGCTTCTGTTTCTGGCTCGCATCTTTCTCCATTCCATTCGAGAATACTGTTTTGACTATCATAAATCAGATATCCCAGCTTTTTCATTTCAGCTTTTAATGCTTCTATGCGGTCTGTTTCTTTTATCTTTAGGCTTTGCAAGCCTGTAAACATAAAAGGAATATTCATCATACAACAAGTTACAACAAAGGTTTGTGCCAAATCGGGTTCATTCACAAAATTATGGAACATCTTCTTTGTTATTCTGTCCGACTTAGTCAATATAACGCCGTTTTCAGTGAATTCGGTATTAACACCTAAATCCAAAAACAGCTCGGATACTTTAGAGTCGCCTTGCATGCTCTCTTTGAACAATCCTTTCAGTTCTATATGCGCGCTATCTGTTAACGCAGCCATTTCGTACCAATATGAAGCAGCAGACCAATCAGACTCTACTACATAATGAGTCGGTCTGTATTCTTGTGGATGAATACGGATTATTTTATCTTCCCAATGTGCTTTTACTCCAAACTGAGACATCATACCTAATGTCATTTTTATATACGGGATGGATATAATATCGCCTTCCAAATGGATTGTCAAACCCTTACTCATCGTTGGGGCAATCATCAAAAGTGCCGATATAAACTGGGAACTAACATCTCCCGACAGATATATGTCACCACCATCGAGTGCCGTACCCTTTATTTTTAGCGGAGGATATCCGATATTGGCAATATATGAAATGCGGGCTCCCAATGAGGTCAGGGCTTCTACTAGTATATTAATAGGACGTTCCTGCATACGCTCTGTGCCTGTTATTATCCATTCTCCGGGTGTTATAGCTAACAGTGCAGTAAGGAAACGCATAGATGTGCCGGCAGCCTTTACGTCAATCAGGCTGCTGCCTGAGCGGAAGGCTTCTATCATTACTTGCGTATCATCACAGTCGGAGAGATTTTCCAGAGTTGAGGCATTTAAACTTAGACCGTTCAGAATAAGAGCTCTGTTGCTTATGCTTTTAGATGCAGGCAGTGCTATTGTTGAATTTATGGCCTTTGGAGCCATTATTTTATATTGCATGATATAATTATTTATCTATACGAAATTAAAGTAAAAACCCATAAAGATCAAATTTTTAAACATGGATTAAGCATTTTCTACGAATAAAAATATTTTGATTTTTATGAGCTTTTACAATCTATATATTTTATCAGAATGTTATCATCCTGTGTTTCGCATTCCGGCGGCAATTCCCGATATTGTGATCATCAGTGCCAGTTCCAGTTCGGGAGAATGTTCACCGTCTTGTCTCGAACGATGAAGTAATTCTACTTGCAACAGATTCAACGGATTGGTATATATATTTCGCATTGCAATATTCTCTGCTATATCGGGTAGGCTCTCCATCAAGTATTCATCCTGAGATATTCTCAATGTAGATTTCATTGCACCCTCTAACTGTGCCCTAAGCCTTTTTCCTAAATCTTGCAACCTGTCTTCCACTAACCTTTCGTCATAATATGCCGATATACGAGGGTCTGCTTTGGCAAATACCATTTCCAACATATTAATCCTTGTTCCGAAGAAAGGCCAATCTTTATACATGGTTTTCAATGTCTCTATCTGGCCTTCATCTATAACTTGCTGAAGGGCCTCTCCCGCTCCAAGCCATGCCGGAAGCATCAATCTGTTTTGAGTCCATCCAAATATCCAAGGAATGGCGCGCAAACTTTCAACGCCACCATTGGGACGACGTTTCGCAGGTCGCGAACCTAATGGTAAACGAGCAAGCTCAGCTTCGGGGGTTGCCTGATAGAAATACGGGATAAAGTCAGGATTTCTATGTACTGTATCTTGATATATGGTACAAGAAATATCCGACATCTTATTCATAAGGTCTCTCCACTCCTGTTTTGGTGCAGGTGGAGGAAGCAAGTTGGCTTCCAAGATTGCATCAGTATATAAAGCCAACGTTTTTATAGCCAGATCGGGTATACCTAATTTGAAGCGAATCATTTCGCCCTGTTCTGTCACACGCAAACCACCCTTTAATGAGCCCGGAGGCTGAGAGAAAAGAGCGACTTTGGCAGGGCCTCCTCCACGTCCGACAGTACCTCCACGTCCATGGAATAAGGTCAAGCATACTCCCGCTTCTTGACAGGTTTTGATCAAAGCTTCTTGTGCTCTGTATTGCGCCCATCCTGCAGCAATGGAGCCTGCGTCCTTTGCTGAGTCTGAATAACCGATCATTATCATTTGCTTGCTCTTGATAACACCTCTGTACCAACTGATATTAAACAATTGCTGCATAATACCATTGGCATTATTGAGGTCATTCAAAGTTTCAAACAATGGTGTTACGGGTAATATATAAGGACACTCAGCTTCTTTCAACAACAAATAAACCGCCAATATATCGGACGGAGTACGTGTCATCGATATAATGTAGGTAGGTATTACTCCTTCAGGAGTTTCTGCTATAACTTTACAGGTTTGCAGCACTTCTTTCGTTTGAGGGCTAGGCTCCCAATTTTTTGGAACCAAAGGACGTTTAGAGTTCAGTTCCCGGATAAGAAACGCTTGCTTCTCATCTTCCGACCATGTTTCATAATCTCCTAATCCTAAATAACGGGTAATCTCTGAGATTGTCTCAGTATGAATTGTACTTTCCTGACGAACATCTATTTGTACAAGAGTAAGCCCAAAACATTTAACCCTGCGCATGGTATCCAATAGCTTATCGTCAGCTATAATATCCATATTGCAAGCTACCAGAGACTTATATGATTCATGCAAAGGCTCCCATAATTGCTCATTATAGTAGAGAATATCCTCGGTAAGTTCAGGATTTTTACCTGCTATACGGGCATCAAGGTAAGCTATAGTATTGCGAAGCTGTGTTCGCAACTTTTTCATTAGTTCACGATATGGCTCTTGTACTTCATAGTTTCCTATATAATTCCTGAATTCGAGCGTACAGGTTGCCATTGATAATTCCTTCACCAATATTTCTATATCTGATAAGAAGAGAGTTGCAGCACGGCGCCGGCTATCGAGCAGTACATCATGTGTAACTTTGGCTGTCACATTCGGATTTCCGTCACGGTCGCCCCCCATCCATGATGAAAAATGTATAGGACGTGCATCGATAGGAATACGATATGCGAGTGTATTTCTTATTTGTTCGTCCAATTCACGGATGTAAGCAGGAACAGAAGCCCAAAGGCTATGTTCCACTGCATCGTATCCCCACTTAGCTTCCTCATTGGGGGTAGGCCGGTTTTGACGAATTTCATCAGTATACCAATATTGAGCAATCAGTTGTTTGAGCCTGCGCAATATTTGTACTTTCTGATGCTCGATCAAATCATCGTGATCCAGTAGCTTGAGGCATTGATCTACTTGATTCAGATTGTTGATCAACGAGCGTCTATTTATTTCTGTAGGGTGAGCTGTTAAGACCAAATCGATAGATATATCTTCTATTGCTTTGATTATATCGCTATCGCTATAGTTTGCGGCTTTAAGCTTTTCATATACTGCAGAAAAATTAACCGGATTCTCAGCTCCTTGTGCGTGGGGAGAGATACTGTTATATTGTTCTGCCGTATTTGTGAGGTTAAGAAACTGGTTGAAAGAGCGTGCTACGGGCAAGAACTCCTCATCCCTGAGATTTTGCAATGTCTTAACCAACGATTTATGTGCTTCAATATCACCCGAGTGTGATGCTTTAGATAGCCTGCGGATTGTTTCTATGAGGTCGACCATATCTTGTCCTTTAGCCTCACTGATCGTTTTTCCGAGCAAGTGGCCAAGCATCTTGATATTGTCGTGCATCAAGGATTGTTGCATATTGTTCATAGGTTTATTCTAATTTTTAATTGTATTTTTCTCCGTTATAATATTCAACACCATACATTATCAAAAGTTTAAGTAAGCGTTGAGTTGTCAGGGCAAATTTCATAAAAATGATTTATCAGAATCTTATCGAAGAAAGAGACGAGCTAATAATAACTCATCTCTACTCCTACTTAATCATTATTTATCATTGTAAACAACTCTTCTGCTGCCAATTGAGGTCCGTCCTTAGTATGTCCGTCAATAGCAAGCGAGGTGTATACTTCTCCGATTTTCACATCGTTTTTATTCATATCACTGAAGAATTCTTTAATAAGTTTACCGGCAAGTTCTTTTTCTTGTACAGGACCAAAAGGGTTGGCAAAATAAGATGTCACCAAACCATTTTCGGTAGTAGTACCTTTTGCTTTGCGAGCTCCGGCCTCGAATACTTTAATAGCTTCATCCAAATTATCAAAGAATTTAATTTTCTGAGCAGATTCAGTATAGTTATTGGCATATAGTATATAGTCTACTTTGTATCCTTTGGATATAACATCGTATGTTGCAGCAGGAATCGTAATACGAGCATTTATTTTGTCTGGATTAGAATAGATACCTCTCTCCAGCTGCTGGAAGGCATACATAGGATCAAGGTCATCGATACGGACAAATGCTCCGATTTCGGTTCCGTAGCCTTTAATTGTTCCATCTTCTTCTTTCTTGAGGTAACCCATATCATCAAATACGATACGCATATGACGTATATATTTTTCGTTGAGCGTACGGAAAGCTTCCAAACTTTCAGATTTTCCGGCACCACTATCTCCTATAATAACGATATTGGCTTCCGTACCATTCTTGAGCAATATGTTTACCATAGCTCCGTGTAGCGGCAATCGGCCTTGCTCCATTTGCTTCACGTTATGAAGTGTAAGGAGCATCTTTTTCATATAGCCAAAATAGTCGATATCGTCGCAATGATTTGCGTAACCGATAAGAATATCATTTTTCTTATCTTTATAGTAGAAAGTTCGTTTCTCTTCTATTCCATCAGGGTATCCGAACACGTATATTATATCCGGTTTTTTACCGATATATTCACCGGCTTTAGCCAGTTCAAAAAGATTGGATAAGGCAAATCCGTGAACCATATAATCCTTATGGAAATAAACAAAGGTCAGCATATTTCCTACTTTAGCAGGAAATAAGAACCAGTCATCTTCATTCAGAATAATATTTTCTACCGGATTTGTTGTATGTTCTTGAAAAATGCCGTCACGTGTATTTCTTTTTGTATACGAAATAAACGGAGGTTTAAACATAACAGAAGTAATGAACGGAATAGAAGTCAACCCATTGTATTCTATTGGGCAGTTCCAAGTAATGTCACTAAGAGTTAATCCTGCATTTGCACCTGCGGTAAGTTGGCGATATACAAGATGCTGATACCCCATTACAGTTTCCTGAATGCGGCGGTAGATGGAAAGTACCAACTCATTGAACAATTCGTTGGCATGCAAGAAACGTACACTTTGCAACCCGCTGCTGATGGAATTGTTATGCACTATAGTATAACGTTCCATTCTGCGCCAGAAGCCATAAAGAAGCTCTATGAGCTCTATAAATAAGTCTTTATCGTTAAAGAAGATAGCATACTTATTATGCACGTTTTGCACCTCGTCAGGGTTACATACAGTAAGTAACTTAAATGCTTCTATCAATGTTTTTTGAAATTCTTCGTCAGTCTTGAATTCTTTGATATAATAATCGTAGATAATGACATCATTCTTTTTCAATCTTTGTATAAAAGCTTCAATAACCCGATGAAAACCGTAACTATTTAATATTTTTTGCCTCGTGTCGCAAAACTTAAGAGTGAAGTTGATAATGGCCTTACCTTCGCCTAAAGTAAACTCTTGTAACATGTTTAATTTTATTTATTATAGTTATTATTTCTATCCGGTTTCTATATCTATTTGCAATCTCCTATCTCCATTTGTGACAGGAGATTGCAAACTTCAATACTTGATTTGAAAACATTCAAACTGCGTTGTTTTCCAACATCAAATTTAAGGAAACTTACCTATACAATTAAACGAATTAAAGACTAAATTTATAATAAATTGTAAATTAAAAATAAGTTTTTGCTATTACCTTGTATTGGTGTTGCTTATAAATACTTTATTTTTTATCTTTTATGAATTTAGGATTAACATCAAAGGCAAAAAAGTACGTATTTGTTTCACGTAAACACTTAGGACAAAGGCAATCACTATAGTTATCTTTTATATAATCGCGTACCCCCGAAACTAAAGAAACTCTACGGCAGCTACACAATTCTACGCGGTCTTCTCTACAGCTGAAAGCGGCCGAACATCTTTGACATATCTTTTTCATTGTTGTAAGTTTTTATTGTTATCGAATATATAATAAGATCAGGAAAAAGTTTATTTAAAATATACAACCTCATTTGCAGATACCCAAATATGATATTGCAAGAGATGATAGTATAAATACTTCAACCAAAATCAATTTTCTATAATCAGAGAAAAATCTCTTGAGCTTTCTATCTTTTTTCGCGAAAGATGAAATTTATTTTTTGGCAGGTCTTCTGACTTACTTCCGTTTTATACGACCTTCCCGTTTATCTAAAACAGTGGCTTTGAGGATTTGTATAAACGTTTAGCGAAGCTTACAGCAGCGCGACTGTTCAGGATTTACACCTGATTCCCTTTTCATTATATATCCAAGACTTCGAATATATAACACCAATTATGATAACAAAGATATAGAATTATAAATAAGAACAAATATAAATAAGAAAGTTTTTGATGGTATGATGAATTACTATTTCATAAAAGTGTGTTCTGCAAAGAATAAGTTTCGAAGAATAATTTCTGCTTTTAATCTTCCAAATCCCAATCATCAAAAAAAGAGTAATCCTCAGTAAACTGATCTAACTCTCGACGATCTTTTTTTGTTGGCCGCCCTGTTCCTCTAGCTCTATCTACAAAACCACTCATCTTAGACATTTCTAATATTTCGAGCTGAGATGGAGGGGTCACATCTTTCATAAATTCGGGCACAAGTTTGGCGCCCATTCTGTTTTCCGAAAGGTTTAGAACTTCAAAGGAGTAAGTAACCGGAGGACGTCGCACTTCTATTACATCACCGACCTTAATAGATCGAGATGGTTTTATAGTAACTCCTTTGATCGAGATACGTCCTTTTTTACAGGCTTCTATTGCTATAGAACGAGTTTTGAAAAGACGAACAGCCCACAGCCATTTATCTATACGTACTTCGTTTTTAGGTTCTTTCATAATAAAATCAGAATTTTGCCAATATGTCCGTAAACAACACCGGCTTCACATCATTTATCAAAGTCATATATTAGAAGCGAAAAATACTCGTTTCTAACTTTCCTTTGGTTTTACTTATTATTGTATTGGTTCATGGTATTGTTGATACCTGCCAAACAAAAGCTTTTGATTATCTCACCACAGGTTTCCAATTTTGCAGGAAGCTCTTTTTCTTCTTCTTCGGTAAAATTATCGAGCACATAGCCAACTTGACCACCCCGAGCAAATTCATTACCTATTCCAAAGCGTAAACGGGCATAATCTTGCGTTCCAAGAACAGATTGGATATTACCCAGTCCGTTATGTCCGGCACTACTACCTTTCCCTTTGAGGCGTAAAGAGCCAAAAGGCAAAGCAAGATCATCTACAACTACCAAAAGATTCTCGATTGGTATCTTTTCTTGGTTGAGCCAATAGCGAACAGCATTTCCGCTAAGGTTCATAAAAGTGGATGGCTTTAGCAGAATAAGAGTACGTCCTTTGACCTTTAGTTCAGACACAAAGCCATAACGCCTGTCAGCAAAAACAATATTGGACGCTTTAGCTAAAGCGTCCAATACTCTGAATCCTATATTGTGGCGGGTATATTCGTATTCTCTACCAATATTACCGAGGCCGGCAATCAAGTATTTCATTAATATATCCTATTATTAGCCGTTTTTAGCAGCGAGACCTCTTGCAGCACGAGTCAATTGAACGCGACAAACAACAGAGTTCTTAGCATTTAGCAGTTCAAGCCCTTCGAAGTGTAAATCTCCTACCTGAATAGATTTACCTAGAGCAAGACTTGTTACGTCAACATGTACTTTTTCAGGAATCTTATTGTAAAGAGCTTTTACTTTTATCTTACGCAAGTCAAGTGAAAGTTTACCCCCTGCTTTTACACCTTCTGCAAGTCCGTCCAAGATAACAGGAACGTCCATTACGATTGGTTTATTTTCAAATACATGAAGAAAATCAAGGTGCAAGATAGCATCTGTTACCGGATGTACCTGTATATCCTTCAATATAGCTTTATAGTTATCTTTTCCAATTGTAAGGTCTACAAGAAAAATTTCAGGAGTATAAACTAGTTTGCGAACATCACTGTTTGTAACAGTAAAAGCAATTGCGTCAGTTTGTTCTCCGCCATAAATTACAGCAGGAATTTTATCTTCTTTGCGGAATGCTTTTGTAGCTTTTTTGCCAAGATCGGTTCTGGCTTCACCTTTTAATTCAAACGTTTTCATTTTTTAATTTTAAATTGTGTTACTCAAATTAAGGATTGCTTCCTTATTCCCATCACACGTACGGGCTTATAAAAGCGGTGCAAAGATAATTATTCTACATCTTTTTTCCTAATGTTTTGGTGATTAATATTAATTGATTATAACTAACTAAAGGTATGAGAACATTTATAACCTTTTATTGGTTAAAAGATTATATATTTTATTTTTCAATATTTAGGTATAAATAATAAAATATATTTCTTGACGAGGAACACTTTCTATTAACTAAAAAAATAAGACTATGACAGTAAGAAGTAATCCTGTTGTTTGGTTTGAAATTTATGTAGACGACATGGCTCGTGCCCGTAAGTTTTATGGGACAGTATTAGGTAAGGAATTGTTAGATATGCCTATGGAAGATGTCGGTGATTTTGAAATGGCAGCTTTTCCGTGGTCTGAGGAGGAAAATGCTCCGAATGCATCCGGAGCGTTAGTAAAAGTAGAAGGAATGAAAGCCGGAGGTAACAGTACTATCGTATACTTTGGTTGCGATGACTGTGCTCTAGAAGAAAGCCGTGTGGCTATTGCCGGAGGCAAAGTACAACAGAGCAAATTTTCTATTGGAGAATACGGTTTTATTACTCTTTGTACCGATACGGAAGGTAATACTTTTGGTTTACATTCTATGAAGTAAACGAAATATAACAAATTGGTTATGATACATCCTATTATTCCTTGTTTATGGTTTGATGGTAAAGCCGAAGACGCTGCTCGCTTTTATGTTTCGGTCTTTAAAAATTCGAAGATTAATGATATTACATATTATGGAAAAGAGGGATATGAGATTCATAATCAGCCCGAAGGTACTGTATTAACAGTAGAGTTTGAAATTAATGGGCAGGCTTTTACTGCACTCAATGGAGGTCCTATATTTCAGTTCAACGAGTCGGTATCTTTCCAAATATTTTGTGATACACAGGAGGAGATAGACTACTATTGGTCTGTAATGACCGCCGATGGCGGTGAAGAAAGCTATTGCGGGTGGTTGAAAGATAAATATGGACTCTCTTGGCAGATTGTACCTTCCATACTTCCTAAGTTGATGAAAGATCCGACAAGAGCAGGACGGATAATGGATGCATTTATGCAAATGCGTAAATTAGATATCGCCCAGATACTAGAAGCCTAATCACAATGTTAGATATTACAGAGTAGAGTAATGTCAAGATACTATTACTAAAACAAGAAGAATATATAAATCCTTTTGAAGATAGTGGTAATATTTATAAAATTGTGATCAATAAAGAGATTTAGAGATTCTGGCTTCATAAAAAAGAGGCTGTCCGCAATTGAACAGCCTCTTTTCATGTATCTTAAAAAGAGATCTTATCCCTTTAAATAATTTACAATCCAGTCACCTACTTGTGATGTAGAATAAGCTTTTCCATCTTTCGATGCAATATCTTCAGTCACTACTCCTGCATTCATAGAAGCATTAACTGCGTCACGAATCAGCTTACCTTCTTCTTTGAGCTCGAATGCATATTCGAACATCATTGCTGCCGAAAGAATAGTGGCTAATGGATTTGCTATATTTTTACCTGCAGCCTGAGGGTATGAACCATGTATCGGTTCAAATACAGATGTATGGATACCGATAGATGCCGATGGCAACATACCTAAAGATCCGGTAATTACAGAAGCCTCATCGGTAAGTATATCTCCAAACAAGTTTTCTGTAACAAGTACATCAAATCGCTTAGGCCATTGTATAATCTGCATAGCGGCATTGTCTACAAACATGTATTCTGTTTCCACATCGGGGTATTGCTTTTCAATTTCTTGAGCAACCTGTCTCCACAAACGAGAAGTAGCCAAAACATTCGCTTTATCTACTACTGTCACTTTTTTGCGACGCATCTGTGCATATTTATACGAAAGATGAAGAATACGCTCTACTTCTTCACGAGTGTAAACGCAAGTATCATAAGCCGTATCACCATCTTCGCTACGTCCTTGCGGGCGACCAAAATACATTCCTCCCGTTAATTCTCGCACACACATAAAATCAGCACCATCTACCAAATCAGGACGAAGAGGCGATTTATGTACTAACGTAGGAAATGTACTTACAGGACGAAGGTTAGCATACAATCCCAATTTTTTGCGCATAGCCAGAAGTCCTTGTTCGGGACGTACTTTTGCTGAAGGGTTATTATCGTATTTAGGGTCTCCTATAGCACCAAATAGTACTGCATCAGAAGCCATACACAATTCGTGTGTACCATCAGGATATGGATTGCCTACCTGATCGATTGCCGAAGCTCCAACAATTCCATATTCATAAGAAAGTTCGTGACCAAATTTTTCACAAACTACTTCTGTTACTCTTAATGCCTGTTCTATTATTTCAGGACCTATTCCGTCTCCGGGGAGCACTGCAATGTTTAATTTCATCAATCTTTATTTTAAAATTGTAATTATTATTGAATCTGTTTTCTCTTATATTTTCCTAAAAAAAGTATCTGCGTAACTTTAAACCTATTAAAGATAAGATAAAAGCAATAAGGTATTACGATAATCGATACAATAGCCAAGGGTGATTTCATTTCAAAGTATTTCCAAAGCAAAGCATATACAGGTAAATGAAATGCCATAATAACTAAGGATGCTTTACCTAATTCTGAGAATATTCGGGATAAAATAGCATTTCGGGACATATAAACCGAGATAGCCCTGATCATATAAATACAAATAATGCTGCATACGAGTGTTACAACAGGAATACCATAATCATTCAGCATCATATCAAATTTATTCTGAGGGAATGATATCAAGCTCAGGCAAGCCAACAAACCTCCTATTATAAACCAAATAGAATATTTATCTAAATTTACTTGCTTAGACACAAATCCGATATGATATATCGGAATAGCCATCAACACGATATTTGCTCCCCAATAGAGCCAAAAGTCAGGAAAGCAAATACTATTTACATAAGCCGCCATCAATAGCAATACTATTACAATATGAACTATCTTAGGTTTAAATATGGTTTGTATAATGTTGTATACTATCTGCGTAAAAAACAAGCAGGTAATAAACCACATGACAACAAAGACATTATCGACAATTTCCCTCAAAAGACGCCCCCCCTGAAGGTAGTATAATATATCTATTTTTATGTACTCCGCAGGATAACCCTTTGGAAAATAAATAAGCAGATATAATGAATATACAAATATGAATACCGATAGATAAGGAATAATAAGATTCCTCGCTCTCTGTATTACAAAAGCTCTGTTATTTTGCCTTACCTTATACAAAAACCCGCTGATATAAAAGAAAAGAGGCATATGAAACAGATATATTATTTTGTGTGCAAACATCTGGGGTTGAAATATATGCCCTATTACAACACATATTATACCCATACCTTTTGCAATATCAACCCATTCAATCCGCTCTTCTTTCATTTGCCGAAAAGTTATTTACAGATCTTCGATCATATTCAGCATCTTTTCGGTAGCCTTTACCGCTGCTTCTGTCTGGTCGGCATCAAGCCCTCTTGTCTTGAAAGTCTTACCATTAAACTCCCACGTAATTACCGTTTGTACCAAAGCATCGGTACGCCCGCCCGGTGGTATATAAACAGCATAGTTCACCAGTGTAGGCGTAGGTTTACCCAAACGTGAATATATCTTATACAAAGCTTTCGAAAAAGCGTGATACTGTCCATCTCCCGGTGCTGTCCATTCGTGCTCTTGTCCATCAATTTCAACTTTTACAGTGGCTGTAGGACGTAAGCCCTTAGTCAATAAAAATGCGAATGATAATATCTTGATCTTTCTTTCCTTCTCGTTGTTTTTCAACACATCCGAAATGATATATGGCAGATCGTCTTGTGTAATAATCTCTTTCTTATCACCTAATTCAATAACACGATCTGTTACTTTAGCCATATCAGCCTCATCAAGCTCGATACCCAGAGCTTCAATATTCTTGCGGATATTGGACTTGCCGGACAGTTTACCTAATGCATATTCGCGTACACGACCAAAACGTTCAGGGAAGAGATCATTATAATACAAGTTGTTCTTATTATCGCCATCAGCATGTATTCCCGCACACTGTGTAAAAACATTATCACCAACGATTGGTTGGTTAGCCGATATTACCTGCCCCGAATAGGACTCTACTACACGACTGACTCTATTTATATTTTCTTCTTTTATAGAAGTCTTTAATTTCAACTGATCGTGAAATACCGCAATTACACTAGCTAATGAGGCATTTCCGGCTCGCTCACCCAATCCATTCATTGTCAGATGCACACCTTTCACTCCCACTTCGGCTGCCACCATTGTATTAGCCACACCTAGATCATAGTCGTTATGAGCATGAAAGTCGAAATGAAGATCCCTATAACGATTTATCATCCGACGACAACAACGCCATACGCTATGCGGATTTAATACACCTAAAGTATCAGGAAGCATAAATCGTTTGATTGGAAGATCTCTCATCCCATCCATCATAAAATAAACATAATCTTCTGATTTTATGATTCCGTTAGACCAATCCTCTAAATATACATTGACTGTGATACCTAGCTTTTGAGCTAACTCGACCTCCGCTTTAATATCATCAAGGTGCTGTTCGGGCGTTTTGCGCAACTGTTCGGTCACATGCTTATACGAACCTTTTGTCAGCAGGTTGATAGTTTTACATCCTGTGTCTTTTATCCAATTGAGCGAAGCCCCTTTATCGATAAATCCTAATATCTCAATATTATCTATATATCCTGCGGATTTCGCCCAATTGGCGATTTTTTTTACAGTTTCAAACTCACCATTCGAAACACGTGCCGATGCTACCTCGATACGATTTACACCGAGATCGACCAGCAACAAGTGAGCTATACTCATCTTCTCCTGAGCCGAGAACGAAACACTCGATGTTTGTTCGCCATCTCTCAGGGTTGTGTCCATTATTTCTATCATGGTAATCTTTAATTTTCTTAATTACTTAATATCAAACCGCACTTGCAAGATACCAACTGCACTATCGGCTTTTGGCGTTACGTTCAATCTGATATGTTCTACAACAAAAGAATCTCCATCAGAATGCACAAGATTAAATTGATCTTTGAGCAAACTATATGAATCGGTACTATATAATGGAAATGGTTTCCAAAAACCACTATCATCTTTATATTCCAAGTTCCAGACGTCTGGCAAACGAACTCCGCCATTGTCGTCATACCAATAAACCGAAAAGGCTTTTATATCAGTAGGCTTCTCAAAGGTAAAGTCGATGCTTTGCTTTTCCCCTTTTTTGTTCCAAGAAGTCCATCGATTGATTTCTGTATCCTGGGAACTCTTCGGATGTTTTCCGTTAACAATAGAGAATACATTTTCGCCTTCGTTTGTATAAGTCGCTTTTATATCTTTTATTGCTACCGGAAGAATAGCAATGCTTTCTCGCACCTTCCTTTCATTCTCTGCAAACCAGATGTTCATTGAGGAAACTCCTCGATTGTTCCATGCATAATATGGAATAAGATTGAGTGAAGCCTGATGAACATTCCCTTTTACATCTATATAATCCGCCGAAACATTTTTTATAAGGTCTATCCCCTTCAATATTCCGGTATCATCTCTCTGTACTTTAGCTTCTGTTAATACTTTAGTCAGGTAATACCTGTTCACATCTTCGCTATTGTCGACACCCTCTGCGCAATATACTAAAGGGCCTCTGGTGATAGCTACCCTGTCGTTGTCTGCTTTTACTTCGTTTATAGCATGAGAATAACGAACAGGCATAGGTAGTTTAAGCTCTACTTTATCTCCTTTCTTCCATTTTCTAGAGATAGACACAAAACCTTTATCAAGAGAAACTTCACCTTTCTTAAAAGACAAATTTCCGACCTTCTTATCGTTTATATATAGTTCCCACGCTTTCGAATTATTATCAATATAGCTATATAATTTACCCGGCACAAACTGAGAACCCACCCATGTAGGGATTCGCATTTTTATTGAAAATACCTGATTATTCTTTTCAGGGTTTACTGTTAATATGATACTTTCATCGAAAGGATAATTCGTTTTTTGCTCTAGTGCTACTTTTCCGGATGTAAGAGCAAAGTCTACTTTACTTCCGGTGTAGAAAGAACAATAAATTTCATTATCGGTATGCGCATACATCAAACCCGAAACCTGAGGAATAAGCCTCGCCAAATTTGTCGGGCAACAAGCAGTTCCAAACCAATATGAACGATCTACCGTACCATCCGAGGCAAGAGGATTAACATAGAAAAATTTGTTTCCCTGAAGATTTACTCCCGCTAGAACATTGTTCAAGAGTGACACTTCGGCAACGTCCATGTATTTCCCATCCTTTTCGAGAAGGAACATACGATGATTGAAGAATACATTACCTACCGCGGCACACGTTTCATTATATGCTTCCTTATTTGGCAATTCATATTCAGGGCCAAAGCCTTCGATACCATGTATAGCTCCCAGCCCACCTGTGATATGCATCCGTGTATCCACAATATTGCCCCATATCTTATCCAAAGCAGGCGAGAGAGTAGTATCTCCCGTCAATGTGCCGACATCAGACATACCCGAATAAAGATAAACTGCACGCACAGCATGCCCTACAGCTTTATCCTGCTGACGTACAGGCACATGCTGCTGCGCATATTCGGGCGACATGGTTCCTTTGCCATCGGGCACATAGGTTACACCTCGTATATCGATAAACTTTTTCGCCATATTGAGATATAGCGGATCTCCTGTCACACGATAAAGCTTCACCAATGCGATTTCTATCTCTTCATGTCCGGGAGCTTGATTTACAGGCTTACCACCATTGTAATTCGGATCCCCTTCAAAGAAGACTTTATTTATATGCTTAGCACTCTTAGTCGCAATATCCAGCAGGTTCTTTTTGCCGGTAGCCTGATAGTATGCAGCTGCAGCCTCGTAAAGATGCCCCATGTTGTACAATTCATGGCTGTGTACTACCCACGAATAAGGCTTATCGCCCATTCCTGCCCCACCCCATAATGGCGCAGTCTTATAAGCCCCTGTAATATGAGGAGGGTATAAATAGCCGTCGGGTTGCTGAGCCTGAGCTATAATATCTGCGATATCATCTATCTGCTTTTCCAATTTTGGATCACGCTCCATCTTTAACAGATAGGCCGCACCTTCGATAACCTTAAACAAGTCGGAAGTGCTGAATCTGCTATCAGATGGTAAAGTACCTTTGATTCCTTTCAGATAATTAGCTGTGCGCCGAAGATCTTCTACGGCAATTTCTGTACGTTCGAATGCCACAGGAACCAATACTTCTTTTTGGATCCTCATCCTATTGTTCCAAAAATTATCGGTAAGAGTCACTTGTTCAAACGACACAGGACTTAAGATATTCTGAGAATAAATATTCACAGAAACCATAATAAAAATGAATATATAAATACCTTTTTTCATCTAGGGATATATCTCTTCTTATTCAGAATCATTTAGCATCTCAACAATGATGACAGACATAATCTAATCGCAGATAGCTGTTTGCTAATTTATTATATAATTTATAAAGGACGCTCTGCTTCGTACTTTTCTGTCAATTCTTTTTTAGATAACAGATAGTCGATATCATCAAGTCCTTTCAATAGACATTCTTTCTTGTAAGGGTTAATTTCAAAACTTTCTGTTTTCCCCGTTACATTGTTTGTTATGGTTTGTTTTTCCAGATTGATTGTCAATGTAGCTTTTGGATCAGCATTTACACAAGTAAATATTTCGGATAAAAACTCAGGTGTAACCACAACGGGAAGCACTCCGTTGTTTAATGAATTGTTTCTAAAAATATCGGCAAAGAAGCTTGAAACAACAGCTTTGAATCCATATCCGGCAACAGCCCACGCTGCATGTTCGCGACTAGATCCGCTACCGAAGTTTTTTCCGGCAACAAGTATCTGGCCGCTATATGTAGGATTGTTGAGCACAAAATCAGCTTTGGGACTTCCATCTTTATTGTAACGCCAATCGGCAAAAAGATTATCACCAAAACCTTCTTTATCTGTCGCCTTCAAAAAGCGAGCCGGTATAATTTGGTCTGTATCCACATTCTCAATTGGAAGTGGAACGTATGTTGATGTAAGTGTTTGAAATTTTTCCATAATATAAATCAATGTGCCAATAAGATAATGTGCCGATATGCCAATTATCTCGATTTGGCGGTGTTTGGTGTTTATTATTTTGTTAATTATCTTTTGCAAGATTTTTATATCTTCTAATAATTTGGTTTCAATAGGATACTGAATATTTACATATTGGCATATTAGAAAATTAGTCTTATTAAAGATTTCTAGGATCAGTAATCTTTCCTGTCACAGCAGCGGCAGCAGCTACAAGCGGACCGGCAAGAATAGTACGAGCTCCCGGACCTTGACGCCCTTCAAAGTTACGGTTTGATGTGGATACTGCATATTTACCGGCAGGCACCTTATCATCGTTCATCGCAAGACATGCCGAACAACCCGGTTGGCGAAGTTCAAAGCCAGCCTCCTTAAGAATATCATACAGTCCTTCGTCTTTGATCTGTTGTTCTACTTTCCAGCTTCCCGGAACTAACCAAGCGATCACATTGTCAGCTTTTTTCTTTCCTTTTACAAAGTTTGCAAACACACGGAAATCTTCGATACGACCATTGGTACAACTACCTAGAAATACATAATCTATCGATTTGCCTTCTACCTTTTCTCCGGGTTTGAAGCCCATATAATCCATAGACTTCTGGAAAGAAATACGTCCGGCCTCATCTATTTCGTCCAATGTAGGGATCGATTCATCAATACCCATACCCATACCCGGATTAGTTCCGTAAGTAATCATCGGCTTGATATCTGCTGCATCGAATGTCAATTCTTTATCAAATTTAGCACCTTCGTCAGTCTTTAATGTTTTCCAGTATGCTAATGCCTTATCCCACTCTTCTCCTTTAGGTGCAAATTCACGACCTTTCACATAAGAGAAAGTAGTCTCATCAGGAGCAACCAATCCTCCACGAGCACCCATCTCGATACTTAGGTTACATAGTGTCATACGCTCTTCCATAGACATGTTGCGAATAGCTTCGCCCGCATATTCTACGAAATAACCGGTAGCACCACCGGTAGTCAACTTAGAGATCATATATAGAGCTAAATCTTTAGCAGAAACACCTTCACCTAATTTTCCGTTAAACGTTATACGCATTGTCTTCGGACGTGTCTGAAGAATACATTGCGTAGCCAAAACCATTTCCACCTCACTGGTACCAATACCAAATGCAATTGCCCCAAAAGCACCATGTGTAGAAGTATGGCTATCTCCGCAAACAATAGTCATTCCGGGTTGTGTAAATCCATTTTCCGGGCCTATAATGTGTACTACTCCATTTTTTTGATGCCCCAAAGGATAAAACAATTTAATGCCAAAATCCTGTGCATTTTTAGACAATGTATCTAACTGGTTTCTCGAAATAGGATCTTTTACAGGCTGATCCTGATTGATAGTCGGCGTATTATGGTCGGCCGTTATGGTTGTTTTTTCGGGACGGTAGACCTTCAGTCCTCTCGCCCTAAGTCCATTAAATGCCTGAGGACTTGTAACCTCATGACAAAAATGGCGATCTATATACAATTGTGTGGGGCCATTTTCAACGGATGACACCACATGTGCATCCCAGATTTTGTCGAATAGAGTTTTCATTTTTCAAGTTTATTTTTGTTGATTCAACTTTTGAATAATTTTTCGTCCCAGGTTTTGTCCCGAAACTTCAATAAATTTATGAGTAAATACCGAGCATACATAGCCCGATGTGAATATACACAAATATGCTAATATAAAGTAAAATGTTGCTGATAGCGTGCTATCTATTTTCACCCATGTCAGCCATCCATTACTATTAAAGAACGTCATCACTACAAAATGCATCAGGTATAAGCTAAAACTTACTTTTCCTATCTTAGCCAATATCTTGTTAGAAAATAACGGATATGCTTTTTGAGTGAGTATAATAAGCAATAAAAAGAACACAATGCTATATAAAAAGTCATAATTTATAGCAACATAACAATAGATTAGTATCGTCAGAGCTAAATAAGATAATATAGAAAGTTTTATCTCTGATAGTTTGTCTTTATTAGTTACTATAAAAAAGGCTAATATACCTAACGAAAAAACAGGTAATTGGGTTCCTATAAATAATCTTAAAAAATTATTTTGGTCGGCATAAGTACCCGTTAAAAGTATATTTACAACAGTAGAAAAGAGAAGCATTGTCAAAGAGAAGACAACAGCCTTATTTATATCCTTTATTCTTGAAAACAAAAACGGGAACAAGGCATAAAATGTAAATTCTACGGTTATAGACCACCCTCCCGGCACATACCGATGTATATACTCGGGAAAAAGACCATTAATAAACAACACATTCGTCAGCAATTCTTTCTTAGGAACATTTTCCCAATTTAAGTTGGAGAAATCAAAACCTGTATAGTAAGCAAATGTAAAATATACAATTGCCAAGTAATACATAGGTGCTATCCTGAAAAAGCGACGAATAAAAAAATTGCGATTCGCATGCTCTTCATACTGCCGTCTCTGATGCGAAAGCATAAGAGTAAATGCACTAACAACAAAGAATAGGTTTACCCCCAAATGCCCGTTGTCTATAAACAGATTCACTTTCTCATGAAAATAAGACTTTGCCGGAGCTATCCCTTCTACAAAAGGAATGTGAACCAGAATCACCATCAATATAGCTATTCCGCGAAGGCTGTCAATATATTCATATTTTTTAGTTTCCATTTATAGCTTTAGTATGAGAAATAGGATCGAAAGACAATTTTTTAATTAGCCTCTTGCCTAGATTTTGCCCCGGCACTTCAATTAACCTATATGTTATACTGGATATAGCAAAGGCCACTCCCGCAACAACAATATACATCAATAGAAAATTAAGAAGCGATGTTGTAAAATCAGTAACCTCTATAATTCGGTAAAAACCAAATCTATTGAAAAGATACACAACAGCAAAGTGCAAAAGATACATGCTGAAACTTACTTTTCCGACCTCTGCCAGAAAGCGATTAGAAAACAGTTTGAAGCTATATTTAGCCTGAATAATGAGCAACAATGCAAAAGCAAGACTAAACATAATATGCTTCGGGACTGATATATAACAAAATACAATCATCATTCCCATGAGGTACACCCATGTAAGAGGCTTTATTTCATGTTGTTCTCTATTCAAAAAGAAATAAGCTAATATCCCTAATGGGAATACCGGCAGTTGAACAAAGAAGTTATATTCATGGAAATACGGATATATTGTATTCGCCTTTATGAAGGGATCAATAATCAACGCTAATGTCAAAGTAGACAGAAACAATAGTAAAGCAGAGTTTACCGTTTTTATTTTACTGCATATAAACGGTAACATAAAGTAAAACAAAAACTCCACCGATACCGACCATCCTCCAGGTACATAATTATTGGTATGCTCAGGAATAAGCGCATTGGTAAAGAAAATGTTACTCAACATAGACCGAATAGGTATTGCCGAAAAATCGGGATTTACAAAATTGAATTGCAAGTACTTATCTAATGTAAAATAAATAATAGCAATATAATACATAGGTGCTATCCTGAAAAAACGACGAATAAAGAAATTCCGGTTTTTGTGTGGCTCATCCAGCCTATTGTAATGCGACATAGTCAATGTATATGCGCTTACAATAAGGAATAGCTGTACACCATATGCTCCATTTCCAATTATCGACAACAACAAACTATCTTTCGGAAAATAGTCGATCATGTTATCCAAAACTATACCAACATGAACAAGCACAACCAAAAGAATTGCTATTCCTCTCAAGCTGTCTATATATTGGTATTTTTTGGGTTCCATCTATTTTGACTTTGTCTGTGCCTTTTTTACTTTACAAATTTGTTTACTGCATTTATAAATGCTTCAGCCGAAGCTGTTACAATATCAGTATTTGCCGAAAATCCGTAATAGTTTACTCCTTCGTGCTCTACCTGCATATGTACTTTTCCGATATCATCGCTGCCTCTGTTTATTGCCTGAATCAGAAATTCTTCAATAACCATCTGGCGTCGTATGATTTGCTTGATAGCTTTTATAGCAGCATCTACAGGTCCATTGCCGGAAGCCGAGGCTTCAAATTTTTCGCCGGCGATATCAAGTCCCACATTTGCGACATTTCGTATTCCAAGTCCTGAGATCACCTGTAGATAATCCAGCTTAACCCGATGCATTTTATCTGTTTCTCTACCGGCTAAGATCAGGATATCCTCATCAGTAATATCTTTCTTCCTATCTGCCAATTCAAGAAAACGTTGATAATATTCTGCTAATGTATCATCATCAACTTCTATGCCAAGCAAATTTAGTCTATTTTTCAATGCGGCACGCCCACTTCTGGCAGTTAAAACAATGGCGTTATCATCAATACCTACATCTTTAGGGTCTATAATCTCATAAGTAGAAAGATGCTTTAGTACTCCGTCCTGATGAATACCCGATGAGTGAGCAAAGGCATTGCGCCCTACCACAGCCTTGTTTGGCTGAACAGGCATGTTCATCAAATTAGAAACCAAGCGGCTGGTTGGATATATTTTTTGAGTATTGATATTTGTCTCAATCTTCAACTCTTTATGACTATGAATAGCCATAACAACCTCTTCCAAAGATGTGTTACCTGCACGCTCGCCGATACCGTTTATTGTCACTTCTACCTGACGGGCTCCATTCAAAACACCCATTATGGAGTTTGCCGTAGCCATACCCAAGTCTTGATGACAGTGTGTAGAAAGAATTGCATTTTTCATATCCACATGATCAATCAGATATTTTATTTTAGCGCCATATTCTGTAGGCAAACAGTACCCTGTAGTATCGGGAATGTTTACGACAGTAGCTCCTGCATTAATTACAGCTTGTACCACACGTGCTAGGTAGGCATTATCGGTACGACCTGCATCTTCTGCATAAAACTCAACATCTTCTACAAAACGCTTCGCATATTTGACAGCAGCAGCAGCTCTTTCTACTATTTCGTCTTGTGTGGAATTAAATTTGTACTTAATATGATATTCTGAAGTTCCAATACCTGTATGTATACGTTTTTTCTTGGCATACTTTAAGGCTTCGGCAGCTACTTCTATATCTTTTTCCACGGCACGTGTAAGAGCACAGATTGTAGGCCAAGTAACAGCCTTGGATATTTCAACTACCGAGTTGAAATCTACAGGACTGGAAACAGGAAAACCAGCTTCGATTACATCAACACCGAGCATTTCGAGGGCCTTGGCTACTTCAATTTTCTCGATTGTGTTCAACTGGCAACCCGGAACTTGCTCTCCGTCTCTCAATGTGGTGTCAAAAATAAATAACTTGTCCATAACTGTTTTTAATTAAATCCTGATTATTTTACATAAAAAAAGCCTTTCTCATCTACTTTACAGTGAGAAAGGCTCTAGTTTTTTCTTTATCGTTTATACTACATAGCAATGCTCACTCTAAATTTCTCCAGAGCAGAATGAGTGAACTAATAATTATACTATGTAAATTCATATTCAATATTTACTTATTGGCTGACAAAGTTATTTTATTTTTTCAGAAAAACAAATAAAAAGTTTCATTTTTTGATTTTGTTATGACATTTGCACATTGTAGGGAATTAAATCTATAAAGCGTATCTTTGCATATATTTTATTAAAGAAGAATCATGATCACCACTTTTAACGACTATCTAAACAAACATAACTATTCTAAATTTGATCTCAAAGCTGTGCTTTTCGACATGGACGGAGTTCTGTACGACTCGATGAAATGGCATGCCAAATCGTGGAAAGAAACAATGGACGAGTTTGATATACCAAGTACACCCGAAGAATTCTACTTATACGAAGGGATGGTGGGTAGCCATACAATAAACCACCTGATGAAGCGAGAAAAAGGAAGAGAAGCTACCGACAAAGAAATAAATGCAATATATAAGCGTAAAACCGAGCTGTTTTCGGAATACAATGATGGAAGCCTGATTCCATACGCTTACGACTTCGTTAAAAAAGTACATGATGAGGGGTTGACATGTGCCGTGGTAACAGGATCGGGGCAACCAACTCTGATAGATAAATTGGAACATAATTTTCCGGGATTATTTAAGAAAGAACGAATGGTAACAGCCTTTGACGTGAAACATGGCAAGCCACACCCTGAACCTTACCTGATGGGACTGGAGAAAGCCGGAAATCTGAAGCCAAACGAAACCATTGTTGTAGAAAATGCACCGAGAGGTGTAGAAGCAGCGGTTGCCGCAGGCATTTTTACTATTGCTGTAAACACAGGCCCAATGCCTGATAAGATATTAGCGGATGCGGGTGCAAACATCGTACTGCCATCGATGAAAGCCTTATATGAAAAATGGGATGAGTTATACAAATCAATAAAGCCATAAAATAAATGAGGCTACAAAAGAACCGACAATACAACAAAATGACATTATTTACGTTTTTTAATTAACGGTTCATTTTTTTTCTATCTTTGTGGATCGATATGTATTGTATACAGCAGGAAAGGAAATGGGGAAATTATATGTTATACCTACCCCAGTAGGTAACTTAGAAGATATGACTTTCAGGGCAGTCAGACTATTAAAAGAAGTGTCTCTTATACTGGCTGAGGATACCCGAACAACAGGTATTCTATTGAAACATTTTGAGATACAAAACAAAATGCAATCGTATCACAAATTTAATGAACACAAAGCTGTAGCTCATATCGTAGAACGTATAAATGCAGGAGAAGATATGGCGCTGGTATCAGATGCAGGCACTCCGGGCATTTCCGACCCGGGTTTTCTGATTGTCAGAGAATGTGTTGCAGCGGGTATCGATATAGAGTGTTTGCCTGGAGCAACAGCATTTGTTCCGGCACTTGTAGCATCGGGTATTCCTTGCGACAGATTCTGTTTCGAAGGCTTTTTGCCTCAGAAAAAAGGGAGAATGACGCGATTGAAAATATTAGCTGACGAAACAAGAACTATTGTTCTATACGAATCGCCGCATAGAGTATTAAAAACATTAACACAATTAGCAGAGTATATGGGAGAAGAGCGATATGCAGCAACCTGTCGCGAAATCTCCAAAAGATATGAAGAAGTCCTAAGAGGTAGTCTTAAAGACTTAATATTACACTATACAATGAACGAACCCAGAGGAGAATTTGTTATAGTGCTTGCAGGAAAAGAAGAATAAATTTTTTAACTATAATAGAAAAAGAAATCTAACAACTTAAATATTAGTTTATGAAAAAATTAGTAGTTGGATGTCTATGCTTATTAGCATTAGCATCATGTAATGTAAAAAATTCGGATGAATATAAAGCTTTACAAGCTCAGCGCGACTCTCTTCTTCAAGTTACAACCAAAGGTAACAGCGAATTAGAGGAAATGAATGCTTTGATTAACGATGTAGAAGAAAATTTCAGGCAGATCAGAGAGGCTGAGAAATTCTTATCCATCGAATCTAAGTCTAAAGGTGAAATGTCTAATGATACAAAAACACGTATTAAAGACAATTTTGAAATGATCAATGAGATCTTGAAAAAGAACAAAACTGATATTGACAAATTAAATAAAAGACTGAAAAGCAATTCGGGACAAATGTCGGGCTTGAAAGCAACTATCGAACGGTTGAATTCAGAGCTAGTAGAAAGAGCTAATACTATTTCGGAACTTCAGAAATCATTATCGGCACGTGACGAACAAATAGCCCTTTTGCAAACAGATGTACAATCTTTGACAGCAAATGTAGAAACGCTATCATCTCAGACAGCAGAACAAGCATCTAAGATTAAAGAACAAGATAAAGAGCTGAATACTGCTTACTATATGTTTGGTACAAGCAAAGAGCTTAAAGAAGCAAAAGTTGTTTCGGGCGGATTCCTTGCTTCTCCTAAGATTCTGAAAGAAAGCATCGAAAAAAGTAAGTTTATAAGAATTGACATCCGCGATACTCACAGTATTCCTGTGTATGACAAGAAAGCTAAACTATTGTCAGATCACCCGAAAGACAGTTATACTTTAGACAAAGATGCAAAAGGAACTATAGTTATCAAAATTACAGATTATAAGAGATTCTGGAGTTTAACTAAATTCTTAATCATCGAAGTAGGTTGATAATTACAGCGATATAACATCAAGAAGCGTTATCTTTTATAGGTAGCGCTTTTTTTATGTCTATATTGCAAGTGATAATTAACTTAAACAAATATACTTTTTCTTAATATTCTGTCAGAATTATAGTATATATTTGAACAACAAATACAAAATCTCTTAATGCTAATTCTATGAAATCTATTTTATTCAAAATTACTACTGGTATACTTACCGGTATAGCTTTTCTCTTTACACAAAATTATATTTTAGCCAATCAAGGAAATAGATTTGAGCATTACTCGAGTATTGTTACTAATGAAGATACAATCCCCTTAAAAACATATTTACAAAAAGGAATTGAATATTATCAACAAGACAGCATAGAACATGCGATGCAGCTTTTTGATATGATACTCAAGAAAGATTCCTCTTATATTGACGCTTATGAAATTAGAGCCAGCGCTTATTTCATATCATCAAAGTACGATCTTGCAATGGCCGACCTCGATAAAGCATTACAAATAAAGCCCGAAAGTGGATCTGTATATTCTCTAAGAGGGAGTTTCTATTACGAGCTTGAAAATTATAACCAAGCATTAAGCGACCTGACACAAGCTATCAATCTGGACTCAACGCTTATCGATGCTTATCTGAACAGAGGAAGCATATATGAAATACAAGAAGAACCTACACTTGCCTTGAAAGATTATAATAAAGCAATAGAGCTTGATTCTACCCTTGCTGACCCTTTTTACAACAGAGGAAGCATCTATTATACTGAAAAAACATATGACAAGGCTCTGGCTGATTACAATAAAGCCATTGAGATAGATTCAACTTATGTAAATGCTTATAATAGAAGAGCAGGTATATTTCAGAATAGTGAAAAGTACCAGGAAGCAATCAGAGATTATACCAAAGTCATAGAAATGTCTCCTGACTATTTTTTAGCCTATCTAAACAGGGGAATATGCTACTATGAGATAAACGAACTAGAGAAGTCCACTGCTGATTATACAAAAACAATTGAACTGGACCCGGAAAATGACATAGCTTATTATAACAGAGGATACATCTACTGGCAAACAGAGCAATTAAACAAAGCTATAGAAGACTTTACAATGTCCATAAATTTGGATACAACCTATGCTTCGGCATATTACAGGAGAGCGTTGTCTTATTATGATCTTCAAGACTACAACAAAGCGATAGAGGATTATAGTAAAGCGATAGAACTAAACCCAATGGATGCTGCCTCATACAACGACAGAGCTAATGCATTCTATATGTTAGAAGACTATGATAAAGCTATTGAAGGATATACAAAAGCCATCGATATTGATTCTACATTTTTGAGTGCTTACAACAACAGGGCTGAGGCATATAAAAACATAAAAAAATACGATAAGGCTATTGAGGACTATAACAAAGCGACAAGGATATCCCCTCTTGAAAAAAAGGCATTTATGGAACGTGGAACAATCTACCTTAATACGGGAGAATATGTTTCAGCTATAAATGATTTCAATCAAGTAATAAGCATAGACTCTTTGGATGATGCTGCATATTACAACAGGGCTTATGCAAATTTAAAATTAGGCAACTATCAAGAAGCTGTTGATGGCTTTACGCAATCTATAAATTTCGATCCAAACTATGAACTTAGTTATAGAAACAGAGCTGATGCTTTTCTCATGTTAAAAAAATATGAAGCCACCTTAGAGGATTATAACAAAGTGATAGAAATAAACCCCACCGACACAAGAGTATACAATTATAGAGGAGCTATTCTCAACAGTTTAAATCAACAGGAAAGAGCATTGGCTGATTACAATAAAGCGCTGGAGCTAGATTCAACCTACGTAGATGGATATTTCAACCGTGGTGTTTTATATGCAAGTATCAACGAAAATCAAAAAGCTTTAGACGATTATACAAAAGCCATTGAAATTGATAGCCTGTACCTTAATGCTTATTTAAACAGAGGTGTTATTTACATTAACGAAATTATCAATATACCCGAAGCTATAAAAAACTTTAATAAAGTAATCGAAATAGACTCCACCTATTCTCTGGCATTCTATAATAGAGCTTTCGCATATTATCAGAGTACCAAATATCAGGAAGCAATGGAAGACTTCTCTAAAGCCATAGAACTTAACAATCAGAATGCCAAGACTTATTATTTCAGAGGAAATATATACAATTATATACATAAGGATTTTGATAAAGCCCTGAACGATTACAACAAAGCTATCGAACTAAATCCAGAATATATAGACGCATGTCTTGAGAGAGGAAATGTTTTCTACCATGTTGGAAAATATGATATGTCCCTACTCGATTTCAAAAAAATAATTGAATTAAACCCTAATTCTAGTATTGCCTATTATAACATAGGTATCATAGAACAAAACATTAACAGCAACATTCCTTTAGCTATCGATAACTATACCAAAAGCATTGAATTAACCCCAAACTACAACGCATATCTAATGAGAGGGCTTATATATGCTTCGCAGGAAAACTATGAAGCCGCAATAAACGACTATAGCCAGGCTATAAAAATACAGCCTAATAAAGCCGCTACATACAACAACAGAGGACTTATATATATCAAGCTCAAAGATGATGCTAATGCATTTCCTGACCTGAATAAAGCAATTGAGCTTGATTCAACTCTGGTAGAAGCCTACTTAAACCGAGGCATATATTATGAAAACAGAATTGTATACGGACAAGCCATTGCTAATTATACTAAGTGTATCGAACTAAATCCAGAATATATTAGTGCTTATATAAAAAGAGGAAATTTATACTCTACATTGGGTAAATACCAAGAAGCCTATGAGGATTTTAACAAACTAGTAGAACTAAATCCGAATAATTCCTTAGGATATTTATTTAGAGGAGCCATGCTACAAACATTAGGACGATTTGATGAAGCCCTGTCTGACTACAACAATGTACTGTCTCTTGACCCTGAAGATAAGGCCGGGTTCTCTGAAAAGACAAAAGAACTTATCAAAAGCTTAGAAGAGCTAGAAGTAGAATGATGGCTACCGATTATTAAAAAGTCAAAACACTTTTCGCCATTAAGTAATTGGTAAAAAGGGATGACTTATTTGTTGTATTGTAAAAAAACTCAGTGTACTCTTTTTACTCTGTGGTAAAAAAGATAAGAGCGAATGCGACAACAATCTCTTTCTATAACTTATATTATTACTCTGAAGTGAAATACCCTCTAAATTTTGAGAGAAAATAAATATTCCTGTTATTTTTGTAACTTTGCATCATAAAAGCAAATTCTTTTGTTATGCCCAAATAGCGAAGCTTCTCGTATCACTATTGATATGGGATATTTTACTTCGTTTAGCATAACAAAACAGCAACTTATTTTATCAATCACTTATACTTAGCGATAATGCCAGTAAATATTCCCAATAATCTTCCGGCCATAGAGATTCTAAAAAAAGAGAATATATTTGTTATGAGTCAGTTAAGGGCTAACGAACAGGATATTCGCCCTTTGAGAGTACTCATCCTGAATCTTATGCCTATAAAGATTATGACCGAAACGGATCTGATCAGATTATTGTCGAACAATCCGTTACAGGTAGAAGTTGACTTCTTGAAGCTCGAAACACATGTATCAAAAAATACATCGGAAGAACATTTGCAGATGTTTTATAAAAGTTTTAGCGATATCAAAGATGACTTCTACGACGGGATGATTATTACCGGAGCCCCGGTAGAACTCTACGAATTTAAAGAAGTAACATATTGGCCCGAGATATCTGCCATATTCGACTGGGCACGCACGCATGTTACATCTACGCTCTATATTTGCTGGGCGGCTCAGGCTGCCATGTATCACTTTTATGGCATAAATAAATACATTCTTCCTGAAAAAATGTTTGGGGTATTCAAGCATGTAGTACATGACAAAAAGTTTCCACTATTCAGAGGCTTTGATGATGAGTTTTATATTCCACATAGTCGCCATACTACGGTAAGAAGAGACGAAATACTAAATAGTGGCGGACTTAAAATACTGTCCGAGTCTGATGATTCGGGGGTAGGTATCGTAATGTCGCGCGGAGGACGTGAGTTTTATCTGACAGGTCATTCAGAATATGCTCCTTACACGTTGAATAACGAATATATAAGAGATGCAGAGAAAGGATTACCAATAAAAATTCCAAGTAATTATTACAAAAACGACAATCCGGCAAACCCTCCTGTAGTCCGTTGGTCGGGACATGGAAATTTATTGTTTAATAATTGGCTTAACTACTTCGTTTATCAAGAAACTCCATACGATAAAACTCAAATTAAAAACATGGGAGATCTTGATTTGATGAATGAAAAATAAAAAGGTCATATCCTCTTTATAAGTTTATCTATATATAAGAAAGTTTCAACAACAAAAAGGTAACACTCAAAAACAGTAAAAACGTGTTACTTTTGTTACTTTTTATTCAGAAACATAAAAGAAAACAATCACTTGCTTAAAGTACGAAAAATAGAATTACTCGCGCCTGCCAAGAACCTTGAATGTGGTATCGAGGCAATCAATCATGGTGCGGACGCAGTATATATAGGTGCTCCAAAGTTCAGTGCACGGGCTGCTGCCAGCAATACACTCGATGACATTAAGGCTCTGGCTGAATATGCACACTTGTACAATGCGAAGGTATATGTAGCTCTCAACACAATACTGAATGATAACGAACTGAGAGAAACAGAAGCACTAATATGGCAGCTATACAATGATGCTCGGGTAGATGCTCTGATAATTCAAGACATGGGTATTACGATGCTCAACCTCCCTCCTATTGCCCTACATGCAAGTACACAGATGGATAATCGGGGGGCTGACAAAGTAAAGTTTCTAGAAAAAGCAGGTTTTCAACAAATAGTGCTACCCCGTGAGTTGACAATAGACGAAATACATGAAATAGCAGTACAAGTCGATACACCTCTCGAAGTATTTGTACACGGAGCATTGTGTGTATGCTATAGCGGGCAGTGTTACCTCAGTCAGGCTTTATCGGGACGAAGTGCGAATAAAGGAGCATGCGCCCAATATTGTCGCCTACCTTATACATTGAGTGATGCCGAAGGAGAAGAGATCATGGCAAAAAAGCATTTTCTATCGATGAAAGATCTCAATTTATCGGAGAGTTTGGAAGAGCTGCTTGAAGCCGGAGTGAGTTCTTTAAAAATAGAGGGGCGACTCAAAGACATTTCGTATGTAAAGAATGTTGTTGCTTATTATCGCACCAAACTCGATCGTATAATAGAAAGCCACCCGCAATACATAAGATCATCGTCGGGAAAATCAAGTTATACATTTGATCCAAATCCTGAGAAGAGTTTTAATAGAGGTTTTACAAAGTATTTCTTGCACGAACGTACAAATAATATGTGGTCGCTAGACTCTCCAAAGTCTGTAGGTGAACCGATTGGCAAAATTACTGAAGTTACAACAAAATACATCAAGATAAATAGCACCAAAAAGTTGCATAACGGAGACGGACTTTGCTTTTTCAACAATAAAAAAGAACTCGAAGGTATTAATGTAAACCGTGTAGAAGGAGATACCATATATCCGGCAACTATTCCCGAACTAAAAAAGGGAACCTATGTGTATAGAAACTATGACCATGAGTTTGAGAAATTATTATCAAAAAAGTCTGCCGAACGTAAAATAGAGACATCGATAATCATAAAAGAAATAGCATTTGGTTTTTCACTTCAGATTAGGGATGAGAATGATAATCAAGCAACCATCAACTTTGAATTAGAAAAACAACCTGCTCAAAAAAATCAAACTGAAAATATACGGAACAATCTGAGTAAAACAGGTAATACAATATTTAGGGTGAACGATGTAATCTTTAACTTCGAAAACAGTTGGTTTATCCCGGCTTCTGTTCTATCGGAATGGAGAAGGCAACTTATAGACAAGCTATTATCTGTTCGAAAAATCAGACATCGTCAAGATATCGTTCCTCATAAACAGACCTCTCATGCCTTTCCTGTTTCCAATATTACATATCTCGGAAATGTGATGAATGAGAAGAGTAAGCAGTTTTACGTTCAGCATCAGTCTGCAGTAACACAGCCTGCTTTTGAGAAGCAAGGACAGAATGATGTTCCTTTGATGTTTACCCGTCATTGCATTAAACAGTCATTAGGCTGGTGTCCTAAAGAAGGCAATGAAAAACATCCGTACAAAGAGCCTTTCTATCTGGTGTACAACAATACAAGGCTGAGACTTTTTTTTGATTGTAAAAATTGCGAAATGAAGGTATTCAATGACTCCATTAATTAATATTTTATCTATCTTTAGCCCCCATAAACGTGGAACTTTATGTTAAGAAAAATATTCAGGTATACATGGCCACCGGCAATAGTTGCCATTATTATCTTTTATCTATGTTGCCTTATCGCT
Source organism: Bacteroidota bacterium (assembly GCA_023437305.1). Taxonomy (GTDB): domain Bacteria; phylum Bacteroidota; class Bacteroidia; order Bacteroidales; family Dysgonomonadaceae; genus Dysgonomonas. The sequence continues at coordinate 276,621 of JAEZGN010000030.1, forward strand.
CCAAAAGATGTTCCCGATATCGACTTTTGTCTTTTTATCCCCACAGATAAGATTGTTCATTTTTTGATGTATTTTGGGCTGGCCGGGGTGGCTTCGTTTAATTACATCTATGATAAGCGAGGTAAGATTATTATACTAAAGCTTATCCTTTTTGCACTATTGGTTCCTATTATATATGGAGGCCTGATTGAGATACTTCAGAGTAAATACTTTCCCGGAAGAAGCGGAGATTGGTACGATTTTTTGGCTGATGCTTTAGGAGCAATTGCATCCCTTCCCTTTTCGTTTTGGTTTAGACAATTTTTATTAAATAAAGAATTAAGAGAACAAGAAATATGAAAAAGCTTTCAATTATTTTATTTGTATTATTTACATCCGTAAATATATTCTCACAAGAAAATATTGACTATCAATATAAAGTAAAAGTTGGCGATATAGCTCCAGACTTTGAGATGAGCTTACCATCGGGCAAGACAGTCAAGCTGTCATCTCTCAGAGGGAAAGTTGTAATGCTACAATTTACAGCCAGCTGGTGTGGTGTATGCCGAAAAGAAATGCCGCATATAGAAAAAGATATTTGGCAGAAGCATAAAAACAACCCAAACTTCGCTCTATTTGGAATTGATAGAGAGGAACCCGCTGAAACGGTTCTAAAATTTGCGAAAGCAACAGGTGTCACCTACCCTATCGGGCTCGATCCTAAAGCAGATATATTTGCAACCTACGCAGAAAGGGAAGCGGGTATCACCAGAAATGTTATTATAGACAAGGATGGTAAAATTGTGATGTTGACAAGGCTTTTCAAAATGGAGGAGTTCAACGAAATGGTATCGTTAATAGATTCGTTACTAGCAAAATAAATACAGATACGATATAAAATCTTATGGCTTTTATATAGGACTATAAGCAATGAATATAGTAATCATTAAATATAACGCAGGAAATATATTCTCGGTAGAACATGCTTTTAAGCGACTTGGCATCGAAGCTGCTGTTACAGGAGACAAAGAACTGATAAGAAAAGCTGATAAAGTAATTTTTCCCGGTGTAGGCGAAGCCAGTTCTACGATGCAACATTTACAACAAACAGGGCTGGACAAACTTATTCCGAACTTAAAGCAGCCTGTACTAGGAATTTGCTTGGGCATGCAACTTATGTGTTCTCACTCGGAGGAAGGGAATGTAGACTGCCTCAATATATTCGACACAGAAGTCAAACGATTTGTACCGCAAAAACATGAGGATAAAGTACCTCACATGGGATGGAATACGATTTCCAATGTAAAGAGTGACTTATTCGATACGTCTTTAGAAAACCAATTTGTATATTTTGTTCACAGTTATTATGTATCTATCAGCGAACATACAGCTGCTGTAACCGATTATATACATCCCTTTAGTGCTGCGATGCACAAGGACAACTTCTATGCAACGCAGTTTCATCCAGAAAAAAGCGGTAGCATAGGCGAAAGTATATTAAAGAACTTTCTGGAAATAAAATAGGTTTTCCCCCTCATGAAAAGAAACTATATATTTGAGGCTAACTTTACATTTTATTGAGTATAGTAATTTCTCTTTATATACTCTGATATCTTATTGATATCCACTGATGTTTGCCCCATTATATACATACACACGAGTTCACATTCTTCCATTTCGGTCAACTCATACTCCTTATGGGGGCTAGCCGCACGCCGCCTGATTATTTCTATGATTATTTTCTTTCTCAACTTCTGCATGATTATCTCATCTTGCTTTGTCTTTTGATTTATGGTTCCATTCAGCGAGCTCATAATAGTTGTATTAGTTCATTCAGGTTCGGATTTGGCTAAGATAATGTAAAAGTTAATTACTTTAAAGAGATCAGAAGATGCTTTCTAACATAAAAGGAACACAGAATAGAGATATGATATGATTAGTGCATAATTTGTATGAAAAAAGACATTATAAATTTTGAAAAAATAAAAATTGCCTCTATATTTGCAGTCTCAATTGCGAAAGTAGCTCAGTTGGTAGAGCACGACCTTGCCAAGGTCGGGGTCGCGGGTTCGAATCCCGTCTTTCGCTCAAATGTGACAAAGGTCGCATTTTTTTGTTTTAAAGCATGCGCACGTGGTGAAATTGGTAGACACGCTACTTTGAGGGGGTAGTTTCCGTAAGGATGTGCGAGTTCGAGTCTCGCCGTGCGCACACTAACATTTATACAACCCCATTGATTAAAAATAGTTTTTCAATGGGGTTTTGTATTTTCAGAAACGTTTGTTGAGACAATACGGGTTCAACGATAAACTAATCCGAAAGGGAATTACTAAATCCGAATTTGAAATGAATTTCATAAGGAGGTTCGGGTATTTTTATTTTAGGAAGAAGCCAGAGTAAAGTACTTTCGTTTTGCTTATATTTTTCTATCTTATATCGTCTGCCTTTCCATGCTTCGTTTACTGAGAGAGGTTTAATGTCGATGCGTATTAATCTTATCTTGTCCAAAACCAAATAAGTAAGATTAAGGCTATTAAGGCTATTAAAAATAAGTTTATCAGTTTATGCAGGTTATTATCTTGTCTCATTCTTCATTTATTTCTTTTCGCTATAGCAAATACCACCATACAGCAAAATCACTTTCTACCTAAAAGATTAATAAATATAATTCTCAGTCATTGTTATTCAACTTTATATCCATAAGGTGATCATCTCAGGTATTTGTAGAGAGTGTCAGTTCATATAAATCCATTCAATAAAAATTCTTGACTACAAAACAAAAGGTAGAGGAATGATTCTTTCATTCCTGGATTTTTTAACTATTCCTTTTTATATAACTATGAGCTTTATTTGTCTTCAATCTTGCTCTATATCGTTGTTTAGGTGGCAAGATACAATAAAAAAGAAGGACAACCAAATCTTAAATAAGAATACTTTTTTAGTTAAATCAAGAAAATTTCAACATAAAAAATAAGGATATCCATCACGAATATCCTTATTTATTTGGTATGTTTCAGATTGTATTACTCTATACCTCCTCCAAGCGCTCTATAGAGATTAACTGTTGCCTGAAGTTGTTCGAGTTTATCATTTACCTGTCCTAGTTGTGCTTGCAATAGATTTTGCTCTGCGTTTAGCACTTCTGTATAATTCGCCTCTCCGGCTTTAAGCAACACTTTAGTATCATCCACTGCAGTAAAGAGGGCTTCCACTTGTTTTGCTCTATCTTCGTTTTTACGTAACGATGATTCGTAAGTATACATTATATCAGAAACTTCCTGTCCTGCTTTCAACACTGCTTGCTCAAACGTCAATAGAGCTTCTTCCTGTTGCGCCTTAGCTATTTTGTATTGTCCCCTCAGCTGATTACCTGCGAAAATAGGTTGAGTTAACCCTCCCACTATATTAGCTAATATATTGGTAGGTTTAAAGAACTGAGACAATGTATTAGAAGCATAACCTACAGTCGATGTACCCAATGTTAATGAAGGGTATAAAGATCGTTGAGCAACATTCCTCATTTCAAATGCATATCTGAAACCCATTTCGGCTTGAATTACATCGGGACGCTTCGCCAACATTTGCGCAGGAACGCCATATTGTAATTGTGTAGGAACAGACTGATCTTTGATAGCGGTTCTATATATCGGACCCGGTTTGCGACCAACAAGAACAGAAAGAGAATTCTCCAATTGTCTTATCTGGCTCTCAAGACTAGGCACGCTAACCTGCGTATTATACAACAATGCTTCACTTTGTTTAACTCCTGCACGGTTTAGCAATCCGGCCTGCATCATATCCGTCATGGTAGCAGTAGATTCTTTAAGCAAACCTATGGTTTCCTTCGTAATCTTTAGTTGCTCATCCAAAGCCAATAGAGAATAATAAGTAGTTGCGATATTGGCAACCAATGACGTTTGTATCAAGTTGCGATAGGCATGAGTACTTACCAAATTGGCGTACTGAGCTCTTGACTTGCTACTAAGTTTCCCCCAAAGATCGGCCTCCCATTGTACGGCAAAGCCTAATCCATACTGAGTGCCTGCATCATATCCTAACACTCTCTCTTTTCCGTTTTGGATACTTCCCCGAGTGTGCGTCACCTGGCCGGCTAAAGCTATAGTTGGGAAATACGCAGATTTAGCAACTACCAAACCAGCTTCAGCTTGTTGAATTCTGGTATAAGCTATTCTCATATCAAAATTATTAGCCAATCCTTCATCAATAAGAGCCTGAAGGGCAGGATCTGTAAAATATTCCCTCCATGGGATATTTGCAATCGTGGTCGTATCTGTGGGATTTTCTCCCCTAAACATATTTTGCGAGTCTATTTCAGGAGCTTTATAGTTACTTACTATTCCGCAGGAGGTGAATCCTATTGAGAGTATTACTCCCAACAGAACCACACCTTTTATATATTTTCTCTTCATTGTTATTGGTTTTTATTAATAAACTCATCATTAGAGTTAATCATACCCGATTTACTTATCTTATCCTGTATCGTCTGGAATATAATATATAGGGAAGGAATAACCAGTACTCCAAATATAGTACCTATAAACATACCTCCTACAGCACTAATACCAATAGATCTGTTTCCGATAGCACCTGCCCCTGAAGCAAACATTAGAGGTAATATACCTGCAATGAAAGCAAAAGAAGTCATCAAGATCGGACGAAGACGTGCTACAGCTCCGTTTACAGCTGCTTCGACAATACTCATGCCTTGCTGACGTCGCTGCAATGCATATTCCACAATAAGAATAGCATTCTTAGCCAGCAATCCGATTAACATAATCATCGATATTTGGACGTATATGTTATTTACAATTCCTCGCGAAAGACCGAATATCATCAAGAATATAAATACTCCGGCAAGCCCCACCGGCAAAGAGAATAACACAGCCAATGGTATAATGTAACTTTCGTACAAGGCTGCCAACAACAGATAAACGAATATCAAACAAATACCGAATATCAATATCGTTTGGCTTCCGCTACCAGCTTCCTCACGGGTCATACCTGAATATTCGAAACTATATCCGTCAGGGAAAATAGTTTTATCTTGAGACCATTCTTCTAATAAGCGTATCACGTCCCCTGTACTTTTTCCATCAATAAGGTTAGGTACGACAGTTAAGTCTATAGATGAATACATATTAAAACGGCTCAATGTTGGAGGAGCAACAATATCTTCTACATGAATGAACTCTGTGATTGGCGCCATCTCTCCAGATCCTGTGCGCACAAACAAACCACTAAGATCGTCCCATTTTCTTCTGTATTCAGGAGATGCTTGTAGCACAACCCTAAACTGTTTACCATATAAGTTGAATGTCGATGCATATGAACTTCCTACATAAGCCTGCAATGATCCCATAACTTCACTAAGAGTAAGACCGGCTGCTTTAATTTTAGGTAAATCTGCCGATATTTCTTTTTGAGGGAAAGCAGGGTTAAAGTTGGTCATAGCCATAAGAACAACATCATTCCTTGCACGTAGTTTTTGAAGAATATTTTGAGCAACATCATTAAATTTGTTGATATCTCCTCCCATACGGTCTTGCAACTGCATCTCAACTCCTGCGCCCAAACCAAATCCTTGAAGGGTTGGAGTGGCAACAAAGAAGAACGTAGCACCCTTTATGTGACTAGTCTTTTCTTTTAGTATTGCAGACACTTCGTTTGTCGATAATTTTCGGTCATTCCAAGGTTCCATCTTCACCACAAGAGTACCATAAGAACTGTTCATACCAGCCATAAAGTTAACCCCTGTAATGTTTGTAACACTCTTAACCCCTTCTATATCATGAGCTATTTTAACAACCTCGCCAACAACAGAGTCAGTTCTCTCTAATGAAGATCCCGGAGGTAATGTTACAAATGCGATAACACCACCGCTATCCTCATTAGGCACAAAGCCTGTAGGTAATAACTTCATCAATCCGAATAAGACAACTGATGATACTACAATGATAGCTACTGTAATCCAACGATGCCCTCTTCTTCCAAGAAAGTGAAGACTCTTCTTATATTTCTGAGTCGCACTGTTGAAAGTCATATTAAAGTAATAATAGAAGCGCTGAAGGAAACTTTTCTTCTTATGCTCTTCATCATGAGGCTTCAAAAAGAGTGCACATAAAGCCGGACTCAATGTCAAAGCATTTACTGCTGAAATAAGAATAGCAATAGCGAGGGTAAGTCCAAACTGTTTAAAGAATATACCTGAAGTTCCTCCAATAAAGCTGACCGGAACAAACACCGCCGACATTACTAGTGTAATAGACACAATAGCTGGTGCAATTTCTTTCAATGCTGTCATTGTAGCTACCTTAGGATCTTTCTCTCCGGCATCAAGTTGTGCATGCACAGCCTCGACGACCACAATGGCATCATCTACCACAATCCCAATAGCGAGCACAAGAGCAAACAGCGTCAATAGATTTATGGAGAATCCAAACACTTGCAAGAAAAAGAACGTACCTATAATGGCAACCGGAACTGCTACCGCCGGAATAATAGTAGATCTTATATCCTGTAAGAATACAAATACAACTATAAACACCAATATAAAGGCTTCGATCAACGTATGAATTACTTTCTCTATAGATGCATCTAGAAACTCACTAGAGTCCATTATATAGTTGATCTTAACTCCTGAAGGCAATGTTTTCTCAGCGTCATTCAGTACAGCTTTAACATGTTTAATTACCTCCTGGGCATTTGACCCTGCAGTCTGATTGATCATTATAAAAACAGACTGATTTTTATCTGTTTCGGAGACAACACTATAGTTCAACGAACCTAATTCAACTTTAGCAATATCCTTCAATCTCAGAATTTGTCCATTCTGAGAACGTAAGATAATATCACCAAACTCTTCTTCGGTTTTCAATTTCCCTGTATATCTCATGGTATACTGGAACGACTGATCACTATTTTGTCCCAATTCACCCGGTGCTGCTTCTATATTCTGATCCACCAATGCCGCTGTAACCTCTTGTACAGATATCTTGTAAGCAGCCATTACGTCAGGCTTTAACCAAATACGCATCGAGTAGTCCCTTGCACCAAATACACTAGCATTACCAACACCATAGACACGCTTTATCTGTGGTAAGATATTAATGTTAGCATAATTCTGAAGGAATTCACCATCATAGTCAGGGTTATTTGTACTCAAAGTCAAACCAAGCAATGTACTATTCTGCTGTTTTGACACAATTACCCCTAATTGAGTTACTTCTTGCGGAAGCAACGGTGTTGCACGTGCAGCTAGATTTTGTACGTTTACAGATGCAATATCAGGATTAACTCCTTGCTTAAAGAGTACCCTAATAGTAGCCATACCATTGCTGGCAGAGGATGTCATATATGTCATTCCTTCCACACCATTTATTTGTTCTTCGAGGGGAATAACCACACTATTCAATACCACATCCGCATTTGCACCCGGATAGGTAGCCTGAACCTGTACTGTCGGAGGCGCAATATCAGGATATTGTTCTATTGGCAAGGTTGCCAATCCAATAATACCTAACGCCACAATTATGACAGAAATAACAGTAGAAAGCACAGGTCTTTCTATAAATGTCTTTAACATTATTTCCTTATTTTATTTATTAAATAAATTATCTATTTCTTCACAACAATTCTAGCACTGTCAGATAATGTTGCAATACCGTCTGTTACAACTCTATCATTAGCAGAAAGGCCTTTTGTAACAACATAGCTTTTGCCATCAGGGGTAGCAGCAACATCAATAAGTGTTTGAACAGCAATAGAATCATTTACGACTTTATAGATGAGTGTTTTATTTTGTTTGGTCAAAGTAGCTGCTTGTGGTACTAAAATAGCATTTTCAAGATGCTTTGGGATTAAAAGATTTCCACTGAAACCACTACGTAAAACACCATCAGGGTTAGTAAATTCAGCCCTTAAATTTACAGATCCGGTAGTCACATTTACCTGACCGGAAATCGTTTTAATAACTCCTTTTTCTGGATACATTGTTCCATCAGCCATTCTCAGTGAGACCTTAGGCAGATTTTTTATCTTTTCAGCCTGATTCTTTCCCGGCAGGTTAGCCAACATGGAAACAAGATCTTTTTCATTCAATGAGAAATAAGCAAAAACATTTCCTATGCTCGAAACTGTAGTTAAAACATTTGAGTTATTAACCAAGCTTCCCTGACGAAAGGCGATGGTTCCAACAACTCCATCAACAGGACTTGTCACATTTGTCCAACTTAGCGTTGCATTTGCATTTGCCAAAGTAGCCTCAGCCTGATTCTTTGTAGCCAGAGCCACATTGTATGCATTTTGATAAGTTGCCAACTGTGTTGTACTAACAATTCCTTTGTCTGCCAATGGTTTAATTCTGTCTACATTCAGCTTCGCTGTTTGCAACTGAGCTTCGGCACTGGCTATGGTAGCCTTCGCTGTTGTTACAGCCTGAATAGCTGAAGGCGAGTTAATCTTAAACAATGCCTGTCCTTTTTTTACTACAGACCCCTCGTCTATATAAATAGCATCAATAAATCCATCTATACGAGGTCTGATCTCAATATCTTCCTGTCCTTTGATAGTAACCGGATATACAGACTCCAGCTCTACACTTTCTTCACTTAGTACGGCTGTTTTATATTCTTGCGGCGCCGTATTAGTCTGCCCAAAAGGATTGGCTCCTCCACCACAAGATGATGTTATAACCATTAGAGCTATTGCTCCAAAAACAATCTGTTTTAAATTCATACCTAATCAATATTTAATTACCTGTTGTTACTTTATTAAATCGTTCTATTTCTTGTAATAAAATCAGCAATTGTGTTTTCAGTGCTTCACAATCGATATTTTCAAATAGTAAGCTTTGTCCCTCCCTTACTTTAGCTATAGCCCTTTCGAAAAGGTCTGAGCCGGATTTTGTCACTTCCACAATTCGAGCTCTGGTATCCGTTGTGCTCTCCCTCCTACTGATAAAACCCTTCCTTTGAAGATTTCTTAATATCGTAGAAGTAGTCATAGGATCAATACCTGTCTCTTGCGACAGGATAATTTGTGTAGCTTCAATATTTTCTTTCGACATATGATAGATAGCCCCAAGCAACTCCAATTGAGACCCTGTTAGACCGAACTCTCCTAACAGGCGAAGCTTTCCTCTTTGCCAGTATTTAGAAACTTTCCAAATTAAATAGCCTATATCATCATTGGAATCTTCTAACTTATTACAATTTCCCACTATTCAATAATTTTTATATTTCGGGGACAAAAGTAATAAGCATACTTATTATAAGCATGCAATGTTTACGAATTAATTTACAATATTAACGTTTTTTAAAAAATAAATAACATTCATTTACAAAAAAAATACCTTTTCGCTATTATAATTTGCGAAAAGGCGCTCCCAGTAAGAGAATACAAAATTTACTGTTTTACATTTTCCTTGATATATACATCAAAAATATCACTCCCGGAAGACTCTTCATATATTGTGAGATCGAAATATTTGACGATACTTATAAAGTGATTTACTATTTCAGATAATATAACTTCATATTCGGCCCATACTGTAGTATTGGTAAATGTGTATAGTTCTATCGGCAGCCCTTGCGAACCGGGAGGTAATTGCCTTACGAGCAAAGTAAGATTTTTATCGATCTTCGGATGGTTACGCAAATAATATATTCCATACTGAAGAAACAAGTCGCTATTTGTTATTCGATACATATTTGATAATAAACCCTCCCGTTTAGGCATCTTCGCAAATTCCTTTTGTTTAGCTGTGATATAGTCTTTTAATCCATCAACCTCTTTATACTTCTCCAGCTCGTCATCGGTTAGAAATCGTATTGTGTTATGTTTTATATTCAGAGCCCTACGAAAACGTCTTCCTCCCGAATCCTGCATTCCTCTCCAGTTTTGGAACGAATCAGAAATCAAGGCATAAGTAGGTACGGTTGTTATTGTTTTATCAAAATTTCTGATTTTAACGGTTGTAAGATTTATCTCTTCCACATTACCGTCTGCACCATACTTGTTCATCGTAATCCAATCTCCAATTTGCACCATATTATTAGTCGTAACCTGAATACTACCGGCAAATCCCTTTATTGAATCTTGGAACAATAACATCAAGATAGCAGAAGCTGCACCCATTGCGGCAAAAAATGTCGTAGCCGACTTGCCTGTGAGAATAGAGTAAATAACAACAGCGCCAAAGATAAATAATACTATCTGTACAACCTGGAAGTAGCTTTTCATTGGCTTGTTCTGAAAAGCAGGCTTTTCTTGCAAGACACCTCCAAATGATCTAACGATTGACATTATAATCCAGATAACCATAAATACCATATATACATCCGTAGCTTTAAGCATCGGAGTAATCATTGTATGGAAATCATAGAATATTACGGGAATCGTTCCTCTTACAAAAGAATAAGGACCTATCAGCGCTAGATAATATGGCAACCTATTTTCTATCGTATAATTAACAAAAGATAGTTTTGTTATATTAACCGCTCTATGAAAAATAAAAAGCAAAATTCTCTTTAACAAGTATTGCAAGCACAATACTATTATTGTAACCAATGCCAACAATACAATTAGCTTAGTGTATATTATACCCTGCTCGGGAACGCCCAATCCTATCAAAAAATCTTGTATCCATATAGCAATAGTTTTGGTTATCGAACCTGCTTCAGTCTGTATCTCTTTAGAATCCATATCTATCATTTTATTATCTCATTTGTATTAAAAGACATATTTATACTTCAAAACACATAAATATATAAAATAATTCGCCTTCTTCTAAAACTATTATCTCCTAAATTTTATAAAATTTTACGCTACAACAAATATAACGAGCCTAAATCCAACAAAAGTAAATAGTATGCATACTAAGCAAATCTTAACTTTTTTTTAAGTCGAGAACGAAATACGCAAAGAAATAAAATTCATTAAACTATCGTTAAGTTTCAATTCATTTTTCTATGCCCAATCTATTCTCAAATGATCTTCTATAAATATTTTCAAAAAAAATAAGGTGAAGACACTGACAATATTACACAGCGAATGTTAACAGAATATATCGTACCACTATTCTGATTAAACTATAAATAAACTATCTTTACGCCAGAAAATTACTAATCGAAAACAATATACTTATGAAACCAACCTTGTACGTACTTGCTGCCGGCATGGGGAGCCGTTATGGCGGATTGAAACAGCTAGATGGCCTTGGCCCCAATGGCGAAACCATTATGGACTATTCTATCTATGATGCTCTTAGAGCCGGATTTGGAAAGATAGTCTTTGTTATCAGAAAAACATTTGATAAAGAATTTCGTGAAAAGATTATATCCAAATACGAAAAACATATACCGGTAGAAGTGGTATATCAGGAATTGGACAATCTGCCCGAAGGTTTTACACTACATCCCGACAGACAAAAGCCTTGGGGTACAAATCATGCAGTGATGATGGCTAAGGATGTTATACACGAACCTTTTGCGGTGATCAATGCTGATGACTTCTACGGACGCGAAAGCTATGAAATACTAGCAAAACAATTGATAGCGATGAATGGTACTGAAAACCATTATTGTATGGTTGGATACCGTTTAAGCAATACGTTGTCGGAAAGTGGCGCTGTAGCCAGAGGCGTCTGCGAAACAGATGACAATCACTTTCTCACCAGCATCGTAGAACGCACCCATATTGAACGTAAAGACGGTGTCATTCAGTACAAAGACGCAGAAAACTATTGGTTCGAATTACCCGAAAACGCTCCCGTTTCGATGAATATGTGGGGCTTCACTCCCGACTATTTCGAACATTCTGACAAGTACTTTGTTAAGTTCTTAGAGGCGAACGAAGGAAACCACAAAGCCGAATACTTTATCCCGTTGGTAGTAGATCATCTGATTTTGAACAAAACAGCAGACGTTAAGGTATTGGATACTCCATCCAAGTGGTTTGGTGTGACGTATGCAGAAGATAGAGATGGAGTAGTAGAGAAGCTTCAAAAGTTAGTAGAAAAAGGAGAATACCCTACTCCTTTATGGAAATAAACCTAAAAGGTTATTTTATACTATTTTGAAATCTTTTATCACTATTTTTTGTTACTTTTGCATAGTAATCTATAGGTGACAACACGAATTAACGAGATTTGTACACCTTGGATAGCAAAAAGGTATGAATTTCTATAAATATTACATTATATAATAATAAATTTAACAACAATGGTAAGTTATAAAGACCTAGGATTAGTAAACACTAAAGAGATGTTTGCAAAAGCTGTAAAAGGAGGATATGCTATCCCTGCTTTCAATGTAAACAACATGGAACAATTGCAGGCTATCGTTCAGGCTGCTGCCGAAACAAAATCTCCAGTAATTGTTCAAGCATCAAAAGGTGCTCGTCAATATGCTAACCCTATTTTATTACGTTATATGCTACAGGGTGCTGTAGAATATGCTAAAAGTCTAGGTTGGGAAAAACCACAAATCGTGCTTCACTTAGACCATGGCGATACTTTCGAAACATGTAAAGACTGTATCGATTCAGGATTCTCTTCTGTAATGATCGACGGTTCTCACCTTCCATACGAAGAAAACATTGCTCTAACCAAGAAAGTTGTAGAATACGCACATCAGTTTGGTGTAACAGTTGAAGGCGAACTTGGAGTATTAGCAGGTGTAGAAGACGAAGTTGTTGCAGAACACCATACTTATACAAGACCTGAAGAAGTAGTAGACTTTGCTACAAGAACAGGTTGCGACTCTTTGGCTATCTCTATCGGTACTTCTCACGGAGCAAACAAATTTACTCCTGAACAATGTACAAGAGATGAGAACGGTCATTTAGTTCCACCTCCATTGCGTTTCGATATCCTTGAAGCTATCGAAAAAGAACTTCCAGGATTCCCTATCGTTCTTCACGGAGCATCTTCAGTTCCTCAAGAAGAAGTAGCAACTATCAACAAATATGGTGGTGCACTTAAAGATGCGATCGGTATCCCAGAAGAACAACTTCGTAGAGCTGCAAAATCGGCAGTTTGCAAAATCAATATCGACTCTGACAGCCGTCTTGCTCTGACTGCTGCTGTTCGTGAAGTATTTGCAACTAAACCTGCTGAGTTTGACCCACGTAAATATCTTGGACCAGCTCGCGACAATATGAAGAAACTATACAAACACAAAATTGAAGCTGTGTTAGGTAGTGCAGGAAAAGCTGAATAAAAAGACTTTTATATAATCTAAAGAAGGAGTTACTGATTAGTAGCTCCTTTTTTATTTTATGATTTTTTAACCACAAACGACAAGAAGTCTAAATAAATAGACGTATATTTATAGCCTATATAATTCTTTACATCATGCAACTAACGAAAGCCGAAGAACAAATAATGCAGATCCTTTGGACAATGGAAGAAGGTACTGTTCAGGATATATTAAAAAAGTTTGACGAAAACAAACCTGCACGCACCACCATAGCTACAATCCTCAGTATTCTCGAAAATAAAAACTTTGTAGAACATCGTAGCGAAGGTCGATCAAACATCTATAAAGCAATGGTTACAAAAGAAGATTATTCTAAGAAGCAGTTGTTTGGTTTCGTTAAAAACTATTTCAACGGCTCTTTTTCCTCGATGGTTTCATTCTTTGCTAAAGAAACTAATCTCAGTATAGAAGAGATGGATAAACTCATGAAAGAAACACGTGAAGCTCTCGAAGAAAAAGACATTAACCCTGAATAACGATGGAAGCTTTTCTTTTATATATTTTCAAATCGGGTATATGCCTGGGCATATTCCTCATCGTATATAGCATCTTCCTCCGCCCTACTACTTTCTATAGGTTCAATAGAATATTCTTAATGTCGGGCTTTGTAATGTCATTCATAATACCTGCTATCCGTTATACTTATGATGTGTTCGTTCCGGCAGTAACAACAGTCGAAAGAACGATATCAGAGACAGCCTATATCGTCAACTCCCAATCGCCGGATATATGGACAATCCTCTTTATCGTATATCTCACCGGTGTCTTTATCGTATCGAGTCGGAATATTATGGCATACAGAAAGCTCCGCTTACTTGTAAAAAATGGTACACATGCGAAAAAAGACAATATAAATATAATAGAGAGCAACCATATCAAATCTCCATTCTCTGTCTTAAACTATGTATTACTAAATCCTCAGAACCTTACCAAAAGAGAAAAAGAACTGATTCTACAGCACGAAATAATGCATATCAATCAAAAGCATTGGTTAGACCTCCTGTGCAGCGAATGTATATTGCTTATACAATGGTTCAATCCTTTATCTTGGTTCTATGTACATTTACTAAAGGAAAACCACGAGTTTCTGGCAGATAAAGCTGTTATAGAGTCGGGCGTTTCTCCGGCAATATATCAAGCAGTGCTTATCAACCAACGATTTCAGGGACAGGTATTTTCTTTTACCAGCTCATTCAACGATCATAAACCGATTAATAGGCTGAATATGCTACGAAAAGAAAAAAGCTCGCCTTGGAAGCGAGTCTCTGCGCTTGCTATTATTCCTGTATTCGGAATATTTATATGGCTTTCGGCTGTACCCAATTACATCGTACAACCGATAGAAAATACAATGATACCAATAAAAAGAGATGGAACCCCAAACAAGCCTCAAATTATTGTATTAGGAGCTAAGGACAGTGTAAAAGTAGAGTTGAAAGAAAAAGCCATTTTTACGAATGCCGAAGAGCTACAACCGCTATATATTATAGATGGGATAAAATCGCAAGAGGGTATAAAAAATCTCAGCCCTGATGATATAGAAAGTATATCTGTACTAAAAGACCAAACAGCGACAGACCACTTTGGAAACGATGCTAGAGGAGGTGCTATATTAATAACCACAAAGAAAAGGCGAAACACCCATATATCCGACTCTCTTGTTGTAACAAGCAATAATCTGGAAAACAAAAAGGGTACTATATCCATTTTGCCATCCACAAAGAAAACCGAAAAATCAGATAATTTGCCGGATCAACTATTAATACTAATAGATGGAAAAGAATCTTCGAAAAAAGAGATAGATTCTCTTGACCCAAACAACATAGAATCAGTGGAAGTACTTAAGAATAACGACGCTACTTCGGCGTATGGAAACAGAAATGTTATAAAAATAACATTGAAGAAGTAGTAGCCTGATAACCAGTTTACTTTTCCATCCACTTGGGATTATGCTTTCCTATCTCACAGAATATCGGACAGTCTTCATCATGAGCTCCCGGTAAATAACCCGTACTCATCAGGAATTCATTTACAATTTCACCTCCCGTAAACTTAAATGTCTTCTTGAAAAGCTTCACCCACTCTTCTTTTGTTTTGGGGTGATGAAAATCTAACCACCCTTTGAAAGAGCCGAATTCTTTTTGCAACAATAGAATCACATTCGCATTGTGTATAGCCGCATCTATTTTCAGTCGGTTTCTTATTATTCCTGCATCATTGAGCAATCGGGTTCGCTCTTCATCACCATAGCTTGCCACGGTGGCAATATCAAAGTTATTATAAGCATTCCTGAAGCTGGATTGCTTATTTAATATTGTTTCCCAACTTAGCCCTGCTTGATTGATTTCAAGTACCAAACGCTCGAAAAGCTCATTATCATCCTCAATAGGAAAACCATAATGGTTGTCATGATACGTCCTATGCTGATCTTTTTCTCCGTGGGCGAGCCCTTTTATATAATCACAATAGCTCATTTTATTTCTTTCTATATTTCAACAAAAGTTCAGAATTTCTTATTCGGGCTACAAAATAAGGATTTTCTTTGTTAATCTGTTGCGCTAGTATTAAATATCGAAACTTTGGTTCTCCAAATATATAAAAGTGACATATCCGCAAAGACACAAATACTTAGCTACATACAAGTTACAGCAAAAAAGTAACAAAAGTAACACTTTTCACGATGTTTTCTCCTGTTACCTTTTGATGTATCATCATACGCTAAAATGTACGAATCATAATATGTCAAAGACCCTTTATAATAGACAATTTTAGCATTAAAAAATAAAGATGCTATATTTGCAATATAACTTAAATAGAAGATGGTAGAAATAAAACAAATAAAAGAAGTAACTCCCCAAATAGTGTCGGCCTTCTCCCAACTGATGCCACAACTTGCTCCGCATTTACAAGCTCCTCGGATGGAGGACTTAAGCAATATAATTAATGATAAAAACAAATATATTTTTATTGCTTCCAATCCTCAGATAGTAGGAACAATCACTTTAGTGATCGTAAATATACCATCGGGAACAAGAGCCTGGATAGAAGATGTTATTGTAGACCAAGAAGCCAGAGGGCAATCTATTGGAGAAAAGATGCTACAGTACGTCATCGACTTTGCTAAAAAGCTGAATGTAGCAAGTATCAATCTCACTTCGAGCCCAAGTCGGATAGCAGCCAACAAGCTGTATCAGAAATTAGGATTCAACCTCCGTGAAACAAATGTTTACAGAATAGATGTAGATAAAAGCTAGTTGACTTAAAAGGCAACTATAATTTCTATTAAGCAGTTGGCAAAAAATAATGACGTATTTGTTGTATTGCAAAAAACTCTGTGTTACTCTTTTTACACTGTGGTAAAAAAATAAATAAGAGTGATTGCGGCACAATTCTGTTTTAGTCTTAAATGCTTATATCTTTATATAAATTCGTTTTTTATACAAGACATTACCTACCAACCATGCTACAAAAACAAAAAGCAGTGCAAAAATCAATGATCCGAAGTAATCGCCCAATGCAGGCTGCAAGAGATCGTTATACAAATAATATTTTGGATTAGTAGTTACCCCGTTGGAGCTGAAGTG
Source organism: Bacteroidota bacterium (assembly GCA_023437305.1). GTDB lineage: Bacteria > Bacteroidota > Bacteroidia > Bacteroidales > Dysgonomonadaceae > Dysgonomonas. The sequence continues at coordinate 293,461 of JAEZGN010000030.1, forward strand.
TATTCCGTCCGCAAGAGTTGCCATAACACCAGCGAGAACATAGATAAACAAAGGATTTACTCCAAATGATTCGAAAAACACCGACCATTTCTTATACCCCTTCACATCGATAATCCATATAAGCAGCGATAAAAAGGTAGCTCCCAATCCACATGTTGTAAGCACAAATGTCGGAGACCATATCTTCTTATTTATAGGGCAGCCGTAACTCAACAGAAAGCCCGAAAATGTAAGTATTGCCCCTATTATAAACAGGTGAAGCATCCTTTGTTGGTTATCCTTTGTTTCCATCAGTATTTTCCCGCAATAAAAGCCAATCAACACATGGCAAACAGCTGGAATTGTGCTTAAAATACCTTCCGGATCGAGACCAAATTCTGTATACATATGATTTAGTCCCAGAATGCTCTGATCTGTTACTGCAAGGATATTGTACCCTTCGGTAGCATATCCGTCCCCGAAAAGTAAAAGCAAGAAATAGCCAACCAGACCAACTGCAATTATATACGGTATATACTTATGTTTTACAAAGATAGCTATCAGAGAAGTTATACCATAGGTAAGAGCCAAGCGTTGCATTACACCCAGAATACGCAGATGTTCAAAATTGGTGACGGATCTGCCCAGCCGTTCCCAAAATCCGAGGTTATCGGACGCTAATCCATGATATGTACCGAATGAAACACCCAACCACGAAAGTCCCAAACCGATAAGAAATATAACGGATGTACGTTTCAGTATTTTTCTTAGCGTCGGCACAGAAAACTCAAAGTTGAATTTCCGTAACGAGATAAAGGTAGAAATACCCATAATAAACATAAAAAACGGAAAGATAAGGTCTGTCGGAGTAAGTCCGTTCCACTCGGCATGTCTTAACGGAGCATATATATACCCCCATGATCCGGGGTTGTTCACAAGTATCATTCCGGCAATGGTTATACCTCTCAAAACATCGAGAGATAAAAGGCGGCTGCTAGCTTTTGCTTCCATTATATAGTTATTTCTAATAGTTTAGATCTAAAACAGCACAAATATAATAAACTAACAGAGCATATAAACAAATGTCAATTTATTTTTACACACCAACTTAGCTTGTGAGCCCTTAAGCATATCAGATTTACTCTCTTATTATCTTTAATGCAACAGACAAAGAGTCGATATTTTTACAAAAATAATGTTAAAACACATACCACTACCAACAATATCATTATCTTTAAGCCTATTATTTAACACAAACCTTACATCAAACATGCTGAATAGTGTAGAAACTACTTTGAGCATTGCTGGTAAACGATGCCATTTCGTTACATTAAGTTTAGATCAGAAATTCAATGATCATCATACTTTCAAAGCCGTTGTAGACTTTGAAGAGTTAGACGATCAGTGGATGGAAAATCCTACAAAAATAATCAAACTAATAGGGTGCGATGTAAATATCGAAATGAGGCATTTGATAACCGGAGAAGAAAGTCTTTTCGGAGGAGTTATCACAAATGTTTCCATGGTGGGGTATCATGGCAAACAAAATAGTATCGTTATAACAGGATGCAGTCCAACAATCAAACTACATGGAAAAAAAACGATGGATTCTTTTTCAGATAGTTCTTTAGATCTGATAGTAAAAGAATCTGTAGCTAATTCCGGAAACGGCGCCGAAATCACGGTGAAGCCCGAGTATAGCGGCGAGCTGGAATATATGTGCCAATACAATGAGACTTCTTTTGAGTTTCTCAACCGCTTAAGCTGGCTATACGGAGAATGGTTCTTCTATGATGGAGTTAATTCCTATTTTGGGAAACCAGACTCAATCGAAGAAGTAGACCTTATCTACGACATAGACATCACTCAGTTCAACCTTACAGCCGGATTGCAACCAGCTAAATTCAATCGCTACGATTACTTATTGAATACCGACTCAGAGATAGACTCCGATGCTCCCGAATCTATAAACGGAGTAAGGGGCTATATAAAAGTAGCGCTGGATAAATCCATAGAATTTTATAATTCTAATGCCGATCTCCCTTCAGAACCATTGATAACAAACAAAGCAGAGCTAGATAAAATAGTAGAAGTAGAGAAAACACGAGCAGTAGGGAACATGCTTGTAATGGAAGGTGAAACCAAGACTTGCAAGGTACAAATAGGAAAAATTGTAAACGTAAAACTCCCTAAAACAATGAACGTTGAGGTAAAAGATGTAGAATCTTTCCTTGTAATCGAAGTGTGCCATTGTGTAGATCAAAGAGGATATTATACAAATACTTTCAAAGGAATACCTTCGGGTCTGTCATATATTCCAATGCAACCCGTACTTCCTCCAAGAACAAGTTCACAAATGGCAACAGTACTCGACAATTCCGATAGCAAAGGACGTATAAAAGTACAGCTTCAATGGCAAAAAAAGAAAGGGAAATCAACAAACTGGATAAGAGTGCAAACTCCCGATGCAGGAGGAAGCGACAAAGTTTCGTCAAACCGAGGGCTTGTTACTATTCCCGAAGTTGGTGATACGGTAATGGTAGGATTCGAATATGGAGACCCTAACAGACCATTCTCTATGGGAAGTATTTTCTTGCAGAAGTTTGGAGGTGGTGGTGGGGCCGGAAACAAGTCCAAGAGCCTTACTTCGAGAAGTGGAAATGCTATGACTTTGGATGACGAAACCGGCAGTGTGCTATTAGTCGACTCGATAGGTTCATCTATTGAACTGGATGGCAGTAAAAACATAAGTATTCTTGACGAGAAAAAAATAACAATACAGTCGGGTGCTACCATGATCACACTGGATGGCGAAAATGATGAAATTACCATACAAGCCAAAACGATTACCATACAAGCCGAAAAGTTAGTAAGCGTACTCTCTAGCGAAGTAGTCTCAATAGAAGCAGGCACAGAACTATCAGCCCAAGCCGTAGGTAACACTACAGTAGCATCTCAGGCTGAGGTTACAGTACAAGGAAATTCAAAAGCTACCCTTACAGCCACAGGAGCTGTGGTTGTGGATGGCGCTGTTATAAAATTGAACTAAATAGTTATGGCAGAAACAAATCCCGTTGAACAACGGATGGAGTATCTGGCAGACTCGTGGAATGATATTCCTAAAAAAGCACATAAAATAATACGAGCTATCATCGAGCCCGGAGATGAGAGAATGATAGAGGCTTTCTATTCCTACATGTTGGGACTAGGAACGCCTATCATCGATATTGCTATAAATTTTGATGTACCTTTTATAGACTACGAATCATTCTCTGAGAATCTTATCGGATATCTTGATGGTATGGTCGACCTGTGGAATCAGGCTGACTTTTCTGCCACTGAGGTTGATAAAGTTAACATAGATTGGCAAGCAGACTATAATCTGACAAGCAAAAAAAACAAAGCTGCGCTTTTCGTTCTTAATGTAAATAAGCTGACCGAAATATTGAATCTTGAACAGGGACGTTTTGTAATAGCAAATTTGAGATTGCCTTATATAGGAGAGAACAAAGCTCTAAATAAGTGGATTAAAGATTACCTTGAATCGGATATCCATCCTCAACTCAAATTGTTGGTGACAGATATAAAAGGGAGCGGTCTTTTTGATAAAACGTCTTTAGCTAATCACAATCTATATCATTGGCAACCAGAAATAGATACAGCTAACGTAATAAGTAAAGTAGCCGCAATGGGAGATCCACAAGATCCCGCCACTATATTCAGACAGAGTTTCGCTAAAATGATGAAAGCTTTTGGGGAAAACAATAGAAAAACAGTAAAGCAAGAAGCAACTAATTGTATCGAGATAGCTTGCCGATATATAGAAAAGGATCCTAATTGGATTGCGCAAGTAGTAACCGTAAATATAATTCTAAGTAACGATTACTTTAAAAACAAAGAATTTGACAATGCTCTCAGATTCGCAGATCAAGCGATAAAAGTAGGGGAAACAGTTCCTCAAATACTTGGAGCAATAATGGGTTGCGGCGTTCTGGCCCAAGCACAAATGAATAAAGCTACTATGCTAGTTTCAAGAAAAGAGTGGCGAGAAAGCATGGAATTGTATGAAACAGCAGCCATAAATCTTACAGCTTCCAACATTCACATATCTGCTATAGACTCTTACAGGATGGCTGCCTATTGTGCCGCTAAAACCGGAGCAAAAGACAGATGCCTCAAAAATCTCATAGAAGGATACAAAACGGGTTCTTACCTAGATAATAAAACACTAAGAAACACAACTTTTTCACTGGTTCTTGTTCATCTCCTTAAAATGAAATACGAATCCTTTATTTCTTATGAGGAATTGAATGCAAGAGCCCAAGTTATATACGGAGAAGATTGGGAAAACACAATCAAAGCAAAATGGTCGGATATTGATTTAGATAATCTATACGAAGAGAATCAATATGCAACTACACAATTAGAAATGCAGAAGCAAGCACAAACACAAACATTATGAAGCAACTAGCAAACTTTGGCCCTCAATTTTTGGGTATTTTCGTTATCATTCTTGGCATAGGTGTAATGATCCTGTCCATTGCCAACCCCGATTGGTTCTTTTCGAATAGCAAAACATTCAACCTCGATAAAGTTCAAGGATGGATTAACTTTTTCGGAAGAAATACGACACGGGCTATTATGATATTTATGTCCTTATGTATGATTATTTTCGGTATATTTTGGATTTGGGCTTATAGCAAATAAACAAACTACACATGGATATTTCCAAGCAAAACAAGGCGCCTGACTCTAACGATACAGAGAAGAAACTTTCTGCTGAAAATGAAAAAGGTAAACCTATTTCTGCTCAAAAGGGAGAAAAAAAATCTATTTCGGCCGAAGGTGCTATAAGTAAACCTCCATCAAAAGGTGTACAAAAAGATGCACGTACTCCTTCATCTACAGTGGCGAAAAAGGAACCCATTTCGAATGAAGCGGGAAAAGGTAAACCTATATCCGCTGCTGATGGAAAGGGTAAATCTGCTACGCCTGAAAGCAAAGAAAAAAATATAAATAGCAAACAGGCAGAATCAAACATACTAACCGACTCTACCAAAGAAACATCGGAGGCTGTTAAAGCAGGAGCAGGATCTGTCTCAGAACTCGGTGGCAAGGTTGCAGATATAGCATCTAACCCCGATATGTCTGCGGGCGATAAAGCCCTTGCAATAGGTGTAGCCGGAGTTCAGGCTGTACAAGCAGTACAAGGAGCAGTAGGAGCTGTCACAGGATTCGTAAGTGGATTGGTAGACAAAGCTTTCATGTCAATCATGGAAAACTTGTCTTTTCTTCGTGGAATTGCCTGCCTGCCGATAGTTAAGCAGCTTGACCCTGTGATTGGAATTGATGTTCATGTAGTTATGATTCCCGCGCCGGTTCCTATGCCACATGTTTATTTGGGTATCATGTTTGAGCCTATGGACTTCGTGTCTTGTCTTGCTTGCTCAGTCATGGCACATTTCACTCCGCCACCACCAACCGAAGGTGACGCTAAGTCGGAAGCCATAAGCATGGGACATCAGATGATTACCGGTTTTGTTAAATCACTGGGGGCAACCGTAAAAATAGGACCTTTTATTCCTCGTGTAGTAGCTACAACAAAAAGCTTGGCATTCCACATACCAATGGGTCCATTGGCTCCTGCTCCTCCGGTTAAAACACCCAGAGGGCACGCATTCTTAGGCAGTTTGTTTGTTTATGCTGACAATTTCCCTCTCACAGGAGGATTTTTACACCTACACAATGATTGTTGGGATTTTGGAATTCCACCAATTGCTCAGATAATACAAAATGCGGCACAAAAATTATTCAGATTTCCAAAACCGCCGAAACCGCCTGAACCACCATCAACACCTCCGCGCGTTGGTGTAGTAGAATTATTTTTACCTACAGGGATAATGATTCCTATACCGTGGAATCGTCCGATATTGGTAAATCCTGTACCTACTCCTATCAATCCGACAGAAATAGTAAACATATTCGTCAGTGCTGGTTTTGCTAAATTAAGAGAATGTGCGATTGGTTTTCTGGCAAAAACTAAGCTAGGACAAAAATTGGGTTGCGGATTTTGGTCAAAAGTGTCGGATAAGTATGGAACTGGGACATCGCACCCTGCCGATGTATCCGAAGGGCATTTCTATACCAAGTCTACTGACTTTTCCGTATCGGGAATTATCCCGCTTGCCTTTAAACGCAAATACAATTCATATAGCGATTACAAGAGTCCTATAGGCATTGGATGGAGTCACTGTTATGATATGGCATTGGTTTTTGATGAAGAAACCAATCAGGCCGGAGTCCGTTTAGATGATGGACGTACCACAGCTTTTGAAATTCCGAAAAAAGGGGAAAGCTCGTACAATAGAGGAGAGAAACTATGGCTGCACCATCACGAAGATGATCATTTCTACTTGAGTGATAAAAAAGGGCATATCTATCGCTTTACAAATAAGGAATATACCAATCCGTACAACAATACAGAAGCTCACCTATTGCAAAGTATCAGTAATCGGAATGGATACAGTATCCGATTTTCTTATAACAATGATGGACTATTAACCTCTATTACAGATACGGCAGGACGCGTTTATATTGTTCAGAATGATAAGCATGGACGTATCAACCGTATTATCTCGCCTCAGGCAAACAAACACAGTAAATCATTCTGTGTTGCCGAATACGAATATGATAAGGAAGGTCGCCTAGTAAGTCAAATCAATGCCTTAGGATATAGTATGCATTTTGAATATCAGGGAACGCTGATGACAAAAGAGGTTTGGCGTAATGGCTTAGGTTGGACTATCAAATATGACGGGAAAGGAACTGATGCCAAATGTCTTGAAATTAGAGGCGATGGCGGACTTTACCATCACAAATTAGAGTATATTGCCGAAAACTGCACGAAGGTAACGAATAGTCTTGGAGCAGTTACCCTTTACTATCACCGCAAAGGTGTTGTAACCAAACGTATAGACCCTAACGGTGGAGAAACCATATTCCGCTACAATGATCATAATGAATTGGAGTGGACGAGTGATCCGCTAAAAAATACGACAACTGCCATTTACGATGAATGGGGTAACATGATTAATAAAACATCGGCAGACGGAGCTTTCACCCAGATAGAATACAACAACAAACAGTTTCCTTATCTCCCTACTTCTGCTATCGACTCTGTAGGAGGACGATGGAAGTGGGAATACGACACACAAGGTAACCTTGTAAGGCGAACGAACCCGATAGGGGCTAACACAAGTTTTGATTACGACGACGGACTGCTCTCAGTAATAACAGGAGCCAAAGGACAACAGACCAATCTGTTCTACGACAATCAGGCAAACTTGGTAAAAGCTGTATCTCCAGATGGAGGCACTAACAAATGGCAGTACGACCTACTGGGGCAATGCATACAATATGAAAATGCACGTGAGGGAATTTCAGAATACGAGTATAATCTGCTCGGTGATGTCATAACCGTTAAACTGCCTGATGGCAATATCCGTCAACTGACGTACGATGAACAAGGTAATGTGATAATGGCTAAGGACAACGACCGCCATGTGACATTTACCTATACAGGTGTAAATAAGCTGGCAAGCCGTACGGAGAAGGGGGCTTCTCTCCTATTTGTATACGACACAGAAGATCAGTTACGCTCGGTAGTTAACGAGCACAACGAAGAATATATTTTCAAACTCGACTCACAAGGGCGGGTGATTGAAGAGAGAGGCTTTGATGGCTTAACACGTGAGTACCGACGCGATATAGGCGGAAGGGTGACAGGCGTGACACGCCCAAACGGGAAGGAAGTGTACTACGAGTACGATGAGGTGGGGCGTGTAACACAGGTGACCTACGACGACGGCACGACTGAGCACTACGCATACCGCAAGGACGGACTGCTGGTAGAAGCCAGAAACGAGGATGCCACCGTTACCCTGCAAAGGGATATACTGGGGCGCGTCATCAAGGAGACATGCAACGGACGCACCGTTACAAGCAAATACGACATAGCCAACAATCGTACGCACATATCATCGAGTCTAGGGGCTGAGATAGAGGCGGAGTACAACCTCTTGGGGGATGTAATCTCTATGGCGGCAGACGGATGGCAGAACCAATACAAGCGCGATGAATTCGGGCTGGAGATAAAACGCCTGATGAACGGAGACGTAGCCACCTACACCGGCAGGGATCAGATGGGGCGCGTCACGAGCCAGACCATCGGGCACGGCACACGCACCATGTCCGAGAAATCGTATCAGTGGGGTGTCAATAATAAGCTGTTAAGCATTGTAGATAACGGACAGATTACTAACTTTGAATACGACACGTGGGGAAACCTTGCCAAGACCACTTTCGAGGACGGAAAGGTGGAGTACCGCAATC
>JAEZGN010000007.1 GCA_023437305.1 Bacteroidota bacterium
AGTAGATGATATAGGCTCTTATCCTGATGGTGTAAAATCGCCTGACGATATCCCTGCATTATTCTCTATTGGTTTATCTTATCAATTATCTCCTAAATTATTAACTAGTGTCGGTTATCACCATATATTTAGCAGTGATGCAGGAAAGCCCAATGATAAACAACAATACATTAAGAACACAAACGAATTTCAAGCAGGATTAGAATGTAGAGTAGATAACAGGCTTTTACTAAGTATTGGAGGACAATACAGCACGCCAAAAGTAGAAGATAATTATGAGGCCGACTTAGACTATATCTTGAAATCCTATACTATTGGTTTAGGCGCAGCGTATGATTTTACAGACAAGTTAAGATTAAATATCGGTTACCGATGGGTAAACTATTCTGATTATACAAAAGTAACAGACAATGACAGAACAGATATATTTTCTAAGAATAAGTCTGTATTTGCGATCGGCTTAGATTATCATTTCTAATGTTGATTTTCTTAGCTCTCTATCGATCTGTTTTATACGATTTTTCGCTTTGCTACAAATCCAATAAAACAGATCGAGTCGGAGCCGAAAATCGTGGAGAGTTAATCAATCTAACGCAGTAGATTGATTAAGCAAGAGGGAACTGGGCGAAGCCCTGTTCTTCCTCTTGACCCTTCGGGTGTTCAATTGATTCTCAATTGATTAATGTTTCACTTATAAAATATCTCCAATTCATCCAGCAATTGTATTAATTAAAACAGAGTTGACAGATAGCGTTTTAAGGATGTAATACCAATTGAAAAACCAATTAAATAATAAAATGGATACGACAGTAACGATAAGTGCTATAACTGCTAAAAAGCTAGATAAAATCTGCAAGACGCATGGGATATCTAAACGTAAATTTATAGATGTGTCTTTAGATTATTTCCTTAAGTATGGTATCAATCCGATGGAAAATGAATCACCAATACAAGAAGTAGAGAGGGTCAGAAAACGGATAGATCAGTTAATATCTTTTCAGAAAGTTATGGAGAAAGATCGGATTATTCCAATGTTTGATGCAATAATAACAAGCGAAGCCCATATTCGGCAATATTTGGATTCTTTGGCTAAGAATGATCTGTTACTAAAAATGATTTCCGACTTACAACAATATTTCTCAAAATCTCATCAGATGAATACCGAAAGAGATCGAGAAATCAAAGAATCATTGATGCTGTTGGCTCAGGCAATTGAAAATAAGAGTGCGGCTAATTTGACAGACAAGTTTAAAAATGTTTTCAAACAATGAATATTAAAATACATGTTGGCAGTAGTGGTTCATATAGCAATAATGGAAGTTCTTTTGGCGCTGTAAGCTATTTGAAACATGAAGATAGCCAACGAGCCCAACAGGGTCAGGAAGTTGAACCATTTTTTGATCAGAACGGAAATATTTCCAGTAAAGAAGTTATTTCTAGGATCGATAATAATAAAGCCAAACTAAGTAAAGCTGATGCAAAGTTTTATGTAATGACTGTTTCTCCATCAGCGTCTGAACTTCAAAAGATGGGTAAAACACCCGAACAACAAAGCGTCGCACTTAAAGAATATGTCCGCAATGATGTGATGCAGAAATATGCAGAGAATTTCAAGAAAGGGTTGAATAAAGAAGATATATTATATGCTGCTAAGATCCATCATGATCGGGGAAATAAACAGGGTGAAAATATGCACTGTCATGTAATTATTAGTCGTAAAGATATGAGTAACACAAAGAAAATATCGCCACAAACCAATCACAAAACAGCCGAACGATCAGGCACAGTAAAAAGTGGATTCAATCGGACAGAATTTTACGCATCCTGTGAGCAGTCATTTGATAAACGATTTAATAATGAAAGGGATTACAAAGAATCTTTCAGATATCAGAATACAATGAAGAATGGCTCTATAGAGGAGCGTAAAACCCAGATACAGGAAGCTGTCCGCAGAGAAAAAGATAAATCAAAAGAGCAAGAAAGAAACACAGAGCAAAAACAAGAAGTTAAACGAAATAAAGGATTAAGTATATGATAGAAGGAGAATTAAAACCAAAAAGAAATGGTTGTCTTGGGCTAATCAAGATAGTGATAGGTTTAATTGTATTTAGCTATGGGTTAGCCTTTGTCGGTTTGTCATTAATGCGTATCGGTGATAACCTGCAAAGAGGAAATAAATTTGTTGCTGTAGGTCTTAGTGTATTTTTATTGAGTATCTGTATTATTACAATTCTCTTAATAAGATGGTACTTAAGGAAGAAAAAGAATAAGAGGAAACCAAAAGAAGTTACTTTTTACAGAACTCCTTATTCTATCGAATTTGGAACGGACAAAGGTAATATCGTATTGAATAATCCTTTTCGTGGTATTTTCTGTGTCGGAGCAGCAGGAAGCGGAAAAAGTGAATCTATAGCTGTTCCATTATTGAATCAATTTATCCAAAAAGGATTTGCCGGAGTTATATATGATTTTAAGTTCCCGGCTTTGGCTAATGAAGTTCAATCGTTTGTTGATCGATCTGGAAGGAATATCAATCATTATTTTCTCAATTTGAATGAACCTCTTAAATCACATAAAGTAAATCCATTAAATCCGAAGTATCTTTTGAATACAAGTTATGTAAGGGAATATGCACAGGCCATTATAAATAATCTACTCAAAGAAAGTATTAAGAAACCCGATTTCTGGACACGTAGTGCAACAGATCTTCTTACTGCCTGTATTTGGTATCTGAAAGAAGAGCATCCTGATATATGTGATTTACCGCATGCGTTTGCTCTTATTACCAGTGAAGACACAGCTTTATTGCAAGTGTTACAGAAGAATGTAACATCAGCACAAATGACCATAAGTATGTATAATGCAATGCAACGGGGAGCAGATGGGCAGTTAGCCGGTGTTATTGGCACACTGCAGGGAGCAGTAGCACAGATAAATACACCGGAATTGATGTATATCTTCTCAAAAGATGATTTTAGTTTAGATATTAATAACCCTGAGAACCCTATACTATTTACTGTGGGTACATATCCGACATTAGGGAGTACTTTGGCGCCGTTATGTTCATTGGTTATTACCGTTGCTACTAAATTGATGAATCAACCAAATAAAGCACCTTCTTTCGTATTACTGGATGAATCGCCTACTTGCTTTATTCCAAACTTGGAAGTGTTACCTAATACTGGAAGAAGCAATAAAATCAGCACAATTTTGATGTGTCAGGATTTAAGCCAGTTAACAGATGGATATGGAAAAGAAAAAGCAGAAGTATTATTTGCAGCCTGTAATAATCATTTCTATGGCAGGGTAGCCAGTAGCCATACAAGTGAAATCCTTAGTAAGCAGTTTGGCAAAATGAATAAGACATTTATCACCCAGAATCAGGGTCGATCTACGGGAATGAAGTCTTTCTCTAATAGTTCTGGATTAAGTGAAACAGTACAGGAAAGGGATGTTATTAAGGCATCGGAGTTCATGGATTTGAGAGTAGGAGAATTTGCCGGAATAGCTGTAGAAAGTAACTATACTAAGTTTAAATGCAAGTTTAAGCAAATTGAACGACCTTCATTTCATCAATTAGTCTATCCTGAGAATAAAAATGATATTCATGCCTATTATAAGCAAGTAAGGGAGGATATCAATAATATTCTTAATATATCAGCTACAAGAAAAGAGAATAATACATTGAGATCTCCTATTCTGAATAACACCCAGACGAATAGTAAGGAAATGGAGCGAAGTAATATTTTTGATGTTTTTGGAGATTAATGCAAAAAAATCAGTGACATGAATATTTTACAGATAAAAATAAAATCAATTGAGGAGTTAGGTAATATAATTTCATCTGCTTTCTGGTGGGGTGCATTAATTATTATTACAATATTGATTTTAGTATGTATTGTTCGAAGAATTATAAAGAATAGATTATGAAAGAAATAAAAATTATAGTCAAAGAGTCTATGGATAAGGATGGGAATGCCTATTTCCAAGCCTATCTTGAGTTATTCCCTGAAGTTAGCAATAGCGGTTATGAGGAACAAGATGTTATAAATGGATTGAAAAAAAGTATTCATATGGATGTCGGGTTTAGTTATATAAACCTATTGGACTTTCCTGACTACATCCCAGACAAATTAGATCTGGAATTTAATATCTATACTGAAGAAGAATTGAGAGATAGCAATTTATATATTTATACATATCAAGATTTGGAATAGAATGAATCGGCAAAGATATTTTGAATATAAAGGATATATAGGCTCAATTGAGTATAGTAGAAATAATAGATATTATCATGGTAAAATATTAGGATTAGATATACAGATTGGCTATAAAAGCAGCACAATAGGAACTCTCAAAATTAATTTTGAGAGTTCTGTCAATCAATATTTAGAGAATTATAAAAAAGAATTTCTTCTTTTTCCTGAAGTGCCAATTCGAATTACTGTTAATGTTACCGAGTTTATGAAACATTTGGGAATGTATTTAGATTTAGCAGAAAAAAGGGAGATTGTTTTTACAAGATTTCAGGGTGAAAGAATGGAATTTTACGAACTTAGACCGATAAATATAGAAGATGAAGACCTGTTAAGCTTTTAGTCGAATCACAGCCAGAGGGGCTACAAATAATAAGTGGAATGGAAAAAGCTAATTTTGAAAATTTGTTGAAATAAAGAATTATATTCCTTGTTTTTCGGTTTATTATATATCTCTTTAGGATGGTGATTTTTTGTATATTTGTTCTATATGTACTAATTTATACATGAATAAAAAATGTTTGCAATTTCCCCCACAGATATTGAATGGTTTAAATTTCTCAGAAGAGAAGGTTTAAACTCTGAAATTAATTTCTGGACTCCGACCCCTTGGAATGTTTCACAACTATCAAGTGGTGATAAATTATACTTCATGCTAAAATCTCCAATTAGGAAAATTGGGGGTTATGGGCAATTTGTGGAGTATCAGAATATGGGTTTAAATGATGCATGGAATAAGTTTGGGCTTAAAAATGGATGTGTCAGTAAAATAGAATTAATAAATCGCTTAGATAATTATAAGGCAGCTAATAGCTCGGATGGAAGAAGCGTAACAGAATCAGAAATTGGTTGTATTATATTGACTAACTCTGTCTTCTATGATGATGATAAATTTTTAGATCTTGATAATTATGATATATCTTTTTCGAAATATATTGTTAAAATGAAATATTTCTCAGAAAAAGATCCACTAGAACTAGATTCAGAATTAACCAGTAATGATTTTGAATTACGACCTATTACAATAGAGAAATTGAAAAGATCTAGATTTGTGACTTATAGAAAAGGGCAGAGTCGTTTTCAGTCAATCATAACAGCAGCATATTCAAACAAATGTTGTATAACTGATGAAACGACTCCAGAGCTACTTGAGGCCGCCCATATTCAACCTTATATTGATCTTGAATCTCATCATGTTAAAAATGGGTTGTTATTGCGTATAGATTTACATAAGCTTTATGATAGCGGATTGATGTATATAGATGAATATTTTAAAGTTCATATTAGCCCAGAAGTAAAATCTAAATATTACCAAAGTTTAAATGGAGTAACGATAAAGCTACCTGAAAATAAAAATGATTATCCATCAATAGCTGCTTTGCAGTTTAGAAAAAGTGAATTTAGATATGAGTAATGAATTAAAGGAGTTATCAAACCTAATACTTGAATTTAGGCAAAAAAGAGACTGGAGGCAATTTCATAAAACTAAAGATTTATTACTAGGTCTTGGAATTGAAGTAGCAGAACTTAATGAATTATTTCTTTGGAAAAATGAGCAAGAAATAAAAGAGGTCCAAAAAGAGAAAATTGAAGAAGAAATCGCTGATATTTTTATTTTCCTAAATTACATCTGTGATGAATTTGAAATAGATTTAGAAGGTGCTGTCAGGAAGAAGATTAGAAAGAATAATGAGAAATATCCTGTTGATAAAAGTAAGGGGTCAAATAAGAAATACAATGAATTATAAGGACTCATTCAATTATAATTATTATATGAAATCATTTTTTGAAGATCCTCGCTCTATGCCACTTTAAGTATGATTTATTCTTTTCGTAGATTGTTATTTTTTGGGTAGAATCTATTTTTAGGCTTTTTATTTCATCTTTTATTTCATCTGATATTATTAGAGAACCGCCATCATTAAAACTTATAAAACCTTTATCAAATAAAGCATCAACATGAGCAGCTAGCATTAGGCCATTAAAGGGATCTAGTCTTTCTCTATTATCGCTATCTTTCCATGGCTTTATATGACTTGCTTTGAGAACACATTTAATATTTATTCCTGTAACTGGACATTTTGGATATAGTTTTAAAACATTTTCTCTAAATTCACCCTGTCCAATCCGCGCTGCAACTAATTGTTTCTTTTGAGTTTCTGGAATTTCTTTTGAAGAATATATATTATCTATATCTTGGACAACCGTTTCGTCTTGGGATTCTCCTATTAATCTTTCTGCTTCGCAGAGTTTTAATAATACCTCACCTAATTTATTAGAAAGGTTTGCTAAGTAGCAGCCTTGATTACCATTGCCATTTCTCTGTATAGGAGAATGTTTTGGAGGTAATAATTGCACTAAAGCACTCATGTGTTCTTTAGGTTTGATGGGAGTTGTTATTCTGTGTCTAAAATCAACATCTACTTTCCACCCCATATTATCCCAATTATCTCCGGTGTTACCAAATTCAGATGGTTTTGGAGCATCATAAGATGATGAACTTGCAATTCCTATAAATTCTATTTTCGTGTCGGCATAAGAAAATATAATATCTCCAATTCTAACTTTTCTTAGATTTTCATAGGTCTCATTTTTTGCTCCATTTTGATTTTTTTTAGGAGACCATATATATCCATTTTCGCTACCATTACCATTATTCCCTCTTTCTTGCTTACAAGTTTGCTTATGATTTACCCAGAAAAATTGTTTTTCGCCCATTTTGATTAACTTTATTTCTAAGTTTACAAGATAGTAAAAAAAGAATAAATATTATATATGAAAAAAGAAATAAATGTTGTAGCTGCTGTTATAATCAGAGGTGACAAAGTTTTATGCACACAAAGAAATGATACTAAATATTTACCTTATAAGTGGGAATTTCCAGGAGGAAAAATTGAAGCGCAAGAAACCGAAAAAGGTGCTTTGATACGTGAAATAAGAGAAGAACTAAGTTGTACAATAGAAGTAAATGACAAAATAATAGAAGTTAGCCATGAATATGATTTTGCAATAGTAAACCTGACAGCTTTTTATTGTAATATCATTTCTGAAGAAATCATACTCAATGAGCATAAAAAAATGACTTGGGCCAGATTTGATGAATTGAAATCACTCGACTGGGCTGAAGCGGATTTGCCCATAGTTAATCTGCTTCTAAAGATAAATTCTTAATTGGTTAATTGTAAGTTAATTTATAAGGTTCGCTTTTATGAGTTCAAGCCATCTTTTAATTTCTTTTTTCTGATTCTGTTGCTCATTTAAGTACTCTGTAATAGTTTGATGTATATTTGTTGTAGCTTTTAAAACAAAAAGAAGTATTATTATGATAAACATTGCAATTATCCAAAATAAGATCATTTCTTCTTCACTAATTTTAGAT
This sequence comes from Bacteroidota bacterium, assembly GCA_023437305.1. Classification (GTDB taxonomy): domain Bacteria; phylum Bacteroidota; class Bacteroidia; order Bacteroidales; family Dysgonomonadaceae; genus Dysgonomonas. The sequence continues at coordinate 7,636 of JAEZGN010000007.1, forward strand.
AAAATCCATTTGAAAAATTCGGGGAAAATAGCTATTGAGATACCTAATAATAAAGATGCTCCTAACATTGGAGTCTTTTCTTTATGTAAATATCTTTGTTCTTCATCCATGAGATGGATATAATGACTTACTCGTTCCAAATCATTAGAATCATTCTTTAATATTTTATTTGCAATTAGTAATTTATAGAATTCATTTAATCTCCTTTCTCTTAATTCTTTAAATTTTAGTTTATTGGTGGGTGCTTTAATATTTAATTCTTTAAACTGCATGTTCTCATATCTTATAGACATTACTAAATATAAAACAAATAAAAGTATTATCCATATGCCTGAAAACCAAATAGGAACTAACCAGCTTAGAGTAAAAGAAGCATAGAAAAGCGAGATTATTATAGGCGAAAAAATTATCAACAATGCTATTGGGAACTGGAAGTACCAAGGTTTCTTTCCATATTTATTTAGAACATCTTTATAAGCTTCTTCTATTACAACATTTGTTTCTTGTAAACTTTTTCTTATTGCTCTTTCCATTTTTCTAAGTTTGTGTTTGTGAAAAATAATATTAAGATTTATATTGTCATTTGATACGATGAATTTGAAGCTTACCCAAACCTAATCATATCAACTAACTGCATAAAATAATTAGCAGACCAAATATCCATTTCAGAAGTATTTTTAATAAATGGTTTAACGTCTGCTTTTACTAGATTTATATCGGTTTTAGAAATCTTTTCTTTGAGCATTCCCTTGAATTTATTTATAGTCAACTCTTCGGGATTGATATGATCAAATTGGTATGCTCTTTCACAGAAATGTTTAAAGTCGAGAGGGGTGTTGTTACGCACATACCATTCAAAGTCGTACCAATCACGCCCCTTTACTCTATTTTTCCACGAACGGAATAGCAGAGCATGCATTTTGCCTGCATACAGATCAGGCAAAGAATAGCATCTAACCATAAATGAGAACGGTAAAAGCAATAGTTTTGAATCAGTCGAAAAGCCAAGAGGAGGGTTTATATCTACTTCCAGTTTGATCTTAATACTTTTTTCTGTCCTAAACTGTAGATTATAAACTGCCGTATCATCTTTAAGAAATGCTGATTCTATAGTTGTTTGTTGTTGCTTTTCTTTTTTATTGATAATGACTTCACGGCCAAGAGCCTTAAATTCTGAGATGATGGGTTCAAAATAATCTTCAAGTGGAAATTTACCATTTTGTTCTAATAATGAAAAATCCATATCCTCAGAAAAACGTTGCAGTCCATAAAATATGCGCAGGCATGTTCCGCCATAGAAAGCAGCTTTATTGAAAAAACCACCCCTATATAAGCCTGCAAGAGCTATCTGCTGCATAACTTCATGCACTGCATTTGTATAATCGTCATTTGTGTTTATCTCATATCGAGATAGCATTTGATCAAAAACATTCATCTTGTCAATAGTTTATATAGTTGAGTTAACTCTGTTTTCTTTTTGCCAGTTTCTAGACATTGCCTAATAATATCTGTATTAAGAGATTCAATAGACGAAAAATCTATTCTTAAATCTTCCTCTAAATAGGTTTGCATTGCCTTTACTGATTGTATTCTCAGGCGTGGTGTAGTAATAATCATATCACATAAAGCTTTTTCGGGCGAAGCTATTAAAAAAGCATATTGATTGTTGACAATTTCTTGCTTAATACCAATCTCGTAATAATTCTTATCCGTAGTTATATATTCATAATTACCTAATGGTGTTTCAAAGCTTTTAGAACGCTTAATAGTCATTGATCGGACTATATGTACTCTTTCGGGAATAAGCCCGTAAAAAGACAGAGCAGTCTCTAACGATACATAAGATGGACCGTAAAGATGATTTGCCACCAATTCACGAGGAATGGGTTGATGACTAATCTTAGGAGATATAACATATAATCCTTTTTTTAAGCGAATTATTTCACCATTTTTCTCTAAAGATGATATTTTATCCTTTACTGACTTATAATTGTCTAATTCTGCCGTCAAATTACTATATTCGACAGGGATAATCCCAAATTGAGCAAGGTTATTCATTTGCATTTAATTAAATCCTTTTACAAATATAGTAATTTATACATATATATTCGATATTTGTTCGATTATGTATGTAGAAATCACTAATGGAGTTTTCTGTAATCTTTGTTGATAAATACTTATTAGTTTATTATTGACATTCAGGATCTTTGCTTATTTTTGAAAAAGATCCCTATTTTACTAAAGATAAGAAAATATGAGCATAAATATATATGAAAATGGAAGAAATGTTCTTCAAGAGTTAATGAATGAATTTGCTTCTATTGATAAAGAAAAATTCAATGAGGCAGATACTAGATTTCGATTCATTGATAAAATACTTGTCGAATGTTTAAATTGGAGTCCAAAAGATATATATAATGAAGATGTAAAAGATAATCATTATGCTGATTACAGGCTTGATTTATTTAGACCTGTTGCGGTCTGGGAGGCAAAAAAGACTGGCAACTATTTTGAACTACCTATAGGTAGTTCAAAACTTATCATGCCATTAAAGTCAATATGTAAAGACAATCCAGATATAAACAAGGCTCTAAAGCAAGTTAGTGGCTATTGTCATGAAAGGGGGATTAAGATTGGGGTTGTATCAAATGGTTGGCAATTAATTGCTTTTATAGCTAATAGAAATGATTCGGTTCCACCTTTAACTGGAAATTGCTTAGTTGTACCATCTTTAGAGGTTTTCGAAAAAAATTATAAAGAAATTTGGAATTGCTTATCTAAGAATGGTTTTCAGGAAGATTATATCACGAAAAAACTATTGGGAGGAGTAGAAGAACAACTACCTCCAAAACTCTCATCCAATATAACAAATTATCCAGGGATAAAAAATAGGAATCCATTTCAGGTTGAATTGGAAATAATAAGTGACTTAGTACTTGAAGATGTTATTAGAGAAGAATCTATAGAAAGAGACTTTTTAAAAGATTGTTATTGTAAGAGTGGCTCCTTATCTCAATACTCCCTGTTAAGTAAGCAAATACTTACTACAAGATATGCATACTTATTTGAAAATAATGATCGAAAAGCTGTTCTTGAACAAGTTGCAAACAGGAAGGGGCTATCAAGCGACCTTTTAGAACTTTTTGCCAATGGTTTAAGCAAGCGGCCGGTTCTTTTAATAGGTGATGTAGGAGTTGGGAAATCAACATTTATTGATAATTTATTATTAGTCGAATATCCTAATATTCTGGAACGATCAATCACTTTCAAGATTGATTTAGGCTCAAGGGCAATAATATCAATCGATTTGAAAAATGCAATTCTACAAATTATTAAACAACAATTGTCAGAGTTGTATAAGATTGATATCACGGAGGATAACTTTGTTAGAAATGCATACTATCTTGACTTAGAAAATTTTAAAAAAGGAGTTTCGGTAAAAAGATTATATGAAATTGATACTGTAGAAGCTTTGAAAAAAGAAATTGAATTTCTAACAAAGTTAATTTCAAATGAAAGCGAGCATTTAAAGAAGTCGCTTGAGTATATTTGTAAAAATCAAAAAAAACAAATTGTTATCTTTATTGATAATTGTGACCAAAGAAACAATGATGATCAACAAACAGCTTTTTTAATAGCACAAGAATTAGCTTCTGACTGGTCTGTCATTGTATTTGTATGCCTACGTCCTGAAACATTTCATAGAACAAAAAAGAAAGATGGTGCGTTAAGCGGTTACCATCCCAAAGCATTTACTATAGCACCTCCTAGAATAGATGATGTTATAAACAAACGTTTATCTTTTGCTCAAAAAATAACAAGAGGAGAAGTTCAATTAAGCAAATTAGCCAGTAAGACAAGTTTCTCCAAACTTGAGATTTTGATTCAATGTTTTATTGATTCACTAGAAGCAAATCAAGCTCTATATATGTTCTTCGAAAATGTATCTAATGGAAATATACGAAAGGCTATAGAGCTTATTAAGAAGTTTTTTAGCAGTGGGCATGTTAATACAGAAAAAATTATTAATATAGCAGAATCAACAGGAAAATATATAATTCCGGTACATGAAATTTTAAGAAGTGTTATTTATGGTGATAACGAACATTATAGTCCTGTTAATTCAGAAATAACGAATCTTTTTGATGTTAGAGTAAATGATCCCAAAGATCATTTTACAATTTCGCTTATACTTGGATTATTGCAGGATTATTCTGTAAATAACCGAAATGAAGGATTTGTCTCGATAAAGGATATTTATGAATATATGCAAAAACTTGGCTATATTCCAATGACTGTCGATTTAGCACTTAATTTCATGTACTCTAAAGAGTTATTCGAAACTTCTGAAAAAGGGAACTACCTCGATACTGACAGAAATGAATTGATGTTAAGGGCGACTGGAACTGGAATCTATCACTTAACTCATTTACAAAACAGCTTTACATACATTGATGCTATGATTGTTGACATTCCAATCTTTCATCAAGAGAATAGAGAACAAATTGTTAATGCTTTGGGTATAGAACAGCGACTTAACAGGGCATTATATCTTGCAGATTACCTAGATAGTATTTGGGATAAAGAAAATTTCCTGAACACTCACTTTGTGTGGAAACACAAATCACAAGAATTACGTAATGATATTGATAAGATTAGGTATAGAATTCTAACTTCTACATAAAAAAATGTTATTATTTAAATTATTTGAGTGAAATAAAAGGTGAAATAATTATAAATGTAACACAACTGATAAGCTAAATTAATCCACCTTTAGTCCACCTCTAATCATTGAATCCCTTATCAATAAACAAAAACAATTTTCTGCATCGGAAAGTAACAACGAATCTTCATCCATAGATTGAATTATATCACAAAATTCGGCATCGGGATATTTCTCCACATTGCTAATAAAAAGTTGAAAAAAGAGTAGCTAACCATGGACTTCAAAACCAAATTATCAGAGCGAATTGGTATAGATGATATCCATGAAATAGTTAATTTAAGTCAGCAAAGTGACAAACGAAAGCAAGAATTATATGATTTAGTTATTGGAGAAGATGAAACTATTGGATATCACGCAGCTTGGATTTTCACACATTTTTCTCCGGAAGCTAATAAATGGTTGTATGAAAAACAAGATGAGCTTATTGATGAAGTAATGACATGTGAGCATGGAGGTAAACGGAGGGTTATCCTCAATTTGCTTTATAAACAACCTCTGGCAGATCCTCCGAGGGTTGATTTTTTGGATTTCTGTCTCGAGCGAATGCTCTCAGTTAAAGAATTACCCGGAGTGCAGTCACTTTGTATGAAAATAGCTTACGAGCTATGTCGTACTATTCCTGAATTAACGCAAGAATTGAAAACAATACTCGAAATGATGGAAGGCGAACTGTGCCCGGCTATCAGATCTGTGCGAAAGAATATTCTTAAAGCAATTCCGAAAGGGAAAAGCTTACAGTAAGGCTTAATCAACAAAGATTATTACAACTCTTGTTCTTAACTAAGGGGATGTCTACAACACACTATATAACAAAACTTTATAGCGAACAACGATAGCTATCTACACTTAAGGAAAAACATCTACCTATCTCACATTGATTATATCTATTAAATCTTCACTCATATCAGTAAATCATATTATATATTTGCACTCGTATAGAAACTTACAACCTGTTCAATTTTTTTAATTAATATATAAAATGCAATTATATAATACATTAAGTAACGAAGAAAGAGAGAAATTAATAGATCAAGTCGGTGTTAACAGGCTTACTTTATCATTCTACGCTTATGCCCACATCGATGATCCCCAACAGTTCAGAGACGAACTCTTTGTAAGATGGAACGAGCTGGATGTGCTGGGGCGTATATATGTAGCCAAAGAAGGGATCAATGCCCAATTATCATTACCCGCTCATAATATGAGTGCCTTTAAAGATTTTTTGGATACTTATGCCTTTCTGAAAGACATCAGGTTGAACATCGCAGTAGAGCATGACAATAAATCTTTCCTCAAATTGAAGATAAAGGTAAGAGACAAGATTGTAGCTGATGGACTTAACGACAACACCTTTGATGTTACAAACATAGGTATTCATCTCAAAGCACGCGACTTTAACAATATGATGGACGACCCCGATACCATCGTCATTGATATGCGTAACCATTACGAAAGTGAAATAGGGCATTTTGAAGGGGCTATCACTCCCGATGTAACTACATTCAGAGAATCGCTTCCGATTATAAATGACCAGTTGAAGGACTACAAAGACTCTAAAAAACTATTGATGTACTGCACCGGAGGTATCCGTTGCGAAAAGGCAAGTGCATATTTCAAACACCAAGGCTTCCGAAACGTATATCAGTTAGAAGGAGGTATTATCGAATATACCCGTCAAATAAAGTCGGAAGGGCTGAAATCGAGATTTATAGGCAAGAACTTTGTATTCGACAATCGTCTCGGAGAACGAATCACCGATGATGTTATAGCTCATTGCCATCAATGTGGAGAGCCGTGCGATACGCATACCAATTGTGCAAACGAAGGCTGTCACCTCTTGTTTATACAATGCCCACAATGTGCCCAAAAGATGCATAATTGCTGTTCCGATGCGTGCAAAAATATCGTTACACTACCTCAAGAGCAAAGGAAAATATTGCGTAAAGGTATCAAAAATGATACGATGATTTTTAGAAAAGGGAAAAGGTTACAAAAACTTTAATTGGGGGAAGTATCAATTAAAAGAACCGGAAAATATGGTTCTCGATATTCCACAGGAACAGAACTAAAATATGTTGAAACAGATACAATAAAGAAAAAGCCTATCTTTAATGAAGGGAAGTGTAAAATAGAAATCTCTAAAAAGATTTAGTTGACTATCCATACATTTCTAACTCTTGTTCACGCAACTCATTTAAATCAATAAATAATTGATTTAGTATTGGATATATGATGGATATAAGATGCTCATCAAAACCTTGGTCTGATACATATTTTCCGAGAATAAATTGGTTATCTTTACTTATATCGCTAATACGCATCTCATATTTATTCCCACTTCGATCGCTTAAATGTCTTTTGTTCACTTTGACTTCTCCATTTTGCTTAATCTCTTCATAGCCATCTTGGAAAATATGACAGGCATTATGTCTTCGGTACTCTATATATCGATATTCCTCATCTGTAAATGCTGATTTGATGTCAGAAATAGCAGTATTTAATCTCGTATAAATGCGGTATTTTATTTTATTATGCCCTTTTTTCAATATTCTAGCTACTTCCACTGCATATCTTTCTCCTTCGGTGAATAACTCTGACAGATTAACATATAGCAATTTACAATATAAAAAGTTATATTCTTTATTCAAGCTATCATTAAGAAAGAATAACTGTCTTACCCATTGCCAAAATTGTTCTTGCTGCTGTAATATCTGAATACTATACTTAAACTTAAATTCACCTCTCTCCATATCATTTTATTTCCCTCTCCCCATACTCCCTAATCTTCTCCTCACAAATACGCTTTGTAATATCCCTGAATAACTCCACTTTCGGCACAAGCGCATCAATATCCTCTTTGGTTACTACAAAATCAGGATCGTAGCGACCATTTACATAAGCAGCCTTGAGAAGCTCAAAAAGTCGCTTTTCTTCCGGGGTGTCTTGTGGAAAAACTTTGATAAACTCGTTAGAATATTTCTTTACGGAGTTGAGAAGCTTAGTGAGATTATGTTGTTTCGGATTTTCAAGTGTATTAACAAGACGAATAGCATATATATAATTTTCGCAAGTTTGATGAAGATTAAAAGAAGCTAACTTATATTTCTCTTTTTCATAGTAGAATTTAGCACCTTCATAAAAATCATTTGCGTAATTAAATTTATCATCGAAATATTCCTGAGCCTGTTGTTTTATTTCATCAAAGCTAAGTTTGCGGCGACGTGCAAGTTTAAACTTACCACTATCATATAAGACAACACCTTCTTGCTTTATTTGTGTGTAGAAATACCTTCCATCGTTCAAGTACTTATTCAGCTTTTTCATATCCTCACTAATAAACTGAACAGGAGGCTGACGATCAGGATCTATTGCCCGATCGTAATACAGGTCTTCTATATTGCTGAGTATCTTTATCGCAACGCCATCCGATATGCCACTCGTTACCACCAATATATCGTAATCGCTTACATAAAATTGTATTTTGCCAAACTCATATTTTTCATCGTACACCACATAATTGTTTCGGGCATAGCTCCCAAAAAGTATTATCATCTCAGTCTGTTTTAACCTCTGTAAAACAGATTCGACAATAAAATGCAAATCTCTCTGATTCGTAGATGGTAAATATGATATGGACTTTTTCATTTTATTTGTTCGTACTTTTTGTAAATCAAAAATTAAAGATAGGTAAAAAAGAAAATAGGAATTAACTTTTTGTTTATTAATTGTATATTTGTGTCAACATCCTGTTATTGTCTGTCGGAGATCTGATTCTGACTGACGAATCTAAACCGCAGAGATATAAACTATTTATTAATACTTATATCAGCTTGATTCTGCAATCAGGCTTAAATGCGGACACTATGACAACAAAAAACACACCTTCCGACCAATACTATTCTGAAATAATCAAACAAGCAAGTTCGGTTCTTAAGCTTTCCCTCTCACAAATTAAGGAAAAATACACAGATTATCCCCTTTATCTGATTGACTATATAGAGAAAGATATCGAGGAGAAGTCTATTGAAATACGTTTTCATAAAGAAGGGATTACATTAACCTGTACTTTTGATAAAGACGGAAACTGTGATGAATCGTTCCTGTTTCCTGATAATGGACGTCTTGTTGAAGATTTCGTTGGTTATTTGACAAACCATCATGACTACAGTTTTAAGAGAAGCCGCTTTATGTTGGGTAACTGTTATTTGAAGATAAAGGAATTGAAAGAACAGAGAAGTGATATTTGCTTGGTCTTCTTTCAGTGAAACTATAATTTTTAGGGCAGGATTTTTTCGATTCTGCCCTATTTGTATGTCTCTACAATATCATTAACTTTACACTGCTCACTATCAATGTTTATATCATGGTATAACACGAAGTAAAAAGTAAATGTGCCCATATGTAAAAATCATTTAATCCTAAAAAAAACACAATACAAATGAAACAAATAAGAACGTTGCTATTATTATGTTTTATATTGCCCTTTTATGTAGTTGTAGCCCAAACCCGATGGCAAATACAAGATGATAACAGTATTATCTGGAGTATAAAAGGAGACATTCCGCATTATGATCATATCGAAATGAGTGGATTGCAAATGTCTTCTGTTTTGCGATATGGAGTAAGGGCAGATGGCAGTTTCCAAATGGAGAGATCGATGGTGTGGCCCATGCTCAGAACGTTGCCAAACAATACACATGGCAGTTTGATGCAACGTTTTTCTATCGATTATGCCTCTTTGCTGTTAGTAAATGGCCTGACATTGAGCAATGAGAAAGTCAAGTCTATAAAACTAGATGGGCGGCTGACCGTTACCAGCGACTATACGAGCGGATTTTTTAATTCTAATAGTCAGGGTATTACTCAACCATCAATAGAGTTTACTCGTAGTTTCTTCCCATCTACCGACAAGCCTATGTTGTGCGAATATTATACACTTAAGAATGTTTCATCGAAAAAAATATCTGTAATTGTCCCTGCACACCGTGATGTATATAAAACAGATCCGCAAACAGGAAAGGACGGTAGTTATACAATTGTGGTGTCTATATCGAAAGGTGATGATAAATTATATGTTTTGAATCCGGGCGAGGAATGTTCTTTTCGTGCAACAGTACAAGCTTTTAAATCAGGTCAATCGGAAATTGATGCGGATGTTAGTAATGAAGAAGCTGCTCGTATAAAGTATGTGAGCGAAGTAAAAAATAACCTCCGTTTTATTTCCCCCGACATGGTATTAAATACCGCTTTCGAATTTGCGAAAGTACGAGCCTCAGAAAGTATATATAAAACTGCCGGAGGGTTGATGCATGGTCCCGGTGGAGAATCTTATTATGCCGCAATATGGGCTAATGACCAAGCAGAATATGTCAATCCCTTCTTTCCATATCTGGGATACAGTATAGGGAACGAATCCGCATTAAATTCGTTTTTGCATTTTGCTCGTTTTATGAACGACGAATACAAGCCTATTCCAAGCTCTATAATTGCAGAGGGAAGTGATTTCTGGAATGGAGTTGGCGACAGGGGTGATGCGGCGATGATCGCTTATGGAGCATTGCGTTACGCATTGGCTCGGGCTGATAAGGTCGAAGCCGAAAAACTGTGGCCGCTCATCGAGTGGTGTCTTGAATATTGCAAACGGCAACTGAATGCACAAGGAGTAGTAAAATCTGATACAGATGAACTCGAAAATAGATTCCCTTCGGGTGATGCAAATTTGTGCACATCAAGCTTATATTATGATGCCCTTATCTCGGCAACCTATCTGGCAAAGGAGTTGGGAAAATCTTCTCATGCAAGCAAATATCAACAAGAAGCAAAGGCATTGCATGCTGCCATAAATAAATATTTTGGGGCAACAGTCGAGGGTTTTGATACATATCAATATTACGAAGGAAATGATATTCTGCGTTCGTGGATTTGTATTCCTCTTACCGTAGGTATTTACGAAAGACAGCAGGGTACGATAGATGCGTTATTCTCTCCACGTTTATGGACCAATGACGGATTGCTCACTCAGGCCGGAACAGAGACATTTTGGGATCGCTCTACTCTTTATGCCTTACGTGGAGTCTTTGCAGCAGGAGCCCGCGAGAAGGCGCTTAAATATATGAAGCATTATTCGCAGCAACGCTTGCTTGGCGATCATGTGCCATATCCTATAGAGGCGTGGCCCGAAGGCAATCAACGGCATTTGTCTGCCGAAAGCGGCTTGTATTGCCGTATTGTCTTAGAAGGGATATTTGGGCTGAGGCCAACGGGTTTCGATACATTTACGATTACACCTCAATTGCCTGACGAATGGAATACGATGAGACTAAAAAATATAATGGCCTATACCCCATCTCCTTTTGATATAGAAGTAACACGTATAGATAAGAATAAAATTGAAATACAAATTCTAAAAAATAACAAGATATTAAAGACAATAAAATGGAATAACGGACAAACCTGTTCGGTTAAGCTTTAATACTTTTGTATTCAAAAGTTTACAATAAAAGTCATCGTATTGTAAACCTTTCTTATTACCCTTCACCTATAAAAACACTCTTGAATTTTAGGGAACTTTTCAGGGATTTATCTTTGAAGAGAGAGACATTTGTATCTAATATTTATTTATAAATATCAGTTTTACAGTATATTGTCTGACTTGTGACCAAATTTTACCTAAACAAATCTTAACGCAAATGTAACAAAATAGAAAAGGGGCTGTAACAACAGTGTAATAATTTTGTTGCTGTAAAAACTAGGTAATAATATATCACTAAAAATAAAAAGATTATGAAAAAAACAATTTTGGTTTCTATAGCATTACTATCATTAAGTATTGGTGTTAGTGCTCAAAAGATTAAAGGCTCGGATACAGTGTTGCCTTTATCGCAGAAAGAAGCAGAAAGTTTTATGAAAGCAAATCCATCCAAAACTGTTACGGTAACAGGTGGAGGAAGTGGAGTTGGTATATCTTCGCTTTTGGCAGGAACTACCGATATCGCACAGGCTTCAAGAAAAATTAAATTCTCGGAGAGACAGCAGCTAAAAGATAAAGGCAAAGAGGCTAAAGAGGTGATTGTTGCTTATGATGCACTTGCGGTAGTAGTACATCCTTCTAATAAAGTATCGAACTTAACTCGCGAACAACTGGAAGGCATTTTTACAGGAAAGATTACCAACTGGAAACAGGTAGGTGGAGCAGACCTGAAAATAGTTCCTTATTCTCGCGAAACATCATCCGGTACTTACGAGTTTTTTAGAGAGCATGTGCTGGCAAATAAAAACTATGTAAATGGAATAATGAGTTTGCCGGCAACAGGTGCCATTATCCAGTCGGTAGGACAAACGAAGGGAGCTATAGGCTATGTAGGGCTTGCTTATCTTAATAAATCAGTGAAAGCAGTGCATGTATCGTATGATGGAGGAAAGAAATTTATAGAACCATCAGTAGCCAATGCCAAGAACAAGACTTACCCCGTTGTACGTCCTCTATACTTCTATTACGAAGCAAAATCAGAGAAAGCAGTAAAACCTTTTGTTGACTATGTACTGTCAGCTAAAGGACAGAAAATAGTATCGGACGTTGGATTTATCCCTGTAAAATAACGATTTCAGAAACAAAAGGAATAACATGAAACAACTAAAACGAATATTAGAGCGGATAGTTGAAAGCATACTAACAGTTAGCGGTGCTGTAACAAGCATCGCTATACTCCTTATCGTAATATTCTTATTCAAGGAAGGATTCGGATTGTTTAATTCTCCTTCTGTCGAACATGGCTATACACTTGTTGTAAATTCTAAGAATGCAGTTGACAAATTAAATGTTCTTGAAATAAAAGAAATATTTGATTCAGAAATAACGAATTGGTCAGAACTTGGCGGAGCAAATGAAGAAATAAAGATTTTCAGGATAGATGATATTTTCAATATGTATTCTGAAGAAGAATTTGGAGAAGACTATGCTCTACTACCGCAAAAGCTAGGCGAAGTTATTGCCGAGAATCCGAATATCATAGCATTCTTACCCGAAAAATATGCCCCAACAAATATGCCCGGAGTGAAAGTAATTACAACAGGGAATATTAATGTTGAAGATTTTTTTGGAGGAAAGCAATGGATGCCCACAGCAACGCCTGCTCCTTTATTCGGGGTATTACCTTTGATACTAGGAACTCTGCTTGTGAGTATAGTTGCTATTCTCATAGCGCTTCCTTTAGGGCTTGGAGTTGCTATCTATATATCAGAGCTGGCTAATGAACGAACACGCAAGCTTATGAAACCAACAATTGAGTTATTGGCGGGAATTCCGTCTGTAGTGTATGGTTTCTTCGGCTTAGTTGTCTTGGTTCCCATTGTGCAAAAGACTTTTCACTTACCTGTCGGCGAAACTGCATTTACAGGTAGCCTTATCCTTGCTATTATGGCTTTACCTACCATCATAACTGTTGCCGAAGATGCGATGCGTAATACGCCTCGAGCTATGCGTGAAGCAAGTTTGGCATTGGGTGCTACCCATTGGCAAACTGTTTACAAAGTGGTTATTCCATATTCGATATCGGGTATATCAGCCGCCGTTGTATTAGGCATAGGCAGGGCTATAGGTGAGACTATGGCAGTGTTGATGGTTACGGGGAATGCAGCTATAATACCACACTCTGTCTTTCAATCGGTGCGGACAATTCCTGCAACTATAGCAGCCGAACTAGGTGAAGCTCCGGCAGGAGGAGCTCATTATCAGGCTTTGTTTTTGCTCGGATGTATTCTGTTTGTGATAACTATGATTATCAGCATTACAGCTGAGGCAATTTCTAAAAAGCAATATAATAAAGGATTATAGTTATGGATAAGAAATTAAGTCAGCGCATTGCATTTATTATATTTCGTATACTGGGTATAGCAGTAGTAGGTATCCTTTTCTGGATATTAGGATTTATCATCTACAACGGTGTAGGGGTTATCAATTGGGAGTTTTTAACTTCAGCCCCAACAGAGGGTATGACCTCGGGTGGAATATTCCCCGCTATTGTAGGAACTATGTATCTGATTATAGGCAGTATGATATTTGCTTTCCCATTGGGCGTTATGTCTGCTATTTATACAAATGAATATGCCGGAAACAGCTGGATTGTAAAATTCATACGTGTTATGACCAATAATTTGGGAAGTATTCCTTCCATTGTTTTTGGACTTTTTGGTATGGCTTTATTTGTAAATACACTTGGTTTTGGCGATTCTATTATTGCCGGTTCATTAACACTTGGCTTGCTTGTTCTTCCTCTTATTATTCGTACTACCGAAGAAGCACTCAAAGCTGTACCCGATTCGTACCGTACCGGAAGTCTGGCACTGGGAGCTACTAAACTACAAACCATCCGCAGGGTTGTTTTGCCTGCTGCTCTTCCCAATATAACCACCGGTTTAATTCTGTCTATAGGGCGTGTATCAGGAGAAACTGCTCCGATTCTATTTACGGTTGCAGCCTATTTCTTGCCTAAGTTGCCCGAAAGTATCTACGATCAGGTAATGGCATTACCATACCATCTGTATGTAATAGCCACTAGTGGTACCGATATAGAGGCCTCTCGTCCTATTGCTTACGGAACGGCATTGGTGTTGATTGTCATTGTTTTGTTTATGAATATTTTAGCTACTGTTTTAAGACGTTACTTCGGCAAAAAAGTAAAGACTAATTAATTAGAATAAGAAAATGATTGAAGCAAAAAATATAGATTTTTATTACGGAGACTTTCATGCATTGAAGGGTATAAATATGAAAATGGAGGCCAATACTATTACGGCTTTCATCGGACCTTCAGGATGCGGAAAGTCAACATTCCTACGCCTGTTTAATAGGATGAATGACCTTATCGACGGGACAAGACTTACCGGAGAGTGTTTAATTGAAAATGAAAATATATACGATAAGACAGTTCAGGTAGATGAATTGAGAAAAAGAGTAGGAATGGTTTTTCAGAAGCCTAATCCTTTTCCCAAATCGATATTTGAAAATGTAGCCTATGGCTTGCGTGTGAATGACATGGCTAGTAAAAAAGATTTGGAGCAGCGAGTTGAAGAGTCACTCAAGGGAGCAGCCTTATGGGATGAGGTGAAAGATAAACTGAAGAAATCGGCATTCGAATTATCGGGAGGACAACAGCAACGTCTTTGTATTGCAAGGGCATTAGCCGTGTCTCCCTCTATCTTGTTGATGGACGAGCCGGCATCGGCTCTCGACCCGATCTCTACTTCAAAAATAGAGGAACTGATCCACAATCTTAAGAAAGACTATACAATTGTTATTGTTACTCACAATATGCAACAAGCGGCGCGGGTAAGTGATAAAACCGGGTTCTTCATGTTAGGAGAATTGGTTGAATTCAGTGAGACAAAAAAGATGTTCTTAAATCCGCAAAAGCAGGAAACTCAAAATTATATAACCGGAAGATTCGGTTAAGAAGGAGTTTAAATTAAAATTAGTTTCTTAAAATTACAATTAAAAGAAGGAAGAGATGAATATGATGAAACATACAGAACGGGAAATGTTAGCTCTGAGAGAAGAGGTAAATCAGATGTGGAAGTTGGTTATATCTCAGTTAGAAAAAGCCAAACAATCTTTTCTTAATGGAGATGTAGAGCTTGCCCGTGAGATTGTAAGCCGTGAGAAGCGCGTGAATGCATTCGAGCTGAAAATAGATAGCGATTGCGAGAACTATATTGCTCTCTACAGTCCTGTGGCTGTAGACCTAAGGCTGATCTTGTCACTTATAAAGATTAGTAGCACGTTGGAACGTATCGGTGATTTCTGTGATGGAATAGCTCGATATGTGATCGATGATGACTGTAATAAGCCGGGCTCACAATTGTTGGAAGAGTTGCAATTAGAAAGAGTATTTGATGTCCTGATAGGAATGCTTTCGGATGTATTTGTAGCTCTCGAGTCGGAAAATACAAAAATAGCGGGTAAAATATTAGCCAAAGATGAAGAGGTAGATAATATCTATCGCAATGCCATAGATGTATTGACACTCTATCTGGAAAATAACCCTACTTTTATATATTGCGGTTTGAAGCTTTTATTGCTTATTCGCAAGTTGGAGCGCATTGGAGATCATTGTAGCAATATCGTAGAAGAGATTGTCTTTTATGTTGATGCCAAAGTTCTTAAACACTCGGGTAAAATAGGAAAAATCGAAAAAAAAGATGAGTAATTTCTTGAATAGCTTATCTTTGTAAAGAGTAAATACAGAATGTATGGGAAATAAGATTCTGATCGTTGATGACGAGAAAGACATTTGCGAGATATTAGAATTCAATTTAAGCAACGAAGGCTTTGACGTTGAATTAGCTTATTCGGCAGAAGAAGCCCTAAAGAAATTGAACCCCGACTTTTCTCTTATCCTCCTCGATGTGATGATGGGTGGAATGTCGGGCTACAAAATGGCGGAAAAGCTGAGGAAAGAAGGTAATAATATTCCTATTGTTTTCTTAACGGCCAAAGATACCGAGAATGATATGCTTACAGGTTTTTCGGTGGGAGGAGATGATTATATTTCCAAGCCATTCTCGATAAAGGAAGTCATTGCTCGTATCAAGGCTGTGGTAAAAAGACTGGAAGTCAAAAAAAATACAAAGGAGTCAACTACTGAGTTAACCTTTGCCGGTATTGTGATCAATATGGACAAAAAAGAATTAACTGTTGATGGAGAAAAAGTAGCACTTACAAAAACTGAGTTTGAGATACTTGCCTTATTGGCAACAAATGTAGATAAGGTGTTTTCACGTGAAGATATTATCCAGACTGTATGGCGCGAAACTCCTTATATTACAGAGCGGACTGTAGATGTGCATATTGCCCGTCTGAGGAAAAAAATGGGAGAGTACTCCTCGCTTATCGCCAATCGTTCGGGCTATGGTTATAGATTTAATATAGGAGAATAATGAAGCTGACTTATAAGCAACGATTATTTTTATACTTTGCTATTATCTTCACTCTATTTACTGCCGGAATCTTTGTTTTCGAGCAGTCGAGGGAGCGGAGGTTGAGAACTGAAGCATTGGAAGAAAAATTGGATGCTTATGCCGAGATCATTAACTCCAGTCATGGCTTCTTGTCTCTGGATAGCCTCGAAGAGCTTCTTCCTGCAAACATACGGCTGACCTTAATCGATAATGACGGGAATGTATTGTACGACAATTCTATAAAAGATGTACATTCTCTCGAAAATCATGCAATGCGCCCCGAAGTACAAGCCGCAATAGCAAAAGGGCGAGGTAGTAATATAAGAATGTCTGCTTCTCTCAACAAGGAATATCTATATTATGCAAAAAAAATAGGTAACGGTTATGTTCGGGTAGCCCTTCCGTATGATATACAGACTCGGCGTTTTTTAGAGCCCGATAATTTGTTTTTGTATTTTATTCTTGCATTTTTCTTTATTATACTCATTCTGCTGAATGCCATAACAAACCGTTTTGGAAAATCGATCAGGCAGCTTCGAGACTTTGTAATCACTTCAGATAGTGAAAAGCTTCCGAAACTTGATTTTCCGAATGATGAATTGGGGCAAATAAGTACGAAGCTTGTAGAAAATTACAAACAGCTAAGAAGAAGCCAAAAGCGAATAGCTCTCGAGAGAGAGAAGTTATTGCAACACGTTCATTCATCCGAAGAAGGAATTTGTTTCTTTTCGGCAGATAGGAATGTTGAATTTTATAATGGGCTATTTATTCAATATCTCAACACAATTTCGAGTGAGCCTAACAGCAATCCCAAAGAAATATTTTCAGATAGTGCTTTTGATGAACTCAATGATTTTCTGTCGCGGGAAGATAAGGGAGAAAATTATTTTGAGATACATATCAGAAAGCATGGAAGGCTCTTTATTCTGCGGTTGAATATCTTCGAAGACCGTAGTTTTGAGATCGTACTGAATGATATGACAGAGGAAGAGAAAACCCGACTACTGAAACAGGAAATGACAAGCAATATAGCGCACGAATTGCGCACACCTGTAACAAGCATACGGGGATATCTCGAAACAGTGCTTGTACAATCGACCTTAGACGAACATAAGAAACAACACTTTATAAACAGAGCTTACAATCAGACGATCATCCTTTCGGAATTGATAGGAGATATGAGTTTGATAACTAAAATAGAAGAGGCTCCCACTTCTTTCCGAAAAGAAGAAGTGAATATCTATCAGTTGCTTAATGAATTGAATGATGATCTTGCCACTGCCTTGCAGAGCAAAAATATAGTAATGACAACCAATAATATTCCCGAAAGTCTGGCGATAAATGGGAATAGGAGTTTGTTATATTCCATCTTTCGTAATTTGGTGGATAATGTCATTCGCTATGCAGGAGAAGATGTAACGATATGTGTAAGTGTATACAACGAAGACAAAGACTATTATTACTTCTCATTCTACGATACAGGGGTAGGAATCTCTGATGAAAAACACCTGAAACGCTTATTCGAACGCTTCTATAGAGTCAATGAAGGTCGTACACGCGACACAGGAGGCTCGGGCTTAGGGCTCTCTATCGTTAAGAATGCCATCGCCTTTCACAATGGTTCTATTATCGCTAAAAATAGAAAAGAAGGTGGCTTGGAATTCTTATTCAAGCTAAAAAAATAGAATGCCGGATTTTATATTAAACCATCGCTTATAATCTCTTTGTCATCCTGAGAGAAACGAAGCATCTTTAGAACTAGATTCAAAATAAATTCTTCACTTCACTCAGAACAACAAAAGATATTTCAGTTTTATCCATTTACTTTTTTATAATCTGCAAGGAATGTGGCTAATCCACTATCTGTAAGAGGGTGCTTTAGTAATCCTTTTATTGCAGACAATGGGCAAGTAGCAACATCGGCCCCTACTTCGATACACTGTATGATATGTTGCGTACTGCGGATAGATGCAGCCAACACCTGAGTAGGCATATCATAAGTAGCGTACATATCTACAATCTTACTTACTAGCTCGATGCCATCACTTGAAATATCATCAAGGCGTCCTACAAATGGAGATACATAGGTAGCCCCTGCTTTTGCTGCTAATAAAGCCTGACCAACAGAAAATACCAATGTGCAATTCGTGCGGATTCCTTTCTTCGTGAAATATTTAATCGCCTTGATTCCATCCTCTATACAAGGGACTTTCACAACAATGTTTTTGTGTAAAGCCGCAAGCTCTTCTCCCTCGCGTATCATTCCTTCATAATCTGTAGAGATCACTTCTGCGCTGACATCTCCATCTACAATTTTGCAGATTTCCAGATAATGATTCCGTTGATTTTCTACTCCTTTTATTCCTTCCTTTGCCATAAGGGACGGATTGGTGGTTACTCCGTCTAATACTCCTAAATTGTTAGCTTCGCGGATTTGATCCAAATTCGCTGTGTCGATAAAGAATTTCATGATATGTTATTATATTTATGAATACTATCCTCTAATATCCGAATATATTTTAATTAAAACAAATCAGAAAGGCTGTTTGTTTCCGTTCTGGATATGCTTTATACTATCTTAATATATAGACAGATATAATTCTTTTGAACTCTGTTGAAAAGATTGTTTAGCAGATCGTTGCCATATGAGATAATACCTATTACTTTTGCAATCTCATTCAGGTTTATCTCAACAAAACGCTATGGCTATATCTAAACACTACTGGTATCATACTATTGCTATTCTCACTGTGATTGTTTGGGGTACTACCTTTGTTTCTACAAAGGTTCTTATAGGGTATGGATTATCTCCTTCCGAAATTCTGATCTATCGCTTCCTGTTGGCATATATAGGTATTTGGTTTGTCTGCCCGAAAAGGCTTTTTGCTAAATCTGTTAAAGATGAGCTCCTGTTTGTTGCCGCCGGACTATGCGGTGGTTCCCTCTATTTTGTATTCGAAAATACGGCACTGCAAATAACTCTGGCATCCAATGTCTCTCTTATTATATGTACTTCTCCCATATTTACCGCCTTCCTTTCTTATTTAATGTACCGAAAGGAAAAACTGAAAGCATCCCTTATATTTGGCTCGCTCACCGCTCTGCTAGGGGTTGGTTTGGTTGTTTTCAACGGTAGCTTTATTTTGCAGATCAATCCACTAGGAGATATTCTGACAATACTGTCAGCCCTGTCGTGGGCTTTTTATGGGATTGTATTGCGCAAAGTCAACGGGCGTTATTCAACACTTTTTATTACCCGTAAGGTATTTATTTATGGTATAATTACCATGCTGCCTTTTCTTGCTTTTAGCCCTTCATCCCTTCATCCCGAATTGCTTGTGCAGCCTGTTATTATTGCCAATCTGTTGTTCTTAGGCCTGATTGCTTCATTGCTTTGTTTTATAGCATGGAACACAGCTGTAAAAGAACTTGGTATTGTGCAGACATCCAACTATATCTACTTCGTACCGCTGGTAACACTGCTTACTTCTGCCATTGTAATAGATGAACATATTACAATGGTTGCTCTTCTAGGCTCTGTGTTTATTCTATTTGGTGTGTATGTTGCCGAGAAAGGATTCAGATTTGGGTTGAAGAAAAAGGTTGTATAGAATAATATATTTTCAGTCTTTGAGTATTCTCTTTAAGTAGGATATATCTAATAGATTTACAGTCTCAAAAGTTCCTTTATAAAACACTCCCCAGTTGTTGAAAACACAAGGCAATGCTTTTGCCTTTTGCAGTGTATCCACTTCAATGAATGACACCGGGACGTTGTTCGTTTCGCAATACTCTTTTGTCATCTCAATACTCTGATAGACATAGGGGCACTGCATATCATAATAAATTGTAAGCTCCTTGTTTCCTATTTTCAGGCTCTTGGCGTTTTGTGCAAACTTTGGTGTTGTTCCGTCAAGAGAAAGTGCCAGTAATTCATATCCATTGTCGGTCGTATCAACAACCTCGAATCCAAACCTTTTTGCAAATGATTGATCAGAGAGCCACGATTTTTGTTTTTGTGCTCCGAGCATGCAAATACCCGACTTGCCTTTTTTCTTTGCATCAGCCAAGCAATACTCCATTAGCGATCTTCCATACCCTTTTCCTTTATAATTGCCCAAAACCCACAAGCAATATACATAGTAATAGTTGTCGCCGATTATGGGAACCCAAGCCCTTTCCAAAGGGGCATATTCGATAAAAACGGTAGCCTTTGCATTTAGTTTTCTAAAGACATGGCCCTCATTCAGTCTGTCTGAGAGCCATTGTCTTTTTGCTTCAATACCTTGATGGGTCTTTTTACTACGGATAATGCAGCATAAGTGCTCATCGGTAAGGTTTTCTATCGTTAAGTTTACAAAATCATCGATCATCTGCTTTTGTTTCAAACTAACATATATCTCGTCTTATTTCAGTCCGTCTTTCTTAGCTTTCATTGATGAATAGCCCAGATAGAATATGATTACGGCATACATCAACAATGCGAGCCATTGTGAGCCGGCAGAGTCTAACCATTCTTTATTCACCAGATCAACTCCTCCGAAACGTAAGGTTGCGCTAACAACCCCCATCAAAGCACCTCCGGCAATAAATCCTGATGCCAATAATGTTCCTTTATCCAATCGTGCCGAATTCAACGCTTTATCTTTACTGCGACTGCCTACATACCAATTTACTGCACCACCAACTAGTAGTGGAACATTCAGTTGAAGTGGGATAAACATTCCTAAAGCAAAGGCAAGAGCCGGCACTCTAAAGAATGTAAGCAATAGGGCGATCAATGCTCCAATGCCATATAGTATCCATGGTGCACCAGTACCCGACATCAGAGGGTCTATAACGGCAGCCATTGCGTTAGCCTGTGGAGCTACAAGAGCATTCTCTCCGGTAAAGCCGTACGTATCATTCAATATGATCATTACTCCTCCTACAGTTGCAGCAGAAACGAGTGTTCCTAGAAACTTCCACGATTGTTGTTTAGCCGGAGTAGTTCCCAGCCAATAACCAATCTTAAGGTCGGTTATAAATCCTCCCGCCATAGACAGGGCAGTACATACCACCCCTCCCATAATCAATGCTGCAACCATACCCGAAGTACCTTTCAGTCCTACTGCCACCATGATAACAGAGGCAAGGATAAGGGTCATCAGTGTCATTCCCGAAACAGGGTTTGTACCCACTATGGCAATCGCATTGGCAGCTACAGTGGTAAACAAGAAAGCAATTATGGCTACCACAAGAATAGCTATGACAGCGTAAAACAGATTATGCATTACTCCCAGATAGAAGAAAATGAATGTTGCAAGCAACGCTACTATTACTCCTATAGAGATTATTTTCATCGGAAGATCAAGCTGAGTACGCTTATCTATTTTCGATGCATCTTTATTTCCTCCTTTAAACTCTTTAGAAGCAAGTCCTACAGCACTTTTGATAATAGGCCATGACCGAATGATACCGATTATCCCCGCCATTGCGATACCTCCGATACCAATATGGCGTGCCATAGATGAGAATATCACTTCAGGGCTGGCTGATGATATTCCGTCAATAAGCCCTCCTCCGGGTAAATAAGCTGCGGGATTTAACATTTGCAGTGTTGTATCTCCTAATAATGGCATAAGAGGAACAAGCACGAACCAAACCAATGCCGAACCGGCGCAGATGATAGCGGCATATCTTAATCCTACTATATATCCCAAGCCGAGAACCGCTGCTCCAACGTTGACACTGAATAGCATCTTCGCTTTATTGGCTAAGGCTTCACCGTAGGGGATTACACGCGATGTAAAGTTTTCGCCCCATGCGCCGAATGTAGCTATAACAAAGTCATAAAGTCCACCTATCAGCCCCGCCATAATAAGGGGCTTGGCCTGATCTCCTCCTTTTTCGCCCGATACCAACACTTGTGTAGTGGCGGTAGCCTCGGGGAAAGGATATTTTCCGTGCATATCGGAAACAAAATATTTGCGGAAAGGAATAAGGAACAAGATTCCTAATATACCTCCGAGCAGTGAGCTAAGAAATACCTGAAAGAAATCGACCGAAATATCGGGATATTTAGCTTGCAGGATGTAAAGTGCAGGCAGGGTGAATATAGCGCCGGCTACAATAACCCCGCTACTTGCCCCAATGGATTGTATTATGACATTTTCTCCAAGTGCGTTTTTACGCTTGGTGGCACTCGATAGTCCTACGGCAATAATAGCGATAGGGATAGCGGCTTCGAATACCTGTCCTACTTTCAGACCCAGATAGGCTGCTGCAGCACTAAACAAAACGGCCATCAGCAGTCCCCACATAACCGACCATGGCGTAACTTCTTTGTATTGCTTATTGGGAGACATTATGGGGTTGTACTCTTCTCCCTTTTTGAGCTCATGAAAAGCGTTTTCAGGTAATCCGCTTATCTTGTCTTCGTTTTCTGTTTTCACGGGTTAACTATTTTTTTGTTACAAATTTCTTCTGAAAGTATTACAGATACAAATCTACATTATTTTTTACAGTTATGAAAAAGAACTTATTCCAACACTTTTTTTATTTCCAACATCGTAAAGCTTAAAAAGTAACAGAATACAATTTTTATACGATAATCTCATATTCTCATTAAGTGTCACATTTTAATGTTCTTACTCGCTGTTTTGAGGCGAAAAGGTGACAAAAGTGACACTTTTTAGCTTGTTTTTCTCTGTCACCTTTTGTCCCGATCGGCAACTTATATAAGATAAATTATGGATTATAAAACGCAGTCTGTTTCGTATCTCATTTTATTTAATATTTTTGTTTTCTCAAGTAGAAATAAAACTATATCTATTATACTATGAACATACAGTTATCTGATAATTTCAGGAAGAAAACACTTGGTGCTATTTTTTCTATAGTCGTTTTCATTATTGTTTATATAATGTTGCTTATCCTCGCTATAATGCTTACTGCATTATGTGCCTATGGGGGTATTATGCTTATAGTAAACTTTCCTAAATTTATAACTATTTTATTAGGAATAGGGTTGGCCAGTTTTGGAATTATAATTCTGTTTTTCTTATTTAAATTTTTATTTAAAGAACACTCCGTAGATAGGAGTCATTTAGAAGAAATTACCTCTAAAGACTATCCT
Organism: Bacteroidota bacterium; assembly: GCA_023437305.1. GTDB lineage: Bacteria > Bacteroidota > Bacteroidia > Bacteroidales > Dysgonomonadaceae > Dysgonomonas. The sequence goes on from JAEZGN010000007.1 coordinate 31,434, forward strand.
CGGTTGTTTGGTATGATAGAAGAAATAGTAGTAGAAGTGGGAACAAAGTTTCCTAAGAAAGTATATATGTCGAGTGATGTAAATGCTGCCGTATTTTATGATTCCAGTTTCTGGAGTATGTTTTTCCCTATTTCTAAAAATCTGCAAATAGGCATGGGGCTTGTAAATACAGTTACAGAACAAGAACTGAAAGCTATTCTAGCCCATGAGTTCGGGCATTTTTCCCAACGCAGTATGAGTGTAGGTAGCTATGTATACAACGTGAATCAGGTAATCTATAACATGCTGTACGAAAATGAGTCGTTCGACAAGATGATAAGTGGCTGGGCAAGTATCACAGGCTATTTTTCTATTTTTGTGATTATAGCCGTCAAAGTGATTCAGGGAATTCAGTGGGTATTGAGAAAATTATATGATTATGTTAACCTGAAACATTTAGCACTATCAAGAGAAATGGAATTTCACGCCGATCAGGTAGCTGCTAATGTAGCAGGTAGCCTAGCACTTCAGGAATCATTGGTGAGGCTCGATCTTGCGCAACATGCTTATAATCTTGCGATCAACTTTTATGAAAAGAAGAGCGATGATAAAATAATAAGTGAGAATCTATATCAAGATCAATTGTTTGTTTTAGATATTCTTGTAAAGGAAAATAATACGCCACTCAAAAATAACTTACCACTGGTTGCATTAGAAGACCTCAGGAAATACAATAAGTCTAAGCTAAATGTAGATGATCAATGGGCTTCGCATCCAACTACAGAGGAAAGAGTAAATGCCTTGATAGAGCTTAATATCACGAAGGATAGTGTAAAGAATAATCTGGCAATAGATTTGTTTTCGAATGATGGTACAATCGAGAAAAAAATGACTGTAAAAGTCTTTTATTATTCTACGTTCGACAAAGATGTCAGACGGTTGACTATAGACGAATTTAAGAAAGAGTTTATAGACGATTATAATAAAAATACTTTTCCAAAACAGTATAATGGTTATTATGATGAAAAGAATATTATTCCATTTGACCTATCGGAGATAACAGATTTTTCACAAATAGAGACAATGGATAGATTATTTGCGAAAGAAAAGGTTGATATGGTCTATAGTTATATTTCGATAGAAGCAGATAGAAACACGTTGAATAATATTTACACAAAGAAAGTTCCTATCAAAAGGTTTGAATATGATGGAAAGAAATATATGAGAAAGGAAGCCGGAGCGTTGGAGGTAAAGCTAGATGCCGAAATGCAAGCTCTTAAGGCAGAAATAAAAAAGAACGATATAGCTATTTATCGCTTTTTCTATAATCAGGCGAAAATAAGAGGGATCGAAAGTGAATTGAAGACTAAATATATTACTCTTTTTGATGAGGATATGGGTTACGAAAAAAAGTTCCAGCTTTTCTCGAAGTTTACAGAACAAGCCGATTCCTTGGGGCGGGCAACATCAGATGAACAGGTGGAAGATATATTTAGAGAGTTTTCCGAATTGGAAATAATATTGAAGCAAGAGCTAAAACAATTTTTGAAAAAAAATCTTTTGGCACAGGAAATTACAAAAACGATGAATGATAACCTGAGTAATTACTTCGGAGGAAATTGGTCTTATTCAAAAAATCCGGACTCTGATCAGGAGTATTTAGATACAATGTTTCAAGCAGTAAATTATTATTATTACTTTATATCGAGGAGTTACTTTTTATCCAAGCGAGATTTATTGGACTTTCAGATAGCTTTGTTAGCAGAAAGGTAATTGTAAATAAGCTTATTCCTTATTCGGGTTGTAAATCAAAATCCCATACCAAGCTCAAACATTAGCCTGTTGGCATCGCTCGAACCAAAATAAGAGAATTTACCTGTAAATTTGCGGAGTAATGTTAGCCAGAATCCTCCCCCATAAGAGGAGTGCCATTTTTGTGAAACATCGTCAGGATACCATACACGTCCATGATCTACTCCAACAAACACCCCATAGTTAAGCGGAGTGAGGGGATTGTTGAGCCGTCCCATATCAAGCCGTATATCCGAATATTGATAGAATGAATGACGACCTATAAAGCGATTGCTCCGATATCCTCTCAGCTCGGTTGTTGCAGCCTGAAAAAAATCATATTTGTCAGAGAACAGGCTTTTTCCTTTAAGTAGAGTAGCAAAAGTAATTCTGTCTGTTAGCTTAAGATTGAACCCGAATTCTCCTGTTGCATAAGCAAAATTACGCTCGGGTTTGGTTACGTTCACAGTCCAACCTGACGAAACGGAGAACTTGACAGACGAAACAAAGGATTGTATTTTCTTATTGAACTCATACGCCGCCCCAAGATCAACAAAGTATTTGGTAGAGAATATGGAGTTATCATCATCGTAGAATGTATTGATGAAACGATCACGATTTTCTGGGTTCTTTACTTTATACGATTCTATGGAAGTATAGATGTTGAATGTCTGGTCTTTGTTGATATTGTAATACAAAGACGGTTTTAACATGTATTTTTTGATATTAACACGATTGTAATTCTTGGTCTCATTTTTATAACCATCGGTGTTGTTGCCGAACCCGAAGAAGTTGCTAAAATAAGAAGGGCTACCTACCAGAGCCAATACGTGCAGGCTTTTTTTCTCATCATAACTTGGAAAAATTCCCTGATATATAAACCCATTATTTAAATCGTAGCTTATCTGATGTCTTCGGGTATAAGGAGCCCGCCTAAAGCCGTATACGGTGTAAGAAAACGATGTCCCGAGATTCAAGCCCAAATCGGAGTCATAGATTCCTATCGGCGTCACAGAAAGTGATGTATGTCTCAACCGCTGATAGTCATACTCCAACGCACTCTCGTCGTTAGGGATAATTACTTTTGCGTTGTTGATGGCTTTTAGCTGTTCTTTCTCCGACTTCGATTCGTAAATAAATACGTTATTACCCTGTTTTACTTCATAGTCGTTATTATCGTTACCCCCAATAAGTAAGATCGCAATATTTCTTCTTCGTTTATTTACTTCGAAACTGTCTTCACCTCCTAGTCCGTATAGCCATATTTCTTTTGTCCGTTTTGGTGAATAGTTCTTATCGAAAGTTAGTTTATTTGTTTTTTTATCAAAGATGCGTATGTGCAATTCTTTTCCATTCTGATCTATTACAAACTTCTCACTCCTATCTGTACCCGTTATAACAGGATTTTTTTGTAAAGAGATATAATATTTCAAAGCGATATCTTCCAGATTTTTTCTTCTGGCTTTAAGTCTTTCTTTTAGTTTGTTGATATCCTCATTTTGCATTTCCTTCGGTAGCGCCGAGAAGGCATTATCTATATCCCTATCTGTTAAGTCTGATTTTAACATTCGTGCCTGCTTTTGCCAATCTTCGGCTGTGCTTCTTTGTGTAATTGCAATATCGAGTGGCTGAGCCAGTGTATTTATTTTCTTGATATTTTTTATATGGGCTTCATAGTTGGTAATAAAGCCTACCCCCAGCATTCCTAATAGTCCTTTGAACAAAAAACCGTCTACTTTAGAGAAGGCATGGCTTCTGTCTATCACTTGAGGTTGGTATACAACAGAATCACCTTTCCGGGTTGATATCCAGTACCAGTTTTCCGATACTTTGTTCCAATCGCCGATAAGCATATCAAACAATCGCATCTTGATATATAAATTCTGATCTACCGATGTAGGATTCGTAGTGTGGAGGCTATCTATTAAAGTCTTTACATTGGTGAGAACCTTTTTATTCTTCAAAGCAGGCAGCTCTGATATACTCACGAGCTTGTTCTTTAGTTGATTATCGTCTATAATTGTGTCCGTCCGGTCGTCAAGCATGTAGTAAATACGGGTATTCATCGAACAAATATTTGCCGACCTTGCCAGCTTTTCCGACACAAGAAACATATATGGATGAACTATTGTATACGCTTCAGCAATAAAATCATCCAGATATGTATCTTTAAAATCTTCATGATGATATACATCCCTGAAAAATTTGGACTCCAAGAAGCTTGAAGAACCGCCAAGAGGCTTTAGCATAAAGAGTTGGTCTCGTTTGTTCTTCAGAATAAACGCATGAAGCATCGGGCGTTCGCTGATAATGGATAACCCTCCATAAGATGAATCTAGAGAAACAGCTTTGGCCGTGATGGGTTTGTAGTATACATCTCTGTAATGTTTTCCCCACGCCCAGGTATAAAACGAACTGTGTTTTTTCTTTTCGTTAGAATAGATAGACTTCTCTACATTCTGTCCAATTCGCACAGGTATAGAGTCATCCGCAATATCTTGTGCCAATACATTTAGCGAAGTAAAGTGTAAGCAGATAAAGCTGAATATTGTAATATAATATTTCCGGAGTTGTTTAAGCAATATTTTACAGTTTATTTCTGGTGTAATAATGTTTTGTTGTAGAGTATCGGTGTAAATGTAATTAAAAAAACGAAAAGCAAACTCTATTTACTTCAATTCTCTTATTACTTTACATGGATTGCCTGCTGCAAGGCAATTTGCAGGAATCGATTTGGTGACCACACTCCCTGCTGCGATTGTAGTATTGTCGCCAATAGTTACACCGGCAAGTATAATAGATCCCCCGCATATCCATACATTGGAACCGATAGTTACCGGTGCCGAATCTATTTTCCAGAACGAAGGTGCTGCATTCTCATCGGTATTGTAAGATAAGCGTTCACCCGGATTTACGGGATGTGAAACAGCATATATCTGTACATTGGGGCCTATACCTGTATTATTCCCGATTGTTATTTTGTTGCAATCAAGAAACACACAATTCATATTGATTTCGCAATTGTCTCCAATATGGATATTTTCACCATAATCGACATAAAAAGGTGCAGTAATCCAAACGTTTTCTCCTTTCGATCCAAGGATCTGACCGAGCAATTTATCTAGCGTTTCTTTATCGTCGCTTGCTGTTTGGTTATATTGCTGTGTTAGTTTTTTTGCTAAATGCCAGCGTGTAATTAATTCGGTATCTCCCGGATCATAATATTCGCCTGCCAGCATTTTTTCTTTCTCTGTTTTCATTTTGTATATTTTATAGACCTGTTAAAGTGATGATTAATAACCCTACGCATACAGCGGTGATCGTAGCCACCAGCCCCGGAAGCATAAACGAGTGATTAAGTACCCATCGTCCGATGCGGGTTGTTCCTGTACGGTCAAAATTGATAGCAGCCACTACTGTTGGGTAGTTGGGTAAGAAAAAGTACCCGTTTACTGTAGGGAACAATGCGATAAGCATCCAGGGCGATATACCCAGAGCAATACCTAATGGCATCAATGCCCGTACGGTTGCGGCTTGGCTGTATAATAGAATAGACATAACAAATAAGGCGACACCAAATATCCAGGGCATGGAGGTAACCACCCCTTCAATAGAAGCCCGAAGTTGCTCCATATTGCCGTTGATAAAAGTATCACCCATCCATGCAATACCAAAGATGGCAACCACCGCTTGCATTCCTGCAACGAATACAGACCCCTGAGCAGCTTTTATACCATCGGTACGTGTTAAGAGGAGGATGAGTGCAGCAGCCGAGAGCATCAGTATTTCTATAATGATGGGCATATTCAGCGTTTTACCTCCTATCTGCCTTAAACCATCTATAGATCCGAAAAGAATAATAAGAACGGTAGCCAATATAAAAATAAGGACAGATAACCCTGCTTTACTTTTTAGACTATAGTTTTTTTTGTCAGAGGGTTTATCTTGGCTAAACATTCCTGCATCGAGGCGTTTAAGATATTCAGGGTCTTTATGCAATTCTTTTCCCATGCGCATACTCACTACTGCGCCAAGCAATACTCCTATCAGGGTTGAAGGTATGCTTATCATTAGGATGTTTAGTAAGGATATATTGTATCCGGCAAGCATGCTCAATAGCGCAACCGTTGCTGCAGAGATTGGGCTGGCGGTTATGGCTTGCTGTGAAGCGATTACGGCAATTGACAGAGGTCGCTCGGGGCGTATTTTCGTTTCTCGTGCTACTTCGGCAATCACTGGTAGTACAGAATAGGCTACATGTCCCGTTCCGGCGACGAATGTGAATAAATAGGTAACGATTGGGCTGAACAGTGTGATCCGTTGCGGGTGTTTACGCAGGAATTTTTCGGCAAGGGATACCATAAGGTCGAGCCCGCCTGCAGCCTGCATACAGCCCGCTGCTGCTATTACAGCGACTATCATCAGCATCACATCGATAGGAGGGGAGGTTGGTTCGAGACCAAACCCGAAGACCAGAATAGCCAAACCGAGACCACCCATCACTCCTAGTCCGATACCTTGCAAACGCGCACCTACAATAATTGCGGCAAGTATAAAAAGAAACTGAATCAGCATATATTGCGATCAAAATGTTTAAAATATAACGACAAAAATAGATGATTGTTTTTGTCTGTCATAATTTTAAGCGCATGGATGTATATGAAGGCTCAACAAAACCTAATTTTTTATATAGTTCCTTACCGTCATCTGTTGCGTACAGATCGATAGAGGAAACTCCTTTTTGCTTCGCTTCACTTATTATCTTCCGAATAACTTGTGAAGCAATGCCCTTGCGCCTAAATTCAGGATAAGTAACAACATTTAGCAATGTACCTGTCAATCCTGTTATAAAAGAAGGGTTTGCAGGTCTTTCTTGTATGATAAGGAATGCGGCAGATGCTATTTTGCCTGTTGGGTGTTTAGCTATTACAGCTATGAAATCTTCCAATGGAATATGTTTTGCCAAATAAACTTTTAGTTGAGACCGGATATCTTTTTCGTTCTGATCTGATAAACTTCCTTGATCCATTGTCAGGAAATCAATCCGAAGTTGGATCAGATCGTCAATATCATCCAAAGTTGCTTTGTAAATATTCATTATTGTTGTTGCTAAAAAATTATATCCCGATTTACCTTTCTAACTTTTTAAAGATGAAGATTCTCTTTTACAAAACCATATATACTTTGCTTATCTCCGATAATCCACAAAATGTCTCCTGTAGAGAAGGTTGTATTTGCCGGAGGATTGATCTTAACAGCTCCTTTACTTTCAAATCCCACGACAAAGCATTTCTTTTCTTTGCCCATTTCCGATTCGTATAGGCTTTTATTATTCAGAACGGAATTTTCTTCCACGATGAGAGATATACATTTGATGTTAGAATGCGGATCATTGTCTTGCTGCTTAGAGAATTCGTGTATTGTGCGCAAGGTGCTCTTAAACATTGTTATGCAATTCTTCATAGTCATCAAGCGGTCAATATTCATAATGTTTCCGGCCACTAAGAGCAGATCGCCGGATTCTAGCACAAAGTCTCCGTTCGGAAAATATAGATCTTCTTCTCCTCTGCGTACTGTAATGATAATCAGGTCGTAACGTTGTCTGAAGTCGGTGTCCTTAAGCATTTTGTGCTCATATTCAGAACCGGGTTCCAGTTTGAATTTTCCTACATAGAGGTTGCTCTCTATCCAGTTTGTATTGTCAAGATCGTAAACGACTACTCCACCGTTCTGCTTTAGGGAATTTCTTCTTCTTTCTTCCAATATCCTCTGGTTGAAGTTTACAACAAACCTGTACTCTATCTTCCAGTATAGTTTGAGCAGGTGCTTCGATTGTATCACAAGTAAGATAAGCAAGCCTGCAATAAGTGCTGATGCCCAGATAGGGATAGCAAGAAAAAGCCATAAGAGAACATAGATAAAGCCAAAAGCAATGATAAAGCGCAGAACTATTAAGGAGGATAGTATAATCCGGTTTCTTACACTTCGTTGCCAAAGTTTCAATATCAGGTAAGGCTGTTGCCCTCCTCTGTAAACGAGTCCTTTGAGGATTGGAGAGATAGCCAGAAAAGTGATTACAAGACAAATAATATTACCCCAAGGTTCCGCTATATGTTGGTTTATAAAAGGAGCTATAAAGCTCGATGTAACAATAATCGCAGCAATACACAACGATACAAAAACAATGACATTAGATATGTAATTAGTTAGAAATACACTCCAGTCACTTTGATTTTTAGGGTTTTCGAGCTTTTCGTCTTTTTCAAGTATTTTCTGCCTCCAAGAGTCGGGTATGGCTTTCATCATCCAATTATAAAAAGGGATGCTTGCAGCCATAAGATATGGGGTAGTAAATGTTGTAAGTATAGAAACGGCAATAATGATAGGATAAATAAAATTGTCAGCCAACTGATAGGCTATAGCTGTACTTGCCACAATAAAGGCAAACTCGCCAACCTGTGCCATACTGAACCCCGATTGAATGGATACTAACATCGATTCGCCGGATAAGCGTGCCCCTATAGCAGTGAATATTATTTTTCCGAATAAGACAGCCAATGTAATGATAATCACACTCACAAAGTTTTCTTGTATTACAGTAGGATTCATCATCATACCCACCGAAACAAAAAAGACGGCTCCGAAAAAGTCTTTTATCGGTTTGGTAAGGGTTTCTATCTTTTCCAGCTTTATTGTTTCTGCTAAAATAGAACCCATGATAAATGCTCCTAATGCCGAAGAAAGTTCAACTTCTGTAGCAAATACTACCATACCCAAACACAAGCCTAAGGAAATAATAAGCAGTGTTTCATCATTGAGCCATTTTTTTGCTTTTTTGAGGAAGGTAGGTATAAGGAATATACCACATACAACCCACACTACCATAAAGAATATGAGTTTTCCTAAGCTGAGTAACATCTCCGTGCCCTCAAAATGGCGGCTTACGGCAATTGTTCCCATAAATACCATGACGAGGATGGCAAAAAGGTCGTCGAATATGAGTATACCGAAAACTACTTCGGTAAAACGTTTGCCTCTATATTTCGGATCTTCGAATCCTTTTACGATAATAGTAGTGGACGACAAACAGAGCATACAGCCCAATATAAGGCTGTTCCAAGTACCCCACCCGAGCCATAGACCGATGAAGTAACCGGATACACCGAGCCCTATGGCAATCATAATGAGGGTTATAAATCCTGTCTTTCCGTTGCTGATCAGTTTCTTGAAGCTAAATTCAAGTCCCATACCAAATAAGAGGAATATAACACCAATTTCGGCCCAGATACTTATATTTTCTGCATCGGTAACTGTAGGAAAAAAGCTAGAATGAGGTCCTGTCAAGAATCCCGCAACTATGTACCCCAGTACTAAAGGTTGATTTAGCCACTTGAATATAATGGTTATTATTCCCGCAACTATCAATATAAAAGCTAGATCGCTTATTATGGATGGTAAGTGAGTCATTATGTTTATTTTATACGTGAACCAGAGCTTTCTTTTTAAGCAAAACTATTTATTGTGGATAGTTTATTTATCTACAAATGAATGCTCTATATAATCTATTAATTGTGAATGTAATTTAAACCTTCGGTAATCCTAGTAATCAGGTAATGGTTAAAAATACAGTATTTTACGGTTTTATGGGTATAAATTTAATAAAAATTGTCGGAATTGGGTGACTCTTTTTTTATTGAATATCATTTTTAATGCTACAAACAGTCGATATCTTGTATTATTTTGTAATTGTTTGGGGTGATGCTTGTTTCTTATTATCAATTATTTATGTGTATGTTTGATAGTGTATATGGATATATTATATTATTCTTTCATTAATTATTTAGAAAATATCTATAAATATGCTACTTTTGCACCTTAATTAAAAAATGAGGTAAACGACGTTTTACCATCAGTATATGTGCCAATGCGTACGCTACAAGAGCTTGTAAACACGGAAGACCCGGGTTGGCCGATTGTAAAAGAATGGATTGATCAGGCCAAAAACAAGGTGGAAATTCTGCCTTGCGAGCGTCAACGAGCCGAAAAAAGTCTGATACACACACAAGTTACCACACGCTCTCTGATGGGAGCAATTATCTACGAAACAGGCGGGCTATTAATCGATAATGGATGGATTCGTATTCTTGGATCGGGCAGTGATCGTATGAAAAGAACTCTTCCCGACTGGAATAAGGGCAAATCTTTTTCTGAATTTGGAGAACCTGCTCCATATCTACTGGTTGCAGACGATGTCATCGGCGGGTTTTATGCAATTAATGGAGGTTTTTTTGGGGAAGACACCGGAAACCTATACTATTTTGCACCTGATATGCTTCAATGGATCCCCTTGGAAATGGGATATAGCCAGTTTCTTTTATTCTGCTTCGAGACAGATATGAATGAATTTTATCCCGGTCTGAGATGGGATGGCTGGCAACAGGATGTAATGCATTTGCGCCCTGACTATGCATATAATTTCTTCCCTTTTTTGTGGACAGAGGAGGGCAAAGATATCAATACTGTAGAAAGAAATGCTATTCCGATTGAAGAAGTATATAGCTTCAACATGGAATCGATGAATATAAAAGGTTAATAATCAAAAAGAAGGAGGCTTAAATGGAAATGACAGAAAACGAGGTTGATAAATTTATACAACCAATTCGTAAAACAGATCTTATTTATCAAATAGAAGATAATCCTCCATTTAAGGAGGCTGTTTTTGCAGGTCTACAACATCTTTTGGCTATATTTATAGCAATCATAACCCCTCCTCTGATTATTTCCCAAGCTCTAAATTTTACAGTCGAAACAACAGGGTTTCTTGTTTCTATGGCTTTATTGGCATCGGGTATATCTACATTTGTGCAATGCCGTAAGTTTGGACCGGTAGGTTGTGGCTTGCTTTGTATACAAGGAACAAGTTTCTCTTTCATTGGTGCGCTTACCGCTAGTTTTGCAGCCAAAGGAGATATGGGCGAAGCTGCGATACTTGCTGCTATATTCGGTGTATGTATTGCTGCATCACCTGTGGAAATGATAGTTAGCCGCTTACTTAAATATACAAAAAAGATTATCACTCCCCTTGTTTCAGGCATAGTGGTTACAATGATAGGACTTTCTCTTATAAAAGTAGCTATTATTTCTTGTGGAGGAGGTTTCAATGCAATGAGTGTTGAGGGTGCAAGATCTTTTGGCAGTATGCAGAATTTAGGTCTGGCAGCTCTTGTTCTTGTTTCTATACTTGTATTGAATAGTATAAAAAATAAATATATCCGCATGAGCTCTATTATCATAGGTATTATCATAGGGTATGTGACTGCCTACTTTATGGGGTGGATAGATTTCTCTAAGATGGGAGCGATAGGGGCAATAACAATTCCTCAGCCGTTTAAGTACGGTTTGGGCTTTGACCTGTCGGCATTTATAGCCGTTGCTCTTATTTATTTTATAACTTCTATAGAAGCCTATGGTGATATTACCGCCAATTCGATGATTGGAGGAGAACCTATTGAGGGTCCTAAATTTTTGAAACGTGTGCAAGGAGGCGTATTGGCCGACGGTATAAATTCTGCTTTGGCAGGGGTGCTCAACTCTTTCCCGAATTCAATATTTGCTCAAAATAATGGTTTGATACAGTTGACAGGTGTTGCCAGTCGTCGTGTAGGTTATTATATTGCTGCATTTCTTGTTATGCTGAGTGCTTTCCCTTTTGTTGGAGGTATATTCTCTATTATGCCTGAGCCTGTATTGGGTGGAGCTACGCTTTTGATGTTCGGAACAGTAGCCGCATCAGGGGTGCGTATTATTGCTTCTCAGAATATCGACAGAAAAGCAATACTTGTACTTGCTGTAAGCTTTGCTTGCGGGCTGGGAGTTGAACTAGTACCTAATATTCTTTCACAGATGCCTGCTACCATAAGCGGTATTTTCTCATCCGGGATTACTACCGGAGGTGTAGTGGCCATTATAGCTAATGTTGTTATCCGTATTAAGGAATAAAAAAATATTACAATGAAATTACTTAAAGATCGTATTCTAAAAGACGGAAAAAGTTTTGAAGGAGGAATCCTAAAAGTAGATAGTTTTATCAATCATCAGATGGATCCTATCCTGATGAAATCGATAGGCGTTGAATTTGTTCGTCGTTTTGGGAATATGCCTATCAACAAAGTTGTTACAATTGAGGCTAGCGGTATTGCTCCGGCTATTATGCTGGGATACTTACTCGAGCTGCCTGTTGTTTTTGTAAAGAAGGCTGTACCTAAAACAATGGTGAATATGTTGTCTACCACGGTATATTCTTTTACAAAAGATAGGGAATACACCGTATCGGTTAGCGGTGATTTTCTTACAAAGGACGATAAGGTGGTATTTATTGATGACTTTCTTGCAAACGGAAATGCTGCGGTAGGTGTATATGATATTATTAAGCAATCGGGCGCTGAACTATACGGTATGGGCTTTATCATCGAGAAAAGCTTTCAGGACGGTGGACGACGCTTGCGCGAGCTAGGGATTCATGTAGAGTCGTTAGCTAAAATAAAAGAATTAGGAGCGAATAAAATTATTTTTGAAGAATAGAAGTAAGTGATTTAAACATTTTGTTAGTATCCTCTTTATGAAGAAGTATGTATCTTTGTAAAGAGGATCTGATTTTTAAGACGAATGGATAAGACAATTTTCTATACACCCGATATATTGAGTAATCCCGAATTACCTCTCGAGGAAGCACAACATTGCATAAAGGTACTGCGTAAAAAAGAGGGAGATGAGATTCTTCTCACAGACGGGAAAGGGAGTTTTTATGATGCTGAAATCATACAGGCCAACCCTAAACATTGTCACGTAAATATCCTGAAAGCAATAGTACAGCCTAAAAATTGGAGTTGTAATATTCATATTGCTTTTGCCCCTACAAAAAATATAGATCGCATCGAATGGTTTGCCGAGAAGGCAACAGAAATAGGTGTAGATCGATTTTCTCCGCTTCTATGCCAACATTCGGAACGCAGGGAAATAAAGCTTCAGCGAATTGAGAAGATTCTCGTTTCGGCAATGAAGCAATCGCAGAAAGCAATTCTTCCTCAATTGGATGAAATGCAGTCTTTTTCGAAGTTTATTAAACAAGATTTTGAAGGACAAAAATTTATAGCTCATTGCTATCCCTCTGAAAAGAAATCTTTGAAGGATGCTTATAAGTTAGGGGAAAATGTTCTGATCTTGATTGGCCCTGAAGGCGACTTTTCGGAGCAGGAAGTAGAAGAGGCAATAAAAAATGGCTTTCAACCTGTTACTTTAGGGGAAAGCCGCTTGCGTACCGAGACTGCTGCATTAGCAGCATGTCATTCTATCCATGTATTGAATTGGTAATACTTTTTTATAAATCAATATTTTTTCTCTTTAATTCCAAAAGGAATTGTCAATGATATCGTTGCCGAGCTTAAGTTGAACAACTCCTTGCTATACAATGGGATATTATACCCTATCGAGCATTTAAAGGAGTGGAATCCAATAGCAAAATATGGTTTACAGTATAGTGTTTGGTGTTTAAAGTCTGTATAAGATATCAGTTCGGTTCCGAGCATGGCTAATATTATGGATACACCTGCTCCTACTTTGGGACCAACTAAGAATCGATCTTTATTAAATAGAAATTCACTGCCGCTATATAATGTATATCCAATTACTCCATCAATTTTAGAGTATGAATAACCCAGTTCGGCGATGTAATAATTCTTATTGTTCTTTTCTTTTTCCTTCTCTTTGTCTTTTATATTTATTCCTATCCCGCCATAGAAAGATATCATTTTATTCTTTAATATGGCGACTTCAAAATATGAAATTCCTTTTAGCTGATCTCTATTAATGGAGATGGTGTCTTCAATTACCTGATCAAGCTTTGTATAATCGAAGCCTATTTTTGCCGAAAAATAGATAGAGTCGGCAGTAAAAGAAAGTAGCTTGCTTGTTTGTAAGTAGAAGGTAGAGTCTTGTTTGTGAGTAGTATATATTGTTGACAGGAAAGACTCCCTTCTGTTTAAACGCTGGAAGGACAAAGTCTTTCCCTTTATTGTTATGTTAATAGAATCATTTATAGGCTCTATGGTAACAGTCTGTGAAAGGTGATTGTCGGTTAATGAATCTATTGACACAAATACTAATCTTCGAGGCAAGCTCATTGTAAAAACATTTCCAACAAAAAAAGATAAGAGTAAAGTCAAGAAAACAAATCTTCTTTTCATTAGAGTCTTTGTTTATTAAAACTGTCCATGATAAGAAAATAATGTTTTGTAGCTTATTCAGACAGTAGTTATTAATTCTTATTCGGGTTTAAAAGAGAGCTTATCCCATGTATATCGTTTAGGATTTTCGATAAGGAAAGGTTCTATCTTTTTATAATCCTCATTGGTCAGATAATTCTCTATATTGTAACTAATCTCTAACGATGTGCTGTCGGGTGAAAGATCAATTGTTATAGGATTCATATCCAGTGCAGCATAAGCGTTGCCAAACTCTTGGCTCTCTTTATCTGTATTTGCTATAATGAAGGTATCCTTATTTATCTTCGGAAAAAGATCATTCTGAGGTATTGGAAGCCATTGCGTAGTATAAAATTGTATTTGACTGTCACAAGCTTTTCCACAAACAGTTTTTACGACGCAAATTATCTTCGACTCGTTTATCAAGGGTAAAAGCTTTATCTGAACTGTTCCGGCCTCGGAAGTTTGCAGAGATATATAATCAGAAGAAATACCAATTCTTTCTATTTCTCCAAAAGAGCCTCTTGGAACTGTAATACCTGTTGTATCATTCGGATTGGAAAGTAGCTTTTCTTTTCCGGCTGCGTCTAGCCCTGTTATCATATTTTCGGGCATAGCAAGAAAAATTGTTTTCAGATCCTGAGCCGAAACACCGGAGACAATACTGAATATGATAATAATTGCAAGTATAAACTTTCTCATTTTGTATCGAATTATTTTGTCCCCAAATATAGGAAAAACATTGCTATGATTATTAAAACAAGGTCTATCGCTTTTCCTTTTAAGTTTTTTTCATGGAATAAGAGTACTCCTCCGGCAAAAGAAACAAGCACGCTGCTGCGCCTTACCATAGATACAATTGAGATCATTGCATCCGGGTCTGTAAGGGCATAGAAGTATACAAAGTCGGCTATGGTAAGAAAAACAGAAACCAGGATGATACTCCATTTCCACCTGAAGGGAGTGTTGTTCTTTCTTTTAGGATACCATAGTACAACCATCACAATCAGCATCAGCAGACATTGGTACGAGTTGAACCAGAATTGAACTGCGGTAGAACTGAACTTTTGCATCAGAAACTTGTCATATAGCCCGCTTGCTGCACCGGCTATAGCAGCCAAAATCATAAAGAGTATCCACTTGTTTTTGTGAAAGCTGATTCCCTCTTTTTTGCCTGAAAGGGATAGCAGGAAAAATGAAATAATAGTGATAATCACCCCTATCCATTGATATAGATTGAGCCTCTCACCGAAGATGAGCAAGGCTCCCACCAGGGTCATCACGGGGCGTGTCGCATTTATAGGCCCTGTAATTGTCAGGGGAAGATGTTTTATGGCGAAATAGCCGAATATCCATGATGTAAGTACAATAACAGACTTTATAAAAATATATCCATGTGTTTCGATGGAAACAGACGGAACATATCCGATTGTTCCGTACAGAGAATCGGGTGATATCTTTGATATAACCACAAGCGGAAGCAACAGTAAGGAACAAAAAAGAGTGTTAAGAAATAATACCGGAATTACTGCATTTCTATCTACTGATTTTTTTTTACAAATATCATAGCATCCAAGAAAGAATGCTGAAACAAAGGCAAGAGCTAGCCACATTTATTTAAAACTTATTATCTACGAAATTTGTCCTCTTTCTTTTTTCATCACGAAATTTAACCATGTATAACCAATAATACCTGAAGCCAAAGATGCCAACAGTATCATCAATTTTGATTCGTTGATATAATGTATATCATCGAAGGCAAGCAGAGTAATGAATATGGACATTGTAAACCCTATTCCACCAAGTATCCCTGCCCCCAACAGCCCTTTCCAGTTGATTCCTCTAGGCAAGGCACAAATACCTGCTTTTACGAAGATAAGGCTAAACAGTGTCACTCCGATTGGTTTACCTACAATGAGTCCTAATAGAATACCGAGAGCAAATGGCTCGCCTATCGACTGATCCCAGTTGCCTTCTATTATCATTGCTGTGTTTGCCAAAGCAAACAAAGGCAATACTCCAAAGGCTATAGGGTAGTGCAAGAAATGTTGCCAACGATTCGACATGCATTTTTTCTCTCCTTTCTTGAAAGGAATAGTTATAGCTAATAATACACCTGCAATAGTGGCGTGTACACCCGAGTTGAGCATAAAATACCACATAAAGATTCCCCCAACAATGTAAGGAATCATATTATTAACATGGAATTTCTTATTTAATAATAATAAAAGGACAAATATTCCTAAGGCGATCAGCAGGCTAACCCACGACAGAGAGGATGTATAAAATATGGCGATAACGATAATTGCCCCTAAATCGTCAATAACAGCCAGAGCAGTAAGAAATACTTTCAAGGAAGTAGGGACACGATTGCCCAACAATGACAAAATACCTAATGCGAAAGCAATATCCGTAGCCATGGGAATACCAAAACCTGAGAGTGTAGGTGTACCATAGTTGAAGAACAGATAAATGCCTGCAGGTACTAGCATACCGCCTAAAGCACCCGATATGGGCAGCATCGCACGTTTTATATTAGACAGCTCTCCTTCGTATATTTCTTGTATAAGCTCGAGTCCTACCAATAGGAAGAATACAGCCATCAAACCATCGTTTATCCATTCGGCAACGGTATGGCTTCCTGCTCCAAATTCCCAGATGCCTCTGTATTGTTCTCCAATCCATGATGAGTTTGCCAAAAGTATGGAAACGATTGTACAAACGATGAGCACAAGTCCTCCTGACTTTTCACTTTCCATGAATTCTTTTAAAGTTCTGCCACTAAGAATATTTATTTTCATTGTATAAAAATTTCATTATTATATTCAATTTCTTCTAAAAAGAGGGCATGTCCTGGGACGGATATTCCTGCCTCTCCTCTATCTTTAGCCTCTATAATCCTTCGCATTCCTTCCGGATCTATTTTGCCCTTTCCGGCTTCCAGCAAAGTGCCTACTATGGAGCGAACCATATTACGCAGAAAACGGTTTGCCTTGATGGTAAAGATATAATCATTGCCTTCTTTCACCCATTGAGCCTCCATGATGGTACAATTATTGGTTTTTACATCAGTATGCAGTTTGCTAAAACTGGTAAAATCTTCATATTCGAATAAGATATTAGCACATGCATTCATCTTATCTATATCAAGATCTCCGTGTACCTTATACTTTAAATGATGTAGGAACGGATCTTTTTCTGTTGTGATATAATACCTGTATAGTCTGCTTGTAGCATCAAAACGAGCATGAGCATCAGGTTTTACTTCCACAATATTATATATCGAAATATCTTTGGGTAGTATGCTGTTTAGTTTTTTTGAGAGAAGCGACAAGTCAATATTTTCAGACTCATAGTCAAAATGTGCTGCCATCATTCGCGCATGTACACCTGCATCGGTACGTCCCGCACCCACTATTGTGATCGGAGTACGTAGTAGCGTTGCCAGAGCTTTTTCTAAGGTTTCTTGTACCGATACGCCATTCGGCTGTATCTGCCAACCGCAGTAATTTTCTCCATTGTATGCAAGGTATATAAAGTAGCGTCTCATATTTTTAGCTGTCAGCTAATAGCTTATTTTAAATTATCTTACCGTGATATGAAAGCAAGATTGCTTTCTTTCATGCTTGATATAGCATCTGCCGCGTTCATGCAGATCATGCAAAACCTGACCCAATATGGCTTTTAGTCTGCCGTCATCCAAAACCCGACTGTCTGTTGGATTTACTTTATCAAATCGTGTCCATGCTATATCCACTGTTGTCCCATAACGGTGTGCAGAATTATCACTTGCATTTCTATTTCTTCTGGTTAAGCCTTTTACATCGTCGTTGGTGCGTGTTATGCTCGTAATGATTGGTTTATAAAGCGGCATTTTTTTACTTATCAGCGAGTCTCTGAAGTTGATACAGATTTCGGATAGTAAATTTGCTGCTTTAGGAACTAAAAAAGGCATTGAGTGTGTAAGCTTATCAACACGGTAAATATCCAGTTCGATTGGGATACGTACAAGCTTGTCCTGATACAATGCCGTATCTGCTCTTGTCTCCAAAGGCCCAACGCCGTTTGCTTCGGCAGCCTCTATGTGTAAGTCGGGTAAATCGTTGAATGTGAGATTGTAATTCCCGTTGAAACGAGTATATTTCTTTGGCTCGGTTGGAACCTCTTCTTTATTTTTTCCTTTTGTGCTGCAACTTATTAAGAATAGAATACCAACAGAAAGCATCCAGATATATCTCATAAAATAATTATCGTTTAGAGTTGTATATATAAATTGATTGTCTAATATAGCTTACAAAGGTATAAAATAACAGGATTTTGTCGGTAATTAATTCTTATTTTTGCATTATGATAACAATTAGCATATAATGGAAAAAATTGTCAGCCTGCAAAATACGAGGATAAAAAATATTGTAAAGCTTTCGAAAGCAAAAGAACGAAGAGAGCAAAATTTATTTATAATAGAAGGGGCTAGGGAACTAAGTCTTGCTCTGATGGCGGGCTATGAGGTAGACTCGGTGTTTGTATGTCCCGAACTGTTTGTGAAAACAGATTATCCCCATGTTCTTGAATCTATTTCTGACAATAAAAAATTTGAAGTTTCGGAAGCTGTTTTCGAAAAAATAGCCTATCGTGAAGGTTCTGACGGGCTTTTAACTTTGGCTAAACCCAAAGGACATACGTTGGCAGATCTTAAACTTTCAGATAACCCGTTTCTTATTATACTCGAATCTGTAGAAAAACC
This sequence comes from Bacteroidota bacterium, assembly GCA_023437305.1. GTDB lineage: Bacteria > Bacteroidota > Bacteroidia > Bacteroidales > Dysgonomonadaceae > Dysgonomonas. The sequence goes on from JAEZGN010000007.1 coordinate 50,208, forward strand.
CGGTAATTTAGGCGCTGTTCTGCGTACGGCCGATGCAGCGCAAGCCGATGCAGTAATTGTTTGCGATCCAGCCACTGATATCTATAATCCGAATGCAATACGCTCTAGCGTAGGGTGTCTTTTTACTGTACAGACAGCCGTTTGTACATCTCAGGAAGCACTGAGCTATTTGAAAAGTAAAAATATAAAGGCGTTTGCTGCTGAACTGAATGCTTCACAATGGTATCAGGATACTGATTTTACTAAACCCTCTGCTATCGTTATGGGCACAGAAGCAGATGGTCTGACTCACTTTTGGCTCGATAACGCCGATTATCGGGTGAAGATTCCGATGAGGGGTAAAATAGATTCACTCAATGTGTCTGTTTCTACTGCCATCCTTACATTTGAGGCGATGAGACAGAGAGGTTTTTAGTCTCCAGAGTCTACCAGAATCACTTGCTTATTTTGATTGTATTTAGCATTTGCTATTGATGTATACGTAGTCGACAGTACAAAAAGTATGAGTAGGCTTATACTTATTCTGTATGTATAAAATTCCTAAAAGTGATAAAACCAAAGGAAAATCTTATGTATTCAATATTTTTATGCTAAATTTGCACACTTGTAATATTTGTGTGCAAATTTAGTTTATGGCCATAAACAAAACCCGAAATATCCTGATAGATGTAGCTCGTCAGCTATTTGCAAGGTTGGGGGTGGAAAATACCACCATGAATGATATTGCAGTAGCTTCGCACAAAGGGCGGAGGACACTATATACATATTTCAATAATAAGAATGAGGTGTATCAGGCGGTTCTGGAGACAGAGCTCGATCAGATGTACCATGCTTTGCAGACTGTAGCAAACAAGAATCTCCCGGCAGACGAGAAACTTCTTTTGTTTTTTTATACGCGATTTGATGCAGTGAAAAATGTTGTGGCAAGGAATGGTACGTTGAAAGCTGATTTCTTCCGTGATATCTGGCGTGTGCAAAATGTAAGAAAATCCTTTGATAGAAAAGAAATTCAGGTACTGAAAGATATCTTGAACAAAGGAGTAGAAGAGGGTACTTTCGAGATGCCCGACACTCAAGCTACAGCGGAAATACTTCACCATGCGCTCAAAGGATTGGAAGTGCCTTACATCAGAGGGCAAATTAGAGCAGAGAGCCTGCAAACCGAATCCCAAAGAGAAAATATTGCTTACCTTATCTTTGAAGGAATCAAGAAGAAGAAAAAGTAGATTGTAAACTATATAAATTTAATTTATACTTTAAATTATGAAATTACTAGAAGGTAAAACCGCTATTATTACAGGTGCAGCTCGTGGTATAGGTAAAGCCATCGCACTTAAATTTGCAGAGCAGGGAGCAAATATTGCATTTACTGACTTAGCTATAGATGACAACGCAAAAGCAACTGAAGCAGAGATTGCCAAATTTGGAGTGAAAGCAAAAGGATATGCATCTAACGCTGCAAATTTTGAAGATACTCATAAAGTGGTAGAAGAAATTGCAAAAGATTTTGGACAGATAGATATTCTTGTAAATAATGCAGGGATTACCCGTGACGGACTGTTGATGCGTATGACTGAACAGCAATGGGACATGGTAATCAATATAAACCTAAAGTCTGCGTTCAACTTTATTCATGCACTTACTCCAATATTTATGAAGCAAAAGAGCGGAAATGTTATAAATATGAGCTCTATTGTTGGTCTTAACGGTAATGCAGGACAAGCTAACTATTCTGCATCTAAGGCAGGGATGATTGGTTTGGCTAAATCTGTAGCAAAAGAACTGGGTTCGAGAAATGTTCGTGCAAACTGTATTTGTCCGGGATTCATCATTACAGAAATGACAGGAGTATTGTCTGAAGATGTAAAGAAAAAATGGGCAGAACAAATTCCGTTACGTCGTGGAGGAACACCGGAGGATGTAGCGAATGTTGCTGTATTCCTTGCATCTGATTTGTCGGCTTATGTTACAGGAGAAGTTATTCCTGTTACAGGGGGTATGTAAGAAAATATCATATAAGAATGAGAACGGCTTCAATAATTTGAAGCCGTTTTTATTTATACTAATGATGATTAATCCTTATTTTATTTCTTCAATTACAGAACGACTTTCCATATTTCTAAAAAATGCACCGGTCCATTTTCCATGTATATCTTTGTAATCAAAAGAATCATCGTCTGCCACTAAACGAATACGATATGTGGCTGTTATCTTATTATAATATACTGTCGAATTAATACTTAACTTGGATTGTGGTGATAATGTTGTAGATTCTTTAACCTTCGTGGAAGGTTCTAGCTCTACTTTTTCTCCAATGCGTAGCGGGGCCTCTTTACCTGAACAATAAACATAATTGGAAGATAAGAGGCTGATCTCAGATGGTATAGAGACAATATAATCTTCACCTACTGACTTGCTGAATAGCTCTACGTCTTCAGAGTCATGAAAATAAGAGTAGTCTTTTATTAGTGGTTCATAAGTAGCCTCAATCGGTCTGCTAAGATGATTGAAGAAAGTACTATATTTTTTCTCACTTATTATTTCTTTTCCCTCTCCCTCTCCCTCTCCCTCTTCTAACTTCCACATAATAGAATGAAATGTGTATGTTTTATTTTCTTTCGGTAGATCTGGATCATTGCTACAAGAGATAAGATGACAGGACATAAAGATGAAAAGAAATAATATTTGTGAGTAAGTTTTCATAATATATTAGTGTTAATGGTTAATATCTTTGTTAAAGATATACATTATTTATTAAGCCATGCTAGAAAGATCTTTTTCTTTAATAAACTATTCTCAAAAATTGATTATACCGATTTGGAATAACGTTTTTCGTTATTTACCATCAGCTTATCCAGCGAAGCAGCAACATTGCGGACAAAGGGTGCAGCCTCCGGTAATACAGTAATGTGATCTTCCGAAAATTCGATAATTCCATCTTCCTGAAAATCACAGAGCTGCTCTTTATTATAGTTCAGAGCATTTCTTACTTCCTTTTCAGAGATATTCATCCGACGTGCTATATCAGACCAACTTACTGTATAGTTACACATTAGTGAGGCTATTACTTCGCGGGTAATTTGTTCTTCCTTATTCAGTATATACCCTTTAGTTATGGGATACTTACCCTCATTTACTGATGATATGTATGTATTCAGGTCTTTTGCATTTTGGCTGTAAGCTGTGGATAGTTGGCTGATCCCGGTATTTCCGAATGCATAAACCTGACCTGTGGTTCGGCGGGTGCAGTATCCCTGAAAATTACGGTGCAGGGATTTTGATTGTAAAGCTTCGTAGAGCTCATCGTTTGCTAATACAAAGTGGTCGAGCCCTATGGTCTTATATCCTGCATTGATAAGCATTTTTTTTGCTGTTTCGTATATCTCGTTTTTTGTAGAGACTGATGGTAAGCCAACCTTTTCGAGATTCTTCTGTAACTCATTTACCCAAGGAACATGGGCGTAAGAAAAAGTGACAATCCTGTCTGGCCTCAAGGATATTGCTTTCTGAATAGTTTCTGCAAAAGATTCAGGAGTCTGTAAAGGGAGTCCATATATAAAATCCATATTGACCGACATGCCTTTGCTTCTGAGCATATGTAAGATATCCTCTATCGGCATTCGTGATGGCTTACGGGCGGAAGCCTTTAATACCTCCTCGTTAAAATCTTGAATGCCAATGCTTATTCGGTTAAATCCTGCATCAATCAGGTCATTCCAATAGTCTTCATCCAGATATCCAGGGTGGCATTCTATTGCAATTTCGGGATTTTTGATGCATTCAAACTCGGATAAGATTATCCGGTTGATTTCTTTTAGTACAGAGACTGGCTGTGACGTGGGTGTACCTCCTCCATAGTGTATTTGTGATATTTTACGGCTATGGTCGAGTAGGGGAAGCACCATCCGTATCTCCTTTTTCAAGGTTTCTATATACTCTTTTACCACATTCTTGTCTTTGAGTAGCTGTGAATTGCAGCCGCAATAATAGCACATGTGATAGCAAAAAGGGATATGTATATAGATGGATATATGCTGAGGATTTTGTTTATTCGATTCGATAATAGCCGCCTTATATGAATCGGCAGTAAATGATTCATTAAAAAAGTTAGCCGGAGGATAACTCGTATATCTTGGAACCGGGAGACTATATTTATTCAGTAATTCTTGTTTCATTTTGTTCTTTCGGTGCTTTAAGTTTGAAGGCAAATAATATAAATGCCAGAGATATGGCTGCAATACACATTTCCACTACAAAGAGTCCCTTGTATGTTATCATTGCTGCTATTTTGCCGGAGCTTACTCCCATAATAATTCCACTCAGGTGTGTAATCACAGTTTGTATTGTAAAGTCTGTTCCTTCAAAACCCGGGCGCACACAGTCCATAGCTGTGGTATATACAACAATAACCGCCATGCCGTAACTTGCCCAAAGCAAAGAGATGCCCAAGTGCAGAGTAGCTATATTTACAGGAAGAGCAGATACTAACAAGCAGAAATAGATGGTAGTAATCAATGTGAAAACGGCAAACAATATTCGTGCGGAATGTCTGCCTATCTTTCGAACGATAAAGCCACCTCCAAAAGAAGCAAGGCAGCCAATAGATGTACCCACAATCCCCGACATGACGCCTATTTCCTTCATGTTGTAGCCATAGTCTACCAGCATAGGTTTCAGCATAGCTAACACACCGATAAGACCTGCATAATATACAAATAAGAAGACAACTTGTTTCCAGATCCCTTTTTGTTTGAAGAAACCCAGTATATCGTCAGGGGTTGGCTTTTTCTCTTGTTTTGCCTTTATGATTACTTGGTTATTTCCTCTCTTGAAAAATATTAGAGGAATCAGAGCTATAATGACAAATACAGCGAGGAATGGCAATAGATTTCCCCACCCGAATTTATGATAAAGTAACAGCAATATGCCGCCGCCAATCATAGCTCCTGCAAAATTTCCCATCGACTGCATACTGTTTGCAAGACTCTTATCCTTTTTGCTAAAAGACAGAACAGCAAGAGAGTCGGTTGCAATATCTTGTGTGGCTGAAGCGATAAAAGATAATACTACAAGCCCAATAATAAGATAAGGTGTGGTTTGAAAATCGAGAAATGAGACAGCAAATATGATGGATGCATATATTAATTCTGAGGAGAAAATCCATCTTTTAAAATCACCTATTCTAAAAGTGGACCGGTCGACCGCAGGAGACCATAAGAATTTTAGTATCCAAGGGAGTTTTAGCAATTGGAGCATACCTATACTCTCGAGCGAGAAGTTCTGTTGCCTCATAATTACAGGTATCACCGTAGAGAAGAAACTCATCGGTATCGATTGTGCAATGTACAGGCAAAAGAATGTAAATAGCTTTTCTCCTTTTTGAATGTTTATTCCCATATTAGAATTTAAGGTTCAGATTTAATCCACATGTGAAAGGCTTCCCTTTTTGTACAAAATTATTACCGGATGTTGCGAAGTAATATGCGATATAATCTTTAGATCCTATATTTTTAGCCCACAAATCTAGTGAAAATTGTTTTTTAACGAAAGAAACTTTACCATTATACACTCCATAAAATGGTTGTTCTACATCGTTGGCATCATTCCAATACAATTTACCTACTCCCGTATATTGAGCGTTAAGCACAACATTGTCGAGCCATCTCAGGTTTGTGTCTATGGTGTAATTTGCAGATATCGCCAATGTATGCTTAGGCACCATGAGTAAGTAATTATTATTATAATTTACCGTTTCGCTTTCTTTATATTCTTTGTATTTAGCATGCGTATAACCATAGGCTATCTGGAAGTTTAGGCTTCTCGAAGGGTTTATCTGAGTTGTCAATTCAAAGCCTTTGCTTTCCGATTTACCTGCATTACGAGTCAAAAAACCTTGTCCTGTAGGTTTAACCTGCGAGATTTGTTGGTTACTCCATCTGATATAAAAGAGGCTAAAGTCGAGATAAAGCAAGTTGTTTAGGAAGCTTGATTTTGTTCCTAATTCGTAAGACCAGCTATATTCAGGATCGAACGTACGGTCTTTGTCTTCATCGGCCGTATTGTTGAAACCTCCTGTTTTATATCCTTTACTTACAGATAAATATGTCAATCCATCCTGATTGTACGCATATTGGATAGATGCTTTTGGTGTAATTTGAGAAAAATCGTCCTTAGCCTTTACTTCGGGATCGACAACAGGGTCTACATTCGGATTTGCAGTGATGCGTATTAATGAAGATTTTGTTTTCTCCCAGTCGTAGCGAACTCCAAGGGTAGCCGATAGTCCCGAAATGAAGATATCGTTCAGAGTAGACTGATGATATAGGGCGATTCCTTCCGTCGGATTGTTTACATTTTGGATTGCATGTTTTCTTGATGTGCGATAGTCAGTGTCGTTTGTTTGGAAATAATTCTGGTGGAATCCAAATACTCCAAACTGCCATTTATACTTGCTGTCTTCTTTTATTGATTTTATATTAAACTCCTGAGAGTACATTTGCTGACGATGATAGAAATTCACGTAGTAAAGGTCTTTGGGCGAAAAGTCCTGATCGATACCTTGTTTCCCGTCATAAAACTGAAAAGAGGATTGCGAACTCAGTTTGAAATTGTCTGTTACATATTCTATATTCAACCCATTGTTAGACATATTACGACGGTAGAAACTCCGTTCATTATAATTTATATCTTCTATTTTCCCCGTTTTTTTATCATAAATGCGATAGGGATAACCATCCTGATCGGAATATTCATAAGCAAAGATAAGGTTCATCGTCAACCGTGGCATAATGCGCCAACTTAGTCGGGCACGGGTAGAAACACCATCGATCGGGTCGGCTCGTTTTCCTGTGGTTTTATTCATAAAGTAGCCTCCCGAATGGGAATAATTACCAGATAAAGAATAGCCTATTTTATTATCTACATTTCCATAATGCGAAATTCCGGTCTGATAAGCATTGTAATTACCGGCGGAGAGATTCAAGTAAGTTCCTTTTGTCTTTAACGGGGATTTTGTGAAAACATTAATGATGCCCCCCATCGTATTCCTCCCATAGATAGTGCCTTGTGGCCCTCGCAGAACCTCAATGCGGTCTACATCACTGATGTTTATATCAAAAGTTGAGCGGTCGAAATAAGGGACTCCATCTACATAAAGTCCTACAGATGGTGTGTTTTTTGCAGCCCCTATTCCTCGTATAAAAACCGGGCAATACATTTTAGAGCCATAGTCTACCATGAATAGATTGGGTACAAAAGCCGTCACCTCTTTTATGTTGGTTATATTGTTTTCTTTAATAATACTTTCGGATAGAACGGATGCCGAGACAGGTTGTATCGATAAATCACTATTTTGCTTAAATGATTCTATTACAACTTCTTTTGCTATATATTTCATTTTGATAGTATCATTGTCAATGACGATATCATCAGCATAAGTATTATTGATAATGGCACAGAATAAGAGGGTCAACAAAAGAAAAGACTTTGATCTCATTATTTCTTAATGTGTTGATATTTATAGTTTTTAGTTGAACTGCAAATGTATGAAAACTTAAAATAATAGTCAATCACTAGATGTAGTGATATTTTTTATTATCAGAATAAGCGTGAAATACGAATAGTGAGCTTAAACCGATGAGTAGATGAGTGAAATTAACTAAAAGAAAACCTTGATATTATTATTGTATTTCGCTTTCTTGAGTGGAGTTTTCGATCTCCATTCCCTTAATTTTCAAAAACTTTACTTACCTTTGTTTGATTTTAAGACGTTAAGAAAAAAATTTATGATTAATCCGATTACAAAGAGTATCGATTTAGGTGATGGAAGGACTATCACCATTGAAACCGGAAAATTGGCAAAGCAGGCTGATGGGTCTGTAATGGTACGGATGGGTAATACGATGTTATTAGCCACTGTATGTGCCGCAAAAGATGCAAATCCGGGTGTTGATTTTATGCCTTTACAGGTAGAGTATAAAGAAAAATTTGCAGCATATGGTCGCTTTCCGGGAGGTTTTCAACGTAGAGAAGGACGTGCTTCAGATTACGAGATATTGGTTTGCCGCTTGGTAGACCGTGCCCTTCGTCCATTGTTTCCGGACGACTATCATGCGGAAGTATTTGTTAATGTGACTCTATTCTCTTCGGACGGTGAAGATATGCCTGATGCATTGGCCGGATTGGCAGCTTCGGCAGCTTTAGCTGTTTCAGATATACCGTTCAATGGTCCTATCTCAGAAGTAAGAGTAGCTCGTGTTGACGGACAATTCATTTTAAATCCAACATTTTCTCAATTAGCTAAAGCTGATATGGATATCATGGTAGGTGCTACTATTGATAACATCATGATGGTGGAAGGTGAAATGAAAGAAGTTTCGGAAGCAGAAATGCTGGAAGCTATCAAGTTTGCTCACGAAGCAATTAAAGTACAATGTCAGGCTCAGATCGAATTGATGGAGCTTGTTGGTACTACAAAAAAACGTGAATATAGCCACGAAACAAATGATGAAGACCTACGCAAAGATGTTTGGGAAAAATGCTATGATAAAGCTTATGCTGTAGCAGCATCCGGAAATACAAACAAACACGAGCGTGTAGATAACTTCAAGGCTATAGAAGAAGAATATAAAGCGAACCTTACTGAGGAAGAACTGGCAGAAAAAGGAGCGTTGATTTCCCGTTACTACCATGATGTAGAAAAAGAAGCAATGCGTCGTTCTATATTAGACGAAGGAAAACGTCTTGATGGTCGTACAACAACAGAGATACGTCCTATCTGGAGCGAAGTGGATTATCTTCCTGGAGCTCACGGATCGGCTGTTTTCACACGTGGAGAAACACAATCATTGACAACTGTAACATTAGGCACAAAGCTTGATGAGAAGATCATTGATGATGTATTGAACAATGGTAAGGAGAGATTCCTTCTACATTATAATTTCCCTCCGTTCTCAACAGGAGAAGCAAGACCGCAACGTGGAGTAGGTCGTCGTGAAATCGGTCATGGAAATCTTGCACACCGTGCATTGAAACCAATGATCCCTTCCGATTATCCTTACGTTATACGTGTGGTATCAGATATATTGGAGTCGAACGGCTCTTCATCTATGGCTACAGTTTGTGCCGGTACATTGGCATTAATGGATGCAGGGGTGAAAATCAAAAAGCCGGTGACAGGTATAGCAATGGGGCTTATCTCTGAAAAGAAAGGTACTAACTTTGCTGTACTTTCAGACATTTTGGGTGACGAAGATCATCTGGGAGACATGGACTTCAAGGTTTGTGGAACAAAAGATGGTATTACGGCTACTCAGATGGATATAAAAGTAGACGGACTTTCTTATGAGATTTTAGAAAAGGCATTAAATCAGGCTCGTGAAGGACGTTTACATATTATGGGTAAAATCCTTGAGACATTACCTGAACCACGTGCCGACTTCAAAGAAAATGCTCCACGCATCGAAGTGTTAATTATCAGCAAAGAATTTATCGGAGCTGTAATAGGACCCGGTGGTAAAATCATTCAAGGTATTCAGGAAGAAACAGGAGCAACTGTTACTATCGAGGAAATCGATGGCTATGGACGTGTTGAGGTTTCAGCTACTAACAAAACTGCTATCGAAGCTGCAATGGCTAAGATTAGAGGTATCGTTGCAGTACCTGAAGTAGGAGAGGTATATACTGCAAAAGTACGTTCGGTAATGCCTTATGGTGCATTCTGTGAATTCCTTCCAGGAAAAGACGGATTGCTTCATATCTCTGAAATTTCGTGGGATCGCGTAGAAGACATGGAAAAAGTAGGATTGAAAGAAGGTGATAAGATTGAGGTGAAACTTATCGATATTGACCCTAAGACAGGCAAGTTTAAATTGTCTCGTAAGGTTCTTCTACCTCGTCCTCCAAGACCAGAAAGACCTGTACAGAAGGCAAACGGAGATGCTCCGGCAGAGGCTTAAGCGCATAAGAAATCTTATATATAATAAAACCCCGATTGGTAAACAATCGGGGTTTTATATTTATCGATATTTTATCTTTTAATAGAAAGATAGATTCTTTTGATAATTTATCTTTCAGGTAATCTTTACTATTACGAAGTCTTTATTTCTATGTCGGCAGTATTATCTTCATCCTCATCTTCCTCATCAGTTTCTTTTGGTGCAGGTTTTACCATAAAACGGCTCAATTCAAAAAGCAAATAGAGAGGTACAAACACAACAGAAAGAGTAAATGGATCTCCTGACGGAGTGATTATGGCTGATAATACCAATAGTCCAACAATGGCGTGTCTTCTAAATTTCTTGAAGAAAGATCTATTTAGAAAACCTAATTGAGATAAAAGCCACGATACCAAAGGAAGTTCGAATACAACTCCCATGATGAATATCAACGTAAGGAAATTATCCATATACGAATCTAACGAAATCGTATTTTCGATCATCTCACTTAATTGGTATGTCGATAAGAATCGGAATGTCATAGGGAATACAAGAAAATATCCTACAGCACATCCGATAAAGAACATGCCTGTTCCGAACAGAAATACCCATCTGATACTCTTCTTCTCATTAGAATAGAGAGCAGGGCTTACGAAGCGCCACACTTCAAATGCAAGGTATGGGAATGTCAAGATTAGAGCAAACCAAAATGAAGTGGTCATGTGCCTGAAAAACTGCGAAGTAAGATTATAGTTTATAATCTTAATATGAAATGTATCATCGCAGAAGTCGGGCATAAATGGCACGGATGATGTCACATAACATAGATATTTATACAATACAAAGTCCGAACGGGTAGGACCCATTATCCAGCTGTCGTATATATACGGCATGATTGCAAAACCAAGTATCGCAAAAACAAATAAGGCAATGATAGACCTGATGAGAGTCCATCGTAGTTCTTCTAAATGATCCCAAAAGGACATTCCTTCATTGTTCTCTTCCATAGAAGTATACTACGTCAGTCCTTTTTAGTTGTTGTATCGTTATCTCCGGTTATATCATCTTCTATACCTTTAACTCCCTCTTTGAAGTTTTTGATACCTTTTCCTAATCCTTTCATTAGTTCAGGTATTTTGCGTCCCCCGAAAAGTAAAAGTACAACTATGGCTATGATGATGATTTCACCTGTTCCCAAATTTCCTAAAAATAATAAGGTATTCATGATTTTTGTTTTTTTTAGTGCTTTATGATATTATTTCTTGCTAGATTGTTTTCAGTTGACAAAATAATATAAATAATATCTAACAAAGCGGATATGTTTTAATATTTATTTCTTTTTAACACAGTAAGAAAGGCATCTTATTTGTCTCCTTGAATAATCTTGTCTTCTAATGCCGGAGTGCAGTACATTTTATACTCTCCATCCTCGTCACAGATAAATATAGCCTCAATTTCAGCATTCTTATTTATCCATTCCAACGACTTGTCTACTCCCGCAACCAGAAATGCTGTGGCATAGGCATCTGCTGTGAGACAATCGTTAGCTATCACTGTTGTGGATAGTAGATTATGCTGTGCCGGATAGCCTGTTGCCGGATTGATTGTATGCGTTATTTTTTCTCCATTTTCGATATAAAACTGTCTGTAATTTCCCGAAGTGGCTATCCCTATGTTTGTAATTTGCAGAATAGCTTGCATATCTTGTCCCGGAATAAGGTTGCTTTCGGATGGGCGGTCAATACCTATTCTCCAGTCTTCGCCATGAGGATTTTCTCCTTTTACTCGAATTTCTCCTCCGATCTCTACAAGATAATTAGGGCATTCATGCTGTTCCAAAAATGAAGCTACAATATCAGCGGAGTATCCTTTTGCAATAGCATTTACATTTAATACAATATTGGGATGATCTTTTACAACGCGTTTGTCCTTAATGCTTATTTTGTCCATTCCTATATACTTTCTCATCTCTTCTATCTGTTCTTTACTTGGCAGACATTTGTCTTGAGAGCTAAATCCCCAAGCCCTGAATAGCGGTTCTGCCGAGATGTCGAAAGTATTTTCTGTGTGGGCACTTATTTCTTTTGCTTTGGTGAAGACTGTATAAAAATAATCATCTATTTCTATATCTTCATTTCTGTTGACTCTCGAAATAATGGATTCATTGTCATATACCGATAATGATTTTTCGAAGTTGGCAAGCAGCTCTTCTATTTCAGGTTGAAAATCTCTATCTTCACTATCTTGATATATAATATTATAGCTAGTTCCTTCAGCCCTACCTTGTATATTGTAGTAGAAGGAGCCGTTGTCGGCCATTACTGCGTTCATCTATTGGCTTGTATACTTTTTTAGCAATGTGGTTTGTCATAATGAACGGAGAGAAGAATTTCTTTAAAGAAATATATATTTGCTAAATTGATTTTCAAATCACTCCGTCCAATCTGACAAAAGCATATCTAATTTTTCTTATTTGTCGTAGCTTTCTTTTACTAAAGGACAATTTAATAAATAGTCAAGGCTTTTCTTTACACTTTCTTCCGGAGTAAAGCTATATTGCTCTACTTCTACTACAAGATGTTTAACCCCCGCAGCATCAGTGTTGTTGAAAATAGCGTCAAAACCTACCATGCCACTTTGTCCAAGTTCTCTGTTGTCTTTGATATGAAGCAAAGTGAAACGGTTTTTATATTTATTGAAATAATCTACAGGGCTTTTACCTCCTCTTACTACCCAGTACACATCCATTTCGAAGAATACATATTCGGGGTTTGTATTTTCTAGCATATAGTCGTACATAACCTTGTCTTCGATCTTGTTTTTCAGTTCGAAGTCGTGATTATGATAGCCAAAGAGCATGCCATTTTCTTTACATCTCTTACCTATTTCGTTATAGTATTCACAATATGTTTGTAAGTCTTTCAATGTTTTAGGTGTATCCATCCATGGAGTTACAATGTATTTCATTCCTGCTGCTTTGTGTGCTGCAATACATTGATCCCACCATTTAAGTGCTTCTGTAAAATCTTTAGAAGCCAGTTCTTTTTCTGTAAGACCTTTTCCGGTATGAGAAGAAAGCACTTTCATGCCGGCTTTTTCTATACTTGCCTTAAACTCTTGAGGTGTCTTTCCATAGAATTTTCCGTCTGCATAGTTGGCAGCCTCTACCGATGTGAATCCCATTTCTCCAGCTTTCTTGATTGTTGCATCGTAGTCTTTAGCAATGTCGTCTCTCAACGAGTACAATTGTAGAGAAATATCTTTCTTTACAGGTGCAGCCTGTTTTTGGGTTGCATCTGCTTTTGGATTGCAAGAGGCTAACATAAGGAGAGTGGTAGCTATAATAATTGATACTTTCATGATAATATAAGATTATTTTAAAAGCCAAATCCAAGAAGGGGCAAGCCCTTCAAGGATTTGGAAGATATTTTAATAGAAAAAACTAGTTGTTAGTCTAGGATTTTGATTCTGATATTACGGAACCAAACATCATCTCCATGATCTTGAAGACCAATATACCCTTCTCTGTTAGGTCCACCGCAGTTGTTCAGCAATTCGTAAGCCAAAGGCCACTTTTCTTCGCTGAATTTGCTTGCTTGAAGCATTTCTGTCCATTGTGGAGTCCATAGGTGATATTCAACTACGTTTTCGCCATTTTGTCCATGAACTACAGTTCCTTTGTAAACCATAACTTTCGCTTTGTTCCATTCGCCGAATGGTTTAGAGTTTTGTGGTTTAGCTGGGATCATATCATACAGTGACATTGATTGACGATTGTTGTCTTTACCCATTTTTGCATCAGGGTGGTTTGCATTGTCTAATACTTGAGCTTCAGGAGCTGAAATATAGATAGGTTCCATTTTCATCTCTCCGGTTTTTGGATCTTTTGTCTGAACTTCTTGTGCCAGATAGAAAATACCGGAGTTACTTCCTTTAGCTACTTTCCATTCTAGCTCCAATTCAAAGTTTTTGAATTTGTGAGCAAAGATAATGTCGCCACCGTCTTTTTCCTGAGCTTCTCCGCCGCCGCTACCATTAAATTTGATAGCTCCTTGGTCGATAACCCATTTTCCCGGAACAGCATCTTTACCATAACCACGCCATCCTTCGAATGTTTTGCCATCGAAGATAACGATATACCCGTCTTTATCTTTTTTGAATTTAGACAAGTCTACTTGAGGTTTGTCTAATACAGTATATTCAGGTTTCATTGCTTCAGTTGTTTTTGTCGAATCAGTATCAGTCCCTTTATTTTCAGCATTCTTAGCCCCACCGCCACAAGCGATAAATGCTCCGGCAATCATGCAACAGCTTAATGAATAAATAATTTTTTTCATCTTTATTTTGATTTTTTAATTAAACAATATTATTTAGTTATGGCATATCAGGTAATTTCCATCCCTGACGATATGTATGCTTGATCAGTTCATTTGCAAACTCCTGAGCATTGATAGGATCAGTCCAGATCTTGTTGAATTTAGGGTCGCCGTCAACAATCTTGAAGTCATCCTTGATTAATATCTTAATCTGTTCGTTAGGATCGATATTTGTGAACTTCATGTTATCTCCATCCCAATACAATTCCTTATTCAAGGTCTGCAAACGAATAGCCAATACTCCCATTACTACCATTTCGTTGAATGGACCTGCTTCGCTGAAATCGGATTTAGTTAATACACGGCTGGAAGCATCTTCCTTACAAGCGCGTACCCAATCCATTTCGTGAGATGTTTCTACACGGCGTTGTGTTTTAGGCGCTTTCGGAACGCGACCCGACAACAACCAAGGGTTCACTCCGTAGCATCCGCAAATCAACGTATCTTTTGTTCCATGGAAGATAACCAATCCACCGCCTTCACCCATTAATTGTTTTCCTTGAGGGAAACCTTTTGGACGATCCGGCATCATACCGCCATCATACCAATGTACTTCTACTTCAGGCATACCCACTTTCGGCATATTATCGCGAGCAGGGAATGTCAATTTAACGTGTTGTGCCTGTGGTGCGCAATCCTGTAACAACAAGGTAGATGAACCTTGTACTTTAGTAGGGTAGCCCAAATTCAAGCCTTTGAATACCGGGTGCATGATGTGGCAAGCCATGTCGCCTAATGCACCTGTACCATAATCCCACCAGCCACGCCAGTTCCAAGGAGTATACAATGCATTATAAGGGCGCACTTTTGCAGGACCTGAAAATAAGTCCCAATTTAGAGTGCTTGGTATTTTGTCTACTTTTTCAGGAGCATTCAGTCCTTGTGGCCAAATAGGACGGTCGGTAGCACATTCAACTTTCGTTACTTCACCTATCTCGCCATTGGCAATCCATTCGCAAACGAGGTTAACGCCTTCTCCCGATGAGCCTTGGTTACCCATTTGAGTAGCGACTTTATGTTTTTTAGCAAGCTTAGTTAGCAAACGTGATTCGTAAACTGTGTGAGTAAGCGGTTTTTGACAGTACACATGTTTGCCCATTGTCATTGCATCGGCCGAAACGATAGCATGTGTATGGTCTGCTGTTGCTACTATTACCGCATCAATGGATTTACCCATTTCGTCGTACATCTTGCGGAAATCCCAATATTTTTTTGCTTTAGGGAATCTGTCAAATACACCTTTCGCATATTTCCAGTCTACGTCACATAGTCCGACAATGTTTTCTGTAGCTTCTACAGCTTTGATATTAGCATGTCCCATGCCACCAATACCAACAGCAGCAATATTCAATTTGTCGCTCGGGGCTACATGCCCGAAGTTTTTCCCCAATACTGTGCTTGGGATGATCGTCAGTCCAATAGCGGCTTTTGCTCCTGTTGAAAGGAACTTTCTTCTCGAAATGTCTGATGCCATAATTTCTTTTGTTTTTTGGTTAATATTGTTTTTAGATTTAATGGTATATTTTAGTTTTCACTTTTCACTGCTAAATTGTAAATATATTAATTTATTTCGCCTCTTACTATTTCTTCTTTGTCTTTATCCCAATACATTGTACGACCCTCCAAATATGCACGAGTTCCCATGTGTGCTGTAATGGCTTCGTCGAAGGCGGCATCGATTCCACAAGAAGTTTTCTTACTATTGTCGCGGATACATTCCAGCCATTCTCTGATATGAAGGAATGTTGTATCGTAACGTTTTCCTCCCAGATACGAATATAGCAGACCGCGTTGTGCAAAATACAACTCGGTGGCAGAAGTTACTGCGTCTACATTGCTTTTACCCGGAACGTATGTATAGAAAGGTACATCGGGTTTGATGATTCCTTTCTCGATTTTCTCCTTGTATCTTGTCGATCCGCTATCTACTTTAACGGTTAGCGTATCCCCAACTTCCATTGATGCATCATGCCCCATGATCACTTTTCCCCTATTGCGGTTGCTGGCTAATGTTGCACTATATAGCATTGTCATATTTTTATCAGGGAATTCGAAGGTTGTTTGCAGTACGTCCGGAACGGTTCTTCCATCTTTGAAGAAATAAACCCCACCGGAAGAAGTCGCAGAATGAGGAATACCTACGCCCATCAATTGGTTGATAGCATCGTACTCGTGTGTAAGCAAGTCTCCACTCAGTCCCGTACTGTAGTCCCACCAGCAACGCCAACGGAAGAAACGTTCGAGGCTAAACTTGTCTCTAGCATCCGGACCTACATATTTGGCAAGATTATGCGCTGTCATATAGTCCATATATTCTTTCACTCTTTCAGGATCACCCTCAAATTGTTTCCAGTCTACTGTCTGTGGATTTGCTGTAGGATGAATGTCATAAACCCAAGCTCCGTTAGGATCATTACGGTTTGTACAAACTTCTATAAGCGAAACATGGCCAAGCAATCCTTTGTCTAATATCTCTTTAGCTTTATGATAGCTGTCTACCTGTCTGCCCTGATGTCCTAGCTGAAAAACTACGCCGGTCTGTTTAATAACCTCTCTTATCATGTACGTTTCGGGTACAGTCCACGAAAGCGGTTTTTCTACGTAGACATGTTTTCCTGCTTTTGCTGCATCCATAGCCATTGTGCTATGCCAGTGATCGGGTGTAGCAATGATAACTGCGTCGATGTCGTCGGCTGCAAGCATTTCCTGATAGTGACGATATCGTTTTGGAGCAGGTCCCAGTTTACCGCCTACACCTTCCCTGTTTATATTTGATCCGGCTGCAATACCTTCTTCGGCAAATGTATCGAATATATCGCACACGCCTGTTAAGACGATATTGAGGTTTTCTTGTTCTCTAAATAGTTGGTATCTAGTATCTTTTTTGTCTTTTTTTGAAGAGTCAATCAGCTTTTGGAGAGATTCTGGAGTTGCAAATCCTGCAGCTCTTAACAATTGTTTCCCTCTGATGCCGCAACCAATAATCCCTAATCGAATCTGTTTTCCGTTTGGCTGTAGTTCGGGGATAGTTGCTGTTTCTTTACTTAATTTAAAGACGTCGCCCACATCGTGCATCGTCTTATCATATTTTTGCTTCTTATAAACACCATAGGCTAAAGCACCCAATACAGGAACTGTAGCTAATGCTTTCAATGCTTCTCTTCTGCCTTGTGATTCGGGCAGTTGACTGTCGTTAGACTGAGCTTGGTTGTTATCTTTATTTGGCTCTGGAACTATCTTATCTTCGGATGTCATGTTTGTTAAGCTGTTTTGCGTTTTAATAATCTTGAAATGTATCGGTCAAATCCGATAATGTGCGAGGTAGGAAAATATATTAATACCATCAATGCTCCTATCTCTATCAGGTTCTTGTCTATCCATAGATAAGAGCCTTCGGTGGGCATCATAGAATTTGCGCCTATATAAGGTATGTGAGACAAATAGTATAGGCTAAGAAAAACGATACCTCCGATAGATGCATAACGCGAAAAGCAACCAAGTATAAGCCCAAGCCCGACAAGTGTTAATCCATATATATTAACGTAATTCGAAATGGTAAGAAATTCTGCATTTTCGGCAATACTGTGGAAGAAGTCTGCTAGAAATCCTCGTGAATCCATAAGGTAAGGATAGGCAGTCCAACTTGAACTGAAGAGTTTTACAAGACCTTCGTATAAAAAGTGCCAGCCAATCAGTAATCTTAGAATTACCAGCCAGAAGGTCTGAGGGCGCGAATAAGATGTTAGTTTATTCATGGGTTAGTAAATAATAAATTCTGTCTTTTTTCAAGAAAGTTAAAATATAGATTGTTTAATTGTTCATATAATTTATAAAAAGCTGAGCATTTTTCTTGTTGTCTTGAGCCTATTTTGTCAATGACAAACAAGACGGCTTTAAGTTTTTGTTAATGAGTGCTATAATGTGCAATCACGGTAGCATTTATCCAATCTTAAAAAGTAAATGAAAATGCGGAATAAAGCTAGGAATATTTTAAATAAGTAAATCTCTCATTACTGTTAAAAAAAGTTGGTATTTATAATAAATTGTATAACAATAGTAAATCTCTTAGAGCAAAAATCTTTTTTTATCCAAAATAATGTAATAAAATAAATGCGTATTTGTGACAATTTAATATTATATGCTATCTGCAGGATAAATTATCTCCAATTGTTTCCTTATTTCATCAATAATTTCTATTGTAATTAATGAATTTTCAAGACTATTAATTGTAGATTCTTTTTCATTTTTCTGGATCAAATCAATGAACTCTGCAACTTCAAAATAATACTCATGTGTAGGATTGGGAGTACTTATTATAATTTCCTCTCCTCCTCGTTTTTTTAGTGTTACTTTGTTTATAATATTTATTCGGTCGGCAGTTATTGTCCCCTCTTCTCCCTGTATTTCTGTTGGTAGGCTCGAATCTGCTATTTTGGAATACATGACAGTTGCATCCATGCCTTCATATTCAAAATTAACACTTCCTTGTCCATCAGCTCCTGTAAACAGTTTAAGTCCTGTAGCACTAATTTTTTTAGGTCGCCCGAATAAGACCACCATCGGATATATCGTATATACGCCCAGATCCATTACAGCTCCGTTAGATAACGACGGGTCGAAAGCATTTAATATAACACCTTCTTTTAGCTTGTCGTACCGAGAGGAGTATTGGCAGTAGCATGAGAAATATTTACGTATTGTACCTATCTCTTTTAGGTTGTCTTTTATTACAGAGAAGTTTGGGGTCATTGTTGGCTTCATCGCTTCCATTAGCGTTACATTATATTTCTCGGCTGCCGCTATCATGGCTTTTACCTCATGTGCATTCGATGCGAATGGTTTTTCGCAAAATACGTGTTTGCCATGTTGCATACACAATATGCTTTGTGAAGCGTGTAACGAATTAGGTGATGCAATATATACAGCATCTATCAAATTGCTAGAAACCATATCTTCAAGCGAAGTGAACGTATAGGGAACGTTGTGTTTTTTCGCAAATTCGTCTGCACGTTCTTGTGTGCGGGAGTATATTGCCGTAAGTTCGAAACGATGATCAAGTTTTGCAGCTTCCAGAACTTTGTCTACTATAAAATTTGTGCCTATAATTCCGAAGCGAACTTTAAATGAGCCATTTTCCAATGATTCCATATCATAATATCTTTATAGAGACAAAAGTAAATATTTATTATTTAAGGAACTAGATAAAACATTTCATTTGTCTGTAAAATACTATCTAATTAAAGATTTTTAGAAACTTTCAGCTTCTTTAGTTGTCGTTTTATCGATTATTTTCTCCGCAGTGCAAACAGAGAAGAATGCACTGCGGAGATTATTGATTGTTAATATCCGGGATTTTGCTCTAATAAGTTGTTCGCTCCTATCAGACTATAATGGATAGGGAATCGATTCAGGTTTGTATTATTAGTTGCTTTATGATCCCACCAATTTTCTGTTACATAGGCATCCCAACGTACTAAATCGGTTCGTCTTCTGCCTTCTGCCAAAAATTCTACTTGCCATTCATCCAGCATACGGTATTTGTCCAGCTTAGATGCCGTTACAGGGTCAGGGTCGTTGCCATTTACAAAATAGCGCTTGCGTACAGTATTGATCAATTCGGCTGCGCCATCCTTGTCTCCGGCCCGCATTTTGCATTCTGCTAATGTATAATAAATTTCTGCAAGACGGATTACAGGAACATCCGGGTCGAATTTGCGGTTTTTCTCACTCTGATTAGGGCGTGGACTACGTTTGGTAACACGCACACAAGAAGCTTCTTCTGCTGTGGCAATTGTAGATGGCAGCGACTCCAATGTCGGGTATTCTGCCGATCCAACTTTCGCAAAATAAGCAACCTGATCTCTTACTACAAGTGTTTTTCCGCTGTATTCGCGACTTCCTGTACATGTCCAGCTTGGGTTTGTCGGATTTACAAGTTCTCCTACAATAAACATTCCACGATACTTACCGGCTCCTTCGTATACATATAGTTGCTTGCGAAGGTCGTTATCATTGAACTTGGCATAAGCACCACCCAATTTGTAAGAATATTTTTTACCTGTCGGATCAAGGCTTGGTATAAGTCCAATACCGTTATTAGAGCCTGAGCCTTCTAGTCCTCCCAAATAATTCTTGTAGTTGTAAGGTACCATATAGCTCCAGTACATACCGTCAGTTTCGAGCTTAGCATTCTCGCTTGGTACAGACCAAATAATTTCGGGACTAGTTTCGTTATCGAATCCGAATATATTTGTCCAGTCTGTATCCAATTTGTATTTGCCGTATTTTCCATCAATGATATCCTGGCAGATTGTTGCTGCTTCTGAATATTTTTCTTCGCCGATATATGATTTGGCGTTAAAATAAAGGCGAGCCAGCAAAGCTGCTCCAGCAGCCCGATTGATACTTCCGTTTTCCAATCCGCCAAGTTCTTCTTTTACAGGTAGGTTAGGGATGGCTTCTTTGAGTAATTCCTCTATAAAGTCGAAAGTCTCTTTATCTGTAGAACGTCCTTTTACTTCACTCTGTGTAGTAGTATATAGAGGTACTCCTCCAAAGAAATCCAGACCATCCAGATAGAAAGAGGCTACAAGTGCCTTTTGCTGATTGAGCATCGATTCGCGTGTGCCTTCAGCAAATCCCAAAGCATCGAAGTTTACTTTTTCTAAATCTTCGAGTGCATCCCATGCAAGAGCTACTCCCATAGCAAAGTTAGTCCATCCTGTTTCTATAAATGCCATGTCTTCGGTATATTCATGGTGATGGAATTTTTGATATAAGGCCCCATTGTACCAGTCGCTACCACGTGTAGGCAAGCAAAATTCATCGGTACCCAATTCTTGCAACATCCAACGAGGTTCGTTGTTGGCAATATACCAGCGCCAGTGTGTAAAAGGACGGTTGAAACGTTCCCAAACAGCTTCCTGAGAAGTATAGAATGTCTCAGGAACTACCTGTGAATAAAATGTAGGTTCTACGCTACACGAAGTAATTGCGAATAGACAAATTGTAATTCCGACTAAGACGGAATTATATATTTTAAACTTTTTCATCTTTTGTGTATGTTTAGAAATTTAACTGAAGACCTAATGTATAAGTGCGGGTTGTAGGGTAAAAATCATCTCTTGACCAGAATTTTTCCGTACCACCTTCCCATCCTGTAATATTCACTTGGGGGTTCATGCCGCTATAGCCGGTAATGGTGCAAACATTACCTACGGTTCCGTATATGCGTATGCGGTCTATCAGTTTCGTATATTTCTTCATAGGAAGGGTGTACCCGAGGGTGATCGCATCTATTTTTAAGAATGTACCGTCTTCGAGATAGTAATCACTGATTTGTTTTTCTCCTTTAATATGGTTGAATTCGCCATATGCTGATTTTAATACATTCGTATTTCCCTGCCCTTGAATTCCGAAGTACATGTTTAGGGCATTGTATACATCAAAGTCGATCCAGCTTCGCAGACTGATTCCCATGTCGAGCTTTTTATACTGCAAGGTGTGTCTCCATCCGAGGATGAGCTTAGGGGTATAATTTCCGATGTATTGCTTATCGTTTTCGGTTTTCTCGGCTGCCGGTATTATTTTTCCTTCTTTGTTGTAGAGCAAGAACTTTCCATCATCATCGAATCCTGCAAACTTCCAAAGATAAAATGCGCCTATTGTGGAGCCTTCTTCTATGCGTGCTGCGTCTCCCGGACTGCCCGGAGCAGGAAATCCGTTTCCGTTATAATATGTATTATTACCCCAAAGAGTAAGGATCTTACCTGAGTTGTGACTTAGGTTGAGGTTGCTGTTCCATATGAAATCTTTAGTTCGGATGATGTCTCCGCCAATTTCAAACTCCCATCCTTTGCTTTCCATACTTCCTATGTTTTGGTATTGAGATCCTTGAGTGAAGGGCGGCTGAGGAACTTTAACGCTATAAATAAGGTTGTCGATCTTACGTCTGTAATAATCGAACTTACCATATAGGCGACCATCGAAAAGCGAATAATCTAACCCTAAATTCCATTCTTTCTTTTCTTCCCATCCCAGATTTGGATTTATATTCTGGGTTTTACCAAAAGAGTATGCCCATGTTCCGTCAGGAAGCATCCAGTATGCATCGGAACCCAGCATATCGGCCATATATGAGGAGCTAAAGTCGTTATTTCCCGTTACTCCATAGCCAACCCGCACTTTCAGGTCATCTATCCAGCTTATATTTTTCATAAACTTTTCACCCGAGATGCGCCATCCGCCGGATAAAGACCAGAAATCGGCCCAGCGGTTGTCTGCGGCAAACTTTGATGAACCTTCGTGTCTGAGAGAAGCCTGTAATAGATACTTGTTTTGATACGAGTAGTTAGCACGGGCAAATACAGAGAATAGGCGTTCTGTGATGCTCTTGCCTGAGCTCATTCCGGCTTTGCCATCACTCAGGTACGATCCGGCACCGATGTTCCAAAATTTTATTCCATCTACATCAAAATCGTAATTGGAAACACTGAATCCCTCTCCGTTTTTCTCGAAATAAGAATACCCGGCCACCGCATTTATTACATGTCCGCTATCAAATTCTTTGATGTAAGTCGCGAATCCTTCGGAAGTGAGATTTTCTGTTTTGTCGAAAGTAAGGGTTGCGGCTCCTCTTCGTCTATCTTCTATCTCTTCCCTGTGATAACGCGATTTGTAGAAATGATATTCCCACTGGCGGTTTTCATATCCTATTACTTGCTGGAATGACAGGCCGGGTATAGGTTTTATATTCAATTTGAAAGTAGCTTCAGGCTTGAACCATTTGTCAAGCCCTTCGTAAGTGCTCAGGTTGGCATCGGCTACGACATTATAGTCCAGTGTTTCGTTAGTCCACACATTGTATCCTGTTTGGCTATCAGGGTCGTAAGGAGATCTGGTTGGGTTGTTGCGCATCGCCTGCTGAAAGTTGGGGTAATTGTTATTGCGCATCGCCTGACGATAATCTACGCTAGGTCTGATTTCGAGCCATCCATCTAAGACTTTAAAGTTGGCATTAAATCTTCCTCCATAATCTTGACGTTCATCTTTGATTGAAATTCCCTGATTTTTTTCATAAAAAAAGGAAGAATATATCTGAGCATTCTCTGTGCCGGCTTCGATAGAAAGATGGTGTTTTTGTGAAAAATTATCATCGTTGATAAGCTCTTTCCACCAATTTGTATCTGTGCCATAATCTGTGCCGATTTTATGTTCTGCATATTCTCTTCCTGTTAGCATCTCAGGAGCTCCGTAATTCTGCTTTTTTGTCATCTCTGTCGAGTAAGTCATTTTTACCTTGCCGCTTGTATTCGATCCGCTTTTGGTCGTAATGAGTATTACTCCGGATGCTGCTCGTGTTCCATAAATAGCTCCAGCAGAGGCGTCTTTAAGGACATCGATTGTCAGAATATCGTCTTGTGAAAGTGAGCGTATGTCCCCTCCCGGAAAGCCATCGATGACAATAAGAGGCGACTTCCCTGAGTTTATAGAAGTCATCCCTCGCAACTGGAATGTAGTACCTGCATTTGCACTTCCAATATTGTTCATAATAAGTCCGCTAACTCTACCCTGTAGAGCTGAGGATACGTCTGATCCTCCTACTCCCGTCATCAAGTCTTTTGCTGATATGGATGTTACAGAACTGGTTACTTGTTTCTTTTCTAGTGTACCATAGCCAATTACGACCACTTCATCCAGCGTTTTAGTGTCTTCTTGTAGTTGTATGTTAAAAGATGTTTGTCCGGCTACGGGTACTTCTTTCGATATATATCCTACAAATGAAATAAGCAAAGTAGCATTTTCGGGCACGTTGTCCAATCTAGCTATTCCATCGACGTCTGTGATGTTTCCATTTGTAGTTCCTTTTACCGCTACATTGGCTCCAATTACAGGGCCAACATTGTCGCTTACTGTTACTGTTATTGTTTTTCCTTTTTGCAAAGGTGATGTTTCGTGCACTATTGCCTTACTAGTATTGTTTTGGTCGGAGGCCTGCAGGTTGTATGGGCATAATGTGATTCCTGCTATTGTAAAAGTTAATAAGGAAAACATTTTGAATGATCTGATAGGCCGGGTATTAAATTTTTGTTGTGTCTTCATCAATTTTAAGTAAAATTGTTAATAATCGACTTTAAATTTTGGGATTTTGATTAAGGTGTGGTGTGATTTTGGTTTTAGGCTTTTGAATACTATGTTTTCATGGTGGGCATCTCCTTAAAAATATTTAATATTTGGGCTTACTCTGTTAAATAGGATTTTCAGCATACTCCTTTTAACAAAACTATCATTAATGATTGTTGAAATGCAAATCTAAACAATTTTCTTTAACAACAATCATTAATGATAGTTTAAATATGGATAAGGAAATCCTCAAAAGAAAAATTGGTCTGAAAATCAGGAGTATAAGGGAGGGTAAAAACTTGTCCATAATGGATTTGGCAGATGTGCTGGATATAGAATATAATAATCTGATACGAATAGAAAAAGGGCGTACAAATCCAACAATAATAACATTGTATAAGATATGTCAGGCATTAAATGTTAAATTGCCTGAAATAGTAGATGTAGATTAAGCAGACAAACTAAAATCTCTGGGTGATTTTATGTTGCTGTTTATTAGCATTTTATGAGAATGTCGATTTTCTCATACGAATATCCTTTTATCAAACTTATAAAAGCATACCATGTTTGAGGTATAAATATACCACATCAAGGGGATTTCATACCTAGTTTGCTCATTATACTTTTGTGATAGATATTATCTGTTTTTAACAAATGAATATCTAATATATCTATAAAGATTGTTTGAGTTAAATTATAAAAAGGTTATGCTAAATTTTAGAAAATTAAAGTTGCTGTTATTATTTACTGTTCTTACTTTATTTGTTTCCGCACAAACAGGCGACATATACACTATAAAAGGACATGTAACAGATGCTGGAGGTACAGACCTGCCCGGGGTGACAATACAAGTGAAGGGTAATGCTCAGTCGGGAACCCTGACGGATATAGATGGTCATTACTCCATATCAGTGAAAAAAAACGAAATTCTGATATTTTCATATTTAGGGTTTGAAACACATCAGGTTGAAGTATTATCGAACAAACCGATAGATGTGGTTTTGAAAGAAAATAGTACCGAGCTAGATGAAGTTGTAGTGACTTCGTTAAATATTCCCCGTGAGAAAAAGGCTTTGGGCTATGCCGTACAAGCCGTATCGGGTAAGGCTCTGGAGACAAGGCCAACCAATGCATTGAGTGCTCTTTCGGGAAAGATATCAGGTTTGCAAGTTATATCTAGTGGAGGAAATATGGGAGGATCTTCCCGTGTAACGCTGCGTGGTATAAATTCGATTACAGGAAATAATCAGCCATTGTATATTATCGACGGAGTACCTCTCGATAATACCGACATGAACACCTCTTCTACAATTAATGGTAGTGCAGGAAAAGATGTTGGAAGTACAATACAGGATATAAATCCGGACGATATAGCAGATATAAATGTATTGAAAGGCCCTTCGGCTGCAGCTCTTTACGGAACACGTGCAGCAAATGGTGTGATACTGATAACAACAAAAAAAGGCAGTAGCAATACAGATCGTTTAGATATTCAGATAAATACGGGCATCGAGCTCGAAAATGTAGTAAGACTGCCCAAACGTCAGAAATTATATGGCGGTGGATATAGTACTTCGTTCCAGAAAGTAACGATAGACGGAAAAGAATACAATGTAGTAGATTACGCAGCTGATGAGAGCTGGGGTCCAAAGCTTGACGGGACACCTGTATTACACTGGTATAATCTCGATCCTGAGTATGCCAATGATTACCTGAATCCTGAGCCTTGGGTTTATCCAAAGAATGATGTTACCGACTTTTTTCGTACAGGAGTATCCAATACAAATAATATAGCGTTCTCAAAGAATTCATCTAGCAGTGCTTTCCGTGTATCATTCACCAATAAGAATGTAAAAGGTACAGTACCCAATTCTTCCTTGAGCAGAAATGCAGTGAATATATCGGGTAGTACAAAAGGAGATCTGGTTTCATTCTTCGGAAATGTAAACTATATAAATAATAAATCTACAGGTCGTCCGTGGACAGGAGCTTCGAACCGTAATATTATCCTCGAAGCATATCAGTGGGGGCAAGTACAGGTAGACTATAAGAAACTCAGTGAATATAAACGTGCCGACGGTACGCCTCGTGCATGGAATCGTACAAGCTGGGAAAATACAACAGCTGCCGAGAAAACAAAATATATAGATAATCCTTATTGGTCAGCCTACGAAAGTTATCTGAAAGAGAACAGAGACAGGTTGTATGGTAATATAGGTTTAGTGATTACCCCGACTAAATGGTTGAGTCTGACAGGACGGATAAATGGTGATGTGTATCAATACAATTCGCAAGATCGTATTGCATATTACTCTCGTTCGCAGTCGATGTATCAGGAATATTCCCAAAAGTTTGATGAGTTTAATTATGAATTCTTGGCAACATCAAATAACCGTTGGGGTGATCACTCTTTAATCGCTAACCTCGGGGCGAATTATATGAGACGTAACAGACGTGTAAGCGACATACAAACATCGGGTGGGCTTACGATTCCGGCATACTATAGCCTGAATAACGCTTCCTCTGTCATTATAAACCCGTCTACAGGTCTTTACAAGAAAGCAATATCATCAGTATACGGAAGTGTTTCGTATGGATGGAAAAGTATGTTGTACTTAGATGGTACTATCCGTAACGACTGGTCTTCGACCTTACCTACAGATAATAATTCGTTCTTATATCCATCCCTTACATCATCTTTTGTATTCACAGAACTTCCGGCATTTAAAGACCAGAGCTGGCTCTCATTCGGTAAAGTTCGCTTAGGCTGGGCAGAGGTAGGTAATGATACTGATCCTTATCAGTTATACAAAACCTATGAGGCTTTGAATGCATTTGATGGAAATATATCTTATACTTTATCAGATAAATTAAATAATCCTAATCTAAAGCCTGAGATTACATCATCTTGGGAGGCCGGATTGCAATTGCAATTGTTTAATAATCTGATCGGATTGGATGTTACTTATTACGATAACAATAGTCGCAACCAGATTATATCGTTACCTACATCTGATGCTTTTGGTTACAGCTATAAACTGATTAATGCAGGGAAGATAAATAACAAAGGCATCGAGGCTACACTGACCGTAAATCCGATCCGTCAGAAGGATTGGGACTGGACAGCGATTGCAAACTTCTCAAAAAACAGTAATAAAATTATCAAATTGTCGGATGCGGTCAATACATTACAGTTGAGTAATACTTTGGTTTCGCTTGTAGCACAAGAAGGCGAGAGTTACGGACAGATAAAAGGCTATGATTTTGTATATGCACCTGATGGAAAGAAGGTAGTAAACAGTGATGGCGTATATATGCGTACCGATCAGTTTGCTTCGCTTGGGAGCGTATTGCCTGATTTCTTATGGAGTTTCCAGAACCAGTTGAGATACAAAGACTTTACATTCGGGTTTCTGATCGATTCGCGTGTTGGAGGTAAATTCTTCTCTCAAACATATAAGGTTGGTATGTATTCAGGTATCTTAGAATCTACAGCAGCAAATAATATTCGTGAAGATGGTATTGTACTTGATGGCGTTACCGGTAATGTTGTATTCAATGCCGACGGAACATATACTGTTTCTAATACAGCTACAAACGACAAGCGTGTAACTGCTCAGGCATGGGCACAGAATCAGTATAACGGGCCAACAGCATATACTGTTTTTGATGCTACATTTATTAAACTTCGTGAGTTGACTCTTGGATATACATTCAATCTTCCAAAATGGAAAGTTAAGAGTATAAACGTAACGGCTTATGCCCGCAACTTATGGAATATTTATACCAAGAGCAAGGATATCGATCCCGAACTGACCAATAGTAGTGGTAATGTACAAGGTATAGAAGGTGGTAACCTGCCTACTCCTGTAACCTACGGTATAAATCTTGGTTTCAAATTTTAAAATAAACTATCTGTATGAAAATTAATAAACTATATATATTAGGCTTATTCGCTTCAATTTTATTGTCCTCTTGTGTTGATGATATAAATGAAGATCCCAACCGCCCAACGTCAGTGCCAACCACCTCTTTGATCACTTCTGCTGAAAAATTGCTGGTTGATAATCTCCGTAGCGAACAGGCATCGTTGAGAGGTTCCATGTTGTTTGTTCAGTATTTTTCTCAGAATACGTATACTACGCAATCGCGGTATGATATTCCTTTCAGTTATTCTGATGATTACTGGAAAGGGTTATATAAAACATTAAATAATCTGGAGGAGGTAGTAAAGTTGAATACTGACCCTTTAACAAAAGATGTGGCAACCGCTAATGGTGCAGGACGCAATGCTACTCAGATAGCGATAAGCCGTGTATTGAAATCGTACGCATTCTATGCTCTTACCGATGTGTTTGGGAATATCCCTTATCAATCTTACGGCAATAAAGATGAAGACTTTCAGGCACTACAACAAAATCCTGAGAATATAACCCCTAAGTATGCGTCGCAGGAGAAAATCTATGCAGACATATTAAGTGAACTGAAAGCAGCCGGAGATACATTGATCAAATATCAATCGGAAACAACTTTTGGCAAGGCCGATATTATTTATGCCGGTAGTAATCAGAAGTGGGCAAAGTTTGCAAACTCGCTGCGCCTACGATTTTCTACACGCATAAAAGACAAAAATCAGGCTTTGTATCAAGAACACTTTCAGGATGCATTGAGTAAAGGTGTGTTTACAAGTAATGCAGATAATGCGGCATTCAAGTATTCTGCTACTTCGCCTAACGAAGCCCCTTTATATAGAGCTACGGTTACAGCCAACCGGAAAGACTTTGCGATATCTAATATCTTTGTAAATCTGCTTCAGGGGAAGAATGCAATTTTGCCTGTTTCTGATCCTCGTTTACCGATATATGCCTTACCGGCAACAGCTACTAATACTTATGTAGGACTTCCTTATGGCTTAGCAAACGATCAGGCGGGTAAATTCGCAGCAACAGGAGTCAGTTTGCCGGGGGCGGTTATCAATGCGGCAAACTATGCTGAGGTATTGATGGAATACGCCGAAGTAAAGTTCCTAGTCTCAGAATATAATTCTTGGTCTCAGGCTGATTATGCATCAGGTGTTAGGGCTTCTCTCGAAAAGTGGGGAGTATCAGCCGACAATGTGAATACCTATCTGGAGTCTCTGCCTGCTGCTAGCAAAGAGAATGTTTTGACACAAAAGTATATCGCTCTTTATATGCAAGGTCTCGAATCGTGGAGTGAATATCGTCGTACAGGCTATCCTGCATTCTTGGTAAAAGAAGGGGATGTTGTATTTCAAGGAACGATAGATGGTGCAGAAGTAACATATCGCTTCGATCCGCTGTTTGGAGATGGAGGTATTCCCGCACGTTTATACTACCCTACAAAGGAACAGAATGTAAATAAAGCCAACTATCAAGAAGCTCTGTCTGTACAGGGTAATGATAAAATAGAAACAAAATTGTGGGTGTTTAAAAAGTAGTTTGTAGCTTTACATCAAACAAAAGCATAATAAAGATATGAAGAAATATTTAATAATGATGGCTGCTGCATTTGTACTAATGTCTTGTAATAAGGCGTCGGAACATAAGCTGACAGACGGAAAATGGAGAGGTGAATTCTCTATTTCGGATCAGAAATTTCCATTCTTGTTTGACGTCGAAGGTTCTGCAACTGATTCTACAACCGTGTATCTGATAAATGGTGCAGAACGGGTTCCACTCAAAGGTGTGGTTTACTCAAACGATACCGTAACTATTCCGATATTGGCTTATGATGCTGTATTAACAGGTAAAATAGCCAATGGTAAATTTGAAGGGAGATTCAAAAAGCTATTTATAGATAACGATGAGGGTGTACCTTTCTCGGCAGAAAAAAGTGATGCTCCACGTTTCGAAGCGGCGGACAAAGCTACAGAGATTTCTCTTGCGGGTAAATGGGATATCCAGTTTATAGGACAAAAAGGAGATACTGCTCACAATGTAGGGATTTTCAGTCAAGATAAAAATATTCTTACCGGCTCTATTCTCACCAATGCGGGAGACCTTCGTTATCTCGAAGGAGCTTTGACAAGCGATGGTTTTCAGTTTTCTGCATTTGCGGGTCTTAGCCCATATCTGATAAAAGGAAAGTTTGAAGGAAATGATAGTTTTACAGGGGAATTCTATACCACACGAGGTGTAACAAAACTTGTTGGTAAGCGCAATGCCGAAGCTGCTCTTGCCGATCCTTATAGTTTAGCTTATATGAAGAAAGGAGAGGATCGCCTCAATTTCACATTCTCTAATGTAGAAGGTCAGAAAGTCTCTTTATCCGATCCTCGTTACAAAGACAAGGTGGTAATAGTATCTATCCTTGGCAGTTGGTGTCCGAATTGCTTGGACGAAATGGAATACCTATCTCCATGGTATAAAGAAAACAGTAAGAGAGGCGTTGAAATCATCGGGCTGGCATTTGAACGTAAAGATGATCCGGAATATGTAAAGACTGTGCTCTCCCGCTTGGTGAAACGATATAATGTAGATTATGAAATCCTGTTTGCAGGCAAGCTGGGTGATGATGCTACTGCTAAGGCTCTTCCGCAGGTGAGTAAAATCATGGGTTATCCTACTACTATCTTTATCGATAAGAAAGGAATTGTAAGGAAGATACACACCGGATTTAATGGCCCTGCTACCGGACTGTTTTATGAGGAGTTTAAACAAGACTTCAATAAAGTAGTAGACGATTTGCTGGCAGAGAAATAAAAGAAATATAAAAGACATCGGCTAAAGGAGTTTTTATATCCTCTTTGTCATGTTGAACGAAGTGAAACATCTCATGTATAGATAATCGAGATTCTTCATTACATTCAGAATGACAAAGAAATAATAGAAAGATAATGAAAAACTCCTTTAGCCGTTTTTTCATATATCAGCCTTATTCTTATTTTTAGACTTCATCCCAAATAAAGGCCTTATCACAGAATAGCGTCTTATCCCAAATTCGTATATCACCCATGTAATAGTAAATGTACCTATCACCATAATCGAGAATTTAGGAAAGAAACCTATATCGACATACTTCAGATAATATCCCAGAGCAATAATAATTGTTTGATGCACGATATAAAATGGATATACAGTTTCGTTTCCGTATGTCACTATTTTACTTGGTTTGTTGAGGTATATAGCGGCATAACCAATCAATGTTAAAATCCACGACCAGGCATTAAAAACCTTGACCAAAGCTTGCACCTCCCCCTTGAAAGGAAAATCACCGATCACATACCAAAGGCACATCAGCAGAGGAAATCCAATAACACCACTAATCAGAAATTTCAGCCTGTTTTTAGTTACTGTATCCCAAAAAGAATCCTTCAATGAAATTAGCAGATAACCAAAGAAAAAGAATGTGCAATAATTAACAAGGTTGTACCAGTCATTTATTAGCCCGTTTGTCTGCGGAAAATAAGGTGCTAGAAATAACTGCCACAAAAAGAGTGGTATGATGAATATATATAGCCCAAAAGTTTTTGATACGATGGTTTTTAATTTTCTTATCAGCCATGCTTCAGGATGTTTTCGCAGATAAAGAAAAGCCGGAAGCATTACCATAGAGAATATCAGTAGGTAAAGTATAAACCATAGGTGATGCCACGATATATTTCCTTCGGGATATGATCCGATGAAAGCTTCCTTAGGCCAGAAATCGAAGTAGCTGCCGCTAAACTGCCCTTTGTCTAATCGCTCGAAATAAACTTGCGGAGGAACGACAAAGATCATACCTACGATAAGTGGAATTAGGAGTCTTTTGTGACGCTCTATCGCAAACTGGATAGCATTTCGTTTTGTCAGAGCATAGTAGGTTCCCATTCCTGATATTACAAAGAGTAAAGCCAACCGCCATTGGTTGAGAAAAAGCATCGGGAAAACAGTTCCTTCATATATCACCGAGTTTTTTATGTGAAAACTCCACGGAACGAAAAACATTCCCACATGATAGAAAATCAATAAAGCAAAGGCGATTACTCGTAAACTGTCAATGTCATATCTGCGCATAGTATGAGAAGATAAAGTATCAAATATTAGATTGTAATATGTTATATTTTATAAGACAATCTTTCCAATTAAAAATCACATACTAAAGAGATTTTAATGAAGTTGTTTTAACTTATTGATATTGACAGTACTGTAATGCAAATATTTGCTTTACTATATTTTTTATGAGTTTTATACTAAACAACAAATATCAGTCCATAAACTCCAATGATATCCTATTCAGAAAAGCTACAGTCTTGTGTATTTCTTTATACATAACGATATCGTCGTTTACGAAGGCTACTTCTTTGCGATACTCTTTCAGGAAGTTTTCGAGTATAGGTGATGTTTTTGCAGGACGGCGAAAATCTATTCCCTGAGCCGCATTCATCAATTCGATGGCGAGTATATGATTTAAGTTATCCATTACTTTGAATATCTTAATCGCGGCATTGGCTCCCATACTAACGTGGTCTTCTTGTCCATTGGATGAAACAATAGAGTCGCTCGATGCAGCATAACAATACATTTTGTTTTGGCTAACCATCGAAGCTGAAGTATACTGAGGTATCATAAATCCCGAATTTACACCCGGATTAGCGACAAGAAACTCAGGCAGTCCGCGCAGTCCCATAATCAGCTGGGCTACACGTCTTTCCGAAATGTTCCCTAACTCGGCTAAGGCAATAGCCAAAAAATCGAACGAAATAGCGAGGGGTTGTCCGTGGAAGTTTCCTCCTGATATAATTTTATCCTCATCGGGGAAGATGGTCGGATTATCCGTTACTGAGTTTATTTCAGTCAACAACACCGAAGCTACATATCTTATAGCGTCTTTTGTTGCTCCATGTACCTGAGGGATACATCTGAAAGAGTAGGGGTCTTGTACATGATCTTTTTCCCGGGCGACAAGCTCACTTCCCTCAAGTAGCTTACGGAAATTATCGGCTGTTTCTATTTGTCCTTTATGCGGACGCATCTGGTGGAGACAATCCAAAAACGGATCGATGCAGCCGTCAAAAGCTTCGAGTGAAAGGGCAGCTATTAAATCTGCTTTTTTAGATAGTTTGAATGCCCTCAACATGGCGAATACTCCATTGGCACTCATAAACTGTGTTCCGTTCAGCAGAGCCAGCCCTTCTTTGCTCATCAGGCGGATTGGTTTCCAACCAAACTCATCGAGAACGCTCATTGCTTCACGTTTCCGTCCCTGATAATAAACATCACCGACACCAATGAGGGGTAAGAATAGATTTGCCAGTGGTGCTAAATCGCCTGATGCTCCCAACGAACCACGATCGCAAACGATCGGGATAATATCGTTGTTGAAAAAGTCGATTATTCGCTGAACGGTAATAACCTGCACCCCGCTATACCCCAATGACAAGGCGTGTGCTTTGAGAAGCATCATCAGCTTGACAATAACAGGAGAGATTTCTTCACCTACGCTGCAAGCATGCGACTTAACAAGGTTCTCCTGCAAACGTGTAAGCTCATCCGGAGATATGTTCTTGTTGCAGAGCGAACCGAAACCTGTGGTAATGCCATACATCGGTGTTTTTTGCGACTCTATTTTTTGATCCAGATAATCCCTGCACTTTTGTATACGATCTTTAGCCTCAGCGGCTAATTCTAGTTTAAGGTTTTTGTTGATTATTTGTTCAATGATCTCGAAGTCCAATTCTCCGGAACCGATATAATAGACATTCTTCATAAACTTATAGTATTTTGCTTACTCTACTCAATAACTCCTGCTCTTTCATGATGGCTTCGCTCTCCAGGTAGTTTGCCTCTTGTGTCATCAGCGCTACATATTCTACATCTTTGATTGAGGAAAGATTTATTTTTACATTCAGTATAGCACTTATTGCAGCGGTGCGGGCTGTCATTATGGCGACACAGGCATCAGTTATAGCATTCTGATTGCCTTGATCAGCTACCTGCGCTATAACATCCATTATGTCCACGGCTTTGCGGGCTACTTCCATTGGTATTTCTGCTGCAATCTTGGTTGCTTCCTGTATCTGGTTGTTGCGTTCTATTTTTTCTTCGTCTGTTTCTTTGGGGAGTTTGAATGCGGCGAAAACATTATTATATGCTTCCGAATCGGCATCTATATCTTTCATAAAGCTTGCCCTATAGTTTTCTGTTATAGCGACAATTTTTTTCATCAATCCTTCTTTGTCTTCATACTTTTTTTTACCAATGGTAAGGTTGGCTACCATTTCTGTCAATGCTGATGCTATTGCTGCATTTAATGCTGCAATGCTACCTCCTCCGGGTACAGGATCGCTTCCTGCTGTCTTTGCTAAAAAATCTTTAACTGATAGGTTTACTAGCATGGTACTACAATTTAAAAGGTTAAGAATTATGTAATTTCTTAAGAATATTATTTATTTCAGCTCGCACTCTATTCGGATAGCGTTTCTTATTATAAATAGATGGATTTTTCATTATTAATATGAGTTCTGTAAACTCTGAATCGCTCAAGAAATAAATTTGTTTATGAAAATATTGTACAGAGGCATTCCGCACTCCTGTTATTTTATTAGGGAATACAAATTTTGAAGCATAGTATTTCAAGCATTCTTTTTGTGATGCGTAATCTTCTGTCAAAGATGTAAGTAATATTACTTCAGATGTCTTAGTGTGTAAGGGATACCAGCTTATGTAGATAGCTTCCTCACATGCACAGGGGGAATCATTTTTTTCTAACGTTTTATTTAAGAAATGCTTCCAAGGGTTGTTGTCTAAAGCATCCGGATAGATTATATTGTATATCTCATAGAATCTATTTGGTAGCTCGGGACTATTTTTAATATCATTTATATATATGCCTGTTTCCTCATTATTCAGAATAAAGTATCCTCCAAATTTGACAAAATAAAATATACCAATAATGATAGTTATCGGAATGATAAAAATTATTAGCAGTATCTTTTTTTGTCCTTTTTTCATTTCCTTTCCCATTAGTATGTAGTATACTTATTGCTTGCAGCAGGGTAAAACAAGAAATAATTTTTATTGTTTCTGCATAGTAAAAAGCTTAGTTGTTAAAAAGTAACAAAAGTAACAGTTTATCGAAGTTTTCGGTTGTTACCTTTTATCCCTCTAACTTAATATAAAATACTCTATAATAGATAAATTTAAGCCCGAAAATTAATTATTAATTAAAAATAACTCCATTTTTAATTGTTTTTTCTACAATATTCATTCCTATATGGTAAGGCAGAAACTTGTAAGAAGGATATTCTAATATAACTAAATTGCCCTGCTTGCCCACATCAATACTACCAATCTGGTCCGCTATTCCTAAAGCTGCTGCTCCATTTATCGTGAGCGCACTAACAGTTTCTTCGGGCGAAAGTTGCATATAAATGCATGCCAAGGCAAATAGCAGAGGTATGGAATTTGTAAAACTGCTTCCCGGATTGAGGTCTGTCGCTAAAGCGACAGCACAGCCCGAGTCTATCATATATCTGCCTCGTGCATAATCTTCTTTCAGAGAAAATGCGGTGCATGGCAATAGCGTCGCAACAGTATTGCTATTTGCTAAATCTGCAATTCCTTTGTCTGATGCCTGTAGTAGATGATCTGCCGATAATGCACCTAATTCTACAGCTAGTTCAGCTCCACCGAGTGTTACGATCTCGTCGGCATGTATTTTGAGTTTAAACCCAAGATTTTTTGCTGCTGTTAAGTATCTTCGTGATTGTTGTATGTCAAATACATTCTTTTCGCAAAATATGTCGCAGCACTCTGCCAGATTCTTGTCCTTCACTAAAGGCATCACCTCTTTTATCAGGTAGTCTAAGAAGGCATCTTCTCTGCCTTTATATTCCTGTGGTGTGGCATGTGCTCCCATAAAAGTGCTTACGATATCGATAGGATGCTCTTCGTTCAGAGCTTTCATCACTTCCAGTTGTTTAAGCTCTGTCTCTTTGTCCATTCCATAACCGCTCTTACCTTCTACAGTGGTTACACCCATAGCGAACATTTTGTCGAGTCTTTTCCGTCCGGCTTCTTTCAGCTCTTCAAAAGAAGCATTGCGAGTTGCTGTCATTGTATTGTGTATACCTCCGCCACGCTCCATTATAGACATATAGCTATCGCCACGCATACGCCATGAGAATTCTTCCTCGCGATAGCCCCCAAAAATAAAATGCGTGTGAGAGTCTACAAATCCGGGAAGTACAGCTTTATCTGTAGCGTCAATGACTGTATGTTCGGGAAAATCTGACAGGGGAGGGCAATTTGCACTTTTGCCAACAAATGTAATTATACCTCCTGTTACAATGACCGATCCGTTTTCGATGACCGACAGGTTAGCCATTTCTCTCCCCTTCTTTGCCGAAAAGCCCGAGCAAGTAACTAATTGTGCTGCATTTTTTATAATGATGTTTCCTTTTTTCATGTGTTATCCATTATTGTCATGTTGAGTGTAACGACACATCTCGACTCTATGGAGACAAAAGATTCTTCCCTTTGGACAGAATGACAAGGAAAGTCTACTCCATCAAATGTGTTTCCAGTACCTGCTTTGTCGAGAAATCTTCGAGCCCCAGATAGTAAGCTGCCGTATCTATCAGGGCATCCATAGGGACAAGACCGATGATTTCCGCTCCTACTACAGATACTCCGTAACGATTTGCTTCTATTCTCACTAATTCGTGAGCACGGTAGATGGCTGTTTTAGTAAAATCTGTCAGATTCATCGATACTTGTACGATTCCTCTTTCTGTCAGTTCTACGCCCATAGCCTTACAGAAGCGTAATCCACCACCTAAGAATCGCACCTTCTTTGCTATTGCGTCTGCTATCTCGAGCTTCTTTGTATTCAGGTTTACATTGTATGCTACCAACGGCATGCGTGCCCCTATAACAACACCTCCGGCTGTTGGGTGTGGCTGATCGGGTCCAAAATCGGGCTTCCATTCGGGTAGAGTCATCTTTTCTTTCAGTCCTTCAAACTCTCCTTTACGGATTGTAGCCAGATTTTCGCGATGAGGTGCTGATGCTGCTTTTTCGTAAAGGAATACCGGCAATCCATAGCGTTCGGCGACTTCCTGTCCTACTTCTTTCGAGAGGTTGACAGCTTCTTCCATACTTACATTGCGGATAGGGATGAAAGGAACTACATCTACTGCACCCATACGGGGATGCTGTCCTTTGTGGTGGTTAAGGTCTATTACTTGTACTGCTATGCCTATAGTTTCTATCACTGCTTTTTTTAGAGCATCGGGTTCGCCTACTACAGTAACTACCATTCGGTTGTGGTCTTTGTCGGTGCTGTAGTCTAGCAGCTTAACTCCTTCCTTGGCACGGAAAGCATTTACGATCTTTTCTACTTTCTCAAGATCGCGTCCTTCGCTAAAATTTGGTACGCATTCAACGATTTTGTTTGAGCTCATGATATTATTTTATTAAGACTTAACTTATTCCTACTTTTTTATAGCGTGCAGATCTTTTCGGAGATCAGGATGACAGACAGGTTTTAATTTTACTTATTATCCTGCTTATTTCGTTTTATCATAATCTGCTCTTGTCTCCAAGGTGAGTGATTCTGTATCACAATCCCATATACTTACATAATTATCTGAAAGTACGATATGTGTGTCCCATCCCGCATATTGTGAATAAAGCATCAACGTACAAATATCAGTAGGCGTAATAAAATCACCGGTTTCAGGAGCATGAGAGTGAACCGAAGCTACAGCTTCTTTTTCTGCGTCAAAGTCGATAGGAATCAGATTTCTGTGAATTTCCTTTTTCTCTTTCACACTGTTTTGTTCGTCAAACGTTAGCAGATAATCGTTTCCGAAGAGCATTACCCCGGTAACCTTCGGTGCGGTTAATACATATACTCTCTTTTCTCCGTTGCGGATATAAGGGATAAGGTTGAAGCTTGTATTGCTATAAGTCTTGAATAAGAGGCTGTCTTGCTGTATCTCGGCTAAAGCTTTTTGCCGTATAGTAAACAATTGTCTTTCGGCTTCCCTGAAGTCCCGTTCCTTGAAGTTTATAGTTGCTGTTTCTACTATTTTGATATCTCCAAACGAAACTACTCCGATTACTTTTGGATTTGCGTTTTTTGAAAAGAACAAACACTTTGCAGTTCCATTATCGATATAGGAAAAATATCCACCTATGCCCTCCCTCTCTTTGAAGCTTTTTGTAAAAATATCTGTACCATGCCATGCTGTTATTTCGAGCCGGTAAAGGTATTTTCCTTCTTCTGTAATTTGCTCGGCTATCTTTTTTAGATCTATCTTTTGACTAAAAACATTAGCAGATAAAAGCAGAAGTATAATTGTGATAAGTTTCTTCATTAATTATTTTCTATAATATTCTTTACTAAATCATCGTCTGCAATATAGGGTATAGTGATATGATAACCATCGCTGTGAGTCTGATTAAAAGACTCGCAAGTTTCGATCGCATGTTCGTTTCGTGCCCACGAACGGCGTGCTACTCCTCCCATCACGTCCCACAACATAGATGAACGTATAATTTCGTCAATTCGTTCACTACCATCGCAAACTAATCCAAATCCTCCGTTAATGGCTTTGCTAATGCCAACACCTCCACCATTGTGAAGCGCAACGAGGCTCATTCCCCTTGCTGCATTTCCGGCAAAACATTGTATTGCCATGTCTGCCATTACATTGCTTCCGTCTTTTATGTTTGCTGTTTCCCGGAAAGGGGAATCTGTTCCGCTTACATCATGATGATCGCGCCCTAGCATTACAGGACCAATTTCTCCATCTCTTACAAGTTTATTGAAACGTAAAGCAATATTCATTCTTCCCAGAGCATCTTGGTATAAAATACGTGCCTGTGTACCAACTACCAGTTGGTTTTTTTCTGCTTCGCGAATCCATTCGTAATTGTCTTTATCTTGTCCCCTTCGCGTAGGGTCGATGCATTCCATTGCCGCATGGTCTGTTTTGATGAGGTCTTCGTGTTTTCCGCTGAGGCAAACCCAACGGAAAGGACCATATCCATAATCGAACAATTCGGGTCCCATGATGTCTTCCACATACGAAGGCCAGATAAAGCCATCTTTCTCGTCGATGCCATTTTTAGATATTTCTTTTATGCCCGAGTCGTATATCGCTTTCATAAAGGAATTGCCATAATCGAAGAAATATGTGCCTTTAGCAACTAGTTTGCGAATAACTTCAAAATGACGCTTGAGAGATTCATTTACCAGCTTATGGAATGTTTCCCTGCCATTTTTTAATAATCTCGTCCTCTCTTCAAATGATATGCCAACAGGGCAGTAGCCCCCTTCGTATACTGCATGACAGGAGGTCTGGTCTGAAAGCAGGTCGATATGAATTTGATTTTTTTCTGCATACTCCAACAGATCGATAATATTGCCATGATAAGCTATGGAGCAAGGCTTTTTATCTTTTTGAGCCTGTTTAGCCATATCAAAAGCCTCTTTTGCTTCGGATATTATATGATGTACCCATCCCTGTCTGAAACGTGTTTCGATACGAGAGTAATCTACTTCGGCTACAATAGAAACAGCACCCGCTATATCGGCAGCCTTGGGTTGTGCTCCACTCATGCCTCCCAAGCCTGACGAAACAAACAGATAGCCTGCTAAGTTTTTATTTTGAGGAATGCCGAGCTTTTTTCGTCCGGCATTTAGTAATGTATTAAATGTACCATGTACTATACCTTGTGGTCCTATATACATCCATCCTCCGGCTGTCATTTGTCCATAATTGGCAACACCCATTTGTGCGGCAATTTCCCAATCAGCCTGATTGTCGAACATGCCAACCATCATAGAATTTGTGATAATGACTCGCGGTGCATCAGGCTTCGATTTGAATAGACCAAGAGGATGGCCGGACTCAATAACTAATGTCTGATCCTTTGTAAGTACTTCAAGATATTTTTTAATCAATTGATATTGCATCCAGTTTTGACAAACTTGCCCTGTTTCGCCATATGTAACCAACTCGTACGGATATAATGCGATATCGAAGCAAAGGTTGTTATCTATCATTACTTGAAAGGCTTTTCCTTCAATACAGTTTCCTTTATATTCGTCGATAGATTTTGGGTAAATGTCTCCCTGTGGTCGGAAACGGTATCCATAGATGCGTCCCCGGGTTTTAAGTTCTTTGAGAAACTCGGGTGCTAAAGTTTCATGTAATTCGACGGGGATATATCGCAAAGCATTTTTTAGTGCGGTTATTGTTTGAGCAGGGCTGAGTTTGAAGCCCCGATCGGGTGCACGGCGTATCCCTTCAACAAAAGACGGGTATTTGGGTAATCTATTGTCAAGCCTGATCTCCATGATGTTTGATTCTTGGTTACATCTCTCGAAGATAAGATTTATATTTTTATCCTAAAATATATTTTACGACAAAATATCAATAACTGTAATTGAAATAATAAAAATAATTCAATTTGTAATGTGTCGGATACTCTTTGCGTCTTCTATCGTTATCAAAATGTCAGATATTTTGCTTCAAGCTTTGCAGAAAATCCGATAAGTTTACATCTCTGTCGAGATCCATTTTTTTTCGTAATCTGTATCTGTTTACTTCTACGCCTCTTATCGATATATTGAGTAGAGGTGCTATTTCCTTGGAGGAAAGATTCATATTGAGATATGCACACAATATTTTATCATTGCGTGTCAGATTAGGAAACCGTTCGTCAAGCATTTTGAAGAAATCTTGATGTATCAGGTCAAAGTTGGATTGGAATATTTCGAAGTCAGTATCATGTTCAATATTGCTATTAATCTGACTGATTAGACTCATCACCTTTTGTTTGATTGTACTTATTTGTTTTTCTTCATCAATGGCTTTAGATATATTTAATGCGTTTCTCTTCACATTTTCGAGCATCTCATTTTTACGGATCACATTCAACATATAACCATTCAGCTCTTGTGTTTTGTA
The DNA here is from genome assembly GCA_023437305.1 of Bacteroidota bacterium. Lineage (GTDB taxonomy): Bacteria > Bacteroidota > Bacteroidia > Bacteroidales > Dysgonomonadaceae > Dysgonomonas. Next base: position 91,565 of record JAEZGN010000007.1, read on the forward strand.
TTTTAATTCATTTTTCAGGTTTTCGTTTTGTAGCTCATATATAGCTTCATCCTTCAACTTTGTTTCTTCTTCGTAGCGCTTAGTTTGTGCAATTAGTTCCTCTCCCTTCTGATGTATAATTTTCTTTTGCTTACTGATGGTTTTTTTATAGATGATAAGTATTAAAATCACGATAGCCAATGAATAGAGCAAATAAGCAAGTACAGATCTGTACCAAGGGGGATGGACTGTAAAACTAAATGAGGTAATGCTCGAAGAATCGGGGTTGCCATCAATAAATGCTTTTACCTCGAAAACATATTTGCCCTCGTGAAGACCAGTGTATTCTTTAATAGTGTTGGTCGAAGGTATGCTCCAATCGTCATCTATTCCTTTCAGCCTGAAGCTATATAATATATCTGAGGAATGATCGTAGAAGGTTGCTGCAAAATTAATTTTAATTGAATTTAATGAGTATGGCAATGCTAGTTTTTTTTCGCTGCTTCCATAGCTTAAGATACTGTCGTTCTTGCTACAGGTTATTTCTCTGATGTATGTATTTATAGTTAAGGATTTGCCATTTTTTCTTGACATGTCTATTCTTGCAAAAGCATTATCGACGGCTACAATAGCCGTTTCGGGATCGATCATGTTTATGTTTTCATAGCTGTCTATCAGTTCGTTCGAAAGCCCCCAGTTGTGTATATATTCATGGTATTTACCTTCGCTATATGGTAAAACTTTCAGATTGCGATCGGCAACAAACCATATATTTTTGTATTTGTCTACATAGAGGAATTCATAATACTTTGGCCCTTCCAGCATCAACTCGAGTTGAGTGTAATGATCGAACGAGTCGGTTATCCGACTATATTGGAGTATTCCGTAGCGGGTACATATAACCAGATTATTTTCTATCTTCCTGATAATAATATTAGAATCGAAAGCATTGCTATTTAGTGTATAGGTCTTGTATCGAATGATTTTATCAAAATTTTTATCAAAAGTTAGTCGTCGCATGGTTCCATTGGCATTTGCCACCCAAAAATTATAAGGCTCATCATCTTCTATAAATCCTCTGAATGAATCTCTAAATTCGGGTATTTTATGTGAGAACACCCAACGTCCCTTTTCCTTTTTCAGGATACTGAATCCCGAATAGGTAGCAACCATAAGCTTATTCTTATCTTCACTTAGCTCATGTGTTTCCCATGCTCCTTGAAGGTCTATTTTGTACGTCTCAGTGGGGGTTATAACCATTATTCCATTATCCCCCGAACTAAAGAGCGTATTATCTATTATGTTGGTAGACCAGATTTGCCCTTCAGAGCCTTTTATTAATTGATAACGGTTATCTTTATCTAACTTGTAAAGAGCTTGATTAGTACCAAAATACATTTCGTTATTGTACATAGCACTACTATATCCTGTGCCAATCGGTGATACTGTTGCAAATAATGGTCTGATAGGAGAGTTGAGACTAATATAGCTTATCCCTTTATCAAGTCCGAGCCATAAGTTCTGGTTACTATCAAAAAAACACCCTAAAACTGTATTATTCTTTAAGCCATTATTAATATTAAATTCTTCTTTGTATACCGGATCTTTTAGGTCGAATATGATGACGCCGTTTTGGACTGATCCGACAGCTATTTTTGATCCTGATATAGCTGTACTAAACAATTGATTCTTCTGTATGAAGTTATCGGCTATGGAATTAATTTGTTGTATGTTGGTTTTGTTTAACAAATATAAACCTTTCTTCGCCGATGTTACTAATATATCTTTATTGTATGATAGTAGGCTTACTAATTTATACCCTCTCAGTGGTTCGGAGGTTTCTAAGAATGTTAGCTTGTTATTCGAGTTTAAATAGAATATTCCATCAGGTGTTGCCAGATACAATATTCCTTCATGTAAAAGCGAGCAATCTATTTTTGTGTCGGAGTCTATCATACTAACATTTCCTCCATTTTTGTGATATATATGAATATATCGCTCACTTACAAAATAGATTACATTCCCTCCATCTTCTATATTCCAGACCTCTCCTCCCCAGTTTTTTGTTTTCTCCGATAGAGAATGGTATGTCAGCTGTCCGATTGTGTTTGGTCTAAAAAGCCCAAATTCGGAACTACCACCGATATATATATTATCGTCAATTACTTTAACAATTCTTATCACATTGTTTCTTATCGGGTATGATGTCCAGTTCACTCCATCGAACTCTAATAAGCCGTTCGAGTTAGCGCTATATATCCATCCCTTATTTGATTGTGTTATCATCCAGTTCTGAAATCCGGACTTATACTGACTTCGTTCATAATTAGTAATTTTGCGTTGCCAGATAGAAGTTGAATGTCCCGGAATAGGCAGAAATATTCCAATTATTGCTAAAAAGATTAAAGATAGTGTATACTTATTCATGCTACCGACTATGTGTTTATTATATTCTTAATCTAATTGCCATATTATTCGATAAATATGAGATAGATTTTAGACTCAATATTTATCATTATGCTCCTCTTTTACAAAATAAGGTTAAATATCAGAATCTTAAATGGGCAATTGATATCATATAAAGTTAATGTTTTGTTCTGGAGATCTACATTTATATTCCTATTGTTGCCAAATATACAAATATAATTATAGAAAATAGATGTAAAATTATTATTTGTTGTAACCGGCTCACAATCAGTTGTATTTGTTCTTTTTGTAGTAGTGGGAATGTTCTATATTGAGTTTAAATCAGTTAAGAAAAATAATGGATAAATTCTTAATCTTACTACTATTGGAGATTCTTTAAACGGGTTGAGTAATCGTTATTTATATTGCTTTCGAAAGAATTAGCTATATTTTTTCGTCTATGCGATAATCGTAAAATTCCTATTAAATTATATATGTATCAAATATACAGCATATTATATTTTGTGTGTAGTATAAATGTAGTGTTTAATTTAAGCTCTTTTTGAGTTTTTGCTGTAGTGAAAATATGTAAAAACAAAAACTTCAACCCTATTTTTGTGTTAATAAATAACAAGAAGAATTACTTGTTTCCTTAGATGTTAACTTTAATTATATATAACCCTAAATCTGATCGATAAGTAGTTTTAATTCTAATCTAATTACCTTATTTATAAATACAAATTCCCAGAATACATACTTTTTTATATGTAAAGTTTTATTATGACGTAGCAAATATAAAGAGTGTTTTTACTTCTGAATTGTTTTCAAATAAATTAAACCTTCATTAAATGATAGAGAATCGTAAATATTTATGCCTATTGACTTTCAAGGGAAAAGAAGCCGCCCTGTTGCTAAAGGAATAAAAAATCTATGATTCTTATATATTTTAACCTATTTATAACTAAACAAAAATTTTTAGACATGGCTAACGAAAATCTACGATGAAAAACATTAACAGATTGTATAAGAGTGAGAAAAACAAACAAACTTATTTCATTATACCATTAAAATAAATACAATTCACTTCATTTTACAAGAGAACTTATTTACATATTGGAATAAGTCTATATACCAGAACTCTAGAAAATACGAATCATCTCACTTCAGTCAAAGAATTTATAAACAAAACAGAATTTAGTAGCATTAATCAGCAAATTGAATTCAGCAAAATTAATTAAGCATGAGAAAAATTTTGTTATTATTATTAACATTATCCTGTTACATTCAATTGTTCTCGCAAGAGATTACAGGAGTAGTTTCTGACAATACAGGGGAACCGATCATCGGTGCTACTGTTGCCCTTAAGGGTAAAACGGTTGGATCATTGACCGATATTGACGGAAAATATTCAATCAAAGTTGACAATAGCAACGATGTGCTTGTCTTTTCCTATGTAGGCTATATCCGTCAGGAAATAAAGGTAGGAAATCAGAAACAAATAGATGTTGTTCTGATCGAATCAGCAAAAGAACTTGATGAAGTTGTTGTTGTTGGATATGGAGTTCAAAAGAAAGCTCTATTAACAGGAGCAAATTCTAATATAAAAGGCGAAAAAATAACAGAGCTTAAATCAGCGTCGGCAATGGAAGCGCTCCAAGGTGTGGCTCCGGGAGTTAGTATTACACGTAATAATGGTGCCCCGGGATCAGGAACTAAAGTAACAATACGTGGGATGGGTACAATTGGAAATGCTAATCCTCTTTACATTGTTGATGGTGTATCAGTAGGAAGTATCGATTACTTAAGTCCTTCTGATATTGAGTCTATTGACGTACTCAAGGACGGCGCGTCGGCTGCCATTTATGGTTCGCGTGCTGCCAATGGTGTGATCATAGTTACCACAAAAAAAGGAGAGAAAGGTGCTGCTCCTACAATTAGTTATGATGGATACTATGGTGTTCAAAATATTTACAAGAAATTGCCAACCCTGAATGCTCAGGAATATATGTATATTTTTGACGAAGCCCGTTCAAATGAGGGTCTTCCTTTATTCGATTGGCAAAACATGATTGTAAATGGGAACAATTACCTTAATACTACTTTTGGTAATGGTGTTGGACAACAGTATGGTCAATATGTTTGGGATAAATTGCAATCGGGATGGAAAGGTACTGACTGGGTGGATGAAATAACACAAAAGGATGCCCCTGTTCAGAGCCATACTATCAATATTACAGGATCAGGTACAGATGTTGTTTATTCTGCAGGATTCTCATATTTTGATCAACAAAGTATTCTTGGAGGGAATGTTACAGATGCAGGGTACAGACGTTTTACCGGTAGGCTTAATACAGAATTTGTACTTATGAAGAATGGGAATAATCCAATGTTGACTCTTGGAGAAAATCTAACTTATACTAACACTGTAAACAGGGGTATTGGTAATGGGAATATCTATTGGAATGATATGCATGATGCTATGACTGCTACTCCTCTAATGCCGGCACGTTGGACTGAAAATGAAAACATACTGTCATCTACATACGGATATGGGCCTGCTATGGAAGGTATTTCCAATAATCAGATAAATCCTCTAGCTCGCATGTTTTTCCGTCATAATTATGGTTACGGAAGCGGTAATACAATTGTAGGGAATGTTTATGCTGTTTTTGAACCTATTAGTAAATTGAAAATAAGATCTTCACTTGGAGTTAATTCATGGTTTGGCAAGAGCCGTTCATATACACCTACATATCATTTAGGTAAACTTCATGAGAGCAATGTGGAAGGTGCACGACAAGAGATGAATATGGGAGCCGTTTTGACATGGACAAATACAGCTTCATACGAAATTAAAATAGATGAGCATAAGATTTCGGGATTAGTAGGTACAGAGTTAGTTGATAATATGACAAATGAAGTACTTGGAGGTTCCAGAAATGGTTCTAAATATTCAGATCTATCAAAATATCCATATTTGGATAGAACTAAACCTGCAACAAGTATCTCGGACATGAGTCTATGGGGTGCCGATTGGTCTGCCGGAGGCGGAGGATTGATGTCTTATATGGCACGATTGACATACAACTTCAAAGAAAAATACATGCTCGATTTCACATTCCGTGCCGACGGGTCTTCTAACTTTGCAAAAGGTAACCGTTGGGGATATTTTCCATCTATTTCGGCCGGTTGGAATTTTTCAGAAGAAAGCTTCATGCAACCAACATCTACATGGCTTACTTATGGTAAGTTAAGAGCCAGCTGGGGACAAAACGGAAATCAAAATATACCGAATTTCGTATATACCTCGAATATTGCATATAACAATCAAGGTTATTTCTTTGGACCGAATAAAGAAATCCCGGATGTTGCTGCAGTACCAGCTAATGTTCCAAATCCAGATGTAAAATGGGAGACTTCAGAGCAGTTGAATATTGGATTGGATACTAAGTTTTTAAATTCCAGACTAGGGTTAACTTTCGACTATTATGTAAAGACTACTAAAGATTGGCTTGTGAGAGCCCCTATTTTAGGTACATATGGTGCAGGAGCTCCTTACATTAATGGAGGTGACGTGGAAAATAAAGGATTTGAGATTGCTGTTACATGGGAAGATTCTTTCAATGACTTCAAGTATGGTGTTACAGCAAGTGGAGCTTATAATAAAAACAAAGTTACCCGTTTGGCTAATGCTGAAGGTGTAATCTTGGGAGCTAGTGATATATTATCTCAAGGAACTTCTTATGTCTCACGTGTAGAAGTTGGACATCCGATAGGATATTTTTACGGGTATAAGACTGCCGGAATTTTCCAAAATCAACAAGAAGTAGATGCATACGTAGATAAAGATGGTAAGCCTATAGTGATCGGTAGTGAATCTGGTATAGCTCGTAAGCCTGGAGATGTACGCTTTGTAGACCAAAATGGAGATGGTGTAATTGATGAAAAAGATAAAGTTATGTTGGGTAAGCCTTCTCCGGATTTTGAACTAGGATTACAACTGAATGCAGAGTATAAAGGCTTTTACCTAAATTCTACATTGACAGGTAAGTTGGGTTTACAGGTTATGCAATCATATCGTTCGTTTGCCGATATCTTGACTCAGAATTATACAACTCAAATCTTTAATCGTTGGCATGGAGAAGGTACATCTAACAAATTGCCTCGTTTGACTTACACATCAAACGCAAATACCAACTTAATTTCAGATATATATATGCACGATGCAGATTATGTAAGAGTAAGCAATTTAACTTTTGGATATCATTTTGATAAGCTATTGAAAAAATCCAAAATTATAAGAAGAGCTTCTGTTTATGTAGCTGTAAACAATCTATACACATTTACCAAATATGATGGTATGGATCCGGAAAGAGGATGGATGGGTAATGATACACAGGAAAACGGCCAATATGTATATGGATGGGCATCCGGTATAGATTTGGGCTTGTTCCCTCTTCCTCGCACGGTAATGTTTGGTGTTAATATAACTTTATAATTATTCAATATGAAAAAAATATTATATCTAATATACGCATTGTTGCCGGCTTTTATAATAAGCTGTGAGAGTCAATTAGATACAGAAAATCTATATAATAAAGACTTAAATACTTTTTATAAAACTCCTACGGATATACAAGAGGCTATGAATGGTGTTTATAGTTCACTTTTTGTAGATGGCATTTTCAGTGAAGAACATTGTGCTGCAAACCTTCTTGATGACGCCATGTTAGGTGGTGGTGGTCCGGATGATGTAGGCGCAAAGAATGTCGACAAATTTCTTGATCCAACAGAAGATACATACAAATCTCTTTGGGTAGAGACATATAACGGAGTTTACAGAGCAAATGCTATTATAGAGGCTGTGCAAAAGAATGATTTCTCAGCTTACTTTAAAACAAAAGAAGAAGCTCAAACATTCTTAAATAATACTTTGGGAGAAGCTTATTTTATGAGAGGTTTCTTAATGTTTCGTGCTGCCAGATTTTTTGGAGGCATACCATTAATTCCTACCACAGAGTCTGATCGTAAAGTTCCACGTTCGTCATTCACAGAAACTTTTTCATTTATTACTGGCGACTTTCTGAAAGCTATAGAATATTTACCAAAAGTTAAAGGAACGGATATTTCTTTAGATGATTACGGACACGCTAATATCTGGGTTGCTAAAGCTTATTTAGCCCGCACCTACCTTTTCTATACCGGCTATATGACCAATATAGAAGGCACTGCGACCAATGAAGTTCCTCTAGCCGAAGGAAGTCTTACAAAAGCTCAAGTGATAAAAGAGATTGAGGATGTGAGAGATAATAGTGGTTATGAATTAACTCCTAATTATAGAAATTTGTGGCCATATGCTTATGTAAATGAAAATGCAAAGAAATTTGATGAGAACTATGACCCGACAAAACCTCCATTGCCTTGGGCTGAAAAATTGGGCTTAAAATGGGTCGGCCAAGATGGTCCAAAATCAGCTATAGGTACAGGCAACAAAGAAGTTATGTTTGCTTTACGCTATGGTTTGGGAGATTGGAGCTATGGACAAAAATATAATAACCGTATTCCTCTGTTTTTTGGAATTCGCAGCAACTCAATGGTACCATTCGGTGAAGGATGGGGCTGGGGAACAGTTCACACTGCATTTTATAATTCATGGTCTGATACTGATATCAGAAAAGAAGCTTCAGTTATCAATCTAAATAAACCGAATGCGGATGAAGGTACTACCGGATGGGCTGCAGGAAAAGGAGATGATGAAACTGGATTGGTAAACAGAAAGTATATAACTCTTCAGCACAATGGACCGGATGGAGTAAAAGGATTATTTTATTACCTGTATAATATGAAAAATGGTGATCCAATGCAATTATGGGCTGCTCAGGACTTTTTCTATCTAAGATTTTCAGATATTTATTTGATGCATTCAGAACTAACAGAAACGGCTGATGGAATTAATGCAGTTCGTGCACGTGTTGGTTTACCTGCTGTTGCATACTCTTTGGATGCTCTTAAAAACGAACGCAAATGTGAGTTCGCTTTTGAAGGAATCCGTTGGTTTGACTTGGTTCGCTGGGGTGATGTGGCAAAGGCAGATAAAAATTATTTCGGTACTGAAATTGACATAAAGAATTCAGGAGTTCCTGCTAAATATAAAGTTTCATATCGTCCTGAAACTAAAGGTCTGGTTGCTATTCCTGAGTCTGAAATTCGCTTGTCTAATGGGGTTTATACACAAAATCCTGGATGGTGATTTTTAATACAATTTAAAAAGAGATGAATATGAACATGAATATTTTTAAAATGATAAAATCAGCTTCTGTAGTTTTTTTGTTGATTTTTATATCTGCTTGTTCTCCAATTGAAGATAGAGACGAATTATCCAATAGTTTTTCTCCTGATAATATAGTTTTGGAGACAACACAAGCTACTCCCGGAAGTAATAAGGTTTCTATAAAAATGAAAACTCCGGGGGTTACCGGATATTGGGATTATATACTAGATCAAAAATTTACAGATGAGATTAATGATATTATATTCCCTTTCACGGGAGAGCATACATTAACGTATAATGTGACTACCCCTTATATATCTTCTGGAATTGATAATCCGGAGTATATTCGAAAAACTATAAAAATAAATATCACACAGCTTGATACACCTCTTCCTGCTGCTTATTATGCATTGGTTGGTGAAGATCTGAGTGGTAAAACATGGGTTTTTGATGGAGTAGGTGGTGATGAAGGAGTTTGGTGGGCAATGACAGATCCAGCCAATTCGGGTGCAATTTGGTGGAATGCAGGAGGTACATGTTGTCCTCCATCTGATGCAGGTGGACATATGACATTCGATGTTACAGGAGGACTTAACTTTGCTGCCTATGCGTCGCCTACAGCAAGTGCTAAAAAAGGATCATATACTTTCAATGCTGATTTTACCAAGCTATATATCAAAGGTGAAACTAATATTTTAGGTTCTGTTGATGGCGCAGGTAATAATAAGGAATTCCAGATACTTGAACTTACCAATTCTAAATTGAAACTGTGGGTTCCAAATGCTTCTGGAGGAACTGGTTGGATATGGGTATTTAAACCACAAGCGGAATAGGTCTCAGACGTTTAAAATAAGAGTGGAATGAGAATAAGTTGATAGAAGCCTGTTTTCGGGTATAGCTTGAAAGCAGGCTTCTTATTCTTTATATATTCTAACGCTCAAGCAGACTAAATTTTTGAAAAAACAAACAAATAATGGTAAGATATTATATTACACTACTAGCAATAGTACCCATATTCCTTTTTGCCTGTGGAGATTCGGAGAACGATCCAGCCCCCGTTGCTGCGTTTGATATAACGTTTGAACCGGCTCAGCTTACATTTACAAGTGATGTCGGCGAAAAAGAAATAGTAGCAGCAGCGAATAGATATTATACAATTTCGTCTAACCAATCGTGGTGTACAGTTACACCTACAGTAGGTTATGCCGACGAAACTACAACTATAAAAGTAAATGTAAAGACCAACAACACAACTTCAGAACGTACAGCTACCTTAACCTTTAGTAGAGGGGCTGACAAAAAAGAATACATCATCAAGCAAGAGGCAGGAAAAGAGGTCAACTATGTTCCTTCGGGATACACCCTTGTTTGGCAAGATGAATTTAATGACCCAAGAACAAATGAAGGAAAAGCAGTATTACCCAATTCAACCGAATGGTTTTATGAAACGGCTGCTCCGGGTTGGGTAAACAATGAGTTGCAAACTTATATTGCAGGTCATAGAGGAACAGATACATGTGCCATGATATACGATGGCTCATTGAAGATTATTGCAAAGAAAATTGGGAGTGAGATATTATCTGCTCGTGTAAATACAAATAAAAGTTGGCAGTACGGATATTTTGAAGCACGGCTGAAACTTGCCGGAGGAAAAGGCACTTGGCCTGCTTTCTGGATGATGCCAAAAAATTTTACGGCTTGGCCCGATGATGGCGAAATAGATATTATGGAATATGTAGGTTATCAAAAAGATGTGACGCACTCTGCGATTCATACTAAATCTTATAATCATAGTATAAATACCCAAAAAGAGGCAGAAAAAGCGGTTGCAGATCTTGAGACTGAGTTTCATGTATATGCCCTTGAATGGACTGCAGATAAAATAACGACATATATAGATGGTAAAGTTGTTTTTACTTTTGAAAATGATAAAAAAGGGAACAAAGATACCTGGCCGTTTAATGCTCCGTTTTATCTCAAGCTAAACCTTGCATGGGGAGGCGACTGGGGAGGCGCTCAGGGAATTGACGAATCAGCTTTGCCGGCTACTTATGAGATTGATTATGTAAGAGTATATCAAAAAGAATAAAATATATGATAATTAGAAAATTAGGATTATTAGGAATATCCGTATTGTTTGGTTTGTATTCAACATGTTTGGCTCAAGACGATGTAGAAAAGCGTATTGAAAACCTCATTTCAAAGATGACCCTTGAAGAAAAAATAGGGCAAATGAATCAGGTTAGCTTCTTCGCTGTAGATGATAAGGCTATCGCTCAATATAGCGAAGATGATATGAACACCTTCCTCGAAAGGATGGGTATTGCCGGTGGTCAGGGGCAGAAAAAGCCTTCGCAGATGACTAAGTATGAAAAGGTTGCTCTCATTCGGCAAGCTGCGGCACAGATGTTGGATAATAACATCATTCAGCCTGTTAAGGCGGGAGGAATAGGTTCTTTACTGAATGTTACCGATCCGGAAATGGTTAACAAGCTTCAGAAAGAAGCAATGGAAAACAGCCGATTGGGTATTCCTCTGATTATAGGACGTGACGTGATTCACGGATTTAAAACAATATTCCCTATTCCATTGGGGCAGGCAGCTTCTTTCAGTCCACAGGTAGTGGAAGAAGGAGCACGCGTTGCTGCCGTAGAGGCTCGCTCTACAGGTGTGACATGGACATTTGCTCCGATGCTTGATATATCTCGTGATGCACGTTGGGGACGTATAGCCGAAAGTCTTGGAGAAGATCCCTATCTGGCGGGTATACTAGGTGCTGCTATGGTAAAGGGATTTCAAGGAAATGGAAATCTCAATGATCCTAATTCTGTTGCTGCATGTGTAAAGCATTTTGTGGGATATGGCGCAGCCGAAGGCGGGCGTGACTATAACAGTACAAATATACCTCAGATACTGTTGCGTAATGTATATCTGTCTCCATTCCAACAGGCAATTAAGGCAGGAGCTGCAACACTTATGACCTCATTCAACGACAATGATGGTATTCCTGCTTCGGGGAATAGTTATATATTGAAAAAGATTCTGCGTGACGAATGGAAATTTGATGGATTTGTAGTTTCCGATTGGGCCTCAATGACTGAGATGATTGCTCATGGATTTGCTAAAGATAGTAAACAGGTAGCTGAAATATCAGCCAATGCGGGTCTGGATATGGAAATGGTTAGCGGTTCATACGTTCAGCATTTGCCTCAATTGGTAAAAGAAGGAAAAGTTTCGGTAGAAACGATAGATAATGCGGTACGTAATATACTTCGTATTAAATTCCGGATGGGGTTGTTCGAAAATCCTTATGTAGATACCAAAAAAGAATCTGTTTTATATGCAGATGCACATCTAAAAGCTGCAAGACAGGCTGCTATAGAGTCCGCTATCTTGTTGAAGAATGATAATAATATATTACCCTTGTCTCGGAGCAAAAAGGTAGCTATTATAGGACCAATGGCAGATGCGCCACACGATCAGATGGGGACATGGGTTTTTGATGGAGATAAGAATTACACGGTAACTCCTGTTGCTGCACTCAAAGGAGAATATAAGGATGTTAATTATGTATATGAGCAAGGGTTAGCATATTCCCGTGATAAGAGTACGGCTAATTTTGAAAAAGCAAAAAAAGCCGCTGCCTCGGCAGATGTGGCTGTAGTATTCTTAGGAGAAGAAGCCATCCTTTCTGGAGAAGCTCACTCTTTATCCAATATCAATCTGATGGGAGTACAGTCAGACTTGCTGAAAGCAGTAAAAAGTGCAGGTAAGCCTGTAGTGTTAGTCATTATGGCAGGTCGCCCGCTGACGATAGAGCGAGATCTACCGTATGCCGATGCTGTGTTATTTAACTTCCATCCCGGAACCATGGGAGGCCCTGCTATTCTCGATCTATTATTCGGGAAAGCCAATCCAAGTGGAAAGCTTCCTGCAACTTTTGTCCGTGAAGTAGGACAGATACCGATGTATTACAATCATAACAACACGGGTCGTCCGGCTCCTGAAAAAGTTATGACACTCAATGATATTGCACTGGAAGCAGGGCAGACCTCTCTTGGTAATACATCTTTTTACTTAGATTCGGGTAAAGATCCGCTGTTTCCTTTCGGATATGGACTTTCTTATACGACATTCGAATATTCAAATCTAACGCTCTCCGCTTCAACTATTCCTATGGATGGTACATTGATAGTGAAAGCAACTCTTAAAAACACAGGAAGTGTAGATGGAACAGAGGTTGCCCAACTGTATGTGCAGGATATTGTAGGCTCGGTTGTACGCCCTGTGAAAGAATTGAAAGGCTTTCAACGAGTAGCTCTGAAAGCAGGAGAAGCAAAGACAATTGAATTTAAACTTACAACAGAAGATTTAGCATTCTACGGTCGAGATTTAGTAAAGAAGGCTGAAAAAGGTGATTTTAATGTTTGGGTAGGCGGTCATAGCAACGCTACCCTAAAGGGTACTTTCTCTGTGACAGAATAAAGTACAACAAGAGGCTGTCTTATATAAGAATGGTAACTGATTTTTGGGACAGCCTCTTCTTATGTCAAAATGCAATTATAATATAAAAACTATGAGAAAATTATTTTACTTATTGCCCTTGCTTATAATCTTTCTATCCTGTCAATCGAAGAAGGAAGAGAAACAATCTTCCGATCGTTTCATCCGTGTAGAGGGGCCTGATTTGATAAAGCCTGATGGTAAAAAATTTCTTATTCAAGGGATCAATTTGGGTAACTGGCTCAACCCCGAAGGATATATGTTTTTCTTTCAGGATGCAAGTTCGTATCGCCTAATCAATGAGGCTTTTTGTGAAATGGTTGGGCCTGATTTTACAAATTGGTTTTGGAATGAATTTAAAAAGAATTATATAACAGAAGATGATATAAAATATATCAAACAAACCGGCATGAACTCAGTGAGGATACCGTTTCATTATAAGCTCTTTACGAATGAAGATTATATGGGACAGGCTTCTGACCATAACGGTTTTGGAATGATAGATCAGGTAGTCGAGTGGTGTCGCCAAGAGGGTTTGTATGTTATACTGGATATGCATGATGCTCCGGGGGGGCAAACAGGTGATAATATTGATGATAGCTACGGATATCCTTGGCTGATGGAAAGTGAGCCGAGCAAAGAATTGTTTTGTGATATATGGAAAAAAGTAGCAGAGCATTATGCTAATGATACCATCATACTGGGTTATGACCTGCTGAATGAGCCGATAGCTCATTACTTCCTCGAAGAATATGCCCATCTGAATGATTCGTTAGAGCCGCTATACAAAAGATGTGTAGACACTATCCGGATGGTAGACAAGAATCATATTGTACTGCTTGGCGGAGCACAGTGGAATGGAAACTTCAAGGTGTTTAAAGACTCTAAATTTGATGATAAATTGATGTATACCTGTCATCGCTACTGGTGCGATACATTGCAGTCTAATATTCAGGATTTTGTACAGTTTAGAGATAGCGTGAATTTACCGATATATATGGGTGAAACGGGCGAAAATACAGACCAGTGGATTGCCGGATGGACTCGCTTGATGGAGCGTAACAATATAGGATGGCATTACTGGCCATATAAGAAAATGGTTCCTAATAGCTGTATGGTAACGATACCTAAACCCGAAAACTGGGATTTGATAGTTGAGTACACCAAGCAAGATAGAGGCAATTTTGCAAAAATACGAGCAGCAAGACCCAACCAAGAGGTAGTGAAAAAAGCGATGACTGATTTACTGGAAAATATGAAATTTAAACATTGCACCAAGAACGCTGGATACATTTCCGCATTGGGTATGAAGCCCTGATGTTGGATCTGAAAATATAATCTCCTCGCTTAGTGATTAAGCATTTATTGTAAATAGAGATTGGGAAAGGGATTACGTTATAGTAGTGTTAGTAATCCCTTTCATTTTTTATTTCTCTTCTTTTTGTTCTTTTTTATACTCCATCGACATGGCAATGGTACTATACAAAGTAAGTATAGCGGCAATGAGTATGGTGACTACCCATCCTGTAATGTTTACAAACATCAGATAGGCAGACACACACATCAGTATTGCTGCCAGTACCACTATATTGAAGAGTCGCTTTCCGCGGAAGCTCTTTCCCGGGTAAGGCGTCGTGAAGGTAATGGCTGTATACCCCACAGCTCCTACTATCAATAGATATTTGGCTATTTCGGGCTGAAAATAATAAATAATTGCAGCTAAGAGAATTAGTATAGCTGATATTTGAAACAGGATGTTTTTAAGCTTCGGCTTTTGCTTCATTACAAAGTTAGATATGTTATTCTACCACAAAGACATCTTCATCGTCTTTTTTAAGCAGGTAGTTTTCGCGTGCAAATTTTTCGATCTGGTCTTTATCTGATTCCAGCAACTTCAATTTTTCCTTATCTTGTTCCGTTTTTTCACGGTAATAATCTATCTGGCTATTCAACTCCATTATTTTTGCATCATATCCAAAGCGGGCAAATATATTACTATCGCTGATAAAGAATGCAAAAAATATGATTACCAGCATAATAAGTAATTGTACTTTTGTATATCTGGTAATAAGATAGTTGAATATAGATTTGAAAATCTTCATAAAAACTAAAAACAATTAAGATAATCCGGATGTACTATACTCCGTATACAAAGATATATATTTGTAGTTATAAATAAATGAAATAAGGTTAAAAGATATTCTTTATGGATATCGGCTTATCAATATAGCAGGATGGCAAAAGAAGATAATATAGTCAGAAAATACAGGAATTATCTATTGTTGGAGAAATCATTATCGTCCAACTCCATTGATGCATATATGACTGATTTGGCTAAACTGTCGGGCTTTCTCCAAAATGAGAATCTGAAAGTAGAAGATGTTACGCTCGATAATCTGCAACAGTTTGTAGCCCAATTGTATGATATAGGGATAAATGCACGTTCTGTAGCAAGGATAATCTCAGGAATAAAGTCCTTTTATGATTTCTTAGTGTTGGATGGCTATATGCAAAACGATCCGACCGAATTGCTTGATAGTCCGAAGATCGGATTGAAGTTGCCAACAGTACTTTCTCTGGACGAAATAGAAAAATTAATGTCGGTGATCGATCTGTCAACGAAAGAAGGGCAACGCAATCGTGCAATCTTAGAAACCCTTTATAGTTGTGGCTTGCGTATCTCAGAACTTACTACACTCAAATTCTCCGATCTGTTTTTCGATGAAGGTTTTATCAAGGTACAAGGTAAGGGGAGTAAGCAGCGTCTTGTCCCTATATCGCATACGGCGATCAAAGAAATAGAAAAATATTTGATATACCGCAAGGAAATAAATGTAAAGAAAGGTTCGGAGGATGCCCTCTTTCTAAGCAACAGAGGTACTGCGATATCCCGTATTATGGTCTTTCATTTTATTAAAGAATACGCTATACAGGCTGGTATAAAGAAAACGATCAGTCCACATACCTTCCGCCATTCGTTTGCGACACACTTGCTTGAAGGTGGTGCAAATATCAGAGCCATTCAATTGATGCTCGGACACGAAAAAATTACTACTACCGAGATTTATACGCATATGGACAGGGAGTATCTGCGTCAGGAGATCATAGAACATCACCCACGTAATAGGCGATAGTGACTTATATAAAGTAGGCTGTCCTAGAAGTAAAATTACATAACCATAATGTTACTCTCTTTGTCATTCTGAATGTAATGAAGAATCTCGACTCCCGAGCCACGAGATGTTTCACTTCGTTCAACATGACAAAGAGGATATAAAAAATACTCTTAGGACAGCCTGTTTTATTCTTTCTATTCTTTTAATTGTGCTGTGTAATTCCTTTCCAATTATCGGTTCTGAAAGGTGCGGCAGGCAATCCTTCTTGGTTAAACAGATTCACATCAGGATTATTCGCCCAAGAATAACGTACAGCCACAGGGTTAGCTATCTTCTCTGAATAAACCACTACTTTGTCTCCGTCGATATAAGCCTTCGCCCATTCAAACTTCTGATCTGCTCCTGCAATGGTAAAACCTTCAACGTATCCGTACTTGTTCTTTACGCATAGCCCTTTGCCTGTATTGTTGTACGAAATAATCGCTTTATTACCTTCAATATTCATTTCCTTAAAGGTAGGTCCTGAATATACGATATCCTTCTTGCCATAGTCTTTATTGAGTGCGATAAGAGCAAGGCGAAGACCAACATCCTGTTTGTTGCGAGGGTGAATGTCATCTGCATCGCCTATATCTGTAATCACAGCTTCACCTGTTTGAGGAAGAGAAAGTGTCATTGTTTGGGCTTCACGCAATTCTGCCCATTCGCTATTCACCGGCTTGTCGTCCTTTGCCATAAAACTAGCCAGCTGTACCCAGTAGAATGGGAATTCGTATCCCCATTTTGTACGCCAGTTGTTTATCATTGTAGGGAATAGCGTACGATAATTGTAAGCCTGCGATGCGTTGTTCTCTCCCTGATACCAGATAGCTCCTTTGATGGCTAATCCGGTTATTGGGTTTATCATACCGTTGTATAGCAGCGAATAATACATATTCGGAGAAATATCGATAAACCGATACATTTTGTTGGTTACAGCCTCTTTGTATTGCCATTCTCCGGCCAAAGGGTATTGCTTGCCTTGCACTTGCAGATACATTTGTTCAGCTTTGCCATATATACCGCCGCCACCACCGTTATCGGTGATTTTTACAACAATCGTATTGTCTCCACTTTTCAATACATTTTCCGGTATCTTGTAGCTCCTCTTTACTGCATAACCTTCTGTTTCTCCAATTTTTATACCGTTTATCCATACAATGTCATTATCGTCTATCACGCTTAAATCTATTGTCGCAGCTTTTCCTTCACTTTCTTTTGGTAGCGAAATGTTATATTTGAACCATACGATACCATCAACATTGCCGATCACATTTTCCCACATCTGAGGCAATTGCATCTTGTTCCACGCTGAGGTGTTGAATGAAGGGTCGTACCATCTTTCACTGATGCCCGGATCGTTATTCAGTGCATTTAGGTATTTAGCTTTGTTTTCTTCATTGGTTTTGGCAAATTCATCAAAGTTGTCAACCTTAAAATCTTTGTATCTTTCTCTGAATTTCTCGGGAAGGCTGTTAAATGCATCACTGCTTGTCCATGTTTCTATATCTGTCCCTCCCCACGATGAGTTGATAATTCCTACAGGGATGTTCAACTCTTTATTCAATTTGCGAGCAAAAAAGTATGCAACGGCGGAGAACTCCGATACGGTTTGAGGAGAACATACCTGCCATGTTCCGCTTAAATTGTCTTTGGGTTTCATGCTGATATCTTTCACTACGTTGAATGCACGTATCTGAGGGTAATTGGCATCCTTTATTTCCTGCTCATAGTTATAGACTGATCCCCATCCGTGTACAGCCATTTCCATGTTCGATTGTCCCGAACATAGCCATACTTCACCGATAAGGATATCATTCAATGTGATACTATTCTTTTTTCCTTTTATTTCCATTGTGTAAGGACCGCCATACGATACGGGGTTGAGTGTTGCAACCCAAGCTCCGTTCTTATCGGCCTTTACTTTTTTTATTTGATTCAGAAAGTGTATTTCAACAGCTTCATTCTTGTCAGCCCAACCCCATATTTTGATAGGTTTGTCACGCTGAAGAACCATGTTGTTGGAGAAGATGTTAGCTAGTTTTACTTCTGCGTGAAGTGCTGATGCAAAGCACAAAAGGCAGAAAAAGGGCAAGAGTAATGTTCTTTTTGTCATGGTATTAAATCTTTTCTGTAAAAATAAACATTAAAAATTTATTTTTAAAGCAAATGTGAAACAAGTATTTTTCTCTTGCCTTGTTAAGGCTCACAGGTATTCATTATCGCTGAAACAAAAAAAGTTTATCTTTGTTATAATATTCGGATCCCAACTAAAAAACAACATAAAATTCATATGAATTACTTTAATTATAAAAGACGTCTGTCATCCGAAACCAAAATAGGGAATACTCCACTGGGCGGAAATAATCCTATCAGGGTGCAGTCGATGACAAACACAAATACGAACGATACAGAAGCAAGTGCCGAACAGGTAATAAGAATAGTAGAAGCCGGAGCCGACTATGTGCGCCTTACAGCACAAGGGGTTCGCGAAGCCGATAATCTGAAAAATATAAAGGAAGTGGTGCGTGAGCGAGGATATAATACTCCACTCATTGCCGATATACACTTCAATCCTCGTGCAGCTGAGGCGGCAGCTAAGGTTGTAGAAAAAGTGAGGATTAATCCGGGAAATTTTGTAGACAGGGTAAAAACTTTCGAAACCTTCGAATATACTGACGAAGAATATGCTCAGGAAATAGATAAAATACGTGCTAAACTAGTTCCTCTACTGGATATCTGTAAAGAACACAAGACGGCTATCCGTATCGGGGTAAATCACGGTTCACTTTCCGATCGTATTATGAGCCGCTATGGTGATACACCTGAAGGAATGGTAGAATCCTGTATGGAATTTTTACATATCTGTCTCGAAGAAGGGTTTAAGGATATTGCCATTTCGATGAAGACATCGAATACGGTGGTTATGTCGAAGGCTGTACGCCTACTGATTGCCCGTATGGAAAAAGAAGGGCTTAATTTCCCTTTGCATTTGGGTGTAACCGAAGCCGGAGACGGTGAAGATGGGCGTATCAAGTCGGCGGTTGGTATAGGCTCGCTCCTGTCGGATGGAATCGGAGACACGATTCGTGTATCGTTGAGCGAAGACCCTGAGTATGAAGTACCGGTTGCCCGTAAGCTGATAGCATATATTAAGCAAAAAGAAAATCATCCTGAAATAGTAGCCACAGCAAGTGATAAGTTCTCTCCATTTTCTACTGACAGACGTGAGACGTATGTAGTAGGAAATATTGGAGGTGATAGTGTTCCTGTTGTCATTTCAGATCGTTCGCAAGGTAATTTTGAGCTAAATAGTCATTTCTTGCCCGACTATTTATATGTAGGCAAGGAGCTTCCTATTGCTGCACCTAGGGCAATTCCTTCTATTATAGACCTTGAGGGCTGGAAAGGTGAGAAAAATACTTATCCGTTGTTTGATAAATCGAATTGGAATAAAATCAGCGAAACAAATTCGGCTATAAAATTCCTCCGCTTGTCTTATCCTGAGTTGGATAAGGATATTTTAGCGTTGTTGAAGAATGATAAGTCTATCGTTGTTATTCTTTCTACCGATCATATCAACGGAGTAGGCGAACAGCGTGCTTTTATTCACACATTGATGAATAACGATTGTGATACGCCTGTTGTTCTTAATCGCCACTATGCAGAAAATGAGTCGGAAGATATTCAGATAAAAGCCGCAGCAGATTTTGGGACATTGTATCTCGATGGATTTGGTAACGGTATCATGTTGCAGAACGAAGGTACAATTCCTCTAAAAAATATTGATGCGTATATGTTTGGTATTTTGCAGGCATCACGTGTGCGTACCAGCAAAACGGAATATATTTCGTGTCCGAGCTGTGGACGTACCTTATTTGATCTACAGACAACTGTTGCATTGGTGAAAGGGGCAACTTCGCACCTGAAACATCTTAAAATTGGTGTGATGGGATGTATTGTCAATGGTCCCGGAGAAATGGCTGATGCCGACTATGGCTATGTAGGCGCAGAGAAAGGAAAAATTTCTCTTTACAAAAAGAAGAACCTAATAGAGAAAAATATTTCTTCAGCGGAAGCTGTAGAGCGTCTTGTTCAGCTTATAAAAGAGAATGGTGATTGGGTAGAGCCCGAAAACTAAAAAGTATAAAAAGAGAGCAGGAGGGAAAACACCGTTTTCCCTCCTGCTCTCTTTTTGTATTATATTCTTAGATTTACACTAAAATCCCTCAATTTCTTTTATATATAAAAACAGAACATGTAAATTATGCTCTGAAAGCTTCATTATTAATTCGTTTAAATCTGAAGAAATAACTATATTTGCGCCAATAAAAAATTGCAAGATATTCGGCTATGGAATACAACTTTAAAGAAATAGAAAAACGTTGGCATCAATATTGGATTGATAATAAAACTTACAAAGTAAAAGAGGATAAAAGCAAACCTAAATATTATGTCCTTGATATGTTCCCTTATCCTTCTGGGGCAGGGCTGCATGTAGGGCATCCGCTCGGGTATATCGCATCCGATATATATTCCCGCTACAAGAGGCTGAAAGGTTTCAATGTTCTCCATCCAATGGGTTATGATGCTTACGGACTTCCTGCCGAACAATATGCTATACAGACAGGGCAGCATCCTGCTATTACTACTGCTCAGAATATAAACCGTTATCGTGAGCAGTTGGATAAGATTGGCTTCTCATACGATTGGAGCCGAGAGA
This sequence comes from Bacteroidota bacterium, assembly GCA_023437305.1. Taxonomy (GTDB): domain Bacteria; phylum Bacteroidota; class Bacteroidia; order Bacteroidales; family Dysgonomonadaceae; genus Dysgonomonas. The sequence continues at coordinate 112,602 of JAEZGN010000007.1, forward strand.
TTCAGACTTGCGACCCCAGATACTATAAATGGACGCAATGGGCATTTATCCAAATGTTTAACAGCTACTACTGCTATGACGAAAATCAGGCCCGCCCGATTGCGGAACTAATCGCAGCTTTCGAACAAGTTGGCACAGAAGGCTTGAATATCGCTTGCAGCGAAGAATTGCAATTTAGTGCTGCCGAATGGAAGTCATATTCAGAAAAACAAAAGCAAGAAATATTGCTTAACTACCGCATAGCTTACCGCAGCGAAACAACTGTAAACTGGTGTCAGGCTTTAGGTACTGTGTTGGCTAACGATGAGGTTATAAATGGCTTGTCGGAGCGTGGGGGATACCCTGTAGAACAGCGCTTGATGCGTCAGTGGAGTTTGCGTGTGTCGGCTTATGCACAGCGTTTGCTCGAAGGTTTGGATAAAATAGACTGGAGTGATTCTATCAAAGAAACACAACGCAACTGGATTGGGCGTAGCGAAGGTGCTGAAATGAAATTCAAAGTAAAAGATTCGGATGTTGAGTTCGAAATCTTTACTACCCGTGCCGATACCATCTTTGGAGTTACATTTATGGTACTTGCTCCCGAAAGCGAATACGTTCCTCAGGTGACAACAGCAGAGCAAAAAGCCGAAATAGAAAAATATCAGGATGCTACAAAACGCCGTACTGAGCGTGACCGCCTGATGGATAAAAAAATATCCGGTGTATTCACCGGCTCGTATGCTATAAATCCACTTAATGGAAAAGAAATACCGATCTGGATTTCTGACTATGTACTTGCAGGTTACGGTACAGGAGCAATAATGGCCGTACCGGGACACGATAGCCGTGACTATGCTTTTGCTAAACATTTCAACTTGCCGATTATACCTTTGATTGAGGGGTGCGATGTTTCGGAAGAAAGTTTTGATGCAAAAGAAGGGATCATGATGAACTCAGGATTTCTGAATGGGCTGACTGTTAAAGAGGCGATTGAGAAAACAAAAGAATATGTAAGAGAAAACAAGCTAGGACGTGTAAAAGTAAATTACCGTCTTCGTGATGCTATTTTCTCCCGCCAACGTTACTGGGGAGAGCCATTTCCTGTGTATTACAAAGAGGGTCTTCCTTATATGTTGCCATTAGATAAATTACCTCTTGAGTTGCCCGAAGTAGATAAATACTTGCCTACCGAATCGGGTGAACCGCCATTAGGCCGTGCTACTAAATGGGCATGGGATGAGGTAAATGAAAAGGTTGTAGATACTGCTGAGATAGATCATAAAACAATATTCCCTCTCGAGCTGAATACAATGCCGGGATTTGCCGGTTCATCGGCGTACTATCTGCATTATATGGATCCATATAATGATCAGGAACTGGTCTCGAAAGAGAAAGATGAATACTGGCGCAATGTTGATTTGTACATCGGTGGTACAGAGCATGCTACCGGTCACTTGATATATAGCCGTTTCTGGGATAAATTTTTATTCGACATAGGCGTTTCGTGTGAAGATGAGCCGTTCAAGAAGCTGATTAATCAGGGTATGATACAAGGGCGTAGTAGCTTAGTATATCGTATCAATGGAACAAATACATTTGTATCTTATAACCTGAAAGATAAATATGAAACTTCAGAAATTCATGTGGATGTAAATATTGTGCATAATGATGTGCTTGATATAGATAGATTCAAAGCATGGAGACCTGAATACGAGACTGCCGAATTTATACTTGAAGATGGTAAGTACGTCTGCGGATGGAATATCGAAAAAATGGGTAAACGATATCACAATGTCGTAAATCCTGACGATGTAGCCGAAAAGTACGGAGCAGACACACTGCGTATGTACGAAATGTTCCTTGGGCCATTGGAGCAATCTAAGCCTTGGGATATGAATGGTATCGATGGTGTTCACCGCTTCTTACGTAAAGTGTGGAGTCTGTTCTATAAAGGTGAAGAGTTTGTTGTTATTGATGAAGAGCCAACAAAGGAAGAGCTAAAATCGTTGCATAAGCTTATAAAGAAAGTGTCTGCTGATATCGAGTCGTTCTCATTCAATACATCTGTTTCGGCATTTATGATTTGTGTGAATGAACTGACTTCCTTAAAATGCAGTAAAAAAGCGATTTTGAAAGAGTTGATTATCTTGCTTGCTCCTTTTGCTCCATTCGTTTCCGAAGAGCTTTGGTATGCATTGGGCAATACGACATCTGTTTGTGACGCTCAATGGCCTACTTTTAATGAAGAATATCTTGCAGAAGATTCATTCAAATATGGAGTTGCTTTTAACGGTAAGGTTCGTTTCGAGCTTGAGTTTTCGGCAGATGCCGTGCAGGCAGATGTTGAGAAAGCGGTGTTAAGTCATGAGCTGGCTCAGAAATGGCTTGACGGAAAAACACCGAAGAAGGTGGTCTTTGTTCCCAAGAAAATGATAAATGTCGTATTGTAATCAATAACAATCCATGCCTAAAAGATATTTAAAGGAGTTTTACTGGAAGGATTACGCAACTATATTTGTTGGACTAGCTCTGTATGCCGTGGGGCTTATTGGTTTTATAAAACCCGGAGGTATCGTTACCGGAGGGTTAACAGGGATAGCCCTGCTTGTGGAATACGCTACAAATGCGAAGATTCCTTTGCAGTATACCTATTTTCTTGTAAACTGTGGATTGTTGTTCGTCGCTCTTAAGGTTCTTGGTCTTAAGTTTATGATAAAGACTATCTATGGAGTTGTTGTGCTCACTTTTTTGCTTACTATTTGTCAGTCCATGATAACCGAACCTATTGTAAAAAATGAGCCGCTTCTTTCAGGTGTTATCGGAGGGATGATGTGCGGAGTCGGGATAGGTTTGGTATTCAGTTCGAATGGTAGTACAGGAGGTACGGATATCGTTGTAGCACTTATCAATAAGTATAAAAATATAGCTTTTGGGCGGGGAATGCTTTTGTGCGACTTTGTGATAATCAGTTGTTCGTATTTTGTATTCCAAAATTATCAGACCATTATATACGGGCTTATTGTGATGGGGGTGATGACATATAGCATCGATATGGTTATCAACGGATTCCGGCAATCGGTTCAGATACTTGTTTTCTCCGAGAAATATGAGATTATAGCCACTGCCATAAACCATGAATTGCACCGGGGCTGTACTGTCCTGGATGGTATGGGGTGGTATACGAAGAAGCCTACAAAGGTTCTGATTGTTTTAGCTAAACGTAACGAAGCACTGGAGATATTCCGCCTGATTAAAAGTATTGACGAGAAGGCATTTATCTCACAAAGCACTGTTCGGGGAGTTTACGGCGAGGGCTTCGATAAGATAAGGACATAAAATCATGGATTTAAAAGGTAAAAATATAATTCTCACAGGCGCCTCTTCAGGAATTGGGAGAGATATGCTCGATATTTTAGCCTTATATCCGAATGTCAAAATTGTAGCTGTTGCCCGTCATGCTCACCGTATCCCTCAAAAAGAAGGAGTTGTATATCCCTATGCTGCTGATGTAAGCAGTAAAGATGGCGTTGATAGTGTATTCAATTATGCTCAGGAAATATTTGACGGCGGAGTTGATGTCTTTATCGCTAATGCCGGTTTTGCATACCTCGAAAAAATAAATAGCCCCGATTGGCAGCATATAGAAGATATTTTCAATCTGAACGTATTTTCCCCTATCTATTCATTAGAGAAACTCCTCGCTGGCAGCAATAATAAAAAAGTTGCATTTGCTTGTACTATATCGGGCGCAGGCTTGGTTTCTTTGCCTGCTTACTCATTGTATTGTTCTACAAAAGCCGCACTACACCATTTTGTGCAAACCTATAGGTACGAGCAATCCGAAAACTTACAGATAACAGCAGTTTATCCTGTTGCCACCCGCACAGAGTTTTTTGATAAAGCAACCGGAGAAGGTAATACGCCTTTGCCATTTCCTACACAAGACTCGCAAACCGTAGCGAGAAAAATTATCAGAGGGATTGAAAAAGGGAAGAGGAATGCATATCCATCCCTGTTGTTTCGTCTCTTTTTCCCCATTGGAAGAGCTTTCCCTATTTTCCTGAAAATATATTCCGGATTGGAAAAGCGGAAAGTTGGGAAATGGTTGTAATTACAGAAATTAAATCTAATAGAGTAAATAATAATATGTCAGATATATGTAAAAATTGTAGTACTCCTGTCTCTGGAAAATATTGTTCAAACTGTGGGCAATCAACAGCTACTGCACGTATTAATTTCCATTATATTATACACGAAATACAGCATAGTGTTTTCCATGTAGATAGAGGAATTTTACACACAATAAAAGAACTCATTACGAGACCCGGTGACTCTATTCGCGAATACTTATCGGGTAAAAGAATCACCCATTTCAAACCGTTTTCATTTATTCTTATTTTAGGAACTATATACGGATTTATATGTTTTTTCCTAAAAGTATATCCTGAAAACTCATTTGCCTATCTCCAGACAGATGCTGCAGCCAATAATTACAGTCAATTGGTTTTCGATTGGATGTATGGGCATTATTCTTTTGTTATGCTGGCTTTTATTCCATTTTATGCATTAGCATCCTATATAGTATTTAAGAAGTCAGGTTACAATTTCGTGGAGTTTCTGGTTATAAACTCATATATAGTAGGAATGCAGATCCTAATTCTTATTTTGACTTATCCTATTTATTATTTCACCCTCTCCATATGGGGCGTATTACTGACTTTCTTATTTTGCTATTTATATCAATTCTGGGTATATATACAATTGTTTGGGAAGAATTCACCTATCAAGACTGTATGTAAGACGTTGGTAAGTATGGTTTTATCATTTTTGTTTGTTGTGATAGCTTCTTTTTTAGTTACATTTGGATTGATCTTTATCAACTCTCGATAGAGATCTTTTAAGGTTTTAATTCTTTCTTCTTGTTTTTATAGTATTCAAGGAGCTTATATCCCATAACCCCGATTGCTATTCCAAATAATATACCGCAAATAACATCGATAGGATAATGTTTGGCAAGATAGATGCGGCTATATGCGACAATTGTAGCCCAAATTATTGCCAGATAACCGTAATACTTAGAGCTAGTCTTGTGGAATAGTAAAAGGAAAAAAGTAGCCATCGTAAACGTTGTTGCAGAATGGGACGAGAAGAAGCTTGTACTCGAACTATACCTTTCTATTGCATGTATAACACCTGTCCAATCTTGATTGTGGATCGGACGTGGACGTTCTACCATCATCTTAATAATGTTGGTTAATAATGCACTTGCACCGATAGAAAGCAAGAAAAATATAACACTCGTTTTTTTCCAAACCTCTAATCTGTAATAGATAAATACAGCCATCAGGATACACATAATCACCCAGAAATGGTACGAACTGAAAAATAACATAACAGGGTCGAGCCAACCGATATGTTTACTGTTCAGATACAAAAAGAGTTCTTTATCCCATTCTATAATTTTGCGAAGCATTGGCGTATATGTTGAAAATGAACCACAAAGAAATATTATTTTACGAATAAAATAAAGAATATTTAAATCTTTTATATTTTTAGTAATTGCAAATCAATCGGTATCTGTCTGTAAATTGAATATATTGATGTAAATTTGCAACCATACATTATGGAAGGAACATTTAATATACACAGGGAGAATATAAATGAAAATGAGAAGGAGTTTGAGAATGCGTTGCGCCCTCTCACCTTTCAGAGTTTTCGTGGACAGAGTAAAGTTGTAGAAAATTTACAAGTCTTTGTGACTGCTGCAAAAATGCGTGGCGAATCGCTCGACCATACGCTGTTGCATGGCCCTCCCGGACTTGGTAAAACAACCCTGTCGAATATTATAGCCAATGAGCTCGGTGTAGGGTTCAAGATCACATCGGGTCCTGTATTGGATAAGCCCGGAGACTTGGCCGGATTGCTTACTTCGCTCGAACCGAACGATGTTCTTTTTATAGATGAAATACACCGCCTTTCGCCCGTTGTGGAAGAATATCTGTATAGTGCGATGGAAGACTATCGCATCGATATAATGATAGATAAAGGGCCTAGCGCTCGTTCTGTACAGATAGAACTCAATCCGTTTACCCTTGTTGGTGCAACGACTCGTAGTGGTTTGCTTACAAGCCCTTTGCGTGCCCGATTTGGAATAAACATGCACCTCGAATATTACGATATAGATACCCTTGTGCATATTATCTTACGATCGGCAGATATATTGAATGTGCCTGCTTCGAAAGATTCTGCTATAGAAATTGCTTCACGTAGTCGTGGTACACCACGTATTGCGAATGCCTTGCTGCGCCGTGTGCGTGACTTTGCTCAGGTAAAAGGATCGGGCAAGATAGACAAGGATATTGCTTCTTATGCTCTCGAAGCGTTGAATATAGATAAGTATGGATTGGATGAGATCGATAATAAAATATTGCTTATCCTGATCGATAAATTCAAAGGGGGGCCGGTAGGAATTTCTACAATAGCAACCGCATTGGGAGAAGACGGAGGGACGATCGAAGAGGTATATGAGCCGTTCCTTATCAAGGAAGGTTTTATGAAACGTACTCCTCGTGGACGTGAAGTGACAGACCTTGCCTATAAACATCTGGGAAGGAAGAGAGAAAGTGAGCAAGGATTTCTATTTTAAAAGAATAAAACATTGAACTTAGAATTATTTATAGCCAAGCGGATTCATTTTAGTAAGGGCGAAGGAGAGAAAAAAGCGTCTTCACCTGCTATTAAAATCGCTATTGCAGGTGTTGCAATAGGATTGGCAGCTATGATTCTGGCATTGTCTATTGTTATCGGTTTTAAGAAAGAGGTGCGCAACAAGGTTGTTGGTTTTGGCTCTCATATTCAGATTACCAACTTGAATAACACCACATCTTACGAAACATTGCCGGTAGCTGTTACTCCCGGTCTTTTAGATACATTGAGCCATGAGACGGGTATAGCACATGCGCAAATATATGCTACAAAACCGGGTATCATAAAAACAGATAGTGCATTTCAGGGGATAATTCTAAAAGGGGTAGGAAAAGATTACGATTGGGACTTCTTCAAGAAGAATATGATTGACGGTAAGATCATCAACCCTGATGATACAACAATCACCAATCAGGTTATTATCTCGAAGAATATAGCCGATAAACTTAATCTGAAGACAGGGGATAGTTTTATTTCGTATTTTGTTCAGGAACGCAGTGCCCGTAAATTTAATATTACGGGGATATACAGTACCAATTTTGAAGATTATGACAAACTATTTGTTATTACTGACGTGCGGCTTATACAAAGACTTAATAAGTGGCAACCCGATCAGGTAAGCGGTATAGAGCTGCTCGTAAACGATTTTGAGCAACTTGACCAGCTTACACAAAATATCTATTTAGATATGATGACTTATCGGGATGTGGATGGTAATACTTTTCTAACCCGCTCTATTAAAGAAATGAACCCGATGATATTCAGTTGGCTCGATCTGCTGGATATGAATGTATGGGTAATCATGATCTTGATGTTTGCCATTTCCGTTTTTACGATGATATCAGGATTGCTTATTATAATCTTGGAGCGCACCAATATGATTGGTATCCTTAAGACGTTAGGTGCACGAAATTTTAATATTCGCAAAACATTTCTCTATGTGTCTTCATTCCTGATATTGAAAGGGATGTTGTGGGGAAATATTATAGCCTTGACTGTGCTGTTGCTTCAACGGTATTTTGGTTTAATAAAGCTAGATTCCAATACTTACTATGTATCCGAAATGCCGGTGGATATAAATATATTACACATTATTCTTATCAACATTGCTACCCTGACCCTGTCGGTATTGGCTATGGTTGGGCCTTCTTATCTGATAGCAAAAATATCTCCTGCCAAATCACTTCGTTTCGAATAAGGGATTATTCGTGATGGTAAGGTTCGTTATTTAAGATTGTCATTGCTCTATACAGCTGTTCCACAAATATAAGGCGTACCATCTGGTGCGAAAAAGTCATACGTGATAGGGTTAGTTTTTCATTCGCCTTCTGATATACTGCTTCCGAGAAACCATAAGGGCCTCCGATGGCAAATATGAGCCGCTTGCTTACGGTATGTGTTTTCTTTTCTATATAGGTGGCAAATTGCATCGAGGTATATTCTTTTCCCTTATCATCGAGCAGAACGAGATAATCTCCCGGTTGTACGTTTTTTAATATCAACTCACCTTCCTTCTCCTTTTGCTGTTCCATCGTAAGGCTTTTGGTGTTTTTTATATCAGGTATAATTTGTATTTCGAAAGGGATGTAATGCTCCAATCTTTTCTGATATTCGTTGATAGCCTCTACAAAATAGCCTGCATCGGTTTTGCCTATAGCGAGAAGAATGATTTTCATATTTTCTAGTTTTTTCATTACAAAAATAGGCAACAATTTCTTGCTGCCTATCCTGTTATATAAAAAATAAGTTTTTCCTTTATTTCGTTGCATCAATCACACCTCTGAAATAACCTATAGATTCGGCTATTCCGGCTAAAGGGGCTTTCATGTTCCGCTCGTATTCGAGACTGCAAGCTCCCGAGTATTTTACTTCGCGAAGCATTCTCACAAAAGCAGGAATGTCTATTATGCCCCGACCAATTTCTCCAGTCTTTCCCGCTTTGGTTGCTGCGGTTGTATTCTTCATGTGGATGTCGAACACTCTGCTGCTGTACTTTTTCAGGTCGGCAATCGGATCATGTCCTGCACGTGCATCATGACCAATGTCGAGACACATTCCGATACGAGGGTCGAGGTCTTTTACATGTTCATAGATATCAGCTGCATGCGGATATAGTTCGATGTCGGGGCCATGAAGATGAATGGCATATTTGAAATCATATTCTTTTACTTTCTTATCTACATAAGGTAGTAGTTCATGATTGGGAACACCTACAATAAGTTTTACGCCAACACGTTTGGCATAATCAAACGCTTTGTCTACCTCTTCTTTCGTCTTCATGTAGATAGGGCCTACAGCATAACCTGTCACATCATACTTTGCCAGTTTAGCATGGAATGCGGCAATTTCTTCGTCGGTGCTATTCAGGGGAAGATGAAAATCTTTGATACAAAGATAATGCACATCTACCTCTTGCATCATTTTGAGAGTCTCATCCAGATTGAAGTTTACAAATGTATATCCGGCTATGGCTACCTTAAATAATTCGCCGTCACCTCGTTGCGTTTTCTCGGGTTCATTCGCAAAAAGAATTGTTGTGTGCGCGCACACTAAAAGCAGGAATAATCTTAGTGTTTTACTCATGGGTTACTTTTTTAGATATTTAGATTTTTATTTAAGATCATCACGGTGTACAAATATAACAATTCTCAGAGAATAATATATCCTTATACCTAAAGCTTATATCTTTATATTTTATTAAATAGAGTTTATATAAAAGAAGAATGGCACATTTGGATAAAGAAGATTTCAGACGAGGAGTGTATGACGTTGTGAGGAGTATTCCGTATGGTCGGGCTACAAGTTATGGCGCAATAGCTAAGGCTATCGGTTATCCGAATATGTTACGTTTGGTAGGTCGGGTGATGGGGGAGTGCAATTCTGTTATTTCCGGCATTCCGGCGCATAGGGTAGTAAATAGTCAGGGAGTACTCTCAGCTAAAGAAGCATTCGGAAACTCGAACGAAATGCAGAAGCTCTTAGAAGAGGAAGGAGTTGGTGTTGTAAATGATAGAATCATCAATTGGAAGAAAGTATTCTGGGATCCTACCCAAGAATTGACTATCGAATGATTTCCTTTATAGCAATTCGCTTTCTAAGAATAAAATTATCTAATAGAGTAAGCTTTGATATGCAAAATAAAAAAAAAGGTAACAACAAAAAACATTTCAAAAAGTGTCACTTTTGTCACCTTTTGGCTGTAAGGTGTTGATATATAGCGTTGGTTGTTTTTGGGATTTTGTCACTTTTTATATGAATAGTAACTAAAGAATAGAACCAAGTAAAACAATTTATATCTTTGTAAATAAACACAAATAAACGATATGAGAATAATTCCCGATTCAGAACTGATTATAAATAGTGATGGCAGTGTTTTTCACTTACATATAAACCCCAAACAACTATCAGACAAAATAATAATGATGGGCGACCCCGACAGAGTAAGCCTTACCGCATCTTTTTTTGATAGTGTAGAATGTGATATCCAAAGCCGGGAGTTTCATACGATTACCGGAACGTATAAAGGGAAACGCATTACCGCTCTTTCGCATGGTATCGGCCCCGATAATATAGATATTGTAATTACAGAATTGGATGCGTTGGCTAATATCGATTTCAAGACACGTGAAGTGAAGAAAGACTTCAAACAGCTCACAATGGTTCGTGTAGGAACATCAGGAGGGTTGCAGCCTCATTGCCCAATCGGTTCGTATGTCGTTGCAGCAAAGTCGATCGGTTTCGACGGAGTGCTCAATTATTATGCAGATCGTGATAAAGTGACATTGCCTGATTTTGAGGATACCTTTAAGAAACATGTTGGCTGGAATCCCCAGCACTGTGCTCCGTATGTTGTAAAGGCCGATGAGGAATTGGTAGAACGCATAGGCCATGACATGATAAAAGGAGTTACCATATCTGCCATTGGTTTTTATGGGCCACAGGGGCGATATGTACGCATGCCATTAGCTAATCCCGATCTGAATAGTAAAATAGAGTCGTTCAGGTTTGGGGAAGATTCTATTACCAACTATGAGATGGAAAGTGCACCGTTGGCTGGAATGAGCCGGTTGATGGGGCATAAGGCCATGACTGTATGCACAATAATAGCCAATCGTTTGGCAGGAGAATCAAACTCAAACTACAAGGGTTCGATAGAAGATTTAATAAAGAAGGTATTAGAGCGTATTTAATGAAGACAAAAACAAAAAAGAGGCTCAAGCGTATGTTTTGGGTATTATCAATCGGGCTTATTTTAGCGGTTTTAGCAATCCTTTTTGCTAATTGGAAAATCCCTCACGATTCCAAAGGTTTTGTATATGATGAGGTAGATAGCATACCCCCTCAGAAAGCAGCGTTGGTTTTGGGTGCTGCTAAGAATATAGGCAATCGTCCCAACTTATATTTCACATACCGCATTCAGGCTGCGAAAGAATTATATGATGCCGGTAAAGTACAGGTCTTTGTTGTAAGCGGAGACAATAGCCGAAAAGATTATAATGAGGCAGACGATATGCGTGCCGCTCTTGTCGAAGCCGGCGTGCCCGACAGTATTATACATTGCGATTATGCGGGCTTGCGTACGCTCGATTCGGTGGTGAGGATGAATGAAATATTTGGTCAGGATTCGTTTATTATCGTATCGCAAGAGTTTCATAACGAAAGAGCTGTGTTTTTGGCTCAGAATTACGGGATGAAAGCCTATGGATATAATGCAAAAGATTTGTCACTTAACCGATCGTCATACAGAACAAAAATAAGGGAGTTGTTTGCAAGGGTAAAAGTCTTTGTGGATATCGCTACAGGTAAAGAACCAAAGTATCTGGGAGAAAAGATTAAAATCTGAGATCTTTTAAGAATTAGGGTCTTGCTGATATTAGATGGAAACACTAATTTTGTCGCTTCTTTAAATAAGGTTAATTTAAACAATAATAAATTATATTAATGAAAAAGCTCTTATTCGTGCTCTCTCTATGTGTAGCATGTACCCTTGTTTATGCTCAGGACTCAAATAGTGAACTGTTAAAAAAGTTAGTAGAGAAAAATATATTGACTCAAAGTGAAGCCGACTCGATACGAGGAAATGCACCAGCTAAAAGTGCATTGGGAAACGGGACTACCGAAAAAATCAGGCAGGCTTTTAATACTCCATACATGCGTTTCGGAGGATATGGATTATTCATGTACAGATATAGCGACGTAGCAAATGTTAAGCATGACTTTGAGCCGAGAGTAATATTCTTATCGATGCGTGGCGAACTCACCAAAAATTTGAAATACTTTATTCTGGCAGAGTTTGTTAACCCAATGCCATACGAATTTTGGGGAGAATGGACCCCGGCTAAAGAGTTTAATATCAGGTTGGGACAGATGAAAACGCCTCTTTCACTCGAAAATCAAATATCATTAACCGATATTGAAGGGGTTTTCAACACTCGTTCTATTTCTGCTCTTATCGGAATGGGCGATGATGTACAGAGACAACAAAATAATAAGAATAATACAGGACGTGATGCCGGTGTGATGGCATACGGTAACTTGTTGAAAACGCAAACGCATGACCTGCTCGAATATAAGATAGGTTTGTTTCAGGGGACAGGTATTAATACTACAGAAAATAATAACTCAAAAGACTTTGCTGCAAACCTGATGCTTCAACCCATAAAGAATTTTAGAATTGGTGGAGGGGTATATCTTGGAGAAGCTAAGTATATAAAACCCGGAGAAACAGAGAAGAATGATCATGTTCGTAACCGTTGGATTGCAAGCTCCGATTATCGTTCAGAGAGAGTGTATGCTCGTGCCGAATGGATAAGAGGCAATGACGGAGGTATCAGCAAAGAAGGTCTTCACGGAATGGGGCTCTATTATTTTGTTCCTAAAAAGTTCAATGCTTTTGCAAAGGTGGACTATCTGAATCAGAATAGAGACACAAGCAAGGAGGTGATTGATTATACACTGGGCTTGAACTATTATTTCTACGGAGCATGCCGTTTTCAGGTAAATTATACTTACTCAGATTATTCAAAGAGTTGGGGTGAGAAAAATTCGAATGTCGTATTAGGGCAAATGCAGATTGTATTTTGATCAGACATTCACGAAATATAAAAAGGTTATTTCGAAAGGAATAACCTTTTTCAGTACATTTGTATTGATATCTTTAAAAAATATAGTCTGATGAAGATCTGCTACCTTATATTAGCTCATAATAATTTCTGGCATTTAGATCGTCTGATTGATGCTTTGGATGATACAGATAGCACTTTCTATATTCATATAGACAAGAAGGCAGGGCAGGACTATATTCCTAAGAAGAGTAACGCTACAATCATTCCCACCTCCATTGATATAAACTGGGGGGGCTTTTCTATGGTAGAGGCCACATTGGCTCTCTTGGAATTTGGATTGCAACATTCCTCTGATGCCGACTATTATATATTGCTTAGTGGTGTAGATTATCCTATACGCTCGAAAGCTTTCTTGCATAAGCTATTAGAAAAAAGAAAAGAGTATATAGATATTGCACCTCTCCCTGTGCCATATAAGCCTGCCGAGCGTTACGAGTATTATTACTTCGATTACAATCGGCGCAATCTGAAGCATTACAACCCCAAATTCTTAATTGAGGTGTTGCTTAAGAAGCTGAAGATAAAAAGAAAAGCTCCTTTTAAGATATATGCGGGTTCACAATGGTTTGCTCTTACCCATGAATGCGTGAAGTATATTCTGAATACCGTAAAGGATGATAGAAGGTATCTTGACTTTTTCCGTCATACATTAGTGCCTGATGAAGCTTTTTTCCAGACAATTATAGGTAACTCAAGCTTTTTAGATAAAGCAGCGGCAAACCTTACATATACCGATTGGGCTGTGTCTAATCCTCCTGCTGCAATAGAGCAGCGTCATGTTGATCTGTTAGAAACTCATATTGAATTCAATGATGAGTTTGGGCACCGATTCCCTTATTTTGCTCGTAAGTTTAATGATGATAGTGAAACTATTATAGAGAGGATTCGTACCGCACTTTGGAAACAAGATTAGTCCAGCAGAATCCTCTTCTAAAAAGTCATATCACCTAAATGGCTATTGATTGGTAGTAATTACCAGTTCTTTGCCTTTCCTCAAGTCGCTATGAGATATAAAGTAACCGTCAACTTTCTTACCTCCATAAGTAATATTGGTAATTTTCTTGCCTGAGTTTTTCTTGCTTACAGAAAACTGAGTGCCATCACCGAACGTGAATTCTACCTTGTCGAAAATAGGAACAGATATGATGTACGAAGGGTCGGCAGGTGAATATGTATAAAGTCCGATGGCGTTAAATACGTACCATGAAGACATTTCTCCGGCGTCATCCATTCCGCAAAGAGCCAGTTGATCTTTACCCATTCCGTAGAAGTGATTCAGGCAGCTATCTAATATAACTTGTGATTTCTCTTGTTTGTCGACAAAATAATATAGGAAAGGGAAACTATGATCGGGCTGATTTCCGTGGCAATATTGCCCGATAAATCCCGACAGGTTATGTGCCTCATATCCTCCCCAAGGAATAGTAAATAGAGAGTCGACCTTCTTTTCGAAGTCATCTTTACTCTTATAAAGATTAATCAACCCTTTAGTGTCGTGTGGTGCAAAAAACGATGATTGCCAGGCATTCGCTTCACGGTACAGGTATTCATAGTAGGGGAATTCAGGGTCGAAAGGGGTGACCCATTCACCATTTTCGAGTCGTCCTCTCATCAGTTCGGTGGAAGGGTCGAAGAGGTTCTTGTAATTGCCGGTTCTCTTCATCAGCATATTGTAGTTCTCCTGGTCTCCCAACTCTTTTGCTAAAAGAGCAACAGCGTAGTCGTCGTAAGCATATTCGAGCGTTTTGGTAACCGCTGCTTTCGCTACGGTTTCTATCTTCGGATTTTTGATATCCATCTCAGATATATATCCTTTTGCTATATATTCCATCAGATGAGGGCGTCCGCCTTCTACTGTCGCATTTTTCAGGATGAGGTGATATGCTTTGTTCACATCAAATCCTTTTAGACCTCTAAGGTAAGAACCTGTAACGAAAGTGGAAGCGTGGTCGCCATGGAAGAATGTAGGCATAAACCCGGTCTTTTCTCCTTTGTCGGTGATGGAGTTAATCACATCTGTTGCAACATCGGGCGAAATCATTCCGAGCAAGATAAGTTTATTCCGATAGTCATCCCAAAACGAAGGGTCGGTATAGTAGCGGAAACCCTTGTTTACGACTTCATCTTTCGCGTCGGTAAACTCTCCATTTACATCACTTCTTAGTGCCGGCCATAGGAATGAACGATATAACGAAGAGTAGAATACCCATCTTTGCTTTTCGGTGCCTCCTGAAACTTTTATTTTTGATAATAGGTTTTCCCATGTATCTGCAGCTTCATTTCTTATTTGTGCAAAGTCTTTGTTGCCTATTTCTTTTTCTAGGTTTTCTTTTGCATTCGTGATGCTAACGAAAGAGAATCCTATTTTTAATTCCAGAGGTTCTTTGTTATTCTCAAAGTTTACGATTGACAGGCTTTTCTTTTCACCTCTTATCGAATCTATGTTTTTTATTGCATGATTGGAAACCGCATAGAAGTACATTTTTTCGCTATTCTCCTGAAAGCCTGTGAATACGTTTTCGCCTTCTTGTGCTATTTGCCAATCCTTAATCCTTTCGTTTGATGTAGAAAGATCTACGATCAGCTTTTTATCCTTTCCCTCTTCAAATGTAAACCTGTGATATGCACAGCGCAGGGTTGATGTCATTTCTGCATTTATTCCATATCGTTGGAGGAAAACCTGATAATAGCCGGGATGGGCAGATTCGTTGTCGTGGCTGTATGCCGAACAATAGTCATCTGCACTGAAGTTCCCTGTTGCGGGAAGAATCGGGATATGACAAAGATTCCAATGACCTTTGTTTGTGTGCGTAAAGGCATATATAACAGTGTCTTCATATTGGTAGCCGGAGCCGCTTCTGAACAATGTGACCGGGCTTACCTGAACCATTGCATTGGGGAGGGACGATCCGGGGAATACTTCGGCTCCCCAAGTTCTGCGAGTAGGCTTGTATCCCAAGTCGATGCTATCCCACAAGGTGGCCGTTCCTAAAAACGGATTTACATAGTCTGTATACCTTATTTGTTGTCTTTGGGCACAACCGGTTGCAACCAATAATAGGCTAATAATAATTAGATTAAATTTATTCATGTGTTAATAGATTATGGTGATAACAAATATTGTATGGATTAAAAAATCCTTATGTAAAAATACTTTGTTTGTATAATCTATATGTATTTGTTAAAGAACAAATTGGAGGTGTGTCACAAAAGTATACTAGATTGTCTCAGATGCTTATTTTTTTAAGCTGGGTAATAGGTCTACGATATACTTGCGATTTACGTCGGCTGGCTTCAGAACTTCATCATTCCAGATAACGAGGTCGATGTCGATTTTTACAATCCCTTTTTCTTTGTCATGAGAATCACGCCCCATCTGCTGCTCTATAGACTTAAGCCGCAGATGGACTTCTTCTTTTTTCTGATCAGTATATACAACTGCCAGTTGGTTTAGGAAGTCATTTTTATAGTGTACCCCGTAAGGAGTAGTGACAGAAGTGTCGGAGTAAGCGATCTCTCCAAAAGAGCTGCCGAGCAGTTGATGACAGAGTCTTAAATTTGTTTCTGTATCTTCATTTGTTCCTATGCAGAGAAGCGCCTTGTTCATAATAGGTGCAAATATACACTGCATTTTCGAAATAGGATGAAATCTGAAAGTTTATTTCAGGGGGATAACCATGTTCCAAGTTTTTTCGAAATTCCATGGAGAAGGTCCTTTTCCTGTTGCCGCAAATAGATGCGTTGGTCTTCCGTTTTCCATTAGTAAAAATGGTCGTTCTAAATTAGCCTGTCGGGTTATTGAGCCATCATTCCATTTTATTGTTTTCGAATAAGCTTTTACAGGGTTTGATAATTCCCATTTTACACCGTCTTGGGAAGTTGCATGTATTCCTCCGCCTTCTTCGCCACAGATATGACCAAAACGATCTTTCATTATCAATTCATAGTATTTTCCATTATGCCAAACAAAAGGATCTTCTACGTCATTATCTTGATTGGCTGCCGTATCGAATCGGAATATAGGATCGTCGGACAATCGTCTGTATTCGCCTAGAGGCTCATCGGCTTCCGCAACACCTAGCAATAGGGGTGGCGCCGAGCTTATTGGGGAAGATTTATACATCAGGAGTATTTTTCCCGTTATAGGATTAATTACCGGAGAAGGGTTTGTCGTGATTGTTGCATCCCATTTTCCCGGGCGAGGGCCTATTGCGGGGTGGCTAGGACGATGCCAAGGGCCATATAAAGAATCGGACCATGCTATGCCGATGCGCTTATTCATCCATGCCCGCTCAAACCAGTCGTCTTGCCATACCGTTCCGGCTTGAGGTATGGGGAAATCGTAAGTTGTACCAAAATAGTACAAGTAATATAGCCCTTTATAATAAATAATTCTGGGGTTGTGGGTTACTAGACCGTCAAAATGTTCAGCTCCCCTTACAGGTAATGCTACATCAGAAAAAATATAAGGTCCCTCAGGTCTGTTTGAGACAGCATGTACTACCTGCGAATTGGTTACCCAACCTTGAAATCCTATATTCTTGGCCCAGCGATCGGCAAACATGTGATACTTTCCGTCTTCACCCTTGATAACTGAAGAGCCCCAAATCCAATAGTCGTCCATTTGAAATCCTCCTCCGATTGGTGCCGGAAGCAGTTTGTCGATGAAGGAATCAGAACTGTTTTGGGCAGATAACAGTTGCGGCATACTAGATGCAGCTATAGCTCCAAGAGCAGCTTTTTTGATAAATGTTCGACGTGAAATAGACATGTTACAGATTTTAGGTATTATGCTTAATTTTTTATTCGTAAAAATAATTGAGTTTAACAAAAGATGAAAGTGTTAACATATATAATTTTGTAAATTTGTGTGACAAAATAGTATAAAAATATGAAGTTTATAGCAATCATTCCGGCTCGATATGCCTCTACTCGTTTTCCCGGAAAGCCACTTGCTGATATGGGGGGTAAACCGATGATACAACGTGTATATGAACAGGTGAGGCGAGCGGTTCAGGATGTATGGGTGGCAACAGATGATTCCCGTATCTTCGAAGCTGTAAAGTCATTCGGGGGAAAAGCTGTTATGACTTCAACAGAGCATCGTAGTGGAACCGACCGGATTCAAGAAGCCTATTCTAAGATTGGCGAGAGCTTTGATGTGGTTATCAATGTGCAAGGGGATGAACCTTTCATTCAGCCCGAACAAATAGAATCTCTGAAAGAGTGCTTTGATAGCAAAGATGTAGAGTTGGCAACGTTGGTAAAACCTTTCAAGAAAGAAGATGGCTTTGATGTTTTGTTTAATCCTAACTCCCCGAAAGTAGTTATAAATAAAAAGAACGAAGCAATCTATTTTAGTCGCTCTATTGTTCCGTATATACGAGATGCTCATCATACAGAATGGCTTGATAAACATATATTTTATAAGCATATAGGGATGTATGCCTATCGTGTGGATGTGTTAAAGGAAATCACACAACTACCACAATCTTCCCTCGAGAAGGCCGAATCGCTGGAGCAACTTCGTTGGATAGAAAATGGCTATCGCATTCGGGTGGGTTATACAGATGTGGAAACAATTGGCATCGATACTCCCGAAGATATGGAAAGAGCGATGAAGCTACTGAAATGAAAGCCGATAACTAACTCTTATTTGTTACTAAATATCTAGCTATATATTCTGAAATAGGTAAGCCTTAAAAAAGCAATATAGATTTCTGTTTATGAGTTAAACACTTGTTTAAGTTGATTTTATTTTTTATTTTTGCCTCTTAAACAATCGTTTAGAACACATGTTTAATAATGAAGATTCTTCGGAAGTAAGGAAACGGATTCTGAGTGAAGCACAAATCCTTTTCATAAAAAACGGATACAAAGGTACCAGTGTCAGGGATATAGCTAAGGCTTCGGGTACGAATGTGGCAATGGTAAATTATTATTTCCAGTCAAAATATAATTTATTTGAGATTATATTCGAAGACGCATTGGATGTGCTTACCAAAAGAATATTCGAGACCGTAACCTCCGACCTTCCATTTTTTGAGTTAATCGAGACATGGATACACACTTACTATGAAATTCTATTTCAATATCCCGAAATAGCAGCGTTTATTCTAAATGAAGTGAGCCTCAACCCAGAGGGACTTACTCAGCGTATAAAAAATAAAAATCCCTACAGTTCTTTCAGTAAGATAGAAAAGCGTATAGCACAAGAAGTGGAGAAGGGAACAATAAGGGAAACGCCGGCAGCTGATTTCTTGTTAAATATATTGTCTTTATGCATGTTCCCTTTTATGTTTGGAAATCTGGCCAAAACTTTGATGGAGATTCCGTCAGGCGTTTACAATGAGCTGATAGCCAATCATGAAAAATATGTCATAGAATTTACTATAAACGCACTCAGACCGTGCGATAATGAGATCGAACGAAATAAATTAACACAATAGTTATGAATAAGGAACAACAATATAAAATGGGAATTGATGTTGGGTCAACAACCGTGAAAATTGTAGTTTTGGATGATAATAATACAATTATTTACAAATCATACTGTAGGCATCAGGCAAATATACAGCAGACTCTGATAGCCGAACTGCAAAAGGTGATCGAAGTATATCCCCAAACAAAGTTTACAATAAATATATCAGGATCAGCGGGAATGGGTATTGGCGAACGTGTCGGTATTTCATTTGTGCAGGAGGTTGTTGCAGCCGTAGAGGTAGTAAAGAATGTTTACCCTGCCGCTCATACATTGATCGACTTGGGAGGAGAAGATGCTAAAATGGTGTTCTTCAGCGAAGGTCGCCACCCTGATATACGCATGAATGGGAGTTGCGCAGGAGGAACAGGCGCATTTATAGATCAGATGGCAAGTTTGATGAATATTACCATCGAAGAGCTAGGGGTAAAGGCATTGGACTTTGACAAGATATATCCGATAGCTTCGCGTTGTGGAGTATTTGCTAAGACCGACGTGCAGAATCTTATTAGCCGGAATATCCCTGTTTCGGATATCTCAGCGTCTATACTTCATGCCGTTGCTTTACAATCGGTTACTACCCTTGCGCGCGGATGCGACATTATTCCTAAGATAATTTGTATCGGGGGGCCATTGACTTTTATTCCTGCATTGCGAAACGCTTTTCGTGAGGTTCTTAAAATACAGAGCGAAGATATAATTGTTCCCGAGAATGGGGAATACTTCCCTGCATGGGGCTCTGCTCTTTATAACGAAGCTGATGCAAAAACGTTTGATTTGCACGAACTGGTGGATAAACTTTCGGAGTCTACGTCCTCAAACCATAGTGACGCGCTCGAACCTCTTTTCAAAGACGAACTTGAATATATTGAGTGGGATGCGAACCGCAATGTAAAAGCCCTGAAATTTAAACCTCTGGGTGAGGAAAAGTATGTAGAATGTTTTTTGGGCATAGATTCCGGATCTACTACATCTAAAGTAGTAGTGATGGATACAGATGCCAATATCATATATAAGTTTTACGGTAATAACGAAGGAAATCCTCTGAGGAAAGTGATGGAGGGGTTATCCTTATTCTATAAAGAAGCTCAAGAGAAAGGTGTAACTGTGAAATTCCTTTCGTCAGCAGCTACAGGCTACGGCGAAGATTTGATGAAGTCTGCTCTCGGGCTTGATTACGGAATTGTAGAGACCATAGCGCACTTGTCAGGGGCACAATATGTTGATCCTGATGTATCGTTTGTGCTCGACATCGGAGGGCAAGATATTAAGTCAATCTTCATAAATAATGGGTTGATTTCGAATATAGAGCTGAATGAAGCATGCTCTGCGGGCTGTGGTTCTTTCCTTCAAAACTTTGCATCTACAATGAGCATGGAGCTTTCTGATTTTGCTCGTGCTGCTTGTTTGGCTAAGTATCCGAGTGATCTGGGTTCTCGTTGTACGGTGTTTATGAACTCAAAGGTAAAGCAGTCTTTAAGGGAGAATGCAGGAAATGATGATATTGCGGCTGGTTTAGCTTACTCTGTGGTTAAAAACTGTTTGTTTAAAGTGCTTAAAATATCTAACCTGAAACAGCTTGGAGACCATATAGTTGTACAAGGTGGTACATTCCGTAACGATGCGGTTTATCGTGCATTAGAAATGCTTTCGGGTAAAACTGTAAGTTCTACTGATCATCCGGAATTGATGGGAGCTTTGGGTGCCGCATTATATTCTCAACGATTATGGGAGAAAAACCAAAACGCAACAACTTTCTCAGGAGAAGAGGCTTTGTTTGATCTGGCTACAATTGACTCCAAAGAGTTGACCTGTAAAGGTTGTACAAACCTATGCTCGGTATTACGATTCAAGTTTAATAATGGGAATATCAGCTATGCCGGAAATAAATGTGAGAAAGTTTTCTATAATAAAAATAATGATCGTAAGGAAGGCTATAATGCTTTTGACAGGAAAAATGAAATCCTTTTCAATCGTCCTGTAAAAGCTGATAATATAGAAAAAGGAAAAACGATAGGCATCCCTCGTGTGCTGAACATGTTCGATAACTATCCATTCTGGCATACTTTATTTACAGCATGCGGATTTAATGTGAGATTATCACCCGAATCTACCTTCCCGTTATATCAAAAAGGAGTGGGAGGGGTGATGTCTGATAATATTTGTTTTCCTGCCAAGCTTGTGCACGGGCATGTACTCGCTCTGATAGAGCAAAAGGTAGACAGGATTTTTTATCCGATTGTGCCTAAAGAAGAAAAAGAGTTCGGGCAATCGTCTAACTCATTCAACTGTCCTGTAGTTAGTGGATACCCTGATGTTATACAAAGTTCGATAGATCCATCAGGCAGACACGGCATTCCTTTTGATGAGCCGGTGATAACATTCAGCAGTGATAAGGCTTTGGCTAGAGGGTGTTATAACTATTTATCGGGCTTGGGAATATCTAAAGAAGTCTTTGATAAGGCATTTCAACAAGCATTAGCTGTAAAGGATAGCTTGAAACAAGAACTTTATGGCTATCAGAAAGAGCTGTTGGATAAAGCCTTAGAGACGGGAGAGTTGACATTTATCGTTGCCGGTCGTCCGTATCATACAGACCCATTGATTCATCAGAAGGTAGGTCAGATATTTTCAGACCTCGGGGTTATAGTACTTACTGACGATGTATTTCGCAAGCCTGAAAGCCACGGTTTTAGTAAGTTGAATATTATTTCGCAATGGTCTTACCCCAACCGTGTTGTACAGGCAGCGATGGAAGTAGCCAAGTTACCGCAAAATATACAGTTGGTACAGCTCAATTCCTTTGGTTGTGGTCCCGACTCCTTCTTTATGGACGAGACGCGTGATATATTGAAGGCTGTCGGCAAAAATATAACCGTTCTTCGTATCGATGAGATAGCCAGTCCGGGCTCTATTCGTTTGCGTTTGCGCTCATTGGTAGAGTCGCTCAAAGCTGTAAAGTCTTATGATTTGATAGCAAGTGATTCATATAAAGGTTATTCTGCTCCATATAAAAAAGAGAAAGACAAAAATAAAACGGTTCTGATTCCTTGGCTTTGTGATTTTATATCGCCATTTGCTCCGGCATTGGGTGAAATTCTTGGGTTGAAGGTAGAGAATCTTCCTAAATCGAACAAAGTATCTGCTGATCTTGGTTTGATGTATGGAAACAATGAAGTGTGCTATCCGTCTACCCTCATTTTGGGAGATATTATCAATGCACTACAGTCGGGGAACCATGATGCGAAAGATGTTGTGCTGGCAATTACACAGACAGGAGGTCAATGCCGTGCTACAAACTATATCGCACAGATCAAGACCGGATTGCAAAATGCAGGATTCAATGATATCCCTGTTATTGCACTCAGTTCGGGAGAAACATATCAGAATGACGAGAGTGAATTTACGTTGGAATGGAAAAAAATAGCAAAGATCGCAGTTCCAATTGTATTGTATGGAGATGGTCTGCAACAGATGCATAGTGCTATTTCTGTTCGTGAAAAAAAGGAGGGAGCTTCGCAGCAGATATTTGATTTCTATATCGAACGAGGTATTGATGCTGTAAGGGCAAAAGATGCGAAAACGTTGTATAGGTTATTGAAAGAGGCTGTTGAGGATTTTAATAATGTGCCTATTTACGATAAAGAATATTCTAAAGTGGGGCTTATAGGAGAAATATTTGTAAAGTATAATAATTATGCACAAGCAAATATATCCGAGTGGTTACGGTCTCGTAATGTAGAAGTTTCTACTCCTCCATTGTTAGATTTTCTTATGCAGTTCTTTGTAAACAGTAAGGTAAATGTAGAAAATGGACTTAGTGAAGAAACCATTTTTTCGAAGACTCTAAAACCCCTTATCTGGTGGTATATCAATAGCAAGGTGAAAAGATCGGAGAAGATATTGAGCAAGTTCAAGTTTTATGAGCCATCAGAATCTATATATGCAAAGGCAGAAGCAGCTTCAGAAGTTTTAGATCTCTCCAATCAGTTTGGTGAGGGTTGGCTTATCCCCGGCGAAATAGCTCATTATGCTCGTAAAGGGGTAAATAAAGTTGTTTGTCTGCAACCGTTCGGGTGTATTGCAAATCATATTGTAGCCAAGGGAGTAGAAAAACGAATTAAGGAGATTTACCCGAATATGAATATCTTGTATCTGGACATCGATGGAGGTATTGCAGAGGTGAACTTGCAAAATCGTCTGCATTTTATGATATGATGATCAGTTGTTCCACAACTTTGTAATTTGATATATGTTGTTTCTGGACCGAGAAAATAGTTTTAGGACTTAAAATTTTTCTCTATTCAGAAACAATATTTTAGTATGCTATTTTATGCAATATCAAAATTATAACTGTAGCAAGTACCTGTAATTAAAAAAATAAAAACTTATATTTGCAGAAATATTTAGTCATAACTATCTATGAAGAAATCCCATTTTCTGCAAACATTATATTTGCAAAAACCTCTTCTTCTGATTCTTCTTATTGCAACCTTATCTACTCTTCCTTGGATAGGATTAGGAGACTTTTATACCAAGGGTGAACCACGTGAGGCTGCATTGGCCGTATCGATGATCGAGAAAGGAGAGTGGGTTATTCCTTCCAGTTATGCGGATGAATTTGCATATAAACCGCCATTTAATCATTGGCTTATAGCCGGCTTTTCTTTGGCCTTTACACATGGTGAAGTTACCCCTTTTACATCGCGCTTGCCATCTACAATTGCATTTATTGCTATGATTGGGGTCTGCTTTATGTTTTTTGCTCGTCGCAGACCTGTTATAGAGGCTTTTGTTTCGTGTCTTATTTTGATTACCTGCTTCGAAATACACAGGGCTGCCATGACTACGCGGGTAGATATGGTACTTACCTTCTTTCTCGTGGCAGCGATTATTCAAATGTATGCATGGTATCGAAAGCGGCGGGTGTATCAGCTTATTTCTATCTGGCTGCTTCTTAGTATGGCTACCCTCACCAAAGGGCCGATAGGGGTATTACTGCCATGTATGATATTCGGCGTATTTTTACTGTTTCAAAAAGAAAACTTTTTCAAAGCAGCGCTAAAATGTATTTTGATTGCACTTCCAGCGTTTATCATACCCCTGATTTGGTATTATGCTGCTTATAAGATAAAGGGAGAGGCATTCTTCGACCGTGTGTTTTATGAGAATTTTGGCCGATTCCTTCATCTGAAGGCTGCTGATATGGATGCGAGCTATGAACTGGGTCATGAGGGTCCATTCTGGATTTACATCGTATATCTGGTTTCAGGCTTTTTACCTTGGACTATTTTGCTTCTGGTTTCTCTTTTCTTTTTGAAGTATAAAAGGATGAGCGGCTCGGTAAAACAAATCATAAATAATATTGTAGGTAAAATAATGACTATGGACAAAGCGCTTCTATATAGTCTTATAGTTATTGCTGTTTCGCTACTGTTCTATTCTATTCCTGTGTCGAAAAGGAGTGTATATATAATGCTCGTGTATCCGTTTATCGCAATATTTATCGCTCGCTTTTTTATTTATCTTGTTGATGCAAAACCGAAAGCGGTTCGTATTTCAACCTCTATTTTGTTAGGGATTTCAATTATAGCTCTTCTGATTATAGGGCTCGCATATACAGGAATTATCGATATAGAAACGATTGCAGGTCGTTTTGCTAAGAGAGAGAGAACCCTTCAGGATATCAAAATATTTTCGGATATGTTTAAGTCTCCGGGTTGGTTAGGTTTATTTGGGATTTCGATTTTGCTATGTGCTACTATTAATAGCATTTATTTGTTACGCAAAAAGATCAATATAAAGATATTAATGGCAGGTTTTGGAATCATGTTTTCCATCAATCTTTTCATGGATTCTTATTTGCTATCTAATTTTAAAAATACTTATTCGGCTCGCCCATTTGCTGAAATGATTTCTGAGAAATATAAACCCGATGGAGAGATATACGTTACGAATAATCTGAAAAAGTATTTCAATCTCTATGCGTTAAATTTTTATCTACACAATAACTTAAAAAATATAGATTTAGAATCTCCAAAAGAAGGTTACTTTGTGACTTTAGAGAAATATTCAGATAGTATTCGTCAAGAATATGGAAATAGATATGAGTTTGAACTTTTAGAAAAAAGCGACAAGCTAAACGAATACAGAACTTCGATGTTATTTTATAGAATAAAATCGAGGTATTAACTCAGCCTTAGCAAACGATTAGACACACATGAAGCAGCAAATTAGCAACTTGATTAAAAGTGATTCGATAAAACAATTGATAAAGTATGGATTCGTTGGCATAGTAGGGCTTGTTATTGATATGGGTGTTTACTACTTGCTGGTTACTAAATATTCTGTGCACTATCCTTTTTCAATTTATATAAGTACTGTTTTGGGTGGAAGAATGTCTGTTGGGATGCTTGATATTCTTGTTTCCAATATTATAAGCTCAACCTTGGCGGTGATTAATAACTTTATATTAAACAGCTATTTTACATTTAAGGTAACCGATAACAAACTGAAGCGTTTTACCTCTTTTGCCGGTATAGCGGTAGTAGGCATGGTTGTAAGCTCCATGCTGCTCACATTGTTTATTGGAGTAATGAAAATGGATGATATGTTAGCAAAAGCATTTGCAATATGTATTGTGGCTGCTATTCAATTTACAATCAATAAGTTTTTTACTTTTAAACAAAAGTAAGTGTGGATAAGAAGTAATATTTTAACATTATAAATGCAATAATTACACGAACAACTAAAAACAAAATTCCCTATTAATTGTTTTAATAGGAATAACAATAGACTTACTTATTCTGTATTTTAAAATTTTACAATGAACTACCAGTAAGAAAGGATATTCTGTAGTGTTTATAGTGTATTTTAGCTATATTTTTTGAATTTTTTAATGTGGAATGCTTAACAAAGGTATAAAAAAATATGTGTCCAATCCGGTAATCGGACTTTTACCATTTATCTTATATGCAATACTTCATATGGCAAATGTGGAAGAGGACTTAGCATTAATTATTAGTCTTTTCTCTGCTATAGCTGGAGAGCTCGCTATTCGTCTATGTTACAAAACCCGAGGTTTTAGTGTTACATTTTACATTTCGGCGATAGCTATTTTTATTACTTTATTTCTTTGGTTACTGACTTATAAATATAGTTGGCAATCAAACACCTATCTGGTTGTATGTGAGATTGTAATAATCTGTTTATTCATGCTCCTAAGAGTAAGCAAGACATATATTGCCACACGATTTTTTCGACATAGAAACCATCTTCAAAAGGCACTCATGAGTGAGTTTTATAATTGTGCGACACTCATTCAGTATGGTTTGACTTTACATGTTTTCACAATACTACTATATAGGCAGCTTGCTTATAATTATAGCTTCTTGCGCTTATCGGATATAATCATATTTGTTGCTACGCCGGTCTTCATCATCTTGTTGATAGGAATATATCAAACAGTGAAAGTGACTAATCTGGTCTCTAAACTTAAGCAAGAGGATTGGATACCTATTGTTACAGAGAAGGGAGAAGTTACAGGCAAAATAGCGAAGAGTGTATCCTTGAATATGAAGAACCGATTTATGCATCCTGTAGTTAGGGTAGCACTCATTTCAGGATCGAAAATATATTTGCAGGAACGTCCTAAAAATGATCTGCTTAATCCTTCAAAACTGGATTATCCTTTCGAGAAGTATATGTTGTTTAATCATGAGATCAACCTGTCGGCGCGAAACAGTATAAGACGAATGCTTGGTGAAGACACAGATATCCCCTTGAAATTTGTCCTTAAATATGTGTTTGAGAATGAAGATACAAAGCGCTTAAATTTCTTGTTCGTCGCCACCGTTGATGATGAGTTTAGTATAAAGAGAACAGGACGGTTGAATGGAAAGTTCTGGACTATAAAACAGGTGGAGGCTGGTTTTGCCGATGAGATTTTTAGTGAATGTTTTGAGTTGGAATTTGAATACCTTAAAAATATGGTATTGCTATCTTCTGAGAATCAAGGGAGTCAATCTGTATAAGGAATTCCATTTATAAAGTTTTTCTCTTTCTCCACACCTGATAAGAATTAACCACATTTTGCCACAGTACATAAGCTCCGGGTCCTAACGATGATATAGGATTTAGATATGTTTGAGCCATCCAGATAGCAAGGATGGTATTTTTTTGTCCTAAACCCTGTCCTCCGGCTATTGTATCATTATAGTACCTTCCTAAGCGGCGTCCTATAAGAAATTGAGTTATACAAATAACTAAAGCCGAAAAAGCGACCGACAATTCTATTACAAAATCAGGACTATCTTGGTCGATGATAAACTGTACGGTTTTTCCTGTAATAATAACTAACGCTATCGACCAAAGATAAAAAGACAATCCTTTTGCTTTCTGAATCTCATGATGTACTCTGGGTAACAGCCTTTTGAGTAAAAATGCACCAAGCAGAGGAAGAAATAATAGTATTGAAACTTTTTGAAATACAATCCAGAATGAATGGAGGAATGAGCTTGACTCTATTTCACCCGTATATGAAAACAGGATGGGAGCAACAATAACAATAACCATATTGCAGAGTAAGCTATAAGCCATCAGGCTAGGAACGTTCCCTCCAAGCATGCCTGTTATTACAGGCGCAGATGTAGCTGTGGGGGCTAAGATGCAAATCATTGCGCCTTGAGCGACAATCGGATTTAAAGGACGGAGTAATACGTAAACGCCAATACTCCCCAATATCTGTATGGCAATAAGCCAAAAATGTAGCCGGGAAAAGTGTATCTCCTTAAACGAAATATTGCAATAGGTGATCAATAGCATTAATGCTATGAGGTAAGGGGTAAGGAACGACAGATCGCCCATATATTTGTGTAACAAAATGCCGGTAAGCATAGCTATAGGCATCATGTACGATTTAATCTTATTCAGCATGATTGGCTTATTGAAGATGTAAAATTAGCAAATATATTCCCTTTGAAGCCGTAATAAAGGTAAAATCATAAAAAAAGAAAAAAAAGAAATAAATTGAAATATTTTTAAATCTAAATCGTCTAATTAAATAAATACACTAATAAGAACGTTGGATATGAAAGATGACAAGAACAAGAAGGAGAATTTGAAATATGCTCCTAAGAAAGAAATCGAATCTCTTG
The DNA here is from genome assembly GCA_023437305.1 of Bacteroidota bacterium. Lineage (GTDB taxonomy): Bacteria > Bacteroidota > Bacteroidia > Bacteroidales > Dysgonomonadaceae > Dysgonomonas. Next base: position 141,050 of record JAEZGN010000007.1, read on the forward strand.
ACAGGAAAGATAGTTCAAATATGCAACTGGCACTTGCTATAGAAGAGTTATGCTCCGATGACTTTTTATTTGACGATGAGAAAGAATAACTTTTTCGTTCAAATTTCAATTAATAAAAAAATAAAAGCTCAAATGTTATTGTCAGGTTGATTTCTACTATCTTCTTATTTCGTTTATTGTTTTTCTAAGTGCTTCTGCTGCTTTTTTTACTGTAACGCTCCAGTCGTCGGCAGCATTATCGTCAGCGCCATCCGAAATATATTTCAGGCACAGGAAAGGAATATCTTCTTTTTTAGCAATATACGCCAATGGATAGGCTTCCATATCTACAATGTTATAATCTGATGTATTGTGACTCATTTCGAAGCTGTCTCCGGTTCCACAAACACCTTCTTGCAGGCTGTCGATCCGAATCCCATATTCTAGGATCGGTTTTGTGTTTGAAAAAGGCGTTTCATACAACTCACAGCCTAGTGTGGTTACATTCATATCACGCTGTATAAATTGAGTACAGCAGATTACTGCCCCTCTTTCAAAAAAGTTGCTGCCAGCAGATCCGAGGTTGATAATAATACTCGGTTTATTTTCTGCTATCTGTTTTGTTAAATGATAAGCTGCGTTTACCTTCCCTACACCAATAAAAAGCGGGTTTTCATCTACAAACTTATCTGATGCCTCGCTCTCCAGTGCAAAAACATATAGCGGGTTTTTATTTAATAACTCTTTAATCATATCGTTCAATCTTTGTTCTATACAAATATAAGCATCTTTGATAACTTCCTTCACATTAAATACTATGGAAGTATTTTAGACTTTTCGGATTTCTTTCTATTGTTATGTTGAGGAACTAAACGTCTTGTTTTTCACTCAGAATGACAATAGGGTATTTGTTTTCGGGAAGCTGCATCAAGACATAGAGTTATGAACAATAAGTTTTTGTAACAATAATTTAACCGCCATATATTCAATTTTATGTTAAATGAACGTAACTTTGTCGGTTTTGAATAACTAATAAGGTTTTAAAGACGTTAAAGATAAATAACTAATAAATAATGGAAGGTAGAAAAAAATACATAGGCCTAACCGACAGTGAAGTAAAAGCTAGCCGACAAAAACATGGCGCAAATATTCTCACTCCTCCGAAGAAAGAACCTCTTTGGAAACTTTTTCTGAAAAAGTTTGAAGATCCAATCATTCGGATATTACTTATAGCTGCGTTTTTATCGTTAGGAATTTCTATTATACACAATGAATATATAGAAACTATTGGTATCTTTTGTGCAATTCTTCTTGCAACAGGTGTTTCTTTTTGGTTCGAAATGGATGCCAACAAAAAGTTTGACGTTCTCAATCAGGTGAATGACGAAGATCAGATTATGGTGATGCGCAACGGAAATGTGAAGCAAGTTGCAAAAAAAGATATTGTAGTTGGTGATATTGTTTTGCTTGAGATAGGCAATGAGGTTCCGGCCGATGGCGAATTGCTCGAAGCTGTATCGATGCAGATAGATGAGTCTTGCCTTACGGGTGAACTAAGTATAGATAAAACTACAGACCCTGAACATTTCGAAGAAGGAGTTACTTATCCTTCAAACTGGGTGCTTCGTGGAACGAAAGTCATAAATGGACATGGCGTTTTTGAAGTACACCGTATTGGAGATAATACCGAATTTGGAAAGGTGGCTGTCAAGGCAACCGAAAAGGTTGAAGGAGAAACACCATTGAATCGTCAGTTAGACTCTCTGGCTAAGTTTATCGGTGTTGTCGGTCTTATGTTAGCTCTTTTTACTTTTTTAGTCCTTGTTCTTAAAGATGTTGTTTTCGATCCTCTTGTTCCTATTCAAAAAAGGCAACTAGCCTTGCTCGCCGGCGTAATGTTGGGGGTAGCACTCGGCATGATAAAAGTATGGTTGCCGATTATATATGGAGGTTTCGAACTGTTAGGTAAAGATTCCAAGCTTCCCAAGTCTGTGAAGGAGGGGAGTTGGTTAAGGTGGCTGTTAACAGGAGCTTTGATAACGGTCGCTATTTCATCTATCGGATATATTTTTGGGGTAGATCCTCTAAGTAGTAGTTCATGGATAAATCTCGATACGGCAACAGAGATATTACAGGCTTTTATGGTGGCGGTTACATTGGTTGTAGTTGCTGTTCCCGAAGGTTTACCTATGAGCGTTACACTTAGTCTTGCTCTTAGTATGCGCCGTATGCTGAAGATGAACAACCTTGTGCGTAAAATGCATGCTGTGGAAACAATGGGAGCCACTACTGTTATCTGTACGGATAAGACGGGAACATTGACGCAAAACCAGATGCAGGTGGCCAGTACTAATTTCTACGGATTGGAAAATCAGCGGTTGACCGACAGTGAAATCAGCCGTCTCGTGATAGGAAATATATCGGTAAACTCTACTGCATTTCTCGATTTCTCAGACCCTAAGAAAGTGGCGGCTTTAGGAAACCCTACCGAAGGAGCTTTATTGCTTTGGCTCAATAATAGTAAAATACTCTATAGTAATATTCGTAACAAAGAGGCTATTATAGAGCAATTACCATTTTCTACCGAACGTAAGTTTATGGCAACTTTTGCCGACTCTCCAAAGCTGAGAAAGAAAGTTTTGTATGTAAAAGGGGCTCCTGAAGTAGTTTTGAGTAAATGTAAGCAAATAATTACTACGGAAGGTCTCGTTCCCGTAAGTGAGTATAAAGAAAAAATAAATAGCCAGCTATTACAATATCAAAATCAGGCAATGCGTACACTCGGTTTTGCATACCAGTATGTAGATGATGCAAAAGCGGCTGTGGAAGATTTGATTAAAGGAGAATTAATATTTCTTGGAATAGCAGGAATTTCTGATCCTGTTCGTTCTGATGTGCCTGAGGCTGTGCAGCATTGTTTGAGTGCAGGTGTCGGTGTAAAAATTGTTACAGGCGACACGTATGGTACGGCTAAAGAAATAGGACGTCAGATTGGTATTTGGAAAGATGATGAGGATACCGATCTGAATATTATTGGCGGTGTAGACTTCGAAAAGCTTTCTGATGAGGAAGCACTGAATAGAGTACAAGGCTTGAAGATAATGTGTAGGGCGCGCCCTACAGACAAACAGCGACTTGTACACCTACTAAAACAAAAAGGGGAGATAGTTGCTGTAACCGGTGACGGGACAAACGATGCTCCTGCTCTCAATTATGCTGATGTAGGCTTGTCGATGGGTTCGGGGACATCGGTCGCTAAAGAAGCGAGTGATATTACTCTGCTCGACGATTCGTTCAGCAGTATTGCTACTGCTGTGATGTGGGGGCGTTCGCTCTATAAGAACATACAGCGCTTTATGTTGTTTCAGTTGACTATCAACGTGGCTGCACTTTTGATCGTATTTCTGGGTTCTGTGTTTGGGCAACAATTGCCGTTAACTGTAACGCAGATGCTTTGGGTAAACCTGATTATGGATACTTTTGCGGCCGGAGCATTAGCTTCATTGCCTCCTGATCCGAATGTGATGAAAACTAAGCCTCGGAAGAACAGTGATTTTATCGTAACGCCTTCTATTGCTAAACATATTCTTTTTACAGGCATAATGTTTGTTATATTACTCCTCGGAATGATGTATTATTTTGCTGATCCTGTTCACTTGAATTCATTCTTTAGTTATGTTGCCGAAGGGGATAGAGAACGTTACTTCTTGTCGTATTTCTTTACTGTCTTCGTTTTACTACAATTCTGGAATATGTTTAATGCCAAAGCTTATGCCACGGGCAAGTCCGCTTTTGCCGGATTAAATAAAAGCGCAGGCTTTGAGTTAGTCGCCTTAATTATTCTTATAGGACAGATATTTATCGTTACCTTTGGCGGCGATGTATTCCGCACTATGCCGTTAACAATTCAAGATTGGGGTATTATTATAGGAGGTACGTCAGTTGTACTTTGGTTTGGAGAATTAGTGAGATTGGTAAGGAAAAAATGATTTGATAAATAAAAATATATTTTTCTGACAATCTTTTCAGGTTATATTAAATAGGCTTATCTAGTGTGAAAGTTAGATGAGCCTATTTAAAGACTGAAATAACCTTTTAAGTTAAAAAAGTATTGTTTTTTGAAAGTTTGTTGCTTATAATTCGTCAAAAATATGTATATTTGCGCGCAATAAATTTCAAAAGCTCTTTAATATATGTCGTTTATTGCAGATAAAGTTGTAATGGATGGATTGACATTCGATGATGTATTGTTGATCCCCGCTTATTCAGAAGTTCTCCCCCGCGAAGTCGATTTGTCGACAAATTTCTCACGCAATATCAAATTAAATATTCCGTTCGTTTCGGCTGCAATGGATACTGTTACCGAGGCTAAGCTTGCTATTGCCATAGCTCGTGAAGGTGGTATAGGCGTTATACACAAAAACATGTCTATAGAGGCTCAGGCTCAACAGGTTAGGTTTGTTAAACGTGCAGAAAACGGAATGATCTCAAATCCTGTAAGTATTCTTCGCGACAAAACAGTTGGTCATGCCTTGGCAATGATGGCTGAATACAAAATCGGGGGGATTCCTGTTGTGGACACAAACAACCGTTTGGTTGGTATTGTGACCAATCGTGACCTGCGCTTCAGACGTGATATGAATGAGTTGATCGATGATGTGATGACAAAAGAAAATATCATTACAACACGCCAGACTACAGACCTTGAAGCGGCAGCAGATATTCTTCAACAACACAAGATTGAAAAACTACCTGTAGTTGATGCCGATAATAAACTAATCGGACTAATCACATATAAAGATATTACAAAGGCAAAAGATAAACCGTTTGCCTGCAAAGATGAAAACGGACGTTTGCGTGTTGCCGCCGGTGTAGGTGTAACTTATGATACGCTGGAGCGTGTTGATGCTCTTGTTCAGGCCGGAGTAGATGCAATTGTTATTGATACTGCTCATGGACACTCAAGAGGAGTGGTTGAGATGCTGAAAAAAGTAAAAGCTACTTATTCAAACATCGATATTGTTGTGGGTAATATAGCAACAGGTGATGCTGCAAAATATCTGGTTGATGCCGGAGCAGATGCCGTAAAGGTGGGAATCGGTCCGGGTTCGATCTGTACTACACGTGTAGTTGCAGGTATCGGGGTCCCTCAGTTATCGGCTATCTATGATGTTGCTAAAGCGCTGAAAGGAACAGATGTTCCGTTGATTGCAGATGGAGGTTTGCGCTATTCGGGAGATATTGTAAAAGCTCTTGCAGCAGGAGGCTACTCTGTTATGATGGGGTCGTTGCTTGCCGGAGTAGAAGAGTCTCCGGGCGAAACAATTATTTTCAATGGACGTAAGTTTAAGTCATATCGTGGTATGGGATCTTTAGAAGCAATGGAAAAAGGCTCAAAAGATCGTTATTTCCAAGATATGGAAGCTGATATTAAAAAGCTTGTGCCGGAGGGTATTGCAGCCCGTGTTCCTTTCAAAGGATCGTTGTTTGAAGTCGTTTATCAGATGACCGGCGGTCTTCGTGCCGGAATGGGGTATTGTGGAGCAAAGAATATCGACGAACTGCACAATGCTAAGTTTACTCGTATCACGAATGCTGGTGTTGCAGAAAGTCATCCTCACGATGTTGCCATTACAAGCGAAGCTCCAAATTACAGCAGAGGAGAATAAAATTTGATTGGACAGAATTTATTATAATACGAATGGCTACCGATTGGTAGCCATTCTCATTTATTGATATTGATCAGTTACTCTATTCGTATTTTGTGGGTTGATTTTTTTCTGTTCTCTGTTAATTCAATTATGTATATACCTTTACTCAGGTTTCCGATAGTAATTGTTCCTGACTTATTCTTCTCTATGGCTATCAGCTTTCCGCTTATGCTCCATAAATAAATGGTATCAAGTGGAGTGTCAGTAACAATATCAATGGAGTTATTCCCCGAAATAATTGTGTATTGTGGAGTTTTACTCTCCTTCGCATCTTTTTTAGAAAGAGCATATTCAACAGCAAAAGTATGATCATTCAGGTCTAATGTTACGATGTAGTCATTCTCCTCTGAAATGATAAACCTAAAATCACCTCTATAATCGTTTGTTATCTCATGGGTAGCCCCAATGTTTATTGTTTCGTTTCGGGTAGGTACAGGTACTAGAGAATCCCATGTGTTGAGGCGGGTAATAAATTTAAAGTGGCCTTTCTTCAGGCGTCCTTTCCATTGATATATGCGATTCTGCACCTTCGATAATGGCATAGCTGCGTTGTTGTACCATCCTGTTGGTGTTGCATCCCCAATGATATAGATATTTGCATCGCTGTTGTCTTTATTTACATACATTATATTCTCATTGAGGTCTACATGAATAGTATAGTTGCCGGCGTCATGCAATATAAAACGGTAATCTCCTTGGTAACTATCTGAAACATAGTGCTTATACTCCGGTATTATGATCTCATTAGATCTTCTTGCCGGCACAATCGAATTCCATGTGCCCAATTGGGTTATGAACTTGAAGTGTCCTGATCTTAAGTATCCGCTCCATCTAAAGACTCCTGTTGACACTTTTTCCATTGGCGTGGCTCTTGTATTGTACCATCCATTTGGTGTGGCATCGCCTACCAGATACAATGGTATGTTTTCTTTATTCTCAATAACTTTCACTGTCCAATTTTTGGTGTCAATAAAGATAGAGCAAAACATATCTTTTGGTGTGTTAAATTTAGAGTCTCCATTCATTGCATTTGTTATATTCGCATTATAAATGCTTCCGGACTCTATGGTTATAGTTGAAGTTGGATTCACCGAAGGATCCCATGCATTTTTCCGAAGTAAGAATTTGAATTCCCCTCTTTTTAAGAAGCCTGTCCAAACAAAAATTCCGTTTTCTTGTTTTGTCATCACCTCCGGATTTACATTGTTCCATCCGCATGGAGCAGCACTACCCACCAGATACATGTCGCTGTAGTCCGTATCTTTTACCGATCCTGTCAAGGGTGCCGACTTATTAGATTCGTGATCAAGATTGTTTGGATAAAAAGAATCAATAGCAGAGACTTTTAACAGATAATCCGAATAGATTCCTCTCAGATTTTTTATGGTCAGCGACAAAGTTTCAGGTGTTTGAGAACCAAAGAAAAATTGTGAGAAAACATTAATTTTTTGTTCTCTTATTCCATTTTTATTCATCAATTCTACAGAATAGTGATGTACCATATCATCATCTGTTGCTTGAGGAAATGTAACTTTGAAAGAATTATCTCTAATTTCGTCTATTGTAAGCCTGTCGGTAGTTGCAAAGAAAGGGACCTCTCCTCCATCTCTTTCTCTTGTATAGGTGAACATTGACCCATCGTGAGGGGCTTTTATAACCCACGGATTTTTTATGGGCTCGTTTCTTGTAAAGCTGATTCTGTTTACTGTCACATCTTTCGTGTTATTTACCGAAACTATGCAACCTTCTGCAATGTTTAGCGATTCACTAAAATGGCGATCGTTATTTGTAGGCAGTAAGCCATCCTCAATGTTGGTGGCTGTGAGGTTGCCATCATGTATTGCTGTAAAATACTTTTGGTGTATACATCTTTCGTCTCCCAACGGATAATGAGAATGTCCTGTAAATAAAACTATCTGAGGGTAGCCTTTGCAGATTTCTTTCATAGCCTCGGTGTTGTTTGCCCGGCTCTCTGTGCCCGGAGCAATAGGGTAAGACCCATAGACAGTATGGGTGAGAGGTACATGCATGAATACAAAAATTGGTTTCCCGGGATATTCTCTATTGGCTTTTTCTAGTGCTGCCTTAAGAAAATTTCTGGAAGTAGACTGGTAGATATATATTTGGTTATTTCTTTCGGATCCGTCAAGACTGACCGTAATAAACGGATAGCCCTTTATATCGATAAATTGATTAAGCTTTTGTCCTATTACTTCTTTGAACACACTGCCGTTTCCTTCCCACCAGTCGTGATTTCCCATCATATAATAAACAGTTGTTTGCGGAGTAAGGGGAGAGAATGTACTCAATACATTTTGTAATTGGTCTTTTCGCCCGTTATCCGTAACATCTCCTACAACGAAGACTGCGTCTAACTGTTTTTCTTTGAGTACTTCAACCGCATTGGGAAGTCTATTTCGCCAACCTGTTCTCCCAACGTGGATATCGGACATAACAGCGAAAAGAGGGAACTCGTTTACATCGGGCAAAGTAATGCCGAGTTCATTCTGTACTTTCCGTTGAAAAATATTAATAGCTTCTTCTGTTGTGTTTAGCGAATTCATAAGTTTCCAGCCTTCTTCTTTATATACCAAAGCCTTATCCTTATTGGGGTATTCATTGAGTGTTTTTGTTAACAATACATTCAGTTTATCTACATTTGGAAGGGTTTTTCGTTTTGATATTTGTGTGTGCAGCATTTGTATATCTGTGGCAGATAATGCCGAACTATACATTCTTACTAATGCAATATCGCCTATAAACTCTCGTTGGATAGAGCTACCACCACTAACGTCTCCACCTATAGCAAGCCAATGGGCATTAGTTGATGGAGATAGCCTCAATTTTCCGACAATAGAAAGGTTCTCAGTATTGACTCCGTCATAGTACGCCTTTAGGTTGCTACCATCGTATGTGTATACAATATGGTGGTAGTCAGACTTTATGCTTTCATATATATTTCTATTCCCTATGCTGTAATAACCTCCCGAACTTTTCCCGAAAAGAAGCTGAGTAAAACCGTTTTCTGATTGCTGAATACCAATGCCTCCATCTTCCATAGATGATACGGGACTCATTTTTTTGCTGTTTTCAGCTTTTACATAAACTTCGAGCGTAAATGAATTTTGAATTTTAGTTTTGAAATCCGTATCATTCATATAGTTTACTCTAAAATAATTCTTGGTTGTTGTATTCTGTGGAAATCTACTAATATATTGTTTTATATTAGCATCATATACAACTGAAGGACTTGATCCGCCATTCTGGATAGGATTCCGTTTGGGCGAGTTGTCTTTTACCTCTCCGGTTAGGGATGAAAATTTAACGTCTAAAAGATCCGCTTCTGGTGGCCGATTCTGAGCATTGGCCAATAAAAACCCTGTTAAAATAAACAGTAGAATAGTTCTTCTTTTCATAAGAGTGTAGTTAAAGTTTGATAATTGTTAAGGTTTAAGCTTTTTGTTCCAAGCATCTTTAAAGATATTAATCTTTACTCAGATTAAAAAAACTATTGGTATTCCTTTATTTTAGAATATTTTAAAACATTATAAGCCTTTATTTCTTGTATCTTTGCTTTTTATACAGTTTATCAGCTTGATATATGAATAAAAGACTATTTATATTCTTTCTTATCACACTACATGCTACTTTCTGTCTGCATGCACAGCAGGCAGACCCTATCGCTATTCAGATTGACGGAAAACCTGTATTAAAATCGGAGCTGGAGAAAGCATACATGAAGAGTAATGCCTCAAAGTCTGACAGTGAAAAAGAATCTCTTTCTGACTTTATACAATCATATATAGACTTAAGGTTGAATATTGAAGAGGCTAAAGTTCAGCGAGTGGATACAACCGGAAATTATATCAGAGATTTGTCTGCGGCAAGAGTCGGCATGTCTCGAAAGTATATGCAGGATACGATTTACGAAAACGATTATTTGTTGAAGATATATAGTAGGATGCAGCAAAACGTGGAAATAAATCACGTACTTATCCCATTCGAAGAAAAAATAATATATCCTGCCGATACTGTTGTTCTATACCAAAAAGCGATAGACTTACAAAGGAGATTGTCTAAAAATGGATTCGCTGCCGAAGGGTATAGTAAAGCATTATCGTCTTCCACTGTTTTGGATTATAATCGGCACAACGGTTATATTGGCTGGGTTGCTCCTTTTATGTTTAAAGCTAAAGTGGAGGAGGCTATTTACTCTCTGCCTGTAAACGTGGTCAGTATGCCTATAAGGTGTTCTGATGGATATCATATCATACAGGTCTTAAATAAACGCCCTGCTGTAGGTTCGGTGGATATCGAGCAAGTGTTATTTAATTTTCCTCGTATTCCTGCCGATCTCAATCAAATAGATAGTGTAGGGAAGGTTGCGTGGAGAGAATACAGAGATATCCGTATGGCTTCAGACTACCAATCACTGTGTGATGAGTTTACCCGTGTAATGCAAATGGGAGATAAGGGTTGCTATTTTGGAATTGTAAATTTGGAATCTCGTTTATCTCCAACATTTATCGATGCGGCATTTAATTTGAAAAAAGAAGGAGATGTGAGTGAGCCTGTGCAATCGGAATATGGATATCATATCATCCGACTGCTAAAAAAAGTACCGGTTCCTTCTTATACCGATATGAAGAACTCGTTAAAAGCTCGGATACTAGAAAGCGACAAGTCGGAAGAAATGACTGTTGAGAAACGAAAAAGAATGTCACAAGAATTAGGTTTCAACTTGAATCGTGTGGCTTATGATAGACTGAATGAAATAGCAAATAAGATATCTCCCAAAGATCCTTCTTTTTTGGTAAAAGCTGATAATCACAACGATGTTCTGTTTTCGTTTGGGGATAAAAAAGTATATACTGTTGCCGGCTTTATTGAATATATTCGTTTAAGGCAAAGTTTGCTGGACAATAAGCAGACCGATGCTCCCGAAATGGTAGTATTTACTGAGACAGTCAATAACTCGTTGTCTACAGATGTATTAAAAGAATATTTTAATGCATACTACTCACGTTGCCTTACTGATTATTATTACTTATCTCTTCCCGACAGAGAGCCTGGATATAAGGAGCTACTGGATGAGATCTCGAATGGACTTTTATCTTTTGGGGTAATGAATAAAAATATATGGGAGCGTGCCGCAACCGACGAAAGATGTTTGTCGGAATATTTCAAGAAAAATAAAGCTAAATATTCTCTTGGCGGAACAAAGTATAGAGGATTGATTGTTTATGCAAAAGATGAAAAGTCATTAAATGTTGTTGCATCATTGGCTAAAAACGAAAAGAATAGAGATGTCCTTATTAAAAAGATAAGGGACACATTGAATAAGGATTCTCTCAGGGTGCTGATGGAACCCGGAATATGGGTTAAGGGAGAAAATCAGTATGTAGATAATAAGGTCTTTGAAGGAAAAGAAGCAAAAGCAAAGATGGGCTATCCGTACTTTATCGTTTTGGGTGACTTTGTTTCAAAGCCAATAGACTATAACGATGTAAGACATGCTGTTGGATCTGATTATCAAGCTGAGCTTGAAAAGCAATGGAAAGCTAATTTGCGTAAGAAATATAAAGTGGAGATAAATAATTCTGTATTGAATACAATAAAATGAGAATCTATCATATTATTATAATATCTGCATCGATTTTGTTATCTATGTTATCATGCAGTAGAGGAAGTACTGATGCGCCTGATCTGAGTCAAGTACCTGTAGTCACCGTCGGGGATAAGACCTTGTATATGGATGAGCTTAACAATGCAGTTCCTCGGACACTATCGTCTCAGGATAGTACTGCAGCGGCAGATGCCTACATAAAAATGTGGATAAATGATCAGCTGCTGTATGACAAGGCGAAACAAAACATAGTAAATAAAGAAGAGATAGAACGATTGATAGAAAACTATCGGAAGACTCTTATTTCGAATCTATATCAAGAGCAATTGTTGAAAGAGCATTTATCGAAATCTATATCGGATGCCGATTTGCAATCTTTTTACGAACAGAATAAAGATAAACTGAAGCTTAAAGAAAATATAATAAAGGGACTATATCTGAAAGTTCCGATTGACTCGAAAGAGCTCAATAATTTTCTGAAGTGGTATAAACAACCGACAGATGCAGCTGTAGAAAATATAGAGAAGAATACATTGAAGAATGCAGTTGGCTATGAATATTTCTATAATAGATGGGTAGGCTTGAACGAAATTGTAGATAATATGCCACTGTCCGTCGACAATGGGGCAGATTTTTTGAAAGTAAACAAGAATATAGAAGTTCGGGATTCTTTATTCGTATATCTCTTGAATATAAAAGAGTATAGGCTTGTTGGAACTGAAGCACCTTATGACTATATAAAAAATCAATTGATAGAAATTTATACAGAACAAAGGAAAAGCGATTATCTAAATCAGGTACAGCAAGACCTCTATAATAAGGCCATTTCGGACAATGAAATTAAGTTTTATAATAAGTAGACTATAACTTCTTTTTTTACGTTAAGAAAAAGTGATACATTATCACTATATTTACGCCACTTTTTAATAAACAGACAAAAATGATGCAAAAGGCAAGAAAATTAATTTTATTAATAATACTATTGGGGTCGGGTATTTTATCCTATGCTCAGAATAATGTTATAGATGAAATAATATGGGTAGTAGGGGATGAAGCTATCCTGAAATCGGATGTGGAAAAAGTTCGCTTGGGGATGTTATCTCGTGGTGAACGCATCGAGGGAGACCCTTATTGTTTGATTCCGGAGCAACTCGCTGTTCAGAAGCTGTTCCTCGATCAGGCAAAGATAGATAGTATAGAAGTGCCGGCATCAGCAGTTAACAGCCAGCTATCAAGATACGAGAATAATGTTATTGCCAATCTGGGTTCGAAAGAGAAAGCCGAAGAGTATCTAGGCTCTACTATGGCACAGCTCAGGGACGAGTGGCGGGAACAAATTCGTAACGAATATCTGGTTTCGGAAGTAAAGAAGAGCTTGGTTGGAAAAAAGACGAATCTGACTCCTTCCGAAGTTCGAAAATATTACGCTCAGCTGCCAAAAGATAGTTTGCCTTATATCCCAACAATGGTTGAAGTGCAGATTATTACGAATGAACCTGTGATTCCATTAAAAGATATTGATCAGGTAAAAGACCGACTGAGAGATTATACAAACAGAATAAACTCGGGAACTGCCGACTTTGCTACTTTAGCAATTATGTATTCCGAAGATCCGGGTTCGGCTCCCAATGGTGGTGAACTGGGTTTTATGGGACGTGCTGAGTTATTGCCGGAGTTTTCCAGCGTAGGATTCTCTTTGTCTGACCCTAAGAAAGTATCTAATATCGTAGAGACTGAATATGGCTTCCATATCATTCAATTGATAGAAAGAAGAGGTGATAGGGCTAACTTCCGCCACATACTGCTTCGTCCGAAAGTATCGACAGAAGATATGAATAAAGCAAAATTCAGACTAGACTCTATTGCAAATGATATAAGAGCAAACAAGTTTACTTTCGAAGATGCTACAGTCCTATCTTTCGATAAAAATACAAGGAAGAATAACGGTTTGATGGTAAACTACAAAGAGAGTACAAACTATGGTACTCCTCGCTTTACAATGGAAGAACTTCCTACCGAAATAGGTAAGATCGTAAACAATATGAAGGTAGGAGATATATCGCCTGCGTTCACAATGAAGCAGAATAGCGGTAAAGAAGTTGTTGCCATTATAAAGTTGAAAAGCAAGACCGAAGGACATGTTGCAAATGTATCTGACGACTATCAGACATTGAAGGCGATTGTAGAAAACAAAAAGCATGAAGAGGTTCTGAAAAAGTGGCTCCAAACAAAAATAAAGAGTACTTATGTAAGAATAGATAAGGATTGGGAAAACTGTGATTTCCAATACCCCGACTGGATTAAAAAAGATCAGGCTAGCAAGTAAATATAACAAGTGTTTAAGAAATTTATTACATACATAACGCAAAGGCATAGAATATCTGCAATCAGTGTTTTATGCCTGATTGCTATTTATGCATCGGCACAGATGATGATTTCTCCGCATATGGATGTGGATATTCTTCAGGTGCCTCAAAAGCCTAAAGCTCAGCAAAAACCTCAACAGGCAAAAGGAAAACAGAAAGTAATAGACATTGTATTTAGCAAGGAACTGTTTACCCGGGCCGGCTCAGATGTTAAGATTCTGAAAGATAGTGTTATATTCTTTCACGATGGAGCGTATTTGTATTGCGACAGTGCCTACTATGACGAAAAGATGAACTCTTTTAATGCATTTAGTAACGTGCGGATGGAGCAGGGTGATACCCTTTTTCTCTATGGCAACTATATGCATTATGATGGAAATACAAGAGTTGTAATGTTCAGAGAGAATGTACGCCTCGAACATGGTAGCGGAACATTGTTTACCGACAGTTTAAATTATGACCGTATGATGAATATCGGTTATTACTTTGATGGAGGTATGCTTGTCGATTCGTTGAATGAACTTACGTCTTACTGGGGGCAATATGAACCTGCACTCAAGCTGGCAACATTTAAGGATAGTGTGATTCTTGTGAATAATAAGTTTAAGCTATACTCCGATCGTCTCAAATATAATACGGATACTAAGATTGCAACAATCTATACTCCTACCAAAATTGTTTCCGACAGTGGTATTATTTATTCCAGCAAAGGCTGGTACAATACTGCAACCGAAGAGTCTCTCTTATTAGATCAATCTACAATTGTAAACAAGCAGGGTAATCGTATCTTGAGAGGAGATTCCATCTCGTATCATAAGGCAAAAGGATATGGTGAGGTATTTGGCAATATGTTTTTGCAAGATACTACTAAAAAAGTTATCCTAAGAGGACATTATGGTTTCTATAATGAGCTTACAGATTATGCGCTGGCTACCGATTCGGCTTACTGTGTTGAATATTCGCAAGGCGATACACTATATATCCATGCCGATACTCTTAAGCTGATTGCAATAGTAGATAGCATCAAGCCCACCAATCAGAAGATACAAAAGCATACTAAAGTAGCTGCGGATTCTTTACATAGCGATTCTATCAGTAAGGTTCATCCCGATTCCTTGCATACTCAGCCGGTAAATATATCTCCTTCGCCCGAACCTTTGACATCGGCATTACCTCCCGGGAAAAAGGAAGAATCTAAAGTGACTACTTTCAGAGAGATAAAGGCATATTACGGAGTCCGTTTCTATCGCTCCGATATGCAAGGAGTTTGTGACTCTTTACAGTTCAACTCAAGAGATTCTATACTCCATATGTATAAAGACCCTGTACTGTGGAACACAAACAGGCAACTCTATGGCGATACGATAGATATTTATATGAACGATAGTACAATCGATCATATGCATGTCAAACGATATAGTTTCTCGATAGAGCAAAAAGATTCTATACATTACAATCAGTTGAAATCCCGTTCTATGAAGCTTTTCTTTCAGAATAAAAAGCTGGAAAGAGTGTTGGCCGAAGGAAATGTGGAGACAATATCGTATCCCGAAGAGAAAAATAAGGAACTGTCAGGAATTCTCAATTGGCTTGAAAGCAGTTATCTACAGATATTCATGAAGGATGGTGCATTCGAGAAGCTTGTTACATGGCCCAAATCTGTAGGGAAAACAACACCTTTCGATCTGATTACTCCCGAACAATTGCGTTTAACAGACTTCTATTGGTACGATTATTTACGACCTTTAGATAAAGATGATATATTCAGGAAAGTTTCTCGTAAAGCATCAGATGTAAAACCTCAACGGAGCAAAACATCTGTCTTTAATAGGGAAGAATAACCATAGAATAATAATGAGTGATATAATACATCTTTTACCCGATTCTATAGCCAATCAGATCGCGGCAGGAGAGGTTATTCAACGGCCTTCGTCAGTGGTGAAGGAATTGGTTGAAAATGCCATCGATGCCGGTGCAGACAGTATACAGCTTATCATTAAGGATGCCGGCCGTACACTGATTCAGGTGATAGATAACGGAAAAGGAATGTCGGCAACAGATGCCCGTATGGCCTTTGAACGGCATGCTACATCTAAGATAAGGAAAGCGGATGATTTGTTTGATCTTCACACCATGGGGTTCAGGGGTGAGGCTTTGCCCTCTATTGCCGCTATCTCGCATGTAGAAGTTAAAACAAGAAGAGCTGAAGACGAGCTGGGCACTTTGCTGCAGATAGCAGGGTCGAGAGTAGAAAATCAGGAGCCTGTGGCTTGTCCGGTAGGCAGTAATTTTTCTGTAAAGAATATATTCTATAATGTTCCTGCCCGTCGTAAATTCTTAAAATCGAACGATACCGAACGTAGAAATATTCTTACCGAACTCGAGCGTATTGTTCTGGTAAATCCTTCTATCGAATTTACTTTTATAGATAATGATGTAGAGGTATTAAAATTTCCGGCCGGAGGTTTACGGCAGCGTATCGTAAATGTTGTAGGCAAGAATTTCAATCAGCAGCTTATCTCTATTGATATAGATACTTCACTGGCTAAAATAACCGGCTTTATAGGTAAGCCCGAATCGGCACGAAAAGCCAGAGCTCAGCAGTTCTTTTTTGTGAACAACAGGTATATGCGTCATGCATATTTTAATAAGGCTGTACAGTCTGCATTCGACCCTTTGATTCTGAACGGTGAGTATCCAAACTATTTTATTTATTTTCAAGTTGATCCTTCTACTATTGATGTAAATATACATCCGACAAAGACAGAGATAAAGTTTGAAAATGAACAGCCTATCTGGCAAATTCTTACTGCAGCCATCAAGGAGGCATTGGGTAAGTTTAATGAAGTGCCTACAATCGATTTTGATACCGAAGGAGCTATAGATATACCGATACACGATCCTTCAAAAAATATATCTCAACCTCGTGTAAATGTAGATCCGTCATATAATCCATTCAAGTCGCCTGCAAGGACAAACTATCAGCGTCCAAAGTTCGATTTGGATCAGTTATACAAAGGATTTGAAAGTGATAAAAGTACTGCCGATTTTTCTACTGAGCTTGCCCCCGATGTTGATATTTTTAGTCAGCAACAAACAGGCGATTCTGAAAAGATAGTTCCCGAAATGGTGGTACATTATCAATACAAGAACCGCTATATCCTTACCTCCGTTAAATCGGGACTAATGCTTATCGATCAGCATCGTGCCCATATTCGTATATTGTTCGATCAGTTTTTATCTCAGATAGAGCATAAAAGAGGCATCTCACAACGTGCACTATTCCCCGAGATTATCGAGCTCTCTCCATCAGAGGCTGCTATGATGCCTTATCTGACTGACGATCTTGAGGCCGTAGGCTTCGATCTCAGCCATTTAGGAAATAATTCTTATGCTATAAATGGGACTCCTGCCGAAATAACTAATATAGACTCTGTACAGCTTGTGCACAACATGATAAATAAGAGTATAGAGAGCGGTAGCGATGTCAAAGAGGAAATACGCGAGGCACTGGCACTTTCGATGGCTTATGCTGCATCAATCCCTTATGGGCATACTTTGTCTACAGAGGAGATGAATAAGATTGTCGATCAGCTTTTTGCTTCCTCAGCATATAAACATACTCCTGACGGAAAAACAATTATCTCTATGCTCGAAGATGATGCGATAGAGAAGATGTTCAAGTAAACCATAAACTATTTATCTATGAGAAAGGCGAAAATTATCTCTCTCATCTTTAGTGTTTTTTTTATTTTAGGGCTATGTGCCTACTATTTTTATCCATCAACGATAGTCTCTACCGACAAGGCTAAAGCTACTCGGGAAGAACAGATAGAGGATGGCGATATAATCTTTCAGACTTCGCTCTCGGCTCAGAGTGAGGCTATTCAACAAGCTACAAATTCAAAGTACTCTCACTGTGGCATTATTTATAAGAATAATGGCAGATTTTATGTCTATGAGGCTGCTGAAACTGTAAAGCTGACACCTTTGGATGAGTGGGTAGCAAAGGGAAAGGATGGTCATTATGTAATCAAGCGTCTGAGGATTGCAAATCAGATATTAACCTTTACTACGCTGAAGAAAATGAAAGAAGAGGGTGCTAAATTTTTAGGAAAAAGCTATGATTTAGGATTTGACTGGTCAGACGAAAAAATGTACTGTTCTGAGCTTGTCTGGAAAATATATAAGCGAGGCGCAGAAGTCGAAGTTGGCAAGCTGCAGTACTTGAGAGACTTTGACTTGACAGGGGAAGAAGTCCAAAAGAAACTAAAAGAACGATACGGAGATAAAATACCAAAAGATGAGATTGTAATTTCCCCTGCATCTATTTTTAATAGCAGTATGTTAGAGACTGTCATTTCTCATACTTTATAAGTTACAAAGAAGCAGAATATTTGAGTATTCTGCTTTTTGTATTTATAATAAAATTATACCAGTGTTATTTATTCAACAGCTTTTTTACTGTTTCAGAAATAGCTTTTCCGGCAGCAATACCTGCTAGAGCTTTTGTAGCTACACCCATCACTTTACCCATATCCGCAGGAGATGAAGCTCCTACCTGAGCTATAATTTCGGCGATTTTTGCATCCAGTTCTTCTTGAGATAATTGCCTTGGCAAATATGCTTCTATTACAGCAATCTGTGCTAATTCGTCTTCCGCCAGATCTTCACGACCCTGATTTTTATATATTTCTGCACTATCTTTACGTTGTTTCACCATCTTTTGCAAGATAAGAGTTGCTGCTTCGTCAGATAATTCATCATTAGCTCCTTTCGCTGTTTTTGCTTCAAGAAATTCCTTTTTTACTCCCCGCAATGCTTCCAGTCTTATTTTGTCTTTTGCGCGCATCGCGTCTTTGATATCTTCGCTTACTTTATCAAATAAGTTCATTGTTGTATTTTTTATTATGATTTAGTCATTAAAAAGACCACCTTGTTTCTTCATTTCCGGCTTGTATTCGCTTGGGTTGAATTTCTCATCACGTTTGAATACTGGAGTGTTTTCCAAAGCGTCAATAATCTTATCATTATCCAATTCATCTGCAGATAGGATAATTGGCTTTTGTCCGAAAAATGAGGAGCGAACAGCGACAGTCTGTACGCCATCTTTTCCGTAATGTTTTTCAATCATTTCGTTGATACGGCGTTTTTCTTCTTCTTCCTGTCTGATTCTTTCCTCTTCTTCTTCCTCATCAATTTCGATAAGATCGCTTTCCATGCCAGGGATGCTCGACATACCGAATCCTGTAGCCAGTAAGGTTATTTTTACCTGTTTGCCTAGATTTTTGTCTATAGCAGTACCCCAAATAACTTCTATCTCAGGGCCAAAGCGTTTCATAAAGTTGGCAACAGCTTCCATCTCTTCTACTATCAGAGGTTCTTCTTCGCTCGAATAGATATTAAACAGAATCTTCTTGGCATCAAATACATCATTGTTATTCAATAGTGGAGAGTGAAGTGCATTTACAATTGCATCTTCCACACGATTTTCTCCTTCGCCTCGTCCGCTACTCATGATGGCTACACCGCCATCTTTTAGGATGGTTTTCACATCGGCAAAGTCCAGATTTATATGTCCGTGTACTGTGATTATCTCCGCAATACCTTTAGCTGCTATTGTCAGCGTATCATCAGCTTTTGCAAAAGCATTGGGGATAGTCAGGTCGGCATAGATATCAATCAGTCTCTCATTGTTGATCACAAGCAGTGCATCAACGTTGCGCGCTATATTTTCTACACCTTTCAGTGCTTGTATAATCTTTTTACGGCCTTCGAATACAAATGGTATGGTAACGATACCAACTGTAAGTATTCCCATATCTTTAGCAATACGGGCTACTACAGGGGCTGCTCCTGTTCCGGTACCACCTCCCATTCCGGCAGTGATAAATACCATTTTGGTTCCGTCTCCCAATAGTTTTTCCAAATCTTCACGGCTCTCTTCTGCCGCCGCTTTTGCTACTTCGGGGCGGTTTCCTGCTCCAAGTCCTTCCGTGGTTTTTCTTCCCAGTTGGACACGTGTTTCTACCGGAGATTCGCACAATGCTTGATTATCGGTATTGCACAATGCAAATGACACATCATGTATACCTTCATTAAACATGTGATTTACGGCGTTACCACCACCACCACCTACACCTATAACCTTTATGATTGTCTGAGTTTTTCTTGGGAATTGAAAATCCAGTATTTTTTCATCCATATCTTAGCGTATTTGTTTTGTTATAACTTAAGGGATTTACTTCGATTATTCTTCATCATTGAATACTGTTCCTCCAAAGTTTTGTACTTTTTCGAAGAACCTAAAGAGTGATGTTTGCCCTTTGTTTTTATCTTTCTTTCCCTTTTTAGGCTTAGGAGCTTCTTCCTCATCCTCTTCTTCCTCAATTTCGGGAGCAGGTGGGGTAGGCATTGTTTGTTGAACCGGTACAGGTTCCGGTCTGAGGGCTTCTTTCCTTTCGCAATTTTCATTTGCAAAAAGTAATAAGCTAAGAGCCTGTGTATATACCGGATTTTGCAGCAATTCGGCTGCATTATTAATATATACACGCTTTGGTGTTGCCCGCTTTACCGGAAGTTGTGCTTTGTCTGCAAAGTATTCTTCCAGCCCTGTCATTTGCGATGCTCCACCTATTATAATAATTCCGGCATCCAGTTTATCTCCAAATCCTGATTCTTTTATCTGATGAATAACGTTCAGGATAATCTCATCCTGACGTAATTGTATCACCTTGTTCAACTCTCTTAGGTCTATATCGGCTGAAGTATCACTGGTTGGTCTTGCTTTTTCTTTACCTAATTTGGCATAACGTATTTTGTATGTTTCGGCAGATTCGAAAACAAAGCCTAATCCCTGAACATCTTTTGTAATGGTACGTCCTCCAAACGGAATGACTGCCATATAGCGAAGCAATCCGCCCTTGTATATAGATAATGTAGTAGTGCCTGCGCCAAAATCGACGAGGGCACATCCTGCTTGTCTGTCTTGCTCTTCCAGAACGAGAGCACCTGCGGCTACAGGGCCTACAATAAATCCGGCAATATCGATCTGAGCCTTCTCTGTGCTTTTTGCAAGATTACTTTTTATATTAGGGCGTCCGATAACCAGACGGTAATGACCTTCAATCACAGAAGCAACCTTATCAATAGGGTCTTCTTCGTATTGTCCGTCAAGGTAATATTCGGGAGCAAGGACGCTATAGTTGGCAAAGAAATCGGGCTTGTTCAGCTTCGCTTGCTGTTCCATCCCGTCGAGTATGGCAAATGTGATAGGAGTGCTGCCATCGAGCAATTTAGTCTCTTTGTGTTCTATTGCCCGAAGTGATTTTCCTGCAACAGAAACATAAGCTTTTCCTATCTTCTTACCTGTCTTGTTTTCCAACAGATGGATAAGTCCTTTGATTTTGCCTGCGGCATCATCTATATTATATATTGTCCCATATTTTACACATGAATCGGCAGGTATACATTCCGATGCCAAGATGGAAATAACGCCTTGTTCATTCTTACGTCCCAGAACACCAACTATTTTTGATGTGCCAAGGTCAATACCTACAATAAATCCTGATTGTTCCATATATCTTCTTCTCCTTTACAGTCCAATTCGAAAGAATTGTCCAGATCTTGTTCTTTATTCAACGTTTTGTGCAAACGACTTGTTTGTTAAACTTCAGATTTATGACTGAATATTTATTCCACCCGGTCTCGTTAAGCCCGTTTTGATAAAAGGTGAGCAATTTGGCAAGCTTCTCTTTACATCCGTCCACACTGCCTAGTATGACCTGATGATCACCGACACGGGGTATTAATTTAATATCCTGGTTAGGTAGTACGACTATTTGTTCAATTTGTGCATTCCAAAACTCATCATTATGCAAAAATAGTGCAAATTTGTATAAGTCGGTCTTTGCAAACTCTTCTTTTATTGCTCCCGTTGCTATAGGTAGATATGCCGTAGAGCGATTAGAAAGAGGCATTTTATTGCCTGTATTATCTATGTAATAGTTTCCTCCGAGGCTGCTTATAACACGTAGAATCGGCTTCCGCTCTTCAATTACGACTTTTACAGCTCTATTGTTTGTAACAAATACGTTGGCTTCTTTTATCAGCTGATTGGCCAATATGGCCTCCTCTATCTTGTTTGTATTAATGTTTTTTAATTGTTTGCCTGTAGGATCAAGTCCTTTTTCTTTGATATAACTTACAATATCTTTTGTTTCGATAAACTTATTGCCCTCGGCGCTATTTTTTATTTCTACTTCAAAACTTGTGCAAAAGTCATCCTGCGGCTTTTTTTCGAAATAAAAAGCCGAGAAAATAAGATAGCCTGTAAGAAGGCATATTCCTCCGATGACTAATATCTTTTTTATCATTTCTCTTCTAAAACTTCTTTTATTGTTTCCAACAATTGATCGATATCTCCTGCTCCGACTGTTAATAGAACCTCAATATCATTTTTATTTTCCAATAAAGGTAATAATTCTTGCTTGTTACACAATGTTTTAGGACAGGTAACCTTATCAAAAATTATTTTTGAAGTCACACCCTCTATCGGTTTTTCCCTTGCAGGGTATATATCCAGTAAGATGAGTTCGTCAAGCAAAGAAAGACTCTTTGCAAACTCATCGGCAAAATCTTTTGTCCGGCTATAGAGGTGAGGCTGAAAAACTCCTGTAACCTTACGGTCAGGATATAATTCCTTTACAGATGTAATGCTTGCGGCTAGTTCCTGAGGGTGGTGCGCATAGTCGTCTATCATCACGATCTTATCTGTTTTAAGGATAAAATCGAAACGACGCTTTGCCCCCTGAAATGTGAACATAGCATGTCGCAGTTCGTCAGGTGTAGCACCATTGAGCCATGCCAGAGCCATTGCTCCGATGCCATTTTCTATGTTGATTCTTACAGGAACGCCAAGTTGTATGTTGTCTATTACTTCCTTTGGAGTAACAAAGTCGAAGCGAATTTCACCGTTCCCTATTTTTATATTCTTTGCATGGAAGTCTCCTTTATCTTCAGAGTAGGTATATATCTTAACTCCTTCTCCAACTTTGGGTGAGAGTTTTATATTGTGTTTCATCACCAATGCTCCTCCTTGTTGAATGAGGGTGGTGAATTTTTCAAAACTTTTGAGATACTCCTCTTCCGTTCCGTAGATATCCAAATGATCGGGATCTACAGAGGTAATAAGAGCCATATATGGATGCAGCCAGTGGAAAGAGCGGTCGTATTCATCAGCTTCTATAACGGTAAATTCACTTTTGTCTGAAAGCATCAGATTGCTGCTATAGTTTTTCAATATACCGCCTAAGAAAGCATTACAATCGAGGTGCGATTGTTTGAGAATGTGAGCCAGCATACTTGATGTGGTTGTCTTCCCGTGTGTACCTGCACAACATAGAGCTTTGCTCGATTTGGTGATAGTTCCTAAAACCTGAGCACGCTTCTGTATCGTAAAATTCTGCTCGTGGAAATATATAACTTCTTCGTTCTCGGATGGAACAGCCGGCGTATAAACCACTAATGTAGTATCCTTGTCTTTGCAGTATTCAGGTATCAGGCTTACACTATCCGAATAGTGAATTTCTGCACCTTCTTTTACCAGCTCTTTTGTCAATGGTGTTTCGGTACGATCATAGCCTGCTACCTTTTTGCCTTTCGACATAAAGTAGCGAGCCAAATTGCTCATCCCGATGCCACCGATTCCGATGAAATATACTGCTTTTATATTATCCATGTTTTATTTTCGCTTTATTAGTCTTATTGCTTCGTCTACAATTCGGTTTGCCGAATCATGTTGCGCTAATTTTAAAATATTTTCTGACAGAGTTTTTAGCTTGTCCTTATCCTTGATTGTCTCCAAAGCTGTTTTAACCAGCAAATCGTTCGCCTCAATATCCTTTATAAGGATAGCGGCATCTTTATTTACCAGTGCCATTGCATTTTTGGTTTGATGATCTTCCGATACATTTGGAGAAGGAACAAGAATAACAGGTTTGCCCAACAAGCATAGTTCGGAGATAGAACTTGCTCCTGCTCTGGAGATGACCAAATCCGCAGCTTTATATGCTAAATCCATTCGGGAGATGAATTCATGGATATGAACATTCTGTGGATTCCCTTTCGATGCCAGATCCATATTCAGTTCGAAAAAGTATAATTTTCCGCATTGCCAAATGATTTGTATATCTGACTCTGACAAAGCATCTATTCCACTAAATATACTTTTGTTTATTGTTCTCGAACCAAGACTGCCACCTACAACCAGAATCGTTTTTTTATTCGGGTCGAGGTTAAACTCTGTATAGGCATCTTCTTTCGTTATATTCGATGATAATAATTCTTCGCGACAAGGGTTGCCGGTCATCACTATTTTATCTTTCGGAAAGAATCTTTCCATATTTTCGTAAGCAACACAGATGCTGGAAGCCTTTTTAGCTAAAAATTTGTTTGTAATTCCGGCATACGAATTTTGCTCTTGGATGAGGGTAGGGATATCTAGTTTACTCGCCTTATACAAGGTTGGTCCACTGGCATATCCTCCCACGCCAATCACTATATCGGGGTTGAACTCTTTTATGATTTTGCTAGCCTGATTGAGGCTTTTCTGAAATTTCCAGATTGTAGAAAATATCTTGATCGGATTTTTTCTGTTAAGTCCAACTACATTTAATCCTTCTATTTTGTATCCTGCGTTTGGAACTTTTTCCATTTCCATGCGTCCTTCGGCTCCCACAAAAAGGATTTCGGAGTCAGCGTAACGTTTTTTGATGGTGTTGGCAATAGCTATCGCCGGAAATATATGACCTCCTGTCCCACCTCCGCTAATAATAACTCTCAGATTTTTCATTGTTCTGCATCTTTTACATAGGGTTCAAAATCTATATTGGCAATGCTTTCGTCCACATCTTCATGATCCGAATCATTGAGTCGGGATGAGCAAGCCAGGATAATACCGAAATAGGCACATGTGATAATGGTAGACGTTCCGCCTCGGCTTACCAGAGGCAGAGGTTGTCCTGTAACAGGAATCAAATTGACGGCTACGGCCATATTAGCCAGAGCCTGTATTGTGAGTATAAGTGCAGACCCGAGTATAAGATATCTCGGGAACTTCTTTTCGCATTTCGAAGCCAAAACACCACACCTAAACATCAGAGCTACATATAAAAGCAGAACGAATAGCCCACCGAGCAATCCGGTCTCTTCAAGAATAATGGCAAAAATAAAATCGGAATAAGCCTGTGGAAGAAAATCCCGTTCAACGCCGCTTCCCGGCAAACCGATTATACCGCCGTTGGCTATAGCTATCTTTGCATGTGATACCTGATAGTTGTCGTCGGTTATTTTATAAGCAATAGTTCCGTCGGCGTTCCTCATCTCTTTATCTTCTCCCGAGTGCCTTTCTATACGGTTTTTCCATGTAGCCAGACGTCCCGGTAGATATTCTTTTGCAAAAGATTCGGGTAGGAGCGTAAGGCTGCCTAGTAAAATTGCTACAGCAGCAAGTCCTACAAAAGCAATCAGTCCTAGTTTCTTAAGACTGACCTGTCCGATAAACATAAGCATAAAGCAAACTCCGAAAAGGAGACATGCAGTAGATAAGTTTTCGGGTGCAATAAGCAAGCATAGAGCACCAATACCAATAATAAGGGTTTTGAATATCCAACCTTCATTATCAGGTTTCATCTTACTTAAAAAGAAGGAGACAAACCCAATAGCCGAAATTTTAGCAAACTCGGAAGGTTGTATGGTAAATGCTCCGATACCGAGCCAACGCTGTGCTCCATTCACGTCTTGCCCCATAAACATGGTGATAACAAGGAGAACAGCAGATAGAGGTATGCCCAATAGTAATACTGAAAAATATTTGCTCGGAACCCTCTGTAAAAACATCACTAGGGCAAAACCAATAAGCAGGAATGCAGCATGTCGCAGAATAGGTGCCCAGTGGCTATGTTGGCGGTAGGCAATTGTACTTGTAGCACTAAAGACTTCAAGCAAAGAAATAATACACAGTGCGATAAATATGCACCATATAACTTTATCTCCTTTGAATGCCCTCCCTAAAAAATTGAATTCCATTTTTGATTACAGTTTTCTGACGTATTCTTTAAACTGATCACCTCTATCCTCATAATTCTGGAAGAGGTCGAAACTGGCACAGCAAGGGGATAACAAAACCGTGTCTCCTTCTTGGGCCAGTGCATAAGATTTTTCAACTGCATCCTTCATTGATGAAGTGTCTACTATATTGTCTACTTTACCATCAAAGAATTTGTGCAGCTTACTGTTGTCAACTCCGAGGAAAACCAAAGCCCGAACTTTATCTTTTACCAGTTGCTCGATCTCTGTGTAGTCATTTCCCTTGTCTGTCCCTCCTAAAATAAGCACAACCTTCGTTTTCATGCTTTGTAAAGCATACCAGCAGGAGTTAACATTAGTTGCCTTGGAGTCGTTAATAAACTGTATACCTCTCACTTTGGCTACTTTCTCAAGGCGATGTTCTACTCCTTGAAAGTCACTAAGCGAGTGACGCAGGTTTTCATCCGTTATATCCAGCAACTTTGCCGTGATGCCTGATGCAAGTGAGTTATACAGATTATGTGTTCCTTCGAGTGCTAGTAAATCTTCTTTCATAACGAAAACCGATTTAGGAGTATTTATTTTTATTTCATTGTTTTCGGGGTATGCAATGGCATTACCCACTTTGTGGTCGGCAAATGTATATTGCTTGCCTTTCGATACCAGCTTTTGTATTTCTTTGCTTACAATAGGGTCTTCTTCCCAGAATATAAAAGCATCTTCTTCTGTTTGGTTTTGCACGATACGCATTTTTGCATCGACATACTTTTGCATATCATGATCATATCTGTCGAGATGATCAGGGGTGATATTTAGCAGAATGGCGATATCAGCCTTAAACGAGTACATGTTTTCCAGTTGAAAACTACTTAGTTCCAATACATAATAGTCGAAATTATCTTCTGCTACCTGACGGGCAAAGCTTCTTCCGATATTTCCTCCAAGACCTACATTTAGTCCTGCCGATTTCAAGATATGATAGATGAGGCTGGTAGTGGTTGTTTTTCCGTTACTGCCTGTAATACAGATCATTTTTGCAGATGTGTAGCGTTTGGCAAATTCCATTTCCGATAGGATAGGAATTCCCTTCTCTGCTGCTTTGCGAACAAGAGGTGCATAATTAGGAATACCCGGGCTTTTGATGATCTCGGTTGCTGCCAGTATGAGGTCTTCGGTATGTCCTTTTTCTTCATAAGGTATGCCATACTGATCGAGTTCGGCTTTGTACTGGTCTTTTAACGGCCCACTGTCAGACAAAAAAACATCAAATCCTTTTGCTTGTGCCAGTATAGCCGAGCCTACGCCGCTCTCTCCTCCTCCTAATATGATAATCTTGTTCATCATTGATTTTTATCGCATTTTTAATGTTGCCAATGTAAGTACTGCCAGAATAATTCCAATAATCCAAAAACGCACTACAATCTTCGACTCCGGTATAGGTCCTATTGGCTTTTGAAACAAGGCTTGTATCTCCGAATTTCCTGCTTTCTGAAAATGGTGATGCAAAGGAGTCATTTTGAAAATACGTCTGCCTTCGCCATATTTTTTCTTTGTGAATTTGAAGAACGCTACTTGCATCATCACCGAAATACTTTCAACAAAGAATATTCCACACAATATAGGGAGTAGCAATTCTTTGTGAATGACAACCGCAAAAACTCCAATAATTCCCCCTAATGTGAGGCTGCCCGTATCTCCCATAAAGACCTGTGCCGGGAACGCATTATACCAAAGAAAACCAATCGTAGCTCCGATAAATGCAGCGGCAAATATCACGAGCTCCTGGCTACCGGGTATAAACATAATGTTGAGATAAGAGGCAAACTCCATGTGTCCGGATACATATGCGAGTATCCCGAGTGTTACCCCGATAATTGCTGAGCTTCCGGCTGCTAATCCGTCGAGCCCATCAGTAAGGTTGGCGCCATTGGATACGGCAGTTACAATAAAAATGACTATGATCACAAATAGTATCCATGCTGCCGGTTCGGCATATTCACCCATAAAGCTAACAAGGTCTTCGTAGTCGAGGTTGTTATTTTTCATAAACGGGATAGTCGTCTGTGTGGATTTTACTCCTTCGGCTACATAGCTTACACGTTCTATTACATTATCCTGATTGCGGTATTCTATATTTTCGCGGATAATTATATCAGGACTCAGGTATATTGTCAGACCTACGATCAGTCCCAGTCCGACCTGTGCTACTATTTTAAATTTTCCTTGTAGTCCTTCTTTATCTTTTTTGAAAACTTTTATATAGTCGTCCAGAAAGCCCAATGCTCCAAGCCATATTGTTGTAATCAACATTAGAATGATATATATATTATCTATTCTGGCGAAAAGTAGTACAGGGGTTAATATTGCTATAATAATGATAACACCACCCATGGTAGGGGTTCCTTTTTTACTTAGTTGTCCTTCAAGGCCAAGATTACGCACTGTTTCACCGATTTGCAGTTTCTGTAATTTGTCGATGATCCGTCTTCCTATAATCGTAGAAATCAGCAAAGAGAATATTACAGCCATGGCTGCCCTGAATGAGACATAGCGGAACATCCCTGCTCCCGGGAAATCTAATTTGTCTAAGTAATCGAATAAATAATATAGCATTTTGTTTCTCTTATTTTTCTAATTATTCTCCAAAAATATTCTTAACTATTTCTTTATCATCAAAATGATGTTTTACTCCTTTTACATCTTGATAATCTTCGTGCCCTTTTCCTGCAATGAGGATTACGTCTCCCGCTTTAGCCAGTGTACATGCCGTTTTTATTGCCTGTTCACGTTCTACAATCAGAAGTGCTTTTTTCATTTGTTCGCTGTTAAGCCCGTCTGCCATATCGTTGATTATGGCTTGTGGCTCTTCGTAGCGAGGGTTGTCGGATGTGAGGATAACCTGATCGCTCAAACGGACAGCTTCCCGTGCCATGATAGGGCGTTTTGTCTTATCCCTGTTTCCTCCGCAACCTACAACTGTTATCACACGGCCGTTTCCTTCCAATACCTCGTGTATTGCTTCCAACACATTGGTAAGAGCGTCGGGCGTATGTGCATAGTCTACAATAGCAGTAAAGCCTTGTGGCGAACGGATCGTTTCGAATCGGCCCGATACAGGTTTTAGAGTACTAAGTACAAGCAGGGCTTCTTCCGAACTTTGTCCTAGCAACATGGTTGCCCCGTAAACAGCAAGTAGGTTGTATACATTAAATACTCCCACAAACTGTACTTGCAACTCTTTGCCATTGATTTCTATTGCAGTGCCATCGAAGTGTTTTTCGATGATTCTTGCTTTGAAGTCGGCTAAAGAATGAACGGAATAGGTGCTTGTTTTAGCCTTCGTATTTTGTAACATTACCAATCCGTTTTTGTCATCGATATTGGTAAGAGCGAATGCTGTTTCGGGTAGTTGGTCGAAGAAAGCTTTCTTTGCTTTTAGGTATTCGCCCATTGTTTTATGATAATCCAAGTGGTCTTGTGTGAGGTTGGTAAATATTCCACCTTCAAATTTTAGACCACTTATACGCTTTTGATGAATGGCGTGTGAACTTACTTCCATAAAGGCATATTCACAGCCTGCATCTACCATGTTTTTGAGCATTTCGTTCAACGAAATAGGGTCAGGGGTAGTATGTGTGGCGTGATATGCTTTGCCATCTATATAATTGGCTACAGTTGACAGCAAGCCTACTTTATATCCCAGCTTGCGGAACATCTCATAAAGAAGTGTGGCTGTTGTTGTTTTTCCGTTTGTACCTGTCACACCTACCAGCTTCAGATTGTTCGACGGGTCGCCATACCAATGTGTAGCTATCTTTCCGGCAGCATCAGCACTGTCTTTTACTTTTATATATGTAATGCCTTCGTTAGAAGTATCTATTTTACTTTCGTGAAGAATAACTTTAGCTCCTAATTCCAGAGCATTTTTTATATATAGGTGACCATCTACCTGAACGCCTTTAAGCGCTATAAAAACCGATCCGGGAGTTGCCTTGCGGGAGTCTGTAAAAACTCCGGTTACATTAATATCCTTTTCTCCCTTTATTTCTATTACATCTATGTTTTTAAGTAAATCCTGCAACTTCATATCTGTATTTGTTTTTTCGTTAATTTAATTCTATGGTTATGGTTGCTCCTTTCATTGTTCTTGTTCCCGGAGCGATAGATTGCTGTTTCACTTTTCCTGCACCGATAAGGTTCACTTTTAGTCCCTCAAGCTCTAATAAATATATGGCATCACGTGCTCCCATTCCTATGACGTTAGGGACTAATCCTTGCTTGATAGAAGAATTGCTTTGAAGAAGAATGCCATTAATTGAAGAGTCTGTATTTATCCACTCGACTTTGTCTCCCGAATAGTTATAATCTTGTTTTAATTTTTTCAAAACAATCTCTGTGTTTTTGAATGAGCCGCTTTTAACGACAGGGATAAGTGAGTTTACTGTATCTTTCTGAGCAAGGATAGGAGTTGCTACTGTATTCCGTGTATATATCCCTTCGGCTATGGTTTTAAATACTGCTCCCGGCATAAGTCCGCCCGAAGGAATTCCCTGTGGCCTGCGTATACCAACAAAGCAAGTATATTTCGGATTGTCGGAAGGGAAATATCCACAGAATGATACATAATACCCTTCATAGCCCCCTCTGGCTGCAATCATCGCCGTTCCTGTTTTTCCTGATATAGGAAACATTTCGGATTCAATGGTTTTTCCTGTTCCATCGGTTACAACACCTCTTAGAATGTCTTGCACTTCTTTGAGGGTCTTTTCGGAACATAGTGAAGGATTTATAATCTCGGTTTCAAATTCTTCTTCTATTTTTCCGTCTCTCATAAAGGCTTTGGTGAGAAATGGCTTAATCATCTTCCCTTTATTTGCGATACCATTATAAAACATTAGCATGTAAATAGGCGGAACTTGTGTCTCATAACCAAATGACATCCACGGTAATGTCGTTTTAGACCATGGGTTTGACTTATCATCGGGGAAGCGAATGACAGAAGTTCCTTCTTTTCCTTGCAGTGGAACATCCCATTCTATCTTCTTCGTAAGCCCCAGATCATGGATGCGCTGTACATATTTTTGAGGGTTATTCTCATAACCTTTTAATATCATTTTTGCGATAGCAACATTCAGCGAAGAGTACATTCCCCTCGCCACTGTTACGTAGCCTTTGTCTTGTCCCTTGCGCCAGTCATGGTCTTTTACGATACGTCCTTTGTATTCGAAAAGTCCATTTCCTACAAATATGGAGTCATTCGGTGTGACTACACCATCTTCGAGGGCAATCATCAGTGACACCGTCTTGAAGGTAGATCCCGGTTCAGACATATAAGAAAAGGCATTTGGATTGCCTTCAGCATAAACACCGGGTGACATACGGTCGAGGTTGGTTATGGCTTTTATTTCTCCTGTAGCTACTTCCATCACGATAGCACATCCTGACTCCGCATTGGTTTCTGCCAACTTGTTGTATAGGGCTTTCTCTGCTAAGTCCTGGATATCTACATTCAATGTAGTCTTTATATCCCATCCATCGGTAGGCTCGTTCAATACAACGTCTATCCAACGGCCTTGCACACGTTGGCGTGTTTTTAGACCCGGAATCCCTTTTAGTATAGAGTCGTATTTTAGTTCCAGACCACTGGCCCCTCCTGCGTCAAAGTCTTTGTATATAGATCCTACAGTTCTTCCTGCAAGGCGTCCAAAAGGTTTTAAACGCATGGTTTTTTCTTCTGTAAACAAGCCGCTTCTATTGCTTCTCTGATTAAAGAATGGGTAGGTGAGAACTTCTTTCAGGTCTATATAGTTTATATCGGGGCGAATAATGCGTACGTATCGGCTGCGAACCTTTACTTTTTTGTTTGAGCCGCTCTCCCTATTTCTTTCTATTTGGGCGAGCTCTTTACGGCTCAAGTCCCATCCGTCTAATATTACTCTTTTGTACTGGGCTGCACTTCTGTCGGGAAACTTCTTTGCCAGTGCTTGTGACAGGGGCGTAACGTATTTCATTAATGTGTCTTTCCGGATGCCATCTGCCATGAAGTCGACATATACTCCGTAGAGGGGTTCACTTGTTGCCAACAGGCGTCCGTCGTCGGCATAAATATTGCCTCTGTTGGGGCGTATTTCTCTATCTTTCTTTACGGTTTCCTGTATGCCAAGTTCGCGCCACATGGGGCCTTCTACATACTTTATATTAAATATACATACTAGAATTGCAATAAATATCAGGGACATAATAAGTGCAATCCACCCATATCGGCTGATCGCTATATTCTTTGATGTTCCTTCAGATTTTTTCGCCATCTTCTATTCTTTCTTGCTATTTATTTCTTTCCCAGTTTATATATTGGGTCTTTTGTTTGTTTCAGATCAACACCGTTTTTCTGAACCATATCTTCTACTTTCGATTCGCGGCTTACACCCATCAGCTCGGCCGATATGGTTAGAGACTCATACTTTGCGTCTTTTAGTTCGCGTTGAAGAGATTCTATTTTCGCCATTTTCTCGATACAGCTATACCTGTTGCTGATGTACAGCACAATGATAACGAAGACCGTGATGATAAAACGTGCGTTTTTCCAAAAGAAATCCTCGGTGAGAACAGTCCCGCCAAGAATATACATGATCTTCTTTTTTATATCTTTTACAGTCATATCAAACTTTTTCTGCAACTCTTAGTTTAGCACTCCTTGATCGGGGGTTGCGTTCTTCTTCTTCCTTCGATGGAGTGATTACTTTATTGTTTATCAGTTTGAACGGAGTTTCGAAGTTTCCGAAGAAGTCTTTTTCTACTTTGCCTTCAAAATTTCCTGTCTTAAAGAAGTTTTTGACAATACGGTCTTCGAGCGAATGATATGTAATGACAGACAATCGCCCACCCGGTTTTAGTATGTCAAGAGCCTGCTCCAACATCTCCTTCAACACTTCCATCTCTTCATTTACTTCTATGCGAAGAGCCTGAAATGCCTGAGCCAGTATTTTTTTCTCTTTTTCTCCTCTTCCTACAAATGAATTGAGTGTTGCAAGCAAATCACTTGTTTTCTTGTAAGGTTTTTCTTTTCTTGTTTTCACAATCACGGAAGCAATCCGCCGCGATTGTTTCAGTTCACCATACAGGTAGAAAACATCTGCCAGTTTTTCCTCTGTGTATGTATTTAGTATCTGTGCAGCCGTTTTTCCTCCCTTTCGATTCATACGCATATCCAAGTCGCTATCTTCGAAACGGAAAGAGAACCCTCTGTCTTCGGCATCGAAGTGATGTGACGAAACGCCCAAATCGGCCAGTATAGCATCTACACCGTCTACATTATGATACTTGATGAAATTTTTAAGATATCGGAAATTGCTGCGGATAAAAGTGAACTTACTGTTAGGTTGAATGTTGTTTATCGCATCTTCATCCTGATCGAATGCATAGAGATGCCCTCTATCTCCGAGCCGTGACAGTATTTCTCTCGAGTGTCCGCCACCGCCAAATGTAACATCGACGCAAATACTATCAGGGTGAATATTCATCCCGTCAATACTCTCGTGAAGCAAAACCGGTATGTGATATGCATCGGCCATGATTAGTCGTTTTGTGAGCTGTTATTCATTAATGCCTGAATGCGAGCGCTGAATTCCTCGGCAGGTATCAGTGTTTTGTCCAGAGCATCGTTTGTCCAAATTTCGATTGTATTGTCTACTCCTAAGAATCTTACATCTGTAGTAATTCCCACCATCTGACAGTATCGTTTTGGTATAAGGATACGCCCGTTGGTGTCCATCTCGAGGCGTTCGGCGTCAACAACAAATTGACGGAACAGCGCTTGCTGCTCCATGTCCCACCTGTTGAGGCGTGAACGTAATTTTGCAACTTCCTCTTCCCATACTACCAGCGGGTAGAGAACGAGACAGTTCTGAAATAGATCTTTCCTGAGTATCAATGTATTCTGGTCGCAAGATTGCAATATCTTACGAAAAGAAGCAGGTACAAAAAGACGTGCTTTTGCGTCTATTTTTGCTTCGATATTTCCCAAAAACTGTAACATTAATACTTTGAATTTTAACAATATACAATATTCGACGTAAAGGTATAAAATTTATACACTTTTCCCCACCTTTCCCCACTTAAAATGTATGAAAAAGTTTTCAACATGATATGAACAGATTATAAACAGAATATTAACAATGGGGAATAGGAATATGTTTGCTGATTATTAGGTGTTTATATACAAATAAGTCCTGCCTTGTTAACAACTAAGGCAGGACTTATTAATATGTCTGTTAATAAATTAGCTAAGGATAGATATGCATTCTTCGAGGGGCAATGATTTCTGTTCGCCCGATGTCATATCTTTCAATGTGATTTTGTGTTCATTTATCTCATTTTCACCAACTATGGCTACATAAGGAATCTTATTGGAGTCGGCATACGACATTTGCTTTTTCATCTTTGCCGCTTCGGGGAATATCTCTGTAGAGATTCCTGCCTGGCGCATTTTTAAGATCAGAGGCAATATGTGAGCTTCTTCTTTTTCGCCGAAGTTGACAAACAAAACCTGTGTGTTCTGTATAGAATCTTTTGGGTATAAATCGAGCTGGTTTAATACATCGAATATGCGGTCTGCCCCGAAGGAAATCCCTACGCCCGATACGCCCGACAATCCGAAAATACCAGTCAGGTTATCATAGCGTCCACCTCCGGTGATACTGCCTATTTGCACATCAAGAGCCTTTACTTCGATGATAGCACCCGTGTAGTAATTCAATCCTCTGGCAAGAGTAAGATCGAGCTCAAGCTCGCAACGGATTCCTACAATTTTTAGTTTGTTGAGTATATATTCAAGTTCGTTAACGCCCTGTATTCCGGTCTCAGAATCTTTGAGAACTGTTTTCAAGGTGTTTAATTTCTTTTCGTTTGTTCCTTGCAAAAGGATAATCGGTTGAAGTTGCTCGATCGCTTTTTGTGGGATGCCCTTCGAAGCAAGTTCTTCGTTTACCTTTTCCAGACCTATTTTATCCAGTTTGTCGATAGCAACAGTGATGTCTGTGATTTTTTCTGCCTCTCCAATAATCTCAGCAATACCGGATAGTATCTTGCGGTTGTTAAGCTTGATACTCACCCGAATACCGAACCGGCTGAATACTTCATCTGCTATTTGAATCAACTCTACTTCGTTGATAAGCGAGTCGGAGCCAATGATGTCAGCGTCGCACTGGAAGAATTCGCGGTAACGTCCTTTTTGTGGTCGGTCGGCACGCCAAACCGGTTGTATCTGATAACGTTTGAAGGGGAATGTTATTTCGTTTCGGTGCATTACAACATAGCGTGCAAATGGCACAGTGAGGTCGTAACGAAGCCCTTTTTCGCTTATTTTAGTTGCAAGGCGGGTAGAGTTTTTCTCCAACAATTCTTCATTGGATAAATCTTTTAGGTAATCTCCCGAATTAAGTATTTTGAATAGAAGCTTATCGCCCTCTTCTCCGTATTTTCCCATCAGTGTTGATAGGTTTTCCATTGCCGGAGTTTCTATCTGACGAAAGCCATAGAGTTTGAAAACTTCACGGATAGTGTCGAAAATATAGTTACGCTTCGCCATTTCTTCCGGCGAAAAATCTCTTGTTCCTTTAGGAATTGAAGGTTGTGACATTACTTATCGATTAAAAATATTCAGAATGCAAAGGTAAAAAGAAGTTGTGAGTAAAAGGTCAGGGGCATGAGATATTTAATGTCAGGGGGTAATTTTCAGCGTTATGATAATTGTCGTATTATTTATTAATGATATAATTGTCTTATACATGATGGCTCTTAGTCGTTGTTTGGTCACGATGAAAAGTGACAATATAAAAAGTGCTGAAAACCGTCACCTTTGTCACCTTTTAACAATTTGGAGTTGAATATATGAGAGAGGTTGTGTTGCTTCTTTGTGGTTGTTCTGCTAATTTTATTGATTTATTTCCCTTATTTTTGTAATCACATATTATTATATTTATACAAATTATGAAACATATTATATTTTCAATTCTATCTATAAGCTTATTGTTAAGCGCTTGTTCCGGTAAAAAACAAGAAAGTGCAGAAGTGCAAACGCTTACAGTGGGAGTGATGTCTTCGATGGATTACCTTCCTCTTGCAGTAGCTCAGCGTGAAGGTTACTTTACAAAACATGGTTTAGACGTAAAAATTCAGAAATTTATGTCTGCCAATGAGCGTGATATGGCTTTTCAGAGCGGAACTGTAGACGGAGGAGTAACCGACTATACCAGTGCGGCATTGTTGGCCTCGGGTGGGTTTGATATGAAGCTTACTTCTAAATGTCAAGCACCTTTTTATATTGTAGCCGGTGCGCAGTCGGGGATAAATAGCTTGTCGGAGCTGAAAGGCAAGAAGATAGCCGTTTCTCAAAACACAGTGATCGACTTTTGTGTAGATATGGCTTTGGCTAGTGTAGGCCTTACTCCTAACGATGTTGAGAAAGTGGAGATAAATAAAATCCCGACTCGCTTCGAGATGTTGCGGAATAATAAAATAGATGCTACGGGATTACCTAATCCGTTTGCTCTGACCGCTGCAAGCGAAGGTTGCAAGTTGCTTGTGTCTATGGATAGCTTGAAATATACTGTTACAGGTATTGTCTTTTCCCAGAAGGTAATAGACACGAAGAGTGAAGATATTAAGAAAATGTACGCCGCTTACAATGATGGTGTGGCTTATCTGAACTCACATACTGTAGCAGATATAAAAGATATATTGGTAAAAGAGCTTCAGTTTCCTGAACCTGTTGCTGAGAAGGTCACTCTACCTGCTTATACCGATGCGCAGCCTGTAACTGTTGCAGACAAAGATATACAACAAGTGATAAGCTGGCTCGGAGGTAAAAACCTACTTAAAGCTGATTTCAAAGTTGAGAATCTTATAAATGATCAACTGACCAAATAATAGAGATGCTGTCGATAGAAAACCTGGAGGTAAAATACGGAAATACTGTAGCTTTGAATGATTTCTCCCTGACTATAAAAAAGGGGGAAATATATTCGCTTATAGGCCCTTCGGGATGTGGCAAGTCTACTTTATTAAAAGTCCTTTGCGGGATCATAAGAAATTATAGCGGACAGATTGTTTTTAATGGAAAAGCGTTTACACCCAGAGAAGTATCCATAGGATATGTACCTCAACACTATGGTTTGCTGGAATGGAAGACTGTGAAAGAAAATATCTTCCTCTCTTATAAGCTGAATAGCAAGAAGGTATTGAGAGAGGCTGAGGTTTCAGAGATTATCGACTCGTTAGAGATCGGTGATATTCAAAACCGCTATCCTTCGCAATTGAGTGGGGGGCAGAAACAACGTGTGGCTCTGGCTCGTGCCTTCATCTCTCAGCCCGATATTCTGTTGATGGACGAACCGTTTTCATCATTAGATACATTTACTTCCGAAGCATCGCAACGGCTTTTCCTCCGTCTGTGGGAAAAATACAAAGTAACCACTCTGTTTATCACACACAATATACATGAGGCTGTATCTATTGGTGAGCATATTATTGTAATGAGCAAATCGCCGGGAAGGATTATTCATCAGGTAGAAAACCCGTTGTTCAATGTATCCGAGTACCAAGAAGAAAAGTTGAGGTTTGTGGCATCTATTATCAATAAAATAGGGTACTGA
Source organism: Bacteroidota bacterium (assembly GCA_023437305.1). Lineage (GTDB taxonomy): Bacteria > Bacteroidota > Bacteroidia > Bacteroidales > Dysgonomonadaceae > Dysgonomonas. Next base: position 178,470 of record JAEZGN010000007.1, read on the forward strand.
TGACAAAACGTAGAAAACATATTTTCAATTATTTCGGTTACATAATAGGCGGCTTTATCCTGTTCAATGTTATATGGTATATTTTTGCTGCCTGTCTCAGCCTCAAGGCTTTGCCTTTCCCTGCAGAGGTTTATGGTGGATACTCCAAAGCTTTCGAAAATGGTATATTAGACCACACATTCGCCAGCTTACAGCGTATAGCATATAGTATAGGTATATCTTTGGGAATAGCTTTAGTGTTAGGCGTATGGATGGGATATAGTAAGAAGGTAAATAGCCTGTTGGGACCTATGATCTATTTTTCTTACCCTATTCCCAAATTAGCTCTTTTGCCTATTATCATGGTATTATTTGATCTGGGCGAAACCTCAAAGATCGTTATTGTTATATTGATTGTCGTCTTTCAGTTGATCATTACGATACGTGATGCTGTAAAAAATATATCGAAAGAAAATTATTATGTCCTTATTTCTTTTGGGGCAACGGGCCTACAAAAAATGAGACATATTACCTTGCCTGCTATTTTGCCCGAAGTTTTTTCTTCGCTTCGTGTGGCATTGGGTATCGCAACATCGGCTTTGTTCTTTATTGAAACATTCGGAACGGATAAAGGATTGGGTTTTTACATTACCGATTCACAAATGCGAGTAGATTATATCCAGATGTATTTTGGTATAATTGTTCTTTCTCTGATCGGTTTTATTTTATTTCTGATTGTCGATCTGCTCGATAGCGTATTGTGTAAGTGGAAGAATATATGATTGTTATCTTCTCCAGAAAGCAGGCATAAATAAAGAAAGTACAGTAAATAGCTCTAAACGTCCTGTCAGCATAAGGAAGCTGAGATACCATTTCGACTCGGTTGGCACTTCCGAGAAACTACCTGTATTACCTATCTCTGCCAATCCACCTCCCACATTTCCAAGACATGAAACTGCTGCTCCGAGAGCATTCTCGAATTGCATTCCCGATAAGGACAAAAGTAAACAGCTGAAAATAAGGATGGCAAGGTATAAGAAGATAAAAGCCAAGACCTTGGTTACTACGTCTATCGAAATTACATGGTTATTCAATCGGATAGGGAGTATGGCATTGGGGTGTACCTGACGTTTAAACTCATTGATCGAATTCTTGAACAAGATAATGATCCTCACTATCTTGATACCTCCGGCAGTAGATCCAGCACATGCCCCGAAGACCATAAAGATGACAACTAAGAACTGATAGAAAGAGCCCCAACTTATTATATTGTCAGTAGAGAAGCAAGTGGTGGTAAGCATCGATACTACCTGAAACAATGATGTGCGGAAGGCTTTTTCTACTCCTTCTATCTTGCCCGAACTGTAAAGCCCGATGGCAATAATGACAACAAAGAGGATGATAATAGATACATACCATTTAAACTCTTCATTCTGATACAACTTTTTGGCACTACCTTTCATAAAGAAGTAGATCAGCGTAAAGTTTATTCCTCCGATGAACATAAAGAGTGTAATGACATATTCTATATAGGCTGAATTCCAATGGGCGATACTATCTTGCTTTGTCGAAAATCCGGCAGTGGATATCGTTGTAAAAGCATGGCAAACAGCGTCGAAGAGACTCATTGGGCCTATCCAAAGCAGTACGACAAGAATTCCTGTGAGGAATATATAAACCAGCCATAGCCGTTTAGCTATTTGTGATATACGGGGGCGAAAACGATCGTAGCCTATCCCTGTGACTTCGGCATCGTACATTACAGATGCATTACCTCCCATGGGTAGGATTGTGGCCACGAACAATACGATTCCTAATCCTCCCATCCATTGGGTTATACTGCGCCAGAAGAGAAGTCCCTTGGGCATACTCTCTATGTCATTTAGGATGGTTGCACCGGTTGCGGTTAGTCCCGAGATGGTTTCGAAGTAGGCATTACTGACGCTAGGTATAGAGTTGCTCAGGTAATAAGGAAGCATACCGAATGCAGATAGTACGATCCACGAAACAGCCACCATAAAGAAGCTCTCTCGTTTACCGATCGGTTTGGGGAAATCTTCGGTTCCTACCAATCGGATAAAAGCTCCTACAAAGAATGTTATTGTAGAGCTTATAAGCATTGCATCTCCGGCCGCTTCATGTAAGTAAAATGAAACAATGGTTGCGCTCATCATGAATAGTGATTCGATGAGAAGTAAAAATCCAATTGTTTTTAGTACAAACCGGTAGTTAAAATTACTCATGAACTTTCTATCCTGTTAATGGAACATTTTCTCCGCATCACGTAGTGTGTCATCCAAACAGAAAACCACCACATGGTCGTAAGGCTCTATCAAAGTATCGCCATCGATCATCATCGGTTCGCCATTGCGTATCAATCCGCCCAAAGTGACATTTTTGGGTAGCGTTAGCTTTTTTACCTCTTTCTTGGTTACATAAGAGTTTGGTCGAGCTATAATCTCCGCTACGTCTGCATTGGCGATTGTTAATGACTTTACGTTAGATACGTCTGCGCTGAGCAGAAATCTGTATATGTTGCTTACTGTTATTAGTTTCTTATTTATAATAGAGCCGATATCCAGATTCTCGGCCATCGACATATAGTCCATGTTTTCTACTTCGGCTACAGTCTTGCGTACTCCAAAGCGTTTGGCTGCCATACATGCGAGAATGTTAGCTTCCGAGTTCCCGGTTACAGCCACAAATGCGTCTATATCCTTGATTCCCTCTTGCAAAAGAAACTCAGCATTGCGTCCGTCATTATGAAACACGGTTACATTCTTTGGTAGCTTTTCTAAGAGTTGGTAGCTCTTCTCTTTATCGGATTCTAATAGTTTGATGTTTGTATTGTCGGGTAAGTACTGGCAGGTACGGATGGCAATACGGCTTCCGCCCATTATCATAATGTTCTTTACTTCAAAACTGGCTTTGCCTGCTATTACGGGCAGTTCGTTCACGTTTTCTTTTGTTGCGGTAAAGAATACGATGTCGCCCGCTAAAACCATATCCTTTCCTGTAGGAATGATAGTTACATTCTTTCGTTTAATGGCAACGATGTGGAATTTCTTGTCTTTGCTGCTTAAGTCGAAGAGGTATTTATTTACCAGCTCCGAGTTTTCTCTTATCTTGATTCCGGCCAGTAATATATTGCCATCGCAAAGTTCTATCCATTGGCGTACCCACGGACGTTTTAGGGCAGATACTATTTCTTTAGCCGCCACCATTTCGGGATAAACCATTGAGTTGATCCCTAGCTTCTCAAAAAACTCTTTATTCTTGGGTAAGAGGTATTCGTAATTATCGATGCGAGCAAAGGTCTTCTTCGCTCCCATATTTGCAGCTAATAAGCAGGCTGTTATGTTTGTAGATTCGTCAGGGGTGACACCAATAAAGAAGTCCGCTTCTTTTATATCCACTTCCATCAAATCTTTGAGGGAAGTGCAAGACCCTGTCATTGTCATTATCTCAAGATTAGAGCCAAGGAAGTTGAGCTTCTCCTTATCAGCATCCATGAGTACAACGTCTTGGTTTTCTGCTGATAATAGTTTTGCTAAATGTGTTCCTACAGCGCCTGCACCTGCAATTACAATTCTCATCGACTCTTACTTATATATTTTTTCTTCTATATTATTAGGGCTTATTTGCTTATGTAAGATCGACTGCATCCGTTTTACCAATCCTTGTATGTCAAGTTCACATAGTTTCTTCAGGTCAGCAACCGAACCGTGCGTTACAAATTTATCTTGTATACCTGCACGCACTACATTTATGTTCAAATAGTTATTGTCAGCAAAGTATTCTAAAACAGCACTACCGAATCCTCCGTTGATAACACCGTTTTCGATCGTCAATACATGAGTAAAGTTCTCTGCCACCTCTTTTAAGATTGCAGTATCCAGAGGTTTAAGGAATATCATGTCGTAATGTGCGATAGAATAGCCCTCGTCTTCAACGATGTGGATGGCTTCACGTGCAGTATTTCCTATTGCGCCTATTGATAAAACGGCAAGATCTTTACCATCTTTCAGCTTGCGCCCTTTTCCTATTTCCAGTTTTTGCATTTCGCATTCCCAATCTTTTAGTATACCCTGCCCTCTTGGGTACCGGATCACAAATGGACCTTCGTTGCCGTAAGCAGCGGTATACATCAGGTGGCGCAAGTAATGCTCGTCGAAAGGAGCGGCGATAGTCAGGTTCGGGACACATCGCATATAAGCAAGATCGAATGCCCCATGGTGTGTTGGTCCGTCTTCTCCTACCAGTCCTGCTCGGTCGAGGCACATAATTACATGCAGCTTTTGAAGTGCTACATCATGTATGACCTGATCGTAAGCTCGTTGCATAAATGATGAGTAGATATTACAGAACGGTAATAGCCCTTCTTTTGCCAATCCGGCCGAATAGGTCACGGCATGTGCTTCGGCAATACCTACATCGAATGCCCTGTCCGGGAATTCTTTCATCATATAGGTCATAGACGACCCGGTTGGCATAGCAGGAGTAATCCCTACAACACGCTTATCCTTCTTGGCCAGTTCTACAAGTGTATGTCCAAAAACGTCTTGGAAGAGTTGTGGCTGATCTTTTGATTTTGTTACAATACGCTCTCCGGTTTCTTTGTCAAACTTACCCGGAGCATGCCATACTGTAGCCGAAACTTCTGCCGGCTTAAATCCTTTTCCTTTAATAGTGTGGATATGTAGAATCTTAGGTCCTTTCATATCCTTTATATTTTGTAATATTCGAATCAGGTTAGGTAAATCGTGCCCATCGATAGGACCAAAATATCGTATATTAAAGCCTTCGAACATGTTCTGTTGTTTCGTCAATAGCGATTTCAGGCTATTGTTGAAACGAAGGATAAGGTTTTTACCTTGTTCGGTGATAAGGTTTCCTTTCTTGAACTTTTGATAAACATCATTCCTTACCCTGTTATAGGTGGGCGAGGTCGTCATTTTTACCAAATAATCGCGCATGCCCCCAACATTGTCATCTATAGCCATATCATTGTCATTGAGAATGATAAGGATGTCATTTGGTTGAGAGCTCGCATTGTTGAGAGCTTCATAAGCCAACCCTCCGGTCATAGAACCATCACCTATTACGGCTACTACATGCCTGTTCTCATGTTTGAGAGAAGAAGCGACAGCCATACCTAATGCTGCCGAAATTGAATTTGAAGCATGTCCTGCAATAAAAGCATCGTATTCGCTTTCTTTTGGATTTGGAAACCCTGAGAGACCACCGAATTTACGATTTGTATGAAACAGGTCTCTTCTGCCTGTCAGTATCTTGTGGCTATATGCTTGGTGACCTACATCCCATACAATGCGGTCGTAAGGTGTATTATATATGTAATGAAGGGCTACAGTAAGCTCTACTGTACCCAGACTGGAGCCAAAATGTCCGGGATTTTTACTTAATTGATCAATAAGAAAACTTCTAAGTTCAGTACAAAGAGATTCAAGCTCCTCAATGCTTAGATTTTTAAGGTCAGAGGGAGAGTTTATTGTCTGTAATACTGATATATTGTCGTTTTGTTCGTCCATAAAAATTCTATTGGAATGAAGAAAAATCTTTATTACTATTGTAATAAACAAGCAAATATATAAAACAAAAGCTATTTAGAATAAGATATTCTCTTAAAAATAAGACATGATTAGACCTAGTTATAATTATATAAACAAAAGAGACCGATTAATGTTCTTTGTAAATATTATGTAAACAAGCTTGTAGTCCGTATTTGTTGCTATTTATTAGGGGGATATGCATAGTTAAAAAGTTTCAGTTTTTGACCAAAATTTGATTTTGGAAATGAACAAAGTATTTGTTTATTCTTTAATAAAAAAAGCACCGAATTCCAGAATTCGGTGCTTTTCGTATAAATGGATATTTAAGAATATTTTGGTTTTCTTCCACTCCGTCCTTTATTCTTATCAGAGTGTTTTGGTGAATTATAATCAGAACTTTTTCGTGTTCCGATATCCGAGCGAGTGTTGAAGCTTCTGCGACCTCTGTCTCCGCCACGGTCTTTAGCGTTTCCGCCTCCTCCGCCCTGAGCTACTTCTACAGAAATGCGTCGTCCGTTCTGTTCTTGTTTGCTCATGGATTTTATAACCTTCTGTGCATCTTTCTCAGGCACTTCGAAGAAAGAGAAATTCTGCATTATGTCAATTCGTCCGATATTTACCTTTTCTGGCACATAGTCGTTAACAAGTCCCATCAACGTTGCCGGATTTACATTGTCGGTACGTCCTACATTGATAAACAAGCGAGAGTACCCTCTTTCGGCAGTGCGTCCACCTGATGAACGATCCGAGCGGTCTGAACGGTCTCTGTCTTTACGTTTAGGGAATGATTTATCATCGCGAGATGACCGTTCGGATGGCGATTCTATTTCTTGTGCATCGCGATAGTAATCGATGAGACGATTGAACTCAAGTGCTACTACACGTTTGATAATATCTTCTTTTTCGAGCCAATCGAGTTTTCTGTAAACAGAAGGAAGTATATTTGAGATTTCATCTTCGTTTACTTTTACTTTCTCTATTCTGTCAACCAGATTGAACAATTGTTTCTCGCAAATAGCTTCGCCCGAAGGTATAGCTCCCTGCTCGAACTTTTTGTTGATTATTTTCTCAATCTCTCTTACTTTTCCTTTTTCTTTTACGTGGATGATTGCGATAGAGGTACCTGTTTTTCCTGCACGACCGGTGCGTCCACTTCTATGAGTATATGACTCTATATCATCCGGCAAGCCATAATTGATAACGTGCGTTAAGCTATCTACATCCAGTCCGCGTGCTGCAACGTCTGTAGCCACAAGTAGTTGTAGATTCCTTATGCGAAATTTTTGCATCACATAGTCACGCTGAGCTTGAGACAAGTCGCCATGGAGCGAATCAGCATTGTAGCCATCCTGTATCAGTTTGTCTGCAATTTCTTGTGTCTCGCGACGGGTACGGCAGAATATAATTCCGTATATATTCGGATAATAGTCCGCAATACGTTTCAGTGCCAGATATTTGTCTTTAGCATGAACAAGATAGTATACATGCTTTACATTGTTAGAACCTTCGTTCTTTCTTCCGATAGTGATTTCTTTCGGGTTCTGCATGTATTTTTTTGTAATCTTAGCTATTTCTTTAGGCATAGTAGCCGAGAATAACAGCATCAATCTCTCATCCGGAACTTTAGATAATATCTCGTCGATACTCTCCATGAATCCCATGTTAAGCATTTCGTCCGACTCGTCGAGCACTACATATTTTACATTCGACAGCTCTACTGTTCTACGATTGATAAGGTCTATCAGTCGTCCCGGAGTGGCAACAATAATTTGTACGCCTCTCTTTAGTGATTTTATCTGACTCTCGATGCTTGAGCCTCCATATACAGGAAGAACTCTTAGGTTATCTATATATTTTGAATAATCGGATAAGTCTCCTGCTATTTGCAGACATAGTTCACGTGTAGGACAAAGAATCAGCGCCTGAGGGACGTTCTGATTTGTATCTATTTTTTGTAGTATAGGAAGACCAAAAGCTGCAGTCTTTCCTGTTCCGGTTTGCGCAAGCGCAATTACATCATTGGTTTCGCCAAGCAAATATGGAATCACTTCTTCTTGCACAGGCATTGGGTTCTCATAACCCATTTCTTCGATTGCTTTGCGAATATTCGCAGCAACCCCTAACTCTTCAAATGTTTTCATTAAAAATTTTCAAATATCTTTTGTGGTAAAAAGCCCTTCATTTTTTTGACTTACTCCCACCCCAAAATTATTCGACATAAGAGAGCCTGTCAAAAGGACGCGCAAAGGTAGTAATTAGTTTTCAAGTTTTTACAATAATTGGGTAATAACTTTGTTTTAACTGTATTATAAAGGCTAGATAGTGATATAAATAGAAGGTCTAGATTCGATATAATTCTTTCGTATAGCCTTCTTTTTGTTGTTGCGGAAACGCCTGTGCATAAATATTTAACAAAACTAAAGCCATTGTCAAATTAAAGAATAAAAATGCTATTTTTGTAGCTTGATGTAAAAATCACATTTTCAGAAACTATAAAATCGCATATCTATTAAATTTGAAATAATATGAAGAAATTTTTACTTTTCTCTTTTGCTTCTTGTGTCATGCTAAGTCCAATGGCTTTGTCGGCACAGAAAAAAACTTCGGCACAAAAGCAGCCTCTAAAAGCAGGTGTTGCACCGGCGAAGCCTGTTCTTAAGACAGAGATGGACTCATTGTCTTATATGTTTGGCGCCAGTCTTTACGAGCAAGGGTTGTCTATGTATCTACGCCAACTTGGAGTAGTTGCCGATACTACAGGAGTGGAGTCTGCTATGAAACGTGATTCTATTTTGAACGCTAATAAGAGTAACAGATCTGAGTTTATTGCAGGGCTAAAAGCCGGATTGGACGCTCCAGAATCAAAAAATGCATATAACACAGGGCTTTCGGTAGGGGGGCAAATCCTGAAACAAATGATGCCGGGACTTTTGCAGCAGATGTATGGTGAAGGGTATACAGAGAAATTTAACAATGACGCTTTTATATCGGCAATGTATACTGCTATGAGCGGCGGTACTTTTGATATAGAAAATCCGGCAGAAGCATTCAATGAAAAAATGCAGGATGCTCAAGCTAAGATGCAGGCAAAACAAGAAGAGGCACAGAAAGCTCAGTATGCAGATCAGATAGCAGAAGGAGATAAGTTTATGGAAGAAAATAAGGCGAAGGATGGAGTTGTAACTTTACCTAGCGGTCTGCAATATAAGGTTATTACAAATGGTACAGGTGAAAAGCCAACAGCTACGGATCGTGTGAAAGTTCATTATCACGGTACATTGATCGATGGCACAGTGTTCGACAGTAGTGTCGAACGTGGAGAACCGGCTGTTTTTGGCGTTGGTCAGGTAATAAAAGGATGGACAGAGGCGCTGGAATTGATGCCGGTTGGCTCTAAATGGATTCTTTATATCCCTTACGATCTTGCTTACGGAGGAAGAGATGCAGGCAAAATCAAGCCATTCTCTAATCTTATATTTGAAGTAGAGCTCCTGGATATAGAAAAATAATTTCTGAGAAATGAAGTGCTAAATTAGAATATAGAAGGTCGCTTTGTTTAAAAGGCGACCTTTTTACATTGTATTCTTTTTGACGTATTTAAAGAACTCTCAGACGCACAATATTGTTTAATGTATTATAAATATTAATGATAATAACGAAACAAAACTATTAAAGATGAAAAAACTGATTTCGTTTTTGATTATATCTGTTGTATTCATATCCTGTGGGATGTTCAAGACTCTTGATTTGAGTAAATTGAGAACGGGTATGACAAAAGAGCAGGTGGTGCAAGCAGTTGGCGAACCCAGCCGCATATTAGCTGTGAATAATACGCAGAATGGATATCAGGAAGTTTTGGAATACAGAACCCCGAGAAATGAGGTTTATGCTTTAGAATTTATTGATGACTATCTTGTAGGATATGAATTCTTATACGAGGATGTGGAATATATAGCACCGGCTCCTCCGATGATATTACCCGATTATGGCAGACCTATCTATATCGATCGTCCTAGTCGTCCTAGTCGTCCAAGCAGGCCTAGTCGCCCTGAAACAGATCGTCCCGGAAACTCAAGCTCGGGCCGTCCTAGCCGTCCCGGAGAAGCAACTCGTCCCGGAAATTCCAGTTCGGGTAGGCCCGGTACGCCTAATGAGCTTACAAGGCCTGAGCGTCCATCAAACGAGCGTCCATCCAATGAGCGTCCGGCAGCAAGACCAACCGAAAGTACTCGTCCGTCTACTAGCGGAAGACCAACCGGCACAAACGATAAGAGTAGTGGAAGAAGTGCAGAGAAAAAAACAGAAGAGAGTGGCTCTTCAAGCGCAACAAGAGAAAGATAATCTAAAGATTTTGGATACAAATAAAAAGAGACTGATTCTGTATAGGAATCAGTCTCTTTTTATTTAGTGGTGATTATATTATCGTTTCTTTTTTGTACTGTTCGATTTGTTTCTCTCATTCAGTTGTTGCTGTTGTATACGTTGAGCCTCTGCCAGACGTGCCATAAAGCCAGATTTCTTTTTTGGCTTAGCTTTGTTTGCTTCCAACTTAGCTAATACTTTTTCTTCGTTGATAATGTAACGGAAAGCAATAGTAAGCAATATTGTAATCAATAATGAAAGGAAGTAATAGTATGTAAGTCCTGACGGGTAGTCATTTAACATAAACAAGAATATAAGCGGCATCAGATACATCATCCATTTCATACCCGGCATCTGCTGTTGTCCGGTGTTGGTCATCTCCATATTGAATTTTGTATAGACAATATTCGTAATGGTCATCAGAATACAGAACAAACTAATATGGGTTCCAATCAATGGGATATGATTTTTCCATTCAAAGATGGCATCATAAGTCGATAAGTCGGTAGCCCACAAGAAGCTTTGTTGACGCAGCTCTATCGCATTAGGGAAGAACGAGAACAAGGCGATCAATATAGGCATCTGAAGCAGCATCGGTACGCAACCACTCATTGGGTTGACCCCCGCCTTGCTGTAGAGTGCCATTGTAGCCTGTTGTTTTTCCATTGCTTGTTCCTGCTTCGGATACTTTTCGTTTATTTCTTCTACCTGAGGGCGTAAAACACGCATTTTGGCAGAAGACATAAATGACTTGTATGTCAGAGGAGAAATGACTAATTTAACAATAATAGTAAGGAGTAAGATAACAATACCCATAGACAGTCCGGTATTGCTCAATAAATTAAATATAGGAACTATAAAGTATTGATTTACCCAACGGAATAAAGTCCAACCCAGTGGAACGAGTTTGTCAAGATCAAGTTCTTTGTTTGCATCTTTAACATTACTGTCATAGTTCTTCAACAAAGAGTAAGACATTGGTCCTAGGTAGTAAGAGAATCCTGCTGTGATGCTCTCAGCTGCTGCTCCCGGTTTTGCAGGTACATATAGTGTTGCTTCAAAGCTTTTTAGGTACTCGCTGTTTTCATCCGTTTGCAAAACTTTCGAGTTAAGGAGAGCCGTTTCTATTTTGTCGTCAGCAATTAGAATTGGAGCAAAGAACTGATTTTTGAAGGCGATCCATTTTGCAGGCTCTTTAACCTCTACTTCTTCATTTTTATCGCTGCTCATTTCCTTTACATCGCCACCCACATATTTGTAAGTGAGGTGAGAATAACGCTGTTCGTTTTTCACGCTTTTCTCTTGTCTGCGCATTCTCTGCGACCACTTCATCTCGAATACATCGCTATAGGTACGGGCTAACATCGGCTGCATGCCTACCATATTGATGTCATATTTCATCATGTAGTCGTCATCAGCTAGTTTGTACACAAAATCGATATACTGGCTGTCTGAGTATGCATAGCGCATGATCAGTGAATTGTCTCCTTCTTTCTGTATAGGAGTAAATATCAGTTTGCCTGTACTCAAAACCTTCTGCTGCTTGTTTGTTAGCAATAAGGTAAAGTCGGCATCATTGTTGAACAGGTAAAGCGAGTCGGTATTCTTCTTATCCTCTCTGTTGTAGCTCATGTAGTCCTTGAGCTGAACTCGAACCATCTTTCCCCCTTTGGTAGAAAATGTAGCTTTTAGTTTGCTATTTTCAAGGGTTATGAATTGTTCCGGTTTTTGTTCTGCGGATGGAAGCGAGTCTGTAACTGATACAGTAGAGTCGCTTTGCTGAGCCGAAGCACTGAAGAAATCGTCAATCTTCTCAGTCTTTTTTTCAACTACAGAGGTGTCTATTTTATTTTCTTGCTCACGTTGCAGAGTTTGAGCATATTCGATAGAATCTTTTATGCGTTGTTGTTTCTGGCGTTCGATGTCTTCCGACGAAGGCCTACTCAATAATGTGAATCCAATAATTACGGCTGCGATCAGGATAAACCCGGTAATCGTATTCTTGTCCATTTATAATTATATGTTTTATTCCTTTCTTATTTTTTTTCTTTATTATCTACAACAGCTTTTATAAAGCTTAAAAACAATGGATTGGGAGAAACAACAGTGCTATTATACTCCGGATGGAATTGTACGCCTAAGTACCATTTTTTTCCGGGAACTTCTACCACTTCCACAAGATCCATTTCCGGATTGATTCCTGTGCATTTCATTCCATTCTTTTCAAAGTCTTCTCTGAAATCGTTATTGAATTCAAAGCGATGGCGATGACGTTCTTCTATCATCTTTTTGCCATAGGCTTTGTATACAAGAGAACCTTTTTCTAATTCACATTTATACGCCCCCAGTCGCATTGTGCCACCCATGTTGGTGATGTTCTTTTGCTCTTCCATCAGGTCTATCACCTTAAATGGAGTATGAGTATTCATCTCGGTAGAATTGGCTTCTTCCAGTCCCAGCACGTTGCGAGCGAATTCAACAACCATACATTGCATACCTAAACAAACTCCAAATGTAGGAACGTCATGTTCGCGGGCATATTTTAATGCATGGATTTTACCTTCCATCCCTCTTTGTCCAAATCCCGGAGCAATAAGTATGCCATCCATCGATGACAGTGTTTTCTCTATATTCTCTTCGGTCAGTTTGTCAGATAGTATGAAGTGGAGGTCGAGTTTGTGCTCGTTGTATGTTGCCGCTTGCAACAACGATTCGTTGATAGATTTGTATGCATCGGGTAGCTCAACATACTTACCTACCAGTCCTATTTTGATTGTATTTTTGGCATGTTTTTTCTTATTTAAGAAGTCGCGCCAAGATTGCATTTCAGGTTTTTCTCCTATTGGCATTCCCAATTTACGAAGAACTATTTCGTCCATATTCTGTTCCTGCATCTTGAGAGGAACTTCGTAGATGGTAGATACATCGACAGACTGCACCACAGCATCTACTTCTACATTACAAAATAGGGCAACCTTACGCAATATATCTTTATTCAAGGGATGCTCGGTGCGCAAAACAAGCATGTCGGGCTGTACTCCTTCCGACTGTAATTGTTTTACAGAGTGCTGTGTCGGTTTTGTTTTCACCTCTTTTGCTGCTGCGATATAAGGAACATAAGTAAGGTGTACACACAGGCAGTTTTTGCCTAGTTCCCAACGCAACTGGCGTACACTCTCGATAAAAGGAAGTGACTCTATATCACCTACTGTACCGCCAATTTCGGTAATAACAAAATCATAATTGTATTTTGTGCCCAACATTTTGATGTTGCGCTTAATCTCATCTGTGATATGAGGTACAATCTGAACAGTTTTACCCAGATAATCACCTTTTCTTTCTTTGTTGATCACATTCTGATAGATGCGTCCTGTGGTGATGTTGTTATCTTTATGTGTAGGCTGATTCAGAAACCTTTCATAGTGTCCCAAATCGAGATCGGCTTCATGTCCGTCAACGGTTACATAGCATTCGCCATGCTCGTAAGGGTTTAGTGTGCCGGGGTCGATGTTGATGTAGGGGTCTAATTTCTGGATAGTTACTTTATAACCTCTGGCTTGTAGTAGTTTACCTAGTGAGGATGCTATAATACCTTTACCTAAGGAAGATATGACTCCTCCTGTAACAAATATATACTTCGTATTAGCCACGACTTTACGTTTTATTTTTTTAGACTCTAAAAAGAAAGGACAAAAGTAAGAAAAATATTTGGATACTCATTGCAAAATAAGAGCAGTCGAATCCTTAAAATGAAAATAATTATTAAAGAATTTCTCTCTTTGGTTTTGACTTGCAGTCTATTAGGAGAAATGAAAAATGCCTAAAGTATAAACAGGTAATATTGAATAGCTTTTTTGAGGGTATGGTTGAAGAGTAAAATATCTTTATTCCATACATTCCTTGTATATTTGTATAGAGTAAAAAATGAAGAGCATGAGCCAAAAAGTATATGATTGCATCGTTGTAGGAGGAGGGATAAGTGGGGTTACTTTTGCGCACTATCTGAAAAAAGAAGGTAAAGCCGTACTGGTCTTGGAGAAAAATAGAAATACCGGAGGGCAATTACAAACAGGGCATCTTTCTGCCCAACCCGACTTCTGGTACGAGCTTGGCTCTCATACATGCTACAATTCATATACCAGTCTGTTGTCTATCGTAAAAGAAATGCGAAGAACAGACATAATAGTACCTCTCGGAAAATTTAGCTATGTGCTCTATGCTTCGGGTAAGATAAAAAGTATTATGTCGGAAGTATCTAAGTTCTCATGTTTGCTTCACTTTCCGAAGTATTTCTTTTCAGACAAAGCCGGGAAAACTACCCGCGAATATTTTCGTCCTATCGTAGGGGCTTCTAATTATGACCGATTGTTTACGAATGCATTCAAAGCTGTGATCTGTCAACCGGCGGATGATTATCCTGCGGAAATATTTCTTAAAAAGAGAGACAAAAGAGAAAAGGAAATTTCTCGACGCTTTACATTCAAAGGTGGCTTATCGTCCTTTATCAATGCAGTAGTAGAGAGCGGAGGTCTTGAAGTCAATACTTTAAGTGAAGTGATTGATATAAAGAAAGAAGGCGATGTCTTTTTGCTTTCAACAGCAAGCGGGCAAATCTTTTATGCACGAAATATTGCTATGGCGGCAAATCCGAAAGTGAGTTCTAGTCTGCTGAAGGATATAGAACCGGAGTTAGCCGGACTGTTATCCTCTATCCCGATATTCGATTCCGAATCTTTGAACATTACCATAAAGAAAGATAAAATAGAGCTGAAAGAAATAGCAGGTATTATTCCTTTGTCAGACGATTTCCTGTCGGCAGTATCCAGAGATCTGATAGAGAATAACGAATATAGAAGCTTTACTTTTCACTTTGAGAAAGGCAAAAAATCAGAGAAAGAAAAGCTGGAGCTAATATGCAATGTATTGAATATTCAACAATCCGATATAATAGAGACTTCATTCATAGAGCATAGTTTGCCTGCAATGCGATTAGAGCATTTGCATATGGATGAGAAAGTACAGGCTATGCGAAAGAACGATAGTGTTTATCTGCTGGGCAATTACTACTACGGTTTGTCTTTGGAGGATTGTGTGAACAGGTCTAAGAAAGAGTTCGAGAGATTTAAGAGCAACTTGTAATTATTTGTCATTCTGAGTGAAACGAAGAATCTCGTGTATAAGAAGAATGGGATTCTTCGTTTCACTCATATTCACTCAGAATGACAAGAGTAAGTTTATTTTCCCGGTTTCAGTATATAGGTAATTTCTTTAGCTCCTGTCAACGCATCATGGGATAGAGCATATCCATTCAATGTTTTGCCGTCAACTCTCACTTCTTTTATATAATTCGCCGCTACGTCCATCGGTCTGATTACATTGATAACAACCTTATCCGATTTGTAATATTTAGGATCGAGCTTGATTGTTATTTTACTGAATGTAGGAGTTGTCAGTGTATAGTCTGGTTTGCCCGGACATTCGGGATACATGCCCATCATGCTGAATACAGCCCAACCCGATATAGTACCTGTGTCATCATTGCCCGGTAGTCCTCCCGGTGTATTCGTGAAATGCTTGGCCAGTATCTCTGTCACAAGTTTTTGAGTGCGCCATTCTTCTCCTTTGATCTGGCTAAACAGGTACGGATAGTGTATATCAGGCTCATTTGTTACATCGAAATAGCCATTATCGAATACAGATTGTAGCTTATCGACAAAGCTTTTCTTGCCTCCCATCAACTTGATAAGTCCCGGTATGTCGTGCGGAACAGCAAATGTATAATTCCACGCATTCCCTTCGTGGAAACCCGGATTAGGCTCGAAGTTCGCACCTTGTAACGGGCTGAAAGGAGTTAAGAATTCTCCGTTAGGCAAGATTGGTCTGAATGTACCATATTCTTTACTATAGTAGTGCTTATAGCCTAATGAGCGCTTATAGAACTTCTCTGCATCTTCTTTTTTGCCCAAAGAGTTTGCCAATTCGGCCAATGTCCAGTCTGCCATATAATACTCTAGGGCATGAGAAACAGAATTGTCGTATTTTTCTCTTAATGGCACATAACCCAGTTTCATATAATCGTCATTATCGGGACGGAGTAAGTTTTGAGGTCCCGGAGTAGTGGCAGATTTTATGAAAGCCTCGTATGCTGTATTGATATCAAAATCTCTTAATCCTTTCATCCATGTGTCGGTAATTACAGGGATGGCAGGGTCGCCCTCCATCGTTAGCGATTCGCGAGAGTATAATTCCCACTTTGGCATCCAGCCCGACTCTTTATACATATCTATCATGCTGCGTACCATTTGCAACTGACGATCCGGATATAAGAGGGTCATCATTTGGTGCAGGTTGCGGTATGTATCCCACAAAGAATATACGGTATAGCGGTTTTCTTTCGTTGTTTTTATCTCCGAGCTTTCCATAGCCGGATATTGTCCGTTCACATCTTGTAGAATATTCGGGTGGATAAGCATGTGGTAAAGCCCTGTGTAGAATACTACCTTTTGGTCTTCCGAGCCTCCTTCTACAAGAATGCGTGAAAGGTCGTCATTCCACATTTTGCGTGCTGCAAGACGGATAGCATCGAAGTCGGGTTTTGGTTGTTCCTTTTCGAGGTTCTGGCGTGCATTTTCCATGCTAACAAAAGAAACTCCCATCTGCACTTCTACTGTTTCTCCTTCTCTGCAGTCGAAAGTAAAATAAGCACCTACATCATCGCCGGCTATTTCTTTTTCGTATTTTGTATAAATCTTATATGTTCCTGCATCTTTGTTCCAATCTTTTTCCCAGTCTCCTCCGGGGCGTTGGAATTTCCAGTAACCCGATTTTTGTGGAGCTTTGCTTACTCGCATCACAAAGTAAATAGGGAACACAGCCTGATTCTGAGTATAGCAGAATGTTCCAAGTAGTTTTGTGCCCTCTATTTCGGTATCGCTCACTTTACGAACCATCGCGCCTGTTTCGTTTGTAAGACCTTCCCCTAGATTTAGTAGAATATGATTCTGTCCTTTAGGGAATGTGAAACGGGCTATACCTACCCGTGGCGTTGCACTAACTTCTGTTTTGATATTGTACTTGGTCAGGAAATTAGTATAATATCCCGGAGTTGCTTTTTCATCTTTGTACTTACTCCCGTATTTTTTATAATCTACTTCCAACTCGCCGCTTATAGGCATCAAGAGTAGGCTACTCATATCGGGGCATCCCACTCCACTGAGGTTGACATGCGCATAACCCGTAAATACGCTATTGTCGTACGAATAGGGAGTAGACCACCATCCGGTGTCTTTGTCCCTTTTGTTTTCGGGAGAGCCCATTACGTTGAATGGAGTTACCGACATAAATCCTTGAGGACACATCGCTCCGGGGTTTGTTGTCCCGTAGTTTGTTGTTCCTATAAATGGATTTACATAGTCAACAGGGTCTGTTTGAGCAAATAAAGTTGTGCTCAAAGCTATAAATAATGATAGAAATATCTTTTTCATTTATATTCTGTGTTTATTTTCTTTGTCATGTTGAGCATAGTGAAACATCTCTTATTTATATTGTATTGAGGAATGAGATTCTTCACTTCGTTCAGAATGACGTTATCTTATCTTCGAAAAAGTAACAAAGGTGACAAAAGTAACAGGTTTTCACTCATTCTTATTTGTCACCTTTTGTGTTACATTTATTATCCTATAATAGATAAATTACTATTTACTTTTTGTATTGTAACCTTCAGCTACGATGTTGTAGTTGGTGATCTTTTTAGGTATATCCAACTCTACTACTCTTTTTTCTCCGGCCAGCAAGTTAATATATCCATCAGAGAAGTAAGCAGGGAGCAATACCTCTTTGGAATTTTTATCCACTACATTTAGTTTTACTGCAACAGCTAATGTTTTTGATGGATTTGATACCTCTACCATTGTTTTGCCTTTGCTGCTGATTGTTTTAATAGTTACAGTTGTTGACGGTAACGTATTTATGGTTTCGTATGCTTTTTCATCTCCATTTGTCATCCAGTAATCATTGATTGACAGTACTTTTCCTTTTGCATCTTTTAGCTCAAGGCGAGCCAGATACAACTGCGGTAAGTTATTTCCTTTTTCGGGAACAAAACATTTCGTTGCTGAATTTGCTTTTGCATCCAGTTTTATATTCTTCTTATATAATTCTTTTCCTTGAAGATCGATGAAACGCAGACCGGCAGTTACAGATTTGTAATCATTCAATGTTGTGTTAATAATCATAATATCATTTTCCGGCAAATTCATCTGTATGTGAATAGGTTCGCATGCTTTTTTTGCTCCGAAATAAGATCCCGGTGTTTCGTAATCGTAAGTATATGTTTGCCATATCATACTTGGCCATGCCGGATGGCTCATCCAAAGAATAAGTCCTGTGGTATTGTTCCACATCTTGCTGTTCCATGCTTCGAGCATATTGCGCCACGCATCGTAGGTTACAAATTGCGATTTGCGTGAAAAATCTTCCATGCTTTCGGCTTTTCCATAGCGGTCTACTGCATTGATAAAGTCTCCGAAATTCTGAGTTGTATGGTGCAGATCGTGATAAGCCCATACGTCATTGATAGGCCACTGGTCTTCCGGTGCAATAAACTTACGGATTGTATTTGCTGTAGGGATAGCATAGCTTCCCATTTCGGTATTGAAGCCTTTCGCATTCTGGGTATAATATTTAGATGGGTCTTTGAAGTATCCCCAAGGGCCACTTGTTCCCATATTCAAGAAACGAGATTGTCCGTGATAGTGGCGGGTAGGGTCTTCTTTAGCCATCATGGTAGAGATGCTTTCTTCTAATTGTTTAGGAGCAAATCCTTCGTTGCGAGGACACCACACTGCTATGGATGGGTGGTTGCGGAAGCGGCGAACTGCATCTGTCGCATTTTTTACAAAGAGAGGGAAGTCGCTAGGTTCTACCGTGTCGTCTGTTGTAATCCAGAAGTCGTTCCACACAAGCATACCGTATTCGTCGCACAATGCGTAGAAATCCTCTTCGGTTGTTTCTCCTGTCCAGTTGCGAATAATGTTGAAGTTTGCATCTTTGTGCAGTCTGATATATGGTTCGAGACGTTCTCTTGATACACGTTTCATCCCATCGTCCATTCCCCAGTTACCACCACGGCAGAAAATTCTTACTCCGTTTACTCTTATCGTAAAGAATGGTCCTACAGGATCATCGCTCGATAGCGGCTGTAACCCGGAGGTGTCTGCATCCTTAGCAATAGTAGGGAGGTTGTTGTCTTTGGTGAATGGAACACGGTTGATATAGTCGAATATCGGTTTTCCTTTATTTACTGTTTCATTCGGAGTATAAAGAACGCGCTTGTTTTGGCTGTTGTCGTTTACCATCAGTTCGTACGACATTTCCCTTATCCCAAATTTCAGAGATTTTGTGTCCGATACTTTATTGTTTGCCTGTACGGTTAATTCCAGATTATATAACTCGGGTCTTCCGTAACCGTTTGGCCACCACAAACGTGGATTTTTTATATTCAGTTCTTTAAACTGCTCGGGTGTAAATGTTATTTCCTTTTCTTCGTTCGCAGCCAACGTAAAAGGTAGCGATATGTTTATATTTTCAATTTTTGCAGTTAGTGTACCATTTACAGTTTTAGAGGTAATATTTTTTACAATATTCTTTATTGATATTTTAGCCTGTGTAGTATCGGGAAGTAAAATATCTGTGGTTACAAGAGGATCACCAATAATGATATCGCCCCCGGCTTTTAGTCTTACATCTTGCCAAATACCCGTATTGCGGTCGCGTATCCCGGGAATCCAATCCCATCCTATCGAAGAGATAAATGTTGGTCCGTCTGTGCTGAGTACTCCTCCGTTTAGTCCCTGTCCGGCAATCATAGATTGTTCGTGAGGGATACCCGGATTGTATGGAGGGAAAACATGAACAGCAAGTATGTTTTCTCCATTTTTATTTACAAGGTCAGTTATATTAAATTCGCCTCGGATAAAAGCACCTTTCATATCTCCCAGGCTTTTTCCGTTGAGGTATATATCTGCTTTGTAGTTGATACCATTGAAAAGTAAGCGCAGTTGATTGCCATCAATATCTTTTGGTACTGTAAACTTACATCTGTACCACCAGTCGGTGCGACTTAGCGATTCAGGTATATTCATATTATTCAACCCGAAGTAAGGGTCTGGGTACACTCCTTGATTGACTAGAGTGGTAAGCACTGTACCCGGAACAGTTGCATTATACCATGCAGAAGTGCTGTATTGAGGGTCGAAAATAGACTTGTTCGACGCCATTGCTGTTTTTCCGTCTGTCATTTCCCATCCGTCCGAGATAATCCATTCTCCGCTTTGTACAGGGACAAGAGTTGTTGGTATATTTCTTTTTGCAACTTTTTCTGATGTCTGAAAGGGGGCTTTACCTTTAGGTAATTCAGATTGAGGTTGTGGTTGCTTCAATCCTGTCCAGAGTTGACCCGGAATAAAATCTTGAGCGTTGATTTGTACCAATGACATTAGCATTAATATCATCAAACTTACATAGAATTTCGAATGTCTTTTATTGAACATAAGTAAGGTATTAATAGGTTATAAATTATATTTCTTCGTTATTTTAGAGGATAAGATACCTCAATAAAGCAATGCAATATCTCTAGTGTGTCGGAATAATGCTATTCTAAATAATAACAATTAAAAGTGCTCTTGCCCTAGTGTACAAAGGTAATATTTTTTGGTGATGTGTAGGTCTGTCATTTATGTAATAATAGTAAAATGGACGATGAGTGAAACGAAAAAGGGAGTAATACGAATTACTCCCTTGTCGAAATTATGCAATTAAGCAATTTTTATTTCTTTTCGTTTTTGTACGGTTTTTTTGTTTTTTCTTTTCACAAAAAAAATATAGTAACCTGTAAGAGGAAGGCTTGCTCCGATGAGGGCGAATATGCAGGTGAATATTTTTGACCATATTCCCCAATAGTTTCCTACATGGAGTGAATACACCCAAGCCCATATTTTGGTGGTGCCTTCCTGATCCTTAAATAAGGTTGTAGCGGTGATCTCTCCTGTTTTTTTGTCAAACTTGTATTGGTCTGTAGCCCGTGATGTAACAGATGATTTTAGGTGAACTGCGGCAGAGCCGTCTTGCACCCGTATATATTCATAATCAGGGTTTGATGCTTGTAATGAGTTGAATACCGTTTGCCAATTAGCTACATTCAATTCTTTCTTTTCTTCCTGTTGTCCGCCACGACCACCGCCACGTGCACCTCTTCCGCCTCCATGTCCTCCGGATTCGGCGACTTCGACACCAAAGAGCCTGAACAATCCATTCCGATACCATTCGAACGACCAAACCATACCTGTGAGTGCGCAGATAAGCAATACCAAACAAGCATATACTCCGAGTACATTGTGCATATCGTAGAAGAGGCGCTTGCGCCCTTTTCTGAACTGAATTTTGAAGCGGCTTCTATTCCATCTTTTCGGCATCCAGACAATAACTCCCGAGATGAGAATGAATACGAAAATGAGCGTAGAGATTCCTACCGTATATTTACCCCATGTGCGGCTGCCATCCATTAGCCAGCGGTGTAGTACCATGATGGTATAGAATGGACTTTCCTGAAATTTATACATTCCCGTCACTTCTCCTGTATACTGGTTGACAAATGCGGTGATCCTGAATCCTTCGGCTAAGGTCATACGGTAAGTGCGTTTGGGGTCGTCAGAGATCTGTACACTCGCTACCGAATTACTGTCGAGTTGGGCATTCACTTTTGGGATGAGTTCTTCTAGCGGCATAGGTTTTTCCTTTACCTTATCTACAAAGTAGTGGGAGGGGTTGGATAGCTCTAATATTTCGTCCTGAAAAACGAGGATTGCTCCTGTTAGGCAAACAATTGTTATTATGATTCCTACAGGAAGGGAAAGCCATTTATGGAGTTTTTTTAAGAATAGTCTCATATACTTTTATTAAGCGTTTATAAAGAAAAATTCCGGTGAGTTAGCACTGCTAAGACACCGGAATCAAACTATCATCAAAGTTAAGTAATTCTTAAACTATCATCATTGCAAAGGTCGGTGTTTTAATGTTATCTTACAATCACAATAAATGATGATATTTGTGTCGTTCAATCACAATAAATAGTGATTAAAAGCGATAAGATACTACTCCGGCAAAGTTACGAGGGTCAATCTGATTGATATAGCCTCCACGGAAATATGAGTTGTATCCAAGTTCGTCAAATATATTGTTGAAGAACACACGTGCTGTCACTTTCTTGTATGTATATGCTACCTGTGCATTTACTGTTGTATAGGCAGGCATATCAAATGGCTTTACACCAACCGGAGAGCCGTGTCCATCAGGAGCAAGACTGTACTCATTAACAGGGCGTTTTCCTACATAATATGTACCTAATCCGATGGATAAACCTTTAACTGCTCCTCTGTCAACTGTATAGTATATCCATCCGTTGGCTGTATGCTTTGGTGCATTCATCGGAGCTGATCCGTTTACATATGAAGGGCTGTCTGCATATCTGGCATTCAGGTAAGCATACCCTAGCATTACTTGCAGGTTGTTTAAAATTCGTCCGTTTAGTTCTACTTCTATACCGTCTCTTTTCAATGTCCCTGCTTTATAGTAATAGTTGGTTGGGGTATTCGTACCTTCTATATATGCAGCATTGGTCAGGTTTTCTGTTTTGATGTTGAAATATGTAAAATTGAAGCGCAGCCTATTGTCCAGCCAATCCGATTTGAATCCTACTTCCCATTGTTTTGTTGTCGATGGGCCGGCCTGCGTTACGCTGTCGGTTAGGATTTGCGCTGCAGATCTCAGGCTGGTACTGGTGGTATAAGATCCAAATATGTTTACATTCTTGATAGGGGTAACCATCAAGCCTAACATCGGATTCCATGCATCGCCTGTTGTTGTTCCTGCAGTAGCGTTGATCGTAGAGATAGAACTATAACGAAGGCCAAGTATAACTTTGAGGTATTCATTTATTGTCATCACCTCCTGTGCCATGATTCCGTACGTTGTATATTTAGCCTGTACGGGATCTCCGGCACCTTTCAATGCCAGTTTTGAGGGGACACCATTTGGGATTTTATTAGCCAATACGTCAATTGTATCCACGACCATTGAGCCTAGGTTTGTTGTAGTGGCATCCGCAATTCTGTAGTCGAATCCGACTTGGAATGTATGTTTTATAGAACCTGTGTATACATCCTTTCCGACAAAATCTAATTGGAATGTTGAGTTTTTATCGTCACGCAAATTGCGTGAAATAGCGCGTTGTTTGATGTTGTAATCTGTAGGACGGCTTTTAAGACCACTTAATCCGGTGGAGGTGTTATCTACATTATAAGACGAATTGAAGTAAGCAGCTCTTAAACTGATTTTATCAGCTAGTTGACGAGTGATACGTGCAGCATAACTTAAAGTTTTGCTGTTGGTGTTATCTTCACTAAACCCTAAAAATTTACTGTAAGGCATATCATAGAGAGCATCTTTGTCGGCTCCTGCAAGATTTACCGTACTTGTTACCGGAGTTCTGTTTTCGTTCATATAGTCCAGTTCCAATGTTACAGTTGTTTTGTCATCCGGCCGCCATTCTAACGATGGATTGATATATACCTTGTTTGAAGATACTATTGCTCTGTAATTATCATCACGCTCATAAGCTCCGTTCAGACGGAAAGCGATTGTGTTTTTACTATCTAGAACAGTTTGTACATCGAATGTAGGACGAACCTGTCCCCAGCTGCCTACACGTACTCCAACCTCACCTCCATTTACAAATTTAGGTGTTTTAGTAACTACGTTTATTACCCCTCCGGCATTACCTAAGTCAGTTATAACTCCTTGAGTGATAGCTGCAGACCCTTTTATCACTTGTATACTCTCCACACCCATCATGTCAGTCTGTATCGAAGCGGTTTGGAACTGAGAGTCTGTTCTTACGCCGTTCTTCAGAACCGGAATTCCGCGAAACCCGCGAAGTGACATACTTTCTTTTACACCACCATAAGAGCCAAACAGTGTTACACCCGGCACATTTCTTACCGCATCTGTAATCGTAAGAGCTCCTTGCTCAGCTATTACCTTGTCGGAAATTACTGATATACTTTGTATCTGTTCGCTAGGCCGCAATGGCATACGTGTGATCGCATCCAACTTTTCGGGTTGCTTGTATCGTTCGCCGAATACTTCAATCTCGCTTAGGTTTGCATTCGAAATCATATCAAATTGGATATGAACTTCTTCACTATTTTTTAGGTCTACTTTCTTTTCATTGTTATTGTAGCCTACAAAGCTAACTACTAGAGTGAACTCTCTTTTAGGAAGGTTTGTAAATCTAAATTTTCCAGATTCGTCTGTGGATATACCTTTTTGTAGCTCTTTGATTGCTACAGTAGCAGATACTATAGGTTCTCCATTTTCGTCGAGTACCCTTCCTTTTATAACCTGAGCACTAGCAATTGTAATGCCTATAATTAGAAAAAGAAATAGAGTAAAGATCTTCTTCATAGTTGATATATATATATTATTTATGAGTTAATAGATAAAATTATTCGACGGCAAAGGTCTTTATAATTGTACTCCCGTACAATCACAATATATAATGAAATTTTAACCTGTGTATAACAATAAATAGGGATAGAGGGCGTTGGAACTAGTTGGCAGTGCCTACGCTGTAGATACTTATTTTACTATCGGCGCATTTCAGGATTTCTTTAGCACATGACTCTAGGGTAGAGCCTGTTGTAATAATATCATCCACTAATAAGATGTGTTTGTTGGCGAAGGTTTCCGGGGTTACCACATGGAAGATGTCTTCTACATTCTTCCAGCGGTCGAAGCGGGCATTTTTTGTTTGTGAAGGATTATTTACTTTTCGTAGCAGGGCATCACTATTAATAGGTATTTCGGTTATGTGTGAAATTCCATTGCATATTTCAAGCGACTGATTGTATCCTCTTTCCTTTTGGCGTTTAGGGTGAAGAGGAACAGGGACGAGCATATCTATAGAAGAAATAAAATCGGTGTTTTTAATATTTTCTCCACATAGCTCACCGATAAATCTGCCGATGTGTGGGTTTCGATTGTATTTCAACTCATGAATAATATGCTGTATGCTGCCACCTTTTACAAAATAAGCAAAAGCAGCAACATGCTGGAATGGAAAGCGTCCTGCGAAAAACTGTTCCAGACGATTGTCGGCTTGCAGGTGGAAATTCGTTTTGGGAATGAGCAACAGGCAATCGGTACAGATGTGCTGCTCCCCTTCGCTCAATCGCTCTTTACAGACAACACAGAGGCTGGGGAAAAATAGATCGAGAAAATTATGAAATATTGTCTTCATAACTACCACCTAATATTTTATCAACACATTTAATACACAAATCCATAGAAAAGCCTCGCCCCAGAGCAAAGCGTATTAGTTTGGTTTTCTTATCATAGTCATTTTTTGCCTTTACTGATTTCTCTTTTATGGAGAGGATGTGTATTAGTTGTTTTTCGAACTCGTCTCCCGCAAGGTCTTCCAAAATCGGGTTGTAGATAGATTCTGGAATATTAAGTTTTCTGAGTTCAAAAATGATTTTGGTCTTTCCCCATTTGTTGAACCGTAATTTGTCGTTGATAAAGCTTCTTGCAAAACGTGTGTTGTCAAGGTATTTCTCTTTCCTTAGCCTGTCCATGATTCGTTCTATAGCATCGGGGGGTAATTCCCATGCCAGTAGTTTTTTGCGTACGGCAAATTCTGATCGTTCGGCTCTGGAACAATAGGCTGCGACACGGTTGAGTGCTTGTGATTCGGATAACTTCAATTTTTCTTGTTTTTAGAATAACACTCAAAAGTAGGAAAAATATTATCCTGAATGCAGCAAAATAAAAGACTTTGCTGCATTCAGGATAAAGAGAAGTGTAATTATTTCAGTACACTCAATATTTCCGGTATCATTTCCGGTATTGTGTTTTCTGTTTGAGCGGTATAGATATTGTCATCTATTGCCACTTTTTCATCGGTGGCGATGCATCCTTTTACTATATTTTTTATGTATGGATGTAACGCTACTTTTTTATCCTTACCTATTCCCAACTTATCGAAAAATAATGCCACAGCACAGTGCCCAATCAGGATCTTATTGCTATCACCGAATGTTTTTATTACTTCCAGCATATCTTGATTGTATTGTTTATCGGCGTTTTCATTGAACTTAGGAATGGCATCACCACATGCAAAAATCAATGCATCGTATTCTTTCTCAGCCCCTTTGAGCTTTGCCACCACATCATCGGTCTTGATACTGACTCCCGAATTTGTTTTTACATCTGTACTATCTGATATGGCAAACGTTTTATATTCGATTCCATTTTCGAAAAATGCTTCTAAATATTGGAATAAGCCCGCTCCATTTACCGGATTAACAACTAATACTGCAACTTTTTTAGACATAGCTTTTACTTTTAATAGATTATACAATAGTTACTTTTAGTAATTTTGTTACATTTGATACGTAAACATACGTAAAGTAATTGTCTTTTGAAAGAACGAATCTCTTAGTAACCCACTTACCTGAATGTTACTAATGCTGATTTACAATATAATGAATTAAAAATAAAAATGAAAACTTTTGTCAAAGTCGGGGTTTGTCCTATTAGAGACGTTTTAAGTAGGCTGGGAGATAAATGGTCGCTTCTGGTATTGACTACATTGAATGCAAATGGGGTTTGCGCTTCAATGATATACATAAGTGCATTGGGGATATTTCTCAACGCATGCTTACTGTGACTTTACGTTCATTGGAGGTGGATGGTATGGTTGACAGGAAGATATATCCTGAAGTACCTCCACGGGTGGAGTATAAACTTACAGAGTCGGGCAAAGCCCTCATGCCTCATCTTAGTAATCTTGTAGACTGGGCTTTGAAGAATCAGGAAGAAATAATAAAATCGAGAGAAACATATAATGAAGGGAGGAGTTAGCAGTTCATCTGTCTATCTCTGCTCTCACCATCCTATCGTTTTTGTTTAAATCTTGAAATAGGCAAACGTTTATAAAACCTTTGCTTTTGACTAATTGTACTGTATCCTCTCCTTTTCTCTGATTTATTTCAAAGTATAATTTACCATTTGGCTCGAGCAAGTCTAAGGCAATATCGGCAATTCGGTCATAAAACAAAAGCCCGTTACTATCGGGTACAAAGAGTGCGGTGTGTGGTTCATAATCCAGAACATTCTGATCCATTTCGGATTTTTCTTTTTCCAAGATATAAGGAGGATTGCTGACTATGATATCAAATTTAGTGTCTGTGGGGTAATTTTTTAGAACATCCACATATCTGAAAGTTATATCTACAGCGTTTTCTTTTGCGTTGAGGGTCGCAATCTTTAATGCCTCTTCTGATATATCCCATGCTTCGATGTCTGCCTTTTCTAAATGCTTTGCTAATGCTATTGCAATAGCTCCGCTACCTGTGCCGATGTCGAGTACTTTTAGTCCTGATTTTTTGTTTTCGTTCAAAATCAGTTCCACAAGCTCTTCCGTTTCGGGGCGGGGTATCAATACATCCTTCGTTACATGGAAAGGAAGTCCGAAAAATTCGGTTTCGCCAATAATATACTGTATTGGTTCCGAGTTTTTTAAACGATATAGTATAGAATGCAGTAAGTTGGTTTGTTCTTCCGTCAGCTTTGTATCTGATATCACAGCCTGAGGATACGAACGCTTGGTTATATGCTCTATTATAATACGTATAAATCCCGAAATTTCACTTTCGGGATAATACGCTTTTAGATATTCTTTTATGTAAGAAATTGTTTTTTGCATCAGACGATACTACTTTCTTTTTTTCATTATTCCATCTCTTCGTCGTACTTCTGAAATAGGAAATCGTTGTAAGGGTAACGTTCTATATGGATTGCTTTTATTCTCTCATACAGCATCTGTTTCAATTCCTCGATGTTCAATTTCTCTGTAGCCGAAATAAAAATACAATCGTTGTGCATTTTGTTCATCCACGAGTTTTTGAGTTCCTCCAAAGAAATGTTTTCCTTGGTTTTAGGAGTCAAGTCATCTTCGTCTTTAGGCTTATAAGAAAAAGAGTCTACTTTATTAAAAATCAATATAGTTGGTTTCTCTTCTTTGTCTATTTCAAGTAAAGTTTTGTTTACTACCTCTATTTGTTCTTCGAAGTTAGGATGAGAGATATCCACTACATGTAATAACAGATCAGCCTCTCTTACTTCGTCTAATGTAGACTTAAATGATTCGACCAGATGAGTCGGCAATTTGCGGATAAATCCTACAGTATCCGACAACAGGAATGGGAGGTTGTCGATAATGACCTTTCTTACAGTCGTATCCAATGTCGCAAAAAGCTTGTTTTCCGCAAAAACTTCCGATTTGCTTAGCAGAGTCATAAGAGTTGATTTGCCAACGTTGGTATATCCTACTAAGGCAGCACGTACCATTTTGCCTCTGTTCTTTCTCTGAGAAGCCATTTGTTTGTCAATACCTTTCAGCTCTTCTTTAAGGAATGCTATCTTGGTAAGAATGATACGGCGGTCGGTCTCCAGCTGGGTTTCACCCACACCACGCATCATCACACCTCCACCTCGCTGGCGGTCTAAGTGAGTCCACAAACGAGTCAGGCGTGGCAGGACGTATTGATATTGTGCGAGTTCTACCTGTGTCTTGGCATAGGCTGTTTGGGCACGCATGGCAAATATATCGAGAATAAGGCTTGTGCGGTCAAGAATTTTCACTTGCAATTCCTTCTCTAT
The DNA here is from genome assembly GCA_023437305.1 of Bacteroidota bacterium. Classification (GTDB taxonomy): domain Bacteria; phylum Bacteroidota; class Bacteroidia; order Bacteroidales; family Dysgonomonadaceae; genus Dysgonomonas. The sequence goes on from JAEZGN010000007.1 coordinate 207,161, forward strand.
ATTCCTTATTTGCTTGGGAGAAAGCTCGTCATCAAAAATGACCAGACCGATCTCATTATCTTCCATATATTGCTTTATTTCCTGTAATTTTCCTGTACCTACGAAGGTAACGGGATTTGCCTTTTCAAGCTTTTGTGTGAATTTTTTTACAGGAACGATGCCCGCCGTTTCGGCAAGGAATGCAAGTTCGTCGAGGTACTCTTTTACCTGTTCTTCTGTTTGGTATTGAGTGATAAGCCCTACTAGAACTGCTTGTTCGTTTTTTGATTCTGATATAATAAAGTCTTTCATATAATCTTTTAATGTCTAAAGATTTTAAATCCTATTTGTACTCTAACTCCAAAGTTCCACCTTTGAGGATGTCATCGTGGTTTATTCTGAAATCGGAGATAATTTTTCCGTTATACTTCACCTGCCTGATAATAGCGTCGGGTGATTTACGGTTCTTAGTTGTAATGTTTAATTTTTTTCCGTTATCCAACTGTATGGTAATATTATCATAAAGCGGAGAAACGATCTCGTACCACGGCTCACCTACTACCAGAGGATATAATCCTATTGTAGAGAATACATACCATGCGCTCATTGTACCATCGTCTTCGTCCATTTCAGGCATATATCCTTTTGGTTCTGCCTTGAAAGGCTTGCCATGATATGGTGTCGGATATTCGGCATTCCCTCCATAGAGGTGGTTCAAATCTTCTTTTATGATGCGTCTTACATTCGCCTGCGCTTTCTCGTATTGTTGCAAGCGATTGAAAATATACGGAGCATGTATTCCCGGTTCGTTTCCTTGATTAAACAGATTGTTGTCAAAGAAATAGTTGAGTTGCTTCGCTAATATGTCTTGTCCTCCTGCACTGTCAGCCATTTCGTTCAGGTATTGAGGCAAAGCCCAGCGATATTGCCAGCGTGTACCTTGATAAAGCCCGCTGCCTCGCATCTTTGTGAAAGAATCGTCAATGTTATTAAAATCTGTATTCCATGTTTTTATAAATGTGCTTTTTGCTTTGTCGCTATAGTAATTAGCGTCATCTGTTTTGTTTAATATCTCAGCTATCTGAGCCATAGCCCACCAGTCTATACAGCTCTCCAGTGTCTGATCGGGACGATTGGTAGGGAGATTGACCATTTCTTTTTTTATTCCATCGTAAGCTTCAGCTAAATTGATATTGGTAATCCCTTTCTTGTAGGCATCCAGTAACACTACTTGCGAATGCTCGGTACGCACTGTTGGGGTTGATTCGAAGTCTGTAGCCCAATCTTTTTTGCCATATATATACAGATTACACAAAGAGTTTGCAATATCTCTCATCGATTTGGAATCGAGTAGGGTGATCAATGGGAATTTGGTTCGATATGTATCCCACATAGACCAGCAACTGTAATATGTATAATCCTTTTTTTGTTGTACTTTTCCATTTGTAGCCAAATACTTTCCATCGATCGAGGTCGTATTTGCCGGACTAAGAAACACTCTGTACAGAGAGGTGTAGAATAGTTTCTTTTCGTCTTCGCCAGCTCCTTTTATTTCTATTCGCGATAGGATGTTTTCCCATGCAGTAGTGGCTTGTGATTTTATTTGTTCAAAAGTAAGGTTTTTTATCCCTTCGTTTTCTAAGCGAGCCGTTTCTGTGCTAATCGGAGAAAGTGCAACTCTTACTTCTATCGGTCGATTATCAGTGCCCTCAAACGCCAGCTCTACATCTTGTTCATGCTTTACATTTACTGTAAAGGGTTTACTTATGCTTATATTGAAGTACAGTTTGTAAGCACCATGATCGCATGTATTGCCTGCATGTATATAGCCTTGTATTTCCTTGTCTGAAACAATTTCATAATCACAGCTCAATACTTTGGTGAAAGATGATGCGAAATTTATAGACATCTTTTGCGTCTCTCCCTTTGGGTAGTGATAACGTTCTATAGCTGCATTGTGAGTTGCTGTAAACTCCGCTTTTATTCCATTGGTAAGAGTGGTGGTATAGTAACCCGGAGTAGCAGATTCCAACTCTTTATTCATGCTGATGCTAACGTCTTTCGCTACAGGTTTTATACTTAAATTACCTCCTGCGCCACTACATCCTATACCTGATATACGATTGACTGAGAACCCCGAAATCTTACTTACATCATAATCGTATCCGACATGAGTTCTGGGGTCAGAATCGGGACAAACTCTTGCCATGCCATATGGAACACATGCGGCAGGGTCTACCTGTCCGTTATCTCCGGCTGTACCCATAAAGAGGTAAACATATTCGTTCTTTGTCTTTCCCTGTTGAGCAAAGAGATAATTTGTATTTATTAGTATCGAGCAGAAAAGAATAATCAGGATGAGCGAAGGTTTATAGAATCTCATAATTAAAGTTTTTCGCACAGGATTTGGTACAATGGGCTAAAGGTAAGAATAATCTGCAAGAGGTAGCAGTACATAGATATTAAAAAAGAGCCTGCATTGTAGGCAGACTCTTCTGTATCTTTTTCGTACTTTGTTGTAGGATAAAGAATTAAGCTTTGTTAGATACAACTCTTTTTTCTTTGATTCTAGCTTTCTTACCTGTAAGATTACGAAGGTAATACAATTTAGCACGACGAACTTTACCCACTTTGTTTACAGTGATACTGTCAATAAATGGTGATTCGATAGGGAAAATTCTTTCTACACCGATGTTGTCAGACATTTTACGAACAGTGAAACGTTTTTTTGTTCCGTGTCCTGCAATTTTAATAACCACACCGCGGTACTGCTGAACACGTTCCTTGTTACCTTCTTTGATACGGTAAGCAATTGTCACTGTGTCACCACTTTTGAATTTAGGAAACTCTTTTCCTGTAGCAAATGCTTCTTCTGCAACTTTAATTAAGTCCATGATTATATATGGTTTTGTTGTTAATATACGCAATATACACGAGCACCTCCCGTCAGAGATTACGCAAAGCGGATGCAAAGATAACGATATTTCCGAAAATTGCAATACCTTAACCTCTATTTTTGAAACTATTAGGACGGGTATCAGAAGGTATATTCCATTCCTATTCCGTAGCTGTTATCTCCTATATTGGGAGCTACCGCCAGAGTGTGTTTCGAGTTTAAATGATTCGGATATAAAATCTTATTAATTGTTGGCAATAAAAGATAGCTGGCTTCGACACTGAATATACCTATGCCGGCCCCCATTAAAACATCACTTACCCAATGCCTTTTGTTAAGTACCCGCAATGCGCCTGTTGCAGAAGAGGCTATATATCCGCTAAAAGCTATGTAGGGAGATTTGCCTATATACTCACGAAACAGGATGTGTGCACCTACAAAACTTGTAGCCGTATGGCCCGACGGAAACGAATTGCGTGTCGACCCGTCCGGTCTAAGTACTCCGGTGCTATTCTTTAGAATGTTGACAGTTCCCGCCATCAGAAGGTGAGACGTAGCCATTATGATAGTTACATCTTTCAGATCATGATTGCCTTTAACTCCGGCAAGATTCAATGCATATACAGAAACGGCAGGAGCAAACTGTAAATAATCATCATATATCATCTTATTCTTAAAATGCTCGCCAACTTCATTGTTTGTGCTTTTGTCCAAATCTTTGAGCATATGATTCTCGTGAGCCATGATGCCATAAGCGATAAATAGAGTGGGGGCAATTAATCTGGGATACGTTGAGTTAAAGCTTATTGGTTTAATATTCAATTCAGCAATCTTGCTTTCCCATTTGTCGGAGTCGATATTTAAAGGCGCCTGAGGTGATGTGGATAAATCTATTTTAGGAAATAGAGTCTTGTCCGGCAAGGAGCTGCTTTGTAACAATTTCGGTTTCGATGTAATTAACGGTTTGTATTCTTGGGCATACAAATATATAATGCCTGTTTGCATGAATAGTATAATGATAAAAAGACTTACTTTTTTAAGCACATTCATAATATGTCAAATTTGATAGTTTGTCGATGATAAACATATAACGAAGAAATTTTTTATTTAGTTATTTGTTGGATATATTTTAAGGTTAAATAATCATAACACAAGGTATTATATCTTTGTTAATCTATGTTTAATTAAGTGTTTTTATTGGTTTTATAACGCTTATTCGTTATACTTTTGTATATATACACGAAAAAAGCCTTTTAATTTATATCAAATATCAAATGAAAATAAAATATATAGCAGCTGCAACTACATTCTTGGCAACTATATGCCTCAACATGGCTGCTCTGGGAAGTAAAACACCTACTCTCTATGACACAGTCGATAAAGAAAAAATGGGACATTGGGTCGACTCGGTCTATAATCAAATGTCGCAGGATGAGCGTATCGGGCAACTTTTTATGCCTGTTGTCAGTGGAGATAATACAGAGTCGAATAAAAATACGATAAAAAATCTGATAACAAACCAGTATGTCGGCGGACTTTTATTCTCTAAAGGTTCTCCTCAAAATCAAGCCGAACTGACAAACTATGCCCAACAAACGGCTAAAACCCCTTTGATGATCTCTCTCGATGGAGAGTGGGGCTTATCGATGAGGTTGGATAATACTACACAGTTTCCTCGCAATATGATGCTTGGTGCAATTCAAAATGATTCCCTGTTATATTACTATGGACTCGAAGTCGCTCGTCAGTGCCGACAGATAGGTGTGCAAGTAAATTTTGCTCCTGCGCTCGATGTTAATAGCAATCCGAATAATCCTGTGATCGGGAACCGTTCGTTCGGTGAAGACCCCGACCGTGTAGCCCAACTTGGTGTTATGTATTCGAAAGGCTTGGAAGCAGGTGGGGTGATGGCCGTAGCAAAGCATTTTCCGGGACATGGAGATACTTCTGCCGATTCTCATAAAACTTTACCTACCATTACGCACGATAAAGACAGGCTTGATGATTTTGAGATAAAGCCTTTCAGAAAATACATTGATGCGGGCTTGTCGGGAATGATGATCGGGCATTTGAATATTCCGGCTCTTGATCCTAAAAGACAACCCAGCTCCCTGTCAGAGCCTATAGCCACTAAGCTGTTGCAAAATGATCTTGGCTTTTCGGGGTTGATCTTTACGGATGGCTTGCAAATGAGAGGGGTTTCGGGAGAAGATAACTATTGTGTAAGAGCCCTGTTGGCCGGAAACGATATTCTTTTGGGACCGGTAAATACAGTGAAAGAATTTAATGCAGTAAAGAAAGCAGTAGCAGATACTTTGCTGACGGAATCGCAAATAGAGGCTAAGTGTAAGAAGGTATTGGCATACAAATATATTTTGGGATTAAATCGTGTTGGGACTATCGAAACTTCGAGTCTTATTCAAAGTCTGAATGATGCGAACGCAGAATGGATAAACCGAAACCTGCATAGGGATGCGATGACATTGATAAAAGATGATGATAAAATCGTCCCGTTAAAAGGGCTTGATAAAAGAAAAATTGCAGCCATATCGATAGGTGCTTCGGTGGACAATACATTTCATACTATATTGAAAATGTATGCAGATGTTACCTGCTTCAATGTTTCGGATAGTGATGCCCTTTTACAGCTGAAAAAAGGACTTGAGCCATATAACACAATTATTGTATCGGTGCATACTGCAAGATCAAATTTTAGCACAGCTATACAAAATGTGATACAAGGAAAAGAAGCTGTACTGGCTTTTTTCCTTAATCCGTACCGCGTAGCTGCTTATACATCTGTAGTCAAAGAAGCCGATGGTGTCTTGTTGGCTTATGAAGATACCGATCTGGCTCAGAACTATGCAGCTCAGGCTATATTTGGAGGGAATGCTATTACTGGAAAAGCTCCTGTGACAGTAAAAGGAGTGTTTAAAGAGGGAAAAGGGATCAATACTAAAAAGATAAGACTAAGTTATACTGTGCCCGAAGAAGTGGGCATACCAACAAACCGACTGGATGGTATAGAGACTATTGTGCAAGAAGGTATAAAAGCACAGGCTTTTCCGGGATGTCAGATATTGATAGCCAAAGATGGAGAAGTTATTTATAATAAATCATTCGGTTCGTTCGAATATGATGGTAAACAAAAGGTGACGAATACCGACCTGTACGACCTTGCCTCCATGACGAAGGCTACGGCTACTGTTCCTGCTGTGATGAAATTGTATGACGATGACAAATTGAAACTCAATACACCTATCAGCAACTATGTATCTGTTCTGAAAGGTACGGACAAATCGGATATAACAGTGCGGGATGCTCTCTTACACGAAAGCCGACTTCCGGCCTTTATCCCTTACTATATGAATGCGATAGACGAGGATAGCTATGAAGGTGAATTGTTCAATCGTACGCAGACTTCTCTTTATTCTTCTCAGTTCGATGCGAATACTTGGGCTCGTACAGATTATAAATTTAAACCTTCGATGGTGTCTCAAACTCCTAAAGTGGGCTTCTTGCCTTTGGCCGAGGGGCTTTTCATCAACAAAACCTATTCAGATACTATTATTTCTGAAATTGCGAAGTCGAAATTGTCTAAAAGAAAACGATACGTGTATAGCTGTCTCAATTTCATGCTACTGAAAGAAGTAGTAGAAAAAATATCGAAAGAGGATTTGAATACATTTGTACAGGAAAACTTTTTCAGCAAGCTGGGTGCTACAACAACGACCTACAATCCATTGACAAAATTCGATAAACAAAGGATTGTCCCTACCGAGAAAGATGATTTTCTTCGCAAACAACTTTTGCAAGGCTATGTACATGACGAAGGCGCCGCCTTTATGGGTGGGGTCTCAGGCAATGCAGGCTTGTTTTCGGATGCGAATGATATTGCCAAGCTGTATCAAATGTGGCTGAATATGGGTACTTATGGCGGAGAAGAATATTTGTCGCCAAAAACTTGTCAACTATTTCTTCAAACAAAGAGCGGAATTTCGCGCCGTGGACTGGGTTTTGATAAGCCTGAAACAACGACCAGCAAACTGAGCCCGACAGCGTTAAGTGCACCAGCCAGCACATATGGACATACAGGGTTTACAGGAACTTGTTTCTGGGTCGATCCCGATAATAATTTAATTTATATATTTTTGTCGAACAGAGTGAACGATAAACGAACTCATAATGCGATATCTACTTTAAATATACGTACACGTATTCAGGAAGAGATATATTCGGCGATGAAAAAAGGAACTGTATCACAAGAAACAAATATAACTAATACTAATACCAATGACAAACAAAAGACTGACGCTGAATGACGAATTGAAACCATTTTTTAGTACCGAAAACCAGTTAATATGGGATTTGATAATAGAAAACAAAGCCGAAGAATTGCAACCGGCATTATCCGAAGACGATGAGTATATCAATAAAATACTTGCCGAACTTTTTACAGCTGGTAAGAGCAATACACTTGACGCATATGATTTTGTAACTGTCAAAGAGTCGAATAGTCGTTTGTTCAGAGATTTGGTTCGTTTCGTTTTTGCTTCAGATATTAATGGAAATTATGATGAGATAAAAGAATCAATCTTGAACAAGATTTTCGATTTTACACCCGATATGATTGAGCAGTTGCAAAAAGAGACCCAAGGATACCCTATGAGGCCTGTTTCCGAACTTGTAATCAAAGAAGCTTCATCGATTCGCATGACATTGAATACATTGGCTTATTATTTTCGCGAAAAGGAAGATGTTGAAGGACTGCACTTTGCTACGGTTATGAGAACGAAGCTTACGCTGTCTATTATGAGCAACTATAAAAATATAGTAGGGCATGATATGATAGAAGCCGCTAAAATAAAGGAACGGGTGGGGGAGACTGAAGCCGCTCTTGTTTTTTATAATGCTGCCCGTGAGAACCTGAAAAATGAACTGCATTGGTTTATTGAAAGTCCCGAGATGGGAGCCAGCGAAGATGATGTGATCATGCTACAATCTCTTAAAGAAGCATATCAGTCTATCGACAGGTTAAAGAATACAGAGGAGTTTGTGCAAACATGTGAAATTATCGACGAAATATTGAGCAGGGAATATGTTGAGTATGACTTCGATGAAGAGGATGAGGAAGATTAAAAAAAATATATTTCTATATTGCTGTCTTTTGTTGTTGCCTTATGTTTTATTTGCTCAGCAGCAAAAGACAGCATCTAGTTTCGAAGAATACTTACAAACGCAGGAGCTGGTAAATGTTAATGCTCTGGATAGCAGTATTCGTGTAGATATGAAGTATTCAACAACAGATAACTTTACAAAAACAATTCTTTACGATTCGTTGGCAAATATATATCTGCATCCTTTGGCTGCAAAAAAGTTGGTGGCTGCACAGAAATATTTGAAGACTCTCCACCCTGATTATAGTTTATTGGTTTATGATGCCATACGTCCTTTGAGTGTGCAGCGTAAGATGTATCGGGTGGTGCAGAATACCAAATATGCGGCTTATGTCGCAAACCCCTCACGTACAGGCCTTCATAATTATGGAATGGCGGTAGATCTTACTATTTGTAACAAAAAAGGTGTACCTTTGGATATGGGCACTTCCTTCGATTTTTTTGGTAGTGCTGCCGGTATTAATAAGGAGACGGAATTGGTGCAACGAGGTGTTCTTACAAAACAGCAAGTCGCAAATCGTGAACTATTGCGCAAAGTGATGAGGCATGCCGGTTTTTTGACTATACGTGGCGAATGGTGGCACTTCAATGCTGTACCCCTTATAGAAGCCCGCAAGTTGTATAAGGTTATTGAATAATGACTTTTCTTTTTCTTTCGAACGATATTGTAACTCTAAAATAATAAGCACATGAAAAGGAATTACACAGTTTTACTTGTATCATTTGTTTTGAGTATGTGTGCACAGGACGTTAGCGCACAATTTGTGGTGGCGCAAGACACCATTCGCGGACGAATCGACTTTTGTCCACGTCTTGGCGATTTGCATAACGCTGTAGACATTCCCAACGATTCTGTTTTTTATATGCTGCCTATAGATCCGAGTACAGATCCCTGGCGTCAGGTATATCGTTATATGCCTGATAGAAGCGTGAACGGTGGATATATTCATGGTAGGAATCTGATGCGAGTGGATGATTATGATATAGTAGAAGTAGAGCGTCTATCAGCTCATGGTAGTATATCGTTCAAGAATGCAGATGTACGAGTCGTTGTTTCCGTTGCGCCCATCGGTTCAAAAGATGCTTCGGTGAAAAAAGGTGCTGACGGTATTTACAGAATAAACGGTAAAATAGCTTATGGCGTCTCAAGATGGTCTTCTCCTCAATTGCACTACAAATCTATTACGGTGTCTATAAAAGGACGGAATATCCCTGTTCCTCAAAGGATATTTGAGCATTTACTCGAACCCGATATTGAGGATATGGTTGTGTATTATAACTCTAGCAAAGGGATAGTTTATATACAAGTCAATAATGGTGGCACATCAGCTTCTTATACAGCATTGTTTACTGTTTCTATTCGGGGTGCTTTAAGCCCGTATGTGTTTGATCCATCAATGAACAAATGAGAGTAAGCGTCAGGTCGATATACTTTTTTACTCTCCTAAATGATATGAAAGATTCAGCGCAAGGATAATCCCTTTTTAAAGAATTTATCTTACAATAAGAGTTCTTTGAAGTGCTTATATGTAGATTTTTATTGTACAGTAAAAGAGTGACAATGCAAAACAGTGTGAAATCTGTTACTTTTGTTACTTTTTAACAATTGAGCAGATAGTGATTGGCTGAGAATCCTGACCGAAAAGAATTTACTTCTTTAATATTCCCGTTTGTTGAAAGATAGACAGAGTGATATAGAGCAATATTCCTGCTGTTATCCCTAGTACTCCGATTGTTATTGTAGCTACAATAATGAATGCTGCAAGAAAATAGCGATACTCGTTTCCTTTAAACTTGATGTTTTTTATTTTCAGTGAAAACATTGGTATTTCTGATACCATAAGTAAAGAAAATACTATAATAGCAACCAGAAAAGTGTACATTAAGGATGGAGTTATCATCGGAACTTTGTATGTAAGACCATAACAGAAGCTAACCCAAAACATGGCATTAGCCGGAGTATTTAGCCCGATAAAAGACTCGCTCTGCCTTTCGTCTACGTTGAACTTTGCTAAGCGTAAAGCTGAGAAAATAGCGAGTAGGAATGCCATATATGGCAGATATTCTATTATAATGGGATTCTGAGTTATGCGTATTGTGTTTTCTGATAAGAAGCGGAAGGCTGCAATGCTTGGAGCTAATCCAAAGCTGACCATGTCGGCCAGAGAGTCGAGCTCTTTACCTATTGGAGAATAGGCCTTCAACAAGCGAGCGGCAAACCCATCAGAGAAATCGAACAGAGCTGCGATGATAACCCATACTACGACCCATGTGTATTCTCCCTGAAATGCCATAACCGTGGCTATACATCCTGAAAACAGGTTGAGGGAAGTGAGTGTGTTTGGGATATGCTTTTTCATCTCTTTATGCTCGGAATTTTGCTATTACAGTCTGGTTTCCGGTTACCTTTTGATCCATTTCTACAAGTATCTCAGTGCCTAACGGTAGATATACATCAACTCTTGACCCTAGTTTGATGAAGCCGAGATGTTCGTCTATACTGGCTGTTTCTCCAACCTGTGCATAGGTTACAATCCGTCGGGCCATAGCTCCTGCTACCTGACGCAGCAATATTTGGTTCTTACCGTCTTCTGTTTCCATGACTACAGTCGACCTCTCGTTTTCTGTGCTCGATTTTGGCAGGTATGCCGCCATAAAGCGTCCATCATGATGCTTAGACATCAGCACTTTTCCGTTGATAGGATACCAGTTTGCATGAACATTAAATGGAGACATAAATATAGATACGATAATGCGTTTGTCTTTAAAGTATTCGCCTTCGTACACTTCTTCTATAGCTACTATCTTTCCATCGGCAGACGCTACCACAACACCGTTGCTGTCGCCTTTGAATTGCCTATACGGACTCCGATAGAAGTTGAGCACTATACCAAAAAAAACAAGTGATGCTCCACCTGCAAGATAGGATAAAAATGTGTGACGGAAGAAATACCAAAGTACCCCGTTTAATACAAACAGGATTATAAAATATGTTGTTAAAACGCCTCGTCCTTCGTGATGAACCTTCATTATTTTGTGATAAACATATTTAATGTAAGGTGCAAAAGTATCTTTATTTGGCGATATATACAAATTTGGAATCTGAATTTTAGTACAAAAGAAAAGAGAGATGATCGAATCACCTCTCTGATGTATGTATTTTATACCTATTTTGTTTTTATAGAATATACAGTGAACTGATAGATTCGTTGCTCAATACCCTGCGGATAGCATTCGCAAACACATCAGCTACAGATAAGATAACTACCTTTTCGCACTTTTTAGAGTAAGGGATACTGTCTGTAAATACCATTTCGGTAAGTCCCGATTGGGTTACTCTTTCCGATGCTGGGTCAGACATCACCGCATGACTGGCTATAGCTCTCACCGATTTGGCTCCACTGGCTTTCATTATGTCGGCAGCTTTTGTTATTGTACCTGCTGTATCCACAATGTCATCTACCAGCAACACATCCATTCCTGTAACGTCACCGATGATTTGCATTTCGGATATTTCGTTTGCTTTCTTGCGAAGTTTATAGCATATAACCATCGGCAAGCCAAAGTATTTGGCGTACGAGCTTGCGCGTTTAGTACCACCCACATCCGGTGTTGCTATCACTAGGTTATCGGTATCTAATGTTTTGATATAGTCAACGAATATTGCAGATGCATATAAGTGGTCTACCGGAACATTGAAGAACCCTTGTATCTGGTCGGCATGCAAGTCCATAGTTATAAGTCTATTGATACCCGCTGCACTAAGCATATCCGCTATCAGTTTAGCACCAATAGAAACACGAGGTTTATCTTTGCGGTCTTGGCGAGCCCAGCCGAAGTATGGTATTACCGCTATTATAGATGAGGCCGACGCTCTTTTTGCTGCGTCGATCATCAATAGAAGTTCCATAAGATTATCTGAAGAAGGGAATGTGGACTGTATCAAAAAAACCTGACACCCCCTGATTGACTCTTCGTATGAAACAGAGAATTCTCCATCGGCGAAGCGTTCAATTTTCATTTTACCCAAAGGGCATCCAAGGCTAGTACATATTTTTTCAGCTAAGTAACGAGAATTAGTTCCCGAGAAAATTTTGAAAGGTAGATTATTGTCCATCTCTTCTTTAGTTTTTTAATCTTTATGGAAAGTTTTTTTAATAGATTTATATGAGACTGTAAAATTAGGAAAAACAACACAATTAGCTCATAGAAAATTTAATTATTTTCCCGGAATATTCTTCTATGTTTAAAAACAGGTTCCGATCCCATTGTGGACTTAATGTAAAATTCTTTTTAGAAAGCAGTTCTTTGGCTTTTTTTATTTCTTGAGATTTTATTTCCATGTATTCGAAAGCATGAAAAGGAATCTGCACGGAAATGTTCACAGGTTTGGAATCAAAATTGGTAACTACAATCAAGAACTCATCTTTGCTAGACCTCAAGAAAGCATATTGCTTTGTAGGATCAAAGTCCATGTTGTTGTAATTAACATACATCAGATCAAAGAATTTACCTGCCTTGATTGACTCTTCTTCTTTTGCGATCTTTAGAAGCTGAATATAAAACTTTCGAAGCTTTATCTGTTGCTCATTTAGTCCGCTTTCTGTGAATGTTCCTTTATTCCTCCAACGCCTTATAGAGTCTACCGACCAATAATCAAAGATGGTTGTACGTCCATCTAGTCCGCTAAAACCTTCTTTATCCATTCCCTGTTCACCCAGTTCTTGTCCGAAGTAGATCATGACAGGATTGGTATTCATTGTTGTGGCTACAATCATTCCCGGAATGGCTTTGAATGGATTGCCTGCAAAGAAATCAGATGCAATGCGCTGTTCGTCATGGTTTTCTAGAAAGTTTAGCATTTTAGCTTGTAGTCCGTCAATGCTCTGCCAAGAGAAAGTAATGTCCGACGACGGTTGTTGATGGGTGATTACATTGCGTAGCGTGTCATACAGTCCAACTTTGTCGTATAGATAATCGAACAGTCCCCAATCTACATATTTGTGATATAAGTCGGGGTTATATACTTCTGCAATGAAGATGAGTGTTTTGTTTTTTGCTTTTACTTTCGGTATTACCCAGTTCCAAAATTCAACAGGGACCATCTCCGCCATATCGCATCTAAATCCGTCTACCCCTTTGGCTGCCCAGAATAGAAGAATATCTTTCATTTTTAGCCATGTGTCTGGTGTTGGTATAAAGCAGCTTGTCCTGTTGTTGGTATAATCTATTCCATAATTTAATTTAACCGTTTCGTACCAATCGGTCACCGATGGCTTATTGCTGAAACAGTCATTGCCGGTTGCTTTGGCCGGATATTCGATATATGCGTTTTCTCCTTGTTGTGTAGGAAATTGCAGGTCTAATTGTTGATTAGGGAGATAATAGAAATTATTATCCGGGTCGAACGCTACGTCTTTATTATCATCCGCTCCCAAGTCTTTTATTTTCTTCGGTTTTGCATCAGAATGATATTGTCGTGCAACATGATTGGGTACAAAATCAATAATGACTTTCATTCCATTTTTGTGCGTACGTTCTATCAGGGCTTCAAACTCTTGCATTCTGTTGTCTACATCGTCAGCCAGATCGGGAGAAACGTCATAGTAATCGCGGATCGCATAAGGCGAACCGGCTTTTCCTTTTATTACATCGGGATGATCTTTGGCTATTCCATTCGCTGTGTAGTCGGTCGTAGAGGCATGCTCAAGTATTCCGGTATACCAGATATGGGTAAATCCCATTTTTTTTATTTCTTTCAATGCCTTGTTGTCGAAGGCTGAGAACTTGCCCACTCCATTTTCTTCTATGGTGCCGCTTTCCTTATTCGTGTTGTTGTCGTTGCCGAATAATCGGGGAAGTACTTGGTATATAAAAATCTTTTCTGCCATGGCTGCTAATTTTATTATTGTGCATGTGTTATGCATGTAAGGTTGATATGTGGAAAATCTTTTATTAAGGCTTCTTTTTTATCTTCAAAGAATTTTGTTGTCAGGTTGTATCCTGCCTGATATATTTCTTCAACATGTTCCAGATCAAACATTGAATACTGAGACAAAGATGTCGACTCGATCAGGTAGTCGCATAAGTTTCGGTCTAATAGGGTGTTGGAGCCGGACATGTAGTGGAAAGACCTTTCAGCAATATATTTAATAGAGCTCCTGAATTCTGCTTTTATGATCGGACTGACATTGACTCCTATAATTTTAACGCAATCTTTGCGTATCGTAGAAACTGGGAAGTTCTTAAATAAACCTCCGTCAACATAATAATGTTGGTTGATTTCCACAGGACGGAAAATGATAGGTACCGAACATGATGCAATAACGGCCGGTATCAAAGCTCCTGTAGAAAACACCTTTGTTTCACCATATTCTATATCAGTAGCCACAGTTCGCAGGGGTATTTTCAGATCCTCAAAGGTTTTAGCTCTGAGATGTTTTTTTAGAAATGAACGAAATCCATCGCTTTTGAAAAAGCCGCCATGTGGTATCGTAAATTCTGCAAACTCTCTGAACACCTTCTTTTTGAAGAATGATAATATCTCCTCAGGAGTATACCCATCCGCATATAATACTCCGGCAAAAGCTCCTGCGCTGGTTCCGGATATAATTTGAGGATAAAGACCAATTTCATTTAGTGCTTGCAATACGCCTAAATGAGCAAAACCTTTGGCACCACCTCCGCTAAGGGAGAGACCTAATTGATAAATATTTTTTTCCGGACTCATGCGTTTTGTATCAATATACAAATTTAAGGATATTCTTGTTATTTGCTAATTTGTAGGTATAATAATAGTTACGACGAGATGTGTGAATAATGAAAAGAGCTGTTTTTAATTATTAAAAACAGCTCTTTTCATATATTCTGAGTAATTGTTACTTTACTTCAAAATCTTGTTTCATATCAATTTCTTCTCCATTTTCATCCATAAAATGATATTCGAGGAATGCCAGGTTTTGGTTTGGAATAATCTTCACTCCCATACCATAACGCCATCTCCATTGCCATTTTAATGAAGGAAAACCTTTGTTGATAAATGCTGCTACATACGGATGTATATAGAGTTTGAAATTCTTTACTTTTAGATCTTTTACCAGATAGCTTATTTTCATGCGCAGGGTATCTGTAAACAGTATGGATGGTCTTATTTCTCCTTTTCCAAAACATGTAGGACATGCTTCGGTAGTTGATATCTCCATCTCTGGACGTACACGCTGACGTGTGATCTGCATTAGCCCGAATTTGCTCAGTGGGAGTATATTATGCTTTGCTCGATCATTCGCCATCAGCTCCTGCATTTTGGCCATTAGTTGTGCTTTGTGCTCACCTTCCGTCATATCTATGAAGTCGATTACGATGATCCCCCCCATGTCTCGTAATCTCAATTGACGGGCTATTTCTTCTGCTGCTGCGGAATTCACTTCCCATGCATTGTTCTCTTGTCCTGCTTCGGGATTCTTCGACCTGTTGCCGCTGTTTACGTCTACAACGTGAAGGGCTTCGGTATGTTCCAAGATAAGGTATGCACCGTTACGGAATGTAACTGTTTTTCCAAACAAGGCTTTTACCTGTTTCGTTACATTGAAATTATCAAAGATAGGCAACCCGCCATCATAACTTTTTACAATGTTTTTTTTGTCGGGTGCTATAAATGATATATAGTCCTTAATCTGGTTGCAGGTGTCTAAATCATTGACATGGATTTCCTGAAAGGTAGGATTGAAGATGTCTCTCAGTAGGGCCACAATACGGCCTGTTTCTTCAAAAACGAGAGTTGGAAGTTTATTTTTCTGAATCTTAGGAAGATTGTCCTCCCAACGTTTTACCAATGTTTTCAGTTCTGTATCCAGATCGGCTACCTTTTTTCCTTCAGCTACGGTTCTTACTATTACTCCGAAGTTTTTTGGTTTTATGCTTTGTATAAGTTGTCTTAGACGAGCACGCTCCTCTTTCGATTTAATTTTTTGAGAGACGGATACTTTGTCGTTGAATGGAATGACAACTAGAAAACGGCCGGCCAGCGAAAGCTCGGCTGTGAGGCGGGGGCCTTTTGTTGATATAGGTTCTTTGGCTATTTGTACCAGTATTTCTTGTCCTGGTTTTAGAACGTCGCTGATAGATCCATTTTTGTCTATGTCCGCTTCCATTTTCATCTTCGAGATGTTAGGAAACTTTTTCTTATCAGCTAAAGCCTGTTTGTAAAACTTATCAACGGATTTGAATTGAGCACCTAGATCTAAATAGTGAAGAAAAGCGTCCTTTTTGTATCCTATGTCTACAAAAGCAGCATTTAATCCGGGCATCAGTTTTTTAACTTTGCCGGCATAGATGTTTCCTACCGCGTATGAAGCGTCTCTTCCTTCTTTTTGCAGTTCGACAAGTTTTTTGTCTTCCAAGACTGCGATTGAGACTTCATTGGGCTGAACATCGACTATTAGTTCGCTATTCATAACTATGTTTTAGAATTAAAAATAAGATTTAAATTCCCTATTTAAATCTGATAGTAGAGTTTACTTCTTTATTTATCAAGAAGCTTTTTCATTAAATACACAAAGAACAAACTTAGAAATTCAACAATTTGTAAGTTTGTTCTCGTATATTTCATTAAATAAAAGAATTACAGATTATTTTTTCTTTTTGTGTCTGTTCTTTCTTAATCTTTTTTTGCGCTTGTGCGTAGACATTTTATGTCTTTTTCTTTTCTTTCCGCTTGGCATGTTATTTATATTTAGAAATTAATTTAATAAAAGGCAAGATTACTTTCTCACTTGAGTTATGAATGTCTTGGCAGGTTTGAATGCCGGAATTGAGTGAGCAGGTATGATGATAGTAGTGTTTTTAGAGATATTACGAGCTGTTTTTTGAGCTCTTGTCTTCACGATGAAACTACCGAAACCTCTTAAATAAACGTTTTCATTCTTGCTTAACGAGTCTTTTACAACATCCATGAATGATTCAACTGTTTTTAATACAGTAGCTTTGTCTATTCCTGTATTTTTCGCAATTTCGTTAACGATGTCAGCTTTTGTCATTTTCTTATCTTTTTAAATTCGAAACAATTAATTTTTTGGACTGCAAATATATAGCTTTTTATTTACCTTTGAAACAAATAATTATCATTTTTTCTCTTGGATAAAGAAATTAACGTTCAACTATAGCTTGTTTTGAGCGTATATTAATGTGTTCTAAAATGAATATGGAAAAAGATTTAAGACTGAGCTCTATATTAATAAGGTGGTATGATGCAAATAAGAGAGATTTGCCATGGCGCAATACGTCCGATCCGTATGCAATATGGCTTTCTGAGGTTATCTTGCAGCAGACACGTGTAGATCAAGGTTATTCTTATTATAATAAGTTTATACAAAAATACCCGAAAGTGGGTATGTTGGCAATGGCTGACGAAGATGAAGTTCTAAAGCTTTGGCAGGGACTTGGCTATTATAGCAGGGCGCGAAACCTTCAGGCGGCCGCAAAGTCGATAGAAAAAGATCATAATGGTGTTTTTCCCCGCGAGCATAAAGATGTGTTGAAGTTGAAGGGGGTAGGCGATTATACTGCGGCGGCTATAGTTTCCATCTCATATAACCAGCCTTATGCAGTCGTAGATGGTAATGTTTATCGAGTGCTGTCACGTATTTTTGCTATTGACGAACCCATTGATAGTGGTAAGGGTAAAAAAGTATTTGCTGAGTTGGCGCAAGAGTTGCTCGATGACGCTAATGCAGGTTTGCATAATCAGGCAATAATGGAATTTGGGGCATTACAGTGTGTGCCTGTTTCGCCTCGTTGCGATATTTGTCCGGCATCCTCAATATGCTTGGCGTATGCTCAAAACAAAGTAGCGCAATATCCTAAAAAGGCAGGCAAGCAGAAAGTGAGAAATCGTTATTTTAATTATTTTGATGTACGCCATGGCGAATCTATGTACTTGCGCAAACGAAACGATAAAGATATCTGGCAGAATTTATACGAATTGCCGCTTGTGGAGACGGAGAAAGAACTGACGATCGAGGAGTTGCAGAAAGATGAAAAATTTAAAGCATTGTTTGAGGGTGCTTCGAATGTTAAAGTGCAATATATTAGACAAATAAAACATGTTTTGTCGCATCAAATTATTCATGCAATATTTTATACGGTAGAAGTCTCGGAAATTCGATTGAATAAAGATTATCTCAAGATCGCAGCTGCCGATGCCGACGATTACCCGGTTTCGCGATTGGTGCATAAATATCTGGAACAGTTATGACTTAAATGCTCTAGGGCTTGTGTGAGATCGAAAAAAAATTAACTTTGTAATCAAATAATAGAGCGATATGGATAAAATATCATTGATTGTCCCTTGCTACAATGAAGAACAAGCCCTTCCGTATTTGTATAAAGAGGTTGTGAAGCTTGCGGAAGAAATGCCTGATCAGGAATTTGAATTTATTTTTATAAATGATGGTTCGAGGGACAAAACCTTAACAGTAATTAAAGAACTAAGAGAGTCGGACGAAAGAGTGCATTTTGTGTCTTTTTCCCGCAATTTCGGTAAAGAAGCAGGTATATATGCCGGCTTACAAGCAGCTACCGGAAATTATGTATCGTTAATTGATGCAGACTTGCAAGACCCGCCATCCTTGATAAAGGAGATGTATGAAACCTTAAAAACAGAAGACTATGACTGTGTGGCTACCCGAAGGGTAGACCGAAAAGGGGAACCGCCTATCCGATCGTTTTTTGCCAAACAGTTTTATAAGCTGATAAATAAGATATCAGATACCGAGGTTGTCGATGGAGCCCGCGATTTTCGTCTTATGACGCGCCAAATGGTTGATGCTATATTGGATATGGGCGAATACAACCGTTTTTCGAAAGGTATCTTCGGTTGGGTTGGATTCAAAACAAAATGGATTGCCTTTGAGAATGTGGAACGTGTGGCCGGAGAAACAAAGTGGTCATTTATCGGATTATTTTTGTATTCTCTGGAAGGGATAATCGCTTTCTCAACTCGTCCGTTGATTATAGCTTCCGTTTTTGGGATACTTTTCTGCGTAATAGCATTCATTATGATATGTTTTATTATCTTCAAAAAGATATTGTTCGGTGATCCGGTGCAAGGTTATGCGTCTACTTTATGTATCATCTTCTTTATCGGAGGAATTCAGTTATTTTGCCTTGGTATTTTGGGGCAATATTTATCAAAAACATATATGGAGGCAAAAAAACGACCTATTTATATCGTAAGAGAGCGGGCTTAACTCCCTATTTTGCAATCTTTAGTTGCCAAATTTGCATAATTTGGCGTTTTATTTTTTGTGTTTCTGAAATAAAAGATTAATTTTGCGCCGATTGTCAGGAGGGCTCATAACCGAGTCTGTATCTCATGCCTGTAGCAAAATGCTATTAATATCATCAAAAGCTAAAGACAATCGATAGAAAAGTCTTAATTTTAATATAAAAATATGAGTTCTTCCGCTCTTTTTTTAGTAGTTTTCTTAACTGGAATCACACTCGTTTGTGCCGGATTAGGCATGGCCTTACTGTTATCACCAAAATCTTTTAATCCACAAAAAGGAGAACCATATGAATGTGGTATTCCTACTCATGGAACTTCCTGGATGCAGTTTAAGGTAGGTTATTACCTGTATGCAATTCTTTACTTAATGTTCGACGTTGAGGCTATATTCCTTTTCCCTTGGGCTACAGTCGTAAGGCAATTGGGTGTACCCGGTCTGTATTGTATATTGTTTTTTGTAATAATATTGGGTCTGGGCTTAGCTTATGCCTGGAAGAAAGGAGCATTAAAATGGAAATAAAGAAAATATATATAAAAGGTATTCCTAACGAGGAGTTTAGAGACAATGAATACCTTGAGGATTATATCAAAGAGCTCAATGAAGGCGGGGTTCCTGTTGTAGTAGGTAAACTCGATGATTTGATCAACTGGGGACGCTCAAATTCAGTGTGGCCACTGGCTTTTGCTACAAGTTGCTGCGGTATTGAATTTATGGCTTCAGCGGCAGCTCGTTACGATTTGGCACGCTTTGGGATGGAGGTAACTCGCAACAGCCCGCGTCAGGCCGATACAATGGTCGTGGCCGGTACGATTGTGCATAAGATGGCTCCGCTTTTGAAACGTGTATATGATCAGATGGCAGAACCAAAATATGTAGTTGCGATGGGTAGTTGCGCTATTTCGGGAGGTCCATTTGTAGATTCATACCATGTTGTGAAGGGTATTGATGAAATAATTCCTGTAGACGTATATGTGCCGGGATGCCCTCCGCGTCCGGAAGCTTTATTTTATGGTTTGATGCAATTGCAACGTAAGATAAAAGTAGAACGTTTTATGTTCCGTAAAGGACACAAGAACATCAAACGGGATAAATAAGAATAATATAGAACTGAGATCCCTTACTTTTCCCCAAAAGACTAAGAAACAAAGAGACAATGGAAAATATCAAGAAGGTAATACTCGAAGCTGTACCTGAAGCGGTTATTGAAGATAAAACACCTTTAACGGTAACTGTAGAACCTAATAAACTACGTCATTTAGTAAAAGCACTTCGCAACTATGCTGAAATGCCTTTCGATTACTTGGCAATGTTGACAGGAACTGATGAAGGAGAGATGCTGATGGTAACTTATTTGCTGTGCCCTTCAACAGATTTGTCGAAAGAAATAGCAGTAAAAACAGGAACAGCAGATCGCGTAAATCCATTATTGTATACAGTTACCGATATCTGGGAAACTGCACACTATAATGAGCGTGAAGTTTTTGCTATGCTGGGTATTCGCTTTATCAACAACCCTGATATGCGCCGTTTCTTTCTCAACTCGGATTGGGTTGGTTTCCCTTTGAGAAAAGATTATGATGCGAGTCCAGTAAAGAATCCCGTATCGATAGAAAGTAAGGATATTATAGATACTGCTCCGCGTATTGTAGAAATGCCTGATGGTAAGCTGAAAGAGGAGCGAGTTGATATTTTCGAAAAAGACGATTATATAATAAATATAGGGCCACAGCACCCATCCACGCACGGAGTAATGCACTTTCGTGTAGCTTTGGAAGGTGAGATCGTTAAGAAGATCGATGTGCATAGTGGTTACATTCATCGCGGAATAGAGAAGCTGAGTGAGAAACTCACCTATCCGCAAATACTACACTTTACAGACCGCCTTGATTATCTTTCTGCCAACATAAACCGTCATGGATTGTGTATGTGTGTAGAAAAGGCTGCCCAGATAGAAGTTCCCGAAAGAGCTCAGTATATACGTACTATCATGGATGAGTTGAATCGTATCGATTCTCACTTGGTCGCATGGGGTACAATGTGTATGGACTTAGGTTCTACCACAGCCTTTATATACGGTATGCGCGAAAGAGAAGACATCCTTAAGATATTTGAGAAAAACACAGGAGGCCGTCTGATTATAAACTACAATGTCCTTGGTGGTGTAATGTTTGATATACAGCCTGATTTTCAGTCGGATGTAAAAGCATTTATACCAGTAATGCGTAAGGCTTTGGTTGAATATGATAAGCTATTCACCGGAAACGTAATCGCAGTAGGCCGTATGAAAGGATTGGGACTTCTGTCGAAAGAAGACGCCATTTCGTATGCTGTGACAGGACCTGCAGGACGTGCATCGGGATTCTCTTGCGATATACGTAAACATATACCTTATGCGTTGTACGATAAGGTTGAATTTAAGGAAGTTATTCGCGAAAATGGAGACTCTTTCGACCGATATTTGAATCGCCTTGACGAAATAGAAGAATCTTTAAAAATCATAGAACAACTAATCGATAATATACCTGACGGAGACTATCTGGCGAAAACAAAAGCGATAATAAAACTACCTGAAGGTGAGTATTATCAGCGAGTAGAAGCCGGACGTGGAGAGTTTGGTGTATATATAGAAAGCCGTGGAGATAAAACTCCTTATCGTCTCAAGTTCCGTTCTCCTTCTATGGCTGCTGTTTCGGCTATGCCATTGATCTGTGCGGATGAGAAGATATCAGACTTTATCGGTATCGGTGGATCTATGGACTATGTGATTCCGGATATCGACCGTTGATCAAGAGCGTTTTAGGGTAGCGATAGGATAAGCACGGTTTATATTGCTTTTGCCAAGTTACACCCGACGACTAATTAATTGAATATTTATTTCATCAATATAAGAAGATATATGTTGTTATTTGATTCTCAAGTAGTAGAAGTATCATATTGGCTTAGCCAGTTCGATGTATTTCTGACTAAGAATTTACCTACATGGGCGGTCTTGGCTATAGAGTTTGTATTGGTTGCTGTCGCATTGCTGACTTTGTACGCAGTATTAGCCTTGATTCTGATATATGTAGAACGTAAAATCACAGCTTTCTTTCAGGCTCGTCTCGGTCCTAATCGTGTCGGTAAATATGGATTAGTTCAGAGTGTTGCCGATATGGTAAAAATCCTTATCAAGGAAATTATCCATGTAAGACAGTCGGACAGATTCCTATTTTTTACAGCACCTTTCTTTATGATCATAGCATCTATGCTTACATTCGGTGCTTTGCCTTTTGGTAAGGGGTTGCAAGCTGTAGATTTTAATATTGGAGTGTTTTATGTTGTGGCTGTATCTTCACTTGGTATTATTGGAGTTTTGCTGGCCGGATGGTCTAGTAACAACAAGTACTCGATGATCGGTGCTATGCGAAGCGGTGCACAATTTATAAGTTATGAATTGTCGGCAGGTTTTGCTCTGATGACCATGGTGGTGTTGTCGGGAACAATGAGCTTTTCTAAAATAATAGAAGGACAAACATATCTTCATCAATGGAATATAATTGCAGGACACGTTCCGGCACTTATAGCATTCATCATCTATCTGATTTCGGGACATGCTGAAACAAATCGTGGACCGTTTGACTTACCCGAGGCCGAATCGGAGTTGACAGCCGGATATCACACCGAATATTCGGGACTACAGTTCGGTTTCTTCTATTTGGCAGAATATCTGAATATGTTTATCGTAGCCGGTATTGCCACTACTGTATTTTTGGGAGGATGGATGCCTATTCAGATTCAAGGATGGGATGCCTTTAATGAAGTTATGAATTACATACCATCATTCTTGTGGTTCTTCGGAAAAGCCGGATTCCTTATCTTCCTTAGCTTGTGGGTAAGATGGACATTCCCTCGTTTGCGTATCGACCAGTTGTTGAATCTGGAATGGAAATATTTACTGCCTATCAACCTCTTCAATATTTTGTTGATGGTAGTTCTTGTCGTATTTGGTTTGACTCTGAAATAATAAATTATAGTATAAGAAAATGAGTTCAGTTTCAGAATATTTTTCAGGATTATTTGGAGGTATTAAATCTCTTCTCACGGGGATGAGAGTTACATGGGGTGAGCTGTGGACTAAGAAGATCACAGAGCAGTACCCTGAGAATAGGGCAACCCTTGTTATTCCCGATCGCTTTCGTGGAGAATTGACTATGCCTCACGATGAAAACAATGAGCATGCTTGTACTGCTTGTGGTATTTGCCAAATGAATTGTCCCAATGGAACAATACAGGTAATATCGAGATCGATAGAAACAGAGGATGGCAAGAAAAAGAAAGTTCTTGACAAGTATATATACGACTTGGGATTATGTACATTTTGTAACCTGTGTGTGATTACTTGTCCGTCTGATGCTATCAAGTTTGCGAATACGTTCGAAAACTCACTGTTTACACGTAGCAAGTTGATAGAACAATTGAATAGGGATGGATCTAAACTTCGTGAAAAGAAGAAAGAACCAAAACCGGTAGTGGATAAGCCTGTGGCAAAAGCAGAAGTTGCTGTTGACAGTGCTGCTCCTGCACCTGCTCCATCAGCACCTGTTCAAGAGGTAAAAGAAGACAAAGAATAAACATATACGATAATCAATAGATTATGGCAGAACAAATTATATTTTACATTTTAGCAACAATCATTGTGTTTTCTACTATTATGGCAGTTACAACACAAAAGATTATTCGCTCGGCTACATTCCTGTTGTTTGTACTTCTTGGTACTGCGGGCTTGTACTTATTGTTGGATTATCATTTTCTGATGGCTGTGCAGATTGCTGTATATGGCGGAGGGGTGATGGTACTGTTTATATTCGCTATTTTGCTTACTCACGAGCCGGGAGTAGATGTTAAGTTCGAGAAGCCGGGCAGGATATTTATTTCTGCTTTAGCTGCGTTGGCAGGTTTGGCTATTTGCGGACACATTATATTTTACAATGTCAACAAGTTTTATACCTACATCACGCAGAAAGAATTGAATATGCAGGATATAGGTATGGGAATGATGGGAACAGACAAATATCAATATTTGCTGCCATTTGAAGCAATAAGTATATTGCTCCTTGCTTGTATCATTGGAGGAATCATGATTGCTAGAAAAAGATAAGAAAAAGAAAGATATAAGTTATGGGTGAGTTTATAACAAATTTTCTGTCCGGGCCGGTGCCAATCGAAGCATATCTGGTTGTGAGCACCATCATGTTTTTTGCAGGAGTATATGGTTTCCTGTCTCGTAAAAATATGTTGATGGTACTGATATCCGTTGAGTTGATGCTGAATGCTACCGATCTAAACTTTGTGGTGTTTAACCGCTATTTATATCCGGGACAGCTTGAGGGATTCTTCTTCACATTGTTTGCAATAGGTATTGCTGCGGCAGAAACAGCTATTGCTATAGCTATTATCATCAATATATACCGTAATGTGAAAAGTATATATGTGGATGAGAATATAACTAAAATGAAAAACTAAGCAGGGAAATAGTAATAAGATATGGAACATTTTGATTTTACATATTCGATACTGATAGTTGCTTTGCCGGCTATTATGTTTGTTATACTCGGACTGGGTGGAAAATACATGAAACCTGTTGTTGCCGGAATACTGGGCACAACTTCTCTGAGTGTAATGACAATACTATCTTACTTGACGGCATATCAATATTTCTTTGTTGTAGGTAAGGTAGACGGAGCCTATCAGGCGATTCATACAGCGGTAAGATGGCTTACATTTACCGACAAACTGCATATTGATTTGGGTGTTTATCTTGATCCTATTTCGGTAATGATGCTTGTTGTAATCACTACAGTATCATTGATGGTGCACGTTTACAGTTTAGGTTATATGAAAGGGGAGAAAGGCTTTCAACGTTATTATGCCTTCCTTTCACTCTTTAGTTTTGCCATGTTGGGACTGGTTGTTGCAACCAATATTTTCCAGATGTATATTTTCTGGGAGCTTGTGGGGGTATCGTCCTTCTTGCTTATCAGTTTCTATTATATCAAACCGTCTGCAGTGGCAGCTTCGAAGAAGGCATTCATTGTTACTCGTTTTGCCGACTTCTTTTTCCTTATCGGAATTTTATTGCTATCATATTTCTCAGGCTCGTTTGATTTCACAGATATAACAGCTCAGGGTGCACCGTTTATTGCTACCATGCAAGGTTCATCGTTCTTAGGCTTGTCGATTATATCGTGGGCGATGCTTCTTATATTTATGGGTGGAGCCGGAAAATCAGCGATGATGCCATTTCATATTTGGTTGCCCGATGCGATGGAAGGTCCTACACCTGCTTCGGCATTGATCCACGCCGCAACGATGGTTGTAGCCGGCGTGTTCCTTGTTGCACGTCTGTTCCCTGTGTATGCGTTCGGAGCACCTGATATATTGCATTTTATTGGCTATGTAGGTGCGATAACCGCATTGTTTGCAGCTATTGTAGCTTGTACTCAGACCGATATAAAACGTGTGTTGGCATTCTCCACTATATCTCAAATTGCATTTATGTTAACCTCTCTTGGGGTT
The DNA here is from genome assembly GCA_023437305.1 of Bacteroidota bacterium. GTDB lineage: Bacteria > Bacteroidota > Bacteroidia > Bacteroidales > Dysgonomonadaceae > Dysgonomonas. The sequence goes on from JAEZGN010000007.1 coordinate 233,053, forward strand.
TCCGAATATGGAGGACACGAAGGTTTAGGATATATGGCCGGTATGTTCCATTTGTTTACTCACGCATTCTTCAAAGCATTATTGTTCTTGTGTGCGGGTGCTATTATTCATGCTGTTCATAGCAACGAGATGGACGACATGGGAGGATTGTGGAAAAAATTACCAATTACAGGAGTTGCCTTTGCTGTAGCTTTGTTTGCGATAGCGGGTATTCCGTTCTTCTCCGGATTTTATAGTAAAGATGAAATATTAGCTGCGACATACGAACACAATAAGGTTATATACTTTATACTATCTTTCGCTGCCGGCCTTACAGCATTCTATATGACTCGTTTGTTCCTTCGTATATTCTTCTACGAAAAGAAACACTATCATCACGAGCCGCACGAAGCCGGTCCTGCAATGGCTATCCCGTTGATCATACTAGCTGTATTTGCGTTCGGAGCCGGATATGTACCTTTCAGTCAGTTTGTAACTTCAGACAGAATGCCATACGATGCACACATTAATATGCAAGTGGCTATAACAAGCGTTGTGATCTCACTGATAGGAATGGGTATTGCATTTAAACTATACTATAAGAAAAATGAAATACCGGATAAAATTGCAACAAGCATCAGCACGTTGTATACATGGGCTTTGCATAAGTTCTATTTCGATGAATTGTGGTTGTTTGTAACCCGTAGCATTATATTCAAGCGTATATCTAAGCCTATTGCATGGTTTGACCGTCATATTGTGGATGGATTCATGGATTCAATAGCTTATGTAACTCAGGCTGCCGCCCGTTCTATCAAAGGGCTACAATCGGGCTATATTCAGCAATATGCATTGGTGTACTTGTTAGGAGCATTGATTTTGGTGGTGGGTTTTGCCGGATGGCTGATATGTTTTATTTGTAAGTAAGATATAGATTAAAATATAAAACAATGAATATTCTTTCATTATTTGTTCTTGTACCTGTCTTGATGTTGTTAGCATTTATACCATGCCGCAACATTAAACAAATCCGTACCGTAGCGGTAATCGGTGCAGCCATTGAAATGGCTTTGGCTGTTGCTTTGCTTTTTATGTTCTATGCAGAACGCAGTGCCGGCAATACAGCCGAGATGTTATTTACTTATGATAAGGTTTGGTTTGCGGCGTTGAATATCCATTACGCTATCGGTGTTGATGGTATTTCGGTCTTGATGCTTTTGCTTACCGCTGTTATTATATTCACCGGAACATTTGCATCATGGAATATGAATCCGCTGCCTAAAGATTTCTTTATGTGGTTGACCTTACTTTCGGTGGGGGTATATGGATTCTTTATTTCATTGGATATGTTCACCATGTTTTTCTTCTATGAGATTGCTCTGATTCCGATGTATCTGCTTATCGGACTTTGGGGAACAGGACGAAAAGAATATTCGGCAATGAAACTTACCCTGATGCTGATGGGAGGCTCTGCTTTCCTTGCGGTTGGTATATTCGGTATATACTTCAACTCTTCAGCAACGGGAGATTATACATTTAATATGCTTGAGGTAGCTGCAAACAATGCAATACCTGTAGCTGCTCAATATTGGATATTTCCACTTACATTCTTAGGATTTGGAGTATTAGGCGCTCTTTTCCCATTCCATACATGGTCTCCTGATGGTCACGCATCTGCGCCTACAGCGGTGTCTATGCTTCATGCCGGAGTATTGATGAAACTAGGGGGATACGGGTGTTTCCGCATCGCAATGCGCCTGATGCCGGAAGCGGCTCACGAGCTTTCATGGATATTCATTATACTAACAGGTATCAGTGTTATCTACGGAGCACTGGGAGCTATTTCTCAAACTGACTTGAAATACATCAATGCATACTCTTCGGTGAGTCACTGTGGACTGGTATTGTTTGCAATATTGATGATGAATCAGACTGCGATGACAGGTGCTGTGATGCAGATGCTTTCACACGGATTGATGACAGCCCTATTCTTTGCTCTGATAGGTATGATATACGGACGTACTCATACACGTGATATTAGACAGATGGGAGGGCTCATGAAAATCATGCCATTCCTTAGCGTGTGTTATGTTATTGCGGGTATGGCTTCTTTGGGACTTCCCGGATTGAGTGGATTTGTCGCCGAGATGACAATCTTTGTAGGTTCGTTCCAGCATAGCGATCTTTTCCATCGTATTTTCACGATTGTTGCAGTTTCTTCAATTGTTGCGACAGCAGTTTATATATTGAAAGTGGTTGGAAAAATTTTATATGGACCAGTACAAGATCCTCATCACTTGGAGCTGACAGATGCAGTATGGCATGAAAAGGTAGCTACAGTAGGGCTGATTGTTTGTGTTGCCGGAATGGGATTGTTTCCGAGTTGGATTTCCGATCTTATCAGTGCGAGTTTGGCATATATAAAATAAGTAAGGATAAATAGTAAACATTGTAATTTTAAGATATAAAGATGGACTTAAGTAATTATTTGTTGATGAAGCATGAACTGTCACTTGTTGTGGCGTTCCTCTTACTCATTTGTTATGATTTGTTTGCTTCAGACAACGCTAAGAAATATTATTTTCCGGTAGCTTGTGGCATATTCCTTATACATACAGTTTTTTGTTTCTTTATCAAAGACGACGGAAGCTCTTTTGCCGGAATGTATGTTACAGGCCCTGCTTATCTTACGATAAAGAATATTCTTAATATAGGCGTCTTCCTTATTTTCTTGCAAGCAAACTCATGGCTTAAGAAACCCGATTCGATTCTGAAACGCGGAGAGTTTTTTATGCTCACAACTCTCACTCTGATTGGGATGTACTTGATGATATCTTCAGGAAACTTCTTGCTATTCTACATCGGACTCGAAACAGCATCTCTGCCTATCGCAGCTTTAGTTGCTTTTAATAAATACAAACAAGAATCGGCCGAAGCCGGAGCAAAATATATCTTTAATGCTATATTCTCTTCTGCAATCATGACATTCGGATTGTCTTTCCTATACGGAGCTTGCGGAACTCTTTATTATACAGATATAGCTGCAAATATCTATTCTACACCACTTGTGGTGATGGCAATGGTATTTGTTATGAGTGGATTATTCTTCAAGATATCTTTGGTTCCTTTCCATCTTTGGGCACCGGACACATATCAGGGAGCACCTACTAATGTGACTTTGTATTTATCTACCATATCGAAAGGAGCGGCTGTATTTGCTCTTATGACTATCTTGTTTAAGGTATTCCCTGCATTGCAAGATGTATGGCAAAATATAATATGGATTGTAATCCTTGTTACCATTACTGTTGGTAACCTGTTTGCTCTTCGCCAGAAAAACATGAAACGCTTCCTTGCCTTTTCATCTATTTCGCAGGCAGGATATATTATGCTGAGCGTATTTACCGGAACTTCGGCAGGTATGGCAGCAACTATATTTTATGTATTTGTTTATGTCTTCTCCAACCTTGCAGCATTTGGTGTTATCTCAGCAGTGGAAGATAAGACAGGTAAAGTGAATATGGACGACTATAACGGATTGTATTATTCAAATCCGAAATTAGCATTGGCTATGATGATCGCTATGTTCTCTCTTGGAGGAATTCCATTTGCCGCAGGATTTTTCAGTAAGCTGTTTGTGTTTATGGCAGCTATGGAACAAGGGCACACTTTGTTGGTTTTTCTAGCGTTCCTCAATACAGTTATATCATTGTTCTACTATCTGTTGGTAGTGAAAGCAATGTTTATAAAAAAGGCCGATTCTCCTATCGAATCGCTAGATACAGATAAGTATATGAAAGCCTCTTTAGTAATATCAATGATCGGTATTTTTGCCGTAGGGGTAGTTAGTTACTTCTATGAGTATATAGCACACGTTAGCTTTGGTATATATTAAAGAATATTAAAGAATAAAAATAATTCGACAGAAGACCTTATCTTTGGGACTTCTGTCGAATTTTATGTAATAATAAGGAATCAATATATATGAATTTATTCATTTTACTACAAGCAGCAAGCCCCGTGATCGAAATGGCAGATCAAGCTGCACAGACTGCACCTGAAGAAACTTATTTTAGTCTTGTTCTGAAAGGGGGATGGGTACTTCTACCTATATTTCTTCTATCGTTACTGTCTATTTATGTTATAATAAACAAGTGGCTTGTAATAAGTCGTTTGGGAAAGAAAGACTCTATTTGGCTATCTCGTGTTATCGAGTTGGTGAATGAAGGTAAGGTAGATAAGGCCTTGAAATTCTGTATAGAACGTCCTTATGCTTCGGCAAAAGTTATAGCTGCCGGATTGAAAGAATTTGAATTGAGCGAAAAAGAAATAGAAGAAGCAATGGAGGTTGAAGCACGCCAACAGGTAAATATTCTTGAAAACCAAATGAACTGGTTGGGAATTACCGCTTCTATTGCACCCATGCTTGGATTTTTAGGAACAATATTTGGAGTTATAAAGATATTTTATGATATTGCACGTACAAATGATCTCGCTATTGATACTATTTCTACCGGATTGTATCAGAAAATGATATGTTCGGCAGCTGGTTTGCTGGTCGGCATTGTTGCATACTCAGGCTATTATGTGCTCAATGGACGTATTGATAAAGTAGTTGTAAATATAGATAAAGAGTCGAACGAAGTGCTAAAAGCTATACGTGCATATAAGAAGGGAACAATAGTAGCATAATGTTTGTTTTGAGTAAAGACATTGAACAGAAATGAAGATAGAACGAAGAAAAACAAGAACAGCCGAGGTATATACTGCATCATTGAATGATATAATGTTCTTTTTGTTGTTATTCTTTCTTATTATATCCACGATGGTGACACCTGCTGCTATCAGAGTGCTACTTCCCAATGCTGCAACCTCGGAAAAGGTAGTGACAAAGAAAAATATAAACGTGATCATAACAAAAGATTTACGATATTACATTGATGACAAAGAACTACAGAAAAGTGAATTAGAATCTGCATTGGGTGCTGTTCTGACAAAAGAGAAGACTGACAACCCTAATGTAGAAATGAACGTTCTGCTACAAGCTGATAAATCATTAAGTTTACAGGATGTTGTAGATGTTATAGATATAGGAAATAAACTTCAGGTGAAGATGGTTCTTTTCACTCAAAAACCTGAATGATTATTTCTACACAAGAATCTTTATATTGTAAAGTAAAAGAAGAGGTGATATAATTATTTTTATCACAAACAGATGCAACACTTCCACAAATAATGCATCTTTAAAGTGAGGCTTAGCCAATATGGATGAACTGCAAATGATAGCAGGCTGTAAAGAACAAAAGAGGGAAGCTCAAAAAATGCTCTACGAAACTTACGCACGTAAGATGTATAGCATATGTCTCCGTTATAGTTCGGATCAGGATGCTGCGCAGGATCTTTTACAGGATGGCTTTATGAAAGTTTTTTCAAATATCGGTTCATATCAAGAAAGAGGTTCTTTTGAAGGATGGATGAAACGCGTATTTATAAACCTTGCTTTAGAAAACTTAAGAAAGAAAAAATCAATATTTCATTCTTCTGAGGATATCCAAAATCTCCCGGAGGTCGTTGATGAATCAACCGAAGACGATCAGATGTATAGGATATCAGAAACGGAGCTATTGAAAATGGTACAAGAATTACCGAAAGGTTACTCTACTGTTTTTAATTTGTATGCTATAGAAGATTACTCCCATAAAGAAATTGCTGATATGCTTGGTATAAGTGAAGGAACTTCTCGCTCACAGTATGTGAGGGCCAGACAAATATTGCAAGATAGGGTGAAAAAATATGTAAAAGAGAGAGTTTAGAAATGATGGAAGAAAAAGACAAAATAAAGGATCTATTCTCCTCAAAGTTGAAAGACTTTGAGCCGGAAGCGCCTGCATCCCTATGGGGCGGGTTAGATCAGCTTTTGTCTCAGCAGGCAGCACCTGCTGACCCATCTTCTGCGTCTAGCTCTTCCTCATCTTCGGCGGGTTCGTCTGCTGCGACAGCCTCTAAGGTATCGCTAATAAAAACAGCATTAATTACAATAGGTGTTGCAGCGGCTGTTGTTACCGGAGTTCTACTGATTCCAAAAGGCAGTAATTTGGTTGTGCCGGAAGAACCAAAAGTTGCTACAATCAAAGATGCTATTCAGGATACAATCAAGCTTGATGATACAACGATTGTGATTCCTTCACGACCTGCTATAAGACCTATTATAGCAAGAGCCGAGCTACAGGAGGAGAAAGCAATTGTTGCTAATGTCCCTGCTTCAGCTCCTGCACAAGAGCCGGAGAAGGAATCGGCTAAACCAGAAAAGAAAGAAGAAGTTGTAAAAGGGAAGCGACTGTTTACTGACGATCATAAGGAGGTAAAACTGTTGCCTAAGAAGAAATCGGGTTCAGGGATTTCTGTTGGATTATCCGCAAATTCAGCATTGTTTGGACAAGACATCAGTCAGAATGGTGGACGTTTATTATTCTCTTATCCTACTAGAAGCAGATCCTTCAATGATGCTCTTGATAAAGAGAATAAAGAATTTAAATTACAACATCATTTACCAATTTCATTCGGATTGAAGGTGTCTAAAAGCATTGCTCCTAATTTGTCTTTAGAGACAGGCATCGTTTATACATATCTTTCTTCTAAGGTAACATCAAATAGTAACTTTAATATTCGAGAAAATCAATACTTCCATTATTTAGGTGTGCCACTAACATTGAATTATAAATTCTATGAGCTGGGTAAGGCTAAATTTTATTTATCTGCCGGAGGCATGGTACAAAAGGATATTAAAGGACAATATGAAAGTAAAGTCGGGTATACCCCGTCTACTCTTATTGTTATGGGAGTGTCGCACGATCTTTATTATTTAGAGCCATATTATATAAAAGAATCAATAAAACAGGCTAATCCTCAATTTTCTGCAAATGTAGGGATAGGAGGTGCATATCCTATTTATAAAAAATTGTATCTTTACGGAACGATTGGAGGTGCTTATTATTTTGATGCCGGAAATAAGTACTCCACAATATACTCAGATCGAAAAATTCAATTGGATTTTAATCTGGGTGTTAAGTTCGATTTTTAATATTTACGAATAATTAATTTAAAACATGAAAACATCAATACTAAAATTGATCTGTGGAGTATTTGCTGTAGGGCTTTTATTTTCTTCTTGCCTTGGAGACAGCGATAATAAGATAAATATAAACAATGACTATGTCTTTGTAACCACCAAAGAGGGTATGAAAGTTGCCGCTGTAGCAACTTACAGAACATGGATCGTTACAGATCAGGTAAAAGCTTCGAATACTGTAGAAGGACAGTATTATACGATGGGCTACTCTATAAATACTTCGCAATCATTGGGTAATGGGATTTATCAAGGAACCGATTTTGGTGAACCTTTGGTTAGAATAGAGCAAACTAGTGTGGCCGTTAAAGCTCCCGATAGAGCAGATGACTTCAACCCAACGATATTCGCATCTCCATTTCCTTATCCGATAAAAGATTTTTTTGGAGACGGATGGGTTTTTGGAGCTCAGGCAGAATTGAAAGAAGGAACTGTTGCAGATATGTATTTTTATTATGATGCTTCTAATCAAAAAGAAGAAGTCAATGGAGTAGTTCAAGAAATAGGGAATAATAAGATAATTATCGATGTTAGATTTGGAAAAAGGCTTGAAGGTAATGGAGCTCTAGGTAGTAGACCTATATTGTATGTAGCGAAAATGTCACAACTGAGATCATACTTCCAATATCAGAGTGGAAAATTTAGTTTCGGTAATGAAAAAAGTGTTGCTATCCCTATAAAATTCCGTTATCGCAAGACCGTGACAGAAAATGGTCAAAATGTTGTAAAAGAAACATTAGATGGTAATTGGAACACCGACTCATCAGCTAAATACCTCTTATACTTTGAATCTGCATCTTGATAAATAGTATATGATGAAATATATGAGAAGGCACAACAATCAAAAGTTGTGCTTTTTTATTGTAAATAAGTTTTTATATTTATATTGAAAAAAGACTATAGAGAATGATTGAAATTGTAAAGGAATATCTACCTCAGATTATAGCGTCAGTTTTTATTATATTACTAACGCCATTATCGAAATATATATCAAGAAAGATAATAACAAAATATGGGCAGCTAACTTTAAAGGCTGAGGCTCGCATATTTCAGATAATACAGGTAATCAACATCCTGATCAATTTTGTTTGTGTTGTTGCGCTTGCGATTATATGGGGCGTACAACCTCAAAATATGCTGGTCGCCGTTTCTTCGATATTTGCTGTTATTGGGGTTGCTTTGTTTGCACAATGGTCTATTCTGAGCAATATAACAGCAGGTATTATAATTTTCTTTTCGATGCCTTTCAGGATAGGAGATAAGATACATATTCTGGATAAGGATACACCAATAGAGGCTATAATAGAAAATGTACTTACTTTCCATACATACCTGAGAACAATGGATGGAGAGCAAATAATCATACCTAACTCTTTATTTCTTCAAAAAATAGTATCCGTTGGAAAACCGAAAGAAGAATAATGAAATAGTAGCAAGCGATTTTTATTATCGCCAAGCAATATTTATTTTCCTCCTACTACTCTGATGCGAAACAAATTTATTTTTAATTCCGAAATATATCAATAAATATTTATTGATATGCGATAAATTATTATATATTTGCAGGTAATTATTTAGTGATTAGTCTATAATTAAAAAATCATTATGAAAAGAATTTCAATCGTTTTTCTTCAGATAGTAGTTGTTTTGATCGGTCTCGGGACTCTTACCCTTATGCTTTGGGAGCCTCATCTTGAAGGCCGAAATGTAAATGCTACACTCTTTGATATTTACTTCAAAGATCCATTCTTGGCATACGCGTATATCGCATCTATTTCTTTCTTTGCAGTGTTGTATCAAACATTTAAGCTTTTAGGATACATCGGACAAAACAAAGTATTCTCACTAAACTCTGTTAGATCTTTGCGAACAATAAAATATAGTGCAATAATTCTGATTGCTTTTATTCTTGGCGCAGAAGTTTACTTTTTTATATTTGAGCGCGGAAAGGATGATATTGCCGGTGGAGTTGCTATGGGGCTTTTAATGATTTTTGTTTCAGTTGTAATCGCGACTGCTGCGGCTGTGGGTGAAAGAGTTTTACAAAATGGAGTAGATATAAAGTCTGAAAATGACTTAACAATTTAAAGAACAAAAAAATTGGCAATTATAATCAACATAGACGTGATGCTTGCAAAGCGAAAGATGAGTGTCACCGAGCTTACAGAGAAAGTCGGAATAACGATGGCTAATATCTCAATATTGAAAAATGGAAAAGCGAAAGCAATTCGACTATCTACTTTAGAGTCGATCTGCAAGGCTTTGGACTGTCAGCCAGGAGATATTATAGAATATAAGGACGACGCACAGTAAGGAGGTATGTTTCCTGTTTGTTAGGCTTATGCTTTCAATAAACGTTTGAAGTAGGCTAACATCCTATGAGCTTTTCTTTTGCTTTATACATTAAATTTGGTTTTGCTACCGTTGCAAAATCTTTTTTCTATATTTGTGTATCTATAGTTAAAAAATATTTCAGAATATGTCGATAAATAAAGTAATACTGGTAGGAAATGTAGGGAAAGACCCCGATGTAAAATATTTTGATAACGGGAGCGTTGTTGCTAACTTTACGTTGGCTACTACCGAAAGAGGATACACTGCTGCAAACGGAACTCAAATACCTGACCGTACAGAATGGCATAATATTGTCTGTTGGCGTGGCTTGGCTAAAGTAGCAGAACAGTTTGTGAGAAAAGGAACTCAGGTATATGTGGAAGGAAAGATTCGTTCGCGCACCTACGATGATGCCAATGGGGTAAAACGTTACGTTAACGAGATATATGCAGACAATCTGGAACTACTGGGAAGCCGCAAGCGTGAAGGTGGAGACTCTCCTGCCGGCTATGGATCTCCTACGGGTTATGGTTCGGATAACACGCCGTCTGAGAATACAGGATATCAAACTCCTCCAATGATGGGAGAGGAAGATGACCTGCCATTCTGATTTAGAAACAGAAAGATATGATAATGACTTTCTTTGAGGAAGTGTATAGAATAAAATATAAAACTGAACAGATTAAGTAGAATAGTAGCCACTGTTTGATTAATCTGTTCTTTGTATTGTTGCGATGAAAATATTTAGTATCCTTTTTCTTGCTTGTGCATTTGCTTTAAGTTCTTGTAGCGAATATACCCCTAAGCCTATTGGATATGCTCGTATAGAAAAGGACGTTGCTGATACGGTCAGATTACATGGCTCCAACTTCTCTTTTTTATACTCCTCACTTGCAAAAATAGAATACTTGAAGCCCGAAGTTAAAAATGAAGTTTGGTTCAATATTTATTATCCGACATACAAAGCAAAAGTTTATTGTACCTATATCCCTACTAATAATAAAGAATTATCTAAAATGCTTGATGATAGTCATCAATTGGCATATAGCCATGCGGTGAGGGCGGAGAGTATATCCCAAACACAATTTTCTGATTCGCTAAAACATTTATCAGGCCTGATATATGACATCAAGGGCTCTGTTGCATCTCCTATCCAATTTTATGTAACCAATAATTCTTCAAAATTTCTGAGAGGTGCGTTATATTTTGATGATGTTGTTAAATCCGACTCAGTCGCTCCTGTCGTTGCCTTTTTACGTGACGATATTGTTCGCATGATGGAGTCATTGCAATGGTAGGGTAATAATGGAAATTAGAAATAAAAAAAGGAAAGTTTCTTGTGTTTATATCCTGCTTTTTGCGATAGGTATTGGCCTGTTCACTTACCTCGACTTTACAGATATAGCCATGCCTTATGATGATGCATACTCGGTATTTATGCTGAAATCGTCATACACTGATATCGCAAAAATTACCGCAGAAGATGTTCATCCGCCCTTCTATTATTGGGGGCTCAAAGCATTCAGCTCAATCTTCGGAGACACTATCTTTTTATTAAGGTTTTTTTCTGCATTGGGTATATTTGCTACATTCTTGCTGGGGTATTTCCCTATAAGGAAACAATTTGGAGATAGAGTGGCACTTATATTTATCTCTCTTCTTATCATGTTCCCCGTTACGCAATATTTGGTAACAGATATACGGATGTACTCGTGGACTATGTTTTTTGTATTGGCTTGTGCTATTTGTGGCTATAAGATTTACTCAGAAGGTTATTTCCGAAATTGGGTGTTGTTTCTAATAACCGCACTTTGTGCTGCCTATTTGCATAACTATGGGCTGCTGAGCGTTGTAGGCATTTATATTTTCCTGCTTATATTTTTAGTACATGGAAAGAAGGAGTGGAGGCGTTTGATTTACTGTGGAATAATATTCTCTGCTTTGTATGCCCCTTGGCTCTTACAACTGATATGGCAGTTTTCAGATGTTGCTAAGGATTATTGGATAAAACCGCTGACATTAAACGATTTGTTTCTGCACATCTACTATTTTTATTCTCCTAAAGAGATTTGGAGGCCATTTGCCGATTTTTCTAAAATACAAATGATGATAGGACTCATTATTGTGATGAGTATTCAATTGATAATAACACTCAAAGTTTTGCGTTCGGGGATTAAAGACAGAGATAAAAAGACTTATCTGGCGATCATCTCTTTTCTTGTATTTCTTTTTCCTGTTTTAATCGCGGCTTTGATTTCAATACTATATGTTCCAATACTGGCAAGCCGTTATATGACATGTTCTTTTGGGCTTTTCGTTTTAAGCTTGGCTTTTATTCTTGCCAAGGCATACGAGTATCCGGCTTATAGAAGGTTAACAAATGTATTCTTTGTGTTAATGGTTTTTGTAGGGGGAGTTCGCGTATATTCAGGAGTAAAATATTACAACGAAACAGAATCCTTATACCACAAAATACGCGAGTTTACTACCTGTAATGGAGAAAAACAGATGCTTGTCGCCGCCGATTCTTCTTACTCGGTAATGCCGCGTTTACAGATTATTGTTCCCGACAGTCATTTTTTCATTTTAAATAGAACGGTTGAGAAAGATTTCAGACCTTTTGTGTTTCAAGAAATAGATTCTATCCCTCTTTGCGATTTTATTTTCGTACACCATGAGCCAAAAGGAGTGAGTGCAGACTTTAGGAAATACCAACAACAGCTATCCGAACATTATGTCTTCTCAGACAGCTTACAGGCTTTGGATTCTTATTTTTATAAGCTTAAATTGAGATAGGTTAATAGTCGTCATAATAAGTGGTGTTCTCAGGTTCGCCGTATAGTACACCAACTACTATCAGGCCGGCTCCGCCTATAATTCCCAATGTTGTATATATGGCATCATTGTTGGCGGGTTTTTCTACATAGAATAGATCTCCACGGTCTAGTAATTGTTCAAACATCTCAGATGGCTTTGCTTCTGTTCGTATCAGGCTCGACAAATAGAAGTCTTGCTCAAAGACCATTGGTTTATCGGGTTGAGAATAAATTGTCAGATAACTTTTAAAAGCCAAAGGAGTATCGGTTTGGTCAAAGTCACGTCTTCCAATTTTTAAAGCGACGTCACCTTGTCCTCCCATTGTTGCATTCTTGTAACTTTTCTTATTTATATGATCAAACTTGGGGCTTAAGATCAAAGGTATTTCACTTACCATTGTTTGCGGAGGAATAAAACTCACACTCTTTGGGAGCGAAGCAGTTCCGCTAAAGTTGCCCCATGAGGATATATTATTGTTGACAACACTATCCCAATCTCCCGAGTAACTAATTTCTTCTCCCGAATATGTCGTTGCTACGTTGTCTATGATAAGTGCAGATTTGCCCCAGTCTACATATAATGGCTTATCAGATTTATTGAATACCGTAATTTGTACCGGACCATCCTGCCCCTTAAAACAATAAGCAATCCACAGACTATCTGTTTCTAAAAGAAAATCTCCATTATCTACTTTTTCTACATACTCGTTAGGTGTGTTTAGGGTAGAGTAGAAAAATGTAGAACTACATGATGAGAATATTAAAATTGTAGATAATGTAAAAAACAAGTATTTCATCTGGATTTATTTTTTTGTATTCTATATTCGGTATCAAAAGGCTATTAGAGAATGGCTGCTCTCTTTGAGATAAAGGTACAAAAGATATTAACACAAGCAATATGTTTGAAAAAATATTAGCAGGTACTTTTTCCCTCTTTTTATAAAAAAGAGGTTGCAGTTATTTGCTGCAACCCCATACTGATATTATATATATATGTGTAAGGAATAACTATTCAGTTCTGTCGGCCATGGTGGTTAATTTACCCTTTGTTTTCAGGTTTTCCATCAGTATCTTGTCGCCATCTTCAAGATCTACAATAGTGTATTTTCCAACTCCGCATATTTGCATTTCATCGAGAGCGTCTACCAGATTTTTATAATTGGATTTTTCTGTTGGCTTTATCAAAACAATGAGTCCGTCCTTTGATTTTTTTACATCGCTAGACATCTCTTTAAACTCCTTTTCGGTGATTTGTTTTTTATAACGCTTTTGTCTCAACTCTTTTATCTTAGACATGTTTACATTGTTTCGGGTTAGCAACATCTCGCGTAAACCAAGAGTGTTTGTTTCTTTCAACGATGTATAATCTTCATAATTAGCTAAGCCTTCATAATAGTAGACCTTGTCGTTCTCTCCCAAAATTACTGTTACAGATTTTGAGTCGGGCACCGGTTGTTCCCCCTTATCTGTTGGCATAGCTACATCCATTATTTGAGGAATGCTTAATGTTGTGCAAAACATGAAGAATGTAATCAGTAAAAGATTCATGTCTACCATCGGAGTAAAGTCTACTCTTAATATCTTGCGTTCAGGTCTGCCTTTTTTAGTTTCGCTCTTACCTGTAGTATCTATGTTAGCCATAATATTTATTCTTTAAGAGGTTAAACATCTATTTTTACTTAATAGAGATAACAGATGTTGAATTTCCATAAATTACTATGACTTTTTTTTTAGATAAATTATCTTTGTGCCTCATCCAATCTTTTAGATCCAAATGAAGCAAAGAATAATCCTATATTTGACTGTATTTTTCTATTTCGTTCTTTTATTCCTTATCGGCAAAATTCTGTTTGCTTTTGTCCATGCCTCTTTGGGTGGAGGTGTTTCGGCAAAAGATATGCTTGAAATACTATATAATGGTTTGCCTCTCGATCTGTCGATGAGTGGATACCTCACAGTGCTTCCAACTCTTATACTTATTGCTTCTATTTGGATTAAACCCAAATTTACAGTACGGGCATACAATATTTACTTTGGGATTATATTGTTGTTGATAGCAATAATAACGGTTGTCGATCTTGTTGTATATCCATATTGGGGATTTCACTTCGACTCTACGGTTTTTCTTTATCTGAAAAAGCCAAAAGAAACTTTTGCAAGTGCCTCTGTTCTCGACTTCGTATTTGGCATACTGGGTATGGCTATATATTTTGTAGTATCTTACCTGGGATATATCTATATTATAAGAAAGCAAGTACTTAATTTTACGGTTCCAAAGAGTATCGCTAAATCTTGTATTGTGCTCGTGGTTCTGCTGGCAGTACTCTTTCTTCCTATCAGGGGTGGGGTCACAGTTTCTACGATGAATATAGGTAAGGTGTACTATAGCGACAATATGTTCTTTAACCATGCTGCTATTAACCCCGAATTCAACCTCATGTCATCATTCTTTAAGTCTGATAATTTTGCTTCACAGTATCAATTTTATGATAAAAAAGAGGCTGAAAAGGTATTTGGGCAACTAAATTCTCAGCCTGAAAGTGATAGTATTCCAAGATTATTGAAAACTGATAGGCCCAATATTATATTGTTTATTCTCGAGAGTTTTTCTGCAAATGTGGCTTTAGATTCTGTCGTTGCTCCTAATATGAGTCGCTATGCGAAGGAAGGCGTGTTCTTCAAAAACTTCTACGCTAATAGCTTCCGTACCGACCGAGGACTTGTTTCTATTCTGAGCGGATATCCTGCACACCCTACTGTGGCTATCATGAAATATCCGCAAAAGACAGGAACGTTAGCTACTATTCCCAAAGCATTGAAAGATGGAGGCTATAATAATCTCTCTTTTTATTATGGAGGTGATGCTGATTTTGCCAATATGCGTTCTTATTTTGTAGGAGCATGTGGAATAAAAGACATTGTTTCTGATAAACAGTTCCCTCTGAGTGAACGTCTTACTAAATGGGGTGTTCCTGACAAGTTCCTGATTAACAGGCTGCACGAAGATCTACTCTCAAAAGAGCAAAGTGAGCCTTACGTCAAAGTTGTGCTAACACTTAGTAGCCATGAGCCATTCGATGTGCCCCGAGCCGGATTTAAAGAACCGTTTCTTGATGCAGTACACTATACCGATGAGTGCCTGGGGAACTTCGTAGAACAATTGAAAAAGACAAAACAGTGGGATAACACCTTGATTCTCTTCGTTGCTGACCATGCAATGCAGTCGTACCCCAAAGGTTTGAGCAATAGCGATCCGGAGCGCTTTCGCATCCCTCTTATATGGATAGGAGGTGCTATAAAACAGCCGGTAACAGTTTCATCTTATGCTTCGCAAAATGACATAGCTGCAACTTTGTTGTCTCAGCTAAATTTGAAACACGAAGACTTTAAGTTTAGTAAAAATATACTAAACCCCGAAGGTAATAAATTTGCATTCTATTCTTATGTCAATGGCTTCAGTATGACAGATTCTACGGGAATGGTGACTTACGATAATGATAAGCAAAGCATTATTCATCATAAAGGCGATGTAGTGGATATGAAGAAAAAAGCCAAATCATTTTTTCAGATGATGTATCTTGATTTGGGTAGTAGGTAAGATTTCTGTTTTTTATTTTGTTTATACTGAAATGTTTAAACAATGTTTTGTGTCCAAGCGTTATTTATTATAAAACAAAATGGAGGGCTTTAACATGAGAACAATACTAGTATTGACTGCTATCATCATTTTAGGGTTTAGTTGTAAAGCGGGCGACAGCCTGACAAAGCAGCAAGCCATTACTAAGCTGACAGAAAAAATAGAATCTACAAGCTATACTTTTGTCCCTCAAACGGCTTTACCGATGAGTGGGAAATCAATAAGTTTGAATTACTCGTACTCTCTTAAAGTATCAAAGGATACTATAGATTCTTATCTACCATATTTTGGCAGAGCATACACTGCACCAATTTCACCAACGGATGGAGGAATAAAATTTACAAGTAAAGATTTTGACTATTCTATTACAAAAAATAAAAAAGGTATGTGGGATGTGTCTATAACTACAAAAGATACTCCCCGCAAATACTCTCTCAGCCTCTCTATCGGAGACACCGGATATGCTACCTTGGTAGTGAATGAAAATAATAGACAGCCAATCTCTTTTTACGGAAAGATAGAATAATTAATAATATTTCGCTTTGATCAGCCGTTTTTTTAGCATAAAAGTAATATATTTGGAAAATTATTAGTTATTTCGCACCCTTAATAAGGGGTGCCAAATATTTTTTAGTCTATTTTTATGCAAATATCCTTCACTGCAAAGCAGATTGCTACAGTCTTAAATGGAACTATTGAAGGGGATTCTTCAGTTGAAGTGAATAATTTTTCACGTATAGAAGACGGTAAACCCGGGACATTGACATTTTTAGCAAATCCCAAATATACCCATTACATATATACAACAGACGCCAGTATTGTATTGGTGAATAATGATTTTGTAGCAGAACGTCCGATTAAGGCAACGTTGGTGCGTTGTTTTAATGCTTATGCATCTCTTGCCATATTGTTAGACATGGTAGAGAAAATGAAACCTCAGAAGAAAGGAATAGAAGCAATGTCTTTTGTTGCAAATACTGCTAAGCTCGGCGAAAATGTATATGTGGGAGCATTCTCATATGTTTCGGAAGGTGCAGTAGTGGGCAATAATTCGAAGATATATCCACAATCTTATATTGGAGACAACGTCACAATCGGTGATAATACAATTATCTATCCCGGAGTGAAAATATATCAAGGCTGTATTATCGGCAATAATTGTATCATACACAGTGGTGCGGTTATCGGAAGCGATGGCTTTGGTTTTGCACCCGAAGGAGAGATCTATAAAAAGATTCCTCAGATGGGTATTGTACGCATTGAGGATGATGTGGAAATAGGAGCAAATACAACTATCGATCGCGCCGTGATGGATGCGACTGTTATACATAAAGGGGTTAAGTTAGATAACCTGATTCAGATTGCACATAATGTTGAAGTCGGAGAAAATACAGTAATGGCGGCTCAGGTCGGCATATCCGGCTCTACTAAAGTCGGTAAACACTGTATGTTTGGCGGACAGGTAGGATTGGGCGGACATATAACCATTGGTGATAATGCGAATGTAGGTGCTCAGTCTGGGATAATAAGCAATATTGAACCCAATGCAAAAATACTTGGGGCCCCTGCAATACCAGTGAAAGACTTCTTCAGGTCTAGTATCATATTTCCTAAACTACCCGATATGTACAGGCAGTTAGCTCAGTTACAAAAGGAAATTGATGCATTGAAAGCAAATAAACATGAATAATATATCTTATAAAAAATGAGCAAACAGCACACTCTGAAAAGCAGTTTTACATTGCAAGGAAAAGGGCTGCATACAGGATTACCTATAACCATAACATTTAATCCTGCCCCGGATAATCACGGATATAAAATAAAAAGAGTAGACCTGGAAGGTCAACCTATAATAGATGCAGTTGCCGAAAATGTAGGTAATACACAGCGTGGTACTGTTCTTATAAAAGATAATGTGCAGGTGAGTACTATAGAGCACGCTATGGCTGCTTTGTACGCCCTCAAAGTAGATAACTGTCTTATAGAGGTGAATGCTCCTGAATTTCCGATATTGGACGGAAGCTCTATACAATATGTTCAAGGTATATTTGGAGTAGGAACTGTAGAGCAAACAGAGGAAAGAGACTATTTTGTAGTCCGCAACAAGATGGAGGTTGTAGATGAAGAAACCGGCTCTAAATTGACCCTATTGCCTGATGATCGTTTTTGTATCAATTCATTTATTGAATTCGAATCTAAATATATTCCGAACCAATCGGCTACTCTCGAAAATCTGGCTGATTTTCCTAAAGAAATAGCCAATGCGAGAACTTTTGTTTTTGTACGTGAAATACAAAAGCTGCTTGAAGCCGGTTTGATAAAAGGAGGAGATCTGGATAATGCTATCGTTATCTATGAACGTCAGATATCCCAGCAAGATCTTGATAGCTTGGCAGATTTACTTGGAGTGCCGTATAAAGATGCTACAGAGCTTGGATATTTGAATAACAAGCAAATAATGTATCCGAATGAGCCGGCCCGCCACAAACTATTGGATATAATAGGGGATATGGCATTGATAGGGAAGCCTATCAGAGGTAGAATCATTGCTACCCGTCCGGGACATAAGATTAATAATAAGCTGGCACGTTTAGTTCGCAAACAGATTAAGTTGAATGAAGTTCAGCCTCCTGTATATGAGCCTAATAAGCCGGCAGTGTTCGATATAAACAGAATTAAAGAGCTATTGCCTCACAGGTATCCTTTTTTGATGGTGGATAAAGTGATTGAGGTAGGGCAAAAACATATTGTAGGTATAAAAAATATTACAACAAACGAACCTTACTTTCAAGGTCACTTCCCCCAAGAACCGGTTATGCCCGGGGTATTGCAGGTAGAAGCAATGGCACAGGTGGGAGGATTGTTGGTTCTTTCTCAGATTGATGAGCCGGAAAGATATTCGACCTACTTTTTGAAAATAGATAACGTGAAATTCAGAAGCAAAGTCGTGCCCGGAGATACGCTTATTTTTAGACTAAATATGATGTCTGAGATTCGTCGTGGAATTGCCAATATGAAAGGGTTTACTTTTATTGGTGATAAACTGGTTTCTGAAGCTGAGTTTACTGCGCAAATTGTAAAAAATAAATAATTAAAGTATTATGTCAAACATATCGAATCAGGCTTATGTACACCCGGAAGCTAAATTGGGTGAAAATGTGACAATTGAACCTTTTGCCTTTATTGACAAAAATACAGAAGTTGGCGATGGTACTATCGTTATGTCGGGTGCTAATGTAAGAAATGGAGCCCGAGTAGGAAGTAACTGCCGCATATTTCCCGGAGCTGTAGTAGGCGGAGTTCCTCAGGATTTGAAATTCAGAGGGGAGGAAAGCCTTGCTATAGTAGGAGATAATACAACAATAAGAGAGTGTGTTACCATAAACAGAGGTACAGCTTCGAAAGGATATACTAAAGTAGGTAATAATTGCTTGCTGATGGCATATAGCCATGTTGCACATGACTGCGTGCTGAATGATAATATCATACTTGGCAATGCTACCCAACTGGCAGGAGAAGTAGAAGTAGAGCATCATGCGATATTGAGTGGTGGAACACTTGTGCATCAGTTTACTCGTATCGGGGCACATGCAATGATACAAGGCGGCACTCGCTTAGGAAAAGATATTCCTCCGTATATTATTGCGGGACGCGAACCGGTTTGCTTTTCCGGAGTAAATCTTGTGGGATTGCGCAGACATGCTTATAGCAATGAAAAGATAAATGAAATACAAGAGATATACCGTGTAATCTATCAATCGGGATTCAATTTTACTGATGCTATCAATAAGATTGAAAGTGAATTTGAAGAAACACCAGAGATGAGACTGATTGTTGATTTTGTTAAAGGTTCGCCACGAGGCATTGTCAGAGGTTATTTGGGGTAAGTATTGTAAAAAGAATAAATTGTGATCCATTTAGATGTTCTAAATGGATTATTTTTTTATAAAAATATTGTACCTTTGCACCCTCAATTTATATATATGCAAAATATTAGAAATATTGCGATTATCGCACACGTCGATCATGGTAAGACTACTCTTGTTGATAAGATGCTTCTTGCCGGACAATTGTTCAGAGACAATCAATCTACAGGCGAATTAATACTTGACAATAATGATTTGGAGCGTGAGCGAGGGATTACTATCCTTTCCAAAAATGTTTCGATTAATTATAAAGGGACTAAAATCAATATAATAGATACACCCGGGCACGCCGACTTTGGTGGCGAGGTTGAACGTGTATTGAATATGGCTGATGGCTGTTTGCTGTTGGTCGATGCATTCGAAGGTCCGATGCCTCAAACCCGCTTTGTGTTGCAGAAAGCTATACAGATGGGATTGAAGCCAATTGTGGTTATTAACAAAGTGGATAAACCCAACTGTCGTCCTGATGAAGTGCACGAGATGGTATTCGACCTGATGTTTAGTCTCGATGCATCTGAGGAACAGTTAGACTTTCCTACCATTTATGGATCTGCAAAGCAAGCGTGGATGTCTGATGACTGGAGTAAGCCAACAGAAGATATAAGCCCATTGCTGGATGCTATTGTAAAGTATATTCCGGCTCCCGAATATCTGGAGGGAACACCGCAAATGCTGATTACATCATTAGACTATTCTAAATATGTAGGGCGTATTGCCGTAGGACGTGTACATCGTGGAGAACTCAGAGAGAATATGGATGTCTCTTTGTGCAAGCGTGATGGGAGTTTCGTGAAAACGAGAATAAAAGAAATAAATATATTTGAAGGACTCGGGCGTATAAAAGTACCGAAAGTTCAGTGTGGAGACATTTGTGCTCTGATAGGAATCGAAGGTTTTGAAATTGGTGATTCTATTGCCGATTTGGATAATCCTGAACCGTTACCGACAATAGATATCGACGAGCCTACTATGTCGATGTTGTTTACTATCAACGATTCGCCTTTCTTTGGTAAAGATGGTAAATTTGTAACATCAAGGCATATTCACGACCGCTTGATGAGAGAGCTCGACCGCAACTTGGCTCTGCGTGTTGAAACAACAGACAACTCCGACTCGTGGATTGTTTATGGGCGTGGTATTCTCCATTTGTCAATCCTTATCGAGACTATGCGTCGCGAAGGATATGAGCTGCAAGTTGGTCAGCCAAAGGTTATCATAAAAGACATTAACGGACAAAAATATGAACCGGTAGAACAATTGACTATCAATTTGCCGGAAGAATATTCAAGTAAAATTATAGACCTTGTGACACGTCGTCGTGGAGAATTGACGATGATGGGTAACAAGAAAGATCGCATCTATCTCGAATTTAACATTCCTTCGCGTGGTATTATCGGGTTAAACAATGCAGCACTTACTCTCTCGGCAGGAGAGGCTGTTATTGCGCACCGATTCTTAGAATTCCAGCCTTGGAAGGGTGATATCGAAAAACGTTTGAACGGATCTATTATCGCTAGTGAATCCGGTAATGCGTATGCGTATGCTATTGATAAATTGCAAGATAGAGGTAAGTTTTTCCTTGATCCGCAGACCGATATTTATATGGGGCAAATCGTAGGGGAACATAGCAAAGAAGGTGATCTGGTTGTAAATCTTACAAAATCGAAGAAGCTGACCAATGTGCGTGCTTCGGGAACAGATGATAAGGTGAAGCTTGCTCCTCCTATTATTTTCAGTCTCGAAGATGCTTTGGAATATATAAAAGGGGATGAGTACGTAGAGGTAACGCCGCATGCGATACGTTTGCGTAAAATCTATCTAGACGAGAATGATCGTAAACGAATGGCAAAAAAGTGATAAAATGTTCATATATAGATTGGGGGTTATCGGATTATTCCGATAGCCCCTTTTCGTTTTTTGATACTAGAATTATCTTATAAAGGGGAGTTTTTGTTTTAGGGTAAAAGCGAAAAAAGTGACACTAAAAAAGTGTGTAAAAGGTGTCACTTTTGTCACCTTTTCAATAAAAAAGAGTTTCTTACAGCTTGTTACCATAGAAGCTTTAGAGCATTAAAACTTATAAAAAGTGAAGACAACTTATTATTGACAACTTATGAATCTTGTCATTAAACAATTTTTCATACCTTTGCTTCCTTAAAATAGAGATATCCACATGGCCGATACCAAACAGCAATTTGAACATGTAATAGCAATATGCCGTACTCTTTTTGCCAAAAAGTTGAAAGATTATGGTGCTTCATGGCGTATACTCCGTCCCCAATCGGTTACTGACCAGATACTGATAAAAGCAAAACGTATAAGAAGTATCGAAGAGAAGGGTGTGAGCCTTATTGATGAAGGTATTGCTCCGGAGTTTATCGGAATCGTGAATTATGGTATCATTGGGTTGATGCAATTGGAATTGGGTTTTTCGGATAGTATAGATATTACCGAAGAGCAGGCTTTGGCATTGTATGATAAACATATGACCCAAACCAAAGAATTGATGTATGCCAAAAATCATGATTATGATGAGGCATGGCGCTCTATGCGGATTAGTTCATATACAGATCTTATTCTGACAAAGATATATCGCACAAAGCAGATAGAAGAAAACAAAGGTAAGACCATTGTTTCGGAAGGAGTAGATGCCAACTATATGGATATGGTAAACTATTCTCTCTTTGGCTTGATAAAGTTAGAATTTCCTGAAGAGGGATAATAAATAGATGGGCAAAAAGAAGGATGTAATTATAAAGATTTTAGTAGAAATATCCAGAATTATACTGGGTATTACCTTTATTTTCTCCGGCTTTGTAAAAGCTGTCGATCCTTTTGGTACGGCTTATAAAATCGAAGATTACTTTGCTGCATTCAATCTTTCTTCGCTTTCTTTCTTGTCTATGACAGGTTCTGTTCT
Organism: Bacteroidota bacterium; assembly: GCA_023437305.1. Classification (GTDB taxonomy): domain Bacteria; phylum Bacteroidota; class Bacteroidia; order Bacteroidales; family Dysgonomonadaceae; genus Dysgonomonas. Next base: position 255,791 of record JAEZGN010000007.1, read on the forward strand.
GCAAAGTGTTGTGGAATTTGCAATGGGGGCATGTATGCTGTTCGGCTTGTACCGCAAGTGGAACTCCCGACTGATGTTGCTGGTTATGGTCTTTATGACGGGGCTTACTCTGTATCTGGCTATAACAGATCCGGTAGAAGATTGCGGATGCTTTGGCGATGCACTGATAATTACCAATTGGCAGACATTCTATAAAAATATAGTACTTCTTATATGCTCTGTTATAGTATTCTTATATTGTGAGCGTATCAGCAATTGGTTTACAGGTAAAACATACTGGCTGGCATTCTTGTATATCTTTATTTTTATTGGTCTTTTCACTTTCCGCAATTATTTATACGATCCCTTGTTCGACTTCCGACCATACAAAATAGGAGCTAATCTCCCTAAATTGATGAGTGTAGAGAGTGGAAAAGGTAGAGAAGAGAAGACTGTGCTCGTTTATGCGAAGGATGGAGTAGAAAAGGAATTTACAGAAGATAATTATCCTTGGGAAGATAGTACATGGGTTTTTGTGCGAATGGATAATCATGTTATACAGGAAGGAGAAAAGCCTGTTATTAATGATTTTTCTATAAATAAATTGGTATTTAATTCGGATAGGACAGAGGTTGAAACACAATTAGATATTACGCAAGAAGTGTTGTCGGATTCAAATTACGTTTTCTTGATGATAACACCTTCGTTAATCAATATGAGTGATTCTTATCTCAGCCGATTCGAGGATATAGAAAACTATGCAAAAGATCACAATTATCATTTCTTTTGTGTGACCGCATCGCCTACAGATGAGATAATGAAATGGTCGAAAGAGAATACGATAAATTTTGATTTCTGTACAGCTGACGGACGCATGCTGAAAACTGTAATTCGTTCCAATCCCGGGCTTATTCTGTTAAAAGAAGGTATTGTAGTCAACAAATGGGCAGATATAGATGTTCCTGCTGAAGAGTATCTTACAAAACCTCTGACTGATTTGCCATATGGGCAGATGATAGATACGAAGGCCGAAGACAAAAAGAACTTGATAGCTGTGTGTGTTGCATTCTTTCTACCATTGTTGTTTCTGAAAGGATTCGATTTCCTGTTTTTCAGAAAGATGAAGAAAGAAGCCATTACAGAAGAAGAAAATGAAGAAGAAATAAAAGAATAATATATTAATCAATAAAAACAAATATTAAAATCATGAGAAAGAATATTGTTGCAGGAAACTGGAAAATGAACAAGAATCTACAAGAAGGTGTTGCATTTGCTAAAGAATTAGAAGCTGCATTAGCCGGGAAAACATTAAAATGTGAAGTAATTGTAGGTACTCCATTCATTCATTTGGCAAGCGTAGCTTCGTCTACTAAACTAGGTGTTGCTGCTCAAAACTGTGCTGATAAAGTTTCTGGCGCATATACAGGCGAAGTATCAGCTGCAATGGTAGCTTCTACAGGTGCAAAATATGTAATCCTCGGACACTCTGAGCGTCGTACATACTACGGAGAAACAGATGCTATCTTGAAAGAAAAAGTACTATTGGCTTTGGCTAACGGATTAACTCCAATTTTCTGCATCGGTGAAACAAAAGAAGAAAGAGAAACAAATGTACATTTCGATGTTGTAAAAAGACAAACAGTAGATGCATTGTTTAATCTTTCTGCCGAAGACTTCTCTAAAATAGTTATTGCTTACGAACCGGTTTGGGCTATTGGTACAGGTCTTACTGCTACATCTGCTCAGGCTCAGGAAATGCACGCTTTTATCCGTCAAACAATTGCTGAGAAATATGGTAAAGAGGTTGCAGATAACACTTCAATCCTATATGGTGGTAGTGCAAACGGAGGAAATGCAAAAGAACTTTTCGCATGTCCTGATATCGACGGCGGACTTATAGGTGGAGCTTCTCTCGATGTTGAGAAATTTATTCCTGTAATTGAAGGATTCTAAGAAGATCGACTAAAGTTTATATATAATGTTGCGGATGAACCCTGACCGAATATCCGCAACATTTTTAAATAACACACATATGAAAAAAAGTTTTTATATTTTCTTTTTATTGGGATTGTTTTCGGCTTCTGCGATTGCACAAAACAGTCAGAAAACGATCATTGATGAACTGAACTCATCTAAATGGGGGCAAGGGGATGTAAAAGTGATGCAGGATGATGTGTTGCAGGGTAAAATAGCGGTTCGGAGTACCGAGCCCATAGACTCTCTCAGTGAACCTGAGCCGTCTACATCTTCGAATGCGAATGTAGCCCCCGGAACCAGAGTAAGAGAGTACAAAATTCAAGTTTTTATGGGAAATAATCAGCAACAATCCAAAAGAGAAGCTGAATCGAAGCAGGCACAGATAAGAAATGCTTATCCCGAGCTGAGAACTTCGGTTTCATTCCAGTCTCCATTTTGGCGTCTACGGGTAGGAAACTTCCGTACAAAAGAAGAAGCTGAGCAAATGATGCATGATATGCGCAAAACATTCCCTTCATTCGGACGAGAGATGACCGTCGTGTCGGAGGTCGTTAAACGATAATATATAATCTTCATAATGCAAGAAGAAAACAAAATGAACCTTCTGGAGGAGCACTATAAGAATATAATTTCTTTATTAGGTGAAGATCCGGAGCGCGAAGGCCTGTTAATGACACCTCACAGGGTTGCTAAGGCTATGCGGTTTTTGACAAAGGGCTACAGTGAAAGCCCCGAAGCTATTTTAAATAAGGCTTTGTTTAAAGAAGATTACCGTCAAATGGTAATTGTAAAAGATATAGATTTTTATTCCTTGTGCGAGCATCACATGCTCCCATTTTGGGGTAAAGCTCATGTAGCATATATCCCCAACGGATATATAACGGGATTGAGTAAGATTGCCCGTGTGGTCGATGTGTTTGCACGTCGTTTGCAGGTGCAAGAGCGTATGACCTTACAGATAAAAGAATGTATACAGCAAACTCTTAATCCTTTGGGAGTAATGGTTGTGATAGAAGCTCAGCATATGTGTATGCAGATGCGAGGGGTGGAGAAGCAGAACTCAACAACTACCACCTCCGACTTTACAGGGGTATTTAATCAGGCTAAAACTCGGGAAGAATTTATTAATCTTATAAGATAGAGATGTTATAACAATATAAAAAATAACGAGATTTTTTCTGAACAGAAGATAATCTCGTTTTTTCATTTCGGACTATGTATTTATATAATATTCATACACATAAAGTACATGACTCTTCATGCGGAGAGTATGACGTGAAGTCTATTCTGAATACCTATCCGGAAGATTTTTATGAAAAAAGAGATAAGCATTCTCATTGTTGGTTTTCTTGTGGAGTGCACCCTTGGAATGCGGAAGATTCTGATTCGCAACTCCGCCTTTTAGAAAATATTATTGTCGAACCCAATGTCGTAGCCATCGGTGAAGTCGGTCTTGATAAATTAAGGGGAGCTGAAATGTCCGTGCAGATAGATGTGTTTCAGAAACAAATCGAGTTGGCTCTTTCTGTAAATAAACCTCTTATTATACATTGCGTAAAGGCCTGGGACGAGCTAATCCGATTGTATAAGGAATACGAAGGGAGTAACATCCCTTGGATTATTCATGGTTATAGAGGCAATCCCCTACAAACAGAGCAATTGAGTAAAGTTGGTTTTAAATTTTCGATAGGAGAAAAGTTTAATGCAGATTCACTTAAGAATATTCCATTGACTGATATTTTTTGTGAAACAGATGAGTCTGATTTGACTATTTGTAAGGTGTATGAAAATATTTCAAGTGAAATGGGTGTAGATAAAAATCATTTTGCTATTTTAGTGGCCGATAATGTAGGTCGAGTATTTAAATAATTGACAAAAGTATATTAGGTTATTAATTCTTTTCAGGTAAACTATGATTGATGTTAATGCTCACATATTATTAATTTATACAGGAGGTACAATCGGGATGGTCGAAAATCCTGCTACGGGTTCTTTGGAGCCCTTCGACTTTGCTCATCTGAACAATCATATACCTGAACTTCAGCGTTTCAAGTTTCATGTAGATCATATTGTTTTCGATCCTGTTATAGATTCTTCGGAGATTACACCCGAGCATTGGAAAAAGATGGTTCACATCATCGAAGATAATTATGATAATTACGATGGGTTTGTTGTGCTGCATGGTACCGATACGATGGCATATACAGCATCGGCTCTCAGCTTTATGCTCGAAAACTTGCATAAGCCTGTAGTGCTTACCGGTGCTCAGCTGCCTATCGGTAAATTGAGAACAGATGCAAAGGAAAATTTGATTACCGCCTTGGAAATAGCCGCCGATAAGAATCAGTTAGGCTATCCAATTGTTCCCGAAGTATGTGTTTTCTTCCAGAATGATTTGCTTCGTGGGAATAGGAGTACCAAAGTAAATGCAGATAATTTTAATGCATTTAAGTCTTACAATTATCCTAATTTAGGTAAATCTGGTATTCAGATAAGGTACGAGAGGAAGGCTATCCATACACCCGACTATGAAAAGAAAACGATCTTCCATTATCGATTAGATAATAGGATAGCTTCATTAAAGTTGTTTCCGGGAATTGACAAACAAACCGTTGAAGCAATCTTGACATTGAAGAATATAAGAGCAGTGATTCTTGAGACCTATGGTTCGGGAAATGCTCCTCTATCTCCTTGGTTTCTTGATCTTATCCGCGAAACGGTGAAGCGGGGAGTTATTATAGTCAATATATCCCAATGTGAAATTGGGCTTGTAAATATGCAGCGTTACGAGACCGGGCGCGAGCTTTTGCGCGCAGGTGTTATCAGTGGTTTTGACGCTACATTCGAAGCCGCTTTAGCTAAGCTGATGTTTCTTATCGGGCATAAGTACGATAAAGAAGACATAAAGATACGAATGCGTGTGCCTCTAATAGGAGAAATTACAAGACCCGAAGACAGAGACAATGAAACAATATGAAAATTTGCAGGTATTAGCTGAGAAAGCGAAACCTCTGTTTCTTCAATATTATAAAAAGAATAAAAAGCGTCTTGGCAAAATGGATACTATTGTGCAGCAATTGCATGATGAAGTATCCGAAAAGATTGACTGCCTGACGTGTGCCAATTGTTGCCGGAGTTTGGGGCCGGCTATCTACGATAAGGATATTGAGCGGATGGCAAAGGCGCTTCGCATAAAACCGTCGGAGGTTGTTTCTTCTTATTTACGGATAGATGAAGATGGCGATTATGTATTCAAATCTATGCCTTGTCCTTTTCTTATGGACGATAATTATTGTTCGATATACGAATCTCGACCGAAAGCTTGTCGGGAATATCCTCATACGGATCGGAAAAATTTTGAGCAGATTTATAAATTAACTGTTAAAAATACGAGTACTTGCCCAATTGCATACGAGGTTCTTTGTAAATTAATGGACAAGTGATGTGCTTTTCTAAATTTAATCAATTACTCCTTTTCCGTGTCCCTTCTTCTTTTCCCTATAAATTCTTCAAAAAATATTCGAAGGAAAATATGTTTAACAACAGTTTGCAAATAAGGTATATAGGTATTAACTTTGTATTTCTGGGCAAAAATATTTTAAAATTATTTGGTAAAAGATTTGGAGTGTAATGAAAAGGTTATTACTTTTGCACCCGCTTTACCGATAGAGCCGGCGGGTTTTCGAGAGCGAGTTTTGGCAACAGACAAGATTTTGAGCTAGGGACTCGGGCGGTGAAAAAGGGGAAAGCGACAAGAACGATCTTTGAAATTTTGACAACATATGAGTGTAGTACACTAGCACTTTTGTGCTAAAAAATATTATACCGTCAATTTACTTAATAAGTGAATCGATCAGGACAGGATCACGAAAGACTTAAAA
>JAEZGN010000017.1 GCA_023437305.1 Bacteroidota bacterium
CATTGCCCGCAGAACTTCTAAATCCGAAGAAACCACAATTTCGGAGTACAATATTTTTCTGATTTTCAATTCCTGCACGCTGCATATTCAGGTCTGTCTCCAGTGAATAGAAATTTATATTCTCTAATATACAATCATCCCAGATTTGTAATAAAACAGGGCTTGTGCCTCCATATTTCAGATAGATATTTGTCCCCGGCGATCCGATAATATGTGCCTTTTTCTTTCCAGAAGCATATCCTGTGCGAAATATATCGGTAACATAATTACCGGGAGGTATAACGATTGGCTTATTGCTGTCGACGGCAAATTTAATAACACGTTCGATATCTGTTTTTTGAGATGCAGCAGTTGTATAATCTGTTACAGGAAATAACCCTAGATCAAACGATGTATATACTTGTTTCACTAGCTTTAAATACTCATTACCTCTTTTTCGATATATAAACCCGTCAAGCTTGCTATCATCCATTGATGTACCATCAAGCCAAGTATTTACAACTTGGTAATTCATATTTTCTCCAGTTTTTGAAGATAATACATTTGTATATATATCGTCTACTTTTATTGCCTGACCTGTACTCATAGTTTCAAAATATTAGCTAAAAAAATCAGTGTCTAAAATAGGCCTCTTGATATATTGAGATGCCGATATTAGCGTATAGTTATAGGAACCATCCGAAAAAAGAACTGAAACATAATCTCCTATATAACAGACAGGACTGTCTGTTATATAGCTTATAGGCCCGGAATCTGTCAGAATATAAAACCCGTCTTTTCCGGGAGTCGGAGCATTATCTAAGTATGATAAATATCCTAAAAATCCAGTATTTATTGCACCGATTTCATCAAACAAGCTATTTACTATATCCACCTCTAATTCCTGATGTTTTTCTGCATCTATACTATTTGCATCATTGGCGTATATAGTTGCCATTATCTTTGTTATTAGCTCAGCTTTTGTACTCATAATTATATATTAATAGTCCATATCCCTTCTATAGTTAAATCTTGTATTTTTGTAAAAGTAGGAACAACTTTTCTTGCAAATAGAGATCCATCAGCACATATAAGACCAAACTCAGACCAACTCTGATCATTTCCCTGCATTTCACCGAATGTAAAATAGATTGTAAGTTTAGAAGAGGTTGGATCAAAAGAAGTTATATCTATATCTAGAGGATTAGATATATTAACATCATTTTTGTTGGTTGCTGTGGAATTAGTTCCTACTTGAACCTTAGATATATTCTTATTTGAATTTCCTGAAAGACCCGATAATAAAGCTAAATATCCTGATGATACGATTAAATTATTATCTTCATGATCCCATATCAGGTTATCGCCTTGATAAGCCTTTAACTGTAAAACTCCATTTATTTTGATAGTATCCATTAGTAAACTTTTATTATCCAATACATTGCCGCAAATGGCTGCATGTTATTATGAGAACCACTAAAACCTTGAGGTCTTGTATCTTTCCATCGATACCATATATATCTATTATCCTGATCCATTCCGCTATTACCATATTTATTTGCTGTGCCAAGATCTTCGTTAGAAAATCCGTTAGGTGTTGCTTCTATAAAATATGAGTCTTGATATTGGTGCGTATGTTGTGGAATTTCATCAGTTGTTAGCGTATGGGTCTGACTTCCACCTGTTAATCCTAATCTATTAACACCGCTTGTGTTTTCATTGCTTTGATTAGCCATGACAGGAGATCCATATATAGGAATATTAGGAATATTGAAAGTTGTAGAACTTACGCCCCAAGGGGATAACTCACCCCCTAAAGCAGCAAACAACTCAGGGTATAACGTTTTGGGGAATGAGGCTCCGTTACATAATAGCCACCCATCGGGTATAGTAGTTTTTAATCCTGCCCAAGCAATCACAGAGCCGGGGTACGTATACATAGAATCAATTGTGTTATTATTGAAATTTCTATGCTCTGCTGCTGTAATATCCCTTACCCCATTAGAGGTGAATGTATTGTCCGATAATGTTTTTAATTCTGATTTTTTCATAATCAATAATAGTCATATCCGTAATCAAGAGAATAGTCACCTGTAGTATTATTTATACCTTTAATTACAAGGGTATCCCGCATTGATTCCGATGTGATAAATATACGTTCATCATTCAATATTTCGAAGAATATTTCCGTAAGTATACTCCTAGCATTCTTATAATTATCGATAAATTTTTTAAGTTCAGTCAAAGTGTTTGAAGATAGGGTAGACAAATCGTCAGGAGACAACCTTAACCTGAAAGCACACCATACATTGTCACCTCCGGGAGTAATTGGCACATTTTCTTCAATTGATTGAGGCGTAAACCCAACAAGTGAACAAGCTTTTTTTATCCCCGCTATAGTACCTGTTAACTTATGAAGTTGCATTGCGTTTTTTATAAGGTCTCTTTTCTGCTCGACAGTCCTGCACATATTATAACCTTTATACCCATCAACGCCAAATTGCTGAGCTAACCACGGTAGCGCAGATGGATGTACCAAATCAACTAGATATACCATTGATGATGTAAGATCCATTCCGTCAAATTGTGACTCTACTATCTGAGTAAATAACCCTAATCGTGTAGGTGCTAATCCTGATGCTATCAAAGTATTCATCTTGTACCTGTTATATTTATTGTTATACCTGTACAAACTGCATATTGAGAATCTAAAACTATGAGATTATTATTTTCTATTGTTCCTAAAGTAGATGCTATAGTAGCATCAGCATCATAAACCCCGGTAACCAAACTCAATGCTTCTAATTTTGATCCTATAATATCTAAACCTAAACCCAAAGCCTGATCATCAGTATATTTTTTTAAAGCGTTGTATATTGTGGCTATGAGTGTCGATGTTGCATCTTTATTTTGTATAATGTCAATTTGGATAGAATATTCAATTTTGACAGGCGTTTTAATTACCACTATATCTGTTAGCGGTCTTATATTCTCTGACGATAGAACATTTTCGACCAAATCATTTATCGCTTCCTGATCGGATGACGAAGAGGATATAAGAGGATAAATATCAACTTCTCCGGGATCTATTGTGTTATCCTCAGAATAAGTCAATACCTTTACGTCTATTATAGAAGAACTGGCCGTCTTTGCCCAATATATATAAGCGTTCTTTGAGCCTGCAACCGAGAATCGAGAAGGAGCGAGTTTAACCCTAGCTATAAGTTCTTGATCCGATTCTGTCTCTGCCCCGCCATAGCTTATATCGATATTGCTAACTGATGAAACAAAAGCGTAAGGGTCTTGTAAGACAGATATACTACCTATACTATATCCATTCCCTATCATTCCTTCTGACTGACAGATCATAGACATATCAACCGCATTTGTTCCCTCCGGGATAGTTATGTCGTTTATGGTTTCAAAGATTACATTTCCATCTGTTGATGATACCCTAGTACCTGCGGGTAGTAGCACTTGAAGATGTCCCTCAACTAAATTGAATCTGCATGTGCATACAGCACTTGAAGCAGGGAGTCTTGTTACTCCAAGCAATGCAGCCAAGTAATCCGTTACAGGAGCATTTGATAAGTCTAGAAGTTGAGATTTACAAGCCTCGTTTATCCTATTTAAAACAAGTGCTTTATGATATGCTAAATTAGTAGCTATTAAATATTCAGGCTGCGAAGGTTGACAGGTAGTTCCAGATAAACTTTCGTAACTTGCTATTATTTCTTTTAGTATTGCTTCCGGATCAACCGAAACAAAAATAGGTGTTTCCATGTCAACTATATGAAATTTGATTATAACTATTTGAATATGATTTATTGACTATGTTTCTTTGCGAAACAGCAAGATCATTAAGGGATATAGATGCTGTTATTATATCACCGGTAGCAGTATATACCCCTGAGATATTTATTTGGATAACTCCATCTGTTAGAACAGTGTGATTAACGGAACTTACAGATGATCTTCTTTCCCAAGTTTCTAAATCAGAGATAATTTGCGGATACGATTTAACAAAATCGGTTACCGGTTTATCGACATAATCAAATATTCCGCAACCAAATTCAGGGCGCAAGGGGTCACTTCCTTTTACCGAGTTTAGTATGAGATCCCAACATTGACGTATATCATCTACTCCGTATACATATACACCTGATATATTTATATCTACTGATTTATCGTTCATTTTGTTGCTGTTAATGTAATTGTTCCCGTTACCGCTGTTGTACCGGCTGTTAAAGCATAATTGACCGTTGTTGTGTCTATACCTCTTTTGATAGCATCGCATATTTTATCAGATAATTGATCTGCAAAAGAATTTATAGCATTTTGTTGATCGCCTTCATAATTCTTTAAATTATCGAGTATAGATTTTATATCTGACTTTAATTGATCTTTATCTATGGCCATATTAAACTCCTCCTATCGGTTTGCCACTAGGCCCTACAGGCGTAGTGTGTATATGATTAATAAGACTTATATTCTCATCCCCTGCAGTAACATCACCACCGGCTATAATATCTCCGCTAACGGTTAACTTAGAACAAACAAATTCTATCTCACCTGTGCCGGCCGTAATAGTTAGTTTTTTTGAGTTGTTATCGTAAATTATCGTAGTACCATCGGAAAATTCAACACCTTCCTTATCTTTACTCGCCCACGATGGGGGATAACTACCTTCATAGGGTACTTCATGCAATATTTCTGCATCCTCTCCGTTATCGTGGATAAGTACAGCGACCTGTGATTTTATATCAAATACCCAGTTTTGTTTTTTATTTTTTGGTAAAGTAGCCCAATCAGTCACTATATCGAGTTCATCAATAGATACTCTAGCAATACCCTTCGAGTAATCAACTTCTGAGATTATACCATAATACATCTTACTCATAATAATCCTCCTCTAGTCCTAGATTAATATTTTGATCCTCGTCTGTATTATCCTCTTTTTTAGTTACCTGTTTAGGTATACGTTGGGGTTTTGGAACTGTTCCTGTTAGCCTAGCTTCTACCTTCATTCTGTAAGCTCCATCACCTGATATAGTATGTGATGAACTTGTTATATGATATTTACCGGATCCCAATCCAACACCGGTAAAATTGAAGTTTATACCTGACACAAGATGTGGATCTCCTTCTATATCATTAAGGGAAAGAGTTTGTTTTAACTTGTTCTTATTCCATAAATTAGAGTTTGACCTTGATTCTGCTTGCGCTGCGCTTTTTGCTGATCCTTTCGATTTAATTGTATCGGTAGAGGTTACCTCACCATATAGATTTACCGCTTTTGTTGTCTTTTTTACAATTTCACCTGTCTTCTTATTTCTTGCTTTTGCTTCTGATTCCGCATAAGTGTCATACATTTTGCGGGTAACGGAATAACTACCTACTTGTGTTTTGTCTATATCTTTTATTGCATCTTGATTGTCTAGATCATAATAAGAAATAAACACCATCTTATCTCCCCGGATAGAGAATATGAAACCGTATTCTTTTGCTAATTCTGACAAGAAACCTAAATCCGTCTTATAATCTTGTGTTTTTCTATCAAGATTTATCTGATTTAGCATGTTGCTTGTGTCAACAAGTGTAAACCCATGCTTTGTACAAAAAAATTGGGCTATTTGTTTTAAGGTCTGATTTTCAAAAGCCTTACTGTTTCTTGTACGCAAAGATTTGGTTACTCCTGCGGCTATCGTCTTTACCTCTATTTCATCAGGGGATCCGCTGAGCGTTATCTCGTCAACCTCAAAAAGCCCACAGTTGATAAGTGAGTTTTGATAACCGATAAATAGCTCGATAGTATCTCCTTCTTGCGGATACCAATCCTCAGACCATATTCCGGACGAATTGTCAAAAATAAAAGTAGCATCATCGGACATATCCTCTTCCCGATCTGTATAGTTTACAGAAGAAACATATCCCGATATATCCGAAGTAACATCTTTGTTATTCCATAATATCTTACAACGCCCTTGTCTTGCTATCTCTGTCATTTCCAAGGAGGTGTATTAGTTGTTATTACTACCTTATCATCATTATTCACGATCGGGATATAAAGTATAGTTCCTGTAGGGATAATAGGATCTATCGGCACAAGTGGATTTGCTTCGATTAACTTCTGTATACCTCTCATTGATCCATACATTTTCCATGCTATACTAGACCATGTTTCACCCTGTATAGTTTGATAGTTTAGAGTGTCCATACTAAACCTCCTTCCCTGCTGCCTATTACAGCAGCCAATATAGATGAGTTGTCTTTTACAATAGATGTTGAACTGTCAAGGGTTGATTTTGCCCCTGCCAGTTTTGTTATTTCTCCTTTTTTAGCATAATCAGCAAGAGAGCCTGCGCTTTCTATAGCGTTAGATAGACTATCTCTTAATTGTTTAGTTCTATTGACTAGCTTTTCGGTTCTTTGTATTTTGTCTAAAGCATCTTCAAAATATGCTTTTGCTGTTGAAGCCATCTCGTTAATCTGTGCAAGCTTATTAACCGATAGATTATCAGTTATTGTTATCTTATTGCTTTGAAGTATTCCTTTGTTTATTTTATTGTTAATAGACACAGGCGGCGACTCTATTTGCTGAATTTTTAGGCGTGGGATAGGAGTATTTATAGACAATGCTTCGCCTTTCTGTTCGGTTATAGTTTTCTGTGAATTATATTCAAGAAAATTAATAGTAGCAGAAAGCAGAATAGGCACTCCATTAGATAAGCATTGCATTGGAGAATAATCAATAGCTGTTATGACAAACTTTCCGTAATTACGCCCTGACCCATCAACCAGATTAGATACAATGGATTTTTGCCTAAGTGTATCTAACGCCTCTAACTCTTTTCTAGGGTTGCAATTTTCCCCTGAAAAAATAATACCTATAGTTATTTCTTCTAAAGATTCACCGATCCTTTGCAATGTTGGTTTCCTGCCAATAATAGGAATATCGGAATACCGTGTCTCTTTGGTTCCGCTCCATGTATCAGGCAGCTTAACGCCTTCAAAACTATATGTACTAAATTGCAATAACATTATTGAGAAAATGATAATCTTGAGTTATTATTATTTATCTTATTCATCATTTTAGCAAGATCATCTTTATGATCGTTCAACATTTTGCTAAACGACTGCTTATCTGCTTGAGTTCCACCTGTTACAGTAATATTAGGACTGTATACTATTTGGCTGCTTGTATTTCGTGTACGAGCATTACTTACAGTCTGAACAGACCTAGATACTACAGGAGTAGAAGATGTAGACTTATTATCTTTTGCTTGTTCTTGTATCAGTTTTTGGGTATAAGTCTGAGGTATTGTAGAAACTAGATCTTTAGTTCCTACATACGCATTTACTACAGCATCATATCCCGATAAATCCCGAATACCTTTCTTTGCATCTTCCAGAGCAGCCGAGAAATTACCTTTAAATAAATTCTCTATGGCTGATCCCATTGCGCCTAATCCGGATATTATACCTTTTATTCTGTCTATTATAAAGTTTTTTAGAATATTACCAAACCCTTTGACTGTTTCCCAAACGGTTAATATTACAGCCCTAAACCCTGCGAATTTTTTCCAACAAATAACGATCACAGCAATTACAGCGCCTATTGCGACAGCTATCCATACTAAAGGATTAGCAGCTAAAGCCGCATTCCAGAGCCATTGAACGGCTGTAGCTATTTTTTCTACAGCAATTAATGAGTAATACTGGATTTTAAATAGAAGCATAGATTTATTAGCGACAAGGAAAGCATTTTGTATAAATAACACGGCATATCTTAATCCTGAAAATATTTGTATGCCTACACTTATACTTTTCATTAATGTGCCAAATATTACAATAAATGTACCTAATGCGGAAAGAAATATTCCAAGGCCAGCGGCACCCATTATAATAGTCTGAGCTAATGACTTATTGTTATTAATCCAAGTGGCTATGCTTTTTGCTATATTTGCCATTTTTTGAGCATACTCAATAAATATAGGTATAAGGGTTGTAGCCAATATAGTCTTCACCCCAACCATAGCAAGCTTATTTTTACTCATTGCGGCTCTATATTGAGCGAATTGTTTTAGTTGGCTATCTGTTAGTACATTACCAAAATACTCAAAATCCTTCCCATATTCTTTTATGGCTTCTGACCCTTTATTAAGGAAAGGAATTATATCCTTACCAGATCTACCAAAAAGCTGCATGGCTATAGCAGTTTTAGCAACTCCATTAGGCGCCTTTTTAAAATTATCTGATAATTCTAAAATTATTTCAGAACCTGTCTTCAATCGACCATCTGCGGTTCTTACAGATACACCGGCAGCTTTAAACGAAGCCTCTAATTTCTTATTTCCACTTGCAGCAGCTACTTGATTTTTGTATAGACGTGCCATACTTGTTTCAAAAGCAGTTAAATCAAGTAATCCTTTTGACGCCGCGTAAGACAATTTTTGGTATTCAGATGAAGATAAACCTATTCGTTCTGAGGCAAATTGTATCTGCTTTGCCTTTTCTGCCATATTATCAACATTTACGAATAGCCCTGTAGTCAATGCGGCTCCTGACGCTGCAATAACCGCACCTATTTTCTGGAATTTAGATCCGGTATTAGATATCGACTTTTGGAAAGCGTTCATCCTATTTGTCGACTTATTTACAGCCTGATCAACTATCCGCGACATCTTATCAGTCGCGGATAATATTAATCCTATTTTTAATGCTTTATCAGACATCCTCAGTACTATTCATTTTGTTATATAACCGTATCGCCGACTCAAAATATTGATGGAAAGAAACAATATCCATATCAAGGATTTCATTAATCCCAGAAGACGTAAAGTGAGATAAGAATACTATATCGTCTACTGGGATAATATGTTTTTTATTTCTTCCTCCGAAACAAACAATGATACTATAGCTTCAAGGTCAGACTCCCTAAAATCGTCTAGGAATTTGTCAAATCCGATAGGTTTCCCGTCAACCAAGATCTTAATAGCGAAAGTTAAGTACTGCCTTAAACTATCATCTTTTCCCGCATAAGTACCAACGGATACTATCTCTCTTACTGTAGGGTTTCTTTTGGTGATAATCCTACCATCTTCCAACTTTACGGAATCAACTAATGTGTTTTTCTGTTTTGCCATAATTTTATATTCCTAAATTTTCTCTGTATTTCGCAAGAAGATCCACACCGCCTACAACGAATATATTATTCGGTATATCAAGCTCGCATATTTCTTCTCCGTTTTGAATCCATTTTATATAAGTAATATCGAGTTTAGTTTCTGTCTCTGTGTCCTCTTTAGGCTTGATAGTTCCCAAAGGGATATTGGCAGGTGTTCCCCTCAAATAAAAGACAACAGGCTGTTGTTCTACTACTGTTCCATTTTCGATAACATCCCTGTTTGCTCTTACCATTAGATCAACTGCTTTCATAGGATTTGAACATGCGATAGCAACCTCATTGCGTGGGCTATTCCATTTTATAGATACCTCGAAAGCATCAAAACCCATAAAGCTTTTCATTGTCCCAATAAGCCCGAGTGCTTTATATTCTGATTTATTAGGCGAAATCTCAGGTAGTGTGATTTCAGAACTCTGTCCGTGTGTACTCAGCCCATTTATATAGACATTTCCATCACGTATTTTCATTTGTTTTACCATGTCTTACGAAATTAAATTACTTAATAATGAAGTATCTATGATTGAATAGAAAGTAAATCTTTCTCCCGGAACAGCACCCATGAATGTTTTAGTCCATACGTAATGACCTTTAGACATTTCCTCAACAGAGTTCTTGTCAGCTTCGAACATACATTTTGATCCTTGTATCAAAGCTCCACGGCCAATAAGTGTGTTGAAATATCCATTTACCATTTCGGTAATCATATCTATTTGCGCCTTTGTCATTGGACGGTCTATATATGGTAGACACGCAATTTCTATTGATTCCGATGTAATATCATCTAATCTCTGCATTGATTCAAATGTCCGTGTGTCGCTAGATACAGGGAATGATGAAACTCTATTTCCCCATTCACGAAATCCTGATCCGTAGACATTTACAAGTGTTGTAATCCCTATTGCATTTAGTTGATTAACCTCACATGCAGGGTCGTTTAATTCCCAAGATAGAGGAATATTCAATTTTGATATACCTTTCACATCATGGTTTGATGAAGAATACCAAAATCCTTCGTCAATATCAATAGAAGCCCTTAACCCTGCTGCCATAGCCGAATAACCCCTAACTTTATTAGAAGAATCGACAATACTAGGGAATAGTAGCTTAGTTCTGTAGTCTGAGAAATTCCAATCGCCATCCTCGCCTCTTGAGGTCAACATATCATCGTATGTCTTATCATAAGCAGCATCTATATATGCCATTCCTCTGTATTTCTCAGCCAACGCTCTAATTACATCTGTAACTCCTTCTGTATTCGTATGTTTCGGGCATATGAATATTTTAGGAATAAATCCATACTGAGAACGGCATGTCTCAAACAACTTTGATCCAGTTCTTACTCCGTCTACATTTGTTCCCTCTATATCCTCAGCAGTTGGGCTATCTGTCGTCTTTACGTTAACAACAAATACAATAGCCGATGGATATTGCTTTCTAATATCAAATAGAGCCTGACGTATAGTTCCTGTTTCTTGCACAGCAACACCAAATTGGTTATCATCAGATTCGCTCAAACAAAGTTTAAGTTTATTCACATCACCGGTAGGCGATGTACCTAGCAGCCCAATTACTGCTGTTTTGACAGTAGAGACTGTACCTATTGAACTTGCAACTTGTATTGTCTCAACTCCGTGTAAAAATGTATCTGGCATTTTGTTTATTTTTTATTCTGTTATAAATTCCGGTACTTTCAGTTTATATACATTATTAGCGGGATCTTCCGCATCAGGATCAGGTACTATTGAAGCCGATTTAGTAACAATATTAAAAGCTAGTACATAATTAAAGTTATTCTGAACGCCATCTATGTAACCATCTTGATCTAAAGCGATCGGATCACATCCAATATACATCTTGCGACCTTGGAGTAATTGCCCTATTCTCTTTAGTAAATCAAGTATACCTCCTGCACCTCTTCTTGTTCTTGATCTGATTATAGCCTCAAACCTCATCCTTTCCGACTGAATAACGACATTATTATTTTCAGGATCGTCAAATGTTGATCCTGTATATACGATATAAACTTTAGGCTTTGTTAGATTCCGTTGAAGTTCAGATTCATTATCCGGTAAAGCGGTAATATCCGCTATACTTTTTAGTGACTGATTATCTTTCAATACAGAAACTAAATCGTCTTCTATTTGTTCGTAATCTTTCATTCAGGATCTAATTCGCAATAAGCAATAAATGTCTTACCATCATATCTCGCAAATACTTCTCTAACGACAAGCCTTATTTCATTAATGAGAACGTGCTCAATTAAACCAGTGTCAACATTACTTTTCAATTCCGGGAAGTCGCCTAAGAAATATTCAAACCAATAATTATACGGTCTATATTCGTATTTATCTGAGTCCCCTATCTTTATAGGATCATTTGGGCTATTATATAATACCTTAATCTCATTATCATTCCAAACAGCAATATCTCCAAATACAGTCTGCGATTTGGAGAATACTGCCTTCTGGTATGAATCGAATAATGCCATTAAGATGTAGCCATAAGTTTTGCGGTTCTTAACTTTGCTAACAACGCGTTGAAATCTGCTACCAAACCGGCAACGGTTGTCGCTGTACTATCGGCTTGAGCATCCGCAATGTTTGATTCCGGATTATCTACGATTAAAACCTGAACTATTTCATCTGCTGACAGAGCATCTTTATAAGCAAAACCTACAAAAGAATTAGCTCCTGCGGTTTTTGTTAACTTCTTGGCTGATGAATCCCAATACAATAAATCACCTTGAGATATTGCCCCTGTTGCTTTTGGTATAGTAAACACACCGTCTGTCATTGCGGCGAACTTAGCCCCTGACACTGCATCGGTAACAGCAACAGCCGCTTTTTGTCCGGCAAATACGAGATCTCCCGATTTTACGGTTGAAGTAGCTACAATTTCTATTCTATCGCCTTCGCATACAAAATTTTGCATAATATTTATTTTTTAAGTGGGGGATTACTCCCCCGATTATACTTCGTTAATTATTCACCAGGGTTTTTATACCATCCGCGATAATCAATCGCTGCACATCCAAACTCTCCACGTACTGCAAACTTGATAGAGTCACGGTCAAAATCTTCAACTCTTTGAGAGCGCAATCCACCGTTACCGTCAAGATAAGCGTAATAAAGACCATCGATAGCTCCGGGATCAGCAGCTAGATACCATTCTTTCGCACCTAAACGAGGCTCAACGATAACCTCCAATCCCATAGCAGAGAAGAAGTTTACCTGTGATACCTGTGTAGGAACAATGGCTTTGTTCAATAATTGATAAGCTGCAATTTCTTGTTCAGGGCCAACGATTACGTATTTAGGCTGAACACGTATACGACGTTTACCTGTAATACCGTATTGACGCTTAAAGGCTATAATTGCAGTTTGCAAAGTTGTTGCGCTCAATATACCTTTATCGCCTCCTGCTGCTAGGTTCTTATGGTCTGCATGGAATAGACCCTTGTTGTCATCCATTGTTACGTTGTTTGTCAACATACCCCAAATCAAATCACCCTGCATTGTTTCCCAGTCAAGAACAAATCTTTGTGGAATTTTTTCAAAAGCAGAAAGATCATCGTTTATCATTGCGCGGCGAGTAAACAAAATACCTTCTCCGTATGAGCTAAGAGATAGAGTTTGTTTTGACTCACTCATTTTGCCATATTTAAGCTCATCTCCTTCTTTTATTTCCTGCATACCATTGGCGGTATCGAACTGATAGAAGTTTTTAGGCTTAAAGTTTGGAACAGTTGTTTCTTTCGCAATCATATTCCAATATTCAGGATGCCAAGGATAATCCGTACGTAGCAACTTATTAGAAAGTTGTTCTAACAATAGAGGAAAATCACTTGTAGAAGCATCACGCTTATTAAAATAAAAATCAGCGATCTGGGTTGGTGTTAGGTTAGAAGTGTTCACCCCACGTTCCTGCAACAACATTTCAGCTATATTAACCAATGAACGACCTACAAAAGGATTGCCTTTTACTGTGTCATTCTTGAAAGATTGAGGAGCTACACGATGCAGCAAAGCAGCTTCAACCGCTTCTCTCTTCTTTTCTAAACCATCTTTTCCTACTTCTACTTGCATTCCTGAAATTTTAGTGTCTGATTTTGCATATTCTTCAATGATTGATTGTCGGATTTCATCCAGAGGCCTATCGCTTTTGAAATATTCGATAGCTTTGGAATCGTCCAATTTCGCAGCTCTGGTAGAAACTAATATAGCATCGAACATTTTCTTCTGATCTTCAGTAGCTTCTTTTCTTACCTGCTCAATATCTACTTTTACCGGTTCTTGATTTTCGGGCTTTACCGATTCAATAATCAATTGCCTGATTTCTTCTACTGTCTTGTCGCTTTCGTAAAACTCCAAGACTTTCTCATCTGAGAGTTTAGCCGAACGACAAGACTTAGAAATAGCTTCAAGACGATTCTTTTCTTCGTCTGAGCCTTTCGCGCGGATTTCTTCAATTGTTTTTGTCATTCTTGTTAAATTAATTATGTTAATAGTATGTATCTGCTCAGATGAGCGTGTTTTTGAATTTACATCAGCCTGAACCGGAGCAAAGGAAACTTCTCGCGGTTCCCAATCTGTAGCCCTATATGTAGGTATTTTTTCTTTTGATTGTAGTTCTCTATTATAAGAGTATACATTATAGCCTACAGATATTCCGGTTATAATACCATTCTCAATATCAGAGATCAATGATTCATCGGCACGTGCTCCGAAAGTTATAGTACCAACCATTGTACGACCATCAAATCGGATATTATTGCAGCGACCCAACTGAGTAGTTACACCACCCGACATATGGTTATCAAATACCGGCAAACCATCTTTACATCTATCCATACGAACAGATGATGGGTCGCACATGAGAACTTCGTTGTAAGATTCATCAGCCCACCAAGGACTTCTAAATACTGGAGTTTCTGTAGCAAATGTTACATCTATCGTCCGAGTCTCTTTATTGAAAGTTTTCTTATCAAATTCCGCTCGGGTAAAAGATTGACCTCCTTCTATCTTATTCATCTTTTTCTTTATTTTTATCATTAGTAAAATCAGGCGCAAAAGGTATTGCGCTCAGATTTATACCCATTTCTTGTAATTTTTCTCTTTCGACTCTCATTTCTTCGAATACATCATCAGGATCATCCCCGTTCTCTCTCAACACTTCGCTAAGCGTTGTTAATCCTGCATTCAATTGAGCAATCAAGGCGTTTGTTTCTTTTACAGGATCTAACTGTTGAACACGAGGAGCAGTCCAACTCATTGGATTGCAATCTATCCAAGATGACATCTTTCCTGATATTTGAACTGATTCCATAAACCAACGCCAAACAGGAACACATACCTGAGGAATGAAAATGTTATATTGTAAATGTTTTGTACGCCCTGAAGCATCGATTTTACCCATACGTCCCGATGTGAAGTTTACATTCGAATAATCCATTGTCAATTGCTCGTATGTAATTTCCCATCCCGCTGCTATTCCTTGAAGTATTTTTCGGCTATATTCATCATAACCGTCCGCCTTTGGAGGATTTGCAAATGTTATTGTCTCGTCATTGCGTAGGTACTCAATTACTCCCGGTTCAATTGATTCTATACTCTGTTCATCTGTAAGTTCTGAACTACCTGAGACAAAAGCAGCAAAGCAGGCGGCTACCTTCTGTCTCATTAATTGAGCATCTTCATAATCTGAAAAATCGGATGTTTTCATGTAAGTTGCAACACCCATAGGAACACCCCTTACCTGTCCGGCTCTTAATATCTCGAAAGGATGTATAACATCTTCTTTTGGTATAAATTTAGATTGGATAGTCTGTATAACAGGTGTCATATCATACGGATGTCTAGGCCATACCCAGTATCCTAATATTCGATCTTCATCGTCATATTGAACACCTAGTCTTGCGTAACCTTCAACCGTCTTACCTTTTATCTTTACAGACAGTTTATAGTTTCTGTTATGGTCTAGCTGATCTCCTTCCAATACTTGTAATTTTATGGGTAGCTGCCCCGGATATTCAGGAATAATTTTTCGTCTTATTATCAAACAATCCCCAGACTCGGCAACCTCTGACATTATGAGCCTCTGTAATCCATAAAATGTATGCTTGCCGTACCAATCACAATCCGTAGTTTCAGCCCAGTTAGCCCATATTTGTTTTATCTTTTTTATTTGATTCCTTGTTCCAACCGGTGCGGGACGTATGCCTATTCCTATTGTGTTATCAGCAACGACGCCTAATGCTCTTTTTTGCCATCCGTTATTACGGACAAGGTGTCTTGATCTGTTCCGGAGTGTCTGGAAACTTTGTGTGATTTCAAGGTTAGGGCCTGTTGAAGATGCACCCGATAAAGATTTAGAGCGGCGGCCATAGCTTGCAGCTTCATAAGATCTTCTGTAAGCCAGTCTACTTAAACCCCATTTGGGATTAAACATTCCAATAGCTCTATCAATTATATTACCCTTCATTCAAAACCTCTGTTAAATTCCGCGTATGCTCTTCTATTCTGACCTTGAGATTTTAAACCTAGATCATTCTCCATGATAACCTTTAATTTTAACATCTCGGATAAAGAGCGATATTCTACTTCTTTATCAGCATACTTTACCTTTGTAGCTCCTAAAGAAATAGCTTCGCATAATGCGTTATATTGTAATAAAGTGTATACGCTCATTATCTGTATATTTACATACAAATAAATAGAATTGATAGATGCAAAAAAAAAAGTAACTTATAATAAATAAGCTACTTTCTATTGGTTTTTGTTATAAAATTTAAGTTGTTTAATCCCAGAAAGAACTCCTCCTCTTTCTTTCTGATTTTACAGGTACATCTTTGCTGTCATTATTGCTCTCATTAACCTTAACGACATGGGTGCTTACATTCCCTAATTTCATTATTTGTTCAGGTTTTTTTATATCAAGACCAATAATTGAAGCGGCGGCCCTTGCATATATCCGAGTATCTAATGGTTCGTTCCGTTCGTATTTCTTTTTCCATTTACGTGTCTTAGGTAGATATTCTTCGGCTGTAAGACCTTCGAAGTAGCGTTCGTCATACTGAGGGAAATGGCAATATCTAGGTGGATATATATCCGACTCTGATTCTAAAGATAGCCATGAGTATAGTTCTGTTTTTAAAAAAGATACTCCGATGTTCCATTGTTTAGTTCTTCCTATCTTCTTACCATTGCGATTATAATCTACTTGCCTAGGAGGCGAGAATATAACCCCAAGCGTATCTTGTCCTTTTACAGGAATTGCAACAGGAGAATTTTTCCGACAGAAAGAATATACCTCAGTAGTATTATATCCTGAGTCTATAGCCATCTTGGAGATACCAATCTCTACACCATCCTCACGTATCCATGTTTCAGATAAAACATCAGAGAGTTGATTCCATGTTTCAGGCAAAGTTGTATTTCCGAGTAAAACACGATAATCAATTGAATAGCTTTGCTTGTCTGCGCACCATCCAACAATTTCTAACTCTATTCGGTCTTTTTGAATATCTACTCCGCAAGTTATAAAACATACGTCCTTGTTGACTGAATTAACAGGATATGACTCTCTTCTGTTGTAGAGGTTTTTCCATTCAGGGCTTTCTCCCGATTCTTCATTACAAATGCCTAAAACGGTATTGTTGAATGTTTTTATTTTAGCGGGATCACCCTTCGCTTTATCGTAAGCCTCTGCCATCTCAGACCATGAGTACCATCCAAATGGTGAATACATAGAAGATAAATGGAAACCTATAACAGTCTTACTTGTTTTTTCAGGTTGTGTTGCCCTCCATTCACCATCGGCCATCATTTGAGTTTTAAATCTTTCTTCTATCAAAACTCCACAATGCAGACATGCCATTTTCACATTATTGTAATTACCGGGTTCCCATGTCAACCTTTCAAATTCCAACAATTGATATTCCCCGCAATGAGGGCAAGGAACATAATAGTATTGTTGATCTGTTAAATTGAACTCTAGTTCAATAGCTGATTCGCCTTTCACTGTAGGCGTGGATAATATAAATATTTTTCTTTTCGCAAAAGTCCTCGTCCTTGCAATGGATAGTTCTATAGGCGATCCTTCGCCGTCAAGATCATAAGGATATGCGTCAACCTCATCAAGGAATAGGTTTTTAATCGGCAATGATCGAAGTCCTGCGGGCGAGTTTGCCCCTGCCATTAGCAAGATACCACCGGGAAAGTTTTTCTGTGTTATAGTATTTTCTCCGTTTCTAGATTTTGCTTTAGCGACCTTTTTCGATAGGGCGGGAGAGGCATCTATCATGGTATCAATCCTCATCTTAGAGTTTCGCTTAATCATCTCCTCAGTAGGTTGCACCATAAGGGTAGGAGCCGGAGCATTATCGATTATATAACCAATCCAGTTATTACCCATCTCCGTAAATCCTAACTGAGCTCCTTTCATAACAACTATTCTCTGATATGATGAATACATAGATAGCGAATCCATAACTTTTCTAAGATATGGAGTTCGACTTGTCCTCCAACGTCCATGCTCGGCTGCTGCTACTTGTGGTAGGTATCTATTTTCATCCGCCCATTCGGAAACAGTTAATCGTTTCTCAGGTCGTAAGCCATCTAAGAATCCTTGAATTATCAAAGCCATTATATTTGAATATCGTTAGTGTCACTTAATTTCAATAAAGCATCCTCAATTGTTTGTGAAAAGAAAGAATAAAAGGCATCACGATCAGACGATAAAGAGATAAGCTCATCGGTTATTCTATCCGGTATAGCTTTTAGTTCACTCTTTATTATGCTACCAAACTTATAGAGTTCTTTATAAACTAGATCTTTCGATACCAATCTACCTGATAACTCCTCAACTTCTAAATAAGCTTTTCTTGCTTTATGTATTTTTTCCTGTCTTGTGGCTTCTGAATAAGATGCTGTGTCTGCTATGCCGCATGTTTCGGAATCGGTATATTCAATTTCAGTATTATCCCATACCTTATTAAAATCTTCGAAATCTGATAGTGATTTGCGATCTTCCAATTGCCCACCTAAGCGGTAATCTTCAAATTCTTTTTTAGCTATTTCGTAAATGATCTTTGGCTTTCCGTTTACTTCCGTACGCCCTTTACTAATCTTGCCTGTCTTTATACCGTCACGAATGGTTTTTTCTCCGACATTCATTCTGCGGGCAAACTCTCTTAGGCTTATAATCTCTTTTGACATACGAGGTATTATTTTTGCGTATTATACGCACGGTTAATTTTAATTTTATATTATATATAAGTTTTCAATTTTAGGGTATGCGTATCAAGAAAAAAAATTACCACTAGAAATAAAAAGGGGGTTGCGATGCCTGCGCCTGATTATCAGCACAGTACCTTTTGTTTTCACATCGTTTAACATAACATGTCATGAGATTAAGTTAAATTTAACAATAACCATAAGAAGGCAAAAAGAGCAGCGTAACCCCCTACTGTTAGTAAAAAAGTAAGGCTATAACTATCAAATAGATGTTTTGTTTTTCTTGACATAATCATGTATATATTCTAATTTATCTTTATTTGATTTTCCTTTATGTGATACATAAGGATTAATATCAAGTAATATAGTATTTATTTTAGTAGTAGTTTCTTCACCGGCAAGCCAAAGATCCTCTTCTCTATTCTTATGCCTAATAGTGTCGTTCTCTATTGGCTTAGGTATAGTTATCGGATATGGACTTATTTGGACTAAACTGGTAGTTATTATATCAAGGAAGAAATCCATAGCTCCTTCCCTACAATATGTCTTCATTACAGATATAAAGAATAACCCAAATAAGTGCTTCTGAACTAAATATAAATTGCCTTTTCGCTTAATTCGGAATAGTGGTGTTTTATTCATTATGGTTTATAGTTAAATGATTCAGCATCGGATAAGCATTGTTTATATCCTGCGATATATGCTGCCCTCTCCTTTGATATTATTTCATTTTTTTAGATGAATCAATAAAGGGTATATGGATATATGCGCCTGTATAATCTATGGATTTATCCTCTATATATTTTTCATTAATTTTATTATTCATAATCATATTGTTTTTCCCATGTCTTTATTCTTTTTAGGCGGAATTCTTTCTCTTGCTCCTTCAATAGATCTTATCCTCAGTTGGTCTACTGGTGACAAATCAGGATCGCCTTTATGATATAGAGAGCGTAGAAAGTTTAGGATTGCTTTCATAATAGTATTACTGAAGGGTCAATAAATATCTAGTCTTATTAACTAAGCCTTTCATATCGGCAATGATATTGTCGAGGTCTGAGTCAATAGACGTGTCTATCAATGAAGTGATTTCAGTGTTCAGGAAAGAGGAAACACCTACCAAATAACTATTGATGTCTTGAGATGATGATATTTGGATAGTAGTATTGCCTTGTATTCGTCCATATTTACCTTGATATGTTTCAACGAAACTATCCACCAAGTCTAACCATTCATCGTAGAACTCATTTAGAGCTTTATGTACGGCGTAAGACGTAGTATTTAGGTGAGAGAAATGTATTTGATCTCTAACCTCGAAAAACTTTTGAAATGCTTTGATTGCTTCCATGATTGTTCTAATTTAGTTTATCTACTTTTTTTTGAAGTAATGCCCGGTAACGTTCAGGCATTTGTTTTGCAGCTTTAAGTATTCGTTCATCCATCTTTGGGTTGGTATACATAGTAAATGGAGAAGCTGTTTTCATCTCGGTTATCTTTGGCTTTCCTCCTCCTGTTCTTGTATCAGAAGGTACAAACTTACCGCCTTTATATGATCCATGTCCCCATATACCTAAGTGACCTGATTTCATAGTCTTAACAAATGCATGTCTTAATATTTCTTGTTTGCCTTTTTTTATTTCTATTCGAACACCATTTACCGGTTTATTGTAAGTGACAAATTCACCACTTTTGTTTAGATCGGTAAAATTAAAACCTGACATTGGAATGGTTTTAGGGCTATAAGATATAACAGCATATAAGCCCGATATACTCCCACTTGCGGGCTTAGTCAGTTTTGCGGCTCTATCAAGATATTTATTCGTTATAGTATAGTCTTTCTTTACATCTTTTTTTAGCATGCCTAGAATACGCCTAGCCGTAATATTTACAGCAAAAGCGGCTGTCCTTAAAATTTCTTTCTCGGACAACCTACCTTGGAACTCTTTTGCTATCCGATTCATATCGGTATTGCCTTCGTATTCTATTTTTATTTCAAACGGCATGTTAAATATTTAGTTTACTTCTTAATTTCAAAGCATTGCAGGCGACTATCGATAATTCTTCTTCGCTCAATATTTTATTTTTAGAGGTATTGTAAAAAACAACATCTTCTCCCTCATCTGAAATAATAACGATTATTCGCCCTTTGTTGCTTATTTTTGCTACTTCGTATACAAGACGATCATATTGTTCTTTATATTCTTTTGATAAATGATAAAGCCTATAATGTCGTCTTATGGCTTCGTAATAAGATACACCTGATAAATTTACCATATCGGGTATATCTTTATGATTCCCAAGTTTATTATCTCTTAAAAAATGACAGAACATAGATTTTGCAGAAAGAATTTTAAACCCCCTGCATTTAGATGTTATATCGGCATCGCTCACACCTGATATTTCACATACATATCTCTTAATAGCGTCTATTGTCATATATTACATTTTAGGTATTGATAATCAAACTTGTACATACAAATTTAACTATATATTTATCCATAATCAACTTATATAGGAGTGCGTTATTAACTGAATGTTAAAATAAGGTCATTATTTTAGTTAATTCCTTTATTTTCAATGATTCTGTCATACACTTTCCTATTAATATCATACTGTGTAACACCGTAAATTACAGTAGCATGATTATATCCAAATTGGCGACCTATCTTTGTGTAGGAATAGCCAATAGTCCTCAATCGGTGAAACTCTTTATATCTTAGAGCCACTTGTATATCTGTGCTTCCTTTTCTTTTTGCCATGGTTAATCATTTTCTTTCATTTTGTTATATTTTGTTGTACTTGCTCGGTGACGAACCCTCACTTTTGATATTTAAACTGGGAATATTTTTAAAAAATGTCAGAAATGAATAAGTTTAAAGCCTAAATCAATAGCTAAATCATATTCTAAACTAGCCCCTCTTGAATACTCCCACCCATTAAGCATGTAGATAGCATCACAATCAAGCAATAGCTTTAGATCGGCTCTCATGTGTTCGTTCCATATTGATTCACGGGGTAAACCGTTATTAAGAGGATTTACTACTTCATAACCCTGCTCTTTCAGCCTTGTTTCTGCTTCGTTGAATGCTTTTTCAACTTCTTCGTATAGTAGACCGCTAATAGGGCCTGATATGTATACTTTCATCTTCTTTCCGTTATGTTATGATATGGGTTTCCATTCGGTAACGTTTAAATCATGCTCTGTTCCAGATTCTAACCATATACCATCAGCATGATATACAGCTAATGCGTATGCACCAGAATCCAGTTTAACAAGATA
>JAEZGN010000023.1 GCA_023437305.1 Bacteroidota bacterium
GCCTAGTAGTACAAGGAGAATAGAAATGTCGTTCGGTGAAACACCGGGGATTCTGCTTGCTTGAGCAATTGTTTCTGGGTTTATTTTTGATAATTTTTGTCGTGCTTCTGTTGATAGGGAGGATATGTTTTCGTAATCAAACTTGTCTTTGATTCGAATATTTTCCAATCTTGTTATCTTTTCTGCTATCGTTTGTTCGCGTTTTATGTAGCCGTCATATTTGATTATGATCTCTGCTGCTTCGATTATCTCTTCCCTTCTATTCGGAATTTTATCAAGCTCTGCTTTGAAGGCAGGGATGTATTCTGCTATGCTTTTTATTGTAATTTGTGGACGTGTGATTACATCTTTTAGCTTCATGCCTTGCTTGAGCGGGTTGGTTCCTAGTTTAGATAATCCTTCGTTAATGTATTCCGGTTTCAGGGAGTAATTAGCAGTGAAGTTTATTATCTTTTGAACCTCTTCTTTTTTCTCATTTAGTAAAGCAACTCTTTCTTCTTTTGCCAACCCGATGCTGTATCCTTTTTCTGTTAGGCGTACATCTGCATCGTCTTGGCGAAGAAGAATTCTATATTCTGCCCTTGATGTAAACATCCTATAAGGTTCGTCTACGCCTTTTGTTACAAGGTCATCTATCAGTACACCTATATATGCTTCATCTCTTTTTAAGATAAATTCGTTGCCTCCATGGGTATTGATATGTGCATTTATTCCTGCTATTAATCCTTGTCCTCCCGCTTCTTCGTAACCTGTAGTTCCATTGATTTGACCGGCAAAAAACAGGTTCTTAACGAGCTTCGTTTCCAACGTATGCTTTAATTGAGTAGGGTCGAAGAAATCGTACTCTATCGCATATCCGGGTCTATATATATGTATATTTCTGAATGCGGGTATTTTCTGTAACGCCTCAATTTGAGTGTGGAGTGGGAGAGAAGACGAGAACCCATTTAAGTAGTATTCTTGTGTGCTTTCTCCTTCCGGTTCGAGAAATAGTTGGTGAGATGTTTTCTCTTCGAAAGTAACTATCTTTGTTTCTATACTTGGGCAATAACGGGGGCCAATACTTTTTATCTGTCCATTGTATAGTGGAGAATCATCCAATCCATCGCGCAATGTGGCATGGGTATCATCGTTTGTATACGTTATCCAGCAACTAAGCTGTTTCAGTGTGCGTGGCGCATAGTCGAGATATGAAAACTTATGAAAGTCATCATCACCTTTTTGTTCTTCCATCAGGCTAAAATCAACGCTTCTTCCGTCTATACGGGCAGGGGTTCCTGTTTTCATTCTGTCGGTAGTGAACCCGAATTCTTTCAATTGCTCGGTGATTCCGAATGATGCTGGTTCAGAAACACGCCCTCCTCCGAGCTGTGTTTTGCCGATATGCATCAATCCATTCAAGAACGTTCCGTTGGTAAGAACTACGGCTTTGGCCGAGAATTCCACACCCATCGCTGTTTTTACTCCCGTTATTGTTTTGTCTTGAATGATGAGTGAAGTGACAGTGTCTTGCCAAATAAAAAGATTATCGGTGTTTTCAATAATCTCTCTCCACTTCATAATAAATCTGGCTCTGTCACTCTGAGCTCTCGGGCTCCACATTGCCGGCCCTTTCGACTTATTAAGCATGCGAAACTGTATTGCTGTCTTGTCTGTAACGATGCCCATTTGCCCTCCAAGTGCATCGATCTCACGAACGATTTGTCCTTTCGCTATTCCTCCTACTGCGGGGTTACAGCTCATCTGGGCAATCTTGTTCATGTCCATTGTTATGAGCAAAGTCTTCGAGCCCATATTGGCTGCCGCTGCCGCTGCTTCGCAGCCTGCATGACCTGCCCCAACGACAATTATATCATATTTGAAATTCATCTTATTTAAAAGGGGATAATAATTATTTGCACTGCAAAGTTAGCACTTTTTGTTTTCTTTTTTATGTGCTAGTTTACAGTACAATATAAATTAACAATATTCTTTATGCTTTGTTGGCATTTTCTATTGCTAATTTTATTTTTTCGGCATCTGATAGTAATATCGAATACTCTTCGTTGAAGTTGTCGAAGATGGGGGATTGGTATTGCATTTCTCCTATATATCGGCTCCTGAAAGAACCGTGAAACTCTTTCAGTCCTGTTGCCTTTGCAAGATCTGCGATATTATTTTCTGTAATGCCTCCACCCGGCATAATGATGATACGGTTGTTAGCTTTTTCTATTAATTGCTTTAAAATATCTTTTCCTTCAGGGGCTGTCTTCATTCCACCGGAGGTAAGTATTCTATCACATCCCAGTTCGATAATATCTTCGAGAGATTTTTTCAAATCAGAGCATCTGTCGAATGCTCGATGGAAAGTAGTACTCATGCCATATTGGTGAGCAATCTCAACCAGTTCCTTATTTCTTACTTTGTCTATTGTTCCATCAGGATTTAAAATACCAAAAACGACCCCGTTACATTTCGCTTGTCCGCAATGATGGATGTCTCTTTTCATCATTTCAAATTCCATGTCATTATATAAAAAATCACCTCCGCGTGGACGTATAATTACATTCACCTGTATATTCAAATTTTTCCGTGTGAATTCTATTTGCGAAAGGGCAGGGGTTGTTCCCCCTTCTTCGAGATTATCACATAATTCTACCCGAACAGCTCCTCCCTTTTGAGCTTCGATTGCTGATTGTGCTGAATTTGCACAAACTTCGGCTACTATATTCATTGTAAATTGCTTATTATTAATTAATTATTCTGTTTTTTTGTTTTAGAAGTTCCAAATATAAAGAATAATTTATTATTTGAACAAATATTCAGATGCTTTGGTTATGTGATGCTTAATTGCCTTAATTATTTAAATCTTTGTGTTTATAATCTCAATTATATTATAATCAGTATGTTAGTTGTATTTGTAGTGGAGTGTTATATAAAATATGATAACAATGAAAATGAAATATTAACTTTGCTGACTTTCGCACTGAAAATATAATGAGTAAATCAAAAGGAATTGCATTGGCGTTGATATCATCCGGAACTTTCGGACTGATAGCATTTTTCTCTATTCCCTTATTGAAATCAGGGATGCATATTCCTTCTATATTGTTTTATCGGAGTTTGTTGGCCGCAGCTTTTCTGGGTATTGTATGTCTTATTCGGAAAAGAAATTTTAGAATCTCTCCTAAATTGGCTACTCAGTTGCTATTCTTGGGGTTGCTTTATACGATGACATCGATGGGTTTAATTTACTCTTATAATTTTATCTCCAGCGGAGTAGCAACTACTATCCATTTCCTTTATCCTGTGGTAGTTGCGTGCATGATGATCATATTTTATAAAGAGAAATTATCTCGTAACTTGTTGTTTGCTGCCTTCTTGGCTTTAGTTGGAGTTGCTTTGTTATGCTGGAGCGATACAGGATTTATTAATACCAGGGGGCTTTTGTCTGTATTAATGACTGTTTTTACATACTCTGCTTATATTGTCAGCTTAAACAGGAATAGTATTAAAAGCCTTGATCCGGAGGTGTTTACTTTTTATGTAATGCTTTTCGGAGCATTTATTTTCTCTGTGTTTTCATATTTTACCACAGGTATAGAAATAGTTCCGAATGCCATGTCGTGGTTTAATCTGATAGGATTGGCCTTATTTGCGACCGTTCTTTCAGGATTAGCCTTGGTTTCGGCTGTTAAGTGTGCCGGATCTACCATTACTTCTATTTTGGGATCGATGGAGCCCGTAGTGGCTACTTTAGTTGGCATATTACATTTTGGAGAACCATTCGGCTGGAACAGTTTCTTCGGCTTGGCTCTTGTGATAGGTGCTGTTACATTGGTAATAGTCACAAGTAAAGAGAAATCCTTAGAAGATTGATAATAAAAGAGTGTCTATTGCTTTTACTATCTCGCTACGTGATCCCGTAAATTTATTTACCATAATTGTAAATGCATACTTTTCGTCTCCGTTTATGTAATAACCCGCAAAGCATTGCACTCCTCCGATACTCCCGCTTTTCATCGATATTTTCCCTTCCAGTTGTGTGCCTTTCAATCGATTTCTTACTGTACCGTCTTTTCCTGCTTTTGGCAGAGATTCTAAGAAGGTATCGGCGTATTTACTTTTTGTCTGCATATAAACGAGAAGGTCACACATGAAGTTGGGGCTTACTGCATTAGCAGGAGATAATCCGCTTCCATCGTACATTATTAGTGCTTCCGAGTCTAATCCTCTGCTTTTCCAGAGATCGTTTACTCTTTCTATTCCTGCATCGAGAGCCGAATTATAAATGTCGTTGTTTTTATCTCGTCCTATTGTGCGTATCAAGTGCTCCGCATAGTGGTTATTACTTCTTACATTGGTATCCTTTATAATATCTTTCATCGGGAATGAAAGGTGGGTATAGAATACCTTTTCATCGAAATATTTCTTTTCTTTCTGATACCTCTGACTAAAATATTGTTCATAGGTATTATTCACCGTGCCGACTTGATATTTGTTTTCTTGCAATAGTTTACTTATTGTCTCACCTAAATAAAGCCCCGGATTCGGGATATCTCCCTTTATACTGAATGATGCCTTTCCTGCGGGAATATTTCCTGTTAGAAGTCTTTTATTTGACATGGGAGACCCATGTATGTATCCGTTATCTGCATCATTATTGTTTAGCTTGAGCCTATTTTCGAAATCGATGTTTATTTCCGGTTCGGTTTTTACAATCAGAGGGCAGGTGTCTGCATTTAGCGTATTGAAGTAAAGCTTATAGGTATTGTCGAAGATACTTATTCCGTATGACCCTGAAGCATAATAATTTCCGATATCCTGATAAGTCCATTGCTCGGAAATTCCGTCATATCCAAAGTAGTCATCTATAACGGTGATGTCGATTTTGTCTTTGGAATGAAAGTTTTCTTTTATTTTGTCTATCCACTGAGAAAGAAATATGGAAGGGGTATTATCCAGAAATTCTGTTCCTAAAGTAGGATCTCCATATCCATGAATCAACAAGTTCTTTTTATTGTTTTTATCCTTTGCCAATGTTGTTTTATATCTGTAGTCAGGTCCGAATACTTCGAGTGCGCTGGCTGTAGTTACTACTTTGAGTATCGATGCCGGAGTATAAGCTTTATTCGCATCGTTTGATATTATTTCTTTTCCCGAAAAATCTTTTATGCAAATTCCAACAGAGGCGTGTTTTAAACCTTTGTTATTTAAAAATTGTTGTAGACTTTGTTCTCTTGTTTGTGCTGACAAAGTGTAATGTGCTAGAACAAAGAATATTAATAAATACTGTATTTTCAACTTCTTCATGAGCAAAATGCTGAAATTAAATTAGAAAAATAAATATCTTTGTAAAGATATATAAATAAAATAATTAAGAAGCTAAACAGATTATGAACCAGCCTTTTGAAAAACCTTTTACATTCGACAGGACCATCCGCATGCTCATTAGTGTTCTTGCAATAGGGGGAGTTTTATATTTTCTGTATATTTTGAAGGATGTTTTGCTACCTTTTCTTATTGCATGGCTATTGGCCTATATGCTAAACCCTTTGGTTCGATTTTATCAAAAGAGATTGAGGTTGGCTCACTCTCTGGCGGTTGTTCTAACGCTTCTTTCTGTTGCCGGGTTTATTACCTTATTGGGCTTTATATTAGTTCCGCTTATAGAGAATGAAATATGGCAAATAAACAGTTTAATAGCTACTTATGATTTGTCTTCTATCAGTCACGATGGCATCCCTATGAGCATTGCAGATATATTTTCGCGCTATGTAGATTTTAAAGAAATACAAGATAGTTTATCCAGAGACAACCTGATAGAAATTGTTCAATACCTAAGCCCTGCCGTTGAAGCGATATTTTCCAATACTATTTCTTTCTTAGTTGGTCTTACTGTCGTTTTTATCGTCCTTTTGTATTTAATATTTATTCTTCTCGATTATGATAAAATAAACGAACTGTGGAGATACCTTATTCCTCCCAAATATCGTCCTGTGGTAAATCGTATTACATTGGACGTGGAGACCAGCATGAATAAATACTTCAGACATCAGGCCTTTATCTGTGTGATTCTTGCTATTCTGTATGCTACGGGATTTCAGCTCATCGGATTGCCGTTGGCTATTATGTTTGGTATTATTGTAGGGCTTGTACACATGATTCCATATTTGCAAGTTATCACCTTTCCTCCGGCAATATTGCTTTGCTGGTTGCGAGCTTCACAGACCAACGATAGCTTTTGGGTAATGCTCGGACTGGTTGCACTTGTATATGTTGTAGTTCAGTGTATTATGGATTTGTTCCTTGTCCCTCGTATAATGGGTAAGGCTATGGGATTGAATCCTGCGATCATTCTTCTTTCACTTTCGGTGTGGGGATCATTGCTTGGCATAGTGGGAATGATTATTGCAATACCTCTTACAACTTTACTTTTGTCATACTATAAAGAATTTATAGCTTCTGCCGAAAGGATACAGGCAGAAGAGAATGCAAAGCAAAATATCCCTACCAATGAAACTTGATAGGTGCGGATTTTTTTGTACTTTTATGCTCCAATTTGAAAAATATAAACGAAACTAACTATAATGCAATTAACAGCGAAATTGATTCAAGTGATGCCTGTACAAACAGGTATGGGAAAGAACGGTGAGTGGAGAAAACAGAATATAATACTCGAAACAGACGGTATGTACCCTAAAAAAGTATGTGTTACATTGTGGGGAGACAAAATTAACGAATCTGTTTTGCAGGTTGGTAATATTCTTGATGTATCGTTCGATATAGAAAGCCGTGAATATAACGGTAACTGGTATACAGACCTGCGTGCATGGAAGGTTGATCCGGCTGGAGCAGGTGCTCCCGAAGGCCCCCAAGCGGGATACGGTGCTGCACCCCAACAATCGGCTCCTTCTACACCTGTAGATTTTAGCAGTGGTGGCGATGGCGACGATCTGCCATTCTAAGTAGATACAATAGAATATATATAATAGTAAGTGTGTAAAAGCTTGTTATCCATTTTGGATAAGGCTTTTACACATTTTTTTATGTGTATATATGATTATAATACAGCCTATTCATTTGATTATATATGACTTATTATTGTTTTAAATAGTACCTACGAGCAAAGGTTAAGTCTCATGAACTCATAATCTAAAAAATAGTAATGTTGAATATGAAGTTTCTCATTAAAAAATAATCATAAAAAGATAAAGCTAATTCTTTGTCTGTCAAAAAATAAATCATATCTTTGCACCTCGTTTATAAACAATTAAATAATTACTATGTATTTAGATTCAGCTAAAAAGCAAGAAATCTTCGCAAAGTACGGAAAGTCTAACACTGATACTGGCTCACCAGAAGCTCAGATAGCATTGTTTTCATACCGTATTTCGCATTTGACTGAACACTTGAAGTCAAATAAGAAGGACTATAACACAGAAAGATCACTTAAACGCCTTGTAGGTAAACGTCGTCGTTTACTTGATTATCTTACTGCAAATGATATTGAAAGATATCGTGCGATAATCAAAGAATTAGGTATCAGAAAGTGATTCTTTCCAGCGAAATTTTAAAGAGATTGTTTCATTCGATTCAATCTCTTTTTATTTTTGTATGCCCGATAAGGAGTTCCTATACTATTTTGATGAAAAAATATCTAATATTGTAATACATTCTGTAATCGGTATAAAAAGTAACACCTAAAATAAGCGGCGAAGAGCGTCACTTTTACATACGCTTCGCTCCTGTGACCGCTGGTTGTCACCTTTTGGGGAATAAAATTTGAACAACATAAATTATTTAATTGAAATGGATAAGCTTACTATTATAAAAGTTGGAGGTAAAATTGTAGAAGAGGAACAATCTTTACGTCAGTTATTAAAGGATTTCTTTCAGATTGAAGGTTACAAAGTGCTAGTGCATGGGGGAGGGCGTTCTGCTACTAAATTAGCGGAGAAGCTAGGTATAGAGAGCCGCATGGTGAATGGAAGACGTGTAACCGATCGAGATACATTAGAGGTTGTAACAATGGTGTATGGAGGTCTTGTAAATAAAAATATTGTTGCCGGGTTGCAAGCTCTAGGGGTAAATGCTCTAGGTCTTACCGGTGCTGATATGAACATCATACGATCGGAAAAACGACCGGTGAAAGAGGTCGATTATGGCTTTGTTGGTGATGTGAAGGAGGTAAATGCTGAAACATTGTCTTCCCTTATCCAACAAGGAATAGTGCCTATACTCGCTCCGCTAACTCATGATAGAGAAGGAAATATACTAAATACCAATGCTGATACCATAGCTGGAGAAACAGCGAAGGCTTTAGCTCTTAAGTTTGATGTAACTCTTATTTATTGCTTCGAAAAGAAGGGTGTGCTGATGAATGAGAATGATGATGAGAGTGTAATTCCTAACATAGATAAAGCTACGTTCGAGCAATTGGTTAAAGATGGAATTGTACAAGGAGGAATGATCCCCAAATTAGAAAATGCCTTTCAGGCGATAGAAAAAGGAGTGAAGGAAGTGATTATTACAAGTGCATCCGAATTTGGAGAAAACACGGGTACACGAATTTGTTAATAGATAGCAAAATAGATAATTTTTCTTAAAACACCTCTTTTTAAGAAAAATTAATTATATTTACGTCTGTAATACTATATCAAACTATATTAGAGTTAAATTATTTAGTCATTTTTAAACTTTCAGAACTATGAAAAAATTATTACTAGTCGCCGTTTTGGCAGTATTCAGTGTGAGTATTAGTGCACAAGGTCTTCAAGGTACTTGGTTTGCAGGGGGTGAAATTTCTTATTCAGATGTGAAGGGCACAAAATCTACAATGATTTTGCCTATTGTGGGCACATTTGTTTCTCCTAGTGTAGCTGTGGGAATTGGTGCAGGATATCTTAAAGAAGAAGGATTTGTGAATGTTGCTGGAGAATCAGTTGCCTATGATGTTGATGCTTTTGTTGTTAAACCTCTTGTCCGTAAATATTGGAATATATCGGGTCCCATTTTCTTATTTGGACAAATAGCGGCACCTTTGACTTTCTCTGATGATGTAAATACTTATGGTTTACAAGTATCCCCGGGTATTGATTTTGTGGTAACAAGCTGGATGACAATAGAGACATCGTTCTCTATTTTTGGAGTAAACATCACAGATGCCGATGGTAGTACAGATTGGAGTGTAGGAGCTAATCCTTTCAATTCTTTAACCGACAGAGAGGTTGGACAATTACAAGTTGGTGTTAAGTTCCTATTCTAAATATCTTAATAAAAGCTTACTTGTATTTAGGGTGAAATTCTAATTGGTTAATATTAGATATAGGGAAGCCCGGTTGTATAACCGGGCTTTATGGGATATGTTATTGAATTTCTATTTTTTGCCACTCATTGTTTGGATTCCATAATTCTAATTTTAGACCTGGCCAAGGAATGAATGGTGGTATTATATATCCCAATTGCATAACATAGTTACTAAATGGATCTTTTATTTGATAATAATTGCCGTCTTTGATTATTTCCCATAAATTATTGTTATTAATTTGATTATCCATTTTGGGGATTTGCTTATTTAAGTCTCTGGTAATAAATCCGTCTTTTCCCTTTATTCTATAATAATTTCCCTCTGGATAAAATGTCCAATCATAGGTTTTATCCCAAATTACGTAACTTTTTTTGACCTCTATGCCGCCACTCTTTCCAGTACCCCAATATAAATATTTACCATTTCTCATAATTCGCTTGGTCTCATAATCTAAAGTTTTCACAAATGAGGGTTTAAGTTCTTTTTCATTTGAATATTGTATGATTGCATTTTCAACCTCTTTTTTCTTCGCTGGATTGTCAAAGATATATTCACTAAGTGGATATATTTTGGTGTACGGATTACCGATCCCTATTAGCTGCTCTCTCGTTTTATCTACACTATTGAGCCACTCAGTATAACTAAAAGTCAGATTGGACATTGAATTGTCAAACGGGTTAAACGTTAATTTCCCTGCTTCTAGAGCTTTACTTCCTCCCATGACCCAAACGTATACATACATGTCCTTATGGTTGGAAACAGTTGTTGTCTTATTGTCCGTTCCTCCATTGAGCTTTACGGCTTTATAAGTTAACTCAGACTCTAATTTAAAAGAATTTGTTTGAGTGCTCCCTGCTAGTTTTGCAGTGAACAATACTCTGCTGGATCCTCCTAAAAGAATATCAGTAAGAACATGTGTACCGTATTTGCGAACTAATTCTATACCCGATTTGGTTTGAACATCGTATTTAAATGTTGAGTTCAAATAATTTTTAAAATTTGATGGATCTGTTTGATCAAATCTTACCTTTCTTGTTACTTTTTTTGCATCGAATTCATAAAAGCAGGTAGAGTTGGTTATTTTACTATTTGATACAAATACAGTCTTCAAGTATCCTGAAAAAAGCTTTCCAACTATAGGTAAATCTGTAATTGTTGCTTTTGCATCAGTAGTTATATCTTTTTGGAATTCAGAGAAGCTGGAGCCCCACTTTTCTTTAGTTGTGATATCGTTTGGAACCTCATCTATATAAATAATATTTCCGGCATTCTTATATGCAGTAGCGTTTATTACAGGAAGTCTCGAATGCATTGTACCTAAAAAATAGGATTCTGTGCAATCATATCCATACCCCAATATGTCATAGATTCCATCACCTCCCGACTTTAGTTCTTTTTGATTCTCGGGTTGAGGTAGATCTTTTTCAAAATCAAAATCTTGGTTTTCGCAAGAGAATAAAAATAAACTCAAATAAAGTAAAACTGAAAATTTAAATTTTTTCATAGTAGTTATTATTAAGGTTAAACATATTGGATAGCCATTTAAATAGTTATCCGTTATATTGATATCTAATAATAACAAAATATTAAGTTAAATTGTTCTTGCTTTTACATAATTTTATTAAAATTATGTAAATTTATTTTGTCAGATCTATTATGGGATTTAGAGTACCAAGAATTCTTTAAACTCTTCAAATGACTTTCCCATACTGATGCTTTTTTTTTCTCCTTTCATAAAGGCTTGTAATTTTTCGGGTATGGTAACCGATTTCTCTATAATGGCTTCTACGGTTTCCAGAAATTTTGCAGGATGAGCCGTTTCTAAAAAGATGCCCGTTTCGTCTGCTTCTAGCAAGTCTTCCAATGCTGAATATCCGCATGCCCCATGGGGATCAAGGAGGTAGCCTATTTTCTCGTAGGTGTCTTTCACCACTTTCCTGATTGTATCATCATCATACCATTCTCCGGTAATTTCCTTTTTTATCTTGTCCCAAGAATGTTCGTAAAGATCAAGTACACGTACAAAATTACTGGGATCACCTACATCCATTGCGTTTGCGATAGTCTGTACAGACGGGCGAGGATTATACTTCCCGGTTTGTAGATATTCATAGAAAATATCATTGCTGTTATTGGCTGCAATAAATCGCTTTACAGGCAATCCCATGCGTTTGGAGATAAGTCCTGCCGTAATATTACCAAAATTGCCGCTAGGGACGCAAAAAACGATATTTTCGGCCTTTCCTTGTTTCTTTAGTTGAGCGTAAGCATTGAAATAATAAAACGCTTGCGGTAGAAAGCGAGCAACATTGATCGAATTAGCAGATGTAAGATTTAGCTTTTTATTTAATTCTTCGTCTAAAAAAGCTGTTTTAACCAGAGCCTGACAGTCATCGAAAGTGCCATCTACCTCAATGGCTGTTATGTTTTGTCCCAGTGTTGTAAACTGACATTCTTGTATCGCACTTACTTTTCCTTTCGGGTATAGTACATATACATGTATTCCGTCAACTCCTAAAAATCCGTTTGCAACCGCACTGCCCGTATCTCCCGATGTGGCAACAAGGACTTTTACATCCTTTTGACCTTGCTTTTTGATAAAATATCCTAACAGACGAGCCATAAATCGCCCTCCTACATCTTTAAAAGCGAGGGTAGGGCCATGAAATAGTTCGAGGCTGTAGATATTATCAGTTACATGTACAACAGGCGTATCGAAGCTTAGTGTGTCATATACTATTTCTTTCAGCGTTTCGGCCTCTATATCTTCGCCAAAAAAAGCATCAGCCACGGTATACGCTATTTCCTGAAAACTCATATTGCCAATATTATCATAAAAAGATTGTGGCAATATTTTTATTTTTTCAGGCATATAGAGCCCTTTATCGGGGGCCAAGCCTTTTACTACCGCTTCCTGTAAACTGACATCAGGAGCAAGTTTATTTGTGCTGTAATATTTCATATTCATCAGGTTAATGAAAGACGAAAGTAATAAAATGAAAGCAAAGAACCAATTGAATGGTTTTTTTATTTGTAAAAGAGCTCTAAATTAGTTAATTTGTTCTAATAAAAAAAGCAGTTATTAATAACTGCTTTCTCTTATTCTCTTTTTCTTTATTTACATTTTGGGAACGATTATTATGGAATAGATCGAATCCGTTTTATAAAGCACGTCCCTTAAATATATTCGAATCTTCTTCCTGATAAAGGCTTCCACGGAAACTTATTCTATTACTGTTGAAATTAGGGGTTACCACCGCATCACATTTATTGTCTCCTTTATATATTCTGATGAAGACATTTGCCGATACTCCTATGCCCTGCACCATCATACTGAATGTGACAACTCCTTTCTTATCCGTTTCCATCTTTACGTTCGACGCGTTTCCGTCCACTGTAATTCCACCTATACCATTTGGGCCCGCATAGGGAGAGTTGAATGCCATTTGAATAGTTGCTTTATCTCCATTCATGGAAAT
Source organism: Bacteroidota bacterium (assembly GCA_023437305.1). GTDB lineage: Bacteria > Bacteroidota > Bacteroidia > Bacteroidales > Dysgonomonadaceae > Dysgonomonas. The sequence goes on from JAEZGN010000023.1 coordinate 12,769, forward strand.
GAAATTAGTACTAGATGATACATAGGCAAAATTTCCATATTTAAAGTCAATTCTGTCTGCCTCTAATACAAATTTCCTCTCATTTAAAGCCTGAATTGCTTTTTCTCCCCAATAAGCTCTTTCAGCATCTGCTACGGCCTTCTGTGCCGGATCCTGCTGCGTTTTACACCCTGTGAAAAACAACATGCTTGTAACTAAGATAAATACAATTTTATTCATAACGTTTATCTATATTATAACAATTATATAACGTTATAGAATAAAATTAAGTTCTGTCTTTTTGAAATAATCAGTCTCTAATTTATTTATATAGAGTTATTGGTCAATCGATGTGGATTTCTATTTGCAGTCTTCTCTCGATTTTTGGCCTAAATATCCGCCATGATGACGTTTTGCATAGTCAACCTTCGTGAATCCTATTCTTTTCATAGTGCCCACTACGAGAATATCTCCTATAACAGTCATTACTGTCGTTGAGGTAGTTGGCGTTAAACCGAGGGTACAGACCTCCTCAGGACGTCCTGTATGAATAAATACATCTGCCTTCTGAGCAAGCAGGCTTTCGGAATCACTGGTTATGACAATAAATTTTATGCCCGGAATAAGATCTTTTGCCAATGTAATAAGCTCAATTATTTCCCTTGTCTTTCCGGAGTTGGAAATAGCTAATACAATATCATTTTCTTGTAGTATACCCAAATCTCCATGTTGAGCTTCGCTTGGATGTAGAAATACAGCCGGTGTTCCGGTAGAGCTGAATGTTGTGGCAATGTTCTGCGCTATCTGTCCGGCCTTACCCATGCCGCTTGTCACAAGCTTGCCTTTTTTCTGATTAACTTGTTCTACAATAAGGTCTATGGCTCTGCTATATGCATCACTGATAGGAATATTCAATATGGCAGAAGATTCATGTTCTAAGATAGAGCGTATTTCGTTTGTATCCATTTAAATTTTTTTTGCCAAAGATACAATATTATCCCGACTTTTTACAATAAGTTCTTAGACTGATTATAAGCCCAATCTTACAATTTAAAATAAGAAAGCATGGAAAATATCCATGCTTTCTCTCTATGTTTTTACTTACCGGAAAGAATCCAAGAAAGAGTATATCTTAGTTTGTCTTGAATTTAAACTGGATTTTTGCCAAATCTTCGTTTGCCTTTTCAATTTTTCCTTTCAGATTTTCTTTGTAAGCAACCAGCTTATTATACAAAGCTTCGTCTCCTGTAGCAATCATCTGCAATGCAAGAATTCCGGCATTTAATGAGCCATTTATCCCTACAGTAGCAACCGGTATTCCCGGAGGCATTTGTACGATAGCCAATAATGCATCCATACCATCTAGCGAAGCATCGATAGGAACTCCGATTACGGGAATCGGTGTCATAGATGCAATCACCCCGGGTAAATGGGCAGCCATACCGGCAGCAGCGATAATTACTTTTATCCCTCTCTCTTTTGCTCCCTTAGCAAAAGCTTCTACACGCTCGGGAGTACGGTGTGCAGACAAAGCGTTGATTTCGAATGGAACTTCCATCTCATCAAAAAACTTCGCTGCCTTTTCCATTACGGGAAGATCTGATGTGCTTCCCATAATTATACTTATAACAGGTTTCATTTTTTAATTATTTACCAATTAGGTTTTTGTAATCAGAAGCAGAAAGCAATGTATCTAATTCTGAAGCATCGCTTACCGCTATTTTAATTATCCATCCTTTTCCGTATGGATCTTCATTTATTAGTTCGGGTTTTTCTTCCAATTCAGCATTTACTTCCAAAACTTCTCCGGATACAGGCATCAAAAGGTCAGAGACTGTTTTCACAGCTTCAACACTTCCGAATACACCGTTTTGTTCTATCGTTTCACCTTCGCTGGTTACATCAACATATACGATTTCGCCCAACTCACTCTGAGCAAATTCGGTGATACCTACAAGGGCAGTGTCGCCTTCTACTTTTATCCATTCGTGGTCTTTGGAATACTTCAAATTCTCAGGAAAGTTCATAATTCTTTTATTATTTAGTTTATATATTATAAGTTTCTCAGAAACAAAATCAAACTCCAGTATGTACCGATATATACCCACAGATACGAAACAACCGATCCGACCAGAAAACCCACATATACCTGTGCCGGAGTACTTCTGTTGAGCATCAGGCGCGATACACCTAAACACCCTGCTAAGATAAACAAAATCATGAATAAAACAGGTAGGTTGAGTCCTTTTATATTGTAGCAAACTGACAAGATGCAACCAATCATTCCCCCTATGGCCATCATATACGCGCTTATCTTCCAAAATCGTGAAATAATAGCATATATAACCAGCAATATTAAAGGAGTAAGTATAACGGCAAGGAACCAGATATACAATTTGGCAGAGAAGAAATAATAGAACAAAAGGGCATAAGAGAGGAAGAATACACTGAGAGGTAAAATCCACTCGCTCCTATTGTCCAGATGATAATCCTTGATAACATGCGTCAATCGCAGGAAGTAAATACCCGAAACCGGAATAATGCACGAGAAAAAGATTACAGGCGTCATGAATCTTATAAACTGATTGGCAAATAGGAATGTAAAATCAGTAGATAAAAAGATAATAGCCACACTGTATATAACCATAAAAACAGGGTTGAGCACAAACGAAATTATTTGTGGTAAAATAGGCTCTTTTTCTTGTGGTGGACTGTATATAATAGATGCTCTCTGCTCTATATGGTTATTTTCTTCAACTAACGTGTACTCCTTTTCTTCTTTCATATTTCTTTTCTTAGTCGGGCGACAGGCAGATTCATCTGTTCCCTATATTTTGCTACAGTACGGCGTGCTATGATGTATCCTCGTTCGTTTAATATTTCTGATAGCTTATCGTCTGTCAAAGGTTTCTTTTTATCCTCATTTTCGATGCATTCCTTTAGAATTGCTTTTACCTCACGGGAAGAGATTTCCTCTCCTGTGTCGGTTTGCATAGACTCCGAAAAGAAATACTTTAACGGGTATATTCCAAAGCTTGTTTGCACGTACTTGCTGTTACTAACCCGAGAGATAGTAGATATGTCATAGCCGGTTCGCTGTGCAACATCCTTTAGTATCATGGGTTTTAGCTGTGATTCGTCTCCCGTAAGGAAAAAGTCATATTGCATATCCATTATTGCTTGCATAGTCCGTTGCAGAGTATCTTGCCGCTGTTTGATGGCATCAATAAACCAACGTGCCGAGTCTAGCTTTTGCTTTACAAACAATACTGTATTCTTACTGTCGACAGACATGCTTTCTTTGTTGTCCGAAAAACCTTTAAACAGTTCAGAGTATTCGCGGCTGACTCTCAGGTCGGGTATATTTCGGTTATTCAAACTCAGAAATAGTTCTCCTCCATACGAGTCTATCGTAAAATCAGGTACAATCGTGCTGAGGGTAATAGATAACGAATCGCCCCAATTATTTCCCGGCTTGGGGTTCAGGGTTGTGATTTCCTGAATCACTTCTTTGAGTATCTCTTCGTCTATATTCAGTTGTCTGATTATCTTATCATAATGTCTTTTGGTAAATTCATCGAAAAGGTTTGTTATGATATTTATTGCATAATCTACTATATCTGATTTTTCTTTTCTTCCTAGCTGTAGCAGCAAGCATTCTTGCAGGTTGCGTGCAGCAATTCCCGCAGGTTCAAAGTCTTGAATCACTTTAAGTATCTCCTCCAGCCTTGAAACGGGAATATCTATATTTTGCTGAAAAATGAGGTCATCCGAAATTGCCGATAAAGATCGGTCGAGATAGCCGCTTTCGTCAATGTTGCCGATAATATATTCTGCTACCTTTTGGTTTTCATCGTTCAATTCGCATTCGCCGAGCTGTTCGATAAGGTATTCATGTAGAGATGCTGCTACTGAAAACGGAATTTCCTCTTGTTTTCCGACTCCTTGTCTGTTGTTGTCGCGAAGTTGGTAATCAGGTATTTCGTCTTCGTTCATGTAGTCGCCTAGCGTGAGGTCTTCCTGCGAGATATTTGTATCGTCCTCCGAACCATATTCATCGTCATATTCGGAGTTATCATTGGGTTCGAGCCCTTCCTCCAACGCCGGATTTTCTTCGAGCTCCTGTTTTATTCGTTCTTCCAATTCAAGTACAGGCAATTCGGTTAGTTTTATAACCTGCATCTGCATAGGCGAAAGCTTCTGCTGCTGTTTGAGCTGTAATTGTTGTTTTAGAGCCATAAATACTACTGAATTCTATTAAAACAAAGATAATAATAAAAACAATATTACATTATCGATAGTTTTCTATATAGTAAGAATTCACAATCTCTGCCAATATTTTCCATTTTTCTATTTTCTGATTCAAAGTCATTCTTGCATTCGCCGAACTGGGAGAGGGCAGGGTGATAAACTTCTTTTTTGTATCGAAACCTACATATTTTTTATAAAATTCTTCCGCTTTTTTACTGGTGAAAAATACGTATTCGATCTGAGGATATTCTTTGAAAAACTTCTTGAAATTGTTCGGCTTTTCATTTTTGATGCTGCTGTCTAAGCTCCCCTTTCCTTCGCACGATTCGAGGACATCCCAGATTGCTATATTCTTCTTTATCAGGAAATCGCTTTTTTCTTTGTAGCTATCCGGTAATTCTTCCCCGAAGAGGGTGAAAATTATTCTCCAAAACTGATTGCTTTTGTGCCCGTATCTCTCTTGTTTGCGTAAAGATTCCTCACTCGGCATTGTTCCAAGAATCAATACCTTGCACTCTTTATTTACGATAGGGTCAAATGCAATTTTTCTCATATCTGATTATTTTATGCCATGCATCATTTTCAGCAATCTTCTGGAGAGGAAGAAAAGAATGACCGAAGCTGCTCCTGCCATGAATACGAATAACATGAAGAAGTCGTAAAGATTTGATATCTGATAGCCTATGAATGTTTTTGGATTTTCCAATTGTTGCTTTTCCAAATTCCGTTGTACTTCAGTCTTCAAATTCTGGTCTTCTATTTTAGAAAATGTTATTCGATCGAAAGGAACAACCGCTGTTCCGTCTTTTTGAGTTACCAACTCCTTAAAATCTTCAGGTAATAAAGTTAATGAATTTTCTTTTTCTACCGATTGTACTATCGATAGCTCAATAATTGGTTCAGGATAATAACTGCTTAATGTACCTGCAAACTTATTTGCCGCAGCCGTACTCAAATACCAAACAGCCATAAGCAGCGAAGCAAATCGGAGTGGAGCCAGCTTGTTTACCATCGATAATCCTATAGGCGATAAGCACAATTCGCCGAAGGTATGTATCACATAGAGGCTGATAAGCCACAGCATACTTACTTTTACTCCCGGAGCGAGACCTTTTACTCCAAAAGCGATAATCAAATATCCTAGTGCCAATAGAAATAAGCCGATAGCCTGCTTGATAGGCGATGCCGGTTCTTTTCCTCGTTTGCCCAGCTTTGTCCATAAAAATACAAACACAGGAGCAAAAACAATGATGGAAAGAGCATTTATTGCCTGAAAGTAGGATGTAGGGACAGTCCAGTTGAATAGTTGAATATGTCTTTCGGTCTGTTCTTCGGCAAAATAGGTAAGAGATGCTCCGGCCTGTTCGAAGGCAGCCCAAAAGAAAATAACGAAAAATGCGATGATATATATTACCCAGATACGAGACTGTTCTATTTTTGTAAGCGAAGAGTCTGAAATAATATATCCGGGTGCTGCTACAGCTATAGAGAAAATGATAGCTCCGATAATGTCTGTTTCGAGAACAGAATAAAGCAGGAAGAATAATAAAATCCACACCATCCCCCAGATTATTATCTGTCTCGCATTCCCTTTTTTGTTTTTTGTTTCAGAGATGTCAGACTCTTTTACCTTAGTCTTCAGTAGGTCTTTGTTGTTCGGGATCACCCCGATGGCCTCTCCTGATGGAGTCACCAGATATTTATTTTTGAAAAAGATAAAAATTACGATACCTAAGAGCATGCCTATACATCCTGCAAGAAAACCCCATTTGAAGTCGGACGGATGTCCCGTATCACCGAAGAAACCGCAAACTAATGGTGCAAAGAATGATCCTACATTTACTCCCATATAGAATATCGTATATGCCGAATCTTTGCGACTATCTCCCGGCTCGTATAATTGCCCAACCATCGAAGACATATTTGGTTTAAAAAAGCCGTTGCCTAAGATGAGGAATCCCAATCCCGAGAACATTAACATGGTGGCTACGTCTATACTTTCGAGGAAGCTGCCCGATAGAAACAATAAAAATTGTCCGATAGCCATAAGCGAAGCCCCTACGATTATAGAGCGTCTGTTGCCCCAATAACGGTCGGCGATATAGCCTCCAATGAGGGGTGTAAGATAAACAAGCCCTGTATAGCTTCCGTATATCTGCCCGCTATATGCTTTGTCGAACAATAATGCTTTGAGCATATATAGAGAAAACAATGCCCGCATGCCGTAATAGCTGAAGCGTTCCCACATTTCGGTGGCAAATATGAGATAGATACCTTTAGGGTGTCCTTTGGGTGAAGTAGTTAATTCTGTCTCAGAATTCATGGATAGTCTAAAATTAAAAATGATTATTATTAAAATGAATAGACCCGGATTTTTGTTTATCCGGGTCTAATTCTTTATTTCTTTATGTTTGGTAATTCAAGCCCGTAGCCCTTTGCCTTATCCTCTCGTTTGAGTAATATGGCGACTATAAGTGCCAATACCCCAAAGGAGGTGAATATTATCATGGGTAGGGTATAGTCGTATGTGAAACTTCCATCAGGTCGCTGTCCTGTAACACAATACTTTTCTAATACTTTTCCGATCAGGTAAGGAACGCCCATTAATCCCCAATTTTGTACCCAGAAAATCAAGGCATAAGCTGTACCCAATTTATTTTCAGGAATTATTTTAGGTACAGAAGGCCACATAGCTGAAGGCACAAGTGAAAATGCAATACCCAACAATACCATCAAGGCTGTTGCAAACCACCATACATTAAGGAATGGGATAGCAAATAAGAAATGGACAACGATAAGCAAAATAGCACCTATCATCATTATAGATGCGCCTTTTCCTTTTTTGTCATATACACCTCCAAAGAACGGAGTTAAGAATATTGCTCCAAGTGGAAGTATTGCCGGAATGTTTCCTGCAAATTCAGGCTCCACATTGTACTTGTTTATCATGAGGTCAACAGCATATTTCAGAAATGGAAATACTGCCGAATAGAAGAGTACACATAATAATGCGATTAACCAGAAGCCTCTGTTTTTTACGATATACAGAATATCTGATGCTTTGAAAGGATCTTCCTGACTTTCGCTTGTCTGAGCAATTGAAGCATCCAGCTTTCTGTCCATTACGCTGAATACCAGAAATGCAATTAGTCCGATGCAAAGTAAAACAAGTCCGAATAAGATAGGTGCAGAAATACTATTGAAATATTTAGCAATAGGTATAGCGCCTGATAGAGCCAAGGTTGTCCCTATACGTGCAACTGATACTTGGAGACCCATTGCCAGAGCCATCTCATAGCCTTTAAACCATCTTACAATTATTTTAGTGACAGTAATACCGGCGATTTCGACTCCCATGCCAAATATTGCAAAACCAATACTTGCTACCATAACCTGAGTACTGACTCCGAAGATAGAACCCTCGAAAACTTGTCCATAAGCTACTGCGTAGTATTTCAGAGCACAGCCTACAACCATTAGGATACATGCTCCCAGCCCTGTAAAACGCATACCCATTTTATCGAGAATAATACCTCCGAAAATGAGCATAAGCAAAAATACATTGAACCATCCGTATGCACTGGTGAAAAATCCGTAGTCAGAACTATCCCATCCCAGCTGGCTTTCAAGCATTGGTTTCAACGGAGCCATAACGTCAGTAATGAAATAGCCACAAAACATAGTGAGAGCAACAACTCCCAATACGGTCCATCGGGCTGCTTTGGAGTCACTCAATTTTTGCCTTAGTATTTCGGTCATAATTAATTGATTTTTGAGTAATAAATATTCGGTTTTTGATTTTTTTTGTGCAAAAGTATCGAAAAGAATTATAATAAAGTGGCAATCTGCTAAAAAACATAGGTTAAAACTAGTTAGCAAGTCAGCCTTTTAGTACTTACACAAGGTGCGATATCTATTTTTATAAAGGAGGGAGGGTGCAACTTATCTTTCGTAATGGGCTACTTATTATTCAAAAAACGTATCTTTGTTTCTAAAAATAAAACGAAGGATATGACCTTAAAGGATAAACATATTGTATTGGGTATAACCGGTAGCATTGCAGCATATAAGGCTGCTTCGCTTGCTCGTTTGCTTATAAAAGCAGGAGCCGAAGTGCAAATAGTTATAACACCTGCAGGAAAAGAATTTATCACGCCTGTTACATTATCCGCGTTGACAGGTAAACCTATCGTTAGCGAGTTTTTCACTGCAAATGATGGTACATGGCATAGTCATGTCGATTTGGGACAATGGGCCGATTTGATGCTTATCGCACCCGCTACTGCTTCTACACTTGGCAAGATGGCAAATGGCGTTGCCGATAATATGCTTATCACTACCTATATGTCGATGAAAGCACCCGTAATGATAGCCCCTGCTATGGACTTGGATATGTTTGCCCATCCTGCAACTACTCGCAATTTGGAGATTCTTCGCTCGTATGGCAATATTATTATTGAGCCTGCTGCCGGAGAGTTAGCAAGCCATTTGATAGGCAAGGGACGGATGGAAGAACCTGAGAAAATATTATCTGCTGTTGAGGATTTTTTCAATCAGCAAGAAACTCTTTCAAAAAAAAAAATACTGATAACGGCGGGGCCGACTTATGAAAAAATAGACCCTGTACGTTTTATCGGCAACTATTCATCGGGTAAAATGGGGTTTGCCTTGGCTGAAGAATGTGCACGTCGTGGTGCAGAAGTCGTTTTGGTTGCAGGCCCTGTTTCACTGAAGGTAAATCACCCCAATATAAAAAGAATTGACGTGGAGTCGGCAGAGGAAATGTATAATGCCTCGGTAAAAGAATTTCCGGGAATGGACGCCGCTATTCTTTGTGCTGCCGTTGCCGATTTTCGTCCATCCGAACAGTATTCTCAAAAAGTAAAGAGAGGAGAAGATTTATTGACGATCTCTCTTGTTCCTAACAAGGATATTGCCGCATCGCTGGGCAAGATGAAGAAAGCAAACCAATTGTTGATAGGTTTTGCCTTGGAGACAAACGACGAAGAGACAAATGCTCTGAAAAAAATGGCAAAGAAAAATCTCGACTATATCGTACTTAATTCACTTAATGATGCAGGAGCCGGATTTAAATATGATACGAATAAAGTTTCCATTTTGAAGAAGAATGGAGAGCGAAAAGATTTCGGATTAAAGTCTAAATACGAGGTTGCCTCTGATATTATTGATCACACTATGCAATAAACTATATCCTTACATTATTTTTTTGATATATAATTATCTAATATAAGAAGGCTTTACAGAGTATGTAAAGCCTTTGTTTTTAGTTTTTTAAGTAGAAAGTGACAATGCGAAAACGTATTTAAAAGTGTCACTTTTGTCACTTTTTAGGAACAATCTATATTTATATGTGTTTCATAATTAATATCTTGGAGACAAGAAATGTTGATATAAAATGAATACATTTATCCGGATATTGTCACCTTTCTTTTTGGGAACTTGTATAAGATGGCTAAAAGTAGAAACAAAATATTAAAAATTTCACTCTTTGCACTTGCTTTGCTTGCTGTGATTGGCCTTTCTGTGAACTGGTATATGACTTATCGCCTTAAAGACAAGTTGAATAAAACATTGGCGGAAGCAGTATCGAATGCAACGAATGGTTTTTATCGCTTTTCTTTCGAGAAGCTCTCTGTAGGGTTTCTTTCGGGAGAGCTTTCTATATACGGTCTACAACTTGTTCCCGACTCTCTTGTATTTGATCAATGGCAGCAGGGAGATAGTCTTCCCAAAGTATATTATAAAATTAATATTGAAGAAATTCACTTCAAAGGCGTTAACCTGACTTGGCGCCGAGATTATAAAAAGTTGAAGTTTAATCTCTTTGAGGTAAATTCGCCGGATATAAAAGTTTTCGAGCCTACATATTCAACAGATACTCTCGATGAGCAGCATAAAAATAGAAAGTCGCAAACACTATATCAAATTGTATCTCCTTATATAAACCGACTTGCAGTAAGTAGGATCAACCTCACAAATATGAATGTTTCTTATACTGTGGTCGATTCTGTATCACCTGTTGTGTACGGATTGAAGGAAGCTAATTTTTTTGCGTTTAATTTCTTGTTGGATGAAAATTCTTCAGAATCGGGAAAACTGCTGTTGTGTGATAATTTTGAGTTCTCGGCAAGTACTCCGCAATCTCTTTTGTATAGCGACGAAATTATTCTTAATACGAAGAATATTCAACTGAGCACGATCGATTCCATTATTCAAATTGACGGTGTGGATATTCACCCTAAAGATGAATTTTGGGCACGTCGTCTTGAGAAAACGGGAGATTATCTAAAAGCGACAGTGGATGAGGTGAAGGTGAAAGGGGTTGGATTTGAAAGGAAAAAAGGATTAAATCATCTTCATGCCCGTACCTTCGATATCAGGTCTACAGATATACAGTATCATAGCGTACAGGGAGCATCGGACGACTCTATCCCTGTGGAAGAGAAGAGTCTGCAAGATGAGCCTTGGTCTTTGTATACAATACTGTCTCCTATTCTTTATCGTACATCTATAGACAATATAAGTGTAGAAGAAACCAAATTTAATTATGTACATACTCAAAATAACATTACGGATGTTTATACGCTGGGAAAGTTTGATTTCCATGCCAATGATTTTCTTGTAGATTCTCTTTCCGAAAAGTTGAGGAAATTCTGGTATGTCGATAATTTCACGATGATAGCAGATAATATTAAAGGAACACAAAGAAGCAATAATTCTGAGTTAAATGTAAAACGCTTGTATTTGGATACGAATACTGAAAAATTTGAAATATCAGATATAAAAATCAAGCCTTTATCGACCAATACTAGGAAGGATTATTTGTTCGGAAATGTGAAATCTATAAGAGTTGATGGACTCGAATATACTACAGGGGTTTCTGCTGAGCTACTTAATATTGAATCGCCTAATATTGAATATTTTAAATTAACGGAAAAAAAGAAAGACAAATCGAAAGATAAAAAGGAGGTTTCACCCGAAAATGTCCTTGGTTTTTTTACACCGTATTCCGATTTCTTATCTGTAAAAAGAATAAACCTGAAGAATGCAAATCTGATATATCATAATAAGGAAGATGATGAAACCTTTCGTCTGAAAGATTTGAATTTCCATGCGTCCAAATTTCTTATCAGTAAAGAGACTCGAGTGACTTCACCCTATTTATTCACGAGTGACGATATCAGTCTTTCCTTTAGGGATTTTGATAATCTCCTATTCGGGAAGAAGTATCAATTGCAGATAGCTGCTGCGGACGTATCTACCAGTACGGGGGAAATGGTGTTGAAGGATATAAAACTAACTCCGCAAGCCAAATGTTGGGAACAGGCCTCCGTAGTTTATGATATTGCCTCGCCTCTGATACGGATTACAGGATTTGATAATATTGACTACTTCAAAGATAAAACAATTGCAGTTAAAGACTTCTTTGTAGAAGCACCTCAGATAAAGGTAATGAAAACAAAAATAGATGGAGGCGATAATAAGAAAAAAGCCCTGTCTCCGGAAAAGTCTTCTTTTTTAACCAAGCTTTCTGTCGATAATTTGTCCGTTACTGATCCCAATTTTATTTATATCGGTAAAGATGAAGATAGTTTGAGAGCTGAATTGACTGCGTTTAGATTGGATTCTTTGAAATGGAATATTCATCACAATTTGAATATCGGAGAGTTAATGTTGCAGTCTCCACGGGTATATTATGCGAATAGTAGCAAAGAAGAAAAATTAGACAAAGGGGCAAGTCGTAAACTAAATCTTGAATTCCTCGGTAGAAACGTAAATATAGGCAAACTCGTCGTTTCGAATGCAGGGGTTAATCTGAATCGTGCTTCCGATACGCTTGATTTCAAGATTACACAGTTTGATTTTTCAGGTCTTAGCTGGATCATGAGGTCAGAAGGTTCTTCGTTGGATTTAGCTGCTATCAATTTTTATAAACCGACTTTGGATATACGCAAGCACTCTATAGAAAAGCAGGATATAGATTCGCAAACTGTTTCTTCACGAAAGGATATTTATTCTTTTATTGCGTCCTATTTTCATAATCTGTCAGTAGGAGAGTTCAATCTTTCGGATGCAAATATCAGTTACTCTAATTCTAAAAGAGACAACATAGAGGAAAGGCAAAAGCTAAACGAGACAAGCCTCTTTCTTCGTGATCTGACTTTAGATACACAAAAGAGGAAATTTGATCTAGCTGATATTCGTTTTAATACCAAAGACCTTTCTTTTCCAATCATGGATGGATTCTATACTCTAAGCTTTGGTAATATCAATATAGATAGGAGAGGGCAGATAGCAGAAGTGTCGGATGTGAAGATGAAATCTACTTATACCAAATTTGAATTTGCATACAAACATCCGAAGCATAAAGACTGGTTCGATTTTACAATGGGTAAGTTTCAGCTTTCAGGGCTCGATTATTCAGCACTGACTGCCGATAATAAGATAAAGGCTAAGCATCTGAAGATAGATGATGTAGTTCTGCTAAACCTTAAGAATCAGCAAATAAAGATAGAGCATAATATTATGCCGTTGATCTATGAAAAAATACAGAAACTTCCTGTTCAGCTAGATATCGATTCGGCAAATGTTAATAATTTCTCTGTGCTATATGAAGAGCTGCCCAAAAATGGAAATACGTCGGGTAAGATCTACTTTGATAACATGAATAGCAGAATAAGTGGCTTGACAAATATAGCTTCTTATCCCGAGCAATTTATTCGTTTAGATGTAGATGGTAAATTTATGGGAGGTCCTTTTACTGCTCGCTGGGATATTCCCGTAAGTGTTGATTATGATTGTTTTATATTAGAAGCAAAGATGAAGCAGTTCGACATGAGGAGATTGAATGATATATTTCTCCCTTTGGTAAAAGTTGAGTTGCAGAGTGGTATGTTGCAGGATTTTTATTTCAGAACAGAGGCTTCCAGTGTAGATGCCAGAGCCAATATGTTGTTTCGGTATAACGATCTTAAATTAACTATCTTCAAAGATATAGAAATTGAAGAACAAAATAAGCTTTTGTCACGGATTGCCAGTATTCTTGTACGGTCTAATAATCCGAATAGCAAGCGGTCAAAACCTCGTGTGGCTGATGTAACGCTCGATCGTGACCCTTATCACTCCACATTCAATTATTTTTGGCAGATATTGCAGCCAGCTCTTGCTGAGTCGGTAGGTGTTTCGCAACAGAAGCAAAACATAGCGAAAAAAGTAACTCAGTTTTTCTCAAAGGTCAAGAACTTCTTTACCGGGAAAAAAGACAGTAAAGAGAAAGAAGATAAAAAGTAATTATTTACTATACAACCGTCCCTGCCACGTCTTTCTTTCCTCGAATTTTTTCAATACTTTGGCGGTGAATTCGAAGTTTTTCAACCCCCAATCAGGCGCTATCAGTAGTTGTTTCGGCGATTGAGAAATAAAACGCTCTATGATAAAATCGGGATTAAGTTTCTCGGCAAAGTCGATACATAGGTCGATGTAATCGTCTACCTCGAACAGATTGAACCATTCGGGATGCTCCCGATATTGCCTTGCCATTACTGTTCCTTTTATCAATTGTAGCTGGTGTAGCTTTATAGTTGTCAGTGGAAGTTTGGCTACTACGTCGGCATGTGCCAGTACTTGCTCACGGCTTTCATGAGGTAGCCCGAGAATAAGATGTGCTCCTGTATATATTCCTTTGGCTGCTGTTTTAAGTATGGCCTCTTCACTTTCTTGGTGCGTGTGTCCACGATTGATAAAATTGAGAGTGGAATCAAGCGTTGACTCCAAGCCGTATTCTATGATGAGGAAAGTTCTTTTATTCAACTCAGCAAAATACTCGAGTAGCTCGTCCGGCATGCAGTCGGGGCGTGTGCCGATAATCAATCCCACAACATTGGGATACGACAATGCCTCTTCATACAGCTCAATCAGCTTCTCGATACTATCATAAGTATTCGTGTATGACTGAAAGTATGCGAGGTATTTCATTTCAGGATACTTGTAAGAGAAGAAAGCAATGCCATCTCTGAGTTGGTCGCTAACACTGCGTTGCTTTCCTCCATATCCCGGGCTAAAGCTTTGGTTGTTGCAATATGTACATCCTCCTACAGCTTTCGACCCATCTCTGTTTGGACAAGTAAATCCCGCATTTATCGATATTTTCTGAACCTTATATGGGAAGTGTTTTGTAAGAAGCTTTCCAAATTCTTTATAGAATTTATTTTCCATTCGTCTTTTTTATTTTGGATGCAAAGGTAATGATATGCCAAATGAAATTATTATAAAGCTCATATTTTAACCACCTGGCTTATATCATTACCTTATGCTCTTGCTCGCATTTAATGCATTGCGTGATAAGCTCTCTTAGAAATCTACATGATCCGGATCAGGTCCGATACGCAGATTTTTATTTAGCGAATTTATGCTTTTGATTTCATCATCGTTCAGACTAAAGTCAAATATATTCAGATTCTCCACCATGCGCTTCTCATTTGCCGACTTAGGTATGGTTACTACTCCACGTTGGTAATCCCAACGGAGTATTATCTGAGCCGGAGATTTCGAATACTTGTCTGCGAGGTCAGTCAATGTCTTTTCGTCGAACAATCCGGTCTGATTCGCTGCAAACGGACTCCATGCTTCTACACGTATACCTGCTTTCTTGCAATAGCTCAAATCATTTTCTTGTATAAGGTATGGGTGCAATTCTATCTGATTTACGGCAGGAGTTATAGTCGACTCTTTCGCCAATGCCTCCAAGTGGTATTGCTTGAAATTGCTGACGCCAATTGCTTTCACTTTACCAGTTTGATATATTTCCTCAAACTTTTTCCATGTTTCTATGAACTTCGCTTCTACAGGCCAGTGAACCAGATATAGATCGATGTAATCGAGATCAAGCTTTCTTAAGCTGGTCTCAAAGGCTTCTTTCACTTTACCACTTCGCTGATCAGAGTTCCACATCTTTGTGGTCACGAATATGTCTTCCCGAGGAATACCCGAGTTTTTAATGGCTTTTCCTACAGCTTCTTCGTTGTGATAATACATGGCTGTATCAATATGTCTGTATCCGACTGACAATGCGGTTCTTATCACTCTTTCAGCTTCCTTGTTGTCCTCCAAGCGGAATACGCCTAGTCCAACCCATGGTATATCTATACCATTATTCAATTTTACTTTTTCCATTTTCTGTGTAATTTATATTTGATATTTATACATTATTCGGGGAGTAACTAATTTAACAAATAAAGCGAAAGAATTGTTTCTTTTTAAAATTATGACTATTTGTTTCAAAAAAGAAAAAAAACGAATAAATTTTGCATATTAAGAGCTTCGTTGCATCTTTTTTACTTGCTTATCAGATATTTATTTATAAATTGCGAAATTTAATTTTTAGCATTACTATAAACTAATATCATGTCAGAAAACTCTTCTAAGATTAAATTCTACAGTGGAGAAAGTATTCCGCTGGAGTTGCACAAGGTGCGTGTTGTACAAAAATTACATTTAGTCCCAATTGAACGTCGTTTGGAAGCTCTTTACGAAGCCGGATTCAATACATTCAGGCTCGACACAAAAGATGTTTTCCTGGATATGCTTACCGACAGCGGTACCAATGCGTTGAGTGATCGCCAGATGGGTGCTATGATGATAGCCGATGATGCTTATGCCGGATCGCAAAGTTTTGTCCGCTATCAGAAAGCTGTGGAGGAAGTACTCGGTAAAAAATATCTTCTTCCCGTACATCAGGGACGCGCAGCGGAGAATATTATATCCAACGCCTATATTCGTAAGGGAAGCATTGTGCCGATGAACTATCACTTCACTACAGCAATGGCACATATTACCCAATATGGCGGTAAAATCGAAGAATTGCTCTATGATGAAGCCTATGTGATAAATAGCAAGCACCCGTTTAAGGGAAATATGAACCTCGAAAAGTTGGAGAAATGCATCAATAAACATGGTGCTGCCAATATCCCTTATATCCGCATGGAAGCATCTACCAACCTTATTGGCGGACAACCTTTCTCGATGGAGAACTTTCGGGGAGTGCGTGCTATTGCCGATAAATACAAAATACGCCTTGTGCTCGATGCTAGCTTGCTGGGAGAAAATGCATGGCTGATCAAGCAACGTGAAGAGGAGTTTAAGAACAGCTCTATGGCTGAGATTATCCTTGCCATGACCGATCTTGCCGACTTGGTTTACTTCTCGGCACGAAAATTGAGTTCGTCTCGTGGGGGTGGTATCTGTACAAATGATTACGCCATCATGAAGGAGTTGGAACCGCTTGTTCCTCTATTCGAAGGGTTTCTTACCTATGGCGGCATGTCGGTGCGTGAAATAGAAGCTATTGCCATTGGGCTGTATGAGACATTGGATGAGGGCATGATATGCCAAAGTCCTCAGTTTATTGAATATCTGGTAAATGCTTTTGAAAAGAAAGGTATACCCGTAGTGACACCTCCCGGTGTGTTAGGCGCACACGTCAATGCGATGGAAATCTGCTCTCATATTCCTCAAAAAGAGTATCCTGCCGGTGCTTTAGCCGCTGCGTTTTTCCTTATCTCGGGTGTACGTGGTATGGAGAGAGGGTCGGTATCTAACCAGCGTGATGAATATGGAAACGAGACGTATGCCGATATGGAATTGCTTCGTTTGGCTGTTCCTCGTCGAGTGTTTACTCTTTCGCAAATCAAATATGTGGAAGATCGGATGACATGGCTGTATGAAAATCGCAACCTGATAGGAGGCCTTAAGTTTGTATACGAACCGCCTGTTCTTCGCTTCTTTATGGGAGGTCTCGAACCGATAGGTGATTGGCCGCAGCGATTGATGGCTAAGTTCCGTGAAGATTTTGGAGATAGCTTATAAATAATATTATGTAATATCATCACGGCATGGGCTTTATGGCTTATGCCGTTTTTGTTTTATGTGTTTTTTTATTCGAAGCGGAATTGTTAAAAGGTGACAAAGGTGACACCTTTTATACTATTTTTAATGTCACTTTTCTTTATTGTGCAACTACCTAAAATATCCGATTATATCAAAGAGCTCTTTATTATGAGATAATTTTTAGGAAATGAAATACAGGCTTTCTATGAGAAAACTTTTTAGGAATATGTAGAGGCTATTAACTCATACTTCGAAAAGTAAATCTTATTTGATAACTAATTAATATACAATTATTTTTATTAGTTTTGTGTTCAAAGCAAACTATCAAAAAAAATAATAGCATGAAAAACATCTTTACGTATGGCATTCTATGTGCCCTTATTTTCACGGGTTTTTGTTCGTGTGGCAAGAAGTCAAAGACATCAGGCGAACCCTCACGCCCGGTTATTATCGCTTATGTAGGAGGATATAATGGTTTAGTGGATGTAGACAAAATCTCGCCTAACAAAATTACGCATATCAACTATGCCTTTGTCGATTTAAAGGATGGAAAAGCATTTCTTACGAATGAGGCGACCGATACAACAAATTTCAGGAAGCTAAACCAATTGAGGCAGCAAAACCCTGATCTCAAAATCTTGATCTCTATCGGAGGCTGGTCTTGGAGCCGTAATTTTTCGGACGCCGTGCTGACTACTGAAGGACAGAAAACATTTGCTAAATCTGCGGTGGAAATTATGAAAAACAATAATCTTGACGGGGTAGACATCGATTGGGAATACCCTGCTCTTCCGGGTGACGTGGGGAATGTATATCGTCCCGAAGACAAACACAATTATACGTTGATGTTTGCTGCTATCAGAGCCGAACTCGATGCTTTGGAAAAAGAGACTGATAAGAAATATCTATTAACAACGGCTGTTGGTGGTTTTCAGCAGTTTGTAGATAGTACCGAAATGAATAAAGCACAGGAATATCTCGATTATGTAAATATCATGACCTACGACTCGCAAAGTAATGAACAGGCGATACACCATACCAATCTCTATCCTTCGGACAAATATCCGCAAAAGCAAGGGGCTGATGTTGCCGTAAAGGCATATTTAGCCGCTGGTGTTCCGGCCGAAAAACTAGTGATGGGTATTGCTTTTTACGGACGAGCTTTTAATCTG
The DNA here is from genome assembly GCA_023437305.1 of Bacteroidota bacterium. GTDB lineage: Bacteria > Bacteroidota > Bacteroidia > Bacteroidales > Dysgonomonadaceae > Dysgonomonas. The sequence goes on from JAEZGN010000023.1 coordinate 31,077, forward strand.
AAGAAAGGAGCGTCTAAAGGTATTGGCGATCCTGTTGCAGAACAGATAAGGGGTAGGGGGTATACCTATATCAAGGATAGCCTTGTAAATCAGAACGAATATTATCGATATTGGGATGAGAGTGCACGTGCTCCATACTTGTTCAATTTCTACAAAGGGGTATTTGTTACTTACGACGATGAGGAGTCAGTAAAAGAAAAATGCCGGTATGTATTGGATAATAAAATGGGAGGAGTAATGTTTTGGGAATATAGCTCCGATCCTAAAGAATATTTGTTGAACGAAATTAACAAGGTGCTAAAATAATAAAGTTTAACAATCTCAAATTTTCATATTGAACTTCTGTTTGTACTTTTGAGAATAAAGTGCAACGAATGATACAGCAAGGAGGGTGTCTCAAAGCTATTAACCTGCTACTTTCTCTTGTCATGTTGAACGGTAGTGAAACATCTCTTCTGTCAAAAGAGATCCTTCCCTCCGATCAGGATGACAGAATAATAGCAAAAAATACTTATGGGACATTCATTTTGCTCTATTTTTAATAGATTATAAATGAGGAAAAGACGGATTCTTTGGGCTGACGATGAAATTTATATGCTACGATCGCATATCCTTTTTCTAGAAGAGAAGGGATATGAAGTTACGCCTGTAAATAGCGGTCAGGATGCTATTGATAGTATAAAAGGCGAATCTTTCGACATTGTTTTTCTTGATGAGAATATGCCTGGTGTTTCGGGGCTCGATGCATTAAGCATCATCAAAGAGATCAACCCCAATATTCCCGTTATTATGATTACAAAAAGCGAAGATGAGGGGATTATGACTCATGCCATCGGGAAAAAGATAGCAGACTATCTTATCAAGCCTGTCAATCCCAATCAAATCCTCCTTTCCATCAAGAAAAACTTGCACAAGGATGATATTGTTTCAGAGGTTACAGTTGAGGGTTATCGTGAAGAATTTAATAAAATCAGTGCGCAGATAAATGATTCGAATACGTACGAGCAATGGGTGGATATCTACAAAAAGCTTGTTTATTGGGAGCTTGAGCTAGCAGCATCAGACAGCCCTTTAATGGACTTGCTTCGGATACAAAAGAATGAAGCCAATAATAGTTTCTGTAAGTTCGTAAAGAAGAATTATGAGTCGTGGGTGCAAAATCCGGATAAGAGACCTTTGATAAGCCCCGAGCTTTTTTCACAGAGAGTATTTCCACTTCTGGATAATGGAGAAAAATTGTTCTTTATCCTTATTGATAATTTCAGGCTCGATCAGTGGTCTGATATAAAAGGCCTTTTGGCAAATGATTTTACAATCTCCGAAGACGAATACTTAAGTATATTACCCACTGCGACTCAATATGCACGCAACTCTATTTTTTCGGGATTGATGCCTTCCCAAATGGCGAAATTATATCCCGATCTTTGGGTGGATGAAGATGAGGATGAAAGTAAAAATCTGAATGAAGAAGCCTTACTGCAAACTCAGATTGAGCGATACAGAAAAAATTATACTTTCTCATACAATAAGCTACTGTCCTCTTCATCGGGAGAAAAGCTGCTGCAAGGGATGGACCGACTAAGCAATAAGCAACTGAATGTAGTTGTTATCAACTTTGTGGATATGCTTTCCCATGCCCGCACAGAATCGAGAATGATACGGGAACTTGCATCCGACGAAGCCGCCTATCGTTCTTTGACTCGGTCTTGGTTTAAGCATTCGAGTACGATGGATATTCTGAAGAAGGCAAAAGCAATGGGATATAAAATTATTTTGACTACCGATCATGGAACAATACGAGTAAAAAATCCTCTGAAGGTAATCGGCGATAAGACGGTGAATACGAATATTCGTTATAAGGTAGGGCGCAATCTGGATTATGACCGTAAAAAAGTATACGATATTCATTCTCCCGACAAGATAGGCTTACCAGCACTAAATATCAGCTCTAAGTATATCTTTGCTACAGGCGACGATTTTTTTGCCTATCCTAACAATTATAATTACTACGTGTCTTACTATGCAGATACATTTCAGCATGGGGGTATTTCGCTCGAAGAAATGATTGTTCCTTTTATTACTTTGATCGGGAAATAACAGGAAATTTGTTTTCCAAAATATATCTTTGCAATCAGAAGTTACATTGTAGAATAATTTTGAATATGAATATAAAGATAGAATCATTAGATAAAATAGACGAGGCGTCTCTCGAGTTTATCCGTGCTATGGGCGATAATACTGTATTTGCTTTTCATGGAGATATGGGAGCAGGCAAAACGACATTTATAAAAGCTATATGCGAGAATCTCGGAGTATCTGATACCATCAACAGCCCTACGTTTGCTATCGTAAACGAATACCGTTCCGACAGTGGAGAATTGATCTATCATTTCGACTTTTATCGTATCAATAAGATTGAGGAGGTTTTTGATTTTGGCTACGAAGATTACTTTTATAGCGGCAGCCTTTGCTTTATCGAATGGCCTGAGAAAGTTGACACCTTACTGCCAAAAGATACGGTAAATGTTTATGTCAAAGTACAAGAGGATGCAAGCCGGGAGGTAAGTTTGAGTATTTAATTGTATTCCTCTTCGTTCATATCACTGTCATCACTTTTTCCCTTACTCTTGATAATATTGAATTTATAAGAGAAACTAAACATGAAGTATCGGTTGATACTGTTTGTTCGCGAGTCTGACATGTAGTTACTGCTTACATAGCGTGACAGATTATTTCTATCGTTCAGTATATCATAGAATTCAACCTTCAGTGTACCTCTTTTCTTTTTCAGGAATAGTTTTGAGACAGAAGCATTCCAGAGGATTTCTTTTTTCTTAAAATCATCGCCATACCCTGCATAATATGTCATATTGAGGAAGTTCTGTATCGAAAAATCGCAGGGTAGTTTCCATAACACAGAATGTTGTATATTGTAGTTGGATGTGTTTCTATCCTGCACATTCGACAAATTATTCTTTGTTATGTTATATGTCATACCTAGTTCGAGGCGTGTTTCAAGTTTGTCAATCTTAAACTTTCCTGAAACTTTTTCGCTAAGTACTATATTATGCGTTTTCGCTTCTTCACCGTTCGTGTAGCCAATATTCTTGTAATAGTTGGCATAGGTGCTGTTGTCGACTGTGAATTTCTTGTTCCGTAATGGGGTGTTGAATATAAAATTTATATTTGCGCCCATATTACCGCTTACATTTCTATATGTATTTGTACTGTTCCCCAAATCATCTATCAGAGTATAGTCCACAATGTTGTTGAATGTGTAATTAAATCCTCCCGAAAGCATCATATAACGATTTGAGGCGTAGTCAGATTTCCGATAATAGACATTGAAGTTGTTGCTATAGCTTGGTTTCAAATTTGGGTTTCCATAATATTTAGATAGTGCACTAACGATAACCGTGTCGGCAGACAGCTGAGTGATCCCCGGTTGGCTGGTCGATCCCGAATAGCTGAGGTCGAGGCTGGTCTGATCGTTTGGCTGGTACGAAAAGTTTAGAGTTGGCGAAAAGTTGATGACATTCTGCTTCAAGTTTTCGATGATAGAATCGGCAACACTTACTTTACTTCGCGAATATGACGGATCGATACTCAACCCTATCGTATAATTGTACTTTTCTTTAGTGGTCTGAAAGTTCAAACTTATATTTTGGTTTACATATCTATTCTCGGTATTTCGTGCATAAGCCGTATCCAGAATTGTATAATTGCCTGCACCATCTTTTTTACGGACATCACGCATCCGCTCCGAATTATTTACCCCATACGAATATGCAAATTGTAGTCTATGGTCTTTTCCCAATGGCTCTACATACGATAGGGATAAAGTGTAATTGCTGGTATTATTATCAGTCTTGTTTTGTTGGTCTATTATTTTGTCATCTTTGCCTTCGCTATATGTGGTGCGGGAATAACTGCTTCCTTTGCTGTTATCCTTTCTGATCGAATTGTTGAAAGTAAGGCTTACTGTCCTCCCTTTATCATTCAATTTTCGGCCTATAGTTACAAAATTATTTATGTTGTAACCATCACCTTTCGATTGACTATTCGAATATCCCGACGTGGTATCCTTTTCGGCCACATAAGAAAGATTGGTCGAGCTTTGAATATTCTTCGTGTTGTTAAGGCTGATATATGACCGAGCAAAAATCGTAGTGAGCGAATCGGGTTTCCATTGCAGGTTCATTCCTAAGTTTGCATTTTCTCTTTTGCTGCGGTACGATGCATCCTGTTTGGAGAAACGATCGCCCGAAGACAAGAAAGTCTGAGTATTGGTTTTTGTTTCCATCAGGTTGTCGTTATTTGCATAACGGATACTGCCGCCTACTCTGATTTTTTCTGAAGGCTGTAGATAAATATTTGCGCCCAGATTTTTATTCTTCTCAATCCCGTTGTCCATACCCATCGGATACCCATTGTCATTGGTATTACTCATTTCTCCGACTAAAGACACCTGATTGTCGTTGCGCATGTAGTTTGTTATTGCTTTATTGGCGTATCTGTCGTCACTGCCATATCCGGCTTTTACTTCTCCAAAGATGCTTTGTTTCAGTTCTTCTTTTACAACCAGATTGAGTACCTGATCGGGATCTTTATCTTTAAATCCGGTTACTTTTGCTGTTTCAGACTCCTCTTTATAGAGTTGGAGCTTTTTTATCATGTTTGCGGGTAGGTTTGCCAATGCCATCGGAATATCATTTCCGAAAAATTCTTTTCCGTCTACCAGTATTTTTTTCACAGGCTTTCCATTTGCCGATATATTACCCTGTGCGTCTATCTCTACTCCGGGCATATTTTTTATTATGTCTTGAAGCATATCACTCTCCTGAGATGTATATGATGTTGCATTATATTCGATGGTGTCGCCTTTTACCAATATATCGGGGACTTTAGCTTCTACAATGGCATCTTTGAGTTGAATGGTATTTTCTACGAGATAGATATTCCCAAATGAATAGCCGGGATTTTGTGTAGAAATATTAAAGTTTTGTAAAAATCTTTTATATCCTAAAAAAGAAGCTTCCAAAATGTATTTTCCTGTCGTAACCGATAGCTTGAAATTGCCTTTTTCGTTGGTTGCAACCCCTTTTATATAGCTGCTATCTGCTTCATTAAGCAATCTGACGGTCACAAAAGGGATAGGATCTTTTGTTATTGAGTCATACACAGAGCCTTGCACATATCCTGATGGGTTACCTTCAACTGTTTGAGCCACAGTTGAAAGGGTTGTAAAGATGAATAGTAAAAGATATAAATATCTCATCAGAATATATTTGTTTTTAGTGACAACGAAGATAAGTTTTTTTATATAGAGTGTAAAATCGATGGAATTCGTTAAACACCCTTCTGTTTTATATCAAAAAAAAATGCTTACTTTGTGCAACTTATTCATTTTAGGTCAGATCTGTTTATTGCCTGTTTAAGTATAATTTCTTTCAGAATGATTATAACTTATAGTATGAGGCATTAGATATGTTCTGTTTGTTTATTTAGATAACGTAAAAAAGAGTCATAGGAATATGTCAGAAGATGTTTTTAAGAAGATAGTTTCCCATTGCAAGGAGTATGGTTTTGTTTTTCAGTCTAGTGAAATATATGATGGGCTAAGTGCCGTATATGATTATGGGCAAATGGGTGTAGAATTAAAAAACAACATCAAAAAGTACTGGTGGGATAGTATGGTGCTTTTGAATGAAAACGTTGTTGGTATTGATTCTGCTATCTTTATGCATCCTACTATCTGGAAAGCATCCGGACACGTTGATGCATTCAACGATCCTTTGATTGACAATAAAGACAGTAAAAAACGTTATCGTGCCGATGTTCTGATCGAAGACTATTTGGCTAAGATAGACGATAAAGTAAATAAAGAAGTAGAGAAAGCAGCAAAACGATTTGGTGAGAGTTTCGATGAAGCCATGTTTCGTCAAACCAATCCTCGTGTATTAGAAAATCAGGCTAAGCGTGATGAAGTGCATGCTCGTTTTGCAAAAGCATTGAATGATAGCAATCTCGAAGAATTACGTCAAATCATTCTCGACTGTGAGATCGTTGACCCTATCAGCGGAACTCGTAACTGGACTGAAGTTCGTCAGTTCAATCTTATGTTTTCTACAGAGATGGGTTCTACTGCCGATGGTGCGATGAAAGTATATCTTCGTCCTGAGACTGCACAGGGTATTTTTGTAAACTTCCTGAATGTGCAAAAAACAGGGCGTATGAAGATTCCTTTCGGTATTGCCCAGATTGGTAAAGCATTCCGTAACGAGATTGTAGCTCGTCAGTTTATCTTCCGTATGCGTGAGTTCGAACAGATGGAGATGCAGTTCTTTGTTCGTCCGGGAGAAGAGCTCGATTGGTTTGCAAAATGGAAAGAGGTTCGCATGAAATGGCATAAGTCGCTTGGTTTCGGTGATAATAAATATCGTTTCCACGACCATGACAAGCTTGCCCATTATGCAAATGCAGCAACTGATATCGAATTTGAGATGCCATTCGGATTTAAAGAAGTAGAAGGCATACACTCTCGTACCGATTTTGACTTGGCAAGCCATGAGAAGTTTTCTGGTAAAAAATTACAATATTTCGATCCTGAACTCAATAAATCATACACTCCTTACGTTATTGAAACGTCTATCGGTGTAGACCGTATGTTCTTATCTACACTTTCGGCAGCGTATGCAGAGGAAGTACTAGAGGATGGAGAAACTCGTGTAGTATTAAGATTGCCGGCAGCTCTGGCCCCTATCAAGCTTGCTGTATTACCTTTGGTAAAAAAAGACGGTCTTCCTGAGAAAGCTCGTGAAATTATTGATACTCTGAAATTTGACTTTAAATGTCAATACGATGAGAAGGACAGTATCGGCAAGCGTTACCGCCGTCAGGATGCAATAGGAACTCCTTACTGTGTTACTGTAGATCACCAGTCATTGCAGGATAATACTGTAACAATCCGCTATCGTGATACAATGCAGCAGGAGCGTGTGGCTATAGACAAATTATCGGATATTATTGCTGATAAGGTAAGTATGAAGAATTTATTGAAAACAATTGGTTAAAGCCGATTGTAACCCCTATAATGAATATATGAATAGAAGAATTTTAATATTAGCTGTTTTATTTGGTGTTCTCATCTCTTTCGGTTCATGCGTGAATGATGATGATGACAGCACTGTAAGTCAAGAATGGAAAACATATAATGAACAGCAGGTAAGAAATGCCTCTTCTTCAGGATATACAGCCCGCCCTTCGCAAAGTGGTAATGGAAGTGTATATTGGAAATCGATAACTGATTTCGTTCCCGGAGATGAGCCTTCAATAGATCGATTTCCGATCTTTACGGATAGTGTTTCTGTAAGGTATGAAGGTTGGTTTTTCCGCTTGGACGATACTAAATATACATTTGATAGTACCGAAGGAGACAAAAATGGTATAGTGCTTAGGACTAGAGTGAATGGTGGATTAATTGATGGATTTGCTACCATGCTTCAGAATATGAAAATAGATGAACAAGCCGAGGTATGTATTCCTTACCTACTTGGTTATGGAACTGTAGGGTCATATAGTAGTGGAGTGCAAGTAATACCCGGATATACAACACTTTGGTTCAAGATCAAACTTGTGAATATCTATGATGAAGTTAAAAAAGAATGGGTGAAGAAATAAGGCTATTGAAAAAATAATTATAAAAAAGGAGAAGATTTAATCTTCTCCTTTTTTCATTTATCGCTAAATAATGTTTCCATAAATTCTTTCCCTCGTATCAATCCGTATGCTCCCTTCGGAGATTCGAACTCATCGTAAACTTGTACACTATCAGCTTCTCCGTTCGAACGGTATATGATGAACGGTATAGGCTTATTTGTATGAGTTTTTATAGCACATGGGGTAGGGTGGTCAGGTAAAATAGCAATTGTTACAGGTTCGTCCCAGTCTTTTGTCGCTTCATATATTGTTTTTACAACACGATTGTCAAGATATTCGATTGTTTTAGTTTTCAGTTCATAATCGCCTTCATGTCCTGCCTCGTCGCTAGCTTCTATGTGTAGATATACGAAATCGTCTTTTTTAAGGGCTTCTATCGCAGCTTGTGCCTTCCCCTCATAGTTGGTGTCGTACAATCCCGTTGCTCCTTCTACATGGATTAATTTAAGCCCTGCGTACACGCCAATGCCCATAATTAAATCTACAGCAGAAATCACCGATCCGCTTTTGATTCCAAACAGTTCTTGTAATGTTTGCATCTGCGGTCGATAACCCGGAGACCATGGCCAAATACTATTTGCAGGATCTTTGCCCTCTGCAATGCGTTTCTTGTTCACAGGATGGTCTTTGAGCAGCTCCTGAGATTTTATAATGAGCTGATTCAGATAATCGGCTGTTTCTTGTGCTTCTGTCGTTTCTGCTTTTATTAGAACCTCCTTGTATGGTGTTCCTGTAACATCGTGGGGAGCAGTACAATCGAGATTCTTATTTCCGCCTTTTAGTTTTAAAAGATGACGGTATGAAACTCCCGGATAGAAGCTTACTTTACCATCGTTTAGTTCTTTATCTAAGAAAAGAATCAATTCTTTGGCTTCTTCACTTGAAATATGTCCCGCTGAATGATTCTTTATTTTACCATCTTCCACACAGATCAGATTGCATCGCATAGCCATCTCTCCCGGGAGTATATCTACTCCCATACTTGCTGCTTCGAGCGAACCTCTGCCTTCAAATACTTTGGGAACATCGTATCCTAGTACCGATAGGTTTGCAATCTCGCTCCCGGGTTTGAAGCCTGCAGGGATTGTATCTAGTTCTCCACTTTTTCCTTTAGCTGCCAGCATATCTATATATGGCTTTTTTGCAACTTGTAATGGAGTCTTACCTCCTAGTTCGGCGATAGGCTCATCAGCCATCCCATCCCCTAATATTATTATAGTTTTCATCCTAATATTTTTGATATTGTGCAAAATTGCACAATATTTGTCGAAATATCAACTATATGCTAATAGAGTTCTTGAATTACTTTCTTTATAATAATTAATCTGATTGTTTGATAGAGATCAATGTATTGTAACTGAATTTATTATTATTTCAATTATTTAGAGTAAGATAATTTTTAACTTTTGCGCTAATTTTATGATAAAACTGCTTTGTGTTATGAATTTTTATAATACTTTTGCGCTTGTCGGTAACTATAAGAATAGTTACTATTCAAGTTTTTTTCGATAGATATTCGTATTGATAATCAGACGACATTGCTTATATAATCGCTTAAGCATTATATGGTGATGTTCTTTTATGATATTATTTTGGTGTAAAAAAAGTAAACTGATACCTTATTCCGCTTTTCAATTGATTATTAATTAACATAGTATTAAATGAAAAAATTAATTATGAAAAATTTATTTATCACAGTAGTTTTATTATTATCTCTCTTGTTTTCGAGTTGTGCGTCTATATTTACGTCCTCGACAAGTGCCGTATCTATTGACAGTGAGCCCCAGGGAGCTAAATTAACTATTGTAAATAAAAAAGGAGAAGAGGTATATAGCGGAAAAACTCCTGCAACAGTAAAACTTGACAATAGCTCAAAGTATATGTCCGGGGAAAGTTATACTCTTACTTTCTCTAAATCTGGATATGAGGATCAAAAGATATACATAAAGTCAAAGATAGAAGGATGGTATTGGGGAAATATTCTGTTTGGAGGACTTATTGGAATGTTAGTTGTTGACCCTTTAACCGGTGCTATGTACAAATTAGACAGAGAGTCAGTTTTTGTTAATTTAGAAGAAGAAGGAAAATCGGATATGGCATTGCACATTATTGATATCAACACTCTATCCAAAGAGCAAAGAGAGAACTTAATTAAATTAAACTAATGATATACTCTATATAAATAACACGCTTGTCCTAAATCAAAGGACAAGCGTGTTTTTTTTCTTTAATATTATATTACCTCACATTTGCAATGCTGATAATATCAGAGAATACCCCTGCTGCCGTGACACTTGCTCCTGCACCATATCCTTTTATTATCATCGGATACTCGTTATATCTTTCGGTCGTTATTTGTATGATGTTGTTGCTCCCTTCCAAATCGTAGAATGGATGGTTTTGCCCAACTTCCTGAAGCCCGACTTCACAGTGTCCGTTCTCGTATTTAGCAACAAATCGCAAATGCTTGTGTTCGTTTTCCAGCTTTTTGCGCCTTTCTTCAAACTCGGCATCCTGATCTCTGATCGTAGCCCAAAACTCTTCTATTGTACCGTCAAAATACTCTTGAGGTATGAATAGATTCTTTTTAACTTCTGTTTGTTCTACTCGGTAACCAGCCTCGCGGGTTAAGATAACGAGTTTTCGTACAACATCCATACCGCTCAGATCGATACGAGGATCCGGTTCGGAAAAACCGCACTCTTTAGCCATATAGATTGCCTTGCTGAAAGGTATATCGGCGCTGATTGTATTGAATATATAATTGAGTGTTCCCGAAAGTACAGCTTCTATTTTTACTATTTTATCTCCTGAGTTTACAAGAGAGTTCATCGTATTGATTACAGGAAGCCCTGCACCTACATTTGTTTCGAAGAGGAATTTAATATTTCTTTCCCGTGCCGTATTCTTTAGTTTTATGTAATTGTCGTAAGCCGAAGATGCAGCTACTTTGTTGGCTGTAACCACAGAAATACTGTGCGAAAGAAGATCTCCGTATATCTGGGCAACGGTTTCGCTGGCAGTACAGTCTACAAATACAGCGTTGAATATATTCATGTTGAGTATCTCATCTCTCAGAATTTCCGGAGAGCTTGGTATTCCCTTTTCGTTCAGTTCTTCTTTGTACTTGTTCAGGTTGATCCCTTCACGGCAGAATAAAGCTTTCTTTCCTCGGGCAATACCCACCACATTTAGCTTGAGGCTGTATTGCTCTATCAGCTTCGGTTGTTGTTGTCTGATTTGTTCAATCAAATTTCCTCCAACCGTGCCAATGCCAACAATAAATAGATTGAGTACCTTGTAGTCGGACAAGAAAAACGAATCGTGAATAGAGTTTAATGCCTTTCTCAGATATTTGTTTTTTATAACAAAAGATATATTTACCTCCGATGCACCCTGAGCACAAGCAATAACGCTAATACCGCTCTTCCCTAATGTTTCGAATAGCCGGCCGGCAATTCCCGGAGTATACTTCATATTTTCGCCAACAATAGCTACTGTAGCAAGGTCTGTCTCCAGTTGTACACGATTGATACTACCTAGTGCTATCTCTTTAGAAAACTCTTCTTCAAGAACATGTACTGCGAGGTCGGCGTCTGCAGTGCGTACACCAATAGACGTGCTATTCTCGGATGATGCCTGAGATACTAAAAAAACACTAATACCATTATTTGCCAGAGCCCTGAATATTCGGTAGTTTACACCGATAATACCTACCATTCCGAGTCCAAGAACTGTTATCAGGCATGTATCGGATATAGATGATATACCTTTTATCATCGCCTTTCCTTTCTTTATATCTCCGTCGTGAGAGATATAAGTTCCGGGAGCTTCGGGCTTAAAAGTATTTTTTATACGAATCGGTATATTCTTGTGATAGACAGGGAAAATCGTTGGCGGATAAATTATCTTTGCCCCGAAATTACAAAGTTCTGTTGCTTCGGTAAATGTTAGGTTCTCAATCACATGAGCACCATTGATTACCTTCGGGTCGGCAGACATAAAACCGTCCACATCAGACCATATCTCTAATATGTTAGCATCGAGTGCTGAAGCAAATATGGCAGCAGTATAATCTGATCCGCCACGCCCCAGATTGGTGATTTCTCCTGTTGTTTTGCATGTGGAAATGTATCCTGCAACAAGTACTCTCTTAGATGAATTGTCGAAAGCATCTCTTATCAATTTGCTTGACAATTCGATATCGGGTATATGTTTTCCGAACGAAGAATCTGTTTTTATTAATTGTGTGGCATCCAGAAAATCAAGATCGGAGAATGCAACGCTTATTATCAGCGACGACAAGCGTTCGCCATAGCTCACGATCTTATCCGATGTTTTTGCCGAAAGGTCGTTGATAAGAAATACTCCTTTGAATATATTACTCAGCTCTTCCAATAGTTTATTCACATCCGCCTCTAACGAGAGGCGAGCTTCTTCCGAAATATCCAGCTTGCTGACTACAGTAATATGCTGCTCGATAATTTCCCGAAACTCCCGTTCGTAAGAATAATCACCGGCTGCAGCCAGATTGGAAATGAGCAACAGTTTATCTGTGATTCCTTTAAAAGCAGAGACAACCACAACTATAGGTTCTTCTATTGCCCCTATTATCTTTTTTACATTCGCTATATTAGTAGCGGAACCTACGGATGTTCCGCCAAACTTCATTACTTTCATTCGCTATTATGGTCTTATTTACTTTTGTTTAGAGTAGAGAACTTATCTTGGTCTATTATAATTCGTTGAAGATGTTCATTATGGCTAAGTTTAGGAACTCTAATGGCTCCTTGGCTCGACTTCACAGTTTTTGCTGTTTTCTTCACTCGAGAAGTTCCCGTTGTTATTTGTGCAATTGCCTCGGCAAGTAATGGCTCCGAAGTATCTCCCAATTCAGTAAGTCCACCTAGCCACTCTGATAGAAGAGGACACTTAACAGGAGTACCATCTTCATTGGTTGCATTCACCATTGCATATCCTTCCTCCCATTCAGAAACTTCGGAATCGGGTGTTAGACCATTAATATAATCACCTTTCCCATTTGCATCCGTAAGTCTGGAAATAAGAGGTTGCAATTGCCATTTAATTCTCGAATTATCTGATTTCACGGTCATGGATGCTTTATCTTTCCCTACAGTTGTTTTTCCAATTTGGAAGACTGTCATATAAGGTTTTAGGCCATGTATAACCAGTTCGCTGGCTGAAGCCGTATATTCAGTAGCAATCACGTATAGACGGCTAAGGCTCAGTTGCGGGATAGATGTGTTCGTACCATATACTTTATCCAGAAAATACTCATTAAGGGCATCATTACCATATTTTTTTACTATAGAGTCTTGGAAATGAGTGTTGTATTTTTCTTTTGCAAATATATTACTGGTTTTTCTATTTGGAACTAAAGCACTGGCTAGATCCATAGCAGAGGTAAGATATCCTCCGGGATTGTAGCGAAGATCAAGCACAAAGTCTGTTATTCCTTGACTGTTTAATGATCGAATGCTTTCAATTAGCTCGATGTCATATTCATAGTTATTTTCGTCACTTTCATCAGCACTTCTTTCAAATCCGTTATACATCAAATATCCTATTTTAGTTCCGGGTATAACTTTGCTTATGAATATTGGTGACTTTTTAGACTCTGCTGCCTGAAATGTTTCCAGCTTTACTTTTTCCCCTTTATTATTATATATTCCGAGGGAAAGCGATGAGTTATTTTTGAGAATAGTTGAATAATTATTGTAATTTATATCTGTATTATTCACATTGTATATTACCTGACCTCTTCTCAACCCTTTTTTATATGCATCGGAATCTTCGTAAACATATACTATAAAGAAACCTAATAAAGAACTAATCCCTGATTGATTAATAGGAAAATAACTCATCGGTACATATTCAAATCCTAGGTTTGCATCAGCATATAATGCCTTTGTTTTTTTAGAAGTGTCTTCTTCTATCCAAGAAAAACGGTCACCGTCAACCTTTCCATAATTATAGAGTATGCCATAAAAGAATTTTTCAGGATCTTGTGTGTAGTCGGGTGATGAAGGCAAGTTTGTATTCCATAGGTACAAACTTTTCATCTTGTTGTAAGCCCACTGGTTTGTGAGTTCGTTGTCGGTTAATTCTTTGGGAGGAGTAATCGGATCTTCCTCTTCCTTATCTCTACATGCATTGAAGGATAATAGAATTATTGCTAATAAAAATATGCTTTTTGCTTTCATAAATGACAAAATAGTTAGCCTTGGGTGGATTTTTGTCCTCGAAAGGCAGAATTTTACAAATGTATGTATTTAATGGTTTCTTACAAAATTAATTCACCTTTCCCCTGACGAATTATTTCCGGCTCATCGCTTGTGCAATCTACGACTGTGGAGCCTTCTATCCCCCCAAATCCGCCATCGATAACGATATCTATCTTGTCTTGATATTTCTCGTAGATGAGTTCGGGGTCGGTCGTGTATTCAACTACTTCATCTTCGTCTTTCACCGAAGTGGTAAGTATAGGGTTTCCTAGGTTGCGGACAAGTTCTCTTATTATGTTGTTATCAGGAATACGTATCCCCACCGTTTTTTTGTTTTTATATATCTTAGGTAGAGATGATGTTGTGTTAAGTATAAACGTAAAAGGACCCGGTAAATTTTTCTTCATCAGTTTAAATACTGCATTATCTACTTTTGCATATTCGCTGATGTTGCTTAAATCATAGCAGATGATGGAAAGATTGCTCTTTGCCGGATTTATATCCTTCATCTTGCATATCTCCTCCACCGCGCGTACATTGAGCGCATCACAGCCGATAGCATAAACTGTGTCGGTAGGATATATAATTAGTCCGCCATCTTGCAAAACGGATACAACCCTGTCAATTTCTTTCTGATTGGGGTTTTGTTCGTATAATTTTATAAGCATGTCATCCTTTATATTTTTTTATTAAAATCAAAAGTAATGATTAATATGAAACGAGCGGCTCATAAATAATTATTTATGAGCCGCTCGTTTATTTTATTGTTTTATCTGCTTATTTCTTCTCGATATAATCTTCAACAATTGCCTGAGTTAGACCCATATTAGAAAATCCTCCGTCGTGGAACAAGTTTTGCATCGTTACCATACGCGTCAAATCAGAGAACATGACAATACAGTAGTCGGCACAAGATTCTGCACTGGCATTTCCAAGAGGAGACATTTTTTCTGCAAAGTCGAAAAATGCATCCATTCCGCCAATACCTTGTCCGGCAGTAGTTAAAGTAGGCGATTGTGAAATTGTATTCACACGTACTTTCTTATCACGGCCATATATATAACCAAAGCTGCGACCGAATGACTCAAGCAATGCTTTTGCATCTGCCATATCGTTGTATCCGGTAAATGTACGCTGTGCAGCAATGTGAGTAAGAGCTACAACGGAACCACCTTCTGCAATTGCATCCAGTTTTTTCGCTACCTGCATCATTTTGTGGAAAGAGACAGCAGATATATCTAATGTTTTATTTAACAATCCATAATCAAGGTCATCATATTGTCTTCCTTTGCGAAGATTAGGTGACATCCCGATTGAGTGAAGAACGAAGTCTATTTTTCCACCAAGAGCTTCCATCGATTGTACGAACACTTGCTCTAAGTCTTCAATCAATGTAGCATCAGCAGCGATGATTTTGGCATTTAGTTTTTCACCCAATGCATTTGTTTCTCCCATTCTTACTGCTACGGGTGTATTTGAAAGTGTAATAGTTGCACCTTGTTCTACAGCTTTTTCAGCTACTTTCCAAGCAATAGACTTGTCGTTTAATGCGCCGAAGACAATTCCTCTTTTGCCTTTTAATAAATTGTTACTCATGTTTATATCTATTTATTGATTATTAGCTACTTATAAAAATACGACGATAGCTTATAATAGTTTATCGCACAAAAATAGTAAAAATGTGCAATAATGAGATGCTATTTCATTTATTTTGTTTGATTATTTATCGTATCATCACAATTTATAGCCTAATGTAAGGGTTGCATTACGATTGCGATACTTCATTCCATCATAGGCTGCAACGTTAAGCAATCCGTGCTCATATCCTAAACCTACGACGATTTTTCCAAATTCAGCACTTACATTCAATCCCAAGCCCAAATCAAACCTTTTCAGCTGTTCGATAGCGTCTTTGGCATTTCCAAAGGTATCAAATTCTCGTTCGGTACTACCATCACCAAATACAGCTTTGTGTAATTTCTTTTTCGTTTTTCCACCTATTCCATATGCCATGTAAGGTCCTGCTCCTATAACAATACCAAAGTTTTCGGAAACATTTACTTTATATGCAGCATATAAAGGCATTTGTATATATAGCTCATTGAAAGTATGAGTTGTTCCTCTACCATCACCACCAATCGTTCTTCCTGCATCGAAATCGTCTATTTTAGACCCTTTGGCTGTGAAAGACAAGCCTGACTGGATCAACCACTCTTGGGTGAGAGTATAATCTACTGTTGCTCCCACTTGGTATCCTATCTTTAATTTGGGATCAGCGTCTTTATTATCAATAGTAGCGTTAGACATATTAACCCCGGCCTTTATTCCGAATGTAAAAGGAGTTGTTTGTGCCAAGACATTTAAACCTGATAATAGAACCAATGTAAAGAAAAATAGCCTGTAATGTACTTTCATAATCTGATGTTAGTTAAGTGAAATATTTAATTTAAAATGTTTTGCATTCGATTCAATAAATTATCCAAGTCGATTTCTATAAAGTCTGAAACTTCTGTTTCCCGGTAAATAATTCTATGTCGTTCTTAATACAATCTTTTCAATAGATCTTCTCTTTTCAATCTCTTTAATTCTTTTATGATTTGCGGACGGTAACCTTTATCATACCAAAAGAAGAATTGGCGTTGTGCCAATTTTTGCTCTTTTGTCCGTGCCGTATATACTTTTTCCAGCGTATATGGGTGATAGCCTGTATAGTATATCTCTGTAGCCACGGTCATAGGGGATGGGGTGAAATCTTGTATCTGTTCTAGCTTGAATCCCAAAGGTTTGGTAGCAACGGCCAACTCAGCCATGTCTATCTCTGTACACCCGGGATGTGAAGATATAAAATAGGGGATAAGCTGTTGTTTGAGTCCCGACTCTTTATTTATTTTCTCAAATATTTTCTGAAAAGTGTAAAACTGCTCAAAGCTCGGCTTGCGCATATAGCTGAGCACTTTATCGGATGTATGTTCCGGAGCAACTTTAAGACGTCCTGATACGTGATTTATAATCAGTTCTTTGGTGTACTCTTCAGATATCTTATTCAGTTTGTCGTCTTCATTCCGATGCAGTAACATATCGTAACGTACCCCGCTACCAATAAATGATTTCTTTATCTTAGGTATTTTATCTACAGCCTTGTATATTTCCAAGAGGTGGGAATGGTCTACATTCAAATTCTTACATATCTTGGGATGAATACATGATGGGCGTTTACATTTTACACAGATGTTTTCATCTTTACCTTTCATCTTATACATGTTTGCAGAAGGGCCTCCAAGGTCACTTAGGTAGCCTTTAAAATCGGGCATGTCTGTTATTTCCTTTACCTCTTTGAGTATAGATTCTTTAGATCGTGAAGCGATAAATTTACCCTGATGGGCTGATATGGTGCAAAATGCACAGCCTCCAAAACATCCACGGTGCATATTGACCGAGAATTTTATCATCTCGAAAGCCGGAATTGTCTTTCCCTTGTATTTGGGATGGGGAAGGCGTGTATATGGCAGATCGAACGATGCGTCCACCTCTTTTTCCGACATAGGAGGGTAGGGTGGGTTGATAATGACAGACTGCTCACCACATTTTTGAATGATGCGGGAAGCATTTATCATATTCGATTGTTCTTCTACAACCTTGAAGTTCTTTGCTTGATTAAGTTTTTCTGACAAGCATTCTTCGTGTGAAAAAAGATAGATATCCTTTTCCTTTCCATTCGGCGTTTTATCCGAGAGATAGGCGGTTTGAGGAATATCTTTTAGGTCTTTTATCGACTTGCCGCTCTTTAGTTCTCCTATTATAGCTCTCAGAGGTAGTTCTCCCATTCCATATACCAACAGGTCGGCTCTCGAATCTACCAATATTGACTTATGAAGTTTATCGTCCCAATAGTCATAATGTGTTACGCGGCGCAGTGATGCTTCTATCCCTCCTAGAAGGACAGGGGTATCGGGGAAAATTTCTTTTAGAATATTTGTGTATACAATCGAAGGTCTATCTGGTCGCATGTCTGCTCTGCCATCGGGTGTATAAGCATCATCAGACCGTAGTCGTTTGTTTGCAGTATAATGATTGATCATCGAGTCCATTGCTCCGGCTGTTACTCCGAAGAAAAGGCGAGGCTTACCCAATTTTTTAAAATCACGCAAATCGTCCCGCCAGTTAGGTTGGGGTACGATTGCTACTTTCAGTCCTTCGGCTTCGAGAATACGACCGATCACAGCAGCGCCAAAAGAGGGGTGATCTATATATGCATCTCCTGAGAAAAGGATAACGTCAAGTTCATCCCATCCTCTGAGGTCAATCTCTTTTTTTGTTGTAGGCAACCAGTCAGTAAGACGATATTCTTTCATAATCAGATACAAAGGTATTGTTTTTTTGTAGTTGAGGTGTTTTTAAGAATGATTCTTAACATTTTATTTATTCATCTTTATATCCCAGATAGCTTTATTTTCATTTTCTTGAAGAAAGGGAAATTGTCATCAAAAAACACGATTGTTTGAGGCTTTATTATACATAGCGTTGTTCTCAATAAATGAAACTTAGTATTTTAACGTTATCTATTTATTAAACATTATATCTTTGTTGTATGTTAATATTTGTAATGAAAAAAGTTTTATCCATATCATTTATACTCGTTTTGATTCTTACGGCATGTTCTACTACCAAAAACATTCCGGACGGAAGTTATTTGTTGGATGATTTTACAATAAAGCATGATACAAAAAATGCAACTTCAGACTTGGAGGATTTTGTTCGCCAACAACCAAACACAACACTGCCCCTTCTGGGAAAGGTTAGCCTAAAAATATACAATATAGCCGGGAGCGATTCTTCATGGATTAATAGAAATATACGTAAACTAGGATCGCCTCCTGTAATATATAGCTCGGGGCAAACGTGGCAATCGAGAAACCAACTTCTTAAACAGTTGAACAACCAAGGATATTTGAATGCCCAGGCAGATACTATATTGAAGATAAAAGGCAAGAAAATATCTGTAACGTACGACCTTAAAGGAGGTAAGCCCTATACTGTGCGTGACTATAAATATACGCTTAGCGATACCACTATGACTCGTATTTTGACACGTATTCCGATGAAACCTTACATAACGACGGGGGATATGTTTGATATGGAGCTTCTTGAGGAGGAAAGGCAAAGAGTGAATAGCATAATGCGAAATGTGGGTTACTATAACTTTTCGAAAGAATATCTCTATTTCAAAGTGGATTCTACGCTCAACTCACATCAGGTAGATCTATATTTGGACGTATATCCTGCAAAAGATAGTTTGCCTTACCCTCGTTATAAAATAAACAATGTAACGATAATATCCGGTTTGAATTCAACTGCCGATGCAAGAGGGCAAAATGATGGGTTGGTGAGTGCTAACAGATGGTTTTTTAGGAATGCAGATACTGTAGATTATAAAGGAATAAAAATTATAAGAGGACGAAATAATTTTTTACGAAGCTCTACCATTGTTCGAAATAATTATCTGCGTAAAGGAAGCTACTTTTCAGACATGGCTCTGAATGGCACATACGAGGCGTATACCAAAATGGGAGCAATAAAACAGGCAAATATATCTGTAGCCCCATCTCCGCAAGATAGCACCCATCTGCTGGATGCCACGATAGTCCTACTACCGGCTAATGCCCATTGGTTTAAGGCAGGGCTTGACGGCACTAATTCGGCAGGAGATATCGGTATTGCGCCAAGTATAACATATCAGCATCAGAATCTTTTTAATGGAGGAGAGCAGTTCAATATAAAGCTGAAAGGAGCCTATGAATTTATTGCCGGCAAGGAGAAGAATGACTTGTTGAATCAAAACTTCTACGAGTATGGGATAGAAACCGGACTTACTTTTCCGATGTTCTTATTTCCTTGGCTGAAAAAAAGTTGGAGAGAGCAGCCTTCTGCTTCTACCAGAGTCTCCGTTGGTCTTACCAATCAGCATCGCAAAGAATATACACGCCAGTTCTTCAATACTTCACTTAACTATGGTTGGTCTGCATACAAAAATAGATTGCGGCACACTCTTGATCTGTTTGATATTAACTTTATGCGGATGCCTAGTATGTCTGACGATTTTAAAAAGTATCTTGACGATGACAAGAATGCCTTGCTACGAGAGAGCTATCGAGATCAGCTCGTTTCACGCATGGCATATAGCATTACGCTGGTGAATGCACGGCGATTGAATGCACTCTATCCGACATATGCTATTCGTAGTTCTATCGAATTTGCGGGAGGGTTGCCTCGACTTGTTACCACTCTCAATGGTGCAAAAATTGATCAGGAAACAGGGCAGAAAAAGATATTGGGTGTTGCCTATGCCGAATATATAAAAGGAAGTGTAGAATATTCCCGAACTTTTTATTTCTCAAAAATACATTCATTGGCCTATCGTCTGGGGCTTGGCTTAGCTCACCCTTATGGTAATTCGGATGTTTTACCTTTCGAAAGGAGATTTTTTGCCGGAGGAGCAAACAGTATCAGGGGGTGGAGTACCCGATCTCTTGGTCCGGGATCTTATAGACGTGCCGAAAATACAGAAAGTGATTTTGTAAACCAGACAGGCGATATGAAGCTGGAATTTAGTATAGAGAATCGGTATAAGCTGACACGTCTTTTCGAATTTGCTCAGTTTATTGACGCCGGCAATGTTTGGACTTTAAAGAATTATGAAACTCAACCCGGAGGACAATTTCAGTTCAAAAACTTTTATAAAGAAATTGCGGTTTCGTACGGATTGGGTATTCGCTTAGATTTGAGTTTTCTGTTATTGCGTTTCGATGCAGGTATGAAAGCGTATGATCCGGGTCTTCTACAATCTGAACGATTTGTGTTGTTTAAGCCACGATTAAACCGCATGGCATGGCATTTTGGTATAGGATATCCATTCTAAATAATACGTATAAAACAACAAAGCCAATCCGTTATGATTGGCTTTGTTGTTTATATTTACACTTATGAATTTAATTATCTATACCTTGAAATCTGAAAGGCTTAGCATCTATAAAGTCTTTGATTGTATTTCCTGAATAGGAATTTCCGTTAACCAAATCCAGCATCTTTACCGGAGCTTTTTCCGAAAAATTTATGTCTTTGAAATCAACCCAAACGACATTGGGGTATAGAGTCGATTCGAAATAATACACTTTGTTCTTCTGATCCGAAACGGTTCTCCATCTTGTAGAAGAAATATTCGGCTCATTCGGTGTAGTTATACCATAAGGAACAGAAGCATTGCGAATAACACTAAACACACTGGCCACAGCGATGCGTGTGTCCTCTGTTTGAGGAATGGTGTTGATATAATAAGATGCTCTTACAAAACGGTCTGCTGCACGGTTTGTCCCGGGAAGGAATGTTAGTCCTCCAATATTTTTCCAATAATCGTTTAATGCCAATTGCTGATCGAAAACAGGCGAATTGGTCATTACCTGATATGATCTGTCGTGGTGTATTTTCAATTCTCCGTTGATATACTCAAATATAGCATTATCGCCTGTGGCATCGGATATAGATAAGTGTAAAGTAGCCATACGAGAACCATCATGCATCATGTCGGATATGACTTCGAAATTTCTTTTCTCCATTGCTGTAACCGCTTCGCTTACTGTCCCGAAGTTGTCGAGCATATATTGTACCCAAGCGGCGATTGATAATGCTGGCTTCTTGCCGTCCCAATTTGGATACGAAGATTCAGCTAACCAAAGGAGATTGGCAACCAATCCTTTCTCATTCATCCCGTCGGTGCTACAGATATCATAGGCAGAGGCTATAACACTGCCATATTTTGAAGTCCATTTCATAGGGTTTCTGCCCACTTCGCCACTACGCTCCATTCCTCTTGGGAATATCCAAAGGTTGCTGCGACTATCTTCTTTCCAGTCCATAGAACGGGCTGTAAGGATCGTGTTGTTTGGGCCTTGATAAACTACTCGTGTGCAAGCATCTATTCTGCCAAACTGAAGCGCAAGAATGAAGCTAAGAACAATACCAAACTTTTTCATAATTAGATTGAAGTTTATGAGTGAATTACTCTCTATTTAACAATTTAACTTAAATGAAAGTTTCGTATTATCCCTATTTTATCCTAGTGATCTTATACTTTCTCTTTTTTGAACGATTTTTTTTGAGTGAATAGAAGTTATCGATCAAACTTCAACATTTCTCCTCTTACTTCGTTTACGACTCCGTTTTCGAATGCAATTTTTCCGTTCAAGAATGTTTTTTCTATCGTGGTAGACATTGTTTCACCCTCTAGTGGAGCCCATTTGCATTTATACAGAATATTATCTTTAGTAATCGTATATGGTTTATTGGGATTTACGAGTACAAGGTCTGCAAAGTACCCTTTGCGGATGTATCCTCGTTTATGTATTTGGAACATTACAGCAGGAGCGTGGCACATCTTATTTACAACCTGCTCTTTTGATATTTTTCCTTTTTTAGATAGTTCCAGCATCATCTGCAATGAGTGTTGAACCAATGGTCCTCCCGATGCTGCTTTCGAAGCTCCTCCTACTTTTTCTTCTATCAAATGCGGAGCGTGATCTGTTGCTATCACATCTAGCTTTCCTTTTATCAGGCCTTGCATAAGAGCACCTCTGTCTTGCCGTGTCTTTACCGAAGGGTTCCACTTTATGCGCGTGCCGTATTTTGAATAGTCTTCATCCGAAAACCAAAGGTGATGTACACACACTTCTCCTGTTATTTTTTTCTCTGTAAGCGGTTTAATATCAAACAGGCTGATTTCTTTCTCAGTGGAAAGGTGAAGGATGTGCAGACGGGTCTGATACTTATCCGCTAGTTCGACAGCTTCGGCAGAAGAGCGATAGCATGCCTCTGCGCTACGTATAAGCGGGTGGTACTGAATTGGTATATCTCCACCGAATTCTGCTTTATATTTTGCCAGATTTTCTCTGATGATCTCTTCTTTTTCGCAGTGTGTAGCAATGAGCATATCTATTTCGGCAAAAATAGCTTGCAATACTTTCTTGTCATCTACAAGCATGTTGCCGGTTGACGATCCCATAAAGACTTTTACACCACATACTTCTTTTTGGTTTACCTTCTTTAGCTCGGCGAGGTTGTCGTTTGTAGCACCCATATAGAAGGAGTAGTTTGCGTAGGACTTTTGTGCGCCTATTTCAAACTTTTGTTCCAGTAATTCTATGGTTGTCGTTTGCGGGTTTGTGTTTGGCATTTCCATAAAGGACGTTACTCCACCTGCTATCGCAGCACGGCTTTCGCTCGCAATATCTCCCTTGTGAGTTAATCCCGGCTCACGAAAGTGTACCTGATCGTCTATTACTCCCGGAAGCAACCATAAATCTTTGGCATCTATTACTGTTGCTTTGTTGAGAATTGTTTCAGGAACTTCTTCCGATCTATATATTTCAGATATAATGTCTTTTTCTATCAATACGGAGCCTACAAATGAAGTTCCTTCGTTGATAATGGTGGCTTTATGTATTAGTATCATATTGGAGATATTTCTTGCAAAGATAGGAAAAAGGAATATTATTGAAAGGAAGTTGCAAATTACTATCAGTGAAATCAATCGTAAGAGAATTTAGGCTATGCGGTGGGGGGAAGGGGTATGTGTATTTTATTAGCTATTCTGATTTTTTCATAGTTTGGAATATAGCCTTTTACAACTTTCGGAGCTAAATATTTATCTTCGTTAAAAAATTTATTTAATATTATTTTACAATTTACTGCTTATAAGTAATATAGGTGCTTGATGTTAAACTTTAGGGGTGTTTTTGGTGATACTTATAACATTTTATATATCCATAATTTCAAGACCTGTATTAGATAATTTTTTAGAGATATCTGAAAGTTGATTTAAATCTAATTTTGATTTAAACAATTCTACATACTTGTTAAAGATAGGGACAATATCTGATGTCTGTTTTCTACTCTTATCATTTGAATATGTACCATTTAAGCGATTTATTTCTGATTTCAAATAATCAAAGATTGCTTTGCTTAAATATTCTCTGCCTTCATCATACA
This sequence comes from Bacteroidota bacterium, assembly GCA_023437305.1. Taxonomy (GTDB): domain Bacteria; phylum Bacteroidota; class Bacteroidia; order Bacteroidales; family Dysgonomonadaceae; genus Dysgonomonas. The sequence goes on from JAEZGN010000023.1 coordinate 55,079, forward strand.
ATGAAGAACTATATGTAACTAATTCAATATCAATCGATCGCCCTTCTAATATTTTTGTTATTGTAGGTTTAAAATGTGCCTCTATCCTTATGTTTATATTTCTATCAAAAGGAATTGAGTTGTTTAACTTTGCAAGCAATGCTAAGCAGTTATGAGCTATCCTATACCTATAACTATCCACGTTACCCTCTTTAAATCGCCCTATTTCATCTAAAAAATACTCGATAACAAGATTACGCTTTTCCGTCTTATTATCAATAATTTCCATGAGTTTATCATAATCTAAATCCCAAATAGTGCTACTCATAACTAAATTTGAGATATTTTGAAAAACATCTGAATTTGATATTATTTTATATATGCTTTTATCCCCTAATTTTTCTGAGTACAACTTTGTTCTATCAAGAAATCTTTTCAATTCTTTGTTTTCTTTTTCATATTTTTCCGATTCTTCCGTTCCAATATTTAGTATTAAAGTATTTTGAGTGAGTAAATTATAAAATTCGGGAAATTCTTCTCGCAAAATAAGCAATTTACAAATTGCTGTTTCGTACTCAGTAGCAAAACTTTTATCTTGGAATGTTTCTATTTCAATTGACAGATTATTTAGTATTTGTATAATTCTTCTTGGGTTTTTAGCATATTCTTCGGAAATAATATCTAATGTAGTGATATTGAAATTCAAACTGTATTTACGGTTTAGTTCATGAGCAAATTTTTTAATTTGTTCTGATTGATACGGTTTAATAGTAATTGTTACATTGAAAAATTTTCGAAGAAATTCTTCTGCATCTTTCATTTCATTGTCATATACATTATTTATATGTTTTTTCAAAGCGTTATTATCCACAGGGAGAATGAAGATAACACTTTTTGCACATTCTAAGAATCCTTTTATTGTACTTAGCAATTCACATGCATACTGCTGTTCGCATCGGTCTATGTTATCTATCACAACTACCAATCTTTCACCTTCTTTATTCACATTACTCACAATTTCTTTAAAAGTCTTTTCAAATTGTTCAGGAGAAAATAATAGTGGAGTTTCTAATTCGTACTGATTATAAAATTTGCTATATAAAAATTTTGAAATTCTTTCGAAAGTGTCAGTTTCTATAACCTTATAAGCAATTGTTAACATGGGAATAACAGCACTTATTGTAATAAAACTAATTATGTAGTTTCTAATATTTTCCATGTATGGAAAGAAAACCAATACAAGAATAGATAAAATAATGGCAGTAGTGCATATTATCATTAAGTGCCACCATTTAAGAGGAAATTTATATTTAGGGGTAGATATATTTTCAATAGTATTAGTATAAATTTTTCTTTCAATATCATCTATATTCTTTTCTGTTCTAAGCTGAGATGCAATTGAAAGTATAAAACTACGTCTAAAAGCATCCCCTGTGTATTTCCATGCGTCAAATGTCGCAAAAAGATAGGATTTATTAGTTTCTGCTAATTCTTCTTGTACGGTTTTTATAATTGAAGACTTTCCACTTCCCCACATTCCATATAAACCAATGGTAAAAGGTTTATCATTTGGAATATTTGTAATTATATTTTTCAGTGCATTAGCATATACTTTAGTATTAAGAAGGTCTGTACCATCCTTTAATCTAATTTCTTCGTCTATAATAAATTTTCTATCCATTTTCTATCATGTTATAGAACAAATATAATAATATCGTAGTAAATATTCATTAATTAGTTCATATACCTTTCATATAAGCTCACAACCTGTATCATCCTAAACTCATACTTCCTATGTGTTTGAAAACCATTATCATTTAACGTTGAGGTTATCTCATTCCATGTTTTACTACATTTCAAATAATACAAAAAAAGAGATTAGAGTAACTACAAATTACCCTAATCTCTTTTTATTCGTTTTTAAAGCCTTTTACAACGTGTGGAGCTTAATACTCATCCTCGTTAAAAAAGAAATCTTCTTTGCTTGGATAATCAGGCCAGATGTCTTCGATGGTATCAAAGATTTCATCTTCATCCTCAATTTCCTGTAGATTTTCTATTACTTCAAGAGGTGCACCCGAACGTTGGGCATAGTCAATCAACTCCTCTTTTGTTGCAGGCCATGGTGCATCTTCTAGTTTAGATGCCAATTCTAGTGTCCAGTACATAATATTTTTATTTATTTTTATTTTTTGCCAGTTTGGTTATATTTTCCGCAAAAATATAACAATATTTCTTATATCAAAGCCTGATTCCAAAATATTTCATTTCCTTTCTTATTGCTCTCTTTTCTAGCGAGTAAGAAAAAGTAGTCGGAGAGCCTGTTTACGAACATTAAGACCAGATCATCCACCGGATATTCTTCCTTCACTTTGTATACGCAACGCTCAGCACGTCGGCAAACGGTACGGCAGATATGTGCCCGGGCAGCCGATTCGCTTCCTCCCGGCAATACAAATTGCCTCAACTGAGGGAGCTCGCTATCCATTCTGTCCATTTCATTCTCGAGGGTGGCTATATCTTTGTCTGTAATGATGCTGGCTGCTTTGGGTGGTATGGCTTCTGTCTCCGTTGCTAGATAAGAACCTACAGTAAACAACTTATGCTGAATAAAAGATAATATTTTTAGGTCGTGCTCATCTTCTATCTTTTCTGTAAGAAACCCGACAAACGAATTGAGCTCATCTGTTGTGCCATACGCATCAAGTCTCACATGAGCTTTTATCACACGTTTGCCTCCTACAAGGGAAGTTGTTCCTTTGTCTCCGGTTTTGGTATATATGCCACTTTTCTTCATTTTCGTTTAGTTTAAAAACTGATTTTATATTCCCATCGGTAAAGAGTCTTGTCAAAAAATACAATACCAATGTTGAACAAGTCCAGTATTACTGTTCTGCTATCCATGCTTGCGATGCATTTCCATAACGCTTGATTGCGTCTATTTGTTCTTATGCCTCTTACAATTATAAATGTTTTTTCGTGACAAATATTATCCAAATATTCACAAATGTCTGATGGTAAGAGACTATAGTTATTCAGGTCGATAAGAATACAGTCTTGCTTTTCTTGCAGTTCGGGAAGCTGTGGATTTGTCAATAACTCTATATTTCTATTCCATTCACTGTATAAACGTTTGGCGATACTATATTTTCTCTCGCTTGTTTCTATACTTATACACTTTGTATTGCTTGATGCTGCTGTCATACAAATTGTATTCACTCCATATCCTGCACCTATTTCGAGTATTGTCTCTGCATTGAAATAATTGACCAATCGAAATAAAAGTAAGTTGTACTTCTTCAAGTGCAAAAAAACATAAGGATCTATAACGGTTCTTATATCATCATAGATATGATAAGGTGTTTTTTCTTCAATCACTTTATTTATCAGATTGAAAACAAAGGGAGAATGTATGCCATGACCTCTATGATGGCGTATCTTATAAAGTATTTTTAATCCTGTTTTCGAGAGCTTGTATATGCGTGGCATATCAGAATAGCTTGACGTAATAGGTTAACTTACCGTAAATAACTCTGTTTGCCGATCTGGAAAAGTAGTCGGCCTTGCTGCTTTTATAAATATCTCCTAACCCGAAAGAGTATCTTCCTTCCAAAGCAAAATTGCCGATACCCGTGCGGATTTCTAGTCCAAGACCTGCCATTAAGGCATAATCGATTTTATTTTCGGCCATACGATAATATTGGTTGGTTTCGAATGACGGAGACACTCCGCTAGCCAAATAGTTTTCGAGTTTGTCGTTTATTTTCTCACTGTCACTTATCAGAAATCCAATTTTAGGTCCCAGATTGAAAAAGAAGCGTACTTTGTTTCCGAAGTAGATATGCGTGAGTATGGGTAATTCAAAATAGTTTAATTGGTGAGAATGTTCAAAACCTAAATTTGCAAATGCGTCATTCTTACTGAAATTTTGTTCCCACCCTTCTTGGCTATAGTTGAGCTCGGCAATGATACCGATATTTTTTTCAGAGATGTATCGTATAGCTATACCTCCGTGATACTGCATCTGGTTTTTTGTTGAGATGCGCATCTTATTGGCGTTTTCAGAGTTTGGGACGGATTGAAAATCCACAGATGAAAATGTGGGTCCGAAGCCTACGCCTATGTTCCACTCAGGTTTGAAGTCTTTATTTTGTCCATACATGAATGAACCAAAAATAAAAGGTAGAAGCAATAATAAATATCTATTTGCCATTTAATCAGTGATATCTATTTTTTCGAGACTCGAATTATCTTTATAGTGGATAAAGTATATACCGTTGTTTACATATCCTCCATTTTTTTCATTTGCTTTCTCGAAGTAAATGCAAGACTGTAATGTGGGTACATTTATTTTGGATATATTATTTTCGAAAGAACTTCCATACTGTTTTAATGCAGTTAAGAAGTAAAGACCTGTATCATATCCAAGATATCCCCATTTAGGGAACGAGTTAATCAGATTCTTATTGTACCACTGTTTGTAGTCATCCGCAAAGTTTTGCACAGCATTTTGCTGTTCGTTGAGGAAGAATATACTGTAAATGTACGCATCATATTTATGGAGATTTTCTACCTGGCTATTATATACCTGCCATTCGGGATAACCAAAGAGGCTGAACGAGGTATCATTCGAAAGATTCAGCACCGCAGTTATTCTTCTTAATGTTGCTTCGGAAGATGATGTAGGTACGATTATATTATTCGTTGCATTTGCTGCTGCTTTGAGGTCTTCGCCCAAATTGCTCGATTTTGTGATTGTCTTTGATTGAATGCCCGCCTTACTGAGGCTTTTCTTTAGATCGTTTACAAAATCTATTTTATCATTGTTTGAGCCATCTTCCGACACGAAGATTATATTGTAATTTCTGAATCTTTTTACAAAAGCAGAAGTCACTTCGGGATACAATGATGAATGCGATGACGTCATTTGGAATAGTAGAGGTGTGCCTGTTATCTCGCTGGAAGAGCCAAAAGGTATCACATACTTTATGCCTGTTTTCTTAGAGAATTTCACTAAGGCATCTATCTGTTGTTTCGATACTCCTCCTATAATGAGGTGCATGTTTTTCATCTCATTTGTTTCCAAAAGACTTTCAAGTCTTTTGGTGTTTTTTTCAGAGCCTGTATCGAATGTATATATCTCAGCATTCAGTCCCTTGCTTTTCAGGTCTTTCACCGCTAGTAAGAACCCTTCATAGTATTCGGCAAGCTTGTCTTTCGATATACTTCCGCTATTGTCTGTGAATGGTAACAGGATGCCTACTCTTACGGTTTCGCCTTTCGTCGCACGAGGAGCTTCGCTTTTTCTGGTGTTGCTTACTTGCGATAAGTTGTTTTTAGATGCGGCTTCTCCGGTAGGTATAATTATTGTCATACCGTTTCTCAATCCGTCTGTTCTGAGTGCGGGATTGGCATCTAACAAAGCTTCAACGCTTACATTGTTTGCTTTTCCAATGCTATATAGTGTCTCTTTCTTTTGTACTTTATATTCTTTATTTGACCTGATTGTACTTTGTCCGGCATAATTGGCTGTAGAAGAGCTCCCTCCAAATATCGGAATTCGTATAGTTTTACCTATACTGAAAGTACTTTCAGTAAGTCCCGGATTCGCATCTTTCAGGTCATCTACCGATATTTTATAAAGGCGTGAAACCGAAAATAGCGTTTCTTTTGCCTCTATCAGGTGGTTGCTGTAACTTGCTACGGCTTTTTCTTTTGATAGCAGAAGTTTGTCGCCCGCTTTAATGCCTTTTTCGGCTTTTGGGTTTAACTTATATATCTGCTGTACGGAGGTATTGTGTGCAGCAGCAATAGAATATACAGTTTCTCCTTTGGCTACAGTATAGGTGATAATTTCATCCTTCGGTGTTTGAGTAACGGAAATTGATGTATTATATGCATACGAAAGACTTGAATGACAAGCGATCAGTATGAATGATAAAAATAATATATGCTTCAATTTCATTTCTAAATATTGTTATATGGTTAATCGCAAAAGTACAAAAAAATGAATGTTATCTTGTTATTTACTCTTGTGATGTTTATTATGAATTAATTTTCTAACATTTATTAGGGTTCAGGTTTGCCTTTAGAAGCCCTCCTAGAAGATTTTTCTTTTGTATAGTGTCTTTAAGGTTTAATTATTTATATTTTTCCCAAAGCCCCGAATATACGATCTCCCGGCAATTATTTATAAACTCGGACATATTATCTTCATTCATATCCTTTGTCGAGATAGGCTCGTGTATTATCAATTCCAGTTTGCAGGGGTTCAGGAAGTATGTATTTATTTTCATCAGGTCGTAAGGCCCGTTTACGGTTACAGGAACAATCTCCAAATTCATTTCTTTGGCAATAATGAAAGCTCCCCTTTTAAATCGTCCCATCTTGCCTGTTTTGGTACGTGCACCTTCGGGAAATATAACCATCGATGATCCTTCCTCCAGTTCAGCTTCGGCTTTTGCTATTGTGTCTTTCATCGATTTAAGATTAGACTGGTCTACAAATACATGTCCTGCAATCTCAGACGCTTTTCCTACAAAAGGGATTTTACGGAGTTCTTGCTTTTGAACCCATTTTATATTTTGATTTAAATAGCCATAAATCAGGAATATATCGAATGCTCCTTGATGATTGGGTACAAATATATATGATTTGTTTGGGTCTAGCTGCCCGTTTCGGATAACATTTATCTTACATAAAGCGAGTCTGCAAGCAAGTTTAGACCAATATTTAGGTGGATAATATCCCCAAAAAGTCCGATTGCCGATCAAACATCCGATCATAACTGTAACTGCCGTGATAATAGTAGCTAAAATGAAGATTGGAGCAAAAATAAATAGCTCGTAGAGGAATAGAACAATTTTTTTCATACTCAGGATATTCGGTTTGCAATACAAAAATACATTTTTTAATTTGAATACATTTTTCATAATAGGTAGTTAATACCATTTATTTAAGAATATAAATGCAAAATTCTTGTTATCTTTGATTTAGGAAAGAGGAAAATAACAGATGGATTTTAAATTAACTTCAAATTATAGCCCAACAGGAGATCAGCCGGCTGCGATAGCTGCTTTATCCGAAGGAGTTTTACAAGATATTCCGTTTCAGACATTGCTAGGTGTTACAGGCTCAGGAAAAACATTTACGGTAGCTAATGTTATTCAAAATGTAGAAAAACCCACGTTGGTATTAAGCCATAATAAGACACTTGCCGCCCAGTTGTATAGTGAGTTTAAGACATTCTTTCCTGATAATGCCGTCGAATACTTTGTTTCATATTATGACTATTATCAGCCGGAAGCATATATTCCTTCTACGAATACTTACATAGAGAAAGATTTATCTATCAACGATGAGATAGAAAAGTTACGACTGGCGACTACAACATCTCTCTTGTCAGGTCGTCGCGATATAATTGTTGTATCTTCTGTGTCTTGCCTCTATGGCATGGGGAACCCCGAAGACTTCGAAAGCTCTACAATTAGTTTAAAGGTGGGGCAGAAAATTGTGCGTGATGTCTTTCTCCGATCGTTGGTTAGCGCTCTGTATTCACGTAACGAAGTTGACCCCAAAGCCGGTAATTTTCGCGTTAAGGGTGATACAGTCGACGTTTTCCTTGCATATGGAGATCCTATTGTGAGGGTTGTGTTTTGGGGAGATGAGATAGAGAGTATAGAATGTCTCGATCCACTGACCGGAATAAAAATCGATCGTTATAGCGATTTTAGGATTTATCCGGCAAACCTATTTGTAACCACCAAAGACCGTATGGATAGGGCAATTGGGGAAATTGAAATAGACCTAGGACGCCAAGTGGATTTTTTTCAATCGATAGGAAAACCTTTAGAGGCTAAAAGGCTTTATGAGCGAGTGACTTACGATTTGGAAATGATTCGTGAAGTAGGACATTGCTCCGGTATAGAGAACTATTCGCGCTATTTTGATAATCGAAAACCGGGTACACGTCCATTCTGCTTGCTGGATTTCTTCCCTGATGATTTTCTTTTAGTCGTTGACGAAAGTCACGTGACTATTCCCCAAATACGTGCTATGTACGGAGGAGACCATTCTCGTAAAGAAAACTTAGTGGAATATGGTTTTCGCCTTCCTGCCGCTTTGGATAATAGACCTCTGAAGTTTGAAGAGTTTGAATCTCTTGTACCACAAACCATTTATGTGAGTGCAACACCCGCCGATTATGAACTGTTAAAGTCGGAAGGGGTAATTGTAGAGCAATTGATTCGTCCCACAGGTCTTTTAGACCCTCCCATTGATGTGCGTCCGAGTTTAAATCAGATTGATGATCTGATGGAAGAAATACAAATGCGTGTTGAACAGAACGAGCGTACACTTGTAACAACTCTTACAAAACGTATGGCCGAAGAGCTGACAAATTATTTGTCAAACAACGGTATAAGTTGCAGCTACATACATTCCGACGTGGATACTCTCGATCGTATTCAGATTATGGATAGCTTGCGAACGGGAGAATTTGATGTACTTGTAGGGGTTAACCTTCTGCGTGAAGGGCTTGACTTACCCGAAGTTTCGCTTGTTGCAATTTTGGATGCCGATAAAGAAGGTTTCTTACGTTCACATAGGTCTCTCACTCAGACAGTGGGTCGTGCAGCCCGTAATGTAAATGGTAAGGTTATTTTCTATGCCGATAAAATTACCGATAGTATGGAAAAGACTATCAATGAAACCAATCGCCGACGAGAGAAACAGATGGCATATAACGAGGAGCATGGTATTGTACCTAAACAAATACAGAAAGCCCGCACATCTGTATTCACGCAGCGTAAGGAAGAAGATTCAGCTATTCCACAGCCATACAATCAAGACAGTGGACTTTCTATCGCTTCGCAAGACCAGATTCAGTGTATGAGTACCGAAGAGCTGAAGAAAGCTATCGCAAAGGCAAAAAAGCAAATGTCTGCGGCTGCTAAAAAGCTCGAATTTCTTGAAGCTGCGCAATATCGCGATCAGGTGATTAAATTAGAAGATGAATTAAAGAGCAAAGGGAAGTGATCAGCTTCCTTTTTTCTTTTGTATTCTCTCAGCTTTGTTTTTTATACCTTCATTTTATTTCATATAACCTGCAAAAAAGACAGATGTTTTGTTAAGTTTTTTATTTTCATTAACTTAGTCTATGGTGGTCTTGGTAAAGTCTAAGATTTGTTATTTATCATGCTTTTGCCTTGTTATTTGCAAAGTTTCTATAAAATATTTGTAAATCTGCACTTTAAAGGTTATGTTTATCTGTTTCACAGAAATATGACAGTTTTCCAAAACTACATGTGATGTGATTTTTGGTGAAGTAGAAGAATATTCTGCTTCTTTAAAAATTTGCATTAATCGCACAATTAAATTAAAAAATCAAATAAAATGAGTGTACAACAAACAACTCCTAAAGCAGGGAGAAGAACTGCTATGAAAAGGTCTGAAAGACAGACTCCGGAAGATACGTTAAGAAGAATAATAGAAGAGCACAAAAAAGATATGGGAGAGACAGTATGGCTGAAAATTGATGACAGAACCCATATCGAAGTGGCTGCTAGTCTGACCGAAGATGAGCGAAACAAAAGAGTGGAAAATTATCTCGAAAATATTGGACGCAAATAGTAAAAGCGATAAAATATAAAAGGTAATTATTTTTCAATAACATTATAAATCAACTATATATATTATGAAAGTAGCATTAATTGGGGCAACCGGGTTTGTGGGTTCTCAACTATTAGAAGAATTGTTGTCGAGGGATCATGAAGTGACAGCGATTGCACGAAATGCTGATAAAATCGAAGTGAAGAACGATAAGCTAACTGCTGTGAGTGTTGATATTAAAGATACAGACGCTCTCACAGAGGTGTTGAGAAACAATCAGATGGTAATATCTGCATATAATGCCGGTTGGGACAATCCGAATCTTTATAACGACTATATTGATGGCTATGAATCGATACAAAAAGCGGTTCGTGCAGCAAATATCAGACGTTACTTTGTAGTGGGTAATGCGGGTACTCTTTATATAGGAGGAACTCAATTGGTAGATACTGAAGATTTCCCCGCTAAAATGAAAGAAGGTGCAAAAGCATCGCGAGATCATTTTGATAAGCTGAGGCGAGAAACATATCTGGATTGGGTGTACCTTTCTCCGCCTACAGAAATGAATGAAAATATAACTACAGGGCGAACAGGACGATTCCGTATGGGAAAAGATGAGCCTGTAATGAGAGATGGCACGGCCTCTATTTCTGTTCAGGATTTGGCTATCGTTGTTGCTGATGAAGTCGAAAATAGAAAACACTCTCGCCAGCATTACACTGTAGGATACTAATTACATCGGATACACGACTATACTATAAATGCAAAAGGGGTACAATGTAACATCGACATTGTACCCGTTTTTTATTCTATATGACGTTATTTATCCTCTATAAAGGCTTTTAAGAGAGATCATACTTCTTTCTTATCATATTCTTTCTTTTCTTTTTTCTCTAAGGTTTTTTCTCGTTTATCCTCTTTCTCGTATGCTTCAACAATTCTTTGTACCAGTTTATGACGGACAATATCTGTTTTGTCAAATTCGATATGCCCGATACCTTTCACGTCTTTGAGTACCCGCAAAGCATGTTTAAGTCCTGACTGTTGAGACGCAGGAAGGTCTATTTGAGTTACATCTCCTGTTATGATCATCTTTGCATTCATCCCAAGACGGGTCAGAAACATTTTTATCTGAAGTACAGTTGTATTCTGCGCTTCGTCAAGTATGATTACTGCATCGCTAAGAGTTCGCCCACGCATAAAGGCTAGTGGAGCAATCTGTATTGTTTTATTCTCAATATAGTCTTTTAGTTTTGCCGGAGCAATCATATCTTCTAGTGCATCATACAATGGCTGTAGATACGGATCTATTTTCTCTTTCATATCTCCCGGCAAGAATCCAAGCTTTTCTCCGGCTTCAACAGCAGGGCGGCTCAGGATTATCTTTTTTACCTCTTTGTTTTTCAATGCTTTTACAGCCAGAGCTATTGCCGTATATGTCTTACCCGAGCCCGCAGGACCGATACCAAATACCATATCATTTTTATAAAAGCTATTTACAAAATTCTGTTGGTTTGGTGTGCGTGCAGAGATAGGCTTCCCATTCACTCCGTATATAATCAGATTCTCTTGCTTTACTACATTGGGAGAGTTGCCTTTAACGATATCTATAATGTCTTCTTGAGTTAGCTTATTTCGGTCAACAGAGAATTTCTCCAACTCTCTGATCTTTTCTTCGAATAAAGGAACATCTTCTGCATTCCCTGTTACTTTAATAGCGTTTCCCCGTGCAACGATATGTAATTTAGAAAAGAGCGTTTTTATTAATTGTAAATTGGAATTATTTATGCCGAAAAAGACTACAGGGTCTACGTGTTCTAAAATAATTATTTGTTCTATCATTCAGTTAAATTATCAACAAAGTACCATAATGATTTTAATTTGGTTAGTCGGGTTCTATATAATGTAATGGTTCACAAATATAATTATAATCTTCAATATTTTAGAGTTTTCTTAATTTAAACAAAAATGTATTTTGGAAAGTCAATCTTTCTTGTTTCAAAGAAACGCTGAAGCAAAATATTATCGCTATTATAGAAAACAAAAAATCGTGCAAGTTTAACTTGCACGATTTCCTAAATATTTCAATGTTGGTTTTATTTTATATCATTCAATAAGCCAACCTTACCTTCGTTTACTAGTTTGAGGATTAACTCTCCAAACAAAGTGTTTTGCCAAGCAAACCATTCGCGAGTAAATTTGTTCGGATCATTTACATTAAATGATTCATGCATAAATCCTGTATTTGCATCAGTGTCTATCAGCATTTTTATGCACCATTTTATTTCCTGATCATCCTTACTTGTAAAGGCCTTCATCATAATACTCATAGGCCATGCCATGTCGTAACCGATATGCGGTCCTCCGATTCCTTCTCCTGCTTTTCCACGGAAGAAATAAGGATTATCTTCGCTCCACACATATTTGCGTGTGTTTTGGTAGATAGGGTCATTTGCATCCACATCTCCCAAGTATGGCATAGCCAAAAGGCTTGGTACATTTGCATCGTCCATCAACAGGTGATTGCCAAAGCCATCAACTTCGAACGCATAGATTTTACCGTACTTCGGATGGTTGTAAACGGCATGTTCTTTTAATGCTGTTTCAACTTCCTGAGCAAGATCACTACACTCCTTAGCCTGGGCAGGTTTTTTGTTTACCTCGGTCAATATTTCGGCTGCTTTTCTGAGAGAAGATACAGCAAAGAAGTTAGATGGTACAAGGAATTGCAGAGTAGTTGCATCATCCGACGGACGGAATGAAGAAACGATTAAACCTACAGGCTTCACCGGAGCACCCAATCCTCCATTGTTTAATGTATCCAACGCTCTGTCTGTTACACGAAGGAAAGAGTAAGGACCTACACCATCTTTGCGTTGTTGTTCTTTAAATGTTTGTAAAACCAGCGTGATTGCCTGTAGCCATTCTTCATCAAAGATGCTTGTATCACCTGTGGTTTTCCAATAGTGATATGCTAAGCGGATAGGGTAGCATAGCGAGTCGATTTCCCATTTACGCTCGTGCAGTTCCGGCTTCATCGCTGTACCGTCCGACATCCACTGATGATCGGGATTCGGATCATACGGATCAAGGAACGCATTTGCATACGGATCGATGATGATGCACTTAAACTGCCGGCGGATAACTCCCGCCAACATCGCCTTTAATTCAGGGTCGCTATTTGCTAACTGTACATAAGGCCAAACTTGTGCTCCTGAATCACGTAGCCACATAGCATGGATATCTCCTGTATATACCACAGTGTCATCTTTTCCGTTGCTTTTTCTGTGTCTTACAGTTGTGTCCAGTGTATTTGGAAAACAGTTTTCAAACATCCATGCCAGTTTTTGATTTTTCAGCATTTTTTTGATGCGTACTATTTCGCTTTCTACTGCTTTGGATTTGAATAGACGTTTGTCTACCGCAGGACGGTTGCTTTTGTAAGGATCATCCTTTTTGATAGCAGTGTTATCCTGAGATAAAACTGTATTATTTTCTAATTTGATCAAGGTGCCAGCTTCGGCCGATATTGCCGTCATACTTGCTAGGCATAGTCCTATGATCCCTTTTTTTATGTAGTTATTTTTCATAATTTGTATATGTTTGTAAAAAACATTTAATCAATAATCTATTTTGGAGTACTGAATCTAATCAAAAATGAGAAGAGAATAATAGTAAGTTTCATCTCTAATAAGGTAGATAGATTTTCTTTTTTATATAAAAATCTAAACTGATTCATTATCAGTCTGTTTTTCCTTAATGCATTAATCTCTCCAAATGCTTTCCGGAGAGGAAATAGCAAGATGGCTTGACGCGAAGCGCTGTAAAATGAACGAACTACATTTTTGAATAGGAAAGCATTGCATTTGCTTTCACTAACCCCTTTACTTTTGAGAAATGTATATAATTCTTCAAAAAATGAAATTCTGTTTTTGATAGATCGATAAGCGTATACTTTCCCTGTATTGTTAGAATGAAAGACATGATAATATAAAAAGTCGGGAACAAGCCCGATCTTATCTATTTTATCGTATACATTTATGAAAAAAATGCTGTCTTCGGAACAAATATTTCTTGAATCTAAGAAAGATAGCGCATTTTGTTTCAGGAAATCAGCTTTATACAGATGGTTCCATATAACGCACGAAATTTTATCGCTGCAAACATTCTCATAAAACCATTCTTTATCCGTTGCATTTGTAGAATTATCAGGATATTTATATCCTTCTTCTACATATTCTGATTTCACTTTATAAACACACAGAAAGTTACATCTTACAACATCTAAACGTTCCTCTTCTGCTTTTTGATATAACAGCTCATACATATCAGGCTCGCAATAGTCGTCATGATCGAAGAAGCCGATATATTTTCCTTTGGCAACTTCTATTCCTTTATTCCTGCTGATTCCTGTATGTAGATTTTCATCGTTATAAATCAGTACTATTCTTTTGTCTTTTGCAGCAAAACCTTCAGCAATATTATTGCTCCCGTCGGTAGGGCAGTCGAGAACCAAGATGATCTCAATCTCTTCTAATGTTTGATTAACAATCGAGGTCAAACATTTTTCAAGATATTTACCCGCATTATGAACAGGAACAATAATACTGACTTTAGGTTGCTCCATTTCTTATTTTTTCTTTTTTGTATTCGTTACCTTATATTCTTTCGAGAACGAATATGGCAGGTCGCTGTCGCTTGTCCCTCTGTTTTGGTTGGCAGTAGGAGACATTTTATAGCTGATGCTTGCTCCACTAAGAAGATCTCCGTGTGTCACGTAGTTCTTTGTATATGGTTGTCCATTTACTGTCATGCTCTCCACATAGCGGTTTGCTTTACTGTTGTTATCTGCCTTGATTGTTACTTTCTTTCCGTTCTCTAGGTTTAGAGTTACAGATTTGAATAGTGGCGATCCTAGGATATATTCATCCGATCCCGGACACACAGGGTAGAATCCTAATGCAGAGAATACATACCAGGCAGATGTCTGACCGTTATCTTCGTCACCACAATATCCGTCAGGATTAGGTGTATACAATTTATCCATCACCTCACGTACCCAGTATTGGGCTTTCCAAGGCTCGGCTGAATAGTTGTACATATATATCATGTGTTGGATCGGCTGGTTACCATGTGCATAGTTACCCATGTTCATAATCTGCATTTCGCGGATCTCATGAATTACACCTCCGTAATAGCTGTCATCAAATAATGGTGGTACGTTGAATACTGAGTCCATCATGCGGTTGAAACCTGCCTTGCCTCCCATTAGGTCGATCAATCCTTGAGGATCGTGGAATACCGACCATGTGTAGTGCCAGCTGTTACCTTCGGTGAAGGCATCACCCCATTTCAGCGGATTGAAAGGAGATTGGAACTTACCGTCTTCATTCTTTCCTCTCATCAACTTATGCTCAGGGTCGAAAAGGTTTTTATAGTTCATCGCACGTTTAGCGTAGATTTCGATTTCTTTTTCGGGTTTACCCAGCTTCTTCCCGAACTGATAGATACACCAATCGTCGTATGCATATTCCAATGTACGTGCTGCACTCTCATTGATCTTCACATCGTAAGGTACATAACCTAGTTTGTTATAATACTCCCAGCCTAAACGTCCGGTAGAACTTACAGTAGGATGTACAGCGTTTGCTCCGTGAACTACAGCTTGCCATAGTGTTTCAGCATCGTATCCGCGAAGTCCTTTCAGGTAAGCATCGGCTACCACAGATGCTGAATTGTTACCCACCATACAACCACGGTGACCAGGGCTTGCCCATTCCGGTAAGAATCCACTCTCTTTATAGGTATTCACTAATCCTTCCTGCATCTTGGTGTTCATTTCCGGATACATCAGGTTAAGGAATGGGAACAAGCAACGGAAGGTATCCCAAAAACCTGTGTCTGTAAACATATAGCCGGGAAGAACTTCTCCGTTGTAAGGACTGTAGTGCACCACTTCGTTCTTTGCATTTATCTCATAGAAAGAACGAGGGAATAATACCGAGCGGTATAGGCAAGAATAGAATGTACGAAGATTATCGATGTTGTTGTCTTCTACTTCGATGCGTCCCAATGTTTTGTTCCATTCGGCACGTCCTTGTGCAGTTACCTGATCGAATGATTTTCCGTCCAATTCTTTCAGATTCTGTTCTGCTTGCTCAGGGCTGATGAATGAAGAAGCAATGCGGGCATGTACCTTTTCTCCTCTCTTGGTAGAGAAGCCGATAATACCACCTGCGTGGCTGTCTTTAACTTCCAAGCTTTTGGTAGAGAGAACACCTCCGGCAACAGAAGCTGTATATGTAAATGGTTTGTCGAAAACGATTACAAAATAATTCTTGAAGTTTTCAGGTACGCCACCACTATTACGTGTTGTGTAGCCGATAATCTTATTTTCCGCAGGGATGATTTTTACGTAAGACCCACGGTCGAAGGCATCAACTACAACGTATGAGTTTTGCTCTTCGGGAAACGTAAAACGGAACATTACCGCACGAGATGTAGGAGCCATTTCGGTAACCACATCGTGATCGGCAAGATAAACGGAATAATAGTACGGTTTAGCTATTTCCGCCTTGTGCGAAAACCAGCTGGCACGTCTATCCTGATCAAATACAGGCCTACCTGTTACAGGCATGATAGAGAATTGACTATAATCGTTGATCCATGGACTTGGCTGGTGTGTTTGTTTGAAGCCGCGAATTTTATCGGCATCGTAGGTATATGCCCAACCGTCGCCCATCTTACCGGTCTGAGGCATCCAGAAATTCATTCCCCAAGGCATAGCGATAGCCGGATAGGTGTTACCCGTAGATAACGAATACTTCGATTGGGTGCCGACTAAAGGACTAACATAGTCGACCGGCTCATAATTCTGAGATTGAATAGTCCCCAGAAAGCCAATTAATGCTAGGAAAAGAATTCCTATTTTCTTTTTTTTCATTGTTGATTGAGGTTTTTAAGTTGCTTTTATGATTTTGTGATATTTAGATATTTTGTTTTGAAAATTGAACTGCATTGTTTAGATAATAACATTTATACTCGCGTAGAGAAGCGAGAGAAACTCATGCTACAAAGGTTGTTGAAGTATATTAAAAATAAACTTGCAGTTAAATTCTCTATTCTCATTGGGCATTGAAAAATAATCATCTCAAAAATACATTAACAAAGGGAATTAGTACTTAGCTTTAAATTAATATTAACAAAAAAGACTATTCGTTGATGTTAATTAACAACTTTACTTTATCTATCTTTTCTTTCATCGGTAATTCTGCATTTATCCAATGGATATATGTCCCTCTTTTCTCCATTCCTCTAAACCAAGTCATTTGTCTTTTAGCAAACTGATGGATTGCAATTTCCAATTGCGAATACATATCTTCGTAGCTTAACTGCCCGAGTATATAGAGGGTAACATATTTATATTCCAATCCGTAATAAATCAGGTCGTCAGGTTTTACTCCTTGAAAGAGAATATCTTTTATTTCTTCTATCATACCATTCTCGAGTCTGCTTTTAAGACGTTCTGATATTTTTCTTCGACGTAATTCACGATCAATGTCTACGCCTATTACTAAGCTGTTGAGAGGAGGAAATTCGTTTTGTTCCAAAGGGTGAGCTTTTTTATATTCTTCTATTTCTATTGCTCTTATTGCCCTTTGAGCTGTATCGATATCGGTTTTGTTATGTAATGTTTTATAGCTCTCTAGTATTTGTGTGAGTGTTTGTAAGCTATAGTCTGCATATTTTGACCTGAGCTCCTTATTTTCGGGAACGTTTACCAATGAATATCCTCTAAGTACCGATTCTACATAGAGCCCCGATCCTCCACATAGGATAGGGAGTTTGCCCCTGATTTTCATATCTGTGTATACATTGTGAAAATCGTGCTGATACTCGAAGATATTATATTTGTCTCCGGCTTCTCGGATGTCAATCAGATGATAAGGTATGTTTTCTCCATTTATTGTATAGTCTGACAGATCTTTTCCTGTTCCAATATCCATCGAGCGATATACTTGTCGTGAGTCTCCGCTTATGATCTCAGTATTGAGCGTATGTGCCAAGTGGCAGGCAAATGATGTTTTACCCGATGCTGTTGGTCCTATAATGGTGATTAGATCATAATTTTTCATGAAGACAAAGTTAGGATGAAATTTATATTTTCGATTATAATGCGATATATGATTCTTTCTACTGTTTCAAAAAATTACAAAACAGATACCTATTTATATTCTGTTTCTCGTATAAAAGCTGTTTCTATGTAAATAAAAGATAAAATTTCTTGCTAAAGTGGGTATTAAGGTTTCTAAATCTGAAAGAAATTTAAGGACTTAGTTATCTTTACGCAATTAATTATTTGTACTTCTATAAGATATGAGTGGTAAGTTAAAAAAATCACTTTATATTTGTAGGCTAAAACAAGAAAGAGACTCTATAAATTAACGAATGAAAGAAGGAAAAAGCTTAGTAAACAATATTGTGGCTGCATGCCAAGAGAAAAAAGCTAAAAACATTGTCATTGTCGACATGACAGAATTACCGGGTACTATTTGTCAATATTTTGTTATTTGCGAAGGAAACACCCCTACACAAGTGTCTGCAATATCAGAAGAAATTGTTGATTACCTCAAGAAAAAGAAAAAAGAACGCCCTCTGCTAATTGACGGATTACGTGAAAGCCGTTGGGTTGGTATAGATTATGGTACGGTTATTGTTCATGTATTTGTGCCCGAATTGCGTGAATTTTATAATATCGAACATTTGTGGGCGGATGCAAAACTAGAGTCAATTCCCGATATTGATTGAGATAAAGCATATTTAAACAAATCTTATTTACGCGTGTTATAGTTTTGAAAACAAACTAAATCACACATTGTGAGGAAATAATATGGATAATTATAATAAAGGAGAGAATAGCCCTAAAAAACCGAATTTGAAAGGACCTAAAATCCCGTTCAATCTCTATTGGGTATACCTCATTGTATTTGCTGCCATTATAGGTATGTATTTCTTTTCGGATAACACCGTAACGAAAGAAGTTCCCTGGTCAGACTTTCAGGGCTATGTGAAAAATAATAGTGTCAATAAAATAGTTGTAGACAGAAAGAACAGTACCTTAAAAGCTTTTGTAAGACCCGATTCTGTAAAGAGCGTATTTAAAGGTGATGCAGAGAGGGCAGGGACTAATCCGGCTATAATTGTTCGTATTCCTTCAGCTGACAAGTTTGCAGATTTCTATGAAACAGTAAGAGCCGAATATAAATATAATATCGATGTCAGCTACGAAGACAGTACCAATCCTTTAGAAATTCTTGTAGGGTTTTTGCCTGTGATTCTTATCTTCGGATTGTTTATTTATATGATGCGTCGTATGTCGGGCGGAGGTTCCGGAGGTGGCGGAGGCGTATTCAGTGTTGGAAAATCCAAAGCTCAACTATATGATAAAGGTTCGGATCTTCGTGTTACGTTCAAAGATGTTGCAGGATTGTCTGAAGCTAAAGAAGAGATAGAGGAAATAGTTGAATTTCTGAGAAATCCGTCTCGTTATACCGAAATTGGGGGTAAAATTCCAAAAGGCGCTTTGCTTGTTGGACCTCCGGGAACGGGTAAAACATTGCTCGCAAAAGCTGTTGCCGGAGAAGCGGATGTTCCGTTCTTCTCATTATCGGGTTCCGATTTTGTGGAAATGTTTGTAGGTGTTGGAGCTTCTCGTGTTAGAGACTTGTTTAAGCAGGCAAAAGAAAAATCGCCTTGTATTATATTCATCGATGAAATAGATGCTATTGGACGTGCTCGTGGTCGTAACTTGAATATGGGTTCGAATGATGAGCGTGAAAATACATTAAATCAGTTGTTGACTGAGATGGATGGTTTTGGTACAAATAGTGGAGTTATTCTTCTTGCGGCTACTAACCGTGCTGATATCTTGGATAAAGCCTTACTTCGTGCCGGACGTTTCGATCGTCAGATAACAGTTGACTTACCCGATTTGAACGATCGTAAGGAAATATTTAAAGTACATCTTCGTCCTGTTAAGATTGACGACACGGTTGATGTAGAGTTCTTGTCGAGACAGACTCCGGGATTCTCCGGTGCAGATATAGCTAACGTTTGTAACGAAGCTGCATTGATTGCTGCCCGTAAAGGAAAAAAAGTAGTACAAAAGGAAGATTTCACAAATGCCGTAGATCGTATTATTGGCGGTTTGGAGAAAAAGAATAAAGTAACGACGTTAGATGAACGTAAGACAATTGCCATTCATGAGGCCGGACACGCTACCTTAAGTTGGTTTTTGCAATATGCAAATCCATTGGTAAAAGTCACTATTGTTCCTAGAGGTAAGGCTTTAGGTGCTGCATGGTATTTGCCGGAAGAGAGACAAATCACTACCAAAGAGCAAATGTTGGATGAAATGTGTGCTTTACTTGGAGGTCGTGCTGCAGAAGAGGTATTTATTGGTCATATATCGTCGGGTGCTGCTAACGACTTGGAGCGTGTGACAAAGCAGGCTTATGCTATGATTTCATATCTTGGAATGAGCGAAAAGATGCCTAATATAAGTTATTATGATTCATCGGGTGAAGGTTACGGCTTTACCAAACCATATAGTGAAGAAACGGCTCTGTTAATAGATACAGAAGTTAGGAATATGATCAATGAACAGTATGAGCGTGCTAAGGAATTACTGCGTCAACATGCTGAAGGACATGGTAAGTTGGCAAAATTATTAATTACAGAGGAGGTTATTTTTGCTGATGACCTTAAAAAAGTATTTGGTGAACGTCAATGGGTTTCTCGTTCGGAAGAATTGTTTAAAGAAGCCGAAGAGTTGCCTGATAATATAGAAATAGATATAAAGAAAGACGAAGATGCTCCCGGAATAATTTCGGAACAGGATCAGTCAGAATAATATTATTTATTCTATTTTATAAATATTTGCAAGTATATCAATTAAAAAGTATACTTTTGTAAAAGAGAGGATGTGGGATATAACAACATCCTGTCTTTTATATTTAGGCCTTTGGGCATATAACTTACACAACATACAAAAGCTAACACTATGTATGCAAAACTAACAATGCTTGTTATTGGGGGGTTGTTCACAATAATAAGCCAAGCAGGAATCAACGGAGTAAATAGTAATGTTGGGCATCTGACTGCAAATGCTTTTAACAAATCAGTCTATAATGAGAGGAAACAATTTTCTTTTTACGATTCATTATATTCTAATCGATTAAATTCTTTACCAACCGAAATTGATCTGAAATATAACAAGGTTGTTCGTCGATACATTGATCAATATACAAAGAAGGGGAAGCAACAGATTGGTGAGTGGTTGGGTGAAAGCAAATACTACTTTCCTTTATTCGAAGAGGTTCTTGACAAAGCAGGCATTCCTATAGAATTAAAATATCTGCCGGTAATTGAGTCTGCCTTGAATCCCACAGCGCGATCCAAAGCGGGAGCAACAGGTCTTTGGCAGTTTATGCACAGAACAGGCACAAGCTACGGATTGGAAATAAATAGTCTTGTGGATGAGCGTCGCGATCCTGTAAAATCTACCTATGCTGCGGTGAAATACCTGAAGGAATTATATTATATCTATCAGGACTGGTATTTGGTTATTGCTGCTTATAATTGTGGTCCTGCAAATGTGAATAAGGCCATCTATCGTAGTGGTGGAAAAACCGACTATTGGGATATTTATGAATATCTTCCTAAAGAGACGAGAAACTATGTTCCTGCATTTATTGCAGCCACATATGTAATGAGTTATCATAATGAACATGAAATAATATCGAACGCATCGAGCTATCCATTAGCAATGGATTCTATAAAAATAAGCAAAAGGTTGCACTTTAGTCATATTTCTAAAGCTCTGAATGTGCCAATGGAAGAAATACGAAGATACAACCCTCAATATAGAAAAGATATCATCCCCGGAGGAAAAAAATATACATTGAACTTGCCGACACATAAAATTCTAGCTTTTGTAAGTGATGAAGATGCTGTTTATTCGGGTCGAAAAGTAGAGGGAGGTATAGCTCTACCGGAAATACTAGCTCAGAACACAAAATTGCAAGAGAATACCGATGAGGATGTATATTTCTCGGATGAGATAAATCCTGAAATGGAAGCCCGCGAAGTCACAACATACTATAAAATAGTAAAACGAGATAACCTTTCTTCGATAGCGAGAAAAAATAATGTCACAGTTGCTGAAATAAAAAAATGGAACAACCTTAAGAGCAACTACCTGAGAGCCGGCACACATTTGAAAATACAAAAAATAGAGTATTATGCAATTGAGCCAAAGTTGAAAGAACCTGAACTTTTAGTTGTTTATGTCGATACCGAATCGAAAAAGGATATGCTTAGCAATTATTTATTTCAAATAAACGAAGAAGTAAATATTCAAAATCTACATGCTTATAATAGGACATCCAATGATATGAGGATTAAGGCAATAGTGAATAACATAGAGTATAGGACAAATCAGTACTTATTGCCTGTAAAAAAGAAAAACATACTTGATCAATTTATTTATTTAGCAAATACGACTTATGCTTCTGTCAAGGATTGGGGAGAATCTCAACTAGATAAAATAAAAAAGACTAAACATCAGTCAAATGAAACGTTCTTTGCTGAAAATAAAACTGTAGCCTTCGATCTTGTTGCTGATGATCAGCCTGCTCAAAAAGAAAATGAAATCCCTCACTTTTCTGAAGTTCAACACCTAACAACTGTGTATAATAATCAGACGTATTCTATTGCATCGAATGAAGATAAAGAAGATATATTACTTTATAAAAAGGATGTTTTCGATAATAATAAATCCAAAAAGGTTTATCATAAGGTAAAAATAGGCGAAACCATTACTAAGATTGCATTGCAATATAAAGTATCTAAAGATGATATTATCCTTTGGAATAATCTTACTACAGGGATGGCAAAAATAAATCAGCAGCTGCTGATTTATTTACCTGAGAATCATGAATTAGCTGAATATCCTCTCTAATAAGGGAACATGATATTCTTATTTTTACTACTTTTGCCTCAAACTAATAAAACTTTATTATTTTGAGATTACCAAACATTGCCGTTCGTATTATTGCCGGAGCCGTATTTGTAGGGCTGTTACTAGGTGGTATCCTTAAAAATGAATATACATTTTGTATTATATTCTCTCTCATAACTGTACTATCCTTATATGAATTCTATGGGCTGGTCGAAAAAGGAGCAAAGGTTCCCCTTACTCGGGTGTGGAATGTGCTTGGAGGCTTTGGGCTTTTTATCGGTAGTTTTTATTATTATACAGTCGATGCTTCTGTTGTAACTTTTGTACCCTATTGTATTTACATTTTAGTTTTATTTGTTGGTGAATTGTATCTTAAGCGTCCCGACCCTATACGTTCTATAGCATATTCTTTGTTGGGGCAATTTTATATAGCCGTGCCTTTTTCCCTCACTAATTATCTGGTTTTTGCCTATACTCCGGGAAGCTATCACTATGTATATGTTTTAGCCTTATTGGTGTTTATTTGGGTAAATGATTCTTTTGCTTACCTTACAGGAATGGCTTTTGGTAAACATCGCTTATTTGAACGTATATCTCCTAAAAAATCATGGGAAGGATTTATTGGAGGGGCTGTAGTTTCGATAGGATCTTCATTTATTTTTGCTCATTATTATCAAAATCTGTCTACTTTGGGATGGGTAGGATTTGCGGCTATAACAATAATATTCGGAACATGGGGAGACCTTTTCGAATCGCTTATTAAACGTACCTTAGGCATTAAGGATTCGGGTGGAATGATACCCGGACATGGTGGTATCCTCGATCGATTCGATAGCACAATATTGGCTATACCGGCTGTTTTCCTATACCTGATTTTGATTAACTATTCTAAAAGTTGCTTCTAAAAAAAGATTGATTTCAGATTTTTGTTGTTAACTTTACTATGCTTTAACTAGTCTTTAAATAAAACCTAATGATATGACAAAGAAAGTATTAGCCATAACTCTAGTTGCTGCGGTCTCAAGTGTTGCGGTATATGCCTATATTCAGAAAAAGAAAAAAGACAGACGTAAAAACCTATCAGTCAACTTTATTTAAGAAACCCCTGTTTAAGGCTCGCTATTATTAACTAGACAGCTACAATTAAGAGAATTGTAACAGTAGAGGTATTACCTCATACGAGTCCATTATAAGGACAGCACGTATTCATGTTCTAAATAAAACCAGGATGATTGACGAACTTTACAATTTCTATTTGGATAAAGATGAGCCTCAAAAAAGCTGCTTGCTGGCATTGCGAAGTATCATATTAACCCAAGACGAGTGTATTTCCGAAACACAGAAGTGGGGAATGCCTTGCTTCTGTTATAAGACGAAAATTCTGTGTTATCTTTGGGTTGACAAAAAGACAGATGAACCATATATCCTCTTCGTTGAAGGAAAACACCTGAACCATCCCCAACTGGAAGCAGGCAGCAGATCCCGGATGAAAATATTCAGAGTTGATCCAAATCAAGATTTACCTCTTGAGGTAATAAAAGAGCTTTTGAATGATGCTTTGGAGCTTTATACGAGTGGTAAGATAAAGTAAAGGATCAATTTAATTCACTTACGTCATTTATTCCGTTGCGGTCAAATAAGACCCTATATTTTTTATAATATTCATCCTCGTCGGATTTACATTGTATAATAAAGTACAATGAATATACCTTATTCCCTTCTATCGTTTCATATCCTTTCTCTGCATCTGATAAGTAGAGAGGGATAAAAGGATTATCCATCTTATGAGTGAAATTTATCAAGTGGAAACGCGTAATATCATTAATTCCCGAGAGGCGATACTCTTTATATTTTTCTATATCTTCTTTCGATAGGTTTACCCATTTTCGGTATAAAATTATTTTTTCATCATACACCTGGTTTTCTGCTTCTACCAATGGGGTTCTCGCTCTGATATTTCGCACTTCATCCGGCAACTTATTTTCTTCTATAAAATCGAATGCCTCCTTGATCCAGCCAATCTCTTGCTTACGTATACTCAGCTTTAGTTTAGAGTCAAAATATTTTTTACCCAGCTTAGACGAAAAATAGTAACGCATCATATCTTTGATCCTGTCTTTGAACATATAACTAAAGACAAGGATTACAAAAAGGTCGGTAGTGAAATTTCCAAAACGAAGTGTTGCGAAAAAAGAGATTAGTGTAGCAAATATCATAGCGATTCCCGCTGCAACACTGTAGTATAACTGCTGGGCAAAAAGTCCGTCTTTTTTTCTGATAATCTGTAAGAACAGGTCACTTTCAACGAATTTTTTCAGGATATTGCGTTGGGTAATTACCAAACTGTTGTGTTTTTCTTGCCCTTTTTCAAGTAGCATAAACCCTCTTTTCTTTTTATGGGCCTTTTCGCTTTCAATTAAGACGTATAGCTTTTCTCTAATTGTTTCGAATATCGGTTTGCCTTTTAGTATTCTCATAATCTGAAAGGCATATTGCTCTATGATATTACCGAGAAAGTCATCTCCGAATAGGAACAACTCCCGCTGTTGTTTCGTCATCTCGGGATTAGAAAGTTCTTCCCACTTTTCCCTGTATTGTAATGCTATTTCCTTTACGTTGGCAATATAAGCTTCTACGTGAGAAACTATTTTTTCGTCTGTCGCTGTGCTTCCGATAATCTGTACATGTCGTCTCAATGCACTCTTTACGATGCAGACGAACATTTTTATTTGATAAGAAAAACTTTCTGTGAGTTTCTCATTGTTTGGATCCACAGCAAGGTCGTCTAATGCTTTTTGCAAACGTGGCAGAGGGCCACGTCCAGCCTTTAGTATTTCTTCGAGAGAATAAACGGGGGTAATAAGGCGAAGGTTATTCTTTACATCTCTGTAGAAGTCTTCTTTCTTGTATGTAGGGCGATTGATGTCAAGGCTATTAGGGAGAAATATCCACGTGTTGATTCTGAACTCATTTACATCCTTTTGGTTTTGGTCTGTTATAAAACCAATTTTGAACTCTAAGGCAAAATTATCGTGAACTTTTACTTCTGTATCTATCATATTTTCCCCTCCGTTTTCTAAGTATAATTCGAATTTAAGAAGAAAAGCTTACAATCACCATTTAGAATAAGGAAGTTTTGTCAGAGAAGAATTATAGTAGCGTAGATCGCCTGTCACTTCTTCTCCTAGCCAGTTGGGCTTTTCAAATTGTTCGTTTTCTGAAGAGAGCTCAATCTCGGCCATAACAAGGCCTTGGTTTTCACCGTTGAATTCGTCTACTTCGAAGGTATGCCTGCCGCTCTTTATGTAATACCGGATTTTATCTATAATTCCCGGTTCGCACAATTTTAGTAATTCCCGGGCATCCTTTATCGATATTTCTTTTTCCCACTCAAAACGAGAAATGCCTGATTCGTTGCTTATCCCTTTGATTGTGATGTATGCTTTTTCCCCTTTTATCCGCACTCTTACCGTGCGTTCCTTCACCGAAGAAAGATATCCTTGCACGATTTCTTCGTGCGCATAGGCATATTCTTTGTAGTTTCCTTCGACCAGAAACTTGCGTTCAATCTCCAAAGCCATATTACTGGATAATTTGTTTTACAGCTCCCAGCTCAGGATAGAAAATCACTTTGATTGGTAATTTATTGTTATCAAACATTTTCGGAGTCAATACATCTTGAATTCCATACTGAACGATGTCGCATTCTTTTTTGACATAATCCTTGCTATTATAAGTTATTTGCAAACTGGCCTTGTTCGGGATATTGTATATGATTCCGGCAGAGAATTTTTTCTCCAATTCTTTTTGTTCTTTAGGTGTCAGTATTTGCTCTTCCCTCGGATCTTTGTTTTTGAGAGACAAATATACAGGAGCTCCTGCCAGATCGTTGGCATCCACAACTCCAAGCTTAGATGAGAATCTGAAAATAATTTGATTCTCTATGTTTTTTGTATCGGGGATTATCGTAAATTCTTTTGTTCCTGTTTCTGTTGTTTCAGTTCCTGCAAACATAGCTGTGAGTGCTTTTTCTTGCTCATCAAGTTGAGTCATCACCAGTTTATATGCATTGCCGTCAGGAGGCATGTTGTCTGCTTCGCCTGTCAGTATATTTGTGCGGCTTTCACGTAAACGATAAATTTGTTTTGCGATCAGTTCGGCTTGTTTTGCTGTAGAACCTGCACGTAGAATCTCTTCGGAAAGGAAGCTCCGTGGATTTAATGTCGTTTCACTCACTTTAGCCGGAGCTTCTACTATCTCTTCTTTTGGGAAAACATAGTCGTCGTTGATCGCACATATCAGCCCATCCTTTGTCAGTGTAACGAAAGGAGCCGTTGTATTCGATCGGAATTCTACCAGATAAGACTTGTCTTTATCTACTATTCCTTTTGTGGTAGCATCTATATTGTCGATAGTGTAGGTTACACTATTTTCGTTTATGGGATTGGTTATGCTTAGGTATCGCTCGGCATATTGATAAAATTCACCGGCTTTTTTCGTGGTCTTTGTATAGTTTACGGTAACTATAACAGAGGTTTTCGGTAATGAGTACGCCACACCATAATCATTTCCTTTCACTGCACTCATTTTAACAGTATTCTGTGCAGGTAATGTGAGAGCTCCTATTGCAAGCAAAAGAAATAAGCTTAGAGACTTCATTCGTTCTTTATTTTATAATATTAGTCTCACAAAGCTAATTATTTTTTATGGATTTTCGACCTACAACTATCTAAACCTTAAAGCTTCTATTGGAGAGTAATGATTAACGGTAAGGAGGAAAAGGAGATACTTATAAATAATAATTATTTATAGATAACGTCCAGACTTTTATTTTAGTCTAGAGGAGCTCAAATTATTATCGACTACTTAAGTATGAAAAGAATTTATCGTCGTCTTTTTTGTCATCCTGACGAAGGAAGGATCTCCTCGCTATAAAGAGTCGAGATGCTTCGTTGCCTCAGCATGACAAAGAGAATATCCGATAGTAATTATTATTGAATGCTTAATTCTTAAATTTATCATTTTCTTGAAAAATAATTCTTTTTTTTGTAACACTTCTATTTTCGATTCGTAGATGTTATTAGAAGGGTAACCTAAAACATTAAATGATAAGCTTCGATTCTAATATTATAGATCAGTGTAGAAAGGGTCAACAGTTGGCTCAAATGCAGATTTACTCTACTTTTTATAAGAGAGTTTATAATGCATGCTATAGGGTTCTGTATGATAGTCTCGAAGCAGAGGATGCAATGCAAGAGAGCTTTCTGAAAGCATTCTCGAGTTTGGATAGCTATAGAGAGTCTGTTCCTTTCGAGGCATGGCTTGTAAGGATAGGCATTAATACATCTATTGACAAGCTGAGAAAAAGAAACTTGGAAACGGTCGATTTTAATGAGAATATCAACTATGATATAGTAGACTCGGATGATAGCGAAGAGTGGGAGCAGATATTAGATCGTGTAGAGCAGGTGAAAACTGCAATAACGAAGCTGCCGGAGTCGAGCCGTTTGATTGTAAATCTTTACCTTATAGAAGGGTATGATCACGAAGAGATTAGTGAGATTCTGAATATAGCGCCCGGAACGGTGCGTATACAATATATGAGGGCAAAACAAAAATTATTGGAACTCGTCTAAAAAAGGAGGGAAGGTATGAATGACATAAGAAAAAAAATAGACAGAAACAGAGATTTGTTTGACGATCAGGAACCATCATTCGGACACATGGAGCGATTCGAAGCGCTATTGAAAAGTAAGAATGAAGAAAGCTTGAAAAACGAAAAACGAGTGAAACGGGTACGTTTCATAAGTGCCATATCTGTCGCGGCATCCATTGCCATACTAATAGCCGTTGTTGTTAGGTTCTCTACACCCGACAATACAGGCGCGAATATTCCTGCACCGGAGGTAATTGGAGCAACGGATGAATTTAAAACAACAAATGATTATTATAATCAGAAAATGGAAGCAAAGATTGCCGATATAATGTGTAAACTCGCATATACAGATACCGAAAATCAGGCGCGACTGACCAAGGATATACAGAGGATAATAGATGGTAATAATGATTTTATCAACGAAATCTCTAAAAATGAAGATAAGGATATGGCTATTCATTTTTTGGTGAAACATTATAAAACGAATATCCATGTACTCGAAAATATAGATCAAAAATTAGGAAAATATACCAAATGCTAATATAATTAAGGGATGAAAAAGTATATATTGTTTATCGGTTTGTGCAGCCTTGCTCTAATTCAATTAGGAGCATCGGAAAAGATAAAGGGTGATCTGCCTCAAGACTCTATTAATGGTAAAGGAAGATTTAATATAGAAATTCCGAACATAGAAATTCCGGATATGGATTTGGATTTTGATGCCCTTAATTTTGATTATAAGTTTGACTTCAACTTTGATACTACCCAGTGGTTGGGATGGAAGGAAGATTTTGAAAAATCCGGTGTCAAAAACCTTAAGGAATTGGAGAAAAACTTGAAAGTGAACAAAGGAAGATTGTCGGAATTGACTAAAAATTTGAAGTCCAGGTCTAATAATGATAACTTGAATGTCTTTTCAAATAATCAGAAAGGCAAAACTCCCGATCGGATTGAGACTAAAACGTACTCTAACATTTCAGAAATCGATATCTCTCATAAATATGGAAATATATTGGTAAGGGAATCCCGATCGAAGAATGTAGAGTTAGAAATTCAATATTTTAACAAACTTAATCGGAGAAATCCTGTTAGGATTTCAGAGGAGAAAGGAGTGTTGGCTATAGCTAGTCTCGGATCGAGTATGAATCAAATCGACTTAGTGATAAGTATTCCACGCAACATTAAGCTTAATGTAGATCTAAAATATGGAAGATTGAAAATGAATGAGTTTAATGCACCTTTTTCAGCCAATCTGTCTTATAGTACCTTCGATGCAGAAAGCTTTTCTGGAGCCAGGCCAACTATTAAGGATAAGTATGGAAAAGTAACGATAAGCAAATTGCAGGATGCCGTTTTGTCGACTTCTTATTCGAAAGTAAAAATAGATAAGGCGAATAGACTAGACTTGTCGGGAGCTTATAGTGACTTTGTGTTGGATGATGTGCAAACTATTTCGGCTCAGTTGTCTTCTACTTCGGGCGACTTTAAAATAGGCTCGTTGGGAGAGATGGATGGTAAATTCAATTATGCCGACATATCGATTGATAACCTCCGATCCAGAATGAATGTAATCTGCAACTATTCTGATGTAAAGGTTAATTCAATATCTCCAAATACAAATATCAATGTAAAAGGAAACTACTCTGATGTAGAATTAAGCATTCCCAATAATGTAGGTGCGTCATTCAATGTCGTACTGGTGCAAGGAGATATGAATGTGTCGAAAAAATATACGGTAAAATACACTGAGCAAACCGAAACATCGAATACAGTTATTAAAAAAGGGCAGGTAGGGACTAAAAGACCAACTGCTACAATTACCGTATCGAGCAATTATGCAGATGTGAAAATAAAATAAAACTAAAAATGAATGTTATGAAATTTATTGGTATCTCTATATTAAGTATCATCGTATTGTTTGTCTCGTGCGGATCGTCTAAAACCTCAAATGTTGAAAAAATAAATCTGAGTTCTTATACCGGTATTGAGGTTAAGTCGGGTATTGAGGTTTATTTTGCTTATGGTAGAAGCCATACTGCGCAAATAGACAGCTCCGAGCCTATAAATGTATATGTAGAGAATGGCGTTTTGAAAGTGAATAGAAAAGGTAAAAGCAATAAGAGAGTGAAAGTATATCTTACAGCAAGCAATATAGAATCCATAGCACTTTCGGGAGGATCAAAGTTTTCTACCGACGAACTCAGAAATAAGACGGGAATATCTATTGCAGCTTCAGGAGGTTCTAGTTTTGATATAAAGAGACTGGAGTCGAGGGTATCTAATATTGCAGTCTCGGGTGGCTCTCGTTATAATATAAATGAAGTGAGGTCAGAAACGTTAAATATTGCCTCCTCCGGTGGAAGTACTTCGTCTTTGGATATAAAGAGTGCCAGGGCTGCAAGTGTGGCGGTAAGCGGAGGCTCTAATGTTGTGTTGACAGGATCAGTTGAGAGTATTTCGGTTATTAGCTCGGGAAATGCCAATGTAGATATTGTAAATCTTAAATATAAAGACATTCAGGCAAATACCTCAGGTAGAGGACGTATTCAAAGAAGATAATCGTAATTGAGTGAATATATACGGCCGGAAATCAAATTTCCGGCTTTTTTTATTTTCATCTCCGGCATTGTTTTTATTTCTTCTGCCACTATTCTTACTATATTGCAATATTTTGTATAATTTTGTAGCCTCTTTAAAAAAATAAAGTATGTCTCAAAAAGTTAGGGTGCGTTTTGCACCGAGCCCGACCGGACCACTTCACATTGGTGGGGTACGTACGGCATTATATAATTATCTCTTTGCAAAAAAAAATAACGGCGATTTTATCCTTCGTATAGAGGATACCGATTCGCAACGTTTTGTGCCGGGTGCAGAAGAATATATCATCGAAGCTCTCACATGGTTGGGATTAAAGTTTGATGAAGGTACACATATTGGAGGTACTCATGCTCCATATCGGCAATCGGAGAGAAAAGAGATTTATAAAAAATATGTAGATATACTTATCCAAAAAGGAGCAGCTTATATTGCGTTTGATACTCCCGAAGATCTGACGGCTAAGCGTGAGGCTGTGAGTAACTTTCAGTATGATGCTTCTACACGGGGAGAGATGCGAAACTCGTTGACCCTCTCTCAAGAAGAAGTACAGTCACTCATAGATGCCGGCAATCAGTACGTAGTCCGATTCAAGATCGAAGCAGGGCAAGAAGTATTGGTGAATGACGTTATTCGTGGCGAAGTAAAATACAACTCATCGGTACTCGACGATAAAGTTCTTTATAAATCGGCAGATCATTTGCCTACATATCATTTGGCGAATATCGTAGACGATCACCTGATGGAGATAACACACGTTATCCGTGGTGAAGAATGGTTGCCTTCAGCCCCTTTGCATGTATTATTGTATAAGGCTTTTGGATGGGAAGATTCTATGCCCCAATTTGCTCACCTTCCGCTATTGTTGAAGCCCGAAGGAAATGGAAAATTGAGTAAGCGTGATGGCGACCGTTTAGGTTTTCCTGTTTTTCCATTAGAATGGAAGGACCCGCAGAGCGGTGAAATTTCGTCAGGCTACCGGGAAAGTGGGTATCTGCCCGAAGCTGTAATCAATTTCCTTGCTCTTTTGGGATGGAATCCGGGTAATGATCAGGAAATAATGTCGATGGAAGAACTTATTCAACTTTTTTCATTGGAAAAATGTAGTAAGAGCGGAGCCAAATTTGATTACGAAAAAGGAAAATGGTTCAATCACCAATATATCCAATTGAGACCAAATAGCGAAATAGCTGCAATTTTTTATCCTATTCTACAAGATAAAGGGGTCGAATGCCCGTTGCAATATATAGAAACAGTTGTTGGTCTGGTAAAAGAACGAGTAAGTTTCGTAAAAGAATTGTGGGATCAGTCTTCTTTCTTCTTTGTGGCTCCAACTACTTATGATGAGAAGGTTGTGAAAAAACGTTGGAAAGAAGAATCGCCGTCTCAATTGAGCGAGCTGGCAGAAGTTCTGAAAGGAATTGATGATTTCTCTTCTCACAATCAGGAAGAAATAGTGAAAGGATGGATTGAATCGAAAGGCTATCATCTCGGTAATATAATGAATGCATTCCGTCTGGCTGTTGTAGGGGAGTCGAAAGGTCCTCATATGTTTGATATTACGGCAACTATTGGGAAAGAAGAGACAATAGCCCGACTTGAAAAGGCAATCTTAAATATTAAATAACAAGAAGATGCTGTTTTTTTACAATTTTGCTATATATCTGTATGCGTTGATTGTCCGTCTTATTTCTCCTTTCCACAAGAAAGCCAGAAAGATGATTGTAGGGCACAAGCAAACTTATCGGATATTGAGGCAGAACATAGATGCAAATGCTCAATATATTTGGTTTCATGCAGCTTCTTTAGGCGAGTTTGAACAAGGTCGTCCGATTATGGAAGAGCTGAAAAGAAAACACCCTGAATATAAGATATTGCTTACATTTTTTTCTCCTTCGGGCTATGAGGTAAGGAAGGATTATCCGCTGGCAGATGTGGTTTGCTATTTGCCTTTTGATAAGAAACGGAATGTAAAGCGTTTCTTGAAGATTGTTCAGCCAAAGATGGCGATATTTATAAAATATGAATTCTGGTACAATTTTGTAAATCAGCTTTATAAAAGGAATATTCCGGTGTACATGGTTTCAGCAATCTTCCGTCCCAATCAGATATTTTTCCGTTGGTACGGAAGCGATATGCGTAAGTTGCTCAAAAAATATACATGTATATGCGTGCAGGATGAAAACTCCCAGAAACTATTATCAAATATAGGTATCACAAATGTTGAAGTTTGTGGCGATACCCGTTTTGATAGAGTACTGGATATTCAAAAACAGGCTAAGCAACTTCCTATAGCCGAAGCTTTCGAGAAGAAAGCTAAATCTGAAAATGAGAAGATATTTGTTGCCGGAAGTACCTGGCCAAAGGATGAGGATATACTGATCCCATACTTTAATATGACTACAGACCTTAAATTGATAATAGCTCCGCACGAGATTGATGAAGCTCACTTGAAGTACATCGAAAGCAACCTGCAACGTCCTCATATCCGCTATTCGAAGGCAACACCGGGAATGATGGCCGACTATGACTGTTTGATTATTGACAATTTCGGACTTCTTTCGTCTATATATAGCTACGGACAAGTAGCATACGTAGGAGGAGGGTTTGGTGTTGGTATACATAACATATTAGAAGCTGCGGTTTACGATTTACCTGTAATATTTGGCCCTAATTTTAAAAAGTTTCGTGAGGCTCAGCAAATGATAGAGTGCGGAGGAGGTTATTCAATCTCTGATTATCAGGCGTTCCGTGGTTTGATGGATGAATTTCTTCAGTATGAAGGAACTCTGAATGCTGCCGGGCTACATGCCGGTAATTATGTGCGCACCAATGCCGGGGTTGTGAAGCGCGTAATGGAGGTAATCAACCTCTAGAGGCTTCTTTTGGCCTGTATCTTTTCTTAGAATAAAAATAATCTTGTAGATTTGTAATCTAAACCATAGGTTTTTATGGCAAAAATCGACTATTATATCAGCAAGATAAAGATACCTACATCTGTCTTGTTCATCGCTGCAATCATTATTATTGTATATTTTTTACCGCGTGAGGGTAAATATAAATACAGTTATGATGAGAATCGGCCATGGCAATACGGCTTGCTTACAGCACCCTTTAAGTTTCACATACATAAGTCTGATGCACAGATACAAGAGGAAAAAGATAGTATCATGCAGACTTATCAGCCCTATTATTTGGCAGATGCGACAATCGAAAAAAAAGCAATATCTCAGGTTGTTCAGGATGCCAGGGCAAGAAGTATTCCGGAGGATTATATAACCTATATAAACAGGAAGTTTACAGAAATATACAAAGCCGGAGTGATCTCTGCCGAAGATTATGAGCGTATTCAGCAACTGAATAAAAAGCAATTAATACTTCGCAGCGAAACAGCAAACAAAATCGCTGCAACCAGGCATATTGCGTCGTTTTATACACCACGTCAGGCTTACGAAAAGATCATTGATGATGCTCCTGCCCATATTGATATAGGACGCCTCAAAACATTTAATCTCAACAATTATCTGATAACTAATATTATATACGACGAGAGAATGTCGTTGGGTATCAAGAATGATATGCTGCAACAGGTTTCTTTGTATGACGGAGAAGTACAATATGGCGAAAAGATTATAGATAGGGGAGAGATTGTAGATGCACGCCTCAAAAATATTCTGGATTCTTACATTAAAGAAGCAGAAGGAAAAGTAGGTACAAAGTCTAAACCGGGATGGCTTATCATGGGTGAGTTGGTTATGATCACACTCTTCGTAATGGCTCTGATGATTTATCTCCGTTTCTATCGTATTGAGGAGTACAGAAATAAAAAGAATGTCATCTTTATGTTGCTTATGGTTGTTATTTTCCCGGTGATAACGGGAATAATGGGCGACTCAAAGATGTTTACTCTGATGTATGTCATTCCTTTTGCTATACCTACCATTCTCATACGTACATTTATAGATTCTCGTACAGCGATTACCACACATACCATTACAATACTGATATGTGCCATTATGTTTCCTCTGGCTCAGATGGCTCAGTTTATTACGGTTCAGATGCTGGTGGGGTATATGTGTATCTTTAGCTTGCGAAATCTCTCGGAGCGTTCACAGCTGGTTGTATGCGCCCTTCTTATATTGGTTACATATATAGTGTCGTTTACAGGGTGGATTTTATGTACCGAAGGTGATATAGCGTTGATAAAAGAAAATTCGAGGGTGTATATTTATTTTTGTATCAACTTTGTATTTGTCACTTTTGCTTATCTTTTGGTTTATGTTTGCGAAAGAGTTTTTGGCTTTATGTCGGAGGTGAGTATGATAGAACTCTCAAATACAAACAGACCTCTCTTACA
Organism: Bacteroidota bacterium; assembly: GCA_023437305.1. Classification (GTDB taxonomy): domain Bacteria; phylum Bacteroidota; class Bacteroidia; order Bacteroidales; family Dysgonomonadaceae; genus Dysgonomonas. The sequence goes on from JAEZGN010000023.1 coordinate 90,296, forward strand.
GCAGCTTTCGGAAGTTGCTCCCGGCACATTCCAACATTCTATGCAGGTGTCTACATTGGTTGTTGCTGCTGCTCATCGTATCGGAGCTAATGCTACGCTGGTGCGTACAGGAGCCTTGTATCATGATATCGGTAAAATGGTAAATCCAATTTTCTTTACCGAGAATCAGGTTGAAGGGATCGATCCACATGCCGGACTTACAGAGAAAGAGAGTGCCCGCATTATAATAGATCATGTAGCCGAAGGGGTAAGAATAGCTAAAAAGAATAACTTGCCGCAACAGATAATAGATTTCATAGAAACTCACCACGGGAAAGGGAAAGCTAAGTATTTCTATAATTCGTATGTAAACAGTCATCCTGACGAGGTGGTTGATAAGGCTGATTTTACATATCCCGGGCCAAATCCATTTACACGTGAAACTGCTATCCTTATGATGGCTGATACGGTGGAAGCAGCATCGAGAAGCCTTAAGGAGAATACGAAAGAAGCTATTACCGAATTGGTAAACCGTCTTATAGATTCTCAACTGAGTGATGGTTTGTTCAAGAATGCCCCGATTACCTTTAAGGATATAGAACAGGTGAAAGAAGTGTTTTGCGACAAGCTGGTCAGCATGCGCCATTTACGTGTTGCCTATCCCGAGCTGAAGAGAGATGAGAATAAAGTGACCCGAGAAATAGAACAATAATGTGCTCAATTTTAAATAAATTTTAATCCATTCACTTGTTATGAGAAAATTACTTATTTTGCCCTTATTCCTGCTTATCAATCTAATTGTTTTTGCTCAGGAAGAAAACGCAGGGTATCAGTTCACTGTGGTGAAACAAAACCCTATAACATCGATCAAAAATCAGGGGAATAGCGGAACTTGCTGGAGTTTTTCGGGAGTAGCTTTTCTTGAATCGGAGCTCCTTAAAATGAATAAGGGAGATCACGATCTTTCTGAGATGTACATTGTTCGTCGTAATTATGCCGATAAAGCGGATAAGTATGTAAGAGTAGGAGGTAATCTAAATTTTGCACAAGGTGGCGCATTTGCCGATGTTGTAGAAACTTTAGATGAATACGGCGTAGTTCCGAATGAAGTATATGCCGGTCTTAACTATGGTGAAACTACTCATAATCATGGAGAACTGGAAGCAGCATTGAGTGGTTATGTAAAAGGAATTGCCGACAAGAAATCAAGCCGTATTTCTCCTGTATGGGGTATTGGTTTCAACAGTGTGTTGGATGCTTATCTGGGTGCTGTGCCAAAAGAATTCCAATACAAAGGAAAAACATATACACCGCAGTCTTTAGCTCAATCTTTAGGGCTTACGAGCAAGAATTATGTGTCTATCACTTCATTCACGCATCATCCGTTCTATGCTCCGTTTGCTATAGAAATTCCTGACAACTGGCGTTGGGCTCTGTCTTATAACGTACCTATGGATGAAATGATACAAGTAATAGACAATGCAATAAATAACGGATACACTGTGGCATGGGCTTCGGATGTAAGCGAAATAGGATTTACTCGCAATGGTATCGCTGTTATCCCCGATGATGAGGCTCCTGAGAATGTTGGTTCAGATCAGGCTCATTGGTTAGGACTGTCAAAAAGCGAAAAAACTACCCGTTTGAAAGCAAAAGTAGATCAAGGTCCGGTAAAAGAAAAAGTAGTTACTCAGGAAATGCGTCAGGCGGCATTTGATAGCCAAGAAACTACCGATGATCATGGTATGCAAATATTCGGGATTGTAAAAGACCAGAATGGTACAAAATATTATCTTGTGAAAAACTCATGGGGTGAAGCAGGTAAATATAAAGGAATATGGTATGCTTCAGAAACATTTGTGAAGTACAAAACAACCAATATAATGGTTAACAAGGCTGCTGTTCCGGCTCCTCTTGCCAAAAAATTAAATCTGAACTAATATATTTCTATTATATAGTATATAGCCGTGGGAGGTTTCTCCTGCGGCTATTTTATTTTTATGTGCAGCAATTCCAAATTTCTTTAATAAGCTAAAAAGAGAATAATATAAAATTGTCTTATATTGTATTCTCTTTTTTGGTGTGTAGAAAGTGACAAATACAAAACATACCAGAAAGTGTCACTTTTGTCACCTTTTTATAATTAATATTATTTTATTTGTTTTACTATTAGAGCTTTACGTTATTCTGTTGAGTTTGAATTACTGTCACCTTTTAAGGGAAAAAATACAGAAATAAAGGTTAAAATAACTATTTTAGAAAAATATTACATAAAATCTGTAACCACTTGAAACTTTGTGTAGTCATATATTCGAAAACAGATTATTAACAACAAAAAATAGAAATATCATGGGTGAATTAATACCAATTGTTGCAATTTTATGTGCAGTAGGATTGCCGGTAGTTTTAGGTGGAATGGTTCTTTTAAAACTTTTATCATCAGATAAGAAAGTTCGTATGGAATTGGCAAAACAAGGGATTATACCTCCACCGGAAGTAAAAACAGCTCCGAACAAATACAGATCTCTTCGCAATGGTTTTCTGTGTGTCGGAATCGCTATCGGGTTGGCTTTAGGCGTTTTCATCGCACCGAGCTTTGCTCTGACTTTAGATTTTCAATATCTTGTAATAAGCAGTAGTGTGCTGTTGTTCCTTGGTCTTGCTTATGTTGTGTTTTACTTGGTGGTGAAAGACAAGAAAGAATTTGAAGACGCTGAATAAGGATGGATGAAAAGCAACTTATACACAAAGTCCTGAAGGGAGATACGTCTGCCTTCGGGTATTTTGTAGACACATATCAGGATATGGCTATAACTATAGCCTATCGTGTATGTGGTAACAGGCAGGATGCAGAAGATATTGTGCAGAATGCTTTTGTTAAGGCTTTTCATAATTTGCATACATTTAGGGCTGACAGTAAGTTTTCGACTTGGTTCTACAGAATTGTTTATAATACGGCAATTACAGAAACCCGTAATACGGTTTACAATACAGAGTTTGTTGATTATAAACAGATTGATTTGGATAATTCTTTCTCGGATTGGGATACAATGTCTCAGGTAGAGGATAACGAGAGGAAGGCTATTGTAAATGAGGCTATGGATAAGATGCCTAGAGATGAAGGGCTTTTGCTCACATTATACTATTTGGAAGATAACTCGGTGAAAGAAATAGCACAAATAACCGGGCTGACAGATGTGAATGTGAAAGTGAAAATGCATAGGGCACGAAAGCGTTTCGCAGATATTCTGGAACAGATGATGCGGTACGAAACCTCTTAGATATATTAGAATATAGAATTGATGAATATAAAAAAATATAAATATAACGATATGGATTTGCAGGACGATAAAATAAGAGAGCTTCTTTCGAGTACTGGAATGAAAGCAAGCGATAATCTTAAATACAGGATCATGCATCAGATAGAAGCCGAAAAAGCATTGATGCATGAAAAAGCTAAAGTGCAAAGCTCAAGTCCTTTCATCGGCAACATGTTTGCTGTTTTCGGCGTGATGTATGGCCTAATTGCGATAGTTGCTTTAGTAGTCTATTTTGTAGCGGGGAAAGATGCCTTGCAATCGGCTCTGTTTTTTGCTCCTATATTGCTAATAGCTTCTGCTTGTTGTATGTTCGGGTTTATTTCGGTTTATGACGATCGACGCAGGAGCAAGCATAAAGCTGTGAGCAGATAATAGAATAGCGAAGGTATGAGATATAAAAATGGGCTTAAAGCATCTGCTCTAAGCCCCATATATATTTAAATGGAAAAAGAAATCAGCGATTAAAGTTCTATAATTTCTTCTTCCAATATTGTCAATTTCTCAAGACCATCTTGTGTTACCAAGTATGTGTTTTCAATACCTACTGCTCCTACCTCAGGAATCACAAATTTAGGTTCAAGGGCAAAAACAATGTTTGGCTCCAGCAATTCTTTGGAACGAGGGGTTAGTACCGGAGGCTCATTGATCTCCAATCCTACGCCGTGACCCACAAATTTAGCTTGCTGCTTTGTTCCCATAAAGTAAGGTTCCAGATTGTTCTTAACCACCGCTTCCATCGCGATATTGTATAACTCGGCACAGCTTGCGCCGGGCTTGGCGATGTCCATTACCTTATTGCTGATTTCTATAGAGACCTGATGTGCACGATAAGCCAGATCAAGAGTCTTACCTACAGAGAACACACGCGTCATATCTGTCATCCAGGGGGTGTAGTTTCCGGCCATATCTACCATGATGGTATTCCCTTTCTTTATTTTTTGACCCGATGCTCCTAATGGTAGGATAGGGCTTGTTCCGGCTCCGCCGAGAGCAAAGTCGAAAGGAGATGGGGCCTCGGCATTTTCTCCTACAAGAAGACTACCCATGTAGATATCCATGTTTTCGCCGTAGCTGCGGAAAAGTCCTAATGATCCATGCAAGCGCATCAGACGCTCTATTTCTATTTGAAATTCTACATCGGTCATGCCGTCTTTATAAACAGAAGGGATCATCTTGTAAACTGCTTCATGCTTGCGGGCGCAAAGTCTTACCTGTTCCAATTCGAAATCGGTTTTTACACTGCGTACTTTACGCATCAGGGTAGATGCATTGGCAGCTTCCTTCAGCCCGAACGTATTCAGTAAACGGCTGCATTCACCGAAGGAAATCACATCTGTTTCTATCAATACAGATTGAGGAATGGAGTGTCCGAGATTCTTTAGTTCATCAGTTATCTGCTCGGGTTTACGAATATAAATGGTACTATCAAAATTGACATCTTCGGGGCGCTTTACAAAATGTATTGGTTGCCCTTCTATCGGTAAATAGTAGTAACCATTATATACCATTCCGGTCATGTAGAATACATTTACGGCAGTAGTCAATATACAGCCTTCGATATTCATCGACTGCATGGTCCTTTGCAAGCGTTGTTGACGAATCAGTAAGTCTTTTGATAAATGTTCCTTATAGCTCATTTTTATAGTGTTTATATAGTCCTTTTTCTATAATATAGTCATATACGTTTTCGGTAAGAAAAGGACGCATGTTCTTACCAGCCTCTATACCCTCACGTATGAAGGTCGATGATACTTCTATGATTGGCGAGTCTAAGGTTTCTACCTTTTGCTTTAATCTATCGGGTATTTTTATCCGAAAGCCTAAGCGAGGATATATCTTAAGTTTATAATTCTCCAGAATTTTATCTGTTTCATGCCAGCTTTCGAAGATAGCCCAATTGTCGGCTCCAATAACGAGCGTGAAGTCATGCTCGGGATACTTTACTTTCAAAGCATCGAGCGTATTGATCGTATATGATGGTTTGGGTAGATCGAATTCGAAGTCGCTCGCCTTTATTTTGGGATAACCTTCCAAAGCCAGCTTCGTCATTTCTAAGCGTATATATTTATCCGAGAGCTCATTTGCCGATTTTTGAGGATTAAGAGGGCTTACCAGCAGCCAGACTTCTTCTATATCGGTATATTCTACAATGTAGTTTGCCAGAATAAGATGCCCTACGTGAATAGGGTTGAATGAGCCGGAGAATATGCCTATCTTCATGTTGCAAGAAATTCTTTTACCACTTGTAATGCTTTTGCCTTTGCCTCTTCCAGATTGTCATTCTTGATAATAACATCAAAGTGAGAAGCGAAGGTCATTTCATATTCTGCTTTTGCCACCCGTGCTTCTATTATCTCGGGAGAATCGGTTGCTCTGCTTATCAGTCGGTTGCGTAATTCACTGATGGATGGCGGTTCTACAAATATAGACAGAGCCTTATCTCCGTAGTATTTCTTTATGTTGCATCCTCCTACCACATCTACATCGAAGATTACATTACCGCCATTATCAATGATCCTTTGTACTTCGGCTTTTAACGTTCCATAGAATTTATCTTTGTATACTTCTTCGTATTCAAGGAATTCGTTATTCTCAATTTTCTGACGAAACTCTTCGGGTGTATGAAAGTAATATTCTACTCCATGTTTTTCTTCTCCGCGAGGCAAACGGCTTGTGGCTGAGATAGAAAACCGGAGGTTTAGATTTTGCGAAAGCAAGTAGTTTACAATAGTTGATTTGCCTGCACCCGAAGGAGCCGAAAAGATGATTAATTTGCCCATTCTATCGCTTATTCCTACAATACGTTCAACACCTGCTCTTTAATTTGTTCGAGCTCATCTTTCATTTTTACAACAACCTGCTGCATCTCGGCATGATTCGATTTTGAGCCCATTGTATTTACTTCACGACCTATTTCCTGAGCTATAAAACCAAGCTTTTTACCTTGTCCGGATCCTGATTTCATTGTTTCCAGAAAATATTTAAGGTGGTTGTTCAAACGGTTCTTTTCTTCGTTTATATCTAGCTTTTCGATATAATAAATCATCTCCTGTTCGAAACGATTCTTATCATAATCGAAATCTTCTATTTTTTGTAGGGCCTCTGAAATACGACCTTTTATTTTGTCTACACGTTCGGCTTCGAACGGCTCTATATCGGTCAGAAGGGTTTTTATGTTAGATATTTTTTCTTCGAATAATTTCTGAAGCATTGCCCCTTCCTGCTTGCGGAAAGCATGTAGCTGATCAATTGCTTCACCGATAACATTCGATACCATAAGCCATTCTTCTTCGTCTACTTCCTGCGCTTCATACTTCAACACATCGGGCAAACGCAGCAAGACTTGAAACCAGTCTTGAGGGACAGCAACTCCTAACTTTTCGCAAGATTCTTTGATCTGATTATAATATCCTTCGATGATACTTTGATTGATCTGTGTAGCAGTTTCGCTGCCTATATTTTCTATATATATAAGAAAATCTACTTTTCCTCGCTCTAGTTGGCGAGATAGCAGATTTCGGATTTCCATTTCGTGCTCCTTATACAGATTTGGTAAACGTACCGATAAGTCGAGTTGTTTACTATTTAAGGATTTTACTTCAACAGTAATCTTCCTTTTATGAAGTTCAGCAGTTGATTTGCCAAAACCAGTCATTGATTGTATCATGCTGTAATTTTTAATTTTAGGTACAAAAATACACAAATTATTACGTGAGAAGTCAACTTTAGCTAATTAAACTACGTTATTCCTTCGTAAACTTTTATTTTTGTATATTGTTCAAATATAAAATGACATATACAATGACAACAACACTCTTTTTACAATACCCTAAATGCAGCACTTGCCAGAAAGCCGCTAAATGGCTTAAAGAAAATAATGTAGAAGTAAGCAGCAGAGACATTACCAAAGAAAATCCGTCGAAGGCAGAATTGTCTGAATGGATAAAGAAAAGCGGACTTCCTATTTCCAGATTTTTTAATACTTCGGGGAGGATCTATAAAGAGAATAATCTCAAAGATAAGGTGAAATCAGCATCGCAAGAAGAGTTAATAGATATACTATCTTCTGATGGAATGGTAGTAAAACGTCCGATTGTGGTAGGAAAAGATTTTGTTCTGGTAGGATTTAATGAGGAAGAATGGATTCAGATGCTGAAATAAAATATGTATGGAGGAAATTAATCAGAATATCAATATACAAGAAGAATCGCCGAAGAAGAAAAGTTTAATAAAAAGACTTTTCAGGATTCTGATGTATATAGTTCTATCGCTGATAGGACTTAATATTCTTCTTTATGTACTTCTTTCTATTCCTTTTGTTCAACAAAAAGTTGCTAACTATGCGGTAGATATTCTAAAAAATACACTCAAAACAGAAGTTTCCATCGATGAAGTTCGTCTTAGCCTTTTCAATCATGCAACCCTAAATGGCATATATATAGAAGATCAGGCAAAAGACACATTGCTTTATGCCAAACATTTGGATGTAAGATTAAGTCCCTGGCAATTAATTAAGAGCAATACACTAGCCATTACAAGCATAAGCCTCGATGATTTTCTTATCAACGTTAATAAAAAAGATAGTGTTAGCGATTTCAATTTTCAGTTTATTATAGATGCTTTTTCCGGAGATACGGTTAAAACGGATACAACAAAAAGTACACTGAAGATTGTCATCACGGATGTTGATATAAAGAATGGCAGGCTCAATTATGATGTTCTTTCAGATTCGATAACCCCCCACCTATTCAACGCTTCTCATATCTCATTATACGATCTGAATATTAATCTCGATCTGAATTCTATTGACCCTGATAGATTGGATGTTGCTTTAAATAATCTGTCGGCGAAAGAAACGACCGGTCTTGAAATTAAAACGCTGGAGGGACGGCTCTATTCGGATAAATCGCAACTTTGGGTAGATAATCTATCTTTAAACCTTCCTAATTCGCATCTGAGAACGGATAAAGTGAGATATAACTTATCCACTTCCGAATTTGAAATAAAAACTGAGAGTGCCGAGATATCTCCGATTGACTTATTATCTTTTCTTCCTCAGTTGAAGTTTCTAAAGAATAATATTATTCTCTCGACGAGTATTAAGGGAACATTACCCGCCGTAAATGTCGCAAATATAAATATTGCTTATGGCAATGAGGCATTATTAGCAGGAAAGGCTTCGATCTCAAATTATGAGAGATATGGAAGTGCTGATATTTTCCTTTCGATCGATAAATTCAAGGCTTCTACCTCTGCTGTCACTTCTTTTGCGAGAGTTGCAGATTCTACTTTTATAGCTCCTGATATATTCAGAGAGCTTGGAGATTTGTACCTGAAAGGAAACGTAAAAGGTCAATTGAGTAAATTTAAGCTGGATGCTGAGGCCTGGTGCCGTCAGGGTGCTATCACGGCGCAGGCAAGCGGAGGAGCAGATAGTATATTTTCACGCTTCAATGTTGCTGCAACAGTAAATACTCAGAACTTCAATCTAGGCAAATTGCTGGGAGATACTTTGGGGTTGAAACGTTTATCCGCTAAGATAGATGTGAGAGCAAGACAGGCGGAAAAAGGACCACTGATAGCACAGCTGCAAGGTGAAATTGCATCTATACAGTACGGAAAAGATACCTATCGAAACATCCCTTTCGATGCTTATTATAATGCCTCTGAAATGGGAGCATCCGCAAAAATAAATTCTCCTGTAGGAAAGGTATATGCACGAGCTAGTATGACTCAGGCACGAGTGCCCGACATTAATTTGAGATTGAAAGTAGATACCCTGCATATCGATCGCTTCTATAAAGAAGAAAACTGGATTAATCCACGTTTATCACTTGTGTTGGAAGGGACTGTGAAAGGATTGGATATCGATCAGATGGAAGGCAAGGCTGTAATTGACAGTCTTAATCTATACGATGCTAATTTTAATTTCAAGCCAGGGAAGTTTACATTAGAAATGGGTAAAAGAACAGAAAATGATAAGTTTATAAAACTTACTTCTTCTCTTCTTACCGCTAATATTGATGGGCAATATAAATTCACATCTCTTTCAGATGAATTTTCTGAATTGATGAATAAGTATCTTCCGGCAGTTTTCCCAAAAGTAAAAAGAGTGAAAAAAGATCAGAATAATTTCACTTTCAATCTAACGGCGAATAACACCGAAGAGCTGGGTCGGATATTATCACTCCCTGTCGATATTATTGAACCTGCAAGCATAAGCGGGAGGATAAATACAATAGATAATGTAATCACCGCTAAAGGAAATATTCCATATCTCAAATTTGGAGAATATGATATAAAAAGCACTACTCTAGAGGTGGTAAATCTCGACTCTGCTTTTAATATTTCGGCCGGAAGTGATATTCTTATGCAAAAAGGCATGTATTCATTGGCCTTAAATGTCAGAGGTGCAAATAATGTGATGCGTTCTGTGGTCAATGTAATGAGTAATAAAACGGATATAGATATTGGCGGAAAAGTAGATGTATTAGCACAGTTTAGCAGAGACGAGAAGAATGAGTTACTCTCTTACCTGAAGGTTAGCCCGTCTGATATAATGATAGATAAGCTTGCTCTAAATCTACTTCCGGCAGAAGTCTGGAATAAAGGAGAGCGTACCGAAGTTCACAATTTGGGAATAGGTGTCAACAAGAAAAAATATATCGGATTGAACGGTGTTATTTCCAAAGAAGTAGGGGATAGCTTGAATATTGACTTCAACCATGCTGAGATAGGTGAATTACTGGAAGCATTTGATATAAAGAATATCAGGGGATGTATACATGGAAATGTGCTGATGACAAAAATACTTGATCAACCTGAACTCTATACCCGCAATCTGGAAATAGGAGACATTGTAATATTTGCAGATACGTTGGGAACAATGACTGTAGATAGTCATTGGAGTGATAGCTACGGAGGGGTAAGGTTAGATGCTATATTGGAAAAAGGAGATAAAACTTTTGCCGAGGTAGACGGTACGGTATATACCAATCAGGATTCTCTCGATTTGCAGGTCAGAATGCAGCAAATGCCACTCCGCTGGATGCAACCATTTGTCGCTGATATGCTAAACAAGATAGATGGAAGCATAAGCACCAATCTGATGATAGAAGGATCGACTAAAGCACCTAAAGTTCGTGGATTTCTCGGGTTCAATGATACTCAGATAGGAGTCGATTACACGAATGTGGTTTATACCATATCCGATACTATACGTGTTAGTCCCGATAAGATAGGGTTTGATAATCTTACCTTAAAAGATAGTAGGGGAAATACGGCTAATGTAAATGCTACGTTGACTCACAAGAATTTTGCAAACATGAAGTATCAGCTTGATATGCGTATGAATAAGCTGATGGTACTAGATACGGAACATCGTACAGACAGTTTATTTTATGGGCGGGTGTTTGCATCCGGGCAAGTGAAGATATCAGGTGATGACAAGAATATAAATCTGGATATGCAGATAAAGAATGATAAAAATTCGACGCTGAATATTCTATTGCCTCAGCGATCAGAAGCCTCTGATTACAAGAGTATTGTTTATATTAATGTTCCTGAAGAAAAATTGAAAAATACGATTGGTAATATCGTGAAGGATGCCCCTCTGCCTATTAAATTGAAAATCAGGCTGGATGTGACGCCGGATATTAATCTGGGAATAGTGATCGATCCGCTTACAGGAGATCAAATGCATGTGAAAGGAGCAGGACGAATAGATTTTACATATGATATGCAGAGTGAAAATATGTTTGCATATGGAGACTATACTCTGAATGACGGCTCTGTTCGACTCAACCTGCAAGGTATAAAAAAGCTAGACTTTAAGATAGAGGATGGCAGCAAGCTCAATTTTACAGGAGATCCTTTGAAAACCAAGTTTAATATAACGGCTTATCGGAGAGTAAGAGCCAACTTGAATACATTGGACAATAGTTTTGCCCTTAATGGAAGTACAACCAAGGTAGATGTTGATTGCATTCTTAAAATAACGGGCAATATAGATAAGATGGATGTGTCTTATAATATTAGCCTTCCGGGAGCTGATGACGACACAAGACAGAGGATAAACAGCTTGATTAGTACCGATGAGCAAAGGGTGCGACAATTTGCCTCCTTAGTTGCCACGGGGTCATTCTATTCAAGTATGGGAAACAGTGGGGTTAACTTCACCAATAGCTTGTGGTCGTCACTTGCTTCCAGTACCCTTTCGGCAGGCTTGACAGCTTTGGTTGGCAATATGCTTGGAGATCAATGGCAAATAGGGGCAAATGTAGAATCTGATGACGGTTCATTCTCTAGTATGGATATGAGTGTGAATCTTTCTCGTAAGTTTTTGGACGATAGATTGACATTTAATACTAACTTGGGCATGCGCACAGATCATGCAACAGCTTCTGATAATTCTTTTATTGGTGACTTTGATTTAGAGTATCAATTAAGTTCTTTGTGGACGCTCAAAGCGTATAGCCATATGAATAATCAGTTTTATCGTCAAGCACCTACTACACAAGGGGTAGGGATAGAGTATAGTAAAGAGGCTGCAACGTTGAAACGTTTGTTCCAATCTTTCAAGCCGAGAAGGCGTAGGGTACAACAGCAACAGACAGAAAATGGAGCAGCACAAACACCATTGCCTAGCGATTCGACGCAGGTAAAAGTAGAGCGACAACCTATTATAAATGAACAAAAAAAGAAACAGTAAATAGCCTATTTACTGTTTCTTTTTATTTGAGAGATATCTATTTTATTATTGGTTCAATTTTTCTTTCAAGAAGCGACCTGTATAAGACTCTTTGCATTGAACTACTTGCTCGGGTGTACCTTCGCAAACAATGTTTCCACCGTCTTTTCCTCCTTCAGGGCCAATGTCAATGATATGATCGGCATATTTAATCACATCCATGTTATGTTCTATAATGACTATTGTATGCCCTCTTTTAATCATAGAGTCGAAGGCTTTCAGTAATGTTTTTATATCATGGAAGTGAAGACCTGTGGTTGGCTCGTCAAAAATAAAGAAAGTCGGATCGGGCTTCTCATCTGCTAAATGGAAAGCAAGCTTTACCCGCTGATTTTCTCCTCCCGACAGAGATGAAGACGATTGACCTAATTTTACATAACCCAAGCCCACATCTTGTAGCGGTTTCAGGCGTTTTACTATTTTCTTTTCGGTATTGCCTTTTCCTCCTTCAAAAAATTCGATTGCCTGATCGATTGTCATTTCCAATACCTCATAGATATTTACGCCTCTGTATTGTACATCGAGTATATCCTGTTTAAATCTCCGTCCTTTACATACTTCGCATTCGAGCATCACATCTGCCATGAATTGCATTTCTACCAGAATTTTGCCTTCTCCGGCACACTCTTCACACCTTCCCCCTTCTACATTGAAAGAGAAATAAGCGGGAGTAAAATGCATCTGCTTGGCAAGCGGTTGCTCGGCAAAGAGTTTTCGTATTTCATCGTAAGCCTTGATATATGTAACCGGATTTGAACGAGACGAACGGCCAATCGGGTTTTGATCGACCATTTCGATTTCTTTTATCAAATTGAGATCACCTTCCAGTCCATTATACTGTACGATTTGATCTCCTTTTCCTTTATAATGACGCTCCAATGCTGTATAGAGCACATCCGTAACCAGCGATGATTTTCCTGAACCACTCACCCCCGTTACTACGGTCATTACATTCAAAGGAAACTTTACATTGATATTTTTAAGGTTGTTTTGTCGTGCTCCTTTTACTTCAATGTAGTTGTTCCATTTACGGCGAATTTTCGGAACTTCTATTTTCTCTTCTCCATTCAGGTAGCGTACCGTATAACTGTCGGTATGTTTGCGAAGTCCGTCTACATCTCCTTGATATACAACTTCTCCTCCCAATCGTCCTGCCTTAGGGCCTATGTCTATTATATAGTCTGCTGCACGTATTATCTCTTCATCATGTTCCACTACTACCACCGTATTTCCGATGGCTTTTAGTTCTTGCAGGACGTTAATCAACAGGTCTGTATCTCTGGAATGCAATCCGATACTTGGCTCATCTAATATGTATAACGAACCCACAAGGCTGCTGCCGAGAGACGTTGCTAAATTGATACGCTGGCTCTCTCCACCTGACAATGAATTGGAAAGACGGTTTAAGGTAAGATAACCAAGTCCTACATTCACAAGATATTGTACGCGTATATTTATGTCAGTCAACAGGCGTTTGGCGATTGCAGTGTCTGTTTCGTCCAATTCTAAGTTATGGAAAAACTCTTGTAATTCTGTAATAGGCATTAGAACTAAATCAGCAATAGTTTTTCCTCCCACTTTTACATATAGAGCTTGAGGTTTCAGTCGTGCTCCTTTACACGAAGGGCATGTTGTTTTTCCACGATAGCGAGCCAGCATAACACGATATTGAATCTTGTACTGGTTTTCTTCAACCATCTGAAAAAATGCGTCAATACCATGTAGTCCTATAGCACCGTGCCACAATAGGTCTTTTTCTTTATCCGATAGTTCAAAGTAAGGTCTGTGTATAGGAAAATCATAGCGCGTTGCAGATTGGATGAATTCCTTTTTCCATTCGCTCATTTTTTCACCTTTCCAGCATACAACAGCGTCTTCATAAACAGATAAGCCTTTGTTGGGGATAACCAGATCTTCGTCAATACCCATTACCTTGCCAAATCCTTCGCATACAGGACAGGCACCTACAGGGCTGTTGAAGCTAAACATCAGATCGCTGGGTTCTTCAAACTGGATTCCATCAGCTTCGAAATGTTTAGAAAAATTGAACATCTGAATTTTATCACCCGTATAAAAGCGGACGATACAATCTCCTTCACCTTCGTAAAAAGCTGTTTCTATGGATTCCGAAAAACGACTGATATTGGCAGAGTCTTTGTCACAGGTAAGACGGTCGATCAGAAGAAGCAGATCATTCGGGTTTAATTCTTTTTTTGAGGCTATTAAATCTTCTATCCGCTCAAATTGACCTGAAATTTCAACTCTGGAGAATCCTTCTTTGAGTAATATCTCCAACTGTTCGGTCAGTGTTCTGTCGTTTCGAAGGATTATCTTAGTCAATATGGCCAAGCGAGTATCTTCGGGGAAGGACAGCATTTTTTCTACAATGTCGCTTACCTGATGCTTTTTCACCACCTCGCCTGATACCGGAGAGACAGTCTTTCCGATGCGGGCAAATAGTAATCGCAGGTATTCGTATATCTCTGTAGATGTACCTACTGTTGAGCGTGGATTGCGTGCGCTCACTCGTTGTTCGATGGCTATAGCAGGCGGAATACCTTTAATATAGTCACTTTCGGGCTTGTTCATCCTGCCAAGAAACTGACGAGCGTATGACGATAGGCTCTCTACATAACGGCGTTGCCCTTCCGCATAGAGCGTATCAAATGCCAAAGAAGACTTTCCTGAACCCGAAACACCTGTGATAACAATAAATTTATTTCGGGGGATTTCTACATCTATATTTTTTAGGTTGTTAACCCTTGCTCCTTTTATGAAAATATTTTTTTCTTCTGCCATAGTTCTAAAAAATGGATACAAAAATACGAAAAATTAAGCGCATATTTATGCACATTACAAACTTTGACATAAATGGCAAAAGCCATCCTTTTTTAGAGAATGGCTTTTTATGCTATTGAAAAACAGTTTTTTATTTTGTTATCTTGCTGAATGTATCCACTCGTATGGCTTTCTTGATATCGGCTTTGTCTATTTCTAGTTTTTCTGCAACCTTTTCTTTTACATCTTCCGAAGCAATAATATCAGTGTTTTTGTAAGATAATGCTTGTAAGCTTTGCTCGTGCTTCAATGTTAGGATGTTATCTTTCAATGTGTATTTGCCTTCTATTTCTACCATTTCCTCGTTGACAGCTATCTTAGCTTTGAATGTGCTGTCGAGCTTAAATGTATAAACGTTATTTGCAACATCATTCATTTCTTTAATAGCAGCTACTACTTTTTCTTTTATCTCCGGTTTGGTGACCTCTACTTCAGCATCTGTTTTTGCATGTTTCCACGTCCCGGAAATCACAGCTACATCATTACCGTTGTCTTTGTCGTCATCGCTACACGACATAGCACCAAAACTAAAAATAGAAGCGCACAAAGCTAATCCTAGAATCTTTCTAAGTTTCATAATTTTTTCTTTATAATTAACAAATAATTTTTTTACTCAAAGAGTGATATCAACCTCTAAAAGAAACTTCCGGATTTGTTTCTTTTTAAAAGATGATCGGGACACGCTTTTCGTTGCACAAGCGAATCCTTATAAAGCTTAAAAAAAGTTTAGGATGGGAAAATAACCGATGTAGAGTGTTTATAATAAGTTGATTACGAATGTTACTTCGGGTTATCTTTTTTCTTAAGTAATTCGTCTCTGAGCAACGATGCCAGTTCGTAGTCTTCTCCGTCAATAGCATCCTTAAGAAGGCTCTGCAATTCTTCTTCGTTCAAAAGGGAATAATCTAATGCCAGATTATCTTTTTCGTCTTCCGATGCATTATCTTCCGACGTATTGTCATCAAAAACAACTGCCTGTTCTTGCATAATAGTTTCGGAGGTATATACCGGCGATTTGGTTCTTAAGGCAATGGCTATTGCGTCCGATGTTCGCGATTCTATTTCTATTATTTCTGTTCCCTGGCGCAGTATCATTTTAGAGAAAAATACGCCATCTTCATATTTGTAAATATTTACCTCAAGCAATAGAATACCAAGCTGTGCCAATAAAGTCTGAAAGAGGTCATGTGTTAATGGGCGAGGAGGGATTGACCCCTGTAGTTTAAATGCAATGGATTGGGCTTCGGGTGTACCTATTACAATCATCAAACGACGTAACCCATCCTCTTCAGCCAGTACTAGTCCATAAGTTCCAGACTGAGACTGGTTGAAAGAAAAGCCAAGTACTGATAGTTTTATTTTATTTTCCATTTATATTTCAAAATTATATATTTATTTCATTATTTTGATACAAACAGCCCTTGTTTTAAAACATTTTACTTTCATAATATCTTTAGATTACTATTTTTCTCGGGTTTTTTTATGTTAATAGCAAAATTTATTTTATTTTGCATTGATTTTGGTAATATAACAAAATAAAATGCTATAACACAAATTTAAGTGGTGCCCTATAAACTTATAAACTACACAGGGATGAGAAGACTTTTGCGGATTCTTTTCCTCTTATTAATAGTATCTACTGTAAATGCTACCAGCATAGACAGTATATACGTGAAACAATATAACAGAACGCGATACTTTTGCTCTGATTCTGTTTTCTATACATTGGCTCATAATGGATTTATCAATAGTGTAGATGATTTGTATGATTATTATGAGGATATTTTTAATTACCTGCCATTAGATAGACAGCTTCAGGAAATATCAAAGGTACGGCAAAATGCAAAGAAGTATAATTCATCAGAGTTGGATATCGAAGCAGACTATATGTATGCTTTAGTTTTACCTGTGGGAGAAAATAATGATATCTCTTACAAGATAGCCAAAATGGAAGAGGTTGTTAAAAAGGCACAGAGACAAAACAATCTAATAATGAAGATAAGGGCGATGGAAGCCATATTTAATATATACTGGAAGTCATCTTTGTATGCTAAAGCATTTGCCCAAACTTACATTATAGATCAAGAATTGAAAAATATTACCGACAATGAATATCCCGGAAGAGGATATGCTTATTACCATATAGGCAGGGCATATTACTTTTTCCGCAATTATGATAAAGCTATTCCATATCTGCGACAAGCTTTAAATCCTCCAAAATACTATTTTGATCGTTCCAACTTGTTGGCACGAAATGCCATTGGTTCATATTATAATTTGATTGGTAATATAGATTCGGCAGAGTATTATTTCAGATCGGCATACTTTAGTGTAGATAATGTAAAGCTGAAGCCGGTTATTGATGCCGTTTCTCTTAGTAATATAGGCAAATGTTTGATTAGTAAAGAGGAGCCGGATAACGCAATATCTTATCTTCGTGCCGGACTAAACCGGATGCTCATGGATAATGACTATGCCCTTGCGTCTGACGTTACTTTAGAATTAGCCAAAAGCTATCTCCTGAAGAATGATTTGAAAAAGACGAAAAGCTTGATAGATTCTACCCAGTTATTTATAAGAAGAAGCGAAAACACAGATCTTTATCAGTCATTGTATCCTCTTATGTGTCGTTATTATGCCAAAACAGGAAATCAAGAAATGTCAGTAGCCTTTTTTGATTCAACATTAATGATTAACAAATATTTTCAGGATAAGTATAGTAGTTTGATGCTTTTAAAAGCTGAGCAAGACCTGTATGAAACGAAGGCCAGAATTATGAATGAGGATATGAAAGCTAAGGAAGATGCTTTTAAATACAAAATATTTTACGGAAGCATAATTATATTAATTATATCGACTGCGCTTATCACTTCTATCGCATTGTATCATAAAAATAAGAGGGCATATAGAGCCCTTGTGTATAAAAATCAGGAGTGGGCAAGTGGCACTATACCTTATGTGTCTTATAACTCTGCAGAAAAGTTAGAGGAGGATGATAAATCGGCAGAGAAGTCTGTAGAACAGGAACAACCGACAGAAGAAGATATTGCTTTGATGAAAAGCGTGTATGAGCTTGTTTCTAAAGATAAGATTTTTAAAAACGCTGACTTGACTTTAGATTTAATGGCCAAACAAATGAGTATAAATAGGAATTATCTGTCAAAAGCAATTAATCAGACGACAGGGAAAAATTTCAATACCTATATCAACGAATACAGGGTAAAAGAGGCGATAAAGATTTTGTCAAATGAAAAGTCTGATGTTATTTCCATTGATGCTATTGCCTTTGATGTAGGGTTTAATAACCGAACATCTTTTTATCAATCTTTCAAAAAAATAACGGGGCTGTCTCCTTCTGACTTCAGAAGTAATAAACCAGCTGTGTAATTTTCTTCTAAATTTATATAATATAATTCTGTTTTCTTTGTTGCGTTAAGATGCAGTATATCAGTGGTATATGTATTTTGTGGTAAGGAATTATAAATATTAACCAAAGTATTGAGATTATCATATACTTTTGATATTATTATATTTTATAATAGAGATCCAACCTTAGTTAATTGGATTATATATTCTCAGTAACAAAACACACTTTACAGAACAAACACTACATGAAAAGGGCAAATCAAAAAAGATATTGCCCTTTCATCTTTATAAAAGCAGTAGTTGTGTATAAAAGCTTGTTTGTGTATTTTTAATGTTCCCCCTGTCTCTTTGTCGTTATAGTATCAGAATCGCTCTAAATAAGCGTCGGAGGGATTTTTAATTAATACTTGTACAAACGCTTTCGGATATCCTTTGTTGAGCAGAATCCATCGCTAATAATTATTTAATAGAGGATACTTATAGTGATTAGAATCTGGAATATATGAAAAAATGTGAGAATGGTGTGTAAGTATTTATAAATACTTATATCTATTGTGTTTATTATTAGATTGTTATTTGAAATATAGTTTGTTGATATATGTAAACAAAAAAGCACAGATCATCCAATCTGTGCTTTTCTATTTTTTGTAAGAATTTTATTTTAGTTTAAATCCTACTTTAGATTTTATATCTGTTGAAGATGCACCTATGATTGCTTCAAAATCTCCATTTTCGGCAACCCAGTCATGCTTATCTGCATCGAAGAAGCTTAGCGCTGCCTTGTCAATAGTGAATGTGACAGTTTTTTCTTCTCCTGCTTTCAGATTTACTTTTTCAAAACCTTTAAGTTCCTTTACAGGGCGGGGAAGAGATGATTTCAGGTCGCTAATATACAATTGAACTATTTCTGCTCCGTCTCTGCTTCCTGTATTTTTTACATTTACAGAGAATGTGATTTTCCCATCCGCTGCCATTTCTTTCTTGTCGGCAGATACTTTTCCGTACTCGAAAGTAGTATAGCTAAGTCCGTGTCCGAAAGGAAATAGTGGCTTGATCTTTTCTTTGTCGATCCAACGATATCCAACGAAGATGCTTTCTTTGTAAGTTGCTTCTTTGTTTACACCCGGATAATCACCTAGCTTATGAGCTCCGTTGTCTTCAAGCTTTGCAGGGAATGTGAAAGGCAGTTTGCCTGAAGGGTTTGCATCACCTGTAAGAATAGATGCTAAAGCGGTCCCTGATTCAGTACCGTTATACCATGTTTGAACAATAGCCGGAACTTCGTTTATCCAAGGCATTGCTACAGCATTCCCCGAAATATTTACAACAACAAAGTTTTTGTTTGCCTTTGCAAGTTCTGAAATTACTTTGTCTTGACCATAAGAGAGGCTCAATGATTCGCGGTCATTTCCTTCGCTATCCTGTCTGTCGCTTTTGTTTAATCCTCCGATAAATATAACCAGATCAGCGGTCTTTGCAAGGCTTGTTGCTTCTGCTATCAATTCACTGGCTGGGCGTGAGTCGTGAAGGTCTCTTTTTAGCTTTACGCCGTTGTATTCGCTTGTAGGGTCACCTACATAGCCACGTGCATATATAACTTCCGTTTGTGTTCCCACACGATTTATGATTCCGTCCAGCGGCGAAATTTCATATTTAGCTTTTAATGAAGAGCTGCCTCCTCCTACTGTCATTGGCTTAATTGCGTTTTCTCCAACTACGAGTATTTTCTTCGTTTTATTCAGATCGATTGGTAATACACCGTTGTTGTTCTTCAACAATACAATTCCTTCTTCTGCTATTTTGCGTCCTGCTGCTGCATGCTCCGGTGTTGCAAAAGAGCCCCAAGGACGTTTTGTGTTCATTGTAGTACGGAATGCAAGACGAAGAATATTGCGTACTTTTTTGTCTACTTCTTCTACCTTTACTTCTCCCGATTGTAAGAGCTTCAAGAATGGTTTTGCCAGATAATAGTTGTCATAGGCATTACTTGCACCTTCGCTCAATCCATCAGTCCAAGAACCGAATTCCATATCCAGACCATGATAAATAGCTTCCTTTGTGTTGTTTACTCCACCCCAGTCGGATACAACGACTCCATCAAAGCCCCATTCTCCACGTAGGATATCATTCAGTAAATATTGATTGTGACAAGCCCATTGTCCTTTATATCTGTTATATGCACCCATTATAGCCCAAGCTTTTCCTTCTTGCACAGCAGCTTTGAAAGCCGGAAGATATATCTCGTATAGCGCACGATCATCTACATTTACATTTACTGTATGACGATCTATCTCCTGATTGTTGAGAGCATAATGTTTTACACATGCTGCTACTCCATTGGCCTGTACTCCCTGTATATAAGGCACTACCATTTTTGAAGCCAGGTAAGGATCTTCTCCCATATACTCGAAGTTTCTTCCATTGAGAGGTGTGCGGTAGATATTTACTCCCGGACCAAGTAGTATATTCTTGTTACGGTATCGGGCTTCTTCCCCGATGCTTTTTCCATACAGGGCAGACATATCTTTACTCCATGTTGCAGCCAAGCATGTAAGAGCCGGAAAAGCGATACACGAATCGTTAGTCCATCCGGCCTGATCCCACTCATCCCACGAAACTTCGGGGCGAATACCGTGAGGACCGTCTGTTGCCCAATTCTCAGGAATGCCTAAACGGGGAACTCCTGCCGAACTGAATTTAGATTGTGCATGGCACATTGCGACTTTTTCTTCCAGAGTCATTCTGGAGAGCGCATCTTCAACTCGTTGTTCAATAGGTTTAGTTTCATCTAAATAGATAGGGGTTTTGTTTTGCCCTATCATATTTAAGCTTATAGCTCCCATGATTAGGATGCTTAATAGCGTTTTTCCTCTTTTCAGCATAAGTATGTAATTAATAATTTAGTATTTTCCCTTTTTTCGCAAAAATTGGTCGCAAATATAATCTTTTTATTATTCAGCTTTTAATTTTCGAACCGATTCATTTCCAAATGCACGAAATAACAGAGCTAGCCGGTACATTGTAGCTGAATGACTTCTCGCCATGCTGTACAGTAACAGTACGCTGTTCCGGAGTGTCATTTTGCAATACGATAGAGTATGTTTTGTCCGGATTCTCGAATGCTGAATAATAGATCCCTTTTACAGTTTGCCCTTCCGACTTAATGCGATAGCTACCCGGTTTTATAACCTTTGACAGATGTGCCATTGTATAGTAATGACTATTCTTGTCTGTTGTTTTATAGTCGTTAGAGTCTATCGTGATGCAACCTAAGCAAATATCACATCCGCCCGGACGATCAGGTCCATGTTTGTCGTCGAGCATGTAGTTCCACATAATAACTGCTTTGTTATAGTTGTTAATCGTACCGATACAAACTTCACGCATGTTCCACATCAGGTCTTTTGCAAAGGAATACCCTTCGCCCCAAAGACCGATTGACATTTCTGTGAAATATAAGTTCTTATCAGGACGTCCGTTATGAATATTCAGCAATTCTTCTTTATCACCACCATAAGCATGATAAGCTGCTCCATCGATGTATTTTGCAGCATCGGCATCCTCGTATATTTTTAGTGGATATTGTTTTTGATCGTAGTTTTCGGCCTTATCTTCGTCATAGTTATAGTTATGATCATATACCACTATCTTAGTTTTTATGCCTGCCTTTTCGAAAGCCGGACCTAGTGCTGATTTTACAAAGTCTCGTTGTTCTTGCCAAGTCATATAGAGAGACATAGAATTGCCTCTGTTCAATGGTTCGTTTTGTATTGTTACAGCATCTATCTTGAAGCCTTCTGCTTCCATTGCCTGAATATATTTTACAAAGTAAGCCGCATAATCTTGGTAATATTTAGGATTTAATTGTCCGCTTGTCCAAGAGTCGAAGGGTTTTAGTTCTTTCAGGTTGTTTACCTTCATCCATTTAGGGCAAGACCAAGGTGAGGCCATAATTTTTACAGACGGATTAATCGCCTTTATTTCTTTCAGAATTGGGAATAAATCACGTTTGTCATATTCATGTATAGCGAAATTTTCTATTCCCGGATTGTCACAATATGTGTATTCGTCTAACGAGAAGTCCGAAGCTCCCAATGATATACGGATATAGCTGTATCCGTACCCATTTACAGGATCGAATGTTTCTTTCAATAGTGTAGTTCTGTCTTCTGCTTTCATCTTTAAAAGATTATAACAACTTGATCCGGTTATAGCTGCACCAAAACCATCCATTTCCTGATATTTCTCTTCAGGAAATAATGTTATTATATTATCAGTAGCTTTTGTATCTGATTTAGCAGAAAACGCTACCGAGTCTTTTTGCATTGTCTTCTCTTTATCTGCCGTAGTCGTATATATTTCTACATACTCCTTTTTCTCGCTACAAGAGAATAGGATAGAACAGAAAAGCGCTGCGTAAACAATTTTTTTCATGAGCATTTAATTATTCAAATTTCAAAAAGGAGTCTGCATAGAATGAATTCATATACAGACCCCACCAAACAATCTTATTTCAATATAAATGACGCAATAGCCAAATTGGGAACGTTGTACACGAACCGTTTGCTTGTTGCTTGATCTTTTACTGTAAGATTAATACTATTACCTGACTTGTTGACAATCACAAGGCCTTTGCTGCCATCAGGATTTAAGAAAGCAGTAGCTGTAACTCCATCAGGAAGTGTGCCAAGAAATGAAGTACTAATCATTTTTGCTCCGCTTCGGCATACCTTACCAAAGTGACCTAATAGATAATATTCGAGCTCTTTCTTATATACGTCTCCATCTATAGTAACAATTCCTCTACAATCTTCACAAAATACTCCTCCCGGAGTAACGGGCCCATGTTGCGAATTAAGCGCAACGTTGAACATCATATAGTTGCTAGATCCGTTTTGTATACATGGTACAAGAAAGTCTGTAAGATAATAGAATAGGGTTTCCATTTCTGTACCTGTATTCCATCCTCCTCCCGATAACTCTGTTTCGTATATACTTTTATCGGGAAATTCTGCTTTAACAGGATTGATAGCCGATGGATTCCCTGCATAACCATGAAATGCTGTTCCGGCGATATATTGATTTGCGGTAGCATCTCGTAATACGTTGATTGCGTAGCTGTAAATGTCGAAGTTATGGTCAAGTATTAATATTTTAGTTTTAATACCTGCCGTTTTGAATTTAGGGCCAAGATATTTTCCTATTATTTCAGCTTGTTCCTGCCATGTCATTTTCATAGAAGGGTGCACACCTGATTCGAAATCGGCTTCGTTTTGCAATGTAATAGCATCAATTGTAATTCCTTCAGCTTTCATTGCCTCTACATATTTTACAAAATAGGTAGCATAAGCATCATATACTTCCGGACCTTTAAGCTTGCCGTTATTTAACTGGCCGCTACTCTTCATCCATGCAGGTGGTGACCATGGGCTTGCTATCAGCTTAATTTTAGGATTAATAGCCAATATCTCTTTCAATACCGGCAGTAAATCGCGCCTGTCAATTTCAGGAATTGCAAAGTTTTCTATCCCTTCTTTATCACAATATGTATATAGTGCCATTGAAAAGTCTGAAGCTCCAATGCATAGTCGCAAGCTCTCTAATCCAGCACCTTCTTTCGGGTCGAAAAGGTCTTTGAGAACCTTTGCCCGAGCTTCGGCACTCATCTGTTTGAGGAGATATGCCGATGAGCCTGTAAGACCTCCACCAAAACCATCTATTGTCTGATATTTCACAGTGGGGTCGAGGCGTACTACAACGTCTGTAATGTCATTCGAATACTTGATCGGAAGCTCTTTCATCATATAAACTTTCGATTGAGTAGTCAGCCACATTCTTACGTCATTATTCTCCGTAGACCCTTGCTGATCATCATCTGGTGATCCCGGATCGGAATTGTGATCGGTACATGCTATAGCAAGAAGAAGAGATAATACAGGAATTAAATATTTTTTCATGTTTTTTTATCTTTTATTATTGGCCTGTAGGGAAAAAGTACAGGCCAATAAGTATCTAACTTGTGCTTAATTTAAGGAAGAGTTACACTTTCTGCTGTAACTACCTTTGTTGCCAGATTGATTGTTATTTTATAGTTGCCTGATACAGCTCCTTCTGCAGCATACCAGTTGCCATCAGTCTTCCCTAAATCGGTATCTTTAGCAATGATAGAAGGCATCGTGAAGTTTGTTGATTTCTTCTCATTAGCCCATGATCTGTTTTCAAATGGTTTGAAGTTTGCTTTAGATGCATCGAAATAGACTACAGCCTGATATGTGTCTGCTGCCACTTTACGGAAAACAATAGCTTGCAAAGGGGCGTTGAAATCCCATGTTGTATGTGCTCCGGGTTTCACTTTCGACGGGTAACCAAGACCTTCTCCGGCGGCAAGCAATACGTTCGGATATTCTCTTACTGCAGGATCTATTATGGCTACTTTGCGGGTTTCGCTATAATACAGATCATAGCTTCCTGTATCACCAATAAATTTGATCTTATCGTCAGCCGTACGTACAAAGTAGTTGAGATCATATACAATATCTGTAGAAGCAAGATCACCGAATAAGTTTACTTCCTGATTCTTCTCAAATGTACGTGATAGTTTCTTAAATGCTTCACCACTGGCTGTTACATCGCCAAAGTTATCTATTACAAGGTCGTTCGGATTGTATTTATCTCCGGCTAAGCTTGTTGTAAACTTATAGTTGTCAAATACAATATTTGTAATATAGTCAACATTTGTGTTCGCAGTAGTAATATAGTCGCCGGTTTCATCTACCAATTGAACTGCTCCTGATTTACTTCCCCATACATGTCCTGAGAAATCGATCTGATTATCTGTAGTTATTTTCTCAGCAATTCTGTAACGGATACTATTTGCCTTGAGCTTAAGTTCAGATGATTTGTATTTATCAGATTTCGCAGCTTCAGGAGTTAAGGTAATTACCTGCCCATTATCCAGTACAAGATATAATTTGCTATAATAAGTTCTTTTTCCTTTCACTCCTGTGATAGTACCTGTCGTTTGATCTCCTTCAACATTAGTAAGGGTTAAAAGAACCTCAACGCTTGCATCATCCGGCAGCTCACTTGTATAGGCTACCTTAAATTTAGAAGATACCTCTGTGCTATTACCAGCAGTGCGTATCGATTGCTGTGCAACGAGGACGTCATTCACTATCATTCTCATTTCTAATGTAGAAAGAGGAGTTACCGGATCAGAAACTTTCGCCGTGATAGTAACAGAATCCCCATAAGAAAATGTAGATGGATTGATTGCCGCCGACTCAATTACCGGTGTTGAATGCGGAAATACTTTTCTTGTATCTTCTTCCTCACATGAGGCGAGGAGAATACATGAGCACAATCCGCACATAATTGCTTTATATATAGATTTCATATTTTTCTGCATTTAATTTATAGATTAATATCCAGGATTTTGAACAAGATTTACATTCAGGTCTAGTTCGCTTTGAGGGATTGGCCACACAAGTTTATTTTCATTCAGACGAGATGCATAAGCGTTCTGATGGTCGGAAGTAGATCTCATTACCTGAATAAAACGACCTCTACGTTTAAGATCCATCCAGCGTTTTCCTTCGAAAGCAAACTCAAAGCGGTTTTCATTCTCTATTGCTAAGCGCATAGCATCTTTTGTGTTAGCCGGCGTGTCTGCTAAGTCGACACGTTTTCTGATTTTGTTTACCAGATTTTTTGCTTCACCTATGTTGCCTAGTTCATTTTCTGCTTCAGCTAATAATAATATTGCTTCCGGAAGACGGAATATAACGATGTTACCGGCTTCTTGAGATCTGAGTTTATAGCAATAAGGATATTTATTAGAAGGCCAATACTTGTCTGTCCATTTACCTGTAACATCTCCAAACATGATAGATGCATCTCTACGTACTACATCTCCCGCAGAAGTGAATGCTTTGTACAAATCTTGACTTGGAGTATTGAATTTTTTCCAGTCGATGCCGTAGAACATCTGTGCTCCCCAGTTGCCTAGTGTAGACCAGCTATTGTAATCTACCTCGAAGATGGATTCCTTGCAATGTTCATTTACCAGATTTACACTAGGAAGTACTCCGTTAGAAGGTGTTTCGGCAACGGCGAACAAGTCATCGTAATTATCCATTAATCCATAACGAGTATCGTCTACAACCGCTTTGGCGTACTGTTTTACTTTGTTCCAGTCTGTATTTTCAAAGCCGTCTTTGGTAGCATATACCTGTGCTTGTATAAGATGTACAAGAGCTTTTGTAATTTTAAACTTGTTTGCTGAATAATCCATCACATTTGCTTCGGCATATTCCAAGTCATTTACAATCTGAGTATAGATATTTTCTACAGTTTCTTGTTTAGGATACAACAATGGATATATAGTATCAATATTGTTAATGCTTATTTCAGGTACATATTGTGTAATTAAAGGTACACTTCCATATATTCGAACAAGATTAAAATAACACAATGCTCTCATAAAATGAGCGTCACCTGCTATTTGGCCTCTACGTTGCTCTGTTAGTGCGGTATCCTTAATTTTTGGAATCCATTCTATAATTGTATTTGCTTTTGATATTTGAGAATATAGATACCCCCAGTCGCGCTTTACTCCACCATTAGAGGCTGAAACTCTAAGCTCATCAAATTGCATGGTCATCTCTTTCGGCTCACCAGCATAAGCGTTATCCGATTGAGCATCATTCATTATATACCAGTCTAGTTGCCAAAATTCGTTAGCATAATCATTATATGCACCTGTTAGCAATTGTTCCATCTGAGTGGCTGTGGTATATTCGGTAGAATGGTCTTTACCTCCCGATCCCCAATTTTCATTTGTTAGTTCCGAATCAGGTGACTCATCAAGGAAGCTACTACATGAAGCAAAAGCCATACATGTAACTGCTCCTAATATTATGTTTTTTATATTGTATTTCATTGTATTCAATTTTTAGAATGTTAAATTAAGTCCAAAAATAAATGTACGAGCCTGTGGGTAAGTTCCATAGTCTATACCTAATTGTGCTGCATTATCTTTATTTGTCCAGCTTAGTTCAGGATCGTATCCTCTATACTTGGTCAATGTAAACAAATTATTTACTGTTCCATATACACTCAGCTTAGATAGACCCAATGGTCTCAACGTTTTTTGATTGAATGCGTAAGATAAAGTCAGGGATTTCAATCGAATAAATGAACCGTCTTCAACAAAGCGTGAAGAGTTTAATGAATTGGTAAG
This sequence comes from Bacteroidota bacterium, assembly GCA_023437305.1. Taxonomy (GTDB): domain Bacteria; phylum Bacteroidota; class Bacteroidia; order Bacteroidales; family Dysgonomonadaceae; genus Dysgonomonas. The sequence continues at coordinate 117,789 of JAEZGN010000023.1, forward strand.
AACACCTGCTCTCGGTACGTCTGTAATCATACCCGGACGAACCCATCTATTTAGTACAGTTGTTGTTTGATTTTTGGAGTCGAACATTCCTTCAGCATCAATTCTTGAAGCGTTGAAAATATCGTTGCCATAAGACCCATTGAAGAATGCACTCAGAGTGAAATTCTTCCAAGAGAAATTATGTGTAAATCCGAATGTGAAATCAGGCTGTGCATTACCGATAATTGTTCTATCTCCTGAATCAATCACTCCGTCTTTGTCTACGCCAGCAACCCCATTGTTATTCAGGTCTTTATAGATAATATTCCCTGTATCCGGATTAACTCCTTCTGCAACGTATCCGTAGAATGCGCCCAAAGGTAATCCTTCTTTAATCATGATTACATCATCGCCATTACTCTCTATGTTAGCTACAGTAAACTGAGGAGTTAAACCTAGTTTAGTAAGCTTATTTTTATTAAATGACATATTCAAGTTTGCATCCCATTTAAATGCACCAGTAAGTATCTGTCCATTCAGGTTAAACTCGAATCCTTTATTTACCATCTCTCCGTCATTACGCATCGGTAGTGATGTACCTACGGTAGAAGGTAATGTGATATACAACAACAGATCTGTGGTCTTTTTGTAATATGTTTCAAATTCTGCTGTTAATCTAGAGTTGAACAATGATAAGTCTAATCCTGCATTATATTGAGTTGTAATTTCCCATTTCAAGTCACGATTTCCAAGTCTTCCCGGAGTTACAGCAGGTCCTTGTCCTGTAGTTTCTTGTTTGCTAATATTATATTTATCATATAGGTCATAGTTTCCGATACCTCCTTGGTTACCATTACGTCCCCATCCGATTCTTAGTTTAGCATCGTCAACGACTGAGGTTAGAGGTGCAAAGAACTTCTCACTAGAGAAACGCCATCCGGCAGATAGTGACGGGAAGTATGCCCATTTATGATAAAGTTTTGAAGAGCCATCCGCACGGAAATTTGCGGTGAATAAATAACGGCTCTCATAGTCGTATTGTACTCTGGCCAGATAAGACATCAATGAGTTGCCATCTTTTGCTGTGGTCGCATTATTGATCTTATTCGCCATATTCAGAGTCATTGTTTTGTAGGTAGTATTTTTCACAAAGTCCTCAACAGACATGTAAGAGTTGTTGTGTCTGTAACGTTGCATAGTAATACCCCCCAAAGCAGAGAAATTATGTTTGTCATTAAACTTTTTGCTGTAGGACAAAATGTTTTCACTTTGCCATGTCAAATAACCATCGTCTGCATGTTCTCCACGTCCATTTGCTTGACGACCATATTGAGTTTTAATAGGATCGATAAATTTATCCCATGTATGTGAAGTATAGTCTACCGAAAATCTAGGTTTGAAATGTAGTCCTTCGAGCAGAGTGAAATCTAATTCTAGATTACCCATAAAACGGTATTCTTGGTTTCTGTCATAAGTGTTTGCTTGCGCGTAAGGGTTTTCCCATGACGATTGGAATGGATTTGTAGAATATTGATCTGGTTTTTCGGGATCCCATATAGGCATAAACGGAGGGGTGTTGAGTATAGACATAATAACACCGCCACGACCAGAGTTTGCATTGTCTGTTGCGTCCATGCGTGAATTACGAGCAAAACTTAGGTTTGATGCAATTTTGAACCAAGGCTTAACTTCGGTAGAAAGATTACTTCTGAAAGAGTACCTGTCATAGTCGGCAGGAGAAATAATACCTTCTTCTTTTTGGTAGCCTCCCGACACATAATAGTTGGTTTTATCTGTGCTACCCGAAATAGAAACCTGATAGTTTTGTTGAACACCTGTTCCATACATTTCTTTGGCCCAGTCTGTATAATTCTGATTTGTACGGTCTACACTTATGCCGATTTCACTCATCAAATCATAGTACTGATTTGTATTGAGTGTTTTTATTTTTTTTGTAACATTTGAGAACCCTGCATACATATTCACGTCTACCTGAGTTCTTCCTTTTGCTCCTCTTTTGGTTGTGATAAGAACAACGCCATTTGCCGCACGGCTACCGTATATGGCAGCAGATGAAGCGTCTTTCAATATCTGCATGCTCTCAATATCAGTTGGAGATATATTGGTAACGTCATTCGTAATGATACCATCTACAACGTAGATAGGGTCATTTCCCGCATTAAGAGAAGATGCTCCACGTACGCGAACCTGGATCCCTACCCCGGGTTTTCCTGAAGGTTGTATTACTTGTACACCAGCTGCTTTTCCTTGAAGGGCTTGTTGTGCCGATATAATCGGTCTGTCTGCCCATTCGTCAGCAGATACGCTGGCTACAGATGTGGTGAGGTCGGCCTTACGCTGAGTTCCGTAACCGATAACAACAACTTCGTCCAGATTTTGTAATGCTTCTTCTAAAGTGACATTGATAGCTGTCTTGCCTGCTATTGCAATTTCTTTAGTCTTCATTCCCACATAAGAGAATACAAGTGTAGCGTTGTTTGGTGCAGAAATAGAATATTTTCCGTCAACATCAGCCATTGTTCCCGTAGTAGTGCCTTTCACAGCTACACTAGCTCCGATAATAGGCTCTCCGGTTTGGTCGGTAACAATACCCGAGATGCTTACTACATCTTGAGCCATTGCTGTACCGGAAACCAACAAAGCAAAAATTAGACAAATCTTATACAAGAATTGTTTACTTGTTCGTTTTTTATTACATTTCATGATTTCTTTAGGTTTAAATGTGATTTTGGATTTTTGTTTACATAATAGTGTATGCTTTTATACTACTGTAAAATGTACAGATTAGAGGTTATAACTGTGAGTCATGCCATGGTATTATAAAAATTTAGATTATTGAATTAGGAAATGTTTATTTTCCGGTATTAATTATTTCAAAATTATGGGTATAAATGCCTGCTACTTTTCTTTGAATCAAAAAAGTAGTGTTGTGGAATATCTATATTATTGTTTTACAGTCTTTTGAGTGTTTATCTGTAGGGCTAAAAAGTAGTAGTCTTAAGGTGTTTTAACTTATCTGTTTTTTTGTATAATGCCAATTTTCATCACTAAGTTCTCAAACTCGTCACGCGACACAGCAGCTTTATTTCGTGCTTTGGTGCGATAGTTATAGATGGTGCTTAATGAATAGCGAAGGAAGCTTGCAATTTTCACACTATCTGTAATTCCTAAACGGATCAGGGCAAATATCCGTAATTCGGTGTTGAGTAATTCTCCGGGCTTAAGAATTACTTGTTCCTCGGGTATAAGGAGGGTATTAAAGTCTTCTACAAATGTGGGATAGAGACTTAGGAATATATTATCGAAATTTTTATATAGTTCTTCCAACTCATTATCAACAAAGGCTGTTGACTTCAGTGTTTTGAACAAATCTTCCAACTGATTATTAGCTGCCTTCTTATTAAGAGATTTGCGATAATCCTCCAATTTGGTGATATATGTTGAGCACAAGTCGAAGAAATGGGCAATGTATTCCTCTTTTATATGATTAGATTCGTATAGTTGGATATTTACTTCTTTGAGTTGCTTGTTGGTATCTGTGATTCCCTGATTTAAGTCGATCAGCTTTACATTCGCTCGATACAATTCTTTCCTTATTCGCGAAACTCTCTTCATTTGTTTGTATACGTATATCACAGCAACGATAAGGAATACGGTAAGGATGCTAATAAGTATAAGGTATAATTGCAGTTTACTTTTTTGTTTTGCCTCTTTCGCCTGATAAGCTGTATTGATGATTGAGTAAAACTCTGAAATGCCTATTGTCCTGAATCTTACATTGCAAAAAACAGCATCGTCGATAGACGACTTGGTAAATTTATAAGCCTGATCTATGTCTCCTTCTTCATAGTAAACCAACGCCAAGCTTTGTAGGGAAGCGTTATCTTTTATTGAGTTTTTAATATCCGATAGGGCTGAAAGAGCAAAATATTTTTTTTGCAAGTCTGACTTTTTTTTATTCTCATAGACTTTACCCAGCAGGTATGCTACGAAGGCATAATCCGGATCATTTTCCGATATTTCGTCCATGAGTTTTAGAAGGCGATTTTCTGCAATTTCGATTTGTCCCTGATAGAATATCTTCTCTGCATAGGTTATTCGATACCTCACAGAATTGGGATCTAAGGCTGTAAGCAATGAGTCTCTATAAGCCTCATTTATCTGAAAATAGGCATGTCTGTCGTTGCTTTGCGCATAGTGTCCGTAAAACTGACTATTAGACTCAAAGTATAGTGGAACCAATTTTTCGGATAATGATTTTCTATCAATATGGTTTAATATATCCTTAGCTTCCAGATACATGCCTGTTGCAGAATATAGTAACGACAGATTTAGGTTGGTTTCATTGATTACGTCAATGTTATCTAATTTTTTTGCTATGTCGAGGTTCTTCTCCATATAGTAAACTGCCGAATCCATCCTGTATTTTTTGTATTCTTTCGACAGTTTGATATTTATATCATATTCTTGAGCAAGAGAGAGATCTGATATGTATAAGAGTTGTTTAAGACTATTTATCTTTTGCTCTTTCTTCTCATCATAGTACTTCTTGTCATTAATAGCCTTATTCAGTTCGATAATATAACTGTTCCCTATGTCGTTTGCTGATACGATGATAGCAAGAGAATATAAAAATAGGATGATTGGGAGTTTTCTCATATCATAAAGAGCTTATGAAACAGGATCAGACTTTTTTACTTAATAATGCGAAGTTAATCAAAAAAATGTATCAATATATTTTATTTAATTTTTTCATTCTTAAAAAAGTCTTCATAACAGATCAAAATATAACAAAAAATAATCTCAATATAAAAAGCTCAAAAGTATTATATATTTTCTATATTATTTTCTGTTTCATCATCCCTCAAAATACTTATATTCGCATAAATTAAACCCCTTTATTATGAAAAAATGCCCATTATTAATTTTTAGCCTGTTTTTTATTTTGTCCGGCTATTCTCAAGTAAAATCATTACCCGATCTCCAACAAGAGTTTATAAACCTGCGTTTTGGAATGTTTATCCATTTCAATATCCCTACCTTTATGAGCGATGATTGGGCCGACCCTGATGCTTCACCCTCAATTTTTAATCCTCGAAAGTTAGACTGTAATCAATGGGCCAAAACAGCAAAAGAAGCCAATATGACTTATGGATGCCTTACCACCAAACATCATAGTGGCTTTTGCATTTGGGATACCAAGACTACAGACTATAACGTGATGAATAGCCCATTGAAGCGCGATGTTGTAAAGGAATACGTAGATGCTTTCAGAAAAGAAGGTCTGGGGGTAATGTTGTATTACTCCATTCTGGATACACATCATAAATTACGTCCGGGCTTTATTAGCCCTAAGCATATAGACATGATAAAGGCTCAGTTGACAGAGCTCCTTACCAACTATGGAGAAATAAAAGCACTGATAATTGACGGGTGGGATGCTCCGTGGTCACGCATTTCTTACGACGAAATACCTTTCGAAGATATATACTATCTCATCAAGTCTTTGCAACCCAATTGTCTTGTGATGGATCTGAATGCAGCAAAGTATCCTACTCAGGCATTATTTTATACAGATATAAAATCGTATGAACAAGGTGCTGGTCAGCATATTTCTAAAGATAGCAATTCTCTGCCGGCTCTGTCTTGTCTGCCAATAAATTCGGCTTGGTTTTGGAAAGAAGATTTTCCTAAAACGCCAGTAAAAGATCCGGTGAAATTGGTTAATGACAATATAATTCCATTCAATAAGGTCTATTGCAACTTTATTCTTAACGCTGCTCCCAATAGAGATGGGCTGATAGACGATAATGCTGTTGCTGCTTTTCGCCGGATAGGTAAATTATGGAAAAATGAAGGAGCATTAAACAACTTGCCTAAGAATGAAGCTCCGATTATCTCATCGAATATAGCAAAGTTTAAGCCGGCAAATTCGAGCTGGAGCTGGGATATGCAACTAATGGATTTTGCGAATGATGATAATTTCAAAACAGGATGGGAGTCAAATCCATTGGTAAGCAAACCGTGGTTGGAGATAGAGCTGGGAAACAATGAGCAACCATTCAATATGATAACAATAACAGAGAAAAATAACAAGAACGATATACAATCCTATAAATTGGAATACCTTCATAATGGAAAATGGCAGACTATTTTTTCAGGCGCAAAATCGGATGTCATTAAAATACATAGGTTTGATAAGGTATGGGGAAATAAAGTTCGCATATCAATACAGGAATCTAAGGGCTCTCCAACTATAGCAGAATTTGGAGTTTATAACGAACGAAGATAAATTGAAAAAGAGGAGATTTCTTAAAAATCTCCTCTTTCGTTTATATCTATATTTTCGATAAAGTAGATGCTTCTATTCTATCATTCCTCAGATTTGTTTTACTCAATTGATTCTGTCTTGTGTCAAAAAAAGCCTCTCTTTCTTTATATATCAGAATCTCTGTTGTTATCATTATGATGCAATAAACAACGAACGGGATAATTATAAAGTACGGAATATATTCTACATTCCCGTTAAAGCTGAAATTACTTAAAGCCAGAATTAGCAAATAAAGGAAAAATACGATGTATGAAGCTTTCTGTATTGTTCTATATTTCTTATACCTTTCCATAATCAGTGGCATTTAATATGTTACAAACTATAAGAAATTGTATTTTCTTATTGATCAAACGAGAAGTATATTCATACGCAATCCTTTCTTTAGAATCGTTTTTAATTTAGGTTAAGAGTAAATATAAGATTTAAAATGCAGATTTACAAATATTTTATAGAGTATTCACAATGCGTCATACCCCAAACAAAAAGGCTTGTAATGAATTTTCATTACAAGCCTTTGCTATTCTCTTAATGTTTGCTTATTCCACTCCTTGTATTCTGAACGAATAGCCTAGGTTCTGATTAGCCGGAATCATGTATTGCGGCAGTGGCAGAGGTCCGCAACTTGCGTTACCTAGACCTTGTTGAATGCAATCCAGACTTAAATAAACTTCAGGTTTGCGGATCTCATCCAATTTGAAATCATGCACGGCTTCCCACAACGCCTGATCGGTGAAGTGAAGAGCACTAAATCCTAACCTGTCTTTCGATTCGATTTTAATCCCTTTCTTATTTTGGTCTGTTATGGTAATCCATCTTACATCTTCCCTATTACCCATACTTTGCGCTCTCACGTAGTGCTCTTGCTCCATTCCTTTTGCGGTGGTCTGATATTGCCCTATGTATGCAGAAAGCTTTCTGTCCCAATAGTTTTCGTGAGGGCCACGTCCATAATAACGGACATTTTCCATTCCCTCCGGCAATACGACTTGCAAGCCCAAGCGGTGAACAAATGATCCTGCAGAAGGAGACGTGAAATTCGCATCTACATCAATTGTTCCATCTCCGTAGATCGTATACTTTACAGTATATGGAATTCGCACTTCTTTCGGGCTTTTTATTGTAGCTGTAGTAGCCGTCAGAATAGTTACAGATTTTTTGTCCGGCGACAGTTGATAGCTGAACATCGGTTTGTCATTCTCTGTCGTATAATATTTCTGGTCGGTGTATTTATCGTTATTCACACTACGGTACCAATTCAGGTTAAACCCACTTTGGTTATGTATTATCTCTTTTCCTCCATACTGAAGAGAAGTCATTATACCTGTTTGCGTGTTGAATGCAGTCTTGAAATTACGTCCGCCTATTACAAGGTTATCACCTTGTGTGCTCACTTGTACGTCACTCATAGATGATGTATCAACCGAAGATAAAGGCTGTCTGCCGTTCAGTGCAAACTGTGCTGACGCCATTTCATAACCTGCTTTCTCCCAATTTGTATCGTTCTTTAGTGTGAAATATATATTCAACAGATACTCGCTTCCTGCATCCAAATTCTTATTATATGGGACAGTGATTATCGTTTTTTGATTGGGTGCTAAGTCTATCGAAGGCATTGTTCCCGATTCAGATTTAACTCCATCTTTAAGAACTTCCCATTTTATATTAAATTCATTCAGATTGGTAAAGTCATACTTGTTTTCAATCTCAATTTTGCCTGTGTTCAACGACAGTTCACGGAATTTGATGTATTGATATATTTTCTTTATCTCCAGCAGCTTTGCCGTAACTCTACGATCTGGAGTTGTTAGCCCGTTACATACAAAGTCGAAGTCATTTGGTTTGTCTCCAAAATCACCTCCTAGGTAATATTGATTTTCAGGTTTTCCATACATGTTCAGACCCTGATCTACCCAGTCCCAAACACATCCGCCTATCATCCGTTGCGATTTGTTTTCTATATAATCCCAATATTCGGCGATATTGCCCGGTGCATTCCCCATCGAGTGAACATATTCGCACAAGAAATATGGTTTGTCGGTATCTCTTTGGTCAAAGGCTGCCATACGTGCCAAATCGGGATACATGTGTGAATCTATATCGGCTGCTTCATTCTTGCCTTCGTAGTGAACGGGGCGTGACGGATCGAGTAGCTTAGCTACTTTATACATCTCATCGAAGTTGTCGCCATTTCCACCTTCATTACCCAAAGACCAGAAGATAACAGACGGATGGTTCTTGTCTCGTTGTATCACTCTTTCTATTCGGTCTTTGTATGCCGGAATCCAACTAGGCATACCGCTTATCGAATGATTGCCATGATTCTCGAGGTCGGCCTCATCCATTACATACAATCCGTAGTAGTCGTACAAGGCATACATCCTTGGGTCGTTAGGATAGTGGCTTGTACGTATTGTATTCAGGTTATGTTGCTTCATCATTACGATGTCCTGTATCATAGACTCTACAGGTACAGCTTTTCCGAATTTAGGGTGAATGTCGTGCCTGTTTGTTCCTTTAAAGAAAACCTGTTCATTGTTGATATAAACACGTTTGTTCTTCATTTCTATTTTTCTGAATCCAAACTTGGAGGACATTGCTTCCAATACATTTCCATTATTGTCTTTCAGGGTAATGATTGCAGTATAAAGGTTCGGCTTTTCGGCAGACCATAGCGAAGGGTTCGTAACACTAGCTTGTATATCATATTCCTGTTCTTGGTTTGCCTTCAATGCTCCAATAGGTTGTGTGATGTTTGCTACCTCTTTGCCTTTGGTATCTAAAAGCGATACACCGAGAGTCGTAGCTTGAGATGCTTTTTTATCATAATTTTTTATCGAAGCTCTCACTTTGAAAAGCGCAGAGCTGTAATTATCTCCTTTGAACTCTGACTGTAAGAAGTAATCACGTACATGTACTTTAGGTGTTGCATATAAGTAAACCGGACGATGAATTCCACTCAGGCGGAACATATCTTGATCTTCTATATAGCTTCCATCTGTCCATCGGTAAACTTCAGCAGCAATCGTGTTAGTTCCTGTCTTAATGTAATTTGTAATGTTAAATTCGGCAACATTGTTCGCCCCTTGGCTATAGCCTACTTTTTTACCGTTGATCCATACATATATTCCACTGTATACACCATCGAAGTGTAAGATGATTTCTTTGCCATCCCAATCTGCCGGAATAGAAAAATCACGTCGATACGATCCTACGGGATTTACTTCTATCTCGTTGGTGTATCCTTTTTGAGGTTGTATAAATGGAGGATTATTCTTGAATGGATAGGTTATATTCGTGTAGATGGGTGTTCCGTATCCGTGCATTTCCCAGTTGGAAGGCACAGGTATTTCTTTCCAAGACGAAACATCATAGCTTGTCTTGTAGAAATCTTTAGGACGTTCCGAAGGTTTCTTTACCCAATGAAATTTCCAATCACCATTCAGAGATAAGTACAAGGATGATGATGGTTCTTCCCAAGGCTTATCGAAGCTTTTATCTTTTTTAAGGCTTTCTACGGAAGGGAAGGGGATATAAGTCACATGTCCGGGTTCCTTGTTTATTGCAAATATTGTTTCATTCTCCCAGTCGTACTTGCTTGGTTTTGGCTTTTCTTCTTTAGGTGGTTTAATATTCGTTGGAACCAACCTCCATGTTTGAGAAGAGTTTGGAAGTTGCGACAACTGTGTGCCGACAGCATCCTCTCCGGTGAAAGCCAAAGCCATTTCGCTCGCTTTATGGATGATGGCGAAAGCTCCTGTACCTGTTACATTCAATAGCCATTGCTGATTTACGTTCGACTTGTTACTGTCCCACTGAATTACTGGATTTCCATTTCCTGTAGTCGTATTGTTGTTATCAATACTCTTGTTGATAAAAGGGTTGGAGATCATGTAAGAACCGTTTTTCAACTTTTCTATTTTCCACACTTGCCCTTGGCTACTCTTTTCATTTTTGGACAAATAAAGAGATGCGGCGTTGTCGTGCACGTCTCTGTTATCTATTACAAAACCTGAGGGGCTAACAATCTTGTACAAGATGTTTGGGTTTATTTCCTGAGAGAAAAGTTTTGGGCATATTAACATACTCAGGAAAAAACAAAAATAAATAATTCGCATTCGCTTTAATTTTTAATAAATTTCTGTTTTCTGATACTTTAAGGGTGTTTTTTCGAATGTTAAAGATAGTATTTATATTCATAATAATGCAAATCAGTACGTGAAATGATATTCTCAATATATTGTATATTCTATCGTCAGTTAATTCTCGTGTTGAGATAACCAAGCATCTCGACCCTATACAGATAAGGGATCCTTCACTATCGTTCAGAAACAACGTTCGACGGAACACAGTGTAATCAATGACAAAGAAGGAAAAGCCAATAATTGTAAACCTATTGCTGTAGACATATTGTCTCTTGTCATGCTGAGGCAACGAAGCATCTCGACTTTCTAAAAGATAAGAGATCCTTCACTATCGTTCAGGATGACAACAAAGACGACAATAAGTCCGTTCATCCATATTTATCACTTTTCTAAATAATTATCTATTATAAATAACATTATTATAACAGATATGGCAAAGTATACCGAAAGACTGGCAGAAAAGATTGTCTCGCTGATAGAAGAAGACACATATTCTATCACAGAGATTTGTAAATACCTGAAAATAACCCGCAAATCATTCTATGAATGGCGAGATAAGAAGCCCGAATTTAGAAAAGCAATAGAAGCAGCAATTGAAAGCAGGGATGAGGCGCTGGCAATTACTGCCCGCCGATCGTTAAGGAAAAAACTCGAAGGCTACACCCTCACAGAGGTGCGAACGACCTATGTGCCTGACAAAGAGAATCCCGACAAACTAGTACTGAAAACCCGGGTAGTCAGACAAAAAGAATATGCCCCCGACACACACGCTATCAGGCTGGTTTTGTTGCACAACGAAACAAAGGAAGAAGAGAACAAAGAGCACAGCCAACCCTTAACGATAATCGTACAAGATCCGAAAACGAAGGATAGTTTGAATGAGCTGCGGGAAAAACTGATGAGTGGTGCATCGTTCGAAAAGAAAATAGAAAAGAAAGAGGCTGTTTCTGAACCAACCGAACAGGTCTCTGATTCTGGTAACTTGCAGGATGTACAGATTGAAGATGAGGAGGAAACAATAGCTCAAGAGAAAAAAGAATCGGAATATGTCTTTATCAGAGATTATTGCCTTCCTCCACCCCATTTGTACCGAAAAGTAAAAAGGAGTGAAGTAAAGGAAGGTGACATAATACGACCATACTGAAAAGTGTCACTTTTGTCACCTTTTTTCAAACCACAAGGTAAAAAGAGTAACACCTTAGTTTTGCAATACAACAAATACAATTGATATAATATGCTGAAGAACCAAAGAAGAGGAGTATAAATCCTTTTTAGTACTTATTAAAAGTTTACATTCGCTTATACTGAAACTTTTTCCTAATAAATGAATATCTTTGCATAGAATCGGGAAAATAAAATGACTATTTTCATGTCTAAAACCACAGAAAGACCTAAATTTATATTGCTGAATGTCGGTTATTCGGAGCTAAATGCAAACTGGAACTGGAAGTCGGTGTATAGTCCTTTTGCCCGGATATATTATGTAACCGGAGGCAAAGCAAGCACCTATATCAACGGAAAGCCATTTTCACTGAAACCCGATCATTTGTACCTAATTCCTCCATTTACATTGCACGATAATGAATGTAATAGCTTCTTTTCGCTTTATTATATTCACTTTTATGAAGAAACGGTAAATAAGGAATCAATATTCGATCAATACGACTTTCCTATAGAAGTCAAGTCCGACTCACTAGGCTTAATGCTGAACAAACGATTGCTTGAAATTAATCCCGGAAGGCATTTAAGACATTATGACCCTAAGCTGTATGATAACCCTCGTACATTTGATCAGTATGTGGCAGATAACAGCAAGATGTCTATACACTCGAGGTACGAAACGCAAGGAATTTTGTATCAGCTTATATCCAGATTTTTTACATTAGCAAAAACCAAATCAGATAATAAAGATGTTCGCATTAGCAACACGTTGAAGTACATACACGAAAATACGGGTAAAGATATTACATTAGCAGAACTTGCAAATGTTGCATGTATTTCTGAAGATCATTTGATTCGGGTGTTTAAGAAAGAAATGAACTGCACTCCACTCAGATATGTGAACATGAAAAAGATAGAAAAGGCTCAGCTTCTTCTTCTTACTACCGATATGCCAATAAGGGATGTGGCAATGGAGCTGTCTTTGGATAATATCTCTTACTTCAACAGGGTTTTTAAGCATCACATAGGGAAAACTCCCAGCGAATACAGAGAGGCATATAACAATTTGTAATTAAAGGGTTGCTGATCGCTTTTATGCTATATTGAGAAATATGGATAAGTCATGATATCGAATTTGTGCTATTAGTTTATCGGAAAAGTAGAAGTGGGTAACGCCCAATTTATTTATTTTTGTATCTACCTCAGATGTATAAAAAGCTAATATCAATATAATTGAGAATTAACCTTAATGTCTAAAATAAGAACAAAATGAAGAAATCTTTTTTATTTTTTGCTTTAATATTAGTTATGGCAAATTTGTCGGCACAATCGAAAGCCGGAAAACCGGATGTTAAGTGGTTTGAAGATGCCCGCTTTGGCATGTTCGTCCATTTTGGACCTTATAGCGTGTTGGGTGATGGAGAATGGGTTATGAATAATCGTCCGATAAAAACGAACGAATATAAAAGACTCCAAGATTTCTTTAATCCGCAGGAATTTGATGCAGCAGAGTGGGTTCAGATAGCAAAAAGCGCAGGTATGAAATATATTGCGTTTACCTCGCGTCATCATGATAGTTTCAGTAATTGGGATACAAAGCAGTCGGATTGGAATATAATGAATACCCCTTATGGAAAGGATCTCATAAAGCAGTTGGCCGATGAATGCCATAAACAAGGTATGAAACTTGTATTGTATTACTCAATCCTGGATTGGATGCGTTCCGACTATCAGTATGAAACAGGACGTACCGGAAAAGGATCGGGCCGTACAGAAAAAAGTGATTGGAATAGCTATATTAATTTTATGAAAGCGCAGTTGACCGAGTTGTTAACGAATTATGGTCCAATAGCCGGTATCTGGTTTGATGGTCATTGGGATCAGACAGAACATGAGAATAGAACAGATCAGTCTACTTATGTTGATTGGCATTACCCTGAAATATATGAATTGATTCACCGTCTACAGCCTGAATGTTTAATAGCAAACAACCATCACTTGCCACCTTTTGAGGGCGAAAGCTATCAGATATTTGAGCGTGATGTTCCGGGCGAAAATAAAGGTGGATTGAGTGGACAAGAGGTGTCTAAACTTCCGTTGGAAACATGTCAGACTATAAATGAATCTTGGGGATTTGATATTACTGATGATAAATATAAATCGACAAAAGAACTTTTGCATCTGCTTATTCGTACAGCAGGTACAGGTGCAAACCTATTGTTGAATGTAGGGCCAATGCCAAATGGAAAGATTCAGACAGAATGTGTAGAAAGGCTTCAACAGATGGGAGAATGGATGGATAAATATGGATATACTATATATGGAACGAAGCAAGGGTTTGTTCTTCCTCAATCGTGGGGAGCAATAACCAATAAGGGCAAAACCTATTATATTCACATCTTGGAGAAAGATACTCCGTCCATTACATTAAATATTCCTAACTTAAAATCGGCGAAATGGCTGAATGTAGATTCCAAGCTTGTTTGGAATAGAGATAAAAAGACAGGAGATGTGACATTTACAATCGAAGGTAAGCTGGATGATATAAGTTCGATTATAGAAGTAGAGGTAAAATAACAGGCTATTCAAATACAAAAATGAGACTTGGTTTTGCTGTTGCATCCAAGTCTCATTATTTTCTATAAGTCAATTGTTTGGTTTAATCTAGTGTAGTAAAATTGCTTTCAGCTTTTTCTTTTTCTCGGGAGTCAGCTTTAATTCATGAAGCATGTAGTCTTCTACCGATCCTCGCTTTTCTCTGATGCACGAAATTCCATATTTCAGATATGCTAAGTCTGTTCGTGAAAGCATTGTGAAAGCTTCTTGCCGCGACTCTGAAAGGCTATCGGCGTTTCTTACCAGCTTTGTGCGGTCGATCACCATATCTGAAGCCATATAGTCGTCTTCTATTATATCCATAGGTACATCCAATGCTCTGAGTAGGAAGAATGTAGCCAGTCCTGACTGGTCTTTGCCTAAGTAGCAATGAAAAGCGATCGGATAATTGTTTTCATCACATAGGTAGTCGAAGAATTCTGCATACTGACTGGCGAAGTTATTGATCATATCCTTATATGTGTCCTGTGTATATATGATAGCATCACCACGAAGGAACCGACCTTCCATCACTTTTTGTGATATAGAGTTGTAGCCATTATAAGCGATAGGGATGCGGATGTTATTGGCTGCTCTATATCTTTCTACATTCTTCTTCATCACATCTTCGGATCTGAGATCGATGACGGTTTTTATTCCTAGGCTGCTCATTTCTAGACTGTCATGAGGCGTCATGCGGAAGAAGTTTCCCGAACGGAATATCTTACCCCATCGCACACGTTTGTTGTCGTTTGTGATGTATCCGCCAATGTCTCTGAAGTTTTGAATGCTATCCATTTCAAAGAATCTATTTGTGACTACCTCAGAAAGTACGCCTGCTACTTTTATACGGAAGTATTTTCGTTTTTCTACAGTGTCCGATTCATTCTTTATAACAGCAATGTAGTCATTCGAATTGGTTATAAGTTTTGCATTTGAAGGAAAAGAGCTGTCATTATCCGAAACGAATATTTCAACAGGTGTATTGTCTACTTCCGGATACAATTCCCATTTCAGGATGTAATTTCCTTTACGATCCTGTTCACACATTACTGTCACCGTCGTTGGATTGGGAGAGCAGTTGTATAAAAATAGTATGCTTATTAACGAACCTATTAGCTTAATATTCATAAAAATAACTATTTATCACACTGTTGTATTTCAACAAAGATACATTAGTTGTGAATCCTTATCAATACTTTGTGTCTTTTTTGTAAACATTTACCTTTTTTTACACATTGCTTTGTTTTACTTGGCCAGTTAGCAATATTTCAACTAATTCTGTATATTTGTCATGATTTTATTAAAATTCTCTGTAGCATTTGCAATCATTATCAAGAAAAGAAACTTTAAGGAATCAATGGGTACGGCTATATTAAAGGCGCAAATAATACGTAATAAGTATACTAAAGCCGCAAGTTTCAGCCTCGAAACTGAAGGCAATTGGTCCTTATACGCCGGCGATTCATTTGATAGTATCAATCACAAAGAGCCAATACTTGTCGGCAATGGTAGTGGGATATATTCTTTGAATGTGAGCACATCTATTCGTATCTATTTTGAACTGCATAATAATGGGGAGATTTTAAATCTTTCAGAACGCCATCTTCCAATGGAAGGGTGTTATAATTTTCGCGATTTGGGTGGTTTCAAGACTAAAGACGGTAGATATACTAAATGGGGTAAATTGTTTCGAGCAGATGAATTGTCTAGCCTGACTGAAAGCGATGTCGCTTATTTGGCAAGTATTCCTATAATATCCGTTGTAGACTTTAGAGCACAAGCTGAAACGAAACGCTACCCCGACAATTTGCCTTCAACAGTGCAATTTACATATCCCATTGCTATTACTCCCGGCAATCTGAGTAGTGAGGGAATACAAGCGAATCTTCTTAAAACCAATATTGATAGCCATATGAAGCACATGAATCGTCAGCTTGTAAGCGACCCTGCATGTGTTCGAGCATACCGAATCTTCTTTGCCATTATACAAAATAATCTGAGTGCTCCATTGGTTTTTCATTGTTCTGCGGGTAAGGATAGGGCAGGGATGGCAGCAGCTCTTGTTCTATATGCATTAGGGGTTGATGAAGAAACTATCATGCAAGATTATCTTTCTTCAAAAATATATCTCAGTGATAAATATGATGCATTTATCGCCAAATATCCACGTGCAGAACCTATTTTTACGGCTAAGCGGATGTTTCTGCAAGCCGGTCTTAACCAGATAAAGCGAGACCATGGAACTATCATGAATTTCCTTACTAAAGAATTGAAGGTAGATCTTATAAAAATGAAACGTCTTTATCTGGACTGACATTATTTTTTAAGATAAAATTATTCATATCTACATTTGATATACTCCCGTTTCACTGCAAGGGTATGTATGTTAATAGTCTTCTAAATTATGTTTTTTTAAACATTTCCCCGTAATAATAGGCTTAATAGAATAAACAAACAGTTGTGTTGTTTCGTTTTATAATATGCAATCCTTTAATTGCTTTAAGAGAGTTTTTATAGATTTCATCTATATTGATATATATGTATTCAATTGTATATATTTGGAATTCTCTTCTTTAATCATTATATTTGTCTATATAAAAATTATATTAATAAATAAAATTTATCATCATGAGTACTTCAACATTAAATGAAAAAAAGACAGTATCAGTAAATGCTGATATAGCAAAATTTGTTGGGAAGATATTCTCTTTCAACAATAGTTTAAAACTTTATCATTGGCACGTTACAGGAAAGGGTAGCTATGCACAACATATTGCATTAGACCAAGCTTTAGAAGATCTCCTTGATGTGACAGATCGTCTTGCAGAAACATCGTTTGCAACAAAAGGAGATTTGAATATTGTAATTCCTGAAACAACCAATCCGGCAGATATTGTAAAACATGCCGAGGAATTCTTCAAATATACCGAATCTCAAAGAGAACTGTTTGCAGAGGCTTTTACGCAAGCAATCATTGATGATTATCAGGAAGCCCTACAGCAACTACTCTATCGTCTAAAGCGTTTGCAATAATTAATCAGTAGTTCCATAAAAGAACAAGAATAGTGAGAACAGGAGTCTTGAATAATAGGCTCCTGTTTTTTGTTTAAATATGAGAAAATCGCCATCTTTAATTTCATATATTTGCAAATACGTAAAAAGTATACCTAAGCATTAAATGATAGATCATGAAATTCAATAGTCTTTTTGCTTTATCTCTTTTAATTATACTTCCTTTTCAAATGAAAGGAGGAAATGGTGTAATATACAACAAAGAAGATTCTTTAATTTTTGTTCGCTACATTGAACAGTTTAAACCACACAAAGACCTTCCCTTTAATCTACTATTGGTAAAAACTGCTAAGTTCTTTCTTGGTAAGCCTTATGTTGCATCTACTCTCGAAGTTTCGGATAAAGAAACTCTCATTGTAAACTTGAGGGAGTTAGATTGTATAACGTTTGTAGAAAATTGTATTGCTCTGGCACGTGTCATAAAATCAGGAGACAGTTCTTTCGAAAATTACTGTTCTTGTTTAATCAATATGCGTTATCGTGAAGGAGAAATTAAAGATTATACCTCTCGTCTTCATTATACAAGTGACTGGATATATGAGAATGAAAGAAACAATCTATTGAGAAATATCAGTACAGATATAGGAGGTAAGGTTGTAAATCATCCGCTGAGTTTTATGTCGGAACATCCTCAATCGTATAAGCATTTGAAAGAGAATGAGGCAAATGTCTCAAAAATGAAAGAAATAGAAAGAACAGTGAATAACAGGAATAACTATAGAATAATTCCTGTTGAATCTATATCTAATAATAAAGAAAAAATAGAGAGTGGTGATATTGTTGTATTTGCGACTTCACTTCAAGGTCTCGACTATTCTCATATAGGTATTGCATATTGGCAAAACGGACAACTTCACTTTATACATGCATCTAGTAAGCAGAAGCAAGTAGTGATAGAGAAGAAGACTTTGGTGGGGTATTGCGTCGACTCAAAAAGCTGTTCAGGAATAAGTATACTCAGGATCAATAATTAATTAAAATGGAGCAAAATAACAAAGGCTTATTGTACGGAATGGGTGGCTGGGCCCAACTTTTCTTTTTTATTTTCTTAGCTTTCTCAGGTCTAATATTTACAACTTTCATAATTTCTCTTAGTGGACACTTGGACGAATTGAACCAATCTGTAAAGATTACAAGGATGGCATTGACTGTTCAGTCTGCATTTTTCTTTATTATACCTTCGCTCGCTTTTGCTTTTTTATCACAGAGGAATACTAAAGAATATCTGAAAGTAGATGAATCTTACAATATTATATTTCTACTATTAGGGGTTTGTTTAATAGTCGTAATACAGCCTCTTATCAATTTTATTGGATACTATAATCAGCAGATAATATTACCCGAATCGATGTCTGCTATTCAGGCTTGGATGAAAGAGAATGAGCTGGCGGCAGAAAAAACGACAGGCCTTTTATTCCTCGATAAGTCGATGACCGGGCTTATCCTAAATTTATTAATTATTGCAGTGGTTGCAGGACTTGGTGAGGAACTCTTTTTTAGAGGGTGCTTGCAGCAAATTATACAAAAAATAGTAAAGAATCAACATTTTGCCGTTTGGATAGCTGCTATAGTCTTTAGTGCAATGCATTTTCAATTTTATGGATTTATACCTCGTGTGTTACTTGGGGGCGTACTAGGTTATATGTTTGTATGGTCAGGGACAATCTGGGTTCCCGTTGTGGTACATACTGTAAATAATGTGATAGGAGTTGTGCTGGCATTTGTATATTATGGAACGCCTCAATACGAAGATTTGAGTATTTATTCCTTGGAGAAAAATATGTGGATTACGATACTTAGCCTTATTTTTACTGTTATCCTTATAATATTTATGTACAAGAAGCGATATAAGACTTCTGAAAATGCGGAATTGCGTTAAGTTTTGGTGACAAATAGTTATATTTGCACCTTTATATTTATATACTGCTATGAATGTAACAGAAGGAAAAGACGGATATGGATTTATGATTGATTGGATAATTCGCATTGGCGATCTACTCCTTATCAACATCTTTTTTTTAACAGCATTCTATATCTATCATGAACCGATACATATGACAACTGTGTATTCTGAAGAGTTCATGATAGCATTTTTGCTTATAAATCTATGCTATTTTTTTGTAGCCTCTTTTGTAAATGTTCAGATTGCAACCAATGTTATATATTTAGATAATATTGCGCAGAAATCCACTATATTTATTGCATTATATGCCTTTTTGGTCACTACCGGATTTTCTGTATTCAACGTAGTTGCTATACCAGTTATACCATGGATTATAGGCTTCTTTATTCTCGGTACATTATTTATTATTTGGCATATTATCTTCAGAATAGCCTTAAAATATTATCGTAGAAAAGGTTATAATTATAGGCAAGTTATTATAATCGGAGGTGGTACGAATGGAATAAAAATACATGAGTCTCTTTTATTTAGTGACTTTGGATATAAAGTGATGGGTTTCTTTGATGATAATCCTGATAAGAAAGATGTACTGCCAAATTATTTAGGAAAGGTATCTGAGGTTAGGGCTTATGTTCAACAGGTGAAGATTGATGAAATCTTTTGTACTTTACCTAATAACAAGGAAGAGACGATAGTGGATCTAATTACTTATTCTGAAAAGAATATGATTCGTTTCCATTTAGTTCCTGAGTTTCATAAATATATAAAAAGGCGTTTTGCTCTAACTTTTTTAGAGTCTACCCCCATTCTTAGTCTTAGAAACGAGCCTTTGCAGCATTTCTCGAATAGATTGGTAAAACGGTCTTTTGATCTTATTCTTTCTCTATTTGTCCTTCTTACAATATTCCCTATTGTCTATGTCATATTTGGCACAATAATCAAAGCAACATCTAAGGGGCCGGTCTTTTTTAAGCAGAAAAGAACAGGCAAGGGAGGCAGAGTATTCAACTGTTATAAATTCAGGTCTATGCGTCCTAATAAGGAAGCAGATAAGCTGCAAGCTACTTCAGGAGATCCGCGCGTGACAAAAATAGGAGCTTTTATGCGGAAAACAAGTATAGATGAATTCCCTCAATTTATCAATGTCCTAAGAAATGATATGTCAGTTGTAGGGCCACGTCCACACATGCTTAAGCATACGGAGCTTTACTCCTCTATTATAGATAAATTTATGGTACGCCATTTGGTGAAGCCCGGCATTACAGGATGGGCGCAAGTTACAGGGTATAGAGGTGAGACCAAGACCGTTGAGGAAATGGAAGGACGTGTAGTTAGAGATGTTTGGTACCTCGAAAACTGGACATTCTTCCTTGATCTGAAAATTATTTATCTGACCATTGCAAACGTCTTTAAAGGGGATCAGAATGCTTTCTGATCATTCCATTATTTAATTCCTCTAGCATTCAAAGCCTTGATATATAAAGATCTGTTTCTTAAATGTTCCTGATAATTTGCCGCAAAATTATGATATCCTGAAAAGTCTTCTTTTGCACACATGTACAGATAATCATGCTTTGTATAGTTTAGTACAGCATCTATCCCTTTGATGGATGGAATACGAATAGGACCGGGAGGCAATCCTTTTACTCTATATGTATTATACGGGGAATCTATTTCGGTATGTACGTTTAAAATACGACGTAGACTAAAATCGCCAACAGCAAACTTCACTGTAGGGTCTGCTTGCAATACTTGCCCGATGTGTAAACGGTTGATATATAGTCCTGCAACTTTAGGATATTCATCCGAATATGTACATTCTTCTTCTACAATGGAAGCAAGCGTAGAAACCTCAACAGGAGTCAGTCCTATTTCTTTTGCCTTTTCTAAGCGATCGTTCGTCCAAAATTTTTCATATTCTTTCTTCATTCGCTGTAGAAAATTATCGATGGTTACATCCCAGTAATATTCGTACGTGTTGGGGATAAACATGGCCACTACAGTTTGAGGATTAAATCCGAGTTCTTTGCATTTAGTAGAATCTTCCAGTGTAGTGAGTAAAGTCTCTTTATTTATCATTAGCTGCTCTGAGATGCGTTGAGCTAGATCTTCCTTTGTCCGTATATTATTAAATTTAAGTTTTACCGGAGCCTGATGTCCACTCCGTAAGTCCTTTATTAAATCATATACACTCATTTCCGGGGTTACAGCATAGCGTCCGGTTCTTATATTCGATTTGTAGTCTAATAAAAGAGCGAGCATATCAAAACTCGAAATACTTTTTATTTTTGCACTATCTTTTATCTCCTGGTGCAATGTATTATAATCTTTGTCATTATCGATGTATAGATATACAGTTTTATCTATATCAAATCCGCTGCTAAAAATCCGGTATCCATAAAAAACTAAACCTATACCAATAATAGCCAGAATAATATATATACTTTTCTTTTTCATAAATTTTCTTTTTCGGTCTATGTTAATCTTTTAGTAATAAAGAGCTATCCCCATAACTTAGGAAACGATAATTAGAGGAGAGGGCATGCTCATATATATTTTTCCAATTATTATTACCCAAAAATGCTGATACTAACAACAAGAGTGTGCTTTGAGGTTGATGGAAGTTGGTTACTATGCCATCTACTATTTTGAACTCATAGCCGGGTGCAATAATAATCTGTGTATCTGCAATCAGCGTGCTTAGTGAATTCTTCTCTAAATATCCTAAAATATTTTTTAAAGCATCCTTTTTCGATAGCCTGTTGTTCGAATCACTGTAGGGCATCCATTGCGATACGTGCAGATGTGACTGCTTTTGGTTTTCGAGTGATACTCCGATATAGTAGAGGCTTTCGAGTGTGCGAACTGATGTTGTGCCTACAGCGATAACCTTTCCTTCAAACCTTATTAGTTCTTCAATGAAGCTCTTTTGTACGGATATAAATTCAGAGTGCATTACATGATCTCCTATTTCATCCGATTTTACCGGGCGAAAAGTTCCGGCTCCTACATGGAGAGTAACCTCTGCCAGTTTCATGCCCTGGTCTTTCAATGACTTCATGACTTCGGGGGTAAAATGAAGCCCTGCTGTAGGTGCGGCAACAGATCCGTCTATTTTAGAATATACGGTCTGATATGTTTGTTTGTCTTGTTCTTCCGTTGCCCTGTTTAAGTATGGAGGAATCGGTAATTCTCCCACAGCATCAAGCAGCTCAGAAAATGTCACGCTTTGGTTATCCCACTCGAAGTCTATAACGTGAGCGTCTCCATGAGATCCTGCACGGGCAGCCGTGAAATTTACAATCTGCTCGTTTACCTTTATTTGTCGGGTAAGGTTTCCCTCTTTCCACTTTTTTAGGTTACCGATCAAGCATACCCACGAGCATTTTTCAGTTTGTTGAAAATTGAGCTGATAGTCGTTCGGCATATACGGTTCGAGACAGAATATTTCAATCTGAGCTCCAGTTGTTTTCTGAAAATGAAGCCTTGCTTGTATTACTTTGGTATTGTTGATTACCATAAGGCAATTTTCGGGCAGAAAATTATTTATATTACAGAAAACAGTATCGGTTATTTTCTCGTTCTTATATACAAGAAGTTTTGAGTTATCCCGTTTAGTCAGGGGATATTTGGCAATACGGTCATCCGGAAGATTATAATTATAATCTTGAATATGTATTTTTTGAGGGCTGGATATTTCCACTTATTACTTTTTTTATCCGACAAAAATAAGGAACTTTGCGTGAATAAAAAAGCTGAATAATAGCTTAAAAAAGAATAATTAAGATTTATGAAGATCGGAGATAAAGTTCGTTTCCTCAATACTACAGGAGGTGGTGTTGTACGGGGATTTCAAGGAAAAGATATTGTGTTGGTAGAAGATGAGGAAGGGTTTGATATTCCCGTTCTTATCCGTGAGACGGTCTTGATAGAGCCTACAAACGATATGCAGGTAAGACAATCAAACAAGCCTTCTCAGCAGACGTTTGTACAACAAACCTCAACGATAAAGCAAGAAGAGGAATATAAGCCCGAGGAGACAAAAGAAGGAGAGTTGTTGACTGTCAATCTAGCTTATCTGCCTGTGGATATAAAGAGCCTTAGTAGTACAAACTTTGAGTGCTATCTTATCAATGACAGCAATTATTATCTGTCGTACAACTATATGGGGCGGGCTGAAGCAGGATGGGTTAGTAGAGCTACAGGGGTTATTGAGCCCAATACAAAGCTCTTTCTCGAAGAATTTGAGAAGACAGAGTTGAATGATATAGAGAAGGTTTGTTTACAGTTTTTTGCCTATAAAAAAGGGAAGCCCTATTCTTTAAAAAATACATACTCTGTGGAACTGCGTATTGATACAGTTAAGTTTTACAAGCTTCATAGCTTCAAAGAAAATGACTATTTCGAAGATGATGCTATGCTGTATTCTATTGTTCGTCGCGATTTGGCAGAAAAAGAGTTCATTATTTCTCCCGAAGAAATAGCTTCAGCCATGCACGAGAAAGAAGTCTCGCAACGTCCTCGCATACAACCAATCGTAAAAAAAGAAAAAAGTCCGATTATTGAGATTGATTTACATGCAGATGAATTAATTGATAATACTTTGGGTTTGTCTTCTTCTGATATCCTTGAATATCAAATCAATAAATTCAAAGAGGTGATGGATGAAAATAAGCGGAACAAAGGGCAGAAGATTGTATTCATACACGGTAAGGGTGATGGCATACTAAAGAACGCTATACTGAAAGAATTAAGTTCAAAATATAAATCAGTATATTATCAAGATGCTTCCTTCCGTGAATACGGCTATGGAGCAACGATGGTCACTATAAAATAATTTCGAGAAAATGTAATAATTACAGACTAAAAAATGAAGAAGAAAATCTTATCACTACTTATCATCATGGCTATATTTATTAGTTGTGATAGTGTTCAAAAGAGTTTGTCGGGTACATATAACATGATAAACTGCGAGTATAACTATAAGTCAATCTCGGGTTTGACTGTTTCGGGTATTAATTTATCGAATGGACTATCGGTAACCTCTATACCAAAAGTAACCTCTATCTTGAGTGGGAATGCTTCGTCTATTCCTTTAAATTTTACATTAAATCTGGATGTGAAAAATCCGAATTCGTCTGCTGCTATGATGAATGGCTTGCAGTACATAATAAGTGTTGACGATATTCAGCTTACTACCGGCTCTCTGAATCAAGCATTGAGTGTTGAAGCAGGACAAACCAAAACCCTGCCTATTGCAATAGGAGTAGACCTGGCAACACTGATGAAGAACAACTCTAAAGATGCTGTTGTGAATATTGCTAAAAATTTTATCGGTATAGGAAATAAAGAATCGAAAGTCTTTGTACAGTTGAAACCAACATTCCTTATTGGTAACGTTCCTATCACTTCACCATCCTATATACCTTTGGTATTCAATTTTGGAGGGAACTAAACAGAAGGTAAGATTGTTTATACTTTGTAACCAAACAAGTGGAAATATGGAATATAATATTAAGCATAATGAACTCAAGAATCGTTTTGAGACAGAAGTAGAAGGGAAAATCGCTCTTGTGGACTATAGAGTGAATGACGGAGTTTATATGGTGACTCACACCGAAGTTCCAAAAGAGTTGGAGGGTAGGGGGATTGCAGCAGCACTGACTAAATATCTGTTAGACTATGTTCGCAAAAACGGACTGAAAGTTCATCCCGTATGCCCTTATACAAAAGTATATATACAAAAACATCAAGAATATAATGATCTTTTGGCGTAAAGGAAATGTTTATCAAAAAGGATATTAATAAAAAAGCAGCTGATTAATCAGCTGCTTTTTTATTATATATTGAAGGGATTACATAATACCTTTTTCTCTTAGTTTCAGTTGCCAATTCCATGCTGACTTCATCGTGTCTTCTATGTTTTCTTTGGCAGTCCAGCCCAGTACGGTATTTGCACGTTTTGGGTCGGCCCATATCTTCTCTATATCACCTTCTCGGCGACCTACTATTTTATAGTTTAATTTCACGCCCGACACCTGTTCAAATACTTTGATAAGTTGCAGAACCGAAACTCCGATGCCTGTGCCAAGATTGAATATTTCAACCTTTTCCAGTGATTTCTTTCCTGTCATGCGATCTATTGCTATCACGTGCGCTTTTGCCAGATCTACAACATTGATGAAGTCTCGAATGCATGAACCGTCAGGAGTGTCGTAATCGTCGCCAAATACACTTAGTTGTTGGCGTACTCCAATAGCTGTTTGAGTAATATAAGGTACAAGATTTTGAGGGACTCCGTTTGGAAGCTCTCCTATTTCTGTCGATGGATGCGCACCTATTGGGTTGAAGTAGCGCAGTATTGTGCTTTTTATATCAGCACCCGAGCGTACTACATCCTTTATTATTTCTTCATTTATTTGTTTGGTATTCCCATAAGGAGATTCCGCCGGTTTCACCGGGGCTGTTTCGTCTATCGGATTCTTATCGGGTTCCCCGTATACGGTACACGAAGATGAGAATACAATGTTTTTGATACCAAACTCAGGCATGAGATCGAGTAGATTGATCAACGAATTCAGGTTGTTTCTATAGTATAACAATGGCTTTTGAACCGATTCGCCTACCGCTTTACTGGCGGCAAAGTGTATAATGCCATTGATATCCGGATGAGCAGTAAACAGTTTTCTCAATCCTTCGAGGTCGTTGCAGTCCAGCTTTTCAAAAATAGGACGTATGCCTGTTATGCGCTCAATGCCATCAATGGAATCTGCTGTCGAATTTGATAAGTCATCAATAATAACTACAGAGTAACCTGCGTTTTGTAACTCTACTACAGTATGAGAGCCAATGTATCCGGCACCACCCGTAACAAGAATTTTTCCCTTCATTTTCAGTGTTTTTTAATTGAGCCTTAAAGATACAAAAAACATATCGTTTGTAACCATATAGTTCTCTGAACTAAGAGAAACTTTTATAAAAATAGATGAACAAGTATCTTATATCACAGATCTTTCGAGTAGTTTTATTGTCATATTCGCTGCGTCCAGTTCTGCTTTTATTCCGATGGGGAAAGTAAAGTTATTATCGATGTGTCCAAATGATAATCCATGTACTGCCGGAATATTTAATGGCTTAATCCGATCTTCAATTACTTCTCTGAGCGTAAATGAATTTGGAGCAGTTGACTTTTCTGATTTGTCGCAATCTTTATTAACTCCGATTGCAATTCCGGCAGCTTTAGTTAATTCTCCTGTAGCTATTAGTTGGGTCAGCATCCTGTCAATTCTGTAAGGTTCTTCTCCAACGTCCTCAATCATCACGATTTTGTTCTTCAAGTCTATCTGATAGGGAGTTCCTATCATAGAGCAGATCAGAGTCAGATTACCACCTGTTAGTTCTCCTTTCGCCTTGCCGTGATTTATTGTATATCTTTCATATATCTTTTCTTCTTCCGCTTTCAGCAGGTCTTCCGATGCACTTTCTATTGTATATCTGTCGGTGGGGTTAACTGCAATGTCTTTGAATTGTTTTCTCGAATAATCATTATCCAGTAGCTTAGCTACAGGCCCATGAAATGTTATCAATCCTGTCTTTTTATATATCGAATTGATGAGGGCAGTATCGTCGCTGAATCCCATAATAAGCTTCGGATTTTTCTTGATCAGGTTGTAGTCTACCATATCAAGAATTCGGGCGCAACCATATCCTCCGGCGGCAAAGATTATTCCTTTTATTTCAGGATTTTTAATCATATTGTTAAACTCCTTGGCTCGTTCTTTGTCTGTTCCGCTAAAATAGCCATACTGGTCGAGGATCTTTTCTGAATATACCGGCTCAAAGCCAAGCTGCCTTATATTCTCTATGGATGATTGCAACCCGCTCTCGCTTAAGAGCCAAGCCGGAGCTACCAGCCCGATTTTATCACCTAGGTTTAATCTGGCGGGTTTTATGACTTTATTAGTCGCTTTATACTCTCCGTTTCTTGCTGCCAATTTAGAGGGAAGCAATGAAACCAAAGACAAGCCAATTCCTACATTCAAAAAGCCTCTTCTATTCATATCTCTTGTTTATGATTTTGCCGGAGCATTTATCTTCCGTAAGATCACATTCGTTGATGTTTTGACAAATAACTAATTTAAGGCAAAGATATAATATTGACACTGTTTTCGTTTCAAGATTTCAATATTCTTCATTGATTAAAATTTAAACGGTTACTTAATCCTTAAAAAAGAATTTATCCGAAACTGTAAAATGCATAACCTTCAACTTATAATTCACAACTTACAACTCATAATCCAAAAAAACATATCTTTGTATCTTAATTTTT
This sequence comes from Bacteroidota bacterium, assembly GCA_023437305.1. Classification (GTDB taxonomy): domain Bacteria; phylum Bacteroidota; class Bacteroidia; order Bacteroidales; family Dysgonomonadaceae; genus Dysgonomonas. Next base: position 145,325 of record JAEZGN010000023.1, read on the forward strand.
TATGAAATGAAACATCTTGTGTCTTTTATTTTTATTTTATTTATGTTCGCCTCATGTTCGTCATTGGATAGCGATGCAAAAAAAGCGGCCGAACTGAATAAAGAATCCTTGAAATATGTAAAAGAGCTGGATCTAGAAAAGGCAGAAGAGCTATATATGGAAGCCCAAGAGATTATATCTGAATACAAGGGCACGGATAAAAATGAAGAATTTCTGCAAGCATATTACAAGTACCTTACAGAGGAAGCAAAAGCAAACTAATCTGGGAATAAATAAAATCCTATACTTATATGTCTGAAAATACGTTGAATACGGAAGAACCTAAGAAGAGTCTTAATTTTATAGAGGCTATTGTTGAAAATGACCTGAAAGAAGGTAAAAATGACAGCCGTGTACAGACTCGTTTTCCGCCCGAACCGAATGGATATTTACATATCGGGCACGCGAAAGCTATCTGCATAGACTTTGGTATAGCACAGCAATATGGAGGAGTATGTAACCTTCGGTTTGATGATACCAATCCTGTAAAAGAAGAAGTGGAATATGTAGATTCTATCATGGACGATATACACTGGCTGGGATATGACTGGGCGAATGTATATTATGCATCCGATTATTTCCCTCAGTTGTGGGATTTTGCAGTACAATTGATAAAAGAAGGAAAAGCTTATATAGACGAACAATCGGCCGAAGAAATAGCGAAGCAAAAAGGAACTCCTACCGAACCCGGAGTTGCCAGCCCATACCGTGACCGTCCTATTGAAGAAAGCCTCGATCTATTCCAAAAGATGAACGAAGGAGTTTTTGAAGAAGGAAGTATGGTGCTTCGTGCTAAGATAGATATGGCTGCTTCGAACATGCATTTCAGAGACCCTATCATATATCGTATTATCAATCGTCCGCATCATCGTACCGGAACTGCATGGAAAGCATACCCGATGTATGATTTTGCACACGGACAATGCGATTATTTCGAAGGGGTAACTCATTCGTTGTGTACGCTTGAGTTTGTTCCTCATCGTCCGCTTTACGATTGGTTTATAGATCAGTTGGCAACAGGCGACTATCGTCCTCGTCAGTACGAATTCAATAAGTTGCAATTTACATATACTTTGCTGAGCAAACGCAATTTGAGAGCGATGGTAGAAGAAGGTATTCTTAGCGGATGGGACGACCCTCGTATGCCTACCATTACGGGATTCCGCCGAAGAGGATATACTCCTGAGTCTATTCGTATACTAATGGATAAGATAGGTTATACGAAGTATGATGGTGTTAACGATATTGGCTTGTTTGAGTTTGCCATAAGAGAAGACCTGAATAAGAAAGCAACTCGTGTTTCGGCTGTTCTCGACCCTGTTAAGCTTGTGATTACGAATTATCCTGAAGATAAGACAGAAGTGATGGTGGCTCAGAATAATCCTGAAGATGAAAACTCGGGAAGTCATGATATCTTGTTTTCTCGCGAACTGTATATAGAGCGTGACGATTTCATGGAAGATGCTCCTAAAAAATATTTCCGTCTTACACCGGGTAATGAAGTCCGTTTGAAAAATGCTTATATCGTAAAATGTACAGGCTGCAAGAAGGATGAGGCAGGAAATGTAATAGAGGTATATGCTGAGTATGATGAGCTCACAAAAAGCGGTATGCCCGAAAGCGGACGCAAAGTGAAAGGAACGATACATTGGGTTTCTGTTCACGATTCTTTCGATGCTGAGGTACGTTTGTACGATCGCTTATTTATGGTTGAAAATCCGGCTGATGATGGAAGGGATTTCAGGGAGCTTTTGAACCCTGATTCATTAAAAGTACTTAAAGGCTGCAAGATGGAGTCTTATCTCAAAAGTGCGGTGGAAGGGGATAAATTCCAGTTTCAACGTACAGGTTATTTCTGTGTAGATAAAGATTCTACTCCGGGGAATATGGTCTTTAATCGTACTGTATCTCTTAAAGATTCTTGGGCAAAGACAAAAGATAAATAATTAATTTTATCTATTATATAATATTGCGTTCTTTACGTTTTGAAAATATTTCAGGCGTATAGGACGCAATCGTTTTTAGGTGACAGTTTGAAGTATACTAAAAAGTGTCACTTTTACATACGCTTCGCTCCTGTGACCGTTGGTTGTCTCTTTTTGGGTGATAAGTAAGGAGCTGATGTATTTCTAATTCTTGTTACGATTGGATTTTTATAGGCGTTATAGATATGATTCGCAGAATGAAATTAAAGTATAAAATATTATTATTCCTGTTGTCCGGATTTATAGTTTGGCTAATCGCTATTCAATTTCAAACTTATACTTATCCCGATAAAAAGGAGCTGAATTTTCGATTAAATTATCTCGAACGAGTAATCAAAGAACCTTTAGCCTCTAATTCTGACGTGATGCTTTTAGGGAGGGAAAGTTATGAGTTTATGTTATTTTCATATTCTTATTCTACTTATGCTTTTACTAATTTGGCTGTTAAAGATTCTACATACCAAGAACGCGTAGTACCTACAATAAAGGAAAGTATAATAAAGGTTCTGGATAATAAAATAACCTCTTTTTACAACGTAGAAGAAAATTTTACCGAGTTCGATTCTATTCCTGATTATTCGGTGTTATATCTAGGACATCTAAATTTGATGCTTGGCTGTTATCGATTGCTTTCTGATGATACCACATTTGATAGTCTGAACGATAAAATATCCAAATCCCTTTACCTTCGCTATCGGAAGACACCTTTTCTCAACCTTGAATCTTACCCGTCGGCAATATGGATACCCGATAATACGGTTGCTTTAGCTTCATTGGCACTTCATGCTCATAACACGGGAAGTGGATATGATTCTGTGTGTAGAGATTGGGTGCAATATGCTAAAGCTCATTACATGGATGGAAAAACAAAGGTATTATGTTCTACTGTTAATCCTTTGACCGGAGAATTTGGTGAGGAACCTCGAGGTTCGATGTTGGGGTGGAGTATCATGTTTATATACCAATTTGACCCTGCATTTGCAGTAGAGTTATACGATGCTTACAAGAAATCGTTTAGCAATGAAATGATGGTTTTCAGGCTTTTCAAAGAGCGATATCGGAGTAGTGAAATAAGCCTTGGAGATATTGATTCAGGTCCTGTGTTTTTAGGGTATAGTATTCCTGCAAATGAATTTGCCCTAGGTGGGGCCGTGATAGCGAAAGACTTTAAAACGGCTCGAAAATTGCAGCGATTGATCAACTTTGGTGCTTCTAGCTCAGATGAAAATGGAGAATTGAAGTATAATGTACGTTTTGTAGATATGAACATTAGCCCGATGGCAGAAGCTTTGGTTTTAAATTCATTAACTATAACCCGGTGGATTATTGATATTACAAGTTACACTGAAACAACCTAAAAAGAGTTACCTTTGTAGCCTTTTATGGATTAAATATAATAATGTCGAAAAAAGATATATCAATACTCGTAACAAAATATGAGCAGTCGGTAGAGTCGGGCAAGCCTATTTATCTTGATGCAGACGAATTTGACGAACTGGCAGAATATTATGACTCTCTCGAGAAAACAGATGTAGCCAGGAGGATCGTTGATGCCGGGCTGGCTATACATCCGGCTAATAGCTCTTTGCTGGTGAAGAAGGCTAAGTTTGCGGTCTACGATGGTAAATATACGGAAGCTTTGGAGATTATAAATATGTCGTCGTCGGAATATGACTTTGAATTGTATCTGCTCAAAATAGAATGTTACCTCCAACTCGAGCTTTATGTGGAAGCATATAAGCTGACCGAAGAAATGCTAGAGAAAGAAGAGGATGAAGATCCTGAAACGATCTTTGCCGAGTTGGGTTTTCTTCATGTTGAGGCTGACTGTTTTAAAGAGGCTGTTTCTTACTTTGAGGAAAGCCTGAAGCACAATCCCGAGAATACAGATGTATTGTCTGATCTTGCCTATTCGTACGAAATGCTCGATAATTTTGATGCAGCAATAGAGACTACAAATAAAATTCTGGATATCGAGCCATATACGTATGAGGCTTGGGTTAATCTGGGAAAGTTATATTCTCTCAGAGAGGAGTTTGAGAAGGCGATAGATGCATTTGACTTTGCTCTTACCATTAACGACTCGGATGACAATGTACTGAAATTAAAGGCGCACTGCCTGTCATTGGCTGGAAGAGCGGAAGAGGCGATTGAGATTTTTAATGAGCTGCTGCAAACGAGCTCAGGGGATAGCTCTATACATTTCTTGTTGGCAGAATGCTATCAGTCTCTTGATATGTTTGACGAGGCCTTGTCGGCATTGGAAGAATATGAAAAACTGAATGGAGAGACTTCCGAATCTATTTCGAGAAAAGCATACGTTTTTCTGCAACAGAAAGAATATAATAAGGCTTCAAAGATAGTGCAGAAGGCACTGGCCTCGAATCCTGACTTTTTTGACTTGAATATGATTGCAGGGGAGATTGAGTTTAAGCAGGAGCGTTACGACAAGGCAAGAGAGTATTATCTAAACATCTATACTGAGGATAACGAAAACTTTCATCTGACCGACAGGCTGGCTCTGGTTAGCATCAAGGAAGAGGATTATGAGAAGGCTGCTTACTATACGGAAAAGCTGTTAGACCTCGATCCTAATAATCTGGCAGTGAAAGAGCGATTGGCTTTGCTCTATTTTGAGATGGACGATAATGAGCATTTTAATGAAATACTGGATCAGTTTACCGACAAAGAGCTTCTTTCGTTGTTTCAGCTTATTTATATCCCGCAAAATCCGAACTTATTTGATAGAGATACTTTGATAATTTATCTGAATAAAGCTCGTGAGGCAAGAACTCTATTCAAAAATTTGAAATATTAACATTTCCACATCGTTGTGTATAGTGTATTATTTTTCAGATTATTATCTGTTAAGTCTAATGATAAAGAATAGCGAATTGAAGGAATGTAGGGAATTTTTTATTCCAATTATTTGGTAAATAAATATTTTCAACTACCTTTGCACTCGCTTTGATAAAGCAACAGGGAGATTCCGTAGCTCAGCAGGTAGAGCACATCACTTTTAATGATGGGGTCCTGGGTTCGAGCCCCAGCGGGATCACTTAACAAAAAGCCTTTCAGAAATGGGAGGCTTTTTTTATTTTACCTTTCTTGATAGTAAGAGAAAATATATTTCATCTTATATCACTTAGATATATAAGATTTAAAAGTTTAATGTAAATAGTTATGGAAAATATTTTTATAAAAAGAAAGAAACGCACCAGCGTGCGTTTCAAGTATTAGTTATTATTGATTGAGTATAATATTTGAACTAATAAAATAAAAATTAAAAAGGCAAATCTTCCATTTCATCTATATTATCAACAAGTTCTTCTGTACCATTATTTACAATAAATAAGGCTCTTGCTAATAGTTCGTCATAAGTTACGATATCAATATTTCGTAAATTTCTACGATACAATTCAAATGTTTTTTTCTTTATTATATTCTCTTTTGTATCTCCTTGAAACTGTTCTGTGTGACCAATTATAAGAATTGCTTTGGGGTCAATTGTTACCTGAGTGATGGGTTGTCCCTTGTTATCATATCTTTTCTTCTCTGCATTTAATTCCCATTCAGCTTTTTGCGTTAGAATCTGAGATACTGCATGAGTTAAGTCTTTGGATAACTGCCATGATTCAGACCTATTTTTATCTTTTTCAAATAATAATGTATCGGGTCTTTTAAGTTCAACAATTACTGTAAAATTATTATCTCCTAATAAAAAGTCCGATTTGACTTCATTTTTACTATCAATATCAATTCCTGAAACAGATGCCTCTCTTTGAATTATATTAAGGAATTTATAATCTAATCCATATCCAAAAATCCATGAGTTTTCATTGAAGAATCTCTGCCAATCAATTTCATTGTAGATATAAGGCTTGGTTAAATTCTTTTGAAATTCTTCCAAACCATCTTTTCGCCCTGATAAAATATCTAAATCCTCTTTTGTGAGAATATTATTTTTTAGGGTATCAATTAAAGCTTTTCTTTCTATACTATTTAAGTGTTCTAACTGTTTTATTATATCTCCAAAATCTTTATCAACTAAAATCTTATTTGGATCAGGATTAGTTAAATTTATAAGAACTCTTTCGCTACTTCTCAAATCTTTTTCATCTACAACAAATCTTTCTTTATCGGAGAAATCAAGGAATTTTAAATCACTTAGAAATTTAAGTAAACCTAAAAACTCTTTTTGATTAAAAGTAAAACTCAGTCCTTCTACAGGAGAGATTGAATCATCATTATTTTCAATAAATCGTTGAAGAGTAAACTCCATAAGATTATTATCTTCATGAGAATATACAACAACATTAATTTGATATTTTTTTCCTAAAACACTATAATTTCTTAGAGTTATTTCACCTTTAGCATTTACTTTTTCAACAAACTCAAACCCTGTGTCTTTTTCAAAGACTTTATATATAAATCGCTGCTCAGTAGTGACCATTCGACCTTTAAACTTAAAAGAACGAAAAGCTTTACTAACATAAGTCCTTTTAGGTTTGCGTGCTTTGAAATAATTATATTCTGTTTCTGCTTTCTTTCCCATATTATAATCAATTTACGTTTTCAATCTCTATAATCTTATTAATTTTTATAGATTTATGTTCTGAAATTGGTCTAATAAAAGGATTAATTTCTTCATGATTTCCACACAGAAATATTATGCAACATTTATCAATAGTAGTTATTTGAACAACTAAACTGAAAAATTCTCTCCCTTTTATCTGTAATGTCTTGAGATACTCTACATGATTAAATTTCGATTCAATAATTGCAATTTCTATCATTAGATTCTTCTTGTTGCAATCAAAACAGATATTCCCTTTTTCATATAAAGGTCTTCTGTTATTATCAGGGTATTTCTTTGTCAAGGCTTTATTTATTTTGCCAACAAATTCACTCAACTTATCAATTGAAGATATGAAATATTCGTGCTCAATCTTTAACTTACTCCCTTCTTTTAATCCTTGAGTTGCATATTTTAAGGAGTAATCATAATCAATTGTTCCATCTCTATGAACAAACAAATGTCTTCGGTTATGAATTTCTTTTACGTCATTCAAAAGATTTCCTACATCTCGAAAGTTTATATTAAAAACTTTTTTATAATATTTTTCAATTATAGAAAAACCACCACTTGTTAAACTTCTAATATCTTTATTAATTATTGTTTCCTGTAATTGATTGATGCTACCCAAGTTTAACAGGTAGTTTTTAGGGAAGTTTAATGATGTAGATTCTTCTTTGAAAGGAGTATCATCTCTCTCAAAAATTTCTTGAATAATATTTGTCAAATAAACTTCTACAGACGTAACTGCTGACACTAATAGATATTGTCTTAATTTATATGGATATTTTGATATTAAATTATTATATAAAGAAAAGAAACCATGAGATATTGAATTAACTTTAGTGTGTATAGTTTTTTTAGGAGGGTTATGTAACTCTTTCTTTAAATTATTACTCTCAGTCTGATACAAATGATATGTAAAATCATAAAGTTGCTTTATATCCTTAATATTCTTTTTGAAAATGTTATAAGCTTCAAAACCTTCCTGTGTTTTCATCGAGAAACAAATTTTGTTAAAAAACAAATTTAATAATTATTTGTATTTCTATAAATTATGATTACTAATAATATAAACATAGTTCAGTTAATAATTATAACTTTTATACTTAAGATTTGATTTATCTGAATTTACAAAAAATATTTTTTTATTATAATCCATACATATATTCTTTTAACTGATATAATTTATTTAAATCCTCTATAAATTGGTTCGAGAACAGTTGCAAGAGGTTCACTTAATAAAAAAGCCTTTCAGAAATGAGAGGCTTTTTTCATGGATTGCATCATGTATATAATGCAACATACAGCGAAGCCATGTAAATATAAGTCCTTCAAATCAAAAATGAAATATGGTTTTAGATATACGTAATCCAAAGTCCCACTCCAAAACAATCTATCTATTAAAGCAGATAACATTCCTGAAACGGAAATAATTAGCCCTATATATAAAGTCATACTTTTAAGTTTTTTCTTTTTAATATAGACTCCTACTATCGTATAAATAAGCAATCCTATTATTGCTAAAAAGATATATTTGTCTCCTCTTATATCAATACCTAACAAACTACTCATAAAAGTATGTTCTGAACTTTTTAAGAAGGTTGGTTTAAAATCTAAAATAGACGGAATAATTTCAAATTCACAATCAAGATAAAATTTATTAATTATAATTTTGATAAGTTGGTCTATAAAGACTAGAATGGTTATCACTATACATATTGTCTTTGTTTTCATAAATATTATCCTAAAGATTTAACTCTTAAAGATACTTTTTCAACTGATACAATTTATTCAAATCTTCTATAAATTGGTTCGAGAACAGTTGCAAGAGGTTCACTAAACAAAGGGCTGACTTTCAGAAATGAAAGTCAGCCCTTTGTTTTTAATCTGAATTATTGCAATTCAACTAATAATTTGTTCCTTCAAAAAAGTCGCTTCCTCCACGGTCTTGAGAACGCTGTTTAAAGTTGTTGAAAACATAGCCTATGCTCAATGTTATAAGCGGATATTTAGGTGAAATAGTAGTCTGCGAAACCAAATTTTCTGTATTGATATTGCTTTTATATTTTGCCGTATTCAGAAAATTGCGATATGACAAACTTGCCGAAAGTTTACCGGAAAGGAAGAGTTGGCGTATCCCAAAGTCGGTATAAAAAAAGCCATACTGCTTTCCTTGCGTTTGTACTGTAGGTCCTATATAGCTTGCATCGAGTTGCATAGTCGTGTTTTTTGCCAGTTGGAAGTTATTGTTCAGAGAGAATCCACAATTGATGCTGGACTCATTTTTACCTCCTGATGCAATTTTATTTTTAACCTTATAATGGAATACATTGCCATTAGCTACAAAGCTCCACACGGTGCCGGTTTTGATGTTTAACCCGAATTCGAATCCTGTCGAATAATCTCTCCCTACGTTAGCCATCGAGTCGAGAGTTATACCTGCCTCATAAGGAATGCGAAGCCTTTCTATCTTATCTGTTCGATTGCGATGAAAAGCAGCTATCTGTACAATTTGCTCTCCGATATTTTTCTTAAAAGAAAGTTCAAAAGAGTTGATATATTCAGGCCTGATATCCGGATTTCCTATCTCCGCAGTATAGTAGTCTCTAAATGTGATATAGGGCTCCATAAAAAACAGTTGAGGGCGATTGGTACGCCTGCTGTATGCTGCCGTAAGATTGGTCGTTTCATTCGGATTATAACCAACATGAACCGATGGAAATAGCTCAAAACGGTTTTCGGTACGGTTTGCCCATTCTTTCGAGCTGCGTAATACCTGATGGGTATGTTCACCTCTTACTCCGGCTTGAAACTCAAATTTTCCTGCTCGTTGATTTGCCAATAAGTAGATGGTGTTGATTCCTCTCTGGAAATAGAACGTGTTATAGATATCGCTGCGATAATCAAATTTTTCGGTAACAGGATTCCAATATTCCATTTTGTAATCACCATCCTCGAGGTATGAGCTATATTGATATCCTGTTTCTATACGTCCCAAATCGCTATAAGGGTATACGTAATCGAGACGTCCATCCACAGTCCATCGATGTTCGGCCTCCCAGGCTTCATGTCCTCGCATTCGTTTGTTGTTATTGTTGACCAAATCACTTTTGAAATTCTCTAAAGCATTGCCTCCATATTTGATGTAAAAGCTACCTTTGAGTGTATGGTCTTCTTTCGTAAACTTATGGTTAAAACCTATATTCCCTGCAAATAATGTTTCATGCAGGTCATAGTCATCTTTACTCTTGTATTCATTGTTACCTTTATTAATTCCTCCTATATTGATTCGCTCCGAGTATATCAAGTCTCCTTTGTTTTTCCAGCCTTCGTATCCACCTGTAAAATCGATATAAATGTCAGTTTGTTTTTTTTCCCACTGCCAACCTGCCTGAAGAATATAACTGTAAAACTCTCCCCGACGAGGGCCTTTAGAGTGTGAGACTGTTGTTGTATCTGCTACGATTGTACTTTTTTCTTGTTCAAAGTCACTTTTACGCAGGCGTTGGCTATAGATGCCTCCAACACGGAAGCGATGTTCTCCTGTCTTTTTGTTCAAAGTGAAGTCCAGCCCTCGCGAACCATATGTGCTGCCGAATGCATTTACTGTACCTTGCAAGCCTTCTCCGTATTGTTTTTTTGTAACAATGTTGATAATCCCTGCGTCACCTTCTGTTTCGTGCCGAGCCGATGGAATGGTTATTATTTCAATATTCTCTATTTGTTCTGCCGGGATTTGCTGTAATGCTTGGGCGGCATTAAACATACTGGGCTTTCCATTCACCTGAACTAAAAAACCGCTACTTCCTCTGAACGAAATCCCTCCATCGGCATCGACACGTATCGATGGTATTTTAGAGAGGATGTCCGATGCCGTGCCTCCTCCGCTTGCTATTATATTTGCACTTGCCGAAATAACTTTCTTATCGAGCTTGTATACAACTTGGTTTTTTTGTCTTACAACTTCAACCCCTTTGAGGGCAAAGCTTTCGGGTGAGAGTTCTATGACTCCCATATCTATATCCCTGTTCAATTCGATATTTTTACTCTTAAGCTCTGAGTATCCCATTACTTTTATCTCTACGATGTAATCTCCTTTTGGGAAGTTATCGAAAATAAAAATACCATTCTCGTCAGGAACAGCTGTTTTCAGACTCTTATTGTTTTTTGATAATGTGATGTAACCATAATTTATTACTTCTTTACTGTCTTTATCTATTATCTTTCCTCTGATAGTGTGTTGGGCAAATGAGTTGAGTGAAAAGAGTAGGCAAAGAGTCAAAAATAAATTTCTCATGTTTGTTGTTTTTAATGGAATTAAGCTTTTATTAGTTGATAAGATGTTTCACTAGCAATATGTTTGTTGATGTTAGATGGGCATTGGAATAGATTATGTGTACATTTCTGATCGGCTTATATAGGTTTTTAGTGGCATATAAAGTCATAGGCGATATAAGACATCGCAACAATTATTCTTTTCATGATTTATAATGTTTGACTGAAATAAACTAGTTTAGGATCTTTACCCTTATATTCCTAAAAGCCACTTCATGATTCCAATCCTGAAAACCTATATATCCTTCATGTTTCTTGCCACCACAATCTTTCAATAGTTCAAAAGCCAGAGGCCATTTGTTTTCACCAAATCTACTGCTTTGTAATATCTCAATCCACCGGGGGCTTGTAAAAGAATATTCTACAACTTTCTCATCATTCAGGTAGTGTTGTACATTTCCGTTTTGCACAACTATACGGCTTATATTCCATTCTCCGTATGGGTTAGATACTTGTGGCTTTGCAGGAATCATATCGTACAGAGAGCCGGATTGGCGGTTGCCATCTTTCCCTAATTTAGCGTCAGGATGATTGGCTATATCCAATATTTGATATTCGGGAGCTGAAATATAGATTGCCTGAAGTTTATCTTCTTCGGTTACAGGATCTTTTGTTAATACCTCTTGTGCTAAATAGAAGATACCAGAATTTCCTCCTTTTGAAATTTTCCATTCAAGTTGCAGATCGAAATTCTTGAATTTATAACCGAAAATAATATCTCCGCCTTCTTCGTTGTTTTGCTTAGGAATTAAGCAACTATCCATTATTTTCCATTTAGCAGGAAGGTGGTCTTTGCCATATCCTCGCCAGCCGTTTAGATCTTTGCCATCAAATAGTATAATATAATCAGCTTTATCTTTTCTGTATTTTGATATGTCAACGTCTTTCGATGGACGGATAGAGTATTGGGGTGGTATTTTTGATGCGTCCTCACTGTTTGTTGTATTTCTGTGACCGCAGTTAACAAACAGTGAAACGCATACCACTATGAAAATTAAGCATGATTTGAGCATTACATCCTGATTCTGTGCTACAAATATAATGACCTGTAATTCAAAAAAAAATACTCTTCACGATAATCATACCCTTTGGCACTAATTGAGATGTTTTTGGCATGATTCGTACTCAATATTTATATATATTTGACCTTTGAAACATATCGATATCAATATGATAAGAAAAATTTTGATGTTTCTTCTAGGCATATATATATGCTCTGCTAATTTATATTCTTACAATCCTAAGAAAGTAGTTTCTGATATAAGAGGAAGTTATATCAAGGCAATTTTTCAAGACAGCAAAGGGTTGATATGGGTAAACACCAATGTAGGAGTAAGTACATACGATGGCAAAACGGCTATTTCAATAACTGGGCTTAAAGGAACAGTCAGCCTTCAGGAAAATGTGCCAGAAAATATGTTAGTGGGAACCGTATCCGGATTTAAAATACTAAACCGAGAACGTACACCTATCGAGACATATGATATATTTAATAACGTAAATTTTTCGGCATCGGATAGTAGAGGCACTATTTTCATTGTTCAAGATAATGGTTTTATATATTATAAGAAGCCTTCTCAAAAACACTTTGATAATTTTATTATCCCGGATTTGGTAGCAGATCGTGTAAAATTATTTTTTGTGACCAAGGATGATGTCCTTTGGATTGTTACGAATGACGGAATGCTGAGGAGCTTCAATGTCGTGAATAACAATGCCTCTGTCAATTTGAAAGAGAAAATAAGGAAGAAAATTTCGACAGGAGTAGTAACTACATTTAAGTCTGACAATGACATATATATGCTTGATAGTGACTATAAGCTGAGAAGGTATAATCTGAATCGACAGGATGCGTCGTTTGTCTCCGACTTGCATCTGGTGCTTAAGGATAAAGGAAAGATAACTTCAGGAATATATTTTCAAGATGAATTTTACTTTGGAACCGAAAAAGGGCTTTTTGTTATCAAAGAAGATAAAGCCGAAAGATTACCTATAAATAGCGGGGTTAGCTGCTTAATGAAAGATAAGTTCCAAAACCTGATATGGATAGGAACATCGGGCGACGGGCTTTATGCATACTCTTATGATCCTTACAATATAAAATCAAATCTTTTATCAGACTTTTCTCCATTGGTGTCGAAATCCATAACAGCTATATATTATGACAATTCAAAAAAACTTTGGTTAGGTACAGAAGGTGGAGGGTTGATTACAATACCCGATTATGAACCGGCTAAGGATATAAAAGAGGCACATGTACTTACCGCTAAAAACGGTTTAACAGACGATACTGTTTATGCTTTATATAAATCAAAGTATGGGTTATGGATAGGTTGTAAATCCGGTTTGTCTTTTTATTCGGATAGATATAAGACAATAAATAAGATAAAGAGTATTTCGTTAAATAATGTGCGAGGCATCTATGAGCAAGATTCACTTCTTTGGTTAGCCTGTTATGGAGAAGGAGTTGTAAAGGCGAATGTTCAATATAACGATGGTAAACCTGAATTGGAAGAAACAAAATTCTATACCTTGAATAATGGAGAGGAGGCATCGAATCGTTTTTCTTCAATTTACTCTTATTCCAATACACTTTGGTTTACTAATAGTGGTAATGGTGTTTTTAATATTGTAGGTAACGATTTGATCAGATTTAAACTTGTCAATTCTATATACAATTCCATAAATCATTTAACGGCTATTAGTAAAGGTAGCTATATTGCAACAACTGATGTTGGAACTATCCGGTTTGATTTTGATAACCAGAATACAAATGTTCGGCATCTAAATAATATCTCTACCAATGATATCTTACCTGGACATTGGAACGATTATTGGCTGAGTACAGATAACGGGCTGATTCTTTACAATATAGAATTTAATGCTTTCCATATCTTTGATAATACTTACGGATTGACAGTAAAAGAGTATTGTAATGGTGCTTCCTTCAAAGATGAGCAAAATAATATATTGTTTTTTGGCGGAGTAAATGGTTTTACGACTGTACAGTACAACGAGTTTAACGAAGCCATGGAATACATGCCTGAGTTGTTCTTGGATAAGCTTTCAGTGTTTGGAATAGAGAAAAATATTAGTAACTTTTTTGATAAAGAGACTAACATCATAACCTTAAAGCCAAACGAGAATTTCTTCTCGGTGAGTTTCAATGCATTGGACTATATTAATGGATACAACTATATCTTCTATTATAAAATAGGAAAAGATGGACAATGGATCGATAATGGTAACTCAGGAGTTATATCGTTTACTGATCTTAGACCGGGTAAATATGAACTGTATGTAAGATATTATAATAAGATTCTCAACAAGGAGAGTTATACACAGAAACTCTCAATAGAGGTATTGCCTCCATGGTATAATTCAGTACATGCCTATGTGCTTTATTCTCTTCTGTTTCTAACGGCTATTCTCTATATTTTTGTTTCAGTTTCGAAACGTAAACGTAGACTAAAGCAAGAGGAAAGGCTGAGAAACGAACAGCAAAGAAGAGAAGAAATACACGAAGCCAAGCTAAACTTTTTTACAGATATTGCCCATGAATTCTGTACACCTTTAACTCTGATCTCAGGCCCATGTAAGCTTATTCTTGAGCAGCAAGATACAACATCTTCAATCATTCGGTATGCGGATGTAATCGACCGGAATGCAAAACGTATGCACTCACTAATAAGTGATCTGATGAGCTTTAAACGAATGGAGTCGGGTTATAAACAGCCCCAAATAAGTAAATTGAATATTGCAGAAATAGCAGATCATGTTATAGATGCATTCGAGATAAACACTTCAGGTGCAAGGATAGATATTCGTAAACATTATCCCAAAGGCATATTCTGGAATTCGGATGAAGAATTTATAAATACTATTCTTATCAATTTACTGTCTAATGCTGTAAAATATTCGGAGGGAGAGCCTATAGATGTTCACATTCGGCAGGTAGGAGATGTGCTAACAATAAATATAATAAATCAAGGGAGAGGAATTGATAAAGAATATATTGCTGATATATTTAATCGTTACACCATCTTAGATAATTATGTGGAGCAATCCACGTGGAAGCAAAATGGATTGGGTCTTGCAATAACTGCAAGTATGGTAAAACTATTATCGGGTAGTATCAATGCAGAAAGTATAGAGGAAACAATTTCTTTTATTGTCAAACTTCCTCTATTGCAAGTCGAAGTCGATTTGGTCGAATCGGGTAAAAGGTATGACTTGAGCAGTACTTTTGTTTCAGAGTTTATATCTCCTCCAGCAACGTATATATATAAAGACGATAGACCAACAGTTGCCATCGTTGATGATAACCCTGAAATGCTTTGGCTTATATGTGATATACTCAACAATGAGTTTAATGTATTGCCAATGAGTGATGCTACTAAAGCTATCGATACCCTGAACTCAAATTATGTTGATATTATACTTTGCGATATAATGATGAATGGGATAGATGGGATAAAGCTCACCGAAATACTGAAATCGGATAAAAGTACATCTCACATTCCTCTTATCATTATTTCGGCAGCTCACGATATAGAAATACAAACTAAAGCTATCGATGCCGGAGCCGAACTATATTTGACTAAACCCTTTGATGCTACATATCTTAGAACATCAATAAGGCGGTTGCTGGGAAGAAAAGAAGACCTCAAAGATTACTTTGCGTCTCCCCTTAGTGCTTATGAGTTGAATATGGGTAAGTTGCAACATGCCGAATACCGCAAGTTTTTGAAGAAAATATATGCAATAATAAATAAGAATATACAAAATAAGGGGTTATCGCCGGAGTTTATCGCCTCCGAATTGGGGATGAGTACACGTAATCTTTATAGAAAAATAAAAGAGTCTACGGATAAAGGGTTATTAGAAATCATCCGTGATGGAAAGTTGGCTGTAGCCGCAAATCTTTTATTGAAATCGAAGTTCTCTATTGACGAAATCATATTCAAGTCGGGCTTTTCAAACAGGGCAAGTTTTTATAGAGCCTTTTCAAAAAAATATGGGTGCAATCCTTCAGAATTCATAGAAAAAAATGGTGTGAAGTAAAGCGACCCTGTGTCATCTATAATTCAAGAGTATAAAAAATAAAAATAGCTCTTTAGTAAGAGCAAAAAATGATGTATCTTTGTGCGCATTAAATAAACATCCCTTACTTATCTATATTTATGCACGAAAAAATCATTATTCTTGATTTCGGGTCACAAACCACCCAACTTATTGGTCGCAGAGTAAGAGAACTCAATACATACTGCGAGATAGTGCCTTACAATAAATTTCCGTTCGGAGACGAAACCGTAAAAGGAGTTATTCTTTCGGGAAGTCCATTTTCGGTAAACGACTCTGATGCTTTTAAACCGGAACTTAGTGAAATAAGAAAAAACTATCCAGTTCTGGGTATTTGTTACGGAGCACAATATTTGGCTTATACGTCGGGCGGAAAAGTAGAGAAAAGCGACTCTCGCGAATATGGGAGAGCTCATCTTGCCAAAATAGACTCTTCGGAGCCTCTATTTGATGGAATACAAGCAGGTACTCAGGTGTGGATGTCGCATGGTGATACAATAACATCTCTTCCTCACAATTTTAAGACTATAGCCAGTACAAGTGATGTAGAGGCTGCAGCATATAAAATAGATGGAGAACCGACATGGGCTGTGCAATTCCATCCCGAAGTTTTTCATACAACAGATGGTACACGTTTGTTGAGTAATTTCTTGAATATATGTAAGATGAAGCGCGACTGGTCGCCTGCTTCCTTTATCGATACTACTGTTGCAGAACTTAAAGAGCAATTGGGAGACGACAAAGTGATTCTTGCATTATCAGGAGGCGTAGACTCGTCTGTTACTGCTGTACTGTTGAATAAGGCAATCGGTAAAAATCTTACTTGTGTGTTTGTCGATCATGGCTTGCTTCGTAAGAATGAATTCGAAAACGTTTTGAAAGATTATGAACATCTTGGTCTTAATGTGATAGGCGTTAATGCTAAAGGTCGTTTCTATAAAGCTCTTGCTGGGATTACTGATCCTGAGCAAAAGCGTAAGATAATAGGTAAAGGATTTATTGATGTTTTTGATGAAGAAGCACATAAGCTGACTGACATAAAATGGTTGGGACAGGGTACTATTTATCCTGACATTATAGAATCACTTTCGATAACAGGTACAGTGATCAAATCGCACCATAATGTTGGAGGTTTACCTGAAAAGATGCACTTGAAGTTGGTAGAACCTCTTCGCCTGTTATTTAAAGATGAGGTACGCCGTGTAGGTCTTGAACTTGGCATGAAGGAAAATCTTATCAAACGCCATCCGTTCCCGGGTCCGGGTCTTGGTATTCGTATCCTTGGAGATATTACTCCCGAGAAGGTAGAGATTGCTCAGAATGCTGATGATATTTATATTTCTATGTTGCGTGAATGGGGGTTGTACGATAAAGTGTGGCAGGCAGGGGCAATATTGTTGCCAATCCGTTCGGTAGGGGTAATGGGTGATGAACGCACCTATGAGAATACAGTAGCTTTGCGTGCCGTAACATCTACAGATGCGATGACTGCCGACTGGGCACATTTACCTTATGAGTTTTTAGCTAAAGTCTCTAACGAGATTATCAATAAGGTGAAAGGTGTAAATCGTGTCGTTTACGATATATCGTCAAAACCACCGGCAACTATTGAGTGGGAATAAGAATATTGACAAAATATAAAAAAAGGACTTCAATTAGAAGTCCTTTTTTATGTCGTATGTGAAAGTCTTTTATTTCTTTTCTAGCAGAACTTTATCTATAGCTTCTTTTAGGGCGTTTTTAGGGAGAGCACCTTGTGCCATCTGCGGGGTTCCATTTATCGGGATGAACAGCAGGCTTGGGATACTTCTGATTCCAAATAGAGCGGATAACTCAAGTTCTGCTTCCGTATCTATTTTGTAAATATATATTTCTCCGTCATATTCTTTTGCTAATTCCTCCAAAACAGGAGCTACAGCCTTACATGGGCCACACCAGTCTGCATAAAAGTCAATTAAGGCGGGTTTATCTCCTAAATATTTCCATTCGTTTGGATTGGCTTCGTAATTAGCCACCTTCTTCAAAAAATCTATTTTGTTTAAATGTATTGTTTTCACTTTGTTTTCTGTTTTAGCAGGTTCCTCTGTCTTGCTGTTGTTGGTTTGAGCATAAGTAGTAAGCGAGATTCCTGCGATCAATACTAGTAATAATAATCTCATTTTATTTGTATTATTTTTCTTTGTTTATTTCTTTCGATCCGGCATACTGCTGATTCTCATCTATCTGGCAATATCCTGTTATGCAACACGAAGTATTCGCTGCCACGATAAAGATACCTAAAATAAATTGCAAAGAACGAGTAGCTATCCACTTCTTTATGCACCTTCTCATCGTTTTTCTTTTTCTAAAAAGCAGCTACAAATATAATACATATTTTCCTTTAGAATATATTTCTATGGTTAAATAAAATAAATAAAGATATACATAATCGGATAGTAATTAACCATAAGAGAGTTAAAAGATAAAAAACAAATAAGCTTTGATTTCGTTTTTCGAAGCCAAAATAAAGATTCATCACACTTTCATTTATTTTTTTCTATCTTTGTTACCTTATAATTGATTCATAAAAACATCTAAACTATATAAATACTGTGTCAAAAAAGGTAGCTGAAACCCCACTGATGAAACAATATTTTGAGATCAAGAGCAAGCATCCTGATGCCATATTATTGTTTAGAGTAGGAGACTTTTACGAAACATTTTCGGATGACGCTATCGATGCTGCCGAGATATTGGGAATCACGCTTACGCGTAGAGGAAACGGTACTGCTCAGTTTGTAGAATTGGCAGGGTTTCCACACCATGCATTGGATACATATTTGCCAAAGTTGGTACGTGCCGGAAGGCGTGTCGCTATTTGTGACCAACTGGAAGACCCGAAGCAAACAAAGACCCTCGTAAAGAGAGGTATTACCGAGCTTGTCACCCCCGGGGTTTCTATCAATGATAATATACTAAATCATAAAGAGAATAATTTCCTTTGTGCCATTCACTTTGCAAAGAACACCTGTGGAGTTTCTTTTTTGGATATTTCTACCGGAGAATTTCTGGTTGCCGAAGGCACAAAAGAATATATAGATAAACTACTAACAAACTTTTCTCCTAAAGAGGTGCTCTTAGAAAGAAGTAAGAAAAAAATGTTTGAAGAGTCGTTTGGTTCTCGTTTCTTTATTTTCGAGCTCGATGATTGGGTATTTACCGAAGATACAGCCAAAGGTCGCCTTTTGAAGCATTTCGAAACCCGTAACCTCAAAGGTTTCGGTGTGGAGCATCTGACAAACGGAGTTATTGCTGCCGGAACTATCCTTCATTATCTGGATGTTACTCAACATACTCAGATAGGGCATATAACATCTCTCTCTCGTATAGAGGAGGATAAATATGTGCGTTTGGATAAGTTTACAGTGCGTAGTCTTGAGATTATCTCAACGATGAACGAAGGAGGCAAAAGCCTGTTAGATATCTTGGACAAGACGGTTTCTCCAATGGGTGCACGCATGCTTCGCCGCTGGCTTGTATTCCCGCTCAAAGATGTAAAACCTATCAATAGCCGTTTGTCCGTTGTAGAATACTTCTTTAAGGATATCGAACTGAAAACTTTGCTCGAAGAACAGCTTGCGTTGATCGGAGATTTGGAACGGATTATATCTAAGGTTGCCGTGAACAGAGTTTCTCCGCGCGAAATTGTTCAACTCAAGGTGGCGTTGAAAGCGATAGAACCGATACGAAATGCGTTCTTGGCATCAGACGAACCAAGCCTGAGGGAAATAGGAGAAAGGCTCGACCCTTGTCCGGTGATACATGATCGTATCGAAAAAGAAGTACAACCCGATCCCCCTTCTTTACTTAATAAAGGGAATATTATAAGAAAAGGAGTAAATACGGAACTGGACGAACTTCGAGATATAGCCTATTCAGGAAAAGATTACTTATTAAAGATACAGCAACGAGAAACAGAAGCTACAGGTATATCATCCCTAAAGATCAGTTTTAATAACGTCTTTGGCTACTATATCGAGGTGAGAAATACTCACAAGGATAAAGTTCCTGAAAGCTGGATACGCAAGCAAACATTGGTAAATGCAGAGCGTTACATTACTCAAGAGCTGAAAGAGTATGAAGAAAAGATACTGGGAGCTGAAGAAAAAATTCAGGCCTTGGAATCTAACCTATTCAATGAGCTTGTCCTTAGCATTGTAGAGTATATACCCGCAATACAGGCAAATGCAAGCCTTATTGCTCAGACCGATTGTTTACTTTCCTTTTCCAAAGTTGCAAAAGAGAATAAATATATCCGTCCCGAGATAAATGACACGGATGTTTTGAAGATAAAGAATGGTCGACATCCTGTAATAGAGAAGCAATTACCGCTTGGTGAAAGCTATATTGCCAATGATGTATCTCTGGATAGTAACAAGCAGCAGATAATAATTATTACCGGGCCCAATATGGCCGGTAAATCGGCATTGCTTCGTCAAACTGCACTCATTACACTGATGGCACAGGCCGGAAGCTTTGTCCCTGCCGAATCGGCTCAAATAGGATTGGTGGATAAAATATTCACTCGTGTAGGAGCATCTGATAACATATCTGTAGGTGAATCTACATTTATGGTAGAGATGAACGAAGCCTCTGATATCTTGAATAACTTATCACCTAAGAGCCTTGTTCTGTTTGATGAGTTGGGACGTGGAACAAGTACCTATGACGGTATTTCTATTGCATGGGCTATTGTAGAGTATATTCACGAACATCCTAAGGCAAGAGCAAAAACCTTGTTCGCAACGCATTATCATGAGCTGAACGAGATGGAAAAATCCTTTAAGCGGATAAAGAACTTCAATGTTTCGGTTAAAGAAATAGATAATAAAGTTATATTCCTTCGTAAACTTGTTCCCGGAGGAAGTGAACATAGTTTTGGTATACATGTAGCTAAGATGGCGGGAATGCCTCAAAGCATTGTTAAGAGAGCAAATTCGATATTAAAGCAATTGGAATCGGATAATCGTAAACAAGGTATATCGAAACCGATTAAAGATATTAAAGAAAATAGAGAAGGATATCAGCTAAGCTTTTTCCAACTCGACGATCCTGTTCTCAGTCAGGTAAGAGACGAAATTAAATCATTAGATGTAAACAATCTGACACCAATGGAGGCTCTAAACAAACTGAATGAGATAAAAAAGATAGTATCCGGTAAATAGGAGTAAACCGACTTTACATACGTATGACTTTATAAAATAATAAAAACTCACGAATCAAATTCATAAATAAAATTTGAAAAACTCAAACTATTGCAAAACTGTAATTTAGGTAGTTTTTCTTTTAATAAAAAACTATATTCGTGAAGTTTTTTTGTTTCTTTGTGTTTTAGAATAAATTAAATAACAGCTATTTCTGTAAAATAATGAATCGCAAAAAGATATTGGTCACCGGTGGTGCGGGATTTATTGGTTCACATCTTTGTGAAAGACTTTTGAAAGATGGAAATGAAGTTTTATGCTTAGATAATTATTTTACAGGCTCAAAAAATAATATCATACATCTTTTAGATAATCCATATTTTGAATTAATCAGACATGATATAGTTCATCCTTTTCATGCAGATGTAGATGAGATATACAATTTGGCTTGTCCTGCTTCTCCGGTACACTATCAGTATAATGCGATAAAAACAATTAAAACGTCTGTGGTAGGCGCCATCAATATGCTTGGTTTGGCAAAACGCTTGAAAGCAAAGGTGCTGCAAGCTTCTACAAGTGAAGTATATGGCGATCCCAATGTACACCCTCAGCCCGAATCTTATTGGGGAAATGTAAATCCAATAGGCATACGTTCTTGCTATGATGAAGGAAAGCGTTGCGCTGAGACCTTATTTATGGACTATTACCGTCAGAATGGAGTAAGGATAAAGATTGTGCGTATATTTAATACTTACGGACCTCATATGAACCCGAATGATGGGAGAGTTGTATCCAATTTTATCGTGCAAGCACTCAAGGGAGAAGATATTACAATATATGGTGATGGAACTCAAACAAGAAGCTTTCAGTATGTAGATGATCTTGTTGAAGCTATGACCCGAATGATGGCAACCCAAGACTCCTTTATTGGTCCTGTAAATACAGGAAATCCGGGAGAGTTTACAATGCTTGAGCTTGCGACCCTGATACTTGAACTTACAGGTTCAAAGTCAAAACTGATATTTATGCCTTTGCCTAGTGATGACCCTAAACAAAGAAGACCTGATATTACTTTAGCGAAAGAAAAATTAAATTGGGAGCCTAAGGTGCAACTAAGGGATGGGTTGATTAAAACGATTGACTATTTTGATAAAATCTTAACATAATATGTTATAATAATGAATGCAATTTACAAAACAATAAGATTATTTGCTGTGATGCTTCTGTTAGCTACAGCCGGAAATGCACAAGATAATGTGGCAATTGTAGGAGTTAGAGCCGGAATAAATCTTTCCGGACAAGATGGTGTGCCAACATCTAAACTAGTTAAAGTCGGATTTAATATAGGGGTTACGGTTGATTTCCGATTGTCTGATGAAATGTATTTACTGACAGGCTTGGAGTATACAGTGAAGGGCGCTAATAGCAAAGATTATTTAGATAGTGGAGGGGCTGTATCGAGCAGAAAAGAGAGCCCTGCTTATTTGCAATTGCCACTTCATGTCGGATATTTGTTGCCTATCAATAGAGATTTTCGTTTAATGTTTCATGTCGGTCCTTTTATGGCTTATGGACTTGGAGGAAAAGTAAAAATAGATGAACCTACTTTCGGAAAAAGTGAGGACAATTATTTTGGTATAGGTGTGAGCAAATTTGACTGGGGGCTAGGTGCCGGTATAAATGCCGAATATGACAGATATGTTTTGGCTATAGGATACGATCGTGGATTGAGAAATTTTGCACCCGAATATAATGATGGAAAAGCCAGAACAAGAAATATGTATATTTCACTAGGATATTTATTTTAACCGGAAGTAAATAAATGTTATTTCTGTTATTATCTTGGCTAACTATAACGTTGGTATTTCTAGCTTTTGGAAATATATTTGTTTCGCTATGGAATAAGTTCATTAAAGCACAAAAAAGATACTCTTTTGTAGACTCTTTCTTTTTAGGGATGTGCTCAGTAGGTACTATTACAATGATAGTTTCTTTATTTTTCCCTATCAACATTTTTATATTGTCATCGTTTATATGTATTACTTTAATATATTGGGCGATAAATAGAAAAGGAGTAATAGAGCTAAGGAAAAGAATATATTTGTCTATTCGTGGTCTAACCGTTTGGTCTAAAGTTCTTTTGGGTCTATTTTTTTTAATTATATGTTTGTGGAGTATACAATCACCTTCTCTTGAAGATATTGGGCTATATCATTTGCAAACATTAATGTGGACGGATCAGTACAGTGTAGTTCCGGGACTGGGTAATCTGCATGGACGTTTGGCTTTTAACTCCTCATTTCTTTTATTAACAGCGTTATTTTCTTATAATCCAGATTATTATCTTATATACTTTTCTCTTAATGGACTAAGCCTTTTTGTCTTTTGTTCTTGGTTAGTGTTGCAGATTAATAAAAGTAATTTTATCAGAATAATAGGAATAGGTCTTTTATTTGTCTCTATTATATATTTGTTTGGAATTCATTTGTCATCTATCTCCACAGACATATTACCCGGTATATTAATTTGCTATCTCTTACTTAGTATTATTATCGATAACGATTTTTTATCAAGAGTATTACCCTTATCTATAATTTCCATTTTTTGTATAACATTGAAGTTATCGTCGGTCGCAATTATACTTTTGACTATTTTTATTTTTGCATTACAAATTAAAAAGAAAAATTATAAAACGACTTTTTCTATTTTGTTTCTAGGCTGTATAATTATATTCCCATGGTGTATCAGATTCATTATTTTAAGCGGTTACTTAATATATCCATTCCCTTCCATTGACATTTTTTCTTTTGATTGGAAGATTCCACTTAATATGGTTGAATTGGAAAGAGATTGGGCTTATATATGGGGAAGAATCCCATATTCGAATAATGATGAAGTACTTAAGATGTCTATTGGTGAATGGTTTCCAATATGGTTTGAGGATAGAACTAAAAGAGAGATTTTTATTCTTGTGCTGCCTCTAGTATCAATATTAGTGAGCCTACTCTCATATGAGGCTATTAGAAGGTTAAAGACTTACAGTATAGTATTGGGGATTGCTATTTGTGGATCATTGTTCTGTTTTTTTACAGTGCCTGATATAAGGTTTGGATGGGGATTCTACTTAGTTGCAGGAATACTTCCGTTTTTTCTTTGGAATTTTCAAATGTTCAGTACTTATTTTATTCATAAAACTACTATTGTTTTTCTATATTTTCTCATTATGTGGGATTTACCAACAGGAATAGATCGCTTATTATTTTCACAACCCGAACTTAAAAAGCTGTATACTTTGATATATAAGCCTCAAGCATATAATTTTTATAAATATTCGTATAGTCCAGAAAATATTATGCAACAAAAGGCTGTAAATGTTATTATTTATTCTCCCATAAATACGGACAAATGCTTCGATTATTGTCTTCCATGTACTCCTTATTTTAAAGAAAATCTGGAAATGAGGGGAGAATCTTTACAATCAGGATTCAGAATAAAAAGATAGTATAATAATTATTAACTTTGTAAATATACACAAATAGAAATGAAACTGTCAATCATTATCCCTGCCTACAATGAGGCAAGAACAATCCATTTTATACTCAACAAAGTTGTTGATGTACAATTGATAAATAATATAGAGAAAGAGGTCATTATAGTCAATGATTGTTCCAGTGATGATACTGTAGAAGTAGTGAAAAATTATATTGCAGGGCACACTGGATGTGATATGAAGCTATTCGAGCAGCCCTTGAATATGGGAAAAGGGGCGGCATTGCACCGAGGAATAAAAGAAGCTACGGGCGATTATCTTATAATTCAGGATGCAGACCTGGAATATGATCCAGAGGAATATAATATTCTGTTAAAGCCGGTTGTCGATGGTTTTGCCGATGTGGTATATGGATCTCGTTTTATGGGGGGTAATCCTCATCGAATCTTGTTTTTCTGGCACTCTATCGGGAATAAACTTTTAACATTTGTTTCTAATATGTTCACTAACCTCAACCTTACGGATATGGAAACATGTTATAAGTTGTTTCGGGCTGACATTATAAAATCTATTTCTCTAAAAGAGAGACGTTTTGGGTTCGAACCGGAAGTAACAGCTAAAATTTCCAGATACCCTAATGTGAGAATATATGAAGTAGGTATTTCGTACTACGGACGAACTTATGAAGAAGGTAAAAAGATAGGTTGGCGAGACGGTATGAGAGCTTTTGTCTGTATGTTAAAATATGGGCTGTTCAGAATGAAATAGAAAGAGGTCTTTACAAGCCGGATAAAGAAGATTCGGTAAATTGAATGAAGCTTTTCCAAGACAATCGTTTCTTTTCTTCTTTAATATTTTTCTTATAAATAGTAATCTTTTCTTCATCCGAAAAGAATTTTAGCACAGCTTCTGCGATGTCTGTATTAGTTGCAGTTGCTGCTACTACTCCTATTTGGGCATCTTTTACACTATTCCCTAATTCCCCTACATTCGTGGCTATTATAGGGAGTTCCATCTGTATGGCAATTGCAGTAACCCCACTTTGTGTCGCAGACCGATATGGTAACACTAAAACATCTGCTGCCGAGAAGAAAGTAGCGACCATATTATCCGGAATATATTGCTCAAATACTCTTATATTATCTTTTAATCGAGATTGTTCGATAAGTTTGTTATACTTTTCAAAATCGCCATAGCTCTCTCCTGATATGATGAGCTGGAAGCTCTCATCAAGCTTATCCATAGCTTCTATGAGTAAATCCAAGCCTTTGTATTCTCGTATAAGACCAAAAAATAAAAGATTCTTTTTGTCACTTCTTATTCCGAGTTTATTGCAAGCTTGTTCTTTTTCTATTGTTTCTCCATAATTATCATATATTGGATGCGGATGCAGAAATATATTTGCTCTTTTGCAAATAGATAATACATCTTTCTTGACTGTTTCACTTAATACGATAAAAGCATCACATCTATCGAAAAATAGTTTTGTCAACGGTTTATCTATAAATCGTTTTTCGTGAGGAATTGCATTATGGACGAGTGCCACTATTTTTATTTGCTTGTTTAGCAGTAGACAAACAGAGCTGTAGGCAGGAACCATAAATGACATCCAATAGGAGATAATCAGTATGTCGGGCTTATATTTATTTATTTCTTTTGCCGTTTTTATATAGCTGACAGGGTTTATGCTGTTCAGCGTACGACAACTTTCTATATCCGAATATTCGTTGTCTGGGACATACTGGCTCTTTCCCGGAAATAGAAAATTAGGGTATAATGTTGTAAACGAAAATGCCTTCACCTCATTATTTTCCGATAGCCCTCTGTAGAGCAATTCGCTAAATTGGGCAATTCCGCCTCTATAGGGAAAAAATGGTGAAAGGATAGCTATTTTCATGACTGTTTTTTATTCAGTTCTTTATGAATGCGGGATACGACCATATCTTCAGAGATTCTCTCTAAACAAGCATAATCTTCTCGTTGACACGGCAGGTCTCCATATACCGAACAAGGTCTACATTCGATATCTATTTGAATGGCATTGTCTAAGTCCTGTTTGAAACCATAAAATCCTAATGATGGATGTGTTGCACCCCAAATTGAGATTACGGGAACCTGAACAAGAGATGCCAGATGCATATTTGCAGAATCCATCGAGAGCATTACATCCAGATATGATATAAGCATAAGCTCTCTTTCCAGATTTAATTTCCCCATTGTATTTACTGTATTTGGAAACATTTTAGCCCATTTAGACAAAACTCGATCTTCTTCTTTCCCTGAGCCAAACAGAAATATAGTAATATTGTCTTCTTTGGATAGTTTCTCAATCACTTTTTCCATTTTTTCTAAAGGGTATATTTTCCCCTTATGTTTAGAAAAAGGAGCAATTCCCACCCATTTACCGGTTTTTTCGGTAGTTATAGCCCTTAGGCTAGAAAAGTTTTTAGGGATAAACTGCAATACATTCGTAAAAATCATGGGAGCCGAAAACCCCAAATCGTCAAAAACTTTTTGATACCGTTCAATAGTACTTTTTAAAGGGGGCTGTAGGTTTTTATGGGCAATCATTTCTCTTTTTTCTTTACGCCCTTTGTCTATACAAGCCACTTTACGTCCTGTCATTTTCATAAAGAAGCGGATGACCTTAGATCTTAGAACATCATGTTCGTCGGCAACATGAGAAAAGCCGAGAGTTGCAACTCTTCTTATCATCCTGAACATTCCTATTACTCCCTTGTGTCTGCCCGTTGTATCGACAGGAATAACATTGATATTGAAACCGAGATTTTCAAATAAAGGGGCAAATGCTTTTCGAGTCATCACCGAAAAACGGTCTTGTGGGTACTTTGCTGCAACAGAAAAAATGACAGGCACAAGCATTGCAACATCCCCAAATGAAGAGGTGCGGATAACTAATACTTTAGCCATAATTGCAAAATTAGTGTTAAGTTATTTTGATTCTTTTCCATATAAAACAGGATTAAGAGCAGGGTCGTTATACATTTTCATTTGCTTGTATACTTTCATATACTTGTTTCCTGCTTCTATGTCCTCTAATAATTCTTCAATAGCTGTTGATAAATCTTCACGCTGGGCCAACAATATGTCTAATTTTTTAGAAACTTGTTCGTGATGATTTGCATCCGAATCTTTTCTATCTACTTCTTGCTGCATGTGATATATTTTGAGAGCAAGTATCGATAAACGGTCGATAGCCCATGCCGGGCTTTCTGTATTGATACGGGCATTTGGTTGTATCTTTATGTCTTTATATTTATCAAGGAAATAGCTGTCTATTAGTTCAACCAAATCGGTTCTGTCCTGATTCGACTTGTCTATTCTTCTTTTTATTTTTAGGGCCTCTATCGGGTTTATTTCAGGGTCGCGAATAATGTCTTCCAGATGCCATTGAACTGTATCAATCCAATTTTTGAGGTACAGAAAATACTCGATAGTTTTTTCTTCAAACGGGTTGTTTATTGGAGTATCAACATGATCTGCCTTATGGTAATCATTTATTACTTGCACAAAAATGGAATTACTTAATTCGGTAAAAGTCATGATCTAGATTTTTAGTATTACTTATTTATTAATTTATTTTTTACTCGCCCACGTTTCCCTATCCAAATTTCGGTAATTTATTGCTTCTGCCAAATGTTTTGAATGAATTTTTTCAGAATTATCCAGATCTGCAATGGTTCGAGACACTTTTAGTATGCGATCATATGCTCTTGCTGATAAATTGAATCGATCCATGGCTGTTTTTAATAATTGCAATCCTTCGTTATCGGGTGAAGCATATTTAGCCAGCATTTTGGGTGTCATCTGAGCATTGCAATAAATACCTTCTTCATTTTCGAAGCGTTTACTTTGGTGTTCCCTTGCAACAATTACGCGCTCTCGAATAAGCTTGCTTGCTTCGGCAGGTGTTTTATCCGATATTTTTTCAAAAGGAACGGGCACTATTTCTATATGAATATCTACCCGATCGAGTAACGGCCCTGAGATCTTATTCAAGTACTTTTGTACTGCTCCATTGGGACAAACACATTCTTTTTCGGGATGATTGTAATATCCGCATGGGCACGGGTTCATCGAAGAAATCAGCATGAAGCTTGCAGGATACTCAACAGTAAACTTTGAGCGTGATATAGTTATTCTCCTATCTTCGAGCGGCTGTCTCATTACTTCGAGTACACTTCGGCTAAACTCCGGTAGTTCGTCAAGAAATAATACTCCGTTGTGAGCCAAACTTATTTCTCCCGGTTGAGGGTATGTTCCGCCTCCAACCAGTGCTACATCAGAAATTGTATGATGTGGACTGCGGAACGGACGTTGAGCCATCAGTGCTGTTTCTGTACCTATCTTTCCGGCTACGCTATGTATCTTTGTTGTTTCAAGGGCTTCATGCAAAGTGAATGGGGGTAGGATGGAGGGCATTCGTTTGGCCATCATTGATTTTCCTGCACCGGGAGGGCCGATCATAATGAGATTGTGACCTCCTGCTGCGGCAACTTCCAGTGCTCGCTTTACGTTTTCTTGTCCTTTTACATCCGAGAAATCGAAATCGAACAGTTGTTGGGCATTATAGAATTCGGTACGGGTGTCCACAACTGTTTTTTCCAGATCGTGATCTCCATTAAAGAAATCTACTACTTCTTTGATGTTGTCTACACCGTATACCTCAAGATTGTTTACAACGGCTGCCTCCCGGGCATTCTTATTCGGCAGTATAATTCCTTTAAATCCCATTGTTCGAGCCATTATGGCTATTGGTAAAACTCCTTTAATGGGAAGTATGCTGCCATCGAGAGAAAGTTCTCCCATTATTATATATTCCTCAAGTTTATCTGGCTTCACACTTTCTGATGCCGCTAATATGCCGATGGCTAAAGGCAGGTCGTAAGCTGTACCTTCCTTGCGTATATCGGCAGGAGACATATTTATGACGACCTGTTGTCTTGGGAATTTGTATCCGTTTACTTGCAAGGCCGAAATGATCCGTTCATGGCTCTCTTTTACTGATGCATCAGGAAGTCCAACCAGCATAAATTTAATACCCTTCGAACAGTTAACTTCTATAGTGATAGTGGTAGCCTCTATTCCTTGAACAGCAGCTCCAAAAATTTTGACCAACATCTATTATATTGTATATAGTAGTAAAGTTGTACTTTTAATTACAACACAAATATAAGGAAAAAAAAAGAATCCTTAAGTGTTAAGGACTATTTGCCGGAATCAACCAGCTCATTCATCTTTTTTATTAAAGCGGTAACGGGGAAATCTCTGTCGGTTATATTACCCGAAGGTGATATAAGTACATTGTATGGTATTTCGCGTATATAATAAGTATCGAATTCTTTTGCAGACCATCCGCCTTTGACCGGAATGATAGTCCATTTTACAGAATCTGTGAAACTCTTAGATATAGG
Source organism: Bacteroidota bacterium (assembly GCA_023437305.1). Taxonomy (GTDB): domain Bacteria; phylum Bacteroidota; class Bacteroidia; order Bacteroidales; family Dysgonomonadaceae; genus Dysgonomonas. The sequence goes on from JAEZGN010000023.1 coordinate 175,453, forward strand.
TTCATCTTCTATATCTTTGATAATGGATATGAATTCGATATTCTTTTTCTGCTTTTTTAATTCATTGTAAATTCTTACGGCGTCCCTTTTTTCTAGTTTACACACCTCACATGTCGTTGAAGCAAATGTTAATAGTATATATTTTCCTCTAAAGTCGGATAGCTGTACATTTTTTCCATTTACATCTTTCAGGTTGAAAACGGGTGCTATTGATCCTACCGATGACCTTTTTACCTTATCTCTGAACTGCTTTAGATCGGCAGTTAGTTGGAAATCCACCGCTTTTCCTTTTAGTAAAGCGAGGTTTTCATCAAGGCGGGGAATAGATGTTTCGTCCTTAAAAAATGTATTAATTAACATCACGCTTGCTATCTTCTCAGGATTTGTTTTTATATAGTTAGCCGCAATGTTGGATAACTCGAAGTTTATATTCTTTAATTCTACTACGTAGTCTTTAACTTTCAGGGTGTCATTGTTGTCTGAGTTCTTTCTGTCGGCAGCAATGAGGATGTCTGCACGGTTCTTTAGCAATTCTTTGTTCTGGTTCTTAAAGGCTGTGAGGTCATCATTCACATCTCCTCCTTTCACGTTTATCAAGTCGGGGTATAATGCGTCTCCTTTCAGCTCTACGTTCCATCCCTTGTTTACAAGGATGTAGGTGCTTTTTGTATTTTGGTTAAAATAAAGGGACATCTCGGTAAGCGTGTCAACCGCTCCTTTGAACGAAAATTCTCCTTTTGCATTTATCGGAATTGTATCTATAACAATAGAGTCACCAATTTCATGGGACATAAGGAAATAATTTCCTGTAAGATTTTCCAGTTTTCCCGATATCTCATATTTCGATGTCGCTTTTTTGTCACAGGATACCATTACTGTAGTGCACAGTATGACGATTCCTATGTAGCGTAATACATTATAGATAAGCATTCTTTCTGATTTTGTTAAGTTATATATACTTCCCCTTGTATTTTGAACGTGTAAAGATAGTATTTATTATCTAAACGTTTAAAAAAATAAAATTGTTCTAAAAAAAACTAATTTAAGCAAGGGTGTTGAACTTATTCTTTTTTCTAAAAATGATTCTTGACTGAAAAAGAGCTGTTTATATTCTGAATATTTGACCTTTAAGTCTTGATCTTTTTCTTGTTATTGTATTTTCTTTCTCACATCCGATATATTATTATATGCTCTTTGTAAGGAACGAAAATATTTAAAATCACTATCTTTGTTCGTAAAAAACAAATAGATATTGTATGAAATCATTCAGTTCTCTTTTTCTCCTTCTTATAAGTATATTGTTTTCTATGAAATCTTATAGTCAAGAAATTCCTCTGTCTCTCGAAGACCTTATTCCGGGAGGTAAGACCTACAGCAAGTATCGTGCCGAAATGCCTCGCCGGATAAATTGGAATGGTGATAAACTTACTTACGTTAAGGGTGATTCTATTATGATAGCACCTAATGCGGAAAAGGAAACAGCGCGGGTTTTACTTACACTTAAAGACATTAATGCCAATAGTGGTTTGGGAGAAGGAGAGAGCGTTAAGAGTCTGACTTACGTTCAGTTTGTTTCTGCAACGTCAAACAATTTGATGATCGTTTCTCCCGAAAAAATCTATTTGTACGATTTTGTAAATAAGAAGCTGACAGGAACTTTTACTTCTACAGAAAAAATGGAGAATCACGACCTGTCAGATAAAAGTAACAATTTGGCATACACCATAGAGAATAATCTTTTTGTACAAACTCCTGACGGGAAAAAATATGATGTCACAAGCGATACTGACAAGGGTATTGTAAACGGACAATCTGTCCATAGAAATGAGTTTGGAATAAATAAAGGTACTTTTTGGTCTCCTAAAGGAAACCTTCTGGCTTTTTATCGTATGGACGAAACGATGGTGACAGATTACCCTTTGGTGGATGTTTCGGCTCGTATTGCTCAGCTCAAAAATATAAAATATCCGATGGCAGGAATGAAAAGCCATCATGTCACAGTCGGAGTTTTTGATCCTGCAACTCAGAAAACAGTATTTCTTAAAACAGGTACACCGAAAGAAAAATATCTGACAAATATAGCTTGGAGTCCCGATGAAAAGAGTGTTTATATCGCAGAAGTAAATAGAAGTCAGGATACATGTGTGCTAAGAAGCTACGACGCTTTGACAGGAAAACTGCAGACGACATTATTTACAGAGACTCATCCAAAATATGTAGAACCGGAAAACCCTGTTTTGTTTTTGAAAAATGATCCGAATAAATTTATTTGGCAAAGTGAACGTGATGGGCACAATCATTTGTATCTGTACGATACTAGCGGCAAGTTACTAAAACAAATTACTACAGGAGATTGGGATGTCACTTCTGTACTCGGATTTGACGAAAAAGGAGAAGCTATATTCTACGTATCCACCGAAGAAAGTCCGATAGAAAGACATATTTATAAGCTTAGCCTCAAAACCGGGAAGAGAGAGAAACTGTCGAAAGAAGAAGGTGTGCACAATGCTATGCTGAGTGCTTCTGGAAAATATGTATGTGACATTTATACTTCACAAAGCAATCCGGGGAAAGTAGGCGTTACGGAAACAAAAACAAATAAGACATATGTTTTCCACGCAGCAAAGAACCCATACAGGAATGTTGTGTTGCCTGAAATTACGTTAGGTTCGTTGAAAGCGAATGATAACAGTACCGATTTGTATTATCGCATTGTTAAGCCTCTGAACTTTGACCCGAACAAAAAATATCCTGTAATAGTTTATGTTTATGGAGGTCCGCATTCGCAATTGGTAGATAACTCATGGCTTGGTCAAGCAAGAGGTTGGGATGTGTATATGGCCGAAAAAGGATATGTTGTTTTTACAATCGATAACAGAGGTACAAGCTATAGGGGGATAGATTTTGAAAACAGCACACATCGCAGGCTTGGTGTTATAGAAACTCAGGATCAGATGACAGGTGTTGAATACTTGAAATCTTTGCCTTATGTAGATGCTGACCGAATAGGCGTTCATGGATGGAGTTTCGGTGGTTTTATGACTCTCAATCTGATGCTTCGTCAGCCTGAGACTTTCAAGGTAGGTGTAGCCGGAGGGCCTGTTACCGACTGGAAATATTACGAGGTGATGTACGGCGAACGATATATGGATAGTCCACAGGAAAATCCTGAAGGATATAAAGAAACAAGTATGGTAGCACGTGCCGGAGATTTGAAAGGACGATTGATGCTTATACATGGAGACGAAGATCCGACAGTAGTGATGCAACAAAGCCTACAATTTCTCAATTCTGCAATAAAGAAAGGAACGCATCCCGACTTCTTCATCTATCCGGGGCATGGTCACAATATGATCGGACGTGATAGGGTGCATCTGCATGAACATATAACTCGCTATTTTGATGATTTCTTGAAATAATTGATAAGTAAATGACAATAACCAGAACTGATTCGTCCAATAAAGATTTTATCGAGCTTATACCATATCTCGATGCGGAACTAGATGTAATGGATAGGGAGGCTCATACGATATGCAGTCGATATAATGGAGTAGAAGCCATAAAGAATGTGGTTCTTGCTTATTCGGATGAAAAAGTTGTCGGGTGCGGAGCAATCAAAAGATATTCGGAAGACACGATGGAAGTAAAACGAATGTTTGTAAGACCGGAATATCGCGGCAAAAGGATTGCTTCAAATGTCTTGAAAAAATTAGAAGCTTGGGCTTTAGAGTTGGGGTATTCATGCTGCATTCTCGAAACCAGCTGTAAACTCTCCGATGCGATAAGACTTTATGAGAAAAGTGGCTATGTGCAAATTCCTAATTATGATCAATATGAAAATGTTGATACTAGTCGATGTTTTTGCAAAAAGCTGAAATAAATATACCGAAGATAGATCCACTCGAACAGATACGATTTCTTTCGTATAATTATCTATTAATAGGCGTATAGATATAAGCAGAGTCTCTTTAAGGGTTATTTGTGATTTTGATTAAAAAAAGGTAACAAATGAAATCAAAGAAAAAGGCGTTACTTTTGTCACCTTTTAGTATTTAATAAATTTAGAATAAGGTACATGTACAAAATAAGTAAACAGTTCTCTTTTTCGGCCTCGCATATTCTTGAGGGGCTCCCTCAGGAGCATCCTTGTTCCCGATTACACGGGCATAACTATGTTATTACCGTGCATTTGAAGTCAAAGGAATTGAATCAAGTAGGTTTTATAAAAGATTATAGAGAACTAGACAGTGTAAAGAAATATATTGACGAGAAACTCGACCATAGGCACTTAAATGATGTTTTGTCCTTTAATCCTACGGCAGAAAATATTGCCCGATATCTGTATGATACATTTGTGGCGGATATTCCTGAGTTGTACGCTGTAGAAGTTTCTGAAACACCAAAAACAACCGCAATATATGAAGCTGATAGTAAATGAGATATTCTACTCCTTGCAGGGAGAAGGAGGGCGTAGTGGAGAGGCTTCTATATTTATAAGGCTTACAAAGTGTAATCTGGTTTGCAGTTTTTGTGATACAGACTTCGCCGACGGCGATGTGATGACTATAGATGAAATACTGGAGGAGATAAAACAGTATCCTTGCAAGTGGATTATATGGACAGGTGGAGAACCTACTATCCAGCTCAAAGATGAATACCTTGCTGTTTTCAGGAAGCACGGCTATAAACAAGCAATAGAGACAAATGGTACACGCCTTGTACCATCGTTGATCGATTATATTACATGTAGCCCCAAGCAAGACTATGAAACGATAAAAAGCAGGATTCCTGTAGTAAATGAGATAAGAATTCCTGTTAAAGTAGGAGATGCAATTCCTGATGCTTCTATTTTCCCAAAGGCGGACAATTATTTCTTAAGTCCGATTTTTGATGGAGACAAGATCAACTTGGCGAATGTAGACTATTGCGTAGAACAAATAAAGTTGAACCCACAGTGGAAGCTGAGCTTGCAAGTTCATAAGCTTATACATATCGAATAATGGAGAAGTTTGAACTCGATATACTAGGCTGTGGCTCCGCTACTCCAACTACTCTGCACAATCCTTCATCGCAAGTGTTGAACATAAGAGATAAGCTCTTTATGATAGATTGCGGGGAGGGTACACAGTTGCAGTTTAGAAGAAGTAAGCTGCGCTTTGGGAGGCTTAATAGTATTTTTATATCTCATCTGCATGGCGACCATTGCTTTGGTCTTATCGGGTTGATCTCTACATTAGGGCTGCTTGGGCGTACGGGTGATATTACGATATATTCCGTAGCGGGACTGGAAGAAATTTTGCGACCCGAGATTGACTTTTTCTGTAAGGATAATCCTTTCGAGGTAAAGATCGAGACATTTGACCCTAAAAAGAGTGAGTTAATATATGATGATCGTTCTGTTTCCGTGACTACAATTCCCCTGAAGCATCGTGTTCCATGTGCCGGATTCCTTTTTCGGGAGAAGCAAAAGGAAGCGCACTTGATTCCTGAGATGATAAAGTTTCATAATATCCCCATTCGGGAATTGGCTGATATAAAGAAGGGTGCTGATTTTATAACAAAAGAAGGCAAAGTGATTCCTAACTCGCATCTGACAATTCCTTCCGAGCCTGCACGGTCTTATGCTTATTGTTCGGATACTGCCTACAATGAAAATGTAGTGCCTATTATAGAGGGCGTAGACTTGCTTTATCATGAGGCAACATTCGTAGAAGAAGATGCTCCAAGAGCCAAGACCACAGGACACTCTACTGCTTCTCAGGCTGCACAGATAGCAAAGCTAGCCAATGTAAAGAAATTGATGCTTGGGCATTTCTCGGCACGTTACCCTGATAATCAGATTTTGTTGGATGAGGCAAGGAGAATTTTCCCGAATACAATCCTTGCTAACGAAGGGTTACGTGAAAAATTGTAAAAACCTTGTTTTTTTTATTGTATTTTATTCTTTTATAAGCTTTAATATCTATATTTGTGCTTATTAGGAGTATGATCAATGGCAGAAATTAGAAAAATATTATTCATTGTGCTGTTTGCCGGATTCTCTTTATTGGCCAATTCGGCTAAGTCAGAGTTTCCGTCAGATCCGTTTCATACTGTCGCTGAACAGCAAGATAATACAATGACTTTGGAGGTTGTGATCAATGGTATCTCTAAAGTAACGATGGAAAGTATTCCAACAGCCGGTTATCTTGAAGTTTATAGTATATTGGGTGTAAAGGTAAGAAGCATAAACCTTAAGACATATATGGGGGTATGCTATATTGAACTTCCTAAAGGCATATATATATTGAAAGCCGGAAAGGTGGCCCAAAAAGTAATGGTGAAATAAGTTTTGGCTTATTATATTTATTTAGTGAAGGCAGTAAGAATTCTTACTGCTTTTTTTATTTTAATCAAAAGACAAATAGGGGGTTAGCTTTTTTATATCGCCTTCTGTAAACTCTTCGAGTAAAGACAATCTGTCTATAGACTCTATTTTGCCTTTTCGCTCTCGTACATCTATGATGGTTTTTGCTCGTTTGTATTTGATATATGGGTGTTTGCTCAATTCTTCAAAAGAGGCAGTATTGATCTTTATCTTTTTAGTATTGGGAGTGATTTTCAGATATGGTATGATTTTGTTGAATAGATCATCGTCCATCCCCCATATTTCCTTTAACTGATTCAGATTGTTGTATCCACCCAATAGATTACGGTATTTTACTATCCTGTTGGAAAAAGCACTCCCTATGCCGGGTATCTTCTTTAGATCAGTAGTGTCGGAACTATTTATCTCTATTGTTTCACCGGTTTTTAATTTCTCTTGATGAGTGTATTTAGTGTAATGTGTGCTGTCTTTTTGTATATGATATTCTTGTTGGTAGGAGCTTGTTGAATCCCTGTCTTTTAGTTTTTCTATAAATGCATGAAATTCTTTTTCAGATTCGGGACAGGTTGTTTTATCAGTCTCTTTCTGAATGGAAACGAGAATATATATTCCACTTGAGATGACGATGAGGATTAGTAATAATATAATTGCTATCCTATCTCCCTTTTGGATATATAGATAATCCTTCCAGCTCATGTATTATTTACCGCTGAGGCTTTCTATCAAGGTATTTATGTTTGAGGTAAACAGGCTCACAGATATTGCCATTACGATAACACCAAAGAATTTACGCAAAACATATACTCCTCCTAATCCCAGCAGCTTTTCTACTACCTTCAGATACCTGAGTACAAGGAATACGATTATCATATTAAGGAATAAAGCAATAATTATATTCGTCACGTCATAATCTGCACGCATGGATAGTAGTACTGTAAACGTTCCCGGCCCTGCTATTAGTGGGAATACAATAGGGACAAGAGTTTTTGATCCTCCCGGTGCATCATTCTTAAATATCTCGACCCCAAATATCATTTCTATCGATATAATAAATATGACCAATGCTCCCGCAACGGCAAAAGAAGATACTTCTACATTGAACATGTTGAGCACCCATTTACCCACAAATAAGAAAGCTGTCATTATTATAAAAGAATAGACCGCAGCCTGTAGCGGGTTTATGTCTCTGCCCTCTCCTTTGAAACTAAGAAAGATCGGAATTGAACCGGATACGTCGATTAGAACGAAAAGCACAACAAATGCGCTCAGAATTTGCGTTATGTCAATATTGAACTCCATAGTATTTGCTTTTTTAGGACTATGCAAAGGTAAATAATTTTTGATGCATCAAAAAAGTTAAAGAGAAAATAGTATGCAGGCTAAATATGTTTTATAATAAGTGATTAATAAAAAACTTTTGTATGTTTGTAAAAATATAATATTTGTATGAATAACCACGGATTTGTAAGGGTGGCAGCAGCTTCTCCGGCTTTGAAAGTTGCAGACTGCGATTACAACACTGACGAAATAATAAAACTCATAAATAAAGCTGAAGAAGATAACATTTCGGCAATAGTTTTTCCTGAACTATCCATTACCGCATATACTTGTGGAGACCTCTTTCTACAAAGCTTGTTGCTCGAAGAAGCCTTGAAATCACTCAATCGTATCTGTGATGCTACCGGCAATCTGTCTGTTGTGGCGGTAGTAGGACTGCCTATTGCTGTATCCAATCGACTTTACAATATGGCTGTAGTAGTTAGTGGCGGGCGTGTTATGGGTGCTGTTCCTAAAACGTTCTTGCCCAACTATAATGAGTTTTACGAAAAACGATGGTTTTCATCATCCGAAGAATTAAAAGAAAAAACAATTACCTTATGTAACCGTTCTGTCCCAGTGGGAGTTGACCTTGTCTTTAAAACTCAAATGTTTAATTTCTCAATTGATGTTTGTGAAGATTTATGGACTCCAATACCGCCGTCAAGTATCTCTTGCCTCAATGGCGCAGAGGTGATTTTTAATCTTTCGGCGAGTAATGAGACTACAGGTAAGCATCTTTATAGAAAATCTCTCGTTAGCCAACAATCGGCACGTTGCATTTCCGGATATGTATACGCTGCATCGGGTAATGGGGAATCTACTACCGATATAATTTTTGCCGGTAGTAGTATGATTGCAGAAAATGGCTCGATTTTGGCTGAAGGAGAACGTTTTTCGTTCGATAGTAAAGTTGCTGTTGCAGATATAGATATTGATCGTTTACGCATTGATCGGTTGAAGAATAAATCATTTTCTTTATCCGAATACGCAGCTATAAAAGATATTGAATTTAGAGATGTTTTTGTGTCTAAAAACATTATATCAAAATCTATTTCAGATAAATTGGGTAAGGATAAAAAAGCGGACATAAAAAAGCATGCACTCAGGCGATTTGTATCTCCTACGCCTTTTGTCCCAATAAATGATGGAACGTTAAATGAACGTTGCGACGAAATATTCTCAATACAAGTTAGCGGCTTAGCCAAAAGGATGCTGCATACCAAGATTCAAAAGGCTGTAATTGGTGTTTCAGGAGGTCTTGATTCTACATTAGCATTGCTTGTTTTAGCCAAAACATTTGACAAACTGAATATATCCCGAGAAAATATAATCGGTATCACAATGCCGGGCTTTGGGACTACCGATCGTACTTATAGCAATGCAATTAAGTTGATGCAGTCTTTAGGAACAACGATTAAAGAGATATCTATAAAAGATGCCGTAATTCAGCATTTCAAGGATATTGAACATGATGTAAATACCCATGACATAACTTACGAAAACTCTCAGGCTCGCGAGCGAACCCAAATACTGATGGATTATGCGAATAAAGTAAATGGGCTTGTGGTCGGAACGGGAGATCTCTCGGAATTGGCATTAGGATGGTGCACCTATAACGGTGATCATATGTCGATGTATGCAGTGAATACAGGTGTTCCGAAGACGCTTGTGCGTACCTTAGTGGGATGGATTGCTGATGCACACATGGATGAGTCGTCTAAAGCTGTACTTCTTGATGTAATGGACACACCTGTTAGTCCCGAATTGCTTCCTATGGATGAAAACGGAGAGATCTTGCAAAAGACAGAAGATGTGGTAGGGCCCTATATTTTGCATGATTTCTTCTTGTATTATGTATTGAGATTTGGGTTTCCCCCTTCAAAAATATATTTTCTAGCTAAGCATGCTTTTGCAGAACAATATACTAATCAGGAGATATTGAAATGGCTTAGAACCTTCTTTTGGCGGTTTTTCTCTCAACAGTTTAAGCGCTCGTGTCTACCCGATGGGCCGAAGGTAGGGTCCGTAAACTTATCGCCACGAGGTGACTGGCGGATGCCGAGTGATGCATCTGTGGCTTTGTGGATGAAAGAGCTGGAAGCTTTACAACCATAATTTATTATATTTAAAGACACTTATTTACTTTACAAAAGATTTTTATATTATTGAGATATTGAAAAGATTATCATGAATTCTTGAGTATAATGTGAGATTCATGATGCTACAAAACACACACTTGATAAAAGTTAATGAAGAGACAGTTAGATAAACAGAGGATTGTTTATTTAATTCATAGTACCTAAGCATGTATCGATCTTTCTGATCGAAACTTTATAATCAGAAAAACTATATGACTACAACAAGACTTTTTTTAACGATCTTTCTATTGCTTTATTTTACTTCTTTATTTGCTCAGGATGAGCCTCCTTTCCGATTTGGGATAAGAGGGGGAGGAAACCTATATAGTGGCGTACTGAATGTTGCACCGGAAATTAGTAAAAAACTACATGCCGGCTATCAACTTGGATTCACTGCCGAATATAAGTTCAAAGACAATGCTTATTTACAAACAGAAGTAAGCTTTATCACAAAAGGGGTGATGTATAAAAGTGCCGAAACTTTAGGAAATGGAGTAAAACAATGGAAGCAGGTTTTTACTCTTAAATATATACAGATTCCTTTTCTGATTGCCTATAAACTTGAAATAGAAGATAATCTTAGTTTATATTTTCATGGCGGACCTTATTTCGCCTACGGTATAGGAGGTAAAACAACGCTAAAGATAACTCATAAGCAAGCCGAAGGTGAAGATGTTGAGACTAGCCAAGATTCATTTGGAGAAAATGGATTTAAAAAATTAGATATTGGCATAAGGTTTGGTTCAGGACTTGAATTTGAGAAATACACTATAGGATTTGATTTTGAATATGGTCTCACAAATATTAGTCGTAAAGACACTAAATTGAGTTCTCTTCTCAATGATAGAGGATTTAAAAATAAGGGAGTATGTTTATCGTTAGGCTATAAATTCTAAAAAAGAAGCGTAAAGAATATAAATTTGAAAGAAGAAAAAACGATAAATTGAAATTTTATTAATTCTTACAAAAAGTCTCTTATTCTTTCTTTTGCCATTGTTTTTTTAACATAGTTCTATTACCTTTGGAGAGAGTAATCCTAAAATTGTTTGTCATTGATAAACAAAGGGATAAAGATATTCTAATGAAAAGATAAGAATATAAAGAAATAAATATACTCAGGAAAATGAACGGCTTTGGCGTTTATATGTTATAAACATGGAAATTAAAAATTAAATCAAATGAAGAGTACTCTAGTTAATACCAATTTCCATTTTAATGGGCAAACAAATGTCTATCATGGAAAAGTAAGGGATGTATATTCTGTAGGTAACGACCTATTAGTGATGATTGCAACAGACCGTATTTCGGCTTTTGATGTTGTGTTACCAAAAGGTATCCCATACAAAGGACAAGTGCTGAATCAGATTGCTGCGAAATTTCTGGATGCTACAGCCGATATTGTTCCTAACTGGAAATTGGCAACACCTGACCCTATGGTAACAACAGGGGTGCGTTGCGAGCCGTACAAAGTAGAAATGGTAATTCGTGGTTATCTCACCGGTAGCGCTTGGCGTGAATACAAAGCAGGAGCAAGAACTCTTTGTGGAGTGTCACTTCCTGAGGGGATGAAAGAGAATCAAAAGTTTCCTACCCCGATCATTACTCCTACAACAAAAGCAGATGAAGGTCATGATGAAAATATATCTAAAGAAGAGATAATTGCACAAGTATTAGTAAGTAGAGAAGAGTACGAACAACTTGAAAAATATACTTATGCACTCTTCCAACGTGGTACAGAAATGGCTGCCCAGAAAAACCTGATTCTTGTAGATACAAAATATGAATTCGGTAAAAAAGATGGAAAGATTTACTTAATAGATGAAATTCATACACCAGACTCTTCTCGCTATTTCTACGCTGATACTTATCAAGATCTGTTTGAAAAGGGAGAAGAACAACGACAACTATCTAAAGAGTTTGTTCGTAAATGGTTAATGGATAACGGATTCCAAGGTAAAGAAGGGCAGACTGTTCCGGAGATGACAGAGGAATATTGCAATAGTGTATCGGAACGTTATATCGAACTATACGAGAAGATAGTTGGAGAACCTTTTATAAAAGCAGATGTAAGCAATGTTTCGGAACGTATCGAAGAAAACATTAGCAAATATCTAAAAAAGAGAGGATAGAAACGGATGCCAAATCTCTATATTATAGCTGGCTGTAATGGTGCGGGAAAAACAACCGCATCATACGCTATGTTTCCTGAAATGCTCGACTGTAAAGAGTTTATCAACGCCGATGAAATAGCCAAAGGATTGTCTCCATTTCAGCCGGAGAAAGTCGCTATTGAAGCGGGTCGTATCATGCTTATGCGCATGAACGAAATGATGCGTCTTCAGGAAGACTTTGCTATAGAGACCACATTGGCGACCAAGTCTTACGTCAACTTTATTAGACGTGCGCAAGCCGAGGGTTATTTTGTAACACTTATATACTTTTGGCTCGAATCGCCCGAGCTAGCGATAAAAAGGGTAGAGCAGCGCGTGCGTTTTGGAGGGCATCATGTTCCTGATGATGTTGTGGTAAGACGTTACTTTGCAGGAATGCGAAACTTATTTTCGCTATTTATACCTATCTCCGATTATTGGCTTTTGGTTGATAACTCAACCGATCCATTCAGAATTATTGCAGAGGGGAACAGAACTAAAATACAGGAAATTCAAGATGAAGATACTTTCTTCTATCTCAAGAATGCTTGATCTTCAACTGAAGTCTACTTCAATTATATTCCATAAAAGATAATGAGCTATAAAGCCGAAAAAGTAGTGCCTTATTCCTCTACTGAGAATAAGGGAGCACAGGTAGAACGGATGTTCGACTCCATCGCCGAAAACTATGATACCCTAAATCATACAATGTCGATGGGCATAGATATAGGCTGGCGTAAGAAGGGCTTGTCTATGCTTAAAAAGAATAACCCTCAACATATATTGGATATCGCCACCGGTACAGGAGACCTTGCCATACAGGCTTATGATATATTATCTCCTCAGCATATACTGGGAATCGACATATCTGAAGGCATGATGAATGTTGGGCGTCAAAAAGTAGCGAAAGTGGGATTGTCTGATAAAATCAGTTTCGAGAAGCAAGACTGCATGGCTCTAAGTATTGAATCTAATTCCTTTGATGCGGCCATTGTAGCTTTTGGTGTTCGTAACTTCGAAGATTTAGATAAGGGATTGAAAGAAATATTACGGGTTCTTAAGCCGGGAGGGCAGTTGATGATTCTAGAACTTAGTACTCCCCAACATTTCCCTATGAAGCAGGCATATTGGTTGTATTCGAGATTATTTATACCTACAGTTGGGCGATTGATTTCAAAAGATAAAACAGCCTATTCTTATTTGCCAAAATCAATAGAAGCTTTTATTCAGGGAAAAGATATGACAGAGACCCTATTGAAAAATGGTTTCCGGAAAGCAATATACAAGACTTATACGCTTGGTGTTTGCTCTATGTATCTGGCTGAAAAATAATCTGTCTTTTATAAAAAAGCAAGACTCCATTCATCAAATATTTTAACGGAGTTTGTACCATGCTTTTCTAGGCCTTTTCTTATTTTGTCTATTGGCTTTTCTACTCCCAGATTTGTCTTTGAATAAAAACAATCGGCAAAACAAATAATCTTTTCCTCAATGCTCATTGGTTGCATATTGCGGTGTGGTAAAGGCAGGTTCTCTGCTTTTATTTCTTCGAGAGAAATACCCACGCCTGTATGTCTTTCACAAACCAATGCATGACGATGATATCCTTGGGCATCTAATAACTCACGTCCCAAGTATCCATGACATACATACGGAGCTATTCCATTACACTCGATAGAAGGAGCGTTGGTAAGGAAAATACCTATATCATGAAGCATGGCGGCTTCTTTTATAAACTGAAGATCAGCATTTAATTCTGGGTGCTTCTTTGCGATCTCCAGGGCTTTGTTCATTACCTCTTTGCTGTGTCTGATCAGTATCTTGTATAAATCAGAATCTTTCTTATAATATTTTTCTATAATAGCGATCACGTCCATGACATATAAATATTTATTGAGTACGAATTGTGTAAATTTGTAACATGTTTTATATTCAATATTAGAAACAGTCAATATCAAAAAAAGTTTTGTAATTTAGTAACAATAAAAATAGCCTCATGTCAATTGAGGATATATAGAAAATGAGATAAGTAAACAAACCTCGAATAGGATTGTTTACATGCTGAGAATAAACAATAAAACAACATAGTTATGTCAGATAGTGGCAATAATGAATGTCCTCTTTGTGGTAAAGATACACAAGATGATGAAATATTCTGTCGTGATTGTCAGGAAATTGCACAAAATTCTTATCCTGCTGGTTTGTTGTCGGCAGATGAGGAGACTGTAACATCTCCTAAGCTTGATGAAGAGGCCAATGAAGACGAACTAAGTAATTCAGACAATGCTTTAGAGAAAGATGAGACTTCACCTTCGATAGAGGCGGAAGATAAGGATACATTTTTCCGTAAAAATAAGAAGCTGTTGATATTCTTCTTTGTGGGGCTCATCATCTTTATGATAGTCGGGGTGATAGGTGGCTACTTGCGTCAACAGAATTTGAATACGTTGGCAACCGAAACTGCATATTGGAACAAGTGTATCGAAGAAAATACGCCTTTGGGATATTCTAAATACTTGGTGAAATACCCTGAAGGAAAATACAGTGAGGAGGCCTATCAAAAGATTGTAGAATTACGTGACAACGAGCGAAAAGCTTGGGAGAAACTCAGAAGCTCAAGTGATATAGATGCCTTGTTTGCTTTCATCAAAGATCATCCTGAAACACCTTATCTAAAAGATATTCGGCATGTTATAGATTCGTTAAGTTGGATTGCTGCTCAGGCTCAAAATTCAGCGGATGTTTATTGGGCTTATCTGGAGAATTCAAAACTCGGACGGATTGATGGAGAGTACATTGCCTTGGCTCAGGAACGTTACGACTATCTTAGCCAGCTGAAAACGCTCGAAGGCAAAGAGCTGGATGAAGTGAAGAAAACCTTGACAGATTTTTTTACAGCTATGTCTACTGTTAATGGGAAAGGAATGCAAAAATTATCCGTAGATACCTTAAGCCAATTTTATACGTCAAAAAACCTATTGAGCAAGCATATAGCAGACTCATTGACGGTAGGACGTAAAGCAGATAAAATACGCAGTGTGCTTTACACTCCTGTTACAGACTCCATAGAAGCTATCCTTGACAACAAAGGCGTCTGTTTTATAACATTGCCTGTGAAGAAGGAGGTAACTTATTCAGATAGGAAAAAGAAGAAAGATCTTAGTCAGTCTACTCTCAGCATAGAGCTTAATAATAAGAAATTGCAGGCTATCTATGAGAAGTCTAAAGCTACAAAATAGAGATAGTATTCTTTTGCTTCTTATTGTCAATTAAAATACTGCTGATATTCTGCCGGGAGTTCTTCTATCTTCTTGATATCAATGTCTTTATAGAATACTTCTCCGGCCTCGCTCTGTAATTGTATTTTGCCTTCTACCAATGGCTTTGTTTCTCCATTGTCTAGGTAGCGAAGGTTCGATAATGCCATTACTACATTGCCGTTTACAATATGTAAGCTTTTGCCTTCGTAGCATATAAGCTCGATGTCGTTCCACTCATCTTTGGGTTTCTCTATTGTGCCTTTTGCTGCGCAGTAGTAGCCGTTAGGAGAGTTAACTCCGATTGGGATTAAAGAGGCTGAATTGTCGAATGTTACTTTCGATGAATCCTTTCTGGCACGCACATCCATCTGAGTTTGTCCGATACACCAATAGTCTCCGCTACTGCCCTCAGTGCCGGTCTGTATTAGTTGAAATTCATGACTTGTCATCCATGTTCTCCAATAGTCGGCGCCACACTCTCCGATGGAATGGTATAGTATTCCTGAATCTAAAGACTTATTGAGCCTTGGCTCCCACTTCTGATTTCCCCATTTCATCTTTAGGCGGAGGTGATAATTTCTATAACTTTCCTTCGTAAAAACACATCCATAAACTTCCCCGCTTACCCTTAGTATTGGTTTGTCATCCTCCTGTATTACGGTAAATACATTTTTATAGTTGTTGTTATATCCTACAGGCTTAATTGTGTCTCCGTTTGCATCTAAAGGAACACCGCCGTTATAATTGTCTTTCATCTCATAACTCAGATACATATCCCATCTTGACAAATCTTTATCAAGCAGAGATGTCCATCCGGTCTCTTTTTGTTCTTTAGATCCGCATGAGATGAGTAGAGTGACTAACAATAAACAGTTTAATTTTGATAATATGTTTTTCATAAATAGAAAGATAATGTATTGAATGATTGACTGTTCAAATATATGGAATTAGTTTGTTTGTTTTTCGAAAATCCTACATATTCTGCTCAACAGATTCTAACAATAAAGCAAAAGGTGACAAAAGTGACACTTTTTAGAGCTTTATCTATTGTCACTTTCTGGATATACTCTGCTCTCTTTATCCTTGCTTGTCATATATAAGAACGAAGCGTTTCCTCTATTATAAGATAATTTATTTACATAAAAGTACGTTGTAATCTTATATTGAACAAAAAGAGTGAGCTTTAGTCTTTTTATTATACTTCCATTTTCAATATTTTCCTAAATTTGCAATACGTAACAAATTGAATGAAAAGAATGAATAATAGAATTACATCTTTATTTGGTATAAAATATCCGATTATATCAGGAGGTATGGTTTGGTGCAGTGGTTGGCGTTTGGCTTCGGCAGTGAGCAATGCCGGAGGACTTGGACTTATAGGAGCCGGGTCTATGCATCCCGAAACATTGCGCGAGCATATACAAAAATGTAAGGCGGCTACAGATAAGCCTTTTGGTGTGAATGTGCCATTAATGTATCCTGAGATAGAAACGATTATGGATATTATTATATCCGAAGGGGTAAAGATTGTATTTACATCGGCAGGTAATCCTAAGCTTTGGACTAAAAAGCTTCAAGATAATGGAATAAAAGTAGCACATGTTATTTCCAGTTCTAAATTCGCATTAAAATGTGAAGAGGCTGGGGTAGATGCCATAGTGGCCGAAGGGTTCGAAGCCGGAGGACATAACGGGCGTGAAGAAACTACCTCGATGGTGCTGATTCCGCAAGTAAGAAAAAGTATATCGATTCCGCTTATTGCAGCAGGAGGGATAGGAACGGGGAGCGCTATGTTGGCTGCATTCGCATTAGGGGCGGAAGGTATTCAGATGGGTACTCGGTTTGCTCTTACACAGGAGAGTTCGGCTTCTAAGGAGTTTAAGGAATTGTGTATAAATCTTAAAGAAGGAGATACTATTCTATCATTGAAAAAACTTAGTCCTACCCGACTAATAAAGAATGATTTTTACAATATAGTACAGGAAGCAGAAGACAGGGGAGCAACAGTAGAAGAAATGCGTGGAATCTTAGGACGTGGACGTGCTAAGAAAGGAATTTTTGAAGGAGATCTTTCGGAAGGTGAACTTGAGATAGGACAAGTCAGCTCACTGATTGAAGACCTTCCTACAGCCGCAGATGTAGTAAATAGTGTAATTGACGAATACAACGCGAAAGTTGAAAGTATGATTTCGCAAGATATGAAATTTTGATAATAAAAAAATAGGAATTGATACGGAGGTTTTCATAAAATTGGAAGCCTTCGTTTTGGTTCGTTCTCAGTACTTCTTAAACAGGAGAGCTACAGAATATAAACAGATACGAAGATAGCCTGATCTTATTTTTATAATAAGATTAATTATATATAATACCTAAATCTCAACTGATAAAAACATGAGAAAATTCTGTTGTATATATGTACTGATAGTTCTTTGTCTCTTATCGGCCTGTAAAAAGAAAGAACAGAAGACTCCCTATGATTTTGAGCAGATCAAACAAAAGAAGGAACTGACCATTATTACGCTCAACACCTCTACATCTTACTTTATATACAAAGAAGAGCCTATGGGGTATGATTATGACCTCGCTCAGGATTTTTGCGACCATTATGGGCTGACATTGAAAGTAAAGGTAGCGGAGAATACCAATAAGCTTGTGGAGATGCTGAATAATGGTGAAGGTGACCTCATCGCCTATGCTGTACCTATACAGACAGGGCTTAAAGATTCTATCCTATATTGCGGACTGCAACAAATAACCCATCAGGTATTAATCCAACAAGCAAATAAGGGAGATACTATCATAAAAGATGTAACGGGCTTGATCGGCAAAGAGGTGTATGTGGAAGACAACACTAAATATTATCAACGCTTGCTGAATCTGAATTCCGAACTGGGAGGAGGCATCAACATTCACCCTGTAAATGAAGATACGATTACAAGTGAAGACCTCATCGAAATGGTTTCGCAAGGAAAGATAAAATATACAATCTGTGATGAATATATTGCCAAGTTGAACAAAACATATTATCGAAATATAGATATATCGCTTCAGATCAGTTTCGACCAACGCTCATCATGGGCGGTACGGAAAGATTCTCCCCAGTTGGCAAAAGCATTAAACGAATGGTTTCAGCAGAATGGGAATACTCCTGTTTATAAAGGAATTACTAAAAAATATTTCGAACTGAGTAAGCAGACTTTTGAGGGAGAATATGAAATCCCGAAGAATCTACCTAAAGGCGCAATTTCCATCTACGACGAACTGTTTAAAAAGCATGCTAAAGGTACAAAGTACGATTGGCGTTTTTTAGCAGCGATATGCTATCATGAGTCTCGCTTTCAGAATAATCTCACCTCATGGGCGGGAGCTGCCGGAATAATGGGATTGATGCCACGCACAGCAGCGTCTCTTGGTCTGAAAAGTGAAGACCGCATGAACCCCGATTTAAGTATAGGTGCTGCCGTAGAGCTACTCGACAGGCTAGACAAGATATTTGCTAAAGTAAGTAGCATAGAGGAGCGGGAGAAATTCTTGCTTGCAGCTTATAATGGAGGAAATGGACATATAAATGATGCGCAAGCTTTGGCTCAAAAATATGGAGCTAATCCTTATATATGGGAAGGAAATGTGAAGAAATATTTGGAGCTGAAAGGAAATCCCGAATATTATAATGATCCTGTATGTAAAAGTGGATACTTCAGAGCGGGACAAACGACGCGCTATGTAAATGATGTATTGAAAACAATGGAACGCTTCAAAAGAATAAGTTCAAAATAATAAAATGAGAAAAGGGTATTTGCTATAAGCTGTACCCTTTTAGTTTTTCAGTAATTCTTACTGCTTCTACAGCTTCTTTTACATCGTGCACACGTAAGATGTTAGCTCCGTTTTGTAGGGCGAAAGTGTTTAGGATGGATGTGCCATTGAGGCTTGCTTCGGCTGTTGAGTCTATCAAATTGTAGATCATTTTCTTTCTGGAAATGCCAACAAGCAAAGGAAGATCGAAAATAGAGAAGCCTTTCAGTGAAGCCATCAACTCGTAATTCTGATCGATGGTTTTACTGAATCCAAATCCCGGATCTATTATAATATCGTTTACGCCTTTGAGGTGTAGCTCGGCTATCTTTTTAGAGAAGTAGTAGAAAATATCTTGAACAAGATTATCGTAATCTGTCAATTGGCTCATCGTCTGAGGTGTGCCACGCATGTGCATAAGGATATAAGGGACATTGAGCGAAGCAACGGTATCGAACATATTTTTGTCCATTTCGCCTCCCGATATATCATTTATAATGTCAACACCGTGTTCTTCTACACAAAAACGAGCCACATCACTATAGAATGTGTCAACCGAGAGAATAACGTCGGGGAATTCCTTATTTATTATATTCAGTGCAGGCTTTAGTCGTTCTATCTCCTCTTTTGACGATAATAATGTAGACGAAGGACGTGTAGATTGTGCTCCTATATCCACAATTTTACCTCCTTGTGTTAATATTTCTGCTACACGCGCAACAATCTCTAGTTCACCCTGTTTGCGACTCCCTGCAAAAAATGAATCAGGAGTAATATTCAATATTCCCATCACCAAAGGTTGTGACAGTTCTAATAATTCTCCTTTTATATTAATTGTTTTCATGCAATGCTCCCTTTTACTAAGACGTAACAAAAGTAACAGATTTTCTGCGATTATTGCAATCTTACTTTTTTCATATTTGGAGTGTGTATATTTATCAGTATAAAAAAATAAGTAAGGGATAATACACCTTACTTATCTTTTCTGTTATTCTTAAGCCCATCATTAAGGCATCGTTACGGATCTTTCTTCGTCCAACTGATATACTTGATCAGAAGAGAGAATACTTATGTCCTCTAATTCTTTACTTGCAAAATTTGCAACAGTTTGTGGAACAAAAGAGTAGTTTACTAAATGATCATTTTTTATAAAAAGTAAGCAACATGTCCCATCAGTTGTAACTGTAGAATTTATTTCCTTTAAAATGGATTCAGGAATATTAAACCTGTCCAAATTATCCGTGTTATAAGGTTTAACTATGTATAGGCTATCCCAATCGTTTAAGTTAATAGTGTCTAGTTTGAATATACCTTCAGTATTTAATCTTGATAGATTGAGGTCAATTTCTACTACTTTCTTATTACATGAAATAAGAAAAAGTACGATTGTAATTACAAATATTACTTTTCTCATAAAGAACAATTATTTTAAACCAAGTTGTATTGTTTTAATCTATGATTTTAGTTCCAAACTTTCTATAGCTTTAAAATATCGTCTAAAGTCATCGGTTTGAAGTTGCGGATAGGATACTCCCGAATCTCTTTGTCTCCTTTTTTCTTTCTTTTATAATATTTTTGATAATGCTTACTGCTTTGTGGGATCAAAACTGTTATTTCGAGAATTTTATGATCTTTAAAATAATTATAAACATTCTGATCCCAGAAATTATCTTTCCTGAAAAGTTGAAGTAATTTATCCGTTTCAGGCTCACTCTTGTCAAATGTAATTTCTATGATGTTGTCGTCCTTATCATTTTCCCATAAGTAATGAATTCTCTCATCAGAGTATAGATATACATATATACCATCTATTTTACCTTCATTAAATTTTACTCCATAGTAAATATTTTTAATAGATTTTGTCAAATCATTATTTACTATTTCTACAGTTTTTCCTCTATAAAGATTCGCCCTATCCATAAAGTTGTACAATGCAAACATTGTAGTGTCATTACTGAATGCCGATAGAGGTTTATAAGGCAAATTGTTTTGTGATTTACCTACAGAGCAGACTGTAAATAATAAAATATAAATTAATAGTTGTTTCATAATTAAGGGCATATTTTAGATTGGCAATTATTGTTAACTTTTTTTGTTGTTATTTCTTTAAATTCTGTGTTTCTTTTGTCTTTCTTGCCTATTTTTCCACTTTAATCAATGTCCGGTTTTCCATCGATAAACCATCCGTCCATTTTTTATATAGCCTTTTTGTTCTTCTCGTTTCTTTTGTATACTGTATTTCTTATTGCTTTCATCTTCAGAAGATAAAATAACTCCTATCTCTTCTATTTTACTGTCTTTATATTTCTCATATATATTCTTCTCATTTCTGGGAAGATCTGTATCTGTAAGGTTCTCCTTTTCCCAGCATATGTATCTCGAGTGCAGCTCTGGATTCCCATCATTAATCCATATATACAACCGTCTTATATTATGATTTCTAGTTGAAGTAATATATTCAATTGGAGCTTGTAATTCTTTATAGATATCTTTCAATGTTTTGCCTCTATAACATTCTGCTCTGTCGATAAAGTTGTAAATAATAAAAGCTGTAGTATCTTTCTCGAAGGAAAATAATGGTTTGTAAGCTAAGTTACATTGACCTTTCGCTGTAAAGCAGATACTAAAAAGTAATAGTAACATTGTTAAATTTTTCATAATTATGGACATGTTTTACGTTGACAATTATTGTTAACTTTTTCTGTTCTTGAAAAGTATTTGAACAGCGTCTTTTTAGTATATTACTTTTATAGAAATGAGGAATAATATGTTTCGTAGCATTTCACTCTTCATGCCCAAAGATTAATAATCTTCAAATCTATATATTTTGGTTACTACATAATACTTTGTATTCTCGCAGGGGTTGTTTATTTTTAATTTAAGCTTTTTAAGTTGATTTTCTAATAACTGTATTTCTGTTAGAGATAGTATGTTTACTCCATTAGAAATACGAAAGGATAGTTCTTTTATATAACCCGAAGAATCACAGAAAAGAGTTAATGACAATTTTGTGTTTTTACTCTTTAATTCCTGTATGCGATTTTTCGAAAAGGCTTTCCAAAATTCATTATCAACAGTGCTAACATTATCAATCCGGAAATATTCACATTCATTATAAGCTGCCAGCTTATTTTTTTTATTCTCTATCATATTCGTCAAACTATTTAATACGTACGTATCCCCATTAACTGATTCCTCAATACTTTGGGCTGATAAATTGCTATTTAAAATAGAGAATATGTACCCTATGGCTAATAAATATTTTGACTTCATAATTTTTGTTTATGTTACTTTGCGAAAATACGAGCAATACAAAAAATAAAGAGTTAAAAGAAATGAGATATGACTTTTATTTTCTGATGTGTTTTATTATCTATTTAATTGTGTTTAAATTACACTTTGTAGTGTTGATACCAAATATGACTTTTTTGGGTCAACTTAATGGCAATTGATAGTGTATGTGGTCTTTTACTTATAAAAAATAAGAAAAACAAGTGGCTTCAGAAGGGTAAATATTTCTTAAATATGATGTTTCTCTCTCAGAACTCTCTCAGTCCCGACACTTTATAGCGGCTCAACGTTTCTAGTTTTACGTTCTTGCCTACTACCACTCCATTGTCATAGAGGGCTTGTTCTACAGCTTTAAAAGCTATTTCGGGATGATTGTTGTCTTGGCTGAGGTGGCAAAGCCAAATGTTTTGAAGGTTTTCGCTGTATATGCTTGCAATAAACTGGGCGGATAGACGATTGCTAAGATGCCCCATGCCATTGCCTATGCGTTGTTTCAGATAGTAGGGGTATTTGCCCGCCTGAAGCATGTATTCGTCGTAGTTAGCTTCAATTACCAGGTGATTTGCCTTCGCGGCATATTCTTTTATCGTATCGGTAATACGCCCGATATCTGTTACTAATACAAACGTTTGCTCGTCGAACTCAATGTGGTACCCTACATTCTCGATACTATCGTGGGGAACGTCGAAGGCGGTTATTTGAAATTCTCTGATAGAGAATGTTTGTTCTTTTTCTATAATCTTTCTTGAATGCACCAAGCTTGCTCGTACAGCCCTGTTTCTTAAGATACCGTTATGTACTGTTTCTGTTGCATAAACAGGGATGTTGTATTTATCACCGAGGCATCCCACTGTTTTGATATGATCGGCATGATCGTGGGTTACCAATACGGCTATAATTTTATCGAATGAGACATCGTATTCGCGCAGGGCTTTTTGTATCGAACGTATTCCTATGCCGGCATCGATGAGTACACCATATTCATTCGTTCCCAGATAGTAGCAATTTCCACTGCTACCACTACCCAGGCTGAAAAATTTATATTTATATTGAGGGAATAGGCTGTACTGCATAATGAATGCAAAGTTATATAGTCCTCCCAATAAAAAAGACTTATATTAGGTTAAAAAAATAGACCTAAAGAAAAAAATATCTTTTATTATTTTAATAGCGGAAGGGCTAACAGGGTCTTATTTCTTCAGGAAGCATGTTTTAAGTACAATGCTCGATCCGTCTATCTTGCAATCCACTTCAGTTGGTTCTTCTGTAAGGCGGATACTTCTTACCTTTGTACCTCTTTTTATTACCATCGATGATCCTTTTACTTTCAGATCTTTGATTACTGTAACCGCATCTCCGTCTTGTAGCTCTGCGCCGTTGCTGTCTCGTGGCGTCATATCGTCTGATTCTGCTTTTGCTTCGCCTGTCCATTCGTGAAAACAGTCGGGGCAAATAAACATAGTACCATCAAAATATGTATTTTCCATGCTGCATGCAGGGCAATTTGGAGTATCTCCCATTTCGTGCTAATTTTTATAGTGTTAAAAAATGAATTATACTCTTTTTCGGTAAGAAAGTATAGAGTATAATATATTTACTAATTATTTGAAATAAGGTGCAAAGATAAGGCAAATAGC
This sequence comes from Bacteroidota bacterium, assembly GCA_023437305.1. Classification (GTDB taxonomy): domain Bacteria; phylum Bacteroidota; class Bacteroidia; order Bacteroidales; family Dysgonomonadaceae; genus Dysgonomonas. Next base: position 199,411 of record JAEZGN010000023.1, read on the forward strand.
AAGTGTATCCAAATAAGGAGTATAAACGGTTGATGATCGGCAAGGATTAGGGATTTATTGATATTGCTTAATGAATGTTTAGTGATAATAAAATATATTATCCGAACAATGCAGTTAACAAAATAATAGGTTAAATTTGTTACTTAAAGAAAAATCAACGATCTGTTTTGTATAGATCAGGATGCAATTTAGATAATATATATTGAGTCGGTAAAACGACAGAAAAATTAAAATATACAATGGAGAACCAATTAAAAGAGATCGTTTATTCTCGTGATACAATTGAATTTGTAACAGTTGCAGTACAATATTGTGGCTATTTTGAAAGCTTTGAAGATGTAAGCGAGGCGGAGTTGATAGATAAGCTTACAAAGCTTCTTCCATTGCTTTACTTAAAAGCGGCTCTTGTGCCCGAGACAGATATCATAAATGAAGAGGAGGAACCTGAAATAACAGTAACGGAGGCGGATTATAACTATATTTCTTCCAAGTTATATGATGTATTTCAGAATAATGATGCGTACCTTGAAGTTTTTCTTCAAGATATGAAATATAGTGACACTCCCATTGCAGCCAGTATAAGCGAAGATCTTTCGGATATATATCAGGATTTGAAGAACTTCATTACAGTTTTTGAAAGAGGTGTTACAGACAATATGAATGATGCACTATATTTCTGTATAGAGAATTTTAAGTCATATTGGGGGCAAAAGCTGGTAAATGTGCTGAGAGCTTTGCACTCACTCAAATATACGATAGTAAATGATAACCTTGATGAAGATTTCGAATCTGCTGATACAAATGAATTATGGTAAACACTATATCCAAAGCTGAATTGTCTACTTATGCACAGGAAGTTTTTCCGGGTAGAATAATCGTAATACAAGAAGAAACCGAAGCAAAGAAAGCATGCGACTATCTTAGCAAATGTGAGGCTATCGGATTTGATACAGAGACTCGCCCTGCTTTTCGTAAAGGGGTGACGCATCAGATAGCACTTATGCAGTTGTCTACAGTCGATACCTGTTTCCTATTTCGGCTCAATCTGATCGGATTTCCTGCTTGTCTGGCCGAACTTCTTGTCAATCCTGCCGTGAAGAAGATCGGGCTGTCGCTGAAAGATGACTTCTCGGCAATACACAAGCGGATGAGTTTGGCTCCGGCTAACTTCGTCGAATTACAGTCGTTTGTTAAAGATTACGGTATAGAAGACAATGGCTTACAGCGTATTTATGGCATACTTTTTGAAAAGAGGATATCAAAAGGGCAACGCCTGTCAAACTGGGAAGTAGATGTACTTTCTGACTCACAGAAAATGTATGCTGCACTCGATGCATGGGCTTGTCTGAGAATATATAACGAACTTAAAAATAAAGAAAAAATAAATTCGGTCAGGAGCTGATATTCTGATGCTTCTGACTCATAATTGAAAAATATATGGCATTTATAGATTATTACAGCATTTTAGGTGTATCTAAAACTGCCAGTGGCGATGATATAAAAAAGGCTTACCGAAAGTTAGCCCGAAAATATCACCCTGACATAAACCCTAATGATGAGGAAGCAAAGAAAAAATTTCAGCAGATAAACGAGGCGAATGAAGTTCTGTCCGACCCCGAAAAACGAAAAAAGTATGACGAGTACGGAGAGAACTGGAAGCATGCCGAAGAATTTGAAAAAGCGCGTCAGCAACAAGCTCAGAATGGAGGTTTTGCTGATTATAGCAGCTTCGGTGGCGACTTTGGCGGAAGAACATATAGCTTTACCGGTGAAGACGAAGGAGGGTTCTCAGACTTTTTTGAGTCTCTGTTCGGTGGCAGAGGTGCATCCAGAGGTTCTAGGACAAGTGCATTTAGAGGGCAAGATTATACTACGGAGCTGCACTTAAGTTTGCGTGATGCCTCTGAAACCCATAAACGAACGCTTACTCTTAATGGAAAGAATTTACGGATAACAATTCCGGCAGGGGTAGCAGACGGACAAGTAATAAAGCTGGCAGGACAAGGAGCTCCCGGTAGGAATGGAGGTCCAAACGGTGATCTGTATATTACGTTTGTGATACAAGAAGACCCGAAATTCAAAAGAGTAGGGAATGACTTGTATACTAATGCAGATATTAGCTTGTATACTGCTGTGCTTGGTGGAGAAGAAACGGTGGATACTTTTACTGGAAAAGTAAAATTGAAAGTTGCCGCCGGAACTCAGAATGGAACAAAAGTTCGTCTAAAAGGGAAAGGTTTTCCTATATATAAAAAAGATGGACATTTTGGAGATCTGATTATTACCTATACGGTGAAAATCCCTACCAATCTGAATGCAGAACAGAAGGAACTGTTCGAAAAGTTAGCAAAGTCTTAATTTAAAGCGCTACAGTTATGAATTCAGAACTGATTATTATACACGAATATTGTATTCAAAACCAAGTAGAGCCCGATTTTATTGTGCAGCTTGAAAATGAAGGACTGATACAGGTAAGTATTGTTGATAACGAGCGGTATATACATATTTCGCAGTTGAAGCACTTGGATCAGTATGTACGTTGGTACTACGACCTGTCAATTAATGTGGCGGGGATTGATGTTATTCAAAACCTATTGGATAAGATTGATACGATGCAGGACGAAATTTTACGACTAAAAGAACAGTTACGATTGATAGATTAATGTTTATGAAGAAACTCTTATTTCTTTTTTCAGCCATAGTGCTTGCTTTTCCTGTGTTTTCACAAAATGAGGTTCTGAGAAGCAAGATTCAGAAAATAATCGAGGGTAAAGATGCTACCGTTGGGGTTGCTCTTATTCTAGATGGAAAAGACACGTTGACTATCAATAATAATTTTCGTTATCCCACCCAAAGTGTATACAAGTTTCACCTCGCATTGGCTGTGTTAGATTATCTAAATAAGAATAATCTCACACTGGATCATCAGGTTTATGTGAAAAAAAGTGACTTGCTCCCCAATACTCATAGCCCACTAAGAGATGATTTTCCGCAGGGGGAGATGTACCTCTCTGTTGCCGATCTTATAAGATATACAGTTTCTAATAGTGATAATAATGGGTGTGATATCTTGTTTCGTTTGGTAGGAGGTACAGCTGTAGTGGATAGATATATAAGAGGTCTTGGCCTCTCTGAGTTCGCCATTGCTGCCACAGAAGAAGAAATGCACGGACCTTGGGAAGTACAGTATACTAACTGGTCTACCCCATATACTGCTGCACAAGCTTTAGAAATATTTAGAACACAGAATATCTTACCTCAGCCTTCCCACGATTTCTTATGGAATGCGCTGGCTGGGACTACTACAGGTGGAAATAAAATAAAAGCATTGCTTCCCGCAGGGACATTCGTGGCACACAAAACAGGGAGCTCGTTTCGTAATGCCGAAGGGTTGAAGGCCGCAGAAAACGATATTGCAATTATACAATTGCCCGACGGTAGATATTATTCTTTGGCTATATTTGTCGCCGACTCGATGGAAAGCAATGATGTGAACTGCGATATAATTGCTCAAATCTCAAAAGCGGTATATGATTCTCTTGTAGAACAGCAATAGCCGGATTTTACCAAATCGATTTTGCTGAATATACCTCCAGATTTTTGATCTCGATATTATTCCCCCAGAAGTGGAACCCTTCGGTATTATTGCTATCGGGTTTGCGTTCCATCGAATATGAGAATATTCCTCCGTCTATAAACACTTCTACAGAGGTACGATCTATATAAATATCTGCTGTGAGCTCCATGCTCGTCATATCTTGTGGCGAATAGAACATTCCGTTCAGCATGTTCCCATTCATATCATAATTTATCAACCGTTGACCAAACAGGTTGAACCCTGCATCTGTGGCATGTGATAGTTTGATTGTTGTTTTGATACGCAGGCAGTCTGAGTTGTAGAACTCTTTCATCTTGTTGTTGGCGTCATCCGATTTCAGATTGCTCCATTTTTGAACAGGGGTAAACAATTGTTCTGTCTCTTTTATCGGATTGTTTATGAGCCTTACCCCTTCTTTTGTGGTTTTTAGAGTTAGCTCGGTAGGGAGTAGCATCATTCCATTGAACGGCATATCGGGTTGATTTATGCGTCCCCATCCTATTTGTATACGTCTACCATCATTGTCGGGGATGTTTGTAAATGTTTGTGCAGCGTAAATCGATCCCGAAGTATAGTAATATTTGCCTGCTTCGGGAGTAAATATCTTTCCATCAAAAGAACCTAGCATATATGTTCCCGAAGCGCCATACATCACCCATTTCGTATTGTTTTTGTTTCCGTCTATCGATAGCTCAAATAATTCAGGGCATTCCCAGAATCCTGTTACATGGCTTTCGTAATTCCAATCTTTCAGATTTTTAGACGTGTATATTGAGTGCCCGTCTCTCTCATTCAGTACCATTACCCAATGTTTTGATGGAGCATACCAAAAAACTTTCGGGTCGCGAGTGTCTTTGCTATTCCATTTATCTTTTGAATCTATAAGCGGGTTTTTGTCATATTTTGTCCATGTACGACCTTTGTCCAGACTATAAGCCATGCATTGTACTTGCTTTTCGGGGCTATCGGCTGTGTAAAAGGCTATCATCGCAGGGTTGTCTTTCTTATTATATCCCGCTGTATTATCATGATCAATGATTGTTGAGCCGGAGAACATTGTGCTCAAATGATCGGGATACAGTGCTTCGGGCAATTGTTGCCAATGTATCAGGTCTTTGCTTATAGCGTGTCCCCAATGCATGTTTTCCCATTCACGTTCGTAAGGGTTATGTTGATAGAAAAGATGGTATTCACCATCGTAGTATATCAATCCATTGGGATCGTTTATCCACCCTCGTTGAGTAGTGAAGTGAAATTGCGGGCGGTTCTTTTCCTTATACAGATTATCATGCCCTTCTATTTTATCATCCTGATAGATCTTGCTTAATCCTGATGGATCACCCTCATAGCTGATGTTTATAGTCTTACCCTTATAAGCTGTCATGTCGCAAAATACCCAGTAATCGGGATTGGCAGATAGGCGTATTACAAATGATCTGTCCTCTTTCCCTTCTACACTAAAGGTCATTCTTTTTCTTTCTGTTCTTTGCGAAACAGGTAGGTTCAAGTATTGCTTCGTTATCTTGATCGGAATATTTCCGGCAGATACAGAGAGACAGAATAGAAGTGAAACATGTAGGAATAATAAATTTTTAATGGGCATTTTCATGGTATATCGGCTCGTTTATGTTTTCTTCTTTTTTACCAAAATAGTTTCAGTGAGAAGTTCTTGCAGCCTTTCGGGCGATATATTCGTTTGTATTTTACCTTCGCTTACAAAGGATATTTTACCTCTTTCCTCTGATATAACAATCGCTTTGGCATCGGTTTCTTGCGATATGCCGAGGGCTGCCCGGTGTCTTAATCCGAGAGATTTCGGTATTTCCTGATTCTGCGAAATGGGAAGGATACATCCGGCAGCTTTAATTTTGTTTCCTGATATAATCAAGGCTCCGTCGTGTAAAGGTGTGTTTTTAAAGAATATATTTTCTATCAGGCGGGTACTGATCTCGGCATCTAAAACTTCGCCTGTTTCTTCATATTGTCCTAACTTAATCTCCTGTTCGATAACAATAAGTGCTCCTGTATATGTTTTAGCCATATTCATACATGCTAAAACCAGAGAGGTAATAACTGACTCGGAGAGTCCTCCATGTTCTTTCGAGCTGAAGAATCGTGCAAAAAAACGGAAGGTGCGATTCGATCCTAGCGTCATCAAAAAGCGTCGGATTTCATCTTGGAAGATAATGATGAGTACGATGAGTCCTATATCGACAAATTTGTCGAGGATAGCACCCATAAGGCGCATTTCCAGAACTTTAGATACAAGTATCCATAAGATCATGAAAGCCAATACACCATTGAAAATGGCTCCTGTGCCCGATTTGGAGACAATCCTATATAATTGGTACATTACTGTAGCTACCAATAGTATATCAATTATATCTTTTATTCCAAAGTTTTCGAGCATATATGCGATACTGTGTTACTAAAATTCAAAGATAAGTTATTTCTTCGATAGATAATTCAGAAAAAGACATCAGTCTTCTTAAAAAATCTTTTATTCCAACATCAGATTCATTATAGGCTGATGGTCTTCAAAGAATTGTTGCTGTTTTTCTTCAAGCTCATGAATCTTGTAGCCAAACAAGAGCCTACATAGCAGTCGTACGTCTGTTTCTATATCAAAAGAGTCTTCCGATTCTAATATCAAATCTACATTTCCACAGTCTATTGAATATATCAGAGGAGTATCATCTTGCAAATAATCCTTTACTTTTATTCTGAATTTCTTAGATAGATTGTCTTTTGCATATAGGTCTAAAAGCGTCCATGCATCTATCACACGTGCCATGCCGGGTAGATCTCTTTTTTCGGGGTATCCGTCCAGTTTATACTCCTTAGCTATAGCCTCAAAGTCTTTTCTGCTTTTTTGCACACAAAAGTCTCTGAATCTGAATAATTGATCAAACGATTTATAAGCCTCATCGATACTATCGGAATGTGTATCTAGTATTTCTTTGATAGGGATAATATCTTCTCCCTTATCGAATACTTGTTCATATCCATATTTCTTATAGAAGTCGTAAAGCCATTCTTCCGCGGGGATGAGGATTGCAAGTGGGATATTTCTTTCGGCAAGTACCTTATGTGCCTCATGTAGCAGCTGTGCCATGTAGCCTTTTTTTCTGTGTTCGGGTAATGTGCATAGTCCTGCCATGTATGCAAAAGGGATTTCTTGCTGGTAGAAGTTTATTGTATACGGCAACATTTGAAGGCTTGCAACAGCTTCTCCTTTTTCAAAATATATCAGTGTATTCTCATGCTTGTATTTGTATGTGAAAAGGATGTCGAGAAACTCGTCCGTATCTTCGAAACATATTTTCCACATACGACGTACTAATTCTGCTGTTTGCTCATTGGAGAATTGTATCATGAGAACGATAATATAAGATAATGTTATACAAATGGAATAAGAATTCCTTCTTCTAATAATATATCAGGGTAATATGACATTTTTGCCTTGCGAAGGTTTGCTATACCCATATCTTCTTCTCTGTTGATATATTTGTATTCAGATGCTTCGTGTTCTACAAACTGTTGGTTGATAATTGTATATGCGCCATTCACTTCACTGAACGCTTTTTCTACATGCACAACGAAAGTATCAGCCGTAAGTGGCTCTCCTATTGTGAATGCCACAATCCTTCCATTAACACGGATTGCACCTCCACGAAGTTGCAGATATTCGAAGTTTTCGAGCATAATTTTGGTTGCAATATAGTCGTATCGTTGAGAGAAGTCGGCTTTTGAGGTATTCACTTCTTCCCATTCGTCGAGCATATATGCACACTCTTCCAGCTCTTTTTTGGAGGTCAGAGGAAAATATTCCCAGTCGGGATTGTCTGCCTTGAATCGGTTGATGTGATTGCGCTTGCTCTGTAGCTTTTTGCCCGAAAGGTTAATTAACTTCTCAGACAAATAGATATACTCATCATTGTTACGATCGGGCAGATATCTGAACTCTCCCGGAATTTCGTTGCGTATTTTTTCCCACATTTCAGACGAGATGCCTTTCATCTGGAATGGTATTTTGTTTACTCTCGCATCTTCTTCTATTAATTTGAATGCATCTATAAGTGGCATTTTCCCGATAGGCATCATATAATATGTCTGTCCGTCGGAATCCTGGAACCGAAGAAATATAGTACGGTGTTCTATTGCATACACTGTTTTGAATTTTGCATTCCATGCGTAAAGGTTTGTAAAACAAAAGTCGCAGGCACGGTATTCGTTTCCTGCAAAAGCGGCATCTATTACTTTTTTATCAGAAAATGTAATCTGCTTAAAGTTGATCATAAATTAGGAACGTATTAAAAATCCTATAAACAAAACTACTATAAATATTGTTTAGAAACACAAGTCCGGATTATTTATATTATATAACATTTGTTTATAAAATAAAATATCGCGAAATTTGCGACTTATAAAGAATCATTCTATATAAGAAAACTGTCGAAAGATGTCTAAAACGAAGAAAGTGCTGGCTGTAGCCGAAACTTCATATATTATTCGTAAAGGTCTGGTTTATGTTTTATCTCAGCTAAATAGCGTCGGTAAAGTTGTAGAATTGAGAGAAATGGAAGATATAAATTATCAGATAAATATACTCAAACCGGATGCTGTTCTTATCAATCCCATGTTGCTGGGGCATACATCAAGGCATGATATCCGGCAACAGCTCAATTTGGATAAACAGACAGCAATAATAGCTTTGGTTTATAATCTTATTGATGAGCAGTTTTATCGTTCCTATGACGCAGTTATACGTATAAATGATTCGGAATCGAAGATTGAAGAAACTTTACTTAAATGTCTTGAGAAGGAAACGGGAGGACAAACGGACACCGAGGAGTTGAGTGATAGAGAGAAGGAAATTTTGATAAGTGTTGTAAAGGGAATGAGTAATAAAGAAATAGCCGATCATCATAGCATATCTATTCATACGGCTATTACGCACCGCAGGAATATTACACGCAAATTGAAAGTTCATAGTATTTCTGGATTGACTATATATGCAATAATAAATAAATTAGTGGATATTTCGGAAATAAAATATCAAGACGAATAAACTTGTACACAATGCAGAATGTAACAATCATATTTAATAAGAAAATGAAAATGTCGGAGCTTATAGATGCCGACTACCACTTATTATTATTGCTCAATCGGTTAAATATTTCACTTGGGTTCGGTGAAAAAAGTGTTGAGGCAGTTTGTAAAGAAAATGATTTTGATACAGATTGTTTCCTATTCCTTGCAAACTATCAATCAAATAAATGTATAACCAATATACAAGAGGTGTTCCGCACATTGCCTCTTGCTCCGTTTCTTAGATACCTTAAAAATTCGCACAGTTACTTTTTGGAAAGAAGGCTTCCGAATATTCGCCGTAAGCTTGAACTGGTTTTTCCTGAAACAGACAAAGCACTACAAACCGTTGTTCTTGATTTCTTCGACAATTATACCAAAGAGGTATTGGAGCATATGAGGTATGAGGATGATGTTGTTTTTCCTTATGTCTACTCTTTGATTGATAAAGATGCCAATAAGCAATACTCTATCAATATATTTGAAGAACGGCATAATGATATTGAGGGAAAAATAAATGACCTGAAACAGATATTGTTAAAGTACGTTCCGGGCACGACAGATCAGATGTTGATGGTAAATGTTCTTACCGAATTGTATATGTCTGAAGAGGAACTCGAGGCGCATACTTTTATAGAAGACAATCTGGTTATTCCACGTGTAAAAGAAATAGAGAAAGAGCGCAAAAAGAAGTGATTACTCTTTCTTAAACCAACTACCCAAATCTTTTAAGTTGAATACTTTCTTTAATTTGAAGAAGGCATACAGCATGGAGGCACATAATGTGATCCCTCCCAAATATTTGTATTGCGGGATATGCATCACAATAAAGAGTGTAATACAAATCAGCATTAGATTAATCAGGATCATTGAAATAATCGTATTAGTCCATTTGAAATCTGAGAGCTTCCGTCCGATAATGAATACAAGAGGCAGATATACAATATAGGCAGCCAAATATGCGATTCCTGTAGCATCTAATCCATACCGAGGGTAGAGTATATATGCGGAAAGAAGATATACACTATAATATGCGACTTCTGATATAAAAAACACAAAGCCTTTATTTTTCACTAGCATAATAAAGGCTATCGGCCAGCTTAATACTTTCAAAAATGAACCTGCTACTTGCCAGCATAAGAGCGTATTTGCTCCCGAAAACTTTCCGGAGTAGAGTACTGATAAAGCGAAGTCGGAGAAAAGCATCATGCCTATAACAATAGGAGAAGCAATAATCAGTACGATATAGCTCTGTTCATTTATAAGTGTTTTCATTTTATCCTTTTCGCTCGCTATTGCCGAAAGACGAGGGTAAAAGTCTGATCCCATTGATCTGAGTATAAGAGCAAGATATACATTTGTTATTGTCCATGCCGATTGAAATAGTCCGGCTGCTTCAATGTCATCGGTTCGTGTAATATATGCTCTGATAAGAAACATGCTGACAGTGCTTACAAATCCTGCCGATACAATATAAACCCCAAGTTTTAGAGAGCTTAATCCTTCGCGGAAAGCTTCTTTATTCGAGATATTAGCTTTCTCTATATTCTGTTTTCTATAATAAAATTCAACACAAAGAAAAGATATTCCTCCCGATACAATAAAGGCAGGGATAATACCTTCCAGTCCGAAGATAAAATATATAGGGATGGTGGTAATTAAGCCTATTAAGCTACCCCATACAGCAGATTTAGCCATCTCGGGAATTTTGCGCATGCCCTGTAGTATGGTTGATTTGCCTGTTGTGAGTATTGCAAGAAATACACAAATAGCCAATCCTGCAATTGGTAGAGCATACTTGTTGTTTTCGAATGCCCAAAGACTAATCGGATAGCATAAGATGAGACAAATGACTGAGCCTATGATTGCCGACCATTTGAACCAAATATTAAGGCGTGATATCACTCTATTGAGGGCTCTCGGGTCTTCTCTGGCTTCGGTTTCGGCTATGTCTTTTACTCCCGCAGTATCCAGTCCGAGACTGAATCCTGATCGCATCATGTCTATGATAGATTGGTAGATGCCGATAATGCCTATCCCCGTAGGTCCTAGCAATATGGCAATAATCTTGGTTCGAATGATGCCAATGAGAATAATCAACGCCTGAGATCCCCCAAAAATGGTGGTTGACTTTATTATCTGTTGATATGAAGATTTTTTGCTCAATGTTATCGTCTAAGGTTTAGTCTTTATATCGAAGCTGTTTATAATTGTCTCAAAGTTTTTGTTCAGATTATCTTCCGTGTCACTTTGTATTATAATTAGGTAGCTCTTATTTCCTGCTTTGAGGGCATAGGTGTTTCCGTAAGATTTTTTAGAGTCTCTAACGATCGTAAATTTAGAAGATAATGCATCATATTTTCCAAATTTGGATGGAACAATTTTCTCTGCTGAGTATTCAAATTTTGTTCTGTCTACGTTTTTTTGATGCGTTTCTATTACTTCCTTTAAGTCTGTACTTTTTTCCGTAAATGTTATGAATATAATGTTATTCCCTTCTTTTGCTTTTATAGAAGATGACTCTCCGGGCAATTCGTTCGTTTCTACAGTCCAGCTATGCGGATATTCAAAGAGCACTCCTTCGTAAAAAAGTTTTTTTTGAGCATTGTCGCTAATGCATGAAATAAAAGAAGTTATTAATCCTATGTTTAGTGCGAGAAAGAGAGCGGATCTGTTCATGTTACTTTTGATAAATGATTATGCAAATCTATTATTTTTTTTACTGTTTTGCGCTAAATATCAGTGTCAAACGAAAATAAAATATGTCGATACTGTAGTGTGGCTCTTAAATAATGTGAGAATGTCTAAATTTTAAATATTAGTTGCATAAACAACATGTGTTTGATAATCAATAAGATAATGTTCATTTTTAACATGGTTTCTTTTGAAACTAATAGATTACTTATATCTTTGTGCCCAATTTTAATTAATTATATCAAATGAATATGAAGAAGACATTGGCTATTGCTGTTTTAGCCCTGTGTAGTACCTCGCATGTCTTTGCAGGAGGTATTCTTACCAATACGAATCAGAGTGCGCATTTCATCAGAATGGTTGCTCGTGATGCATCTGTACAAATAGACGCCGCTTATACAAATCCTGCGGGGCTTGTAAAACTTAACGATGGTTTCCATTTCTCTTTTTCCAATCAGAGTGCTTTTCAAACAAGAACAATAACTTCCACTTTTGCTCCATTTGCAGGGTTTGGTGGCGATGCTACAAAAAGTTTTAAGGGAACAGCTTCGGCTCCAATCATTCCTAGTATTCAGGCTGCATACAAAAAAGGCAAATGGGTGCTTTCCGGAAATATTGCAGTGACAGGAGGTGGAGGTAAGGCTACGTTTAATGACGGGTTGCCTTCTTTCGAATCAAGTATAGCAATGTTGCCTGGTTTGCTTGCTGCAAACGGAATCACCACAAATAATTATTCGGTAGATGCATATATGCGTGGATCGTCATTTATATATGGTGCTCAGATCGGAGGAAGTTATGCTATCAATAATATGTTTTCGGTATATGGCGGTTTTCGTCTTAATATAGTAAATAACAGATACGAGGGACATTTGAGAAATATATCTTTTAACCCTCAACACCCCATGTTAAATCCTACAGGAGGCATGATGTCTGCTCAGACCTTTTTTAATGACGCTGCTTCGTTGGCGAAGGGAACCGCTGCAAACCTGAATCCTTTTATAGAAAGTGGAGCCGGTGCATACACTGTGGGGCAACTGATTAATGCAGGAAAGTTGTCGCAAGCGATGGCTGACCAACTAAGGGCAGGGTTGAATATTAGCAATGCCGAGCAGTTTAATCAAATGCAGATACAGCAGGTTCAGGCCGGATATGTAATTGCAGGACAGGCGTATGAAAATAATGCAAAAGCTGTAGCCGATAAAAATCTTGATTCATCACAATCCGGATGGGGTATATCTCCTATTCTTGGTTTCAACTTTAGCTATAATAACCTGAATATCGGTATGAAATATGAGTTTCGTACAGCTCTCAACGTAGAGAATAAAACCAAAGTTGATGATACAGGCTTGTTTAAAGATGGAGTAAATACTCCTCACGATATTCCTGCTCTATTCACAGTGGGAGCTTCTTATCAGATTACGCCGAAGCTGTTGGCTAGTGTTGGTTATCACCACTTTTTCGACTCGGATGCTAAGATGGCAGACGATAAACAAAAGCATATAAACGGAGGTACAAATGAATATTTGTTTGGAGCCGAATATAAAATAGACAAGATGTTCTTGGTAAGTGCCGGAGGACAAATCACCCGCTATGGCGTAAAAGATGAGTATCAGAGAGATTTAAGTTTCTCTATTAATTCATATTCTATAGGTTTAGGTGGTGCGGTAAATGTTGCCAAAAACGTTCTTATAAATGTAGGTTATTTCTGGACAACATATTCAGATTGGACAAAAAACAATCCAAAATATGTTGCAATACCAAATACCAACCCTCAGGCTTATCTTGCTGGAAAAGACGTATTCTCACGTACCAACAAGGTGTTTGCTGCGGGAGTGGACTTTTCATTCTAACAGAAGCATTTTATAAAAACTGCGGGATTTTAGTGGCAAGATGGAATATTCACGTTCCATCTTGCTTTTTTTTGTTTACTTTTCTTTTCAAATATTTGTGTAATTAGCTGATTATGTCTACATTTGCAACCCGAATAATGCATGAAAAGGGCTTGCTCTGATGGCAATACGTTGATTGTCATTCGAATAGCGTTCGTTTCTTGTGTTGTTTGCTAATTAAATGTATAATTAAAAACTGAATTTAAAAAGTTCTAAAGATTAAAACAACATGCCTACAATTCAACAATTAGTAAGAAAAGGACGGGCGGTTTTGGTTGAAAAGAGTAAGTCTCGTGCATTGGATGCATGCCCTCAACGTAGAGGTGTTTGTATTCGTGTATATACAACAACTCCTAAGAAACCTAACTCAGCGATGCGTAAGGTAGCACGTGTGCGTTTAACAAATTCAAAAGAGGTGAATGCTTATATACCTGGAGAAGGTCACAATTTGCAGGAGCACTCAATTGTACTTGTTAGAGGTGGTCGTGTGAAAGACCTTCCGGGTGTTCGTTACCACATTGTGCGTGGAACATTGGATACTGCAGGAGTAAATGGTCGTACACAACGCCGCTCTAAATACGGAGCAAAACGTCCTAAACCGGGAGCACCAGCGGCAGCTGCAGCTAAGGGTAAGAAAAAATAATTACCTGAGGCAATCCCTTTAACCGAGATTTTTAATTAAGTATTAAAACGGTTTAAGTTTATTGGATAGGCTATATATAGGTTGAGTAAATAGTTCGGCGGAACTTTTGAAGGCATCTAAAATTGGCAACCAAAAACAAAAACAAAATTTTTTAGTAAAAAAATGAGAAAAGCAAAACCAAAGAAAAGACAGATCCTCCCGGATCCTGTTTTCGGTGATGTAAAGGTTACAAAGTTTGTTAACCACTTAATGTATGATGGTAAAAAATCTACTGCATTCGATATCTTCTATACTGCATTGGAGATCGTGAAGAAGAAATTACCAAACGACGAAAAAACTGCTCTCGAGATATGGAAAGCAGCTCTAGATAATGTAACTCCTCAAGTAGAAGTGAAGTCACGCCGTGTAGGTGGTGCAACATTTCAGGTTCCTACCGAAATTCGCCCAGACCGCAAAGAATCTATCTGTATGAAAAATCTTATCCTTTATGCTCGCAAGAGAGGTGGTAAGACTATGGCAGACAAATTAGGCGCAGAAATCTCAGATGCATACAACAATCAAGGAGGCGCATTCAAAAGAAAAGAAGATATGCATAGAATGGCTGAAGCTAACCGTGCATTCGCTCATTTCAGATTCTAACAAAAAGGAAGAGTTAAAAAACAATGGCAAAGGTTAATGACAGTTTAAAGAATACAAGAAATATAGGCATCATGGCGCACATTGATGCCGGTAAAACCACTACTTCTGAACGTATCCTGTTCTATACCGGTCTTACTCATAAGATTGGAGAGGTACATGATGGCGCTGCCACTATGGACTGGATGGAGCAAGAGCAAGAAAGGGGTATTACTATTACATCTGCCGCTACTACAGCAAGCTGGAAGTATAACAATGAGATGTTTAAGATCAACTTGATAGATACTCCCGGACACGTTGACTTTACAGTAGAGGTAGAGCGTTCACTCCGTATTCTTGATGGAGCAATTGCTGCTTATGATGCTGTAAGTGGTGTTGAGCCTCAGTCGGAAACAGTATGGCGTCAGGCTGACAAATACGATGTTCCTCGTATGTGTTATGTAAATAAAATGGACCGTTCGGGAGCTGATTTCTTTGAAGTGGTACGCCAAATAAAAGAAATGTTGAATGGTAACCCATGTCCGGTTCAGATTCCGATTGGAGCAGAAGAACACTTCAAGGGAATCATCGACCTTATCAAAATGAAGGCGATGTACTGGCATGATGAAACAATGGGTGCAGACTACGAGTTGGACGAAATTCCTTCCGAATATCTAGCTGAAGCTCAAGAATGGAGAGAGAAAATGCTTGAAAAAGCTGCAGAATGTGATGAAACGTTGATGGAGAAATTCTTTGATGATCCGTCTTCAATCACAGAAGATGAAATTATCGCAGCATTACGCATCGGTACTCTTTCTATGCAGATCAATCCAATGTTGTGTGGATCTTCTTTCAAAAACAAAGGAGTTCAACCGTTATTGGATGCTGTATGTAAATTCTTGCCTAGCCCAATAGATACAGTAGCTATCGAAGGTACAGACCCAAGAACAGGTGCTACTATCGTTCGTCACCCAAGCCCGAGTGAGCCAATGGCTGCTTTGGCATTCAAAATCGCAACAGACCCATTCGTAGGACGCTTGTGTTTCTTCCGTGTTTACTCGGGAGAATTAGCAGCCGGATCGTATGTTTATAACAGCCGCTCCGAGAAGAAAGAACGTATCTCACGTTTGTTCCAAATGCACTCTAACAAGCAAAATCCGAAAGAAGTAATTGGTTGTGGAGATATAGGTGCAGGTGTAGGATTTAAAGATATTCGCACAGGTGATACACTATGTGACGAAAACAATCCTATCGTACTTGAATCTATGGACTTCCCAGAACCGGTTATTGGTATCGCTGTTGAGCCGATCACTCAGAAAGATGTGGATAAATTGGCTACAGGATTAGGAAAACTTGCAGAAGAAGATCCAACATTCCGTGTTCATACCGATCAGGATTCAGGTCAGACTATTATCGAAGGTATGGGTGAGCTTCACCTTGAAATTATCATCGACCGTCTGAAACGTGAGTTTAAGGTTGAATGTAATCAAGGTCGTCCTCAGGTATCATATAAAGAAGCAATTACTCAAACTGTTGATCTTCGTGAAGTTTACAAGAAACAAACCGGGGGGCGTGGTAAGTTTGCCGATATTATTGTTAAAGTTGGTCCAACAGATCCTGGATTTGAAGGAGACCTTCAATTTATCGATGAGGTGAAAGGTGGTAACGTTCCTAAAGAATTTATCCCTTCAGTTCAGAAAGGATTTGCTGCTGCAATGAAAAACGGTGTGCTTGCCGGATATGCGCTTGACAAACTGAAAGTTGTTCTTGTTGATGGTTCTTACCATACAGTGGACTCTGACCAGCTGTCATTCGAGCTTTGTGCTAAGCTTGCTTTCAGAAATGCATGTGAGAAAGCCGGACCTACATTGCAAGAACCTATCATGAAACTGGAAGTAGTAACTCCGGAAGAAAGTATGGGTGATGTGATTTCTGACCTTAACAAACGTCGTGGTCAGGTAGAAGGTATGGAGTCTAGCCGTTCAGGTGCACGTATCGTGAAAGCTAAAGTGCCTTTGGCAGAAATGTTTGGATATGTGACTTCTTTGAGAACAATCACTTCGGGTAGAGCAACGTCAGCAATGACATTCTCTCACTACGAAGAAGTTTCGCCATCTATCGCACGTCAGGTATTAACTGAGGTTAAAGGTCGCGTAGACTTGATCAAATAATAAAAGAGACTGCAATTAGTAAATGACTCTTAATTGCAGTCTTTAATATTTTTATATAGAATTTATTTTAATAATTAACTAAAAACAAAAGATGAGTCAAAAAATTAGAATTAAACTGAAATCGTACGATTACACATTGGTAGACAAATCTGCTGAGAAAATCGTGAAAACAGTAAAAGCAACAGGAGCAGTAGTAAGTGGTCCAATTCCATTACCAACTCACAAACGTATTTTTACTGTCAACCGTTCAACTTTCGTAAACAAGAAATCTCGTGAGCAGTTCGAACTATCTTCTTATAAAAGATTGATCGATATCTACAGCTCAACAGCAAAAACTGTAGATGCACTCATGAAGCTGGAATTGCCAAGTGGTGTAGAAGTAGAAATCAAAGTTTGATGAAAATTTATATTAGTTTAAATAAATAATTTAGAGAAATGCCAGGATTATTAGGAAAGAAAATCGGAATGACATCCGTATTCAGTGCCGAGGGAAAAAATATTCCATGCACTGTTGTCGAAGTGGGTCCTTGTGTTGTTACTCAGGTTAAAACATCTGAAAAAGATGGTTACGAGGCTGTGCAAATAGGCTTTGTTGAAAAGAAAGACAAGCATACCAGCAAGCCCGAAATCGGACATTTCAAGAAAGCCGGAGTTGCACCTCAAAGACACTTGGCCGAGTTCAAGTATGAAGAGAAATACAATCTAGGAGACGTTATAACAGTAGACGGAATGTTCTCAATGGACGACCCTTTTATTGACGTAACTGGAGTGTCGAAAGGTAAAGGTTTCCAAGGGGTTGTTAAACGCCATGGTTTCCGTGGGGTAGGTGAAGCTACTCTAGGACAGCACAACCGTCTTCGTGCTCCGGGTTCTATCGGAGCTTGTTCGTACCCTGCAAAGGTGTTTAAAGGAACAAGAATGGGTGGTCAGATGGGTAACAAACAAGTTACTGTTCAAAACCTTGTGATTATTAAAATAATTCCGGAACATAATCTTTTATTGATAAAAGGTTCGGTACCGGGAAGTAAAGGTTCAATCGTTAGAATAGAAAGATAATGGAACTGAGTGTATTAGATAAAAACGGTAAAGAAACCGGTAAAAAAGTAGCGTTGAATGATGCTATTTATGCAATTGAGCCTAACGATCATGTTCTTTGGTTGGACGTGAAGCTATATCTTGCGAATCAACGTCAAGGTACTCACAAGACTAAAGAAAGAAGTGAGATGTCGGGAAGTACACGTAAGTTGATCCGTCAGAAAGGTGGAGGTGGTGCTCGCCGTGGTGATATCAATTCACCTATATTGGTTGGTGGAGCACGTGTATTTGGTCCAAAACCAAGAGACTACAGCTTCAAATTGAACAAAAAAGTAAGAGTACTTGCTCGTAAATCTGCCCTTGCTGCTAAAGCAAAAGAAAATCAAATTTTGGTAGTTGAAGACTTGTCTTTCGACTCTCCAAAAACTAAAGATTTTGTAGCATTGGCTAAAAATTTGCAAGTGGCTGATAAAAAGATACTTCTAGTTTTGCCAGACCAAAATAAAAATGTATATTTGTCGGCTCGTAATTTAGAAAGAGTAAAAGTTGTAAAAGCTTCTGATTTAAATACTTACTCAATACTTAACTGTACAAGTCTAGTATTGGCTGAGTCTTCGGTTGCTATTATAGATAATCTTTTATTAAAAGCATAAGGAGAGAATACTATGGGAATTTTGATAAAACCAATTTTAACAGAAAAGCAAACCGCGATTTCAGAAAAGTTTCCGAATCGTTACGGTTTTCGTGTTGCTCCAAGTGCAAACAAAGTGGAGATTAAGAACGCAGTAGAAGAGCTTTATGGCGTAACAGTTAAGTCTGTAAATACAATTAACTACTCCGGAAAGCTAAAAAGCCGTTACACAAAAGCTGGTGTGATAAAAGGTAAAACTCCTGCATTCAAGAAAGCAATAATCACCCTGAAAGAAGGTGAAAGTATAGACTTTTTTAGTAATATCTAAATAAAAAATGGCAGTACGTAAATTAAAGCCCACAACACCGGGGCAGAGACACAAAATTATTGGTACATTCCAAGAAATCACTGCAAGTGTACCAGAAAAATCCCTTGTAGTCGGTAAAAAAGCGTCTGGTGGCCGTAACAATACCGGTAAGATGACTATGCGTTATCTCGGCGGCGGTCATAAGAGAAAATTCAGGCTCATAGACTTCAAGAGAACGAAAGACGGAATTCCAGCCACTGTAAAAACAATCGAATATGATCCGAACCGTTCGGCTCGTATCGCTTTGTTGTATTATGTAGACGGAGCTAAAACTTATATCTTAGCACCAGAAGGTTTGGAAGTAGGTCAAACAGTGGTATCCGGAGCTGATGCTGCTCCAGAGGTTGGTAATGCATTGCCTTTGGCAAAAATTCCAATCGGTACAGTTATTCATAATATCGAACTTCGTCCTGGTCAGGGAGCTAAGATGGTTCGTTCGGCAGGTGCTTTTGCTCAGTTAACTTCTCGCGAAGGAAACTACGCAATCATAAGAATGCCTTCAGGCGAAACACGTAAGATCCTTTCTACATGTAAAGCTACTATCGGTAGCGTAGGAAACTCAGATCACGGACTAGAGAAATCAGGTAAAGCCGGTCGTTCTCGTTGGCTAGGCCGCCGTCCTCACAACCGAGGTGTAGTAATGAACCCTGTCGATCACCCAATGGGTGGTGGTGAAGGTCGTGCTTCAGGAGGTCACCCACGTTCACGTAAAGGATTGTACGCTAAGGGTCTCAAGACTAGAGCTCCTAAGAAACATTCTTCTAAGTACATAATCGAAAGAAGAAAAAAATAATAACCTGATTAATCAATAGAAAATTATGAGTCGTTCGTTAAAAAAAGGCCCGTATATTAATGTTAAGCTTGAGAAAAAAGTCTTGGCTATGAATGAGTCAGGTAAGAAAGCTGTGGTTAAGACATGGGCAAGGGCTTCAATGATATCACCCGACTTTGTAGGCCATACTATTGCTGTTCACAACGGAAATAAATTTATTCCTGTATATGTGACAGAAAACATGGTAGGACACAAGTTAGGAGAATTCTCTCTTACACGTACATTCCGTGGACACGGAGGTAATAAGAAAAAATAATTGGAGCAGAAGCCAATAAATTAATAAAAAGTAAACATTAAAATGGGTAAAAGAAAACATATAGTAGCTGAAGCAAGAAAAGAAGCTAAAAAGACTATTGCTTTCGCCAAGCTGAATGATGTTCCTACTTCTCCACGCAAAATGCGCCTTGTTGTCGACATGATACGTGGAATGGAAGCATTTAGGGCTCTTGGTGTATTGAAATACTCAAATAAAGAAGCTGCTGCAAGAATAGAAAAATTGTTACGCTCTGCTATCGCCAATTGGGAAGCAAAAAATGAGCGTAAAGCAGAAAGTGGTGAGTTGTATGTATCATTGGTAAACGTTGATGGTGGAGCCATGCTGAAAAGAATGCGTCCAGCTCCGCAGGGAAGAGGTTACAGAATACGTAAACGTTCAAATCATGTGACTCTTCACGTAGATACACTTAATAAAGAAAATCAAAATTAATTAGCAGATGGGACAAAAAGTTAATCCAATAGCAAATCGTTTAGGTATCATCCGTGGATGGGATTCTAATTGGTATGGAGGCAAAAGATATGGAAATACTTTGTTGGAAGACAGCAAAATCCGTAAATATCTGAATGCCCGTCTGGCTAAAGCTAGTGTATCTCGCATCGTTATCGAAAGAACTTTGAAACTTGTAACTATCACAGTTTGTACAGCTCGTCCGGGTATCATTATTGGTAAAGGCGGACAAGAAGTAGACAAGCTGAAAGAAGAGTTGAAGAAGATTACAGATAAAGATATCCAAATCAACATTTTTGAAATCAAAAAACCAGAGTTGGACGCAGTTATCGTTGCCAACAATGTAGCCCGTCAGGTAGAAGGTAAAATAGCTTACCGTCGTGCTATCAAAATGGCAATTGCTTCAACAATGAGAATGGGTGCAGAAGGTATCAAAATTCAAATATCAGGTCGTCTGAATGGCGCTGAAATGGCTCGTTCCGAAATGTACAAAGAAGGACGTACACCACTTCATACATTCCGTGCCGATATTGATTATGCGCATGCCGAAGCACTAACAAAAGTTGGTTTGATTGGTATTAAAGTATGGATTTGCCGTGGAGAAGTTTACGGTAAGAAAGACCTTGCTCCTTCATTCACAGCTGCCAAAGAAGGTGGACACTCTGGTAACAGAGGTGGAGACAACCGTCGTAACGACAGAGGTGATCAAGGAAAAGGTTTCAAGAGAAATAAGAGAAAGTAATTAAAAAACGTTTGAAGTAAAATGTTACAACCGAAGAAAACAAAATTCAGAAGACAGCAAAAAGGTCGTATGAAAGGCATTGCTCAAAGAGGGCATGAATTGGCTTTCGGTTCATTTGGCATCAAAACCCTGGAAAACAAATGGATCACAGGACGCCAAATCGAAGCGGCTCGTATTGCAGTAACTCGTTACATGCAGCGTCAAGGACAAGTTTGGGTTAGAATTTTCCCTGACAAACCTATCACAAAGAAACCTGCCGAAGTACGTATGGGTAAAGGTAAGGGATCTCCAGAAGGTTTCGTTGCACCCGTTACACCAGGAAGAATCATATTCGAAATCGAAGGTGTATCTTATGATGTGGCAAAAGAAGCATTGCGCCTAGCAGCACAAAAGCTTCCTGTGACTACAAAATTTGTAGTTCGCAGAGATTATGACTTAACTCAAAACGCTTAAGAAGTATGAAAATTGCAGAAGTAAGAGAGCTTTCGGACAAAGAATTGAATGAAAGATTAGATGCTGAAAGAACAGCGTTAGACCAAATGGTGTTAAACCACAGTGTATCTCCATTGGACAATCCGACTAAGATTAAAGAAAAACGTCGCGATATCGCACGTTTCCTTACAGAGTTGCGCCAAAGAGAACTAAAAAAATAATTAAGAGCTGATGGAAACGAGAAATTTAAGAAAAGAAAGATTCGGGGTCGTTTTCAGTAACAAGATGGATAAAACCATCACTGTGGCTGTAAAATGGAAAGAAAAACACCCTATTTATGGAAAATTCGTTAACAAAACGAAGAAATATCACGCTCACGACGAAAAGAACGAGTGCAACATTGGCGACACAGTACGTATTATGGAAACTCGTCCGTTGAGTAAAACAAAGAGATGGAGATTAATAGAAATAATCGAAAGGGCTAAATAATTATGATACAACAAGAATCAAGACTAGTAGTTACTGATAACAGTGGAGCTAGAGAATGCTTATGTATCCGCGTATTAGGCGGTACAAGAAGACGTTATGCGTCTGTAGGGGATGTGATTGTGGTTGCTATCAAGAATGTAATCCCTTCGAGTGATATTAAGAAAGGTGCTGTAACAAAAGCAATGATCGTACGTACAAAAAAAGAAATCCGTCGTGCAGATGGTTCTTATATACGTTTCGACGACAATGCTTGTGTATTGCTAAACGCAGCAGGTGATATCAGAGGAAGCCGTATTTTCGGACCGGTTGCCCGCGAACTTCGCGCAACAAACATGAAAATCGTTTCATTGGCACCAGAGGTACTATAATTCAAAAAACTAAAAAGCAATGAGTAAATTACATATCAAAAAAGGCGATATAGTTTATGTGAATACTGGTGTCGATAAAGGAAAAACCGGTCGTGTGTTGAGAGTCTTTGTAGAAAAACAACGCGCTATCGTAGAAGGCCTTAACATGGTATCGAAACATACTAAGCCTAATGCTAAAAGTCCTCAAGGAGGAATTGAAAAGAAAGAAGCTGCTATCCATATTTCTAACCTGAACGTAGTAGACCCTAAAACAGGAAAACCTACACGTGTGGGCCGTAAAGAAGTAGATGGTAAGCTAGTACGTTACGCTAAAAAATCAGGGGAGGAAATTAAATAATGAGCAATACAACAACTCTTAAGACTGAATATAAAGACCGTATTGTTGCTTCTTTGATGAAAGAATTCGGTTATAAGTCAACAATGCAGGTGCCTGTGTTGAAGAAAATAGTTATCAACCAAGGTCTTGGTATTGCAGTTGCAGATAAGAAAATTATCGAAACAGCAGTTAACGAAATCACAACTATCACAGGTCAAAAGGCTGTTGCGACATATTCTAAAAAGGATATCTCTAACTTTAAGTTGCGTCGTAAGATGCCGATTGGCGTAATGGTAACATTGCGTAACGAAAAGATGTATGAATTCCTTGAAAGACTTGTACGTGTAGCACTTCCTCGTATTCGTGACTTTAAAGGTATCGAAAGCAAGCTTGACGGACGTGGAAACTATACACTAGGTATCGAAGAACAAATTATCTTCCCTGAAATTAATATCGACAACATTAGCCGTATTTTGGGAATGAATATTACCTTTGTAACTTCTGCAAAAACAGATGAAGAAGGTTATGCTTTACTTAGAGAGTTCGGATTACCATTTAAAAACGCAAAAAAAGAATTGATATAAGATGGCAAAAGAATCAATGAAAGCTCGCGAGGTAAAAAGAGCTAAACTGGTTGCTAAATATGCAGCTAAAAGAGCGCAGTTGAAAGCCGATGGCGATTACGAAGCGCTACAAGCTCTACCTAAGAATGCTTCACCTGTACGTCTGCACAATCGTTGCAGCCTTACAGGTCGTCCAAAAGGGTATATTCGCCAGTTTGGAATTTCCCGTATCCAATTTAGGGAAATGGCTTCTAAGGGGTTAATACCGGGAGTTAAAAAAGCAAGTTGGTAAGAAATTATTTTAGTATAGAATTAAATATTGTCCCGGTTGCGGGATTAATTTAAATCAATTTAAACATGACAGATCCAATAGCAGATTATTTGACGCGTGTTAGAAACGCTATCATGGCTGGACACAGAGTTGTAGAAATTCCGGCGTCAAATTTGAAGAAAGAGATTACAAAAATTCTCATGGAAAAGGGCTACATCCTTAACTATAAGTTTGTAGACGAGGGTCCTCAAGGTTCAATTAAGATTGCCTTGAAGTATGATCCGGTAAATAAAGTAAACGCGATTAAGAAATTAATCCGCGTATCGTCTCCAGGTCTACGTAAATACGTAGGGTATAAAGAAATGCCTCGTGTCCTTAACGGACTGGGTATAGCTGTAGTATCTACCTCTAAAGGAGTGATGACAGACAAGGAAGCTCGCGAACTGAAAGTTGGTGGCGAAGTAATGTGTTATGTTTATTAATTAAGAGGGAGGATAGAAAGTTATGTCAAGAATAGGAAAATTACCCGTAAATCTTCCGGCCGGAGTAACAGTTACTGTTGGCAAGGATAACGTAATTACAGTAAAAGGACCTAAAGGGGAACTATCGCAAGAAGTTAATTCTGATATCAAAGTCTCTGTTGAAGACGGACTGTTGTCTGTGACACGTCCTTCTGATGATAGAATTCATCGTGCGTTACATGGTCTTTACAGATCATTGATTAACAACATGGTTATTGGCGTTTCTGAAGGATATCGCAAAGAGTTGGAATTAGTAGGGGTGGGTTACCGTGCATCAAATGCAGGTCAGCTTCTGGAATTATCTTTAGGATTTACACACAACATCCACATGATGTTGCCTCCTGAAGTGAAACTAGAAACTAAGTCGGAGAGAAACAAAAACCCTCTAATTATACTAGAATCTTGTGATAAACAGCTGATTGGTCAGATCTGCGCGAAAATTCGCTCATTCCGTAAACCGGAACCTTACAAAGGAAAAGGTATACGCTTTGTTGGTGAGGTTATTCGTCGCAAGTCAGGTAAGGCCGCAGGTAAATAATTCATAAACTGTAGTAATCATGGTAACAAAGACAGAAAGAAGAAATAAAATAAAGATGCGTGTACGTGGCAAGATCCACGGAACAAGCGAACGTCCACGCCTGACTGTATTCAGAAGCAACAAGCAAATTTATGCGCAAGTTATCGACGATTTGACAGGTAAAACTTTGGCGGCAGCATCTTCTCTGAAAATATCAGAGAAAGCTCCTAAAAAAGAAATAGCTGCTAAAGTTGGTGAACTTATCGCTAAAAGTGCTCAGGAAGCTGGTATTACAACTGTGGTATTCGACCGTAACGGTTACCTGTATCATGGTAGAATTAAAGAATTGGCAGATGCTGCCCGTAACGGTGGACTTAAATTTTAATAGAAATGGCAGGAGTTAACAATAGAGTAAAATCGACAAACGACATCGAGCTAAAAGATAGACTAGTAGCTATCAACCGTGTTACTAAAGTAACAAAGGGAGGTCGTACATTCAGCTTTGCCGCTATCGTAGTTGTAGGTAATGAAGATGGTATCGTAGGCTGGGGCCTAGGTAAAGCGGGTGAAGTAACTACAGCCATTGCTAAAGGAGTTGAAGCTGCAAAGAAAAACCTTATCAAAGTTCCAATTCTTAAAGGAACAGTTCCTCACGAGCAAATCGCTCGTTTCGGAGGATCTGAAGTTATGCTTCGTCCTGCTGCTCCCGGTACAGGGGTTAAGGCAGGGGGTGCGATGCGTGCCGTACTTGAGAGTGTGGGAGTAACAGATGTATTGGCTAAGTCGAAAGGTTCGTCTAACCCTCACAACCTTGTGAAGGCTACTATCGAAGCTTTGGGCGAATTGAGAGATGCTTACACTGTAGCTCAGAATAGAGGTATTTCTATGGAAAAAGTGTTTAAAGGTTAATTTGCAAAGAAAAAATTATTATGGCAAAAATTAAAGTTAAACAAGTAAAGAGCAGAATCAAATGTCCTAAAGACCAAAAGATGACATTAGACGCTTTGGGTCTTAGAAAGTTGAATCGTGTTGTAGAGCATGAAGACACACCGTCTATCAGAGGTATGATCAACAAGGTGAGCCATCTGGTTTCTGTTGTCGAGTAATTTAGTTTAGTAAGATAAAAAAATATAAAATATGAGTTTATCAAATATGAGACCTGCTGAAGGATCAACTAAAACCGGAAAGAGAATCGGACGTGGTACCGGATCTGGTTTAGGTGGTACTTCCACAAGAGGTCATAAAGGAGCTAAGTCCAGATCAGGTTATTCCAGAAAGTTTGGATTCGAAGGAGGTCAGATGCCAATTCAACGTCGTTTGCCTAAATTCGGTTTCAAAAACATCAACCGTGTTGAATACAAAGCTATCAACCTGGATGTTTTACAACGTTTAGCTGATGCTAAGAAACTTACAAAGATCGATGTTCAAACATTGATCGATGCCGGTTTCCTATCAGGTAATCAATTAGTAAAAATACTTGGAAACGGAGCCCTTACAGCTAAAGTTGACGTAGAAGCACATGCCTTCTCTAAATCAGCAGAAGCAGCTATTGAGGCTATAGGTGGAACAGTAACAAAACTGAAGTAAGATGGGATTGGTAAAAACACTGGAAAATATATGGAAGATTGAGGACCTTAGAAAAAGGCTCCTCATCACCTTCTTTTTCGTAGTGATCTATCGCTTCGGAGTTCACATCATCCTTCCCGGAGTAGATCCTCAGCAGCTTGCAAACTTGCATTCGATGACTGCCGGAGGTTTGCTCGGAATATTGGATATGTTCTCGGGAGGTGCATTTGCCAATGCGTCGATCTTTGCATTAGGTATCATGCCTTATATCTCGGCATCTATCGTTATCCAATTGTTGGGTATCGCGATACCATATTTCCAAAAGTTGCAGAGAGAAGGCGAAAGCGGACGTACCAAGATGAACCAATATACACGTTATCTGACAGTAGCAATCCTTGTATTCCAAGGACCTGCATACTTGTTAGGAGCGTTAGGACCTGCAGCCCCTTCTTCATGGGATTTTCTTATTCCTTCTACAATTATCCTTGCGGGAGGTAGTATGTTTGTTCTATGGTTAGGAGAGCGTATCACAGATAAAGGTATAGGTAATGGTGTTTCTTTCATTATCCTTGTGGGTATCATATCACGTCTTCCTCATGCGCTGATCGGTGAATTTACTTCCCGATTGAGCAACCCTGCGGGAGGATTGGTTATGTTTTTGGCAGAAATAGTATTTTTGTTACTAGTCGTTTGCGGAGCAATATTACTGGTACAAGGTACTCGCCGTATACCGGTTCAATATGCTAAGAGAGTAGTGGGTAACAAACAATATGGCGGAGCTCGTCAGTATATTCCACTTAAGGTAAATGCAGCGAACGTAATGCCTATCATCTTTGCTCAGGCAATTATGATGGTGCCTGTTATGTTTGCAGGATTCTCTACCGATAAAACAGGTTTTCTAGGGTCTTTTACCGATCATACAAGTGTAGTATACAATGTTGTACTTGCCGTACTTATTATTGCTTTCACATGGTTCTATACTGCTGTTACCATCAATCCGGTGCAGATGGCAGATGAACTGAAGCGCAACAATGGTTTCATTCCGGGTATCAAACCGGGCAAAAAGACAGCAGACTATATCGACTCGATAATGTCCCGTATAACATTCCCGGGATCATTGTTCTTGGCGTTGGTTGCTATCATGCCTGCATTTGCAAGTACTTTTGGAGTAAGCCGTGAGTTTTCTCAATTCTTTGGGGGAACATCGTTGCTGATTCTTGTGGGAGTCGTTTTGGATACACTGCAACAAATTGAGAGCCACCTATTGATGAGACATTACGATGGCTTATTGAAATCTGGTAGAATCAAAGGACGTTCGGGTTCGATCGCAGCTTATTAAGGAGGTTTATAAATGATATTCCTGAAAACAGACGAAGAAATTGAATTGATGCGTGAAGCTAACCGCCTGGTGGGTATGACCCTGGGCGAGGTAGCTAAACATATTAAGCCGGGGGTAACTCCTGCTCAGTTAGATAAAATTGCTAAAGAATTTATATACGATCACGGAGCAATACCTTCTTTCTTAGGATACAAGGGTGCTCCGGGAACCGTAGATTTTCCGGGCGCTATATGTGCTTCGGTAAACGATCAGGTGGTACACGGTTTCCCTACTGATTATATTCTTAAAGATGGAGATGTGATCTCTGTTGATTGCGGTACTGAGAAGAACGGATTTTGTGGCGATTCGGCCTATACGTTTTGTGTAGGAGAAGTTGCGGAAGATGTGAAAGCTTTGTTGCGGACAACAAAAGAATCTCTTTATTTGGGTATAGAGAAAGCTGTAGAAGGTAATCGTATAGGAGATATCGGTGAGGCTGTGCAGACATATTGCGAGAAACGTGGCTATTCGGTCGTTCGCGAACTGGTTGGACATGGTATAGGTCGCAAGATGCACGAAGCGCCCGAGGTTCCTAACTATGGTAAACGAGGTACAGGCCCTTTGTTGAAAAAAGGTATGTGCATCGCCATAGAACCGATGATTAATATGGGAAGCAAGAATGTCGTTTTCGAAAATGATGGGTGGACTATAAGAACTCGTGACCGTAAACCTTCGGCTCACTTTGAGCATACAGTCGCTATTCGTCAGGGAAAAGCAGACATATTATCTACATTTGAATTTGTAGAAGCTGTTTTAGGAAATAACGCAATTTAAAAAACCTTTTATTTATTTATGGCTAAACAATCGGCAATAGAACAAGACGGAGTTATAGTTGAAGCACTATCAAATGCTATGTTTCGTGTAGAACTCGAAAACGGTCACGAAATTACAGCACATATCTCAGGAAAGATGCGTATGCATTACATTAAAATACTTCCCGGAGATAAGGTACGTGTAGAGATGTCTCCTTATGATTTAACAAAAGGACGGATTTCATTCAGATACAAATAAAAAAAACATAAGATATGAAAGTAAGAGCATCAATTAAGAAGCGTACCGCTGACTGCAAGATTGTCAGAAGAAAAGGTCGCTTATACGTGATAAACAAAAAAAATCCTAAGTTCAAACAACGTCAGGGATAATTTATTAATTTTGCAAATTAATCTAAAAAATATATGGCAATAAGAATAGTTGGGGTCGATTTACCACAAAATAAGAGAGGCGAGATTGCCTTGACATACATTTATGGTATCGGACGTAGCTCTGCTAACAAAATCCTTGCTGAAGCAGGTATTGATAAAGATATCAAGGTAAAAGACTGGAACGATGATCAGGCCGGAGCTGTGCGTGAAATCATCGCTACTCAGTTTAAAGTAGAAGGAGACTTGCGTTCGGAAGTACAACTAAACATCAAGCGATTGATGGATATAGGTTGTTACAGAGGTATCCGTCATCGTATCGGTTTACCATTGAGAGGTCAAAGTACTAAGAACAATGCCCGTACACGTAAGGGTAGAAAGAAAACTGTTGCTAACAAGAAAAAAGCTACAAAATAATTAATTTGATATGGCAAAAAAAACAGTCGCAGCGAAAAAGAGAAATGTTAAGGTGGATGCAATTGGCCAGGCTCATGTGCATTCTTCTTTCAACAATATCATTATATCGCTTACAAACAATGATGGGCAGGTTATCAGCTGGTCATCGGCAGGGAAGATGGGTTTCAGAAGCTCAAAAAAGAACACTCCTTACGCAGCTCAGATGGCAGCACAGGATTGTGCTAAAGTAGCATTTGACCTTGGACTAAGAAAGGTGAAAGTATACGTAAAAGGACCGGGCAACGGACGTGAGTCTGCTATCCGTACTATCCACGCAGCAGGAATCGAAGTAACAGAAATCGTTGACGTTACTCCACTTCCTCACAACGGATGTCGTCCTCCAAAACACAGAAGAGTTTAATCAAATTTAAAAATTGGATCTTAAATTGTGATTTGATTACAAAAACCCTCTCTGTAGTCGCGGCTGCACAATTTTAGCTTCATTTCATTATTAATTAGAAAGAAAATGGCAAGATATACTGGACCAAAATCAAAAATCGCCCGTAAATTCGGAGAGCCAATATTCGGACCTGATAAAGTTCTCTCAAAAAAGAACTATCCTCCGGGACAACATGGTAACGGAAGGAAAAAGAAATCGTCCGAGTACGGTATTCAATTACGTGAAAAGCAAAAAGCAAAATATACATACGGAGTACTCGAAAGACAGTTCCGTAATATGTTTGACAGAGCTCTTGCTTCACGTGGAATCACAGGGGAAGTATTACTTCAGATGTTAGAATCAAGATTAGACAATGTTGTATTCCGTCTAGGAATAGCTCCAACAAGAGCAGCAGCACGTCAGCTTGTTTCTCACCGTCATATTGTAGTAGACGGATCTGTGGTAAATATTCCTTCATATTCACTAAAACCAGGCCAATTGGTAGGTGTTCGCGAAAAATCAAAATCACTTGAAGTAGTAGGCGAAGCACTATCTGGTTTTAACCATAGCAAATACCCTTGGATCGAGTGGGATCAAGCTACGATGACAGGAAAATTCTTACATCTTCCTGAAAGAGCGGATATCCCTGAAAACATTAAAGAACAGTTGATCGTAGAGTTGTATTCTAAAAATTAATTAAATTCATGGCTATATTAGCATTTCAAAAACCGGATAAAGTATTGATGTTAGAAGCGGATGATTTCTTCGGAAAATTCGAATTTCGTCCGTTAGAACCCGGGTATGGTATTACCGTGGGTAATGCTTTACGCCGTATTCTGCTTTCATCTCTTGAGGGTTTTGCTATCACTTCTATAAAAATCGACGGTGTCGAACATGAATTTGCAACCGTACCGGGTGTTATAGAAGATGTAACGAATATAATATTGAACTTGAAACAAGTTCGATTCAAGCAAATCGTAGAAGAGATTGAAACAGAAAAGGTAAGTATTACTGTCTCAGGTACCGAAGTATTCAAAGCTGGAGATATAGGGAAGCATCTGTCAGGATTTGAAGTATTAAACCCTGATCTTGTAATTTGTCACCTAGACAAAAGTGCAAGCTTCCAAATAGAATTGAATATTAACAAAGGCCGTGGGTATGTACCTGCTGATGAAAATCGTAGTCTGTCCGACGATGTTAATGTTATAGCTATCGATTCTATTTATACTCCGATCCGTAATGTAAAATATGCGATAGAAAACTATCGTGTAGAGCAGAAAACGGACTATGAGAAATTAGTAATAGAAATAGCAACCGACGGGTCTATTCATCCAAAAGAAGCTTTGAAAGAAGCAGCTAAAATCCTTATTCATCACTTTATGTTGTTCTCTGACGAGAAAATTCTTCTTGAACAAAACGAAGTAGATGGTAACGAAGAATTTGATGAAGAAATCCTGCACATGCGCCAGTTGCTTAAGACTAAGTTATCTGATATGAACCTTTCGGTTCGTGCACTTAACTGTCTGAAGTCAGCAGAAGTGGAAACACTTGGCGAATTGGTTCAGTTCAACAAGAATGACCTTCTTAAATTCAGAAACTTCGGTAAAAAATCGCTTACCGAGCTTGATGAGTTGTTGGATAGCCTGAGCCTTTCATTCGGTATGGATATTTCTAAATATAAATTAGATAAAGATTAATAAGCGACATGAGACATAATAAAAAAATTAATCATTTAGGACGTAAAAGTGCACACAGAAATGCGATGTTATCCAATATGTGTACTTCTTTGTTACTTAGTCCTAATAAGCGCATCTTTACGACTGTAGCAAAGGCGAAAGCTTTGAGAAAAGTGGTTGAGCCTATTATTACTAAGTCAAAAGAAGATACAACTCAATCGAGACGTTTGGTTTTCCAAGAACTTCAGAGCAAAGCTGCTGTGACAGAACTGTTCCAAAACATCTCGCAGAAGATAGCCGACCGTCCGGGAGGATATACACGTATCATCAAGACAGGTAATCGTTTAGGTGACAATGCTTCAATGTGTTTTATCGAATTAGTAGACTATAACGAAAACATGTTGAAAGAGAAGAAAGCTGCATCTAAAGGTAGAACTCGCCGTTCGAAGAAAAAAGATGAAGCTGCTCCAGCTGTAGAAGCTAAAGAAACTGCAAAAAAAGCGAAAGCTGAAAAAGTAGAAAAAGCTGAAGAAGTAGAAGCTTTGGAAGTTGCACCAGAAACTTTGCCGGTAGTTGAAGAAGCTGCTGCGCCTGAAGTTCCGGTTGCAGAAGAACCTAAAAAAGAAGAAGAGTAAGAAATTACTCTTTTATATAAAAGAAAAAAAGTATCTGGGGTTCCAGATACTTTTTTATTTTTTAAATCGCAGATTTTAATATAAGATATATTTTAAATTGCGACTTCACTCTAAAATAGCTATTGTACACTGTGTTTTGTATGAAGGCTGAGAAGTCTTCTAAAAAATTATATTACAAAGATGAATTTCTTTTAAAAACGTTGCATAGAAATGTTGTAAAAAATAAATTATTTTTCGGGTATATTTGTAATGTGTTGTTGTGTAGGGTTTTATAAAGTATTTATTTTATTGTGAATTTTGTGGAAAGACTAGCACCGGTATCGTCTACTACGGTCAAAGTATGCTCTCCTTTTTCCGGAATATATTCTTTTTTGTGAAAGATTTCAGTCTCTCCTATATATTGTCCATCGAGATGCCAGAACACACGGCTCTGAGGATTCCTGTGAGCCAGCTCAAATACAAGTTGTCCGGGAGAGCCATCCAACTGTTTAGGTAGCGAAATGAGGGCATTAGGGAAAGGATAAATAAACTCCATAGGTTTCACATCCGAATCTTTAATACATTCGGGAGAATAAGGAGGTAAAGAGCGATAAGAAGGGTGCTGCTCTTTGTAGTACCATTCCCACGATGGAGGTAGAATGAACCATGATGTATGTATAATGCCTCTGCTGCCTGCGCAATTTTCGTAAACCTGATAATGCATATCCTCCGACAGGTGGACAAGTTTATGATATGGGCATGGCTTTGCTTCCAGTCCTTTTTTACAAATCCACATCGTATCTATTTCTGTTTCGGGGCAATTCATACTTTTCAAGAATCCACTTTCGTGGCATATCTCTGCTCTTACAAGATCTCGATCTGGTCTTTCGAACCAACGGCTTTGCGGTAATGAGCTGAATATGTCGAACATCACCATGCCCGCAGTACGAGCACCTGTTAGCCCGGGGCGTCCTTCTCCGTCAGAATTTCCAACCCAGACGCCAACTACATATTTGGGATTTACGCCCACAGCCCATCCGTCACGAAATCCAAAGCTGGTTCCCGTTTTCCACGCTATCTTTTGTATAGATGGTATCGATCGCCAGTCTATTTCTTCGGGGCGGTTCAGGTTTGTCAGTGCGTCGAATGTTTGCCAGATTGCTCCTGCCGAAAATAACGGATTCCTGATACGGTCGCCTTTCTCTCCATTATTTTTATTCAGTATATAAGAGGGTTGATCCATTTCATAATATCTGCCGTCTTCGTTATAAAAGTTTAATTGCTGTGCCATGCTCAGGTACATAGAGCTTATATCCCATAGTTTCCCTTCAGCACCACCTAATATAAGGGACAGCCCATAATTGTCGGCAGAACGGTTGAGTGTAGTCATCCCCGCTTTTTTGAGGAGGTTGTAGAATTTGGGTATGCTATAATTGCGAAGGGATACCACAAACGGAACGTTTAGAGAGCGAGCAAGAGCCTCGGAGGCATAAACGGCCCCATCGTATTGCAAGCTGAAGTTTTTGGGCGCAAACCCTCCTATATTGATCGGGATGTCGGGTAAGAGCTGATTGGGGAGTAATTCTCCCTCTTGCAACATAGCACAATAGAGAAAAGGCTTGAGTATACTGCCTGTACTGCGAGGCGCTTGTATGATGTCTACCTGATTGGCGGAGATGTCTTTCTCGAAGTCAACGTTCCCACAATAGGCTACAACCTCATTCTTTTCTACATCGAAAACTATTGCTGCTATATTTTTAATTCCATTTTGGGCAAATTCTGCATTCCAACGGTTAAGGATAGATTCTGTCTGCTCCTGTTGGTATTTATCTATGGTGGTTGTTATATGTTTACCCCCATCCTCTTTGTATATGCGGGTAACGAGGTGTGGCGTTATCTGTGGCAGGGCATAAGGCTGAAAAGGTAAAGGTTCGCCTACTGCTAGTTCGTAGTCTATTTTTTCTATAATACCTCGCTGATAAAGTGTTTCCAGCAACTTGTTCCTTTTGTTCAGAAGCTTGTCTCTGTTTTTACCGAAGTGCATCAGGCTCGGAGAATTGGGGAGCACGGCGAGGGTTGCTGCTTCTGCCCATGATAATGTTGCAGCCTGATGTCCGAAGTATCGCCACGATGCAGCGTCTATTCCTACCACGTTGCCTCCCATCGGAGCATGTGATGCATACAGGTTGAGTATTTCGTCTTTGGAGTAGGAGAATTCGAGGCGTGTAGCCAATATCATCTCTATAAACTTTTCTCCGAATGTACGATTCTCTTTCCGAGACAGACGGATGGTTTGCATGGTGATGGTACTTGCCCCGCTCCTGATTTTTCCGCTGCTGATATTCTGTTTTATAGCACGTGCTATTGCTAAAGGGTTCACTCCCCAATGTGCACGAAAGTGTTGATCTTCGAACTCTATCAGGCAGATCTTGTATTTTTCAGGGATAGAATCGCTTGTGGGAAAACGCCATTGCTGATCGTCTGCAATACGTGCGCCAAGTAGCTCTTCGTGCCTGTCGGATACAACAGTACTATATGGTACATGGAATAGTGGAGAAGGTAAACAAAATATATACCAGATAAGAAGAATGAGACAAATCGGAATACCTATTTGGTATTTCTTTTTTGCACCTTTATACTTCTTCCATAGGCGGAAAATAAATGCTTTGATTTTTTGTATATATCGTTCAATCATGTATTCTTATAGCATATTTGTGTTCGATGCAATCTTCGCCTTTGCAAACTAGCCGGGTTGCGAAGTCCGGAACTTTAACCATGCCCAACGATTGCATCAATCTGACAGAAGCGATGTTTCTCGAATCGGTGATCCCTATTATTTCTTTTACATCTTTATTTTTAAGGAAATAACGAATAAGAATGCTCAATGATTCTCTTGCTAGCCCCATACCCTGATACTCGGGCGAAATATTGCAACCGACTTCTGCTATATTTTTGCTAATCTTGAATGCACAATCACCTATAACTTTTCCCTGATACACAATGGCCAAGCCTATCCATTGATGTTCTTCGTCTAAATCGGGATTACAGCATCGGCTGACAAAGTCTTTCGTTTGCTGCATTGTGAAAGGTTCCCAATATTGATATTTGGCAACTTCGGGTAACGAGCGATAATTGTATATGGTCTCAGTATCGGTTTCTAAGATTGCTCTTAGTTTTATTCTTTGCGAGTGTAATATAGAGCTCATTTATTTTTGATTAGATGTTCTTCGATAAGTTCGGCGGATAACTTAATGAATTTAGAACATCGTTTTTTACCATCGGCAGGTTCGGGCTCTTTCTCCAGTTCGAGTAAGAGATTCTGACAGACGACTGATTTGTTTTCTTTCTTAAATTCATTCATTAGGTATTGTGCCTTATCGAATGAATATTGTTTCCCTTCCTGATCGTTGGCTTTTGCCGTTCCTGTCTCTAGTCCGGCTATCATTGTCATGGCGGATACAGCTCCGCACATTTCGCGAGTCCCGGCTATCCCGCCCCCGAATGTACAGGATAGTTTCAGGGCTGTTTCAGGATCGATGCCGTATATATCAGCATAAGCTGTAAAAACAGCTTGAGCACAATTATAACCGCTGTTGAATAAAGCGATTGCTTTTTCTACTCTGTTTTGCATATCGTTCATTTGTTATTAAGAGTTCACCTATGTAAATGTACGAAAGAAAAGAAAAAGACGAAATGTTTTCTTATTTTTGTACGTTTTCAGATTTTAAATATGGAAAAAGAATCTCAAGGATTTAATATATGGAAGATATTGCTGCCTACCTTCATCGGTATAGGAGTTATCATATACATGCTTAGCCGCGAGTTTGACATGTCTGATCTGAAACAGATAACCATTACACAACATACTGTATTCTGGATATGTATAGCCTTTTGTTTTATGCTGGGGCGTGATATCGGGTTTACAATTCGTTATCGCTATCTTACCGAAAAGCAATTGTCGTGGATACAATGTATCAAAGTCACTCTTTTGGCTGAATTTGGTTCGGCAATAACACCTTCGGTAGTAGGAGGTTCTACGATGGCTGTTGTTTTCTTGACAAAAGAGAAAATTCCTGTCGGGCGAAGCACGGCAATGGTTTTTGTTACGTTATTGCTCGACGAAATGTACTTTGTTGTTACATTTCCTATTCTACTCCTTTTTATCCCTTTCGATACTTTATTTTCCGACCATTCGGCCCTTGGTAACGGAGTGCTAGCATTGTTTGCGGCCGCTTATCTCATAAAAATGGTTCTGTGTACATTGCTGATAATTGGGCTGTTTTTTAGACCTCAGGCAATACGCTGGCTTATTATTAAATTCTTTCGATTGCCTTTTTTGAGGCGATGGCACAAAAGTGCGGTGAAGGCGGGAGATGATCTCGTTATTAGTTCGAGGGAGATAAGGGGGAAAGGTTTTTCTTTCTGGTGGCCTCTGATACTCGCTACCATCTTGTCTTGGGGTTCACGGTACCTTGTAGTCAATGCGATCTTTATGGCATTCTTTACTGTGCATGACAACCTACTTATCTTTGCTCGTCAGTTTGTGATGTGGATTATGATGGTAGTAAGTCCTACACCCGGAGGAAGCGGTTTCAGTGAGTTTATCTTTAAAGAATACCTGAGCGAATTTATACCATTAGTAGGCGTTGTGCCGCTGATGATTCTTTTGTGGCGATTGCTTACTTATTATAATTACCTCTTGGTGGGGGCATTAATTGTTCCTCGCTGGGTAAAGAAATCTTTTGGAAAACAACAAGAAAAGGAAGAGACCTAAATCTCTTTACAATATTTATTATTTCAGACTTCACTTTTAGAAAGTTTCAAAATAAACTATTCTTTATTTTTGACTATTTTCGCAAACGAATAACCAATTAAAAAATTATTGTATGAAATTAAAACTAATATTGCTGTCGGCGTTCTTTATTTCTATACTTACTGCAAATGCACAGTCTGTGGTTGGTAAATGGAAAACATTTGATGATGAAACCAAAGAAGCTAAATCGATTGTAGAAATCACCGAACGTGGCGGTAAAATCTATGGAAAAGTGATCGAGATACTCAATCCTGCCAAGAAAGATATAAAGTGTAAAGACTGTTCGGGTGCGGATAAAGACAAACCGGTTCTTGGTCTTGAGATTCTAAAAGGCTTATCTAAAGATGGCAAAGAATATAGTGACGGAAAGATACTCGACCCTTCGAATGGTAAACTGTACAAATGTACCGTATCGCTTGACGGAAACGATAAACTGAAAGTAAGAGGCTATGTAGGCATTTCGGCTTTTGGAAGAACACAGGTCTGGACAAGAGTGAAGTAAATCTACGAAGTTGCTAATCTGTGAAAAACCCAATTTTTGTATTAGCTCCCGATTCGTTTAAAGGTTCCATGACAGCCAAGCAGGTGTGTGATGCAATGGAAAGAGGTATAAAAAGAATCTACCCTGAAGCAAAATGCGCGAAAATGCCAATGGCAGATGGAGGAGAGGGAACTGTGCAATCTTTGGTAGATGCTACCGAGGGTAGGATATATGAAGAGCGGGTAACGGGTCCGTTGGGATCGACAGTCTCTGCTAAATATGGAATTCTGGGTGACGGATCTACTGCTGTTATTGAGATGGCGTCAGCAAGCGGTCTCTACTTGATAGATAAGGGTAGCCGCAATCCACTTGTGACCACTACATACGGCACAGGTGAGTTGGTTAAGGCATGTCTCAACAGAGGTGTAACTAAAATAATATTGGGAATAGGAGGTAGCGCTACCAACGATGGTGGCGCAGGCTTCGCCCAAGCGTTAGGGGTCAGATTTCTTGATAAGGGAAATAAAGATCTGCCGTTTGGCGGATTAGCTCTTCGAGAACTGGATAAGATAGATCTTTCGTCTATAGATAAGCGATTGCAAGATATAGATATTGAGGTAGCCTGTGATGTATCCAATCCTTTGTGTGGAGAAAACGGAGCCTCTTTTGTTTTCGCACCGCAGAAAGGAGCTACTGCGGAAATGGTAAGTGCGCTGGACGATGCCTTGCTACACTATGCAGAAGTGATCAAAAATCAACTGGGCAGAGACGTGAAAGATGTCCCGGGAGCCGGTGCCGCCGGAGGTCTCGGAGCCGGATTGCTAACGTTTACAAATGCACGTTTGCAGAAAGGGATTGATATTGTAATTGACTATACCAATCTTAAAGCTGCTATAAAAAAGGCTGATATAGTATTTACCGGTGAAGGTAAAATCGATTCCCAAACCCAATATGGGAAAACCCCTTATGGTATTGCTCAACTCGCACGAGCGGAAGGGAAAAAAGTAATAGCTATTGTAGGAGATCTGGAAAAAGGTGCACAGGAGTTATATGCTTCTGTTTTTGATTTTATAATTCCCATTAAACCTGAAAGTGTTTCTCCGGACGAATCGATGAAAAGAGGAGAGGAGTATGTAGAGCAGGCTATTGCAAACTTCTTGACGAAGCATGAATTATAATTATTGACTAAAATATTATGAAAAAACAAGCTGTTTTATTTTTACTCGCAATCTTTGCTTTGTGTTCTGTACAGGCTCAGACTGTGGATACAATTGAGGTATTCAGTGCTAAAATGAACCGAAGTATAAAAAATGTGATAATTCTTCCTGATGGATATAAGAAGGATGGTACGGTTAAATACCCTGTGCTGTATCTTCTGCATGGCTATTCGGGGCGTTATGATTCGTGGGTGTCGCTCAAGCCAACACTACCGCAAGATGCTACCCGATTGGGGATGATTGTTGTTTGCCCCGATGGACAAAATAGCTGGTATTGGGATAGCCCCATCGATCCTAAGTTTCAGTTTGAGGCCTATGTGAGTAAAGAATTGGTGCAGTATATCGACCAAAATTATAAAACAATTACCTCACCCAAAGGCCGTGCAATAACAGGTCTTAGCATGGGTGGGCATGGAGGTTTGTGGCTAGGTATAAACCATCCCGATGTTTTTGGTGCATGCGGGTCGATGAGCGGAGGTGTAGATATACGTCCTTTTCCAAACAACTGGGATATGAAACTGCGTCTTGGCTCGTATAAAGAGAATTCCGAGTTATGGAATAGTCATACGGTAATCAATCAATTGGATAAGATAGAGCCGGGTTTGTTATCTATTATTTTCGATTGCGGAACAGACGACTTCTTCTATCAGGTAAACGAGCAATTGCACAAAGAAATGGTATATCGAAATATCAAGCATGATTATATCGTTCGTCCGGGAGGACATACAGGAGAATACTGGAATAACGCAATTGATTATCAAATGCTGTTCTTTTATAAGTTTTTTAAGCAGAAATGACTAACTTTACTGTTCTTTGCATCAAATGAATAAATGGAACAGAAAGATGTTATAATCGTAGACCGGCAAGGTATAACCCGTATCGGGATGGAGACGCTGGTAGGTGAGACAAAAAAAGCCTCTTCGGTGCTTTTCACGGAAAGCAAATCCGAACTGGTTAGATTGTTGAGCTCTCACCCCGAAGCCGTTGTGATACTGGATTATACCCTGTCTGATTTTATAAGCGTAGATGATTTGCTGAATGTAGGTTATCGTTTTTCGCATGTAAACTGGTTGTTATTCTCCGAAGAACTGAGCTATGACTTCCTGCGCAGATTGACATCTACGAGCGAAGCATACAGTATTGTTCTCAAGTCGTCGGGACTCGATGAGATAAATATTGCGCTGGCTCATGTATTAAGGGGCGAACGTTTTATTTGTGCAAGGGTTGCCAACCAATTACTGCAGGCACAGAAAGCACCTACCGATACTGTGGATCATATACTGACCTCTACAGAAAAAGAAATACTCAAAGAAATAGCCATAGGGCGTACCACAAAAGAAATTGCGGCGAATCGCAATCTTAGCTTTCATACCATCATTACCCACCGTAAGAATATCTTCCGTAAGCTGGAAGTAAACAATGTGCACGAAGCAACGAAATATGCGATGCGTGCGGGATTGATTGATATGGCAGAGTATTATATCTGATTCTCAGATACTATTTATTCATACACTCCTTTTGTTTAGTTAATCTTTTGTCATCCTGACGAAGGAAGGATTCTTGTCGCTATATAGATGCTTCGTTACCTCAGTATGAAAAAAAGAATGTGCAGATACTAACCTTTTTTCTGATTACTTAATATTAACAAAATCTACATATCAATTTCCGAACGAAATTTATCTGTCATCTGTTCTAAGAAAGTGCTTTAATTAGCGTACTAAGCAAATAATTATATCTTTGTATAAATCGTTATTAATCGATTAATATAAACCAAAACGAAAAAATAAATGCAAAATATTGACAATCAAAAGGAATATAAAGTGCTTTTTGTCTGTTTAGGAAATATCTGCCGCTCTCCTGCTGCGGAAGGAATTCTCAAGACGATGGTAAAAGAGCAGGGGTTAAGTGATAAAATTACCGTAGATTCGGCGGGGACGTCGGGATATCATATCGATGAATTGCCCGACTTACGAATGAGGAAGCATGCAACAAGGAGAGGGTATACGCTGGATTCTTTGTCTCGTAAATTTACGGTTAATGACTTCGATAATTTTGATCTTATCTTGGTGATGGACGACAACAATCATCGTGATGTAATGCGACTGGCACCCGACTTGGAATCGGAAAAGAAAGTATACCGTATGATGGATTTTTCACAAGACTTTGTACACGATCACGTACCCGATCCTTACTACTCGGGCGCTGATGGCTTCGAGCTGGTTCTCGATCTGCTGGAAGATTCTTGCGATGGGCTGCTGAATAAAATAAAGAAAGGTGAATTGTAACTAATTCACCTTATCTATTTGTCCTCCTTTGAAGAAGTTGATTATATTTTTTACCACTTCGTGAGCCATATCCCGTCGTACGCTATAAGTGCCTGTTCCGGCATGAGGGGACAGAATGGCATTATCCAATTCCAATAGTTCCGGGAAAATCTTAGGCTCTTTTTCGAACACATCAAGACCCGCCGCATATATTTCTCCTGTTTTCAAGGCTGTGGCAAGAGCTTTCTCGTCTACCAGTTGCCCACGGGCAGTATTGATAAGTATAGCACTGTTTTTCATTTTTTTGAATTCGGCTTCTCCCATCAGGTGATAAGTCTCGGCTGTGGCAGGTGCGTTAAGCGATACCACGTCCGATTCTTTGAGGAGTGTGTCGAAATCTACATAGGTGGCGTTATACTTCTCTTCAATGTCTTTTGGCAGTCTGTTTCTATTATGATAAATGATGCTCATGCCCGATGCTAAGGCTCTGCGTGCAACCGCCTGCCCGATACGCCCCATGCCATATATACCAAGCGTTTGCCCATAAAGCGAAACACCCAAATCTCCATATATACTCCAATCGAGTCTGACGCCTGAGTGCAGCTTGTGATTGTAGTAAGCTACTTTACGAGCTGTTGCCATCATCAAGGCAAAACACAACTCGGCTGTGGGTTCTAATACCGATTGGGGAGTATTGGTTACGGCAATTCCTTTCGAGGCGGCATATTCCACATCTATATTGTTATATCCTACACCATAGTTGGCTATCAGTTTTAGTTTTTTTGCCTTATCTATAATCTCTGCATCTGTCTGAAACGAAAAATTAGGGACGAATACATCTATGTCGGATATCCGTTCCAGAATTTCATCTTTCGTGAACAGCTTGTTTTCGGGGTATATAATGATAAATTTTCCTTCAAGTCCGGCAAAATCTTCTCGTTTGAAATTATGCCCCATCAATATCTTTTTCATAATGTTCTTGAGTTAAGTAATAAATAGCATTACCGATCATCTTCCGGCTTTGTCACGTTTGTGAAGAAAGCTTTTTCGCTGCTCAAGTCGGATTTTTCGCTACTCTCTAAATGACAGAATCTTCTGTTTCACAGGACTCCTTTTTCTATAAGCATTTCTTTTATTTTGAGCCAGTCCACATAAGGCCTGTCGCAAATATTTTCGTCGTAAATAATGGGGCATCCCAGATTGGCATCATCTATGTACATGTGTCCATAGGCCTTGGGCGATGATGTCCAAAAGCGTTGGGTCGGATTTTTTTGGATGCCATACAAAGGTATGCCATTATCTTCAAACCATTTTACGGCTTCTGTCAGTACGTTTTCTTCAACGATGACCTCCTCGCCATTTATTTTTTTCTTCTTTTTGCGGTCGCTACGCATCGTAAAGAGTATCAGCCGATGCCCCTTATCTGTTAGTTCCTTCAAAACAGGGATTGCGCCAATATCTTTTCCTATATTCGGGAACTCATGTGTTACACATGTCCCGTCAAAATCTATACATATATCCATATTACTTAAAACAGAAATAAAACGCTTTTGTTTACAAATCGAAAAACCCGGATTATAACTAATCCGGGCCTATATCAAAAGAATAATTTTCTGAGAAATTATTACTTGTTTTCAGAAGTTCCGTTTATATCGTCTTCAAGGCCATTTACACCATCTTTGAAGCTTTTAACTCCTTTACCCAATCCTTTCATGAGTT
Organism: Bacteroidota bacterium; assembly: GCA_023437305.1. Classification (GTDB taxonomy): domain Bacteria; phylum Bacteroidota; class Bacteroidia; order Bacteroidales; family Dysgonomonadaceae; genus Dysgonomonas. The sequence continues at coordinate 241,622 of JAEZGN010000023.1, forward strand.
CAGGAATTTTCTTTCCTCCAAACAATAGTAAAACAACAATGGCAATGATGATGATTTCTCCGGTTCCTAAGTTTCCTAAAAATAAAAGAGTGTTCATCTGGCTATTAATTTATGTCGTTATACATTTAGATTGCTAAAGTAGTCAGAATAAAATTATTCTTGATAACTTTTACATCTTTTAAATAAAGGTTTATATTATGTTCGGGTAACGAAGCACGTCGGCTTCTTTTACTATATGCATTATAAAAAACATGGTGCTGATGAAGCTTTCTTTATATCCGATTTTTTGTCAAATAGAATTATTTGTCTAATTTAGGGCGCTTAAGAACCAGAACTAATTTATTAATATTATGAGAATTATTAAAATTTCTTTTGCTCTGCTTGTTGCTTTGGTAGCAAGTGTTAGTATGTCTGCGCAATTGCCTGTATCTTTAGGCGTAAAGGCCGGAATGAATTTGACCGAATTGCAAAATGTAGATGATGATAATAAGGTTGGTTTCAATATTGGGCTAACTGCCGAGCTTGCATTGCCAAGTAGTTTTTATTTGATGTCGGGACTTGAGTTTACGACGAAAGGAACCAAGGGTAAAAATGTAGTAATTGATGTTTCCGGCACGAAGGATAAAGTTACCTATAATTCGATGTATATTCAATTGCCTATACATGCCGGATACAAACTTGATTTAACTCCCGGTACTAAACTTGTATTCCGTGCAGGGCCGTATTTGGCTTATGGAGTAGGAGGGAAAATAAAATCGGATACGAAAGGATTTGAAGACAAGGATTTTTTTGGAGATGACAGCAATCGTTTCGATTTTGGAATTGGCGGAGCTGTAGGTGTTGAATTCCTAAATAAGATAAATGTTAGCCTTGGTGCCGATCATGGGTTAACCAAAGTATTTAAAGATACTAAAATCAAAAATCGGGCTGCATATATCAGTGTAGGATATAAATTCTGATCCGTTCTATTGTAAGCTTATATAAGAACTATCTGTCTTGATTTACTTTCTGCATTTTCAGCTATAAAGTTTATCTAATAAGAGAGAGTTCTTTGATATAACAGGGTGACAAAAGGTGACACTTTAAAATATACTTAAAAGTGTCACTTTTGTCACTTTTTGATTGTAAGTGGTTGATATATAGTGAATACATTTTTCGCTAAATTGTCACTTTTTTAGGCTTTTGTCGATATCTTTTATGGTTTATAGTTGATTCCGGCTTTGCGTGCCTGAGCATGTTGCAGTCTTCTGGGAACATTATAGAGCCTGCCATCTTTTATCAGTCGCGAACCGGTTTGCTTAAACCAGAATGATATGTTATTTGCTATACATAGTTCGTGCAGTTCCATAATCCAGTCGAAATTGCAAGGGCGTGCATCTTGACCCGATTCGCCTCCGGCTGTAATATGCTCTACCCATGACCCGATGTAAGGGTTCAGGTCTATCCTTTCCAAGAGGGGTTCGCATATAATCATTTTGTGCTTGATGGGTGCCGCCTTATAAATGGGTAGCCTGTAGTCAGCTCTATCCTGATTCTCTACCGTGCAGCAAATGGTGACATTGTCGTAACCCTCGCCCCAGTCGTCGGGTAGTCCTACTGTCAGTCGGTCGATGCGTTTGGTTATCATCAGAAAGGTTAGGTCGCTTCTTTCCCTTATCATTCGCCATGCTTCAGGACGCCATTGATCTGCGTCTTTGTTGAAGAAGTCGGATGTGAAACAGGTGTACACCTCTGTGCCGGATGGTATTTTGTATTCTCCGTTTCTCTTTTTCCGGATGGGTACATCGAAGTTTTTTGTTTGGGTTACAACTGTGCTGTCTATGCCTCGTCGTGCATCACCACGATATACATAGCAGTGTTTGCAACCTTCGCTTATCTTGTGACAGCCGTGCCACGGATTCCATAGTGCTGACATAATCATTCTTTGTGACTTCAAATATAAGAAAAGCATAGTGAGTTTTTCACTTTATACCAAAAGTTTATATCTTTGTGCACCCATGTAAATTGATTATAAATAACAACCATATAATATGTTCGAAAGTTTAAGTAATAGATTAGAGCGCTCGTTTAAGATACTGAAGGGTGAAGGTAAAATCACCGAAATAAATGTTGCGGAAACCCTAAAGGATGTTCGCCGTGCTTTATTGGATGCCGACGTAAACTATAAGACAGCAAAACAGTTTACCGAGACTGTGAAGGAAAAAGCAATGGGACAGAATGTGCTTACTGCCGTTAAGCCTGAGCAATTGATGGTGAAGATCGTTCATGACGAACTTGCAGCCTTGATGGGTGGAACCGCTACTGATGTGCATCTGAAAGGCAATCCGGCTGTAATCCTTATGTCGGGTCTTCAAGGTTCGGGTAAGACTACTTTCTCAGGAAAGCTTGCCAAGATGCTGAAGTCTAAGAAAGGTAAGAATCCGTTGCTTGTAGCCGGAGACGTTTACCGTCCTGCTGCGATCGAACAGTTGAAAATATTAGGAGAGCAAATCGAAGTTCCTGTATATTGGGAAGAGGGAAGTAAGAACCCCGTGCAGATAGCTCAAAATGCAATTAAGCATGCAAAGCAAAATGGCAATGACCTTGTCATCGTCGATACCGCCGGTCGTTTGGCTATCGATGAAGAGATGATGAAAGAGATCACAGCTATTAAGGATGCTGTGAAACCTGACGAGATTCTCTTTGTGGTAGACTCCATGACAGGACAGGATGCCGTAAACACTGCAAAAGAATTTAATGACAGGCTCAACTTCGACGGGGTAGTGCTTACCAAACTAGATGGTGATACGCGTGGTGGTGCTGCGCTTTCTATCCGCTCGGTTGTAGACAAGCCAATCAAGTTTGTGGGTACAGGCGAAAAGATGGACGCATTGGATGTATTCCACCCTGAGCGTATGGCAGACCGTATCTTGGGCATGGGTGACATCGTTTCACTCGTAGAAAGAGCGCAGGAGCAATACGATGAAGAAGAAGCACGCCGCCTGCAAAAGAAAATAGCGAAGAATCAGTTTGACTTCAACGACTTTATCGGGCAGATACAACAGATCAAAAAGATGGGTAACCTGAAGGATTTGGCGTCTATGATTCCGGGAGTTGGTAAGGCTATTAAAGATATGGATATCGACGATGATGCTTTCAAGAGTATCGAAGCTATTATTTACTCGATGACACCGAAAGAGCGTTCAACTCCTGAAATCCTGAACGGAAGCCGTCGTGAACGTATCGCTAAAGGTAGCGGAACATCTATCCAAGAGGTGAATAAGCTTATCAAGCAGTTTGACCAAACTCGTAAGATGATGAAGATGATGACTCAAATGAAAGGTGGCAAAATGCCGAATATGAGAAGGTAATTCTTTATAGAACGATATATAAAAAGAAAATCCGGATCGTACGATCCGGATTTTCTTTTTTAGTATATAGATGCCTTACAGGCCTTTTTCACTTAAATATCTTTCTGCTTCTATCGCAGCCTGACAGCCACTTCCGGCAGCTGTAATAGCTTGACGATATATCGGGTCGGCTACGTCTCCTGCAGCAAAAACACCTTCTACTCCTGTTTTTGGAGTACCTGGTGTTGTGATAATATATCCTACAGGGTCGAGGTTAAGCTGCGCCTTGAATATGTCCGTATTTGGTTTGTGTCCTATAGCAAGGAAGAATCCGTCGATCTTGATATCGAACTTTTCTTCGTTTGGTTCACCTAGGTGTCTTACTACATGTACACCTTCTACGCCATTTTCGCCAAAAAGTCCTGTAGCGTTGCATTCGAACAAGATCTCTATTTTAGGATTTTGCATAGCTCTGTCTTGCATCACCTTCGATGCTCGTAGATATGGTTTACGTACAATCAGATACACTTTTTCGGCTAGTCCTGCCAGATAGATCGCTTCTTCACAAGCAGTGTCTCCACCACCAACAACAGCTACAATCTTCTTGCGATAGAAGAACCCATCGCATGTAGCACACGCAGAAACTCCCATGCCTGCATATTTAGTTTCGTCTGATAGACCTAAGTATTTGGCACTGGCTCCTGTTGCTATAATAACTGTATCTGCTTCGATCACTTTTTCGCCATCGATAGTCACTTTGTGCGGAAGAGAAGAGAAGTCTGCCGCTGTAGCTATGCCAAAGCGTATATCAGCGCCAAAGCGAGTGGCCTGCTTCTTTAAGTCTTCCATCAACTCGGGGCCGGTAATACCTTCAGGGTATCCCGGGAAGTTTTCAACCTCGGTAGTTGTTGTTAATTGTCCTCCGGGTTGTATTCCTTCATATAGTACCGGAGAAAGATTTGCTCTCGATGCATAAATAGCTGCAGTGTATCCCGCAGGTCCTGAGCCAATAATGAGGCAACGTACTTTTTCGTTCATGTTTTATATTTTTATATGTTTTGTTTATATTTTATACAAAGATATAGAATTTGCTTATATCTTCAAAGGTTATTCGGTTCGTATTTTCTATGTAATGATAAACACAATCTATGTTACCGTAAGTCTACTATTTCTGCACTAGGATAATCTTTCTTGTTGAAAGAAAAAATAGCATCGGAAATATTAGTTCCTGTTTGATAGCTTTTTATAGATAAGATATTTTGTATGCCGGCTTTATCTATCAGTGTTATCTTTGAAAATACATTGCTGGATTTATCTATTTGTACCAGTATTTTGGTAATGTCTGCATTCTTCTTTTGGGGAATCAGCTCTATCTCTAAAACGGTTTTTCCTCCTGTTCTTTTTTCTCCTTTGTAGGATAGATTATAGCCTTTCTTATAAATACTGAAAAGCATAGAAGGGCTTATTCCTTGTAGCTCTGCACCTGTAGGATTGCTGACGTTCACCTCTTCAGTATCTTTTACATACACCCATTGTGTTTTACCGTCGAACCAAGTAATAGCATCCGGTATTTCTATTTTGAACTTGTCTCCCTTCATATAAGCCTTACCATCGTAGCTATATACCAATTTAGCCTTCGTGTCTTTAGAGTCTAAGGTAAAGCTTGCTACGACCCCTCCGGCTTTGTTGTATGTTTCGGCTGCCTTATCTAAGATCGTGCGTGCATCTTGTGCAGAAATACTCAACGTGAAAATGAAGAGTGATATAAGGGAAAGTAACTTTGTTTTCATCTTTTGTTATATTGTTTAGCTTCTTTGACTTTGTTATCCATTAAAGGTTTAAATATTAAACTTGCCTAGTCTTTTTTCGGGCTGGATGATATTAAGCATTAAGGAGGCTTAGCCAAATGAATTTAACTTCTGTTCTAAGCTGTATTCGTCAGCAATAAGTACATCACGAGCTTTGCTGCCTTGTGTTGGCCCTACAATGCCTGCTGCTTCCAATTGATCCATCAGGCGGCCTGCTCGGTTGTACCCGATAGAGAACTTGCGCTGTATTAGCGATGTAGATCCTTGCTGGTGAACTACGAGAAGACGTGCAGCTTCTTCAAATAGTGGATCTCGATCGTTGAGGTCGATACTACCTACTTTGTCTTCGCCCATTTCGCCTATATATTCAGGTAGTTCGAATGCGCTCGAATAGCCTTGTTGGTTTCCGATATATTGAGCTATGCCCTCTACCTCAGGAGTGTCAACGAAGGCGCATTGGATACGTACAAGGTCGCTACCCTGTGAAAAGAGCATATCTCCACGTCCGATCAATTGATTTGCACCCGACATATCAAGTATCGTGCGGGAGTCGATCTGCGAAGTGACACGAAAAGCCATACGGGCAGGGAAGTTCGCCTTTATAGTTCCTGTAATGATATTTGTTGTCGGACGCTGTGTTGCTATCACCATGTGCATACCCACAGCACGAGCTTTTTGGGCAATACGGGCAATAGGCATTTCTATCTCTTTTCCGGCAGTCATTATCAGGTCGCCAAACTCGTCGATGATAATAACCAGATAGGGGAGAAAGCGGTGTCCTTTCAATGGGTTTAGTCGGCGTTTACGGAATTTCTCATTGTATTCTTTTATATTACGCACTCCCGCATTCATCAGCAGCTCATAACGATCATCCATCTCTTTCGTTAGAGAGTTTAGCGTCTGAGTCACTTTGGTAACATCGGTGATAATTGCTTTTTCTGCGTCTGGAAGTTTTGCCAGATAGTGTTTCTCTATTCTTGAATAAATATTGAACTCTACCATCTTTGGGTCAACCAGCACCATCTTCATCTCGGCCGGATGCTTTTTGTATAGTAACGAAGTTATTATCGCATTTAATCCTACTGATTTTCCTTGTCCCGTTGCTCCTGCTACCAGTAAGTGAGGCATCTTGCATAGGTCGAACATGAAAATCTCATTCGTGATTGTCTTCCCTAAAGCAACGGGGAGATCGAAAGCGCATTCCTGAAATTTACGAGATGCAATTACAGACTGCATGGATACTATCTGAGGGTCTTTGTTCGGAACCTCAATCCCTATCGTACCTTTACCCGGCATAGGGGCAATAATACGTATACCTAGAGCCGAGAGGCTAAGGGCTATGTCGTCTTCGAGATTGCGAATCTTAGAAATACGCACACCTGCTTTTGGTACTATTTCGTATAAGGTGATTGTAGGTCCAACGGTTGCTTTGATGGATGTGATTTCGATGCCATAATTTTGTAGAGTGGTGATGATTTTACTCTTGTTGGCATTCTGTTCTTCCATATCTACACCTTTGCCTGTCATGTCATATATTTTCAGCAATTCTGTAGATGGAAAATGGAAATTGGATAGATCTTTGGTTGGATCGTATTCTTCCATCTCTTCGCCTTCGGGTAAGAAGTCCGGAATATTTTCCGTATTCGTAACAGGTTGAGGATTTACCGGAGGAGTAAATGTATTTTGTGTAGGAGTAAATTCTTCATCCTCAGGAATAACAATCTCGAAGTCGTTGTCGATCTTCATCGATGTTGCCGGCTTGTCCTTTGTTTTCTTATCCTTTGCGGTAGCTGTAGGCAATATGAAGTCATCTCCCAATTCCTCTGCTTCGGGCGATTGATCATCCTCTTTTTTCTTTCTCCTTAGAAAGCTAAACCAGCTTTTCTTTTCTTCAGCCGGAAGCTCTTCTTCATATACCTCTTCTTCCTCTTCAATTATATCTTCTTCCTCCTGATTAGAGTTTTTTAGTGGGTTCTTAAATAGACCACGGAAGAATTCCATAGAAGCTTTCTTTGTAATGATAAGGAATATAATGAGTAGAAGAATGATAATCATAATAACGCCCGGTATACCCAATGCGGCTTCCAGTATTCTTTCTACCTCCATTCCGTGAGCACCACCCCAAAGGATGTTGCTTCCGTCGTTTATCAGTCTCGAAATAAAAGCACATGTAATAGAACCCCACACAAGGGCATAAGCCATAAGCAGGAATGAACGGATAGCCGAAATGTTGACGACACGCATCAGCTTCAAGCCCATCAGTATAAGATATACAGGGATAAGCAAGGAGAACACTCCAAACCAATTGTTTATAAGTTTTTCTGCAACGAATGCACCTACAACACCTGTCCAGTTGCTTATTTCCTGTTTGTGAGAAATAAGATCAAGAAAAAATTTATTTGTTACCTTGCTTTGGTCGGCAGCACCTGTAAAGAAAAATGATATTTCTCCCAGTAGTATGTATGCGCCAAAAAATGAGAGACAGACTCCCAATAAGAATTTTGTGCGCTCTTTTTTTATGAATTCGATGAAAGAGGTTCTTTTATCTTGAGTTTTCTTTTTCCTGACTGTTTTTTTTGCCATATAGTGAAGCGGTAAAGCTTTTTATTTTTCTTTTAAGTAGGTTATATTCGATACAAAGATAACTCTTTTTCAGAAAGATTATCCTTGCTCTTTCTTCTTTTATAAAGATATAAAAAGATACTAAAATAAAAAGATTTATAAAAAATAGAAATATAATTAAACCTTTTAATGTTTTGCCAGTCACAGAAATCAGTCAAAAATAATTGAAAGGAAAATGAAAAGGAATATCCCCATACTTTTATTTCTATGTGCATTTTTAGGATTGAGTGCACAATCGCAGACCACAGCGATAACAGGAACCGTATTCGACAATGAAATGAAAGAGCCTATAGAAATGGCCAGTATAAGAATCCTAAATGCTAAAGATAGTACGTATGTAACCGGTACTGTGACGGACGAGAATGGGAAATTCAGCGTAGGAGTCAGACAAGGGCGCTATATTGCTCAAATATCATTTATCGGATATACGGATCAGTACTTCAAAGCAAATGCCCAAAAATCTGTCTCCCTTGGAGATATATACATGAAGGAGGATGCTATTATGCTTGGGGAGGCTATAGTGGAAGCGAAGGCTATAGAGGTACAAGTGAAAGGTGATACCATAGAATACAATGCCGACTCGTATAAAGCCCAGCAAAGCGATGTGGTAGAAGACATGATAAAACGAATGCCCGGCGCTGAAATAGATGAGAATGGGAAAATAACGATCAACGGAAGGGAAGTAAAGAAATTCCTTGTAGACGGAAAAGAATTTTTCAGCGATGACCCCAAAGTTGCATCTAAAAGTTTGCCTGCTAATATTATAGATAAGCTTCAGGTGCTTGATCGTAAATCTGACATGTCTCAGATGACCGGTTTTGATGATGGTGATGACGAAACCGTGATCAATCTAACGATAAAGAAAGGAATGAAGCAGGGTTTTATGGGCGATACCTATGTCGGATATGGAAGTAAAGAGCGTTATGAGGCAAATGGAGTATTTAACTACATGCGGGATAATACTCAATTTACTCTGTTAGGGGGAGTGAATAATACAAATAATGCCAGTTTCTCAGATTTTGCCTCGAGTGCATTTAGTGGCCGTGGAGGAGGCAGAATGAGATTTGGTGCGAATAATGGGGTCGCAAAAACACTGAATGGAGGGTTCAATTTTGCTACTGAGTATTCGGATAAGCTAAAATATGGAGGAAATGTTCGGTATGGCTCTGTGGATAATGATGTGTCTACTATGACAAGCAGAAAATATACAGGAACTAGCCAAACACAAAACGGTAGTTCCCTTGGAAATAATAAAAGCGATAACTTCGGTGCAAATTTTCGCTTCGAATGGACTCCCGATTCGTTGACAAAGATCGTTTTTAGACCGAATATCCAATACAATAAGAACAGAAATGATCAAGAAGGAGAGAGTGAAACGTCATTTGCCGATAATCCTGAGAGAAATTACAAGGAATCGTCTTGGAATACGGTGGATGGGAAAGGCCTTTCGTTGAGCGGAAATCTTGATATCAGTCGTAAGTTGAATAGTCAGGGGCGAGTATTGAGTTTTAGTTTTTCGGGCGGACTTAATAATTCGGATAGTGAAGGTTATGATTACTCTCATTCTATCTATGCAGACCCTCTTAAGAATGATTCGATCAGGGATCAAAAGTCATTGCAAGATGATAAAGGTTATAACTGGCGTGCATTTGTTTCGTATGTAGAGCCTTTGGGAAGAAACAATTTTTTGCAGTTAACTTATAATCTGCGTAACAATCATTCTGAAACTGACCGTAAGGCTTACAATAAAGATGCCGAAGGAAATTATGATGTGATAGCCGAAGAATATACACGCAATGTGAAGAATGACTTCCTTAATCAAAATGTCTCTCTGAATTTTAAATCGATTAGAGAGAAGTTTGATTATACATTGGGTGTTGGGTTAGAACCGTCAAGATCTAAGACCAGTATTTCTCAGCCCGGCCAGCCGGAAAAAGATATAAAGCCACGCAATTCGCTGAGCTTTGCTCCTAATGCTCAGTTTAATTATAAATGGGATAGAAGAAACACTCTTCGCCTAGACTATAACGGAAGAACATCGCAGCCTACCACAACCCAGCTATATGATGGTATTATCTCTCAGAGCGGATTTGATGTTACTTATGGTAATCCCGAATTGAAGCCAAGTTTTCAACATAGTTTGAGAGGACGATATCAGAATTTCAATACAAATAGAAATTCTAATTTGTCTATTTTTACAAACTTCAATTACACAATGGATGCTATCGTAAACGTTTCTACATATAAAGATCAGGGGCGTGAAATGACTTATAAAAATGTAGATGGTAATATGGATGGATTTATGGGATTGACATATAATACCCCTCTTCGAAATAAGAAGTTTTCGATCAATACATTCACAATGGGTAGATATGGTCGCAACACTACATTTATAAATGCAAGGGAAAATAAAGCAGATACATATATCTTTAGAGAGAATATGACATTGCAGTTCCGTACCGGATCTCTTGATGACCAGATAAGAACGTTGAGCGATGCCCGCTTTTTGCTGAATATAGGGGGCAACTTCGGGTATAACAATATAAAAAATACAATTTCAACCGATCAAAATCGGGAGACGTTTAATTATGGTGCGAAGGGAGACTTCACGACGTACTTACCTTTGGGGCTTACTTTGCAATCTGATATTCAATATTCGACTAACTCGGGTTATACTACCGGATATAAGTTGAACGAGTGGTTGTGGAATGCTTCGTTAACTTATAATATGGATTCGATGCTGAAAGGGATATTTAAAAATAAATATACGGGAAATGCTTTGCTGCGCTTCAAAATATATGACATCTTACAGCAGAGAAGTAATATAAATATCGATCAGAATGCATTGTATATACAGGAGTCGATATCTAACACGATCAACAGTTACTTTATGGTCAATTTTGTGTATAAGTTCCAAATATTTGGGAAGGGTACAAAAAGAGAAGATCTGAATATGGATGGAGGAGATAGAGGCTGGAGGGGAAGAGGCCCGGGAGGCCCTCCGGGGGGTGGCCCTATGATGTTTTAAATACATAGAAGAGAAAATCCGTAATTCTAAATTGCGGATTTTTTTCTTATATATAAAGATTGTGTACTTATTATAGAGTACTATAATATAAATAAAATACCTAGAAATGGTGATTGTCGGATTTTTTTGATTTTTATACCTTCGCGTCGCATCCAGAAACAACAATTTATCTATTCTTATTTTAAACACACTATGAATTTTCTAAAACGCTTTTCTAAACACTTTCTATTGTTTATTCTTCTTCTATTTTTCTCTTCGTTTATACATGCTAATTTGATCAGGACAGATGCCAATATATTTGGTCATGTAGTGAATGCAAAAACAGGGGAGCATATCCCATTTATAAACGTTGTACTGAAAAATACAACAATAGGTGTATCTACCGATGCTACGGGACATTATGCTTTAACAAACTTGCCCGAAGGAAAGTTTATAGTTGTAACACAGGGCATCGGGTACAAACCGCAGGAAAAAGAAGTTGAGCTCAAAAGAGGTAAGTCTATAGAAATTAACTTTGAGGTAGAAGAAGATGCCTTAAATCTTAATGAAGTCGTAGTAACCGCAGGGCGTACCTCTCAGAAACGTACCGAAGCACCTGTAATTGTGAATACGATAAGTACAAAAATGCTTGAGACCACGCAGTCGGTAGTATTAGGAGAAGGACTTAACTTTTGTACAGGTCTGCGCTATGAAAATGATTGTCAGAACTGTGGCTTTTCGCAAGTGAGGATGAATGGAATGGAAGGGCCTTATTCGCAGATCTTGATAAACAGCCGTCCTATATTTAGTGGTTTGGCGGGAGTATATGGGCTTGAACTTATTCCGTCTAATATGCTTGAACGTATCGAGGTAGTCAGAGGCGGAGGCTCTGTTTTATATGGCTCGAATGCAATTGCAGGAACAATAAATCTTATACTTAAAGACCCGAAGACAAATAGCTTCGAAGCCGGGTTGAATACCTCTCTTATAGGAATGGGGGTAAGCGGGTCGAATGGTTCTGTGGCAGATTATAACGCTACGTTTAATGCTACATTGGTAACGGAAGATCATAAGACGGGTATATCTGTTTTCGGAAATATGCGAGATCGTAATATGTTTGACGCAAATGGCGATAGCTTTTCTGAAATAGCACCGATGAAGAATACGGTTATAGGAACTCGTATTTTTTATCGTCCTGCATACAGAAGTAAATTGAGCCTCGACTTTTTTAATATCCGTGAAGAGCGTAAAGGTGGAAATAAGCAAGATTATCCCGATCACGAAAGAGATATCTCCGAATCGGTAAAGCATGATATGATAACCGGGGCATTGACGTACGAACAGTATTTCAGAGAGAGTGATTTGCTTACAGTATTCGGTTCGGGACAATATCTTGATCGGGATTCTTATTATGGAGCCAAACAGTCGTTGAGCGATTATGGAAATACAAAGGATAAAACCTATAATATAGGCGCTCAATATAAGCTGTCGGTTAACGATATTTCTACATTAATCGGTGGAGTGGAGCATACCGGCTCGCACCTTACCGATATGAAGCTAGGATATCCCGAATATAAACTGAATGAGGGAGGTACAGATATCATTGTCACACATGTGCCGAATCGTATAGTGTCGGATCAAGCTTTGAATATTACAGGAGCTTTTGCACAATATGAGATAAAAGTAGGAAAAGCAAAATTCCTGGCCGGAGCACGTGTAGAGCATTATTCTATCGATGATAAGCAGGCCGACAGTGATAAATCAGGAACGGTAGTTGTGCCCCGGGCAAGTATAATGTATGACATTTCATCGTATTTGCAAACCCGTATTGGTTTCTCAAAGGGGTATCGTGCTCCGCAAATTTTTGATGAGGATCTTCATATAGAAACATCCGGTTCTCGTCAGGTGATCAACAAAAACGATCCTCATCTAAAACAAGAAAATAGCTCTAGCTTTACACTGTCGTTCGACTTTAATAAAAAAATAGGAGGAATCAATACAAATATTCTGGTAGAAGGGTTTTATAATAAACTGCATAATCCATTTAGAAACGAAATTGGTGAGCCTGATGAAAATGGAACAGTGATTTATACTCGTATCAATTCAAAAGATGGAGCTGCTGTTCAAGGTGTAAACCTAGAGGTGAAGCTTATGCCGTCCGATAAATTAAGTCTGAATGCAGGATTTACTGTTCAGTCGAGCCGATACAAAGTAAGTGATGAAACTTTCGGTGAAAAGAGGTTTTTCCGAACACCGGACGCTTATGGGTTTTTAGCGTTGGATTGGGAGTTTGCTCGTAATTTCGGAGTGTCTGCAACGGGGAATTATACAGGCAAAATGTTAGTTCCGTACTTTGGTCCCGAGATCGCTAACCCCGAAGCCGGAGAATTGCGCAAGTCAAAAACCTTTTTAGATACAGGAGTTAAGTTCCATTATGATATGAGACTTGCGGGTAATATTACTATAGAGTGGTTTGCAGGAGTGAAAAATATTTTCAATTCATATCAGAATGACTTTGACAAAGGCATCGACCGTGACCCTTCATACATTTATGGCCCTAGCTTGCCACGAACAGCTTTCTTAGGTTTCAAGATTGGTAATTTGCTATAGCGACACACCTTCTCTTTATTCTATATGATTTACTTAGAGGTAATTAATTGTTCCTTTCGAATAAGATATTACCTCTTTTTCTATTTTATGACTTAGATCCTTTAAGTTGTTTAAATTTTTCATAACATAAGCTTTCTTTAAATCATTACTATAATTTGTTTTACCTTCTATATTTTACAAATAACGATACATCTTATACCAACTAAAAGCTATTATCCTTATTTTTGTATAAAACATATGAATAAAGATATGAAAAGATTTGCATTTTTTGTTTGCTTCTTGCTAGCAGCCTCGCTTTCTGTATTCTCTCAGGAATATAACTATAAATTCCGTCTTACACTCAAGGATAAAAAAAGCGATTACTCTATTGACACGCCGGAAGGCTTTCTGTCCGCTAAGTCGCTTGAAAGAAGACAGAAATACAACATAAAGATCGATGAAACCGATCTTCCGATATCTCAAGAGTATATAAAAGCGATTGAAAATATTGGAGGAAAAGTTGTTGCACAGAGCAAGTGGCAGCGAACTGTTGCTGTCCACTGTTCGGATAGTGCAATGGTTGATAAGTATAAGGCGTTGCCTTTTGTGTCGGATGTTTTGTTTGTATGGAGAGGTAAACCGGTAGAAGAAACAAAGAAGGATAGTATAATCGCCTATCCGGCTGTGGAAACTGTTGTGTTTGGCGATTATTACGCAAGAGGAAAAAGTAATATCAAAATTAATAACGGACAATACCTTCATGATGCGGGGTATAAAGGTAAAGGGATGACAATTGCTGTAATCGATGCCGGCTTTAATCATTTACCTCAAATCGCAATGTTAGACAATTTGGATATCAAAGGATACAAAGGCTTTGTTTACGAAAATGAAGATATGTTTAATAGAGCCAATCAGCATGGATTAAATGTATTGTCTTGTATTGGTACGAATAAGCCTATGCAGTTTGTGGGAACAGCTCCTGAAGCTAGTTTTTGGTTGTTAGGTTCTGAAGATGCGCGCAGTGAGTATCCTATAGAAGAGGATTATTGGGCGGCTGCTATCGAGTTTGCCGATAGTGTTGGCGTTAATGTAGTGAATACATCGCTCGGTTATAATAGTTTCGACTATCCGGCGAAAAGCTATACACATGAGGACCTGACAGGGAGAACGGCTCTTATATCTCGCGCGGCTGATGCTGCTGCCAAGAAAGGAATATTGGTCGTTATCAGTGCGGGTAATTCTGGAGATTCGGAATGGGAGAAAATAACTCCGCCTTCTGATGCTTTCAATATATTGACGGTAGGTGCTGTTCAGAAAGACTCTGTTATAGCTCCGTTTAGCTCAAGAGGCTTGACCGAAGATCTTAGGATAAAACCCGATGTAATGGCTCTCGGACAAGGATCAACAGTAGTGGGAGACAATGGGTTGGTTACATATAAAAGTGGAACTTCTTTCTCTTCACCTATCATGTGCGGTATGGTGGCTTGCCTGTGGCAGGCTTTTCCTGCATTGACCAACAAGGAGATAATAGAGGTAGTAAGGCAATCTTCTGATATTTATGATCATCCGAACAAGGATTATGGTTATGGTATTCCCGATATGAAAAAGGCGATGGATATAGCACAACAGTTGGTTGATAAAAAAACAGCAGTGCAACAGCCCGTAAAGAAAGGAAAGAAATGAACCGTCCGGCGATCTCTCTTTATGAATTGAATAATCTCATCAAAGGAGTCTTAAAAGATACACTTCCCGAAGTGTTTTGGATTCGCGCTGAGACAAGTGATGTGCGTGTCAACCAGAATGGGCATTGCTACCTCGAGTTCATAGAGAAGGATATAAACGGGCGAGCTTTGATTGCTAAAGCCCGGGGAATGATATGGGCAAATACGTTTTATATACTCAAGGCGTATTTCGAGAACACGACAAAACAGACCTTTTCATCGGGGCTGAAAGTGCTGGTTCAGGTAAGTGTTGAGTTTCATGAATTATATGGATTCACGCTCACGGTTCATGATATCGATCCCACTTATACACTCGGAGATCAGGCGCTCAATAGAGCCGCAATAATAAAACAATTGGAAGAAGATGGAGTCCTTTCCTTAAATAAAGAACTCGAATTACCTATTCCTACAAATAAGATTGCCGTAATATCTTCTCCCACAGCCGCAGGATATGAAGACTTCCTCGATCAATTGGCAAATAATCCTTATCGGTTTGTTTTTTATACCAAGTTATTTCCGGCTCTAATGCAAGGTGAGCGCACCGAGAGTTCTATAATCTCAGCATTGGAGCGTATTTATGAGTATCAAGATTGTTTCGATGCCGTAGTTATTATTCGGGGAGGAGGAGCGACTTCGGATTTGAGCAGCTTCGATTCTTACCTTTTGGCTGCAAGCTGTGCACAGTTCCCTTTGCCTGTAATAACAGGAATAGGGCATGAGCGGGACGATACGGTTCTTGATATCGTAGCGCATACACGCATGAAGACCCCGACTGCAGTTGCAGAATTTTTGATCGGGAATATTGCGGAAACAGCGATGGAATTGGACGAAATGGCTCATGATATTGTCTCTGTCGTTACGCAAAGACTACAGGATGAAGCTGTACGTTTAAGTGTTTTTGAAACAAAAAACACATTCTTACTTAAAGCATGGCTCAAAGAGCAGGATGCAATCCTAGCTTCTGCAAAGAATGTTTTGATAAGAGGTTTGCAAAGTTCACATAAAGAAAATCAGAATAAGTTGTCTTCGTTTCAGGATGTCCTTGTCAGGGAATCGCAGCAATTAAATAAAGAGAGTATAAACAATCTTACAGTGTTGGAGAATACTTTAAAACGAGTTGCTTTGCAAAAATTTAAGGATGAAAATACGCAACTGGAAATGTATGAGAAACATCTTCTTCTTGCCTCTCCTGAAAATATTCTGAAAAAAGGATATACTTTGACAATGAAAGATGGGAAAGTGATAAAACAAAGTAGTGCAGTGAAAAAAGGAGATAAACTGACGACTGTTTTTGCTGATGGAAAGATAAAATCTACTGTAGAATAATTATAATAAAACATGAGTATAAATAATAATCCGATACCTTTCTCCTACGCATTCAGTTTTCAAGAGGGGATGGCACACATTATACGAAAATCGGGGACAGGGTTTATTAATAAATTCGGAGAATTGGTTGTTCCTTGTGTTTATGAAATGGCTTTCAGTTATTCCGAAGGCTTGGTAATGGTGCAAAAGAATGGAGAATGCGGATATCTTGATAAAGTCGGTGACGAGGTTATTCCAATAGAGTATGAAGATGCCGATGTGTTTTCGAATGGATTAGCCGGCGTATGCAAGGATGGAAAGTGGGGATTTATCGATAAAAAGGGAGTATTGTTGATTCCTTGCCTTTACGATCGGATAAACTGCTTCTCGGAAGACCTCTGTGGTGTTTTTAAGGATGATAAAGCAGGAATAATTGACAAACAGGGTAACGAAGTTGTGCCATTTGTCTATGATGATATATTCGAGTTTAGCGAAGGGCTTATTTGTGTTTGTAAAGGTGAAAAATGCGGATTTATCGATGCTTTGGGTAATGAAGTTATTCCCTTTATATATGATCGTTCGGAAGGTGTAAAATGTAAAGATGGTCTCATCTGTATCGCTAAAGATAAGAAGTGGGGAGTAATCGACAAGGTCGGCAATGAAATAATCTCTTTTATATATGACGATATTGCTTCCGAATATTCAGAGGGATTGGCTTATGTCAATTTAGGCGGTAGATACGGTTTTATTAATGAAAGAGGAGAGGAAATTATTCCTTTTATATATGAAGATTTATCTAATTTCTCAGAAGGGCTTGCAGCTGCAAAGATGAGTGGCAAATGGGGATTTATAAACAAGGAGAATAAAGTAATTGTATCTCTTATTTATGAGAGGGTTTATTCTTTTTCCGATGGATTGGCTTTGATTATGGAGAAAGGGCGAAATGCCTATTTTATAGATAAGTTTGGAGAGGTAAATATTGCACTTAAGAGAAGTTATACACTTCTTGAAAAACTAAAGTTTGCAATACTTACTTTGGCTGTTGCTACGGTTATATATATGCTGATTAAAGCAATCTTGGGTTAATAGACTTAGAATAAAAAAAGAACAATTGTGTTCGGTTGGTAATAAATGATAGAAATAATTATAATTTGTTCTTGTAACTAATAATGAATTATGGCAAAGAAAGAGCAAACATACGGAGAAGCAATGCAGGAGTTGCAGGACATTATGGGCAGTATTGAAAATGACGATTTGGATGTAGATGTCCTTCTCGAAAAAGTAAAAAAAGCGGCAACCCTTATTAAGTTTTGCAAAGATAAGCTGCAAAAAACAAATGTAGAAATACAAAAGATTCTGGACGAAATAGAATGAAAAAAAATGTCATTATAGTAGCCGGAGGAAAAGGGCTTCGCATGGGTAGTGATTTGCCGAAACAGTTTATTCCTATCGGCGGTAAACCCGTTCTTATGCGTACAATAGAGGCTTTTTATAGGTTTGATCGGGATATAAATATTGTTTTGGTGTTGCCTGTCTCTCATCAGGACTATTGGAAAAGCCTGTGCGAAGAATATAACTTTTCGATAGAACATATAATTGCTAATGGAGGAGAAACTCGTTTCCATTCTGTGAAAAACGGGTTGGCTCTTGTGGCTGACGGATTGGTTGGTGTGCAAGACGGAGTTCGCCCCTTTGGCTCGGAAGAAATGATAAAGCGGTGTTTTGATGCTGCACAAGAATATACTGCTGTTATACCTGTTATAGACTCTACCGACAGCCTCAGGGAAGTCTTCGAAGAGGATAAAAGCCGCATTGTTGATCGGTCTAAGATACGGTTGGTGCAAACACCTCAGGTCTTCGATGCGAATATTCTTAAAAAAGCGTATCAAACGGATTTCAAAGAAACATTTACTGATGATGCTTCGGTTGTAGAAGCGATGGGGGTACATGTACATCTTGTAAAAGGGGAAGTAACCAATATAAAGATCACTACACCGTTGGATTTAAAGATCGGTGAACTGATTATACGTGATAAAGAATAAAATGCATGCTTTCCCCGAATAGCTATAATAAATACTCAAAATAATTATCTAATATAAGTGTTTGATACGCTTCAATAATAGAAAAAGTAACAACTCAAAACAGTGTAAAAAGTGTCACTTTTGTCACCTTTTCACTAAAATGTAAAATCTATGGAACAAGATATTGATGCTTTATACTACAATGCAGTCGACCTATTGAAGGAGATGATAAGTACTCCATCTTTCAGTAGAGAGGAGCATAGTGTAGCAGAAGTAATAATTTCGTGCATGCGTAAGATGGGATTTTCTCCCGATAGAAAGGGAAATAATCTTTGGATTCGGAACAAAGATTTTGACCCTTCAAAACCTACTATCCTGCTCAATTCGCACATGGATACCGTTCGTCCTGTATCCGGCTGGACAAAAGATCCTTTCTTTCCTGAAGAAGATGGTGACACACTCTATGGATTGGGAAGTAATGATGCGGGAGCGAGCTTGGTGTGCTTGTTACATGCTTTCTTTATGTTGACTCAAAAGAAACAAGATTATAACCTGATTTTCTTAGCGTCGTGCGAGGAAGAGGTTTCCGGCAATGGCGGAGCGGAGGCTGTTGTTCCCGAACTTCCGGAGATTACGTTTGGTATTGTGGGTGAGCCTACCCAGATGAATCCTGCTATTGCAGAGAAGGGTCTCTTGGTGCTTGATTGTACATCGTACGGAAAAGCGGGACACGCTGCCCGTAACGAAGGAGAGAATGCCATTTATAAGGCGATCAAAGATATTGAATGGTTTCGGACGTACGAATTTCCGCAAACAAGCGATTTGCTTGGGCCTGTAAAGATGACAGTAAGTATGGTGAGTGCAGGAACACAGCACAATGTAGTACCCGACAAGTGTGACTTTGTTGTAGATGTAAGAAGCAATGAATTGTACAGCAACGAAGAGCTCTATCACATTATAGATAAGCATACAGAATGTGAAGTAAAGCCCCGGTCTTTTCGCCTGAATTCATCGAGGATTTCTCTCGAAAATCCATTTGTTCAACGTGCTATTATCATTGGGAAAACTCCTTATGGGTCGCCTACGTTGTCTGATCAGACATTTATGCCTTTTCCGACATTGAAAATGGGGCCGGGAGACTCAGCCCGCTCGCATACAGCAAACGAATATATTCATTTGAGTGAGATAAGAGAGGCGATAGAGCTTTATGTGAAGCTGCTGGACGGACTTCGAATTTAACTATTCCGCTTCATTTGCTTGGTTCAGCAGTTCTTTCAGTTGCTCTTCGGTATGGTCTACTTGCCTTAATGGTACAGTTTCAACAACAGCAAGAGATGGGTCTATGTCATACATCTGTGTGTCTGAGGTTGTTAGTCTCTTTACAAGGTTGTAGCATCCTAAGATAATCTGTCTTGAAGGATTCATGTGTACATTGCGGAATATGCGGTCTACGATCATAAACTTAAAGTCTCCTCGTTTCTCTTTAGCATCCTGCATAGATGGATATCGAGACGTTAAATCTACAAGACCTAGACGTTCCAATTCGTTGGTTATCAGGTTTACATATTTGTCTGTATGTATTCCTAGTTTAAACCCTGCACGGATATTGACACGGAAAATTTTCTTAGGGGCATATATCGTTGTTTCATAACTGAATTCGTAAGGTTCGTCCGTTCTTTTTATCCTTACAAACCAATATGTATCAGCTCGTTTCGGTGTTCGTTTGAATAAGGAATAAGCAATCTTGCTCTCCAAAAAGTTCTTATTATTGGCTTTTACTATATACACCAAATGAGTAGCAGCTTTAGGTATCGTTGTGTCGTCACTTATCTTTAATAGCTGGTTGATGTAATGTTCATCTACCTGATCATAAACTGTATAGTGGCGTTTAATGCGCCGTCCGTTATACCATGAATACATCAGAAGGAGTAATACTCCTGCAATTATAATAGGGATAAATCCTCCGTGTGCAAACTTTTGCATATTTGCGAAGAAGAAGCTGAGTTCTATGATAACGAAGAATAAAGTGAGTGGGATAGTAAACCACAAAGGTCTCTTCTTTTTCATAAAGTAAAGGAATAGCAAGGCGCTGGTCATTAGCATGCTGAGTGTGATAGCAAGACCATAGGCCGCTTCCAGCTTCATCGAAGATTGCATTGTAAGTATGATGATTAGGCAGAGCACCATCATCATGTAGTTGATAGACGGGATGTATAATTGTCCTTTGATATCTGTCGGGTATTGTATTTTTACATTTGGCCAGATATTCAGCGATATAGCTTCACTGATAACGGTGAAGGATCCACTAATCAACGCCTGACTGGCAATA
This sequence comes from Bacteroidota bacterium, assembly GCA_023437305.1. Classification (GTDB taxonomy): domain Bacteria; phylum Bacteroidota; class Bacteroidia; order Bacteroidales; family Dysgonomonadaceae; genus Dysgonomonas. Next base: position 262,353 of record JAEZGN010000023.1, read on the forward strand.
ATTGCCGCCACAGTAGCCATTATTACTCCTGTAAGTCTAAACCATTCCGGCATCATCGAGAAGAAAGGATTTACATCAGGAGTTACATGTCCACTGTTAATAATCCATGCTGCCTGTCCTAAATAGTTGAGTATAAGAGCTGCTTTGACATAGATCCATGAAATGCGTATGTTTTTCAGTCCACAATGTCCTAAGTCTGAATACAAGGCTTCTGCTCCTGTTGTACATAGAAATATAGCACCAAGTATAATCATCGCTTGTGGTACTTCTATCAGAAAACGAATGGCATACATGGGGTTGAAAGCTCTGAATACACTTAGGTCATGTACAACCTGACTTAAACCCATCACGGCCATCATGGTGAACCAGATGATCATCAGTGGGCCGAAGTATCTTCCCAGCGAACCGGTCCCGAAAGGTTGTACCAGAAATAGGATGAGTACTATAGCTACAGTAATAGGTATAACCGGTATATGCGGAGCGATTGGTTGAAGCCCTTCTACGGCCGACATAACGGTCATGGCAGGAGTTATAATACCATCGGCAAGTAATGTGGCTGCACCGATACCGGCAAGGATATAAGCCCAACGGTATTTTTGGCGGATAAGGGCATATAAAGAAAGAATACCACCTTCACCTTTATTATCGGCACGAAGGGTGATGATCACATATTTGAGAGTGGTTTGAATTGTCAAAGTCCATATCACACAAGATATAGCACCTAGAATATACTCCGCATGGCTATGTTGCCCCGCAGGCAGAGTGTTTAGGATGGCTCTCATCACATATAAAGGCGATGTACCAATATCTCCAAATACGATACCTATTGCTAAAACGACGCCTAATGCGCTAAACGGAACTTTGTGATTCTCTTTCATTATTCTAATTCGAAAATTGGGCTAAAAGTACAAGATTATTTAAATATGAGAATAAGATATATTGTTAATTTTACTCCTTTTGGTTTCTATCTGATTATTATATGGCTTTTTAGCATCGATCCATTAAAATTCCTCGAACTGTTCCTGATACAGACTGTAATATTTCCCTTTGAGGTTAAGAAGCTCTGTATGTGTGCCCTGTTCTATTATCTGTCCATCATCGAGTACGAGTATTTTGTCTGCATTACGCACTGTAGAAAGCCTGTGTGCTATGATAATGCTAGTACGTCCTTCCATTAGCTTGTCCAGTCCTTTTTGTATAAGCAGTTCGCTGCGGGTGTCTATGTTGCTGGTAGCCTCGTCAAGTAAAAGGATAGGAGGGTCTGCAATAGCTGCTCGTGCTATATTCAATAGTTGCCGCTGCCCCTGGCTCAAATTTGCCCCATCATTTTCGAGCATAGTATGATATCCTTTTGGTAGCCGCTTGATGAAGGAATGAGCCGCTGTTAGTTTTGCCGCTTGTATTACATCTTCATCTGTTGCATCGGGTCGCCCAAAGCGGATATTTTCACATACCGTTCCTGTAAATAAATGGGTGTCTTGTAGTACGATAGCCATCGACTGTCTGAGACTTTCTCTCTTTATATCATGTATCGATACACCATCTATTGTTATTTCTCCAGATTTAATGTCGAAGAAGCGGGGAAGCATATTCAATATCGTTGTTTTTCCTGCGCCTGTTTCCCCCACTAAGGCTATTTTCGTTCCCGGTGTTGCATGCAGTGATACCCCCTTCAGAATTAGCTTATCTTGTTTGTATCCGAAATAGACATTTTTCATTTCCAGATCACCTTTCACATCATTGAGGCTTATCGCATCCGGAGCATCTTCTTGTTCCGGTGCTTCATCTATTACCTGAAAGATACGTTCTGCTCCTGCCATTGCCGCTTGTATGCTATTATAAAGGCTGGCAAGTTCATTTATCGGACGACCAAACTGACGGGAATATTGAAGAAATGCAGCCAATCCACCGACATCGAATCCTCTGAATATGGCAAGTAGCCCGCCGACTATAGTAACAACCACAAAGTTTAAAGTATTAAGGTTCTGCATCACAGGCATCATCATTCCCGAGTAAAATTGTGCTTTTTTTGATTTTTGGTTTAGCTTTTGATTCAGTTGTTCGAACTCCTGTTCTACCTTTTTCTCATAGCCAAATACTTTTATAACTTTTTGCCCGCTAATCATTTCTTCTATATATCCATTTGTGTCTCCCAATGTATCTTGTTGTGCTTTGAAGTATTTCTTACTTCGCTTAACGATCGTTTGCGCACTAAGAAACATGATCGGTATGGTGATTAGGGTCGCTAAGGTTAGTATAGGACTTATATAAATCATAAGTGTGAATATCCCTATCAGCATCAATGCGCTGGTCAACATATCCGATAAACTATCTGTAAGAGCATTGCTCACCTGATCTATATCATTTGTATATCGGCTCATGATGTCGCCATGCTGATGCGTGTCGAAATACTTAATAGGGAGCTTTTCCATCTTCTTGAACAGGTCTGTACGCATACGGGTTACTGCGCGTTGACCTATTCTATTTAAGAGTCTGTATTGTATATATACAGCGACTACACCTATCAGATATATAACTCCGAGAATAATAAGTATATGCAGTAGTCCTTCGTAGTTGCCCGGAATGATATAATTGTTGATGATAGGACGTATCATATATGAACCAACAAGATTGCACCCGATGCTGATAATGATAAGGAAACCGATAACGATCAAAAGGTTTTTATCCTTCGCAAGATATGTCATTAGCCTGAAGAAGGTTTTCTTAACTTCTATCGGCTTACCGCTCTGTTTGTAGTGATCTCCGTGTGCCATATCTTCAGTAGACTATTTGTTGAGAGTTGTATATTTCCTGATACAGCTTCGACTTCTCTATTAGTTCTTCAGGTTTACCAATAGCATCTATCTCTCCATCTTCCAGTACTATCACTCTGTCGGCTGATTGCATTGTGTTGATACGTTGGGTGATAATAAAAACGGTTGTATCTTTTAAGAGATTGTTTAAATTATATCTAATCTTCTGTTCGGTCTCCGTGTCCACAGCACTTGTGCTATCATCCAGTATAAGGATTTTTGGCTTACGCAAGAGTGCCCGTGCAATGCAAATACGTTGCTTCTGTCCTCCTGAAACATTAATACCTCCTCGTCCAAGAAGAGTGTTATATCCATCAGTGAAAGATAGGATGAAATCGTGTGCTTGAGCTGCTTTTGCCGCTTCTTCTATTTCCTCTATTGTTGCATCGGGTCGTCCCCAGCGAAGGTTATCGATAATTGTTCCGGTGAAGAGTTCATTTTTTTGCAGTACCATACCTATTTCGGCATGTAGTTCTTCCAGATTATAATCCTTTACATTAACTCCATCTATGAGAATTTCTCCTGCGGTAACATCGTAGAGCCTTGGTATAAGCTGAAGCATGGAACTCTTTGCCGAACCTGTTGCTCCTACTACAGCAATTGTTTCACCTTGTTTTATGTGGAAATTAATATTCTTCAATACATCGTTTTCACCGCCATTATAACGGAAAAAGACATTACTGAAAGTAACTTCTCCCTTTGTTATTTTATGCTTGTTGGATAAGCCTTCTTCGGTATTTGTAAGTGAGGGTTCTGTATTCATAACTTCGAGTATGCGCTCTGAAGAGGCCGAAGCTCTAGCTATATTTACAATCACCATCGAGAGAAACATCAAAGCCATCAGTATTTGTGTCATGTAATTGACAAACGAAATAAGCTCTCCCACTTTAAGATTACCCTCTATCGCTTTTGCTCCGCCTACCCAAAGGATTACGATAACAGATACATTCATTATCAGTTGCATGACAGGGAATATTGCTATCACAACATTGGACGCATTCACTACCATGTCTTGCAGATCATGGCTTCTTTTCTCAAATTTCTTAGTTTCAAAATCTTCCCTTACAAATGATTTAACAACACGGATATTGATCAGGTTCTCTCTTACCACAGCATTGAGCTGGTCGTTCTTTTGTTGTACTTTCATAAAGAGAGGAAGCCCTTTATACATGATGAGGAAAATGCTAATACTAAGTATAGGTACAACCCCCAACATGATAAAAGCAAGATCGGTATTTATTTTTATAACAAAGAAAAAGGACATGATCAGCATTAACGGCGAACGTAACAACAAGCGCATACTCATTAATGCAACTTGCTGTATACGGCTGATATCGTTTGTGAGGCGCGTGATTAATGAAGCAGAATTAAATCTGTCTATTTCGGTAAAAGAAAGCTGCTGTATTTTCGAAAATAATTTGCTCCTAAGATCTGTGCCAAATCCGATAGATGCTTGAGAAGATACATATACATTAACGATGCTTACAACAAGTCCCAGAATGGATATTCCAACCATGTATGCTCCAGTCTCAGTAATAACAGATAGGTTACGATGCACAACCCCATCGTCTACAATCTTAGCCATAAACCAAGGCTGTATTGTTTCACACAATACGGTGATCAGTACAAGAACCGGGCTTATAATGAGACTTGTTTTGTATTTCTTAAGTATCTGCCAATATATTTTCATATATGTATAATCTGTTAAGACCAGATATTGTTCAACAATTATTTTATTTGCATGGCAAAAATAGGAATAACTTCTTAAACTTATTTATATTCGAAAAATCTCTTGCTCTTCATAAAATGGACATTTGCGAAAATAATAATACACCAGTTCCCATTTAGGATAGTCTTTTAGGTAACATTCGCCATTGAAAGCTTGTTTTTATCAATTATAAAATATCATTAAATATCTCTTTCACATCATGTTTCTGTTAACGGTCTTTCCACAATAAACTTTTTTCAATATATTGCCATTGTTTATCGGTTATGTCGGTTAGATAAATTTTACTCTTGGTTAATTTTAGTATTTGATATCCTTAAATCTATGAATAGAAGAGAACCTGAATAGCTGACAAACATTTTTTTGCAATAATTCGATGAAATTTTAAAAGACTCTTAACAAAAATGCAGTACGAAACATTTGAACCAAGCAATGTCCTTAAGTCATTAGTTAAATGTTACTGGACGTTGGAAGTCCCTGCCGAAAATAACGCAGACAAACAACGAATTGTACCCGATGGCTGTTTGGAAATGGCTTTTATTCTCGGTGATGATATTAGACGTTTTACTTCCGAATGTGAATTTATCCTTCAACCACGTGCAATGGTGCTTGGTCATACCACCGACCCTTTTTACATTCAACCAACAGGCTATGTAAATACTTTTGCTGTTCGTTTCTATCCTTATGGTTTTGCAAATTTTGTAAAAACGTCTATCAAAAATCTTGTAAATAAGGAAACCCCGATCACTGAGCTTTTTGAAGAAACAAAAGCAAATGATTTGGAACAAAACATCATTCACGCAACCGACACGCAACAAAGAATTAAGATTGTCGAGACTTTTTTATTGAACAAAATCAACGAGAAAGCCACAATCGACAATATTGTAAAATCAACTATTGATACACTTTTTCTAACAAATGGAAATTCATCGATCAGTACAATCCTCAAAGAAAATTTATCCAAACGCAGACAATTGGAAAGAAATTTTATGAAGCAAATTGGAATCAGCCCTAAACAATTGGGGAAAGTAATCCGGTTGCAAGCTGCTCTGAAAATGTTACTTAACCATAAAACCGAAACACTCACTCAGATCGCTTACGAAAACGAATATTACGATCAGGCGCACTTTATCAAAGATTTTAAAGAATTTACGGGAATCAATCCTAAAGAGTTTTTAGAAGACAGGCAAAATGTGCTATCATCCCTTTTCTATCAAAAAGATTAAGTCTGTCGCATTTTTACAATTTTGAAGATTAACTGTATTTTACCTTTGCAATTTCTAATTAATGTAATTAACTAAAATAATAAAAAATAAAAAATTATGCGTAATTTAATTTCAATAGTAGAAATTCCAACAACAGATTTTTCAAGAGCAGTTCATTTTTATCAAACGATCTTAGACATTACGATCGAAGAAGTAGATATGGACGGAACACAAATGGGAGTTTTGCCGAGTGACGGAGAAACCGTAAATGTAGTTTTAGTTAAAGGCAGCGATTACAAACCCACAAGTGATGGAGCGGTTCTTTATCTGAATGCAGGAAATGACCTGCAACCAATACTCGAGAAGGTAAGTAAAAATGGAGGGCAAATCATTGTACAGAAAACCCAAATCAGTCCTGAAATGGGATTTTTTGCACTATTTATGGATACAGAAGGTAATAAGTTAGGACTTCATTCAGCACAATAAGCAGATGAAATGAAAAATACAAATTAGGGACTTAGAGCCTGTTTAAATTTCATTGAATAGTTTTTATATTCTGGTTTAGATTATTTGTTTGAGAAAGAATTGTGTTAAATAAATGTATTTATGATAGGTTTTTTAATATCCTTTTGACTATTAGTCATACTAATTAAAGAAATGTCATATTTTTGTATATCACACTAAAAATAAATAATAAACATTACTATCTATTCATGAAAACGAATAAACGCATCGGGGAGAGGATTCGCCAAATCCGCGAATCGAAATCAATATCTCTTGCTGATATGATAGAGCGTTCGGGCTTAGACGAGAAGCAAGTTGTTACAATAGAAGAGACTGGAGGAATTCCTTCTTTGGCTCCGCTGATAAAGATAGCCCGTGTATTAGGTGTAAGATTGGGAACTTTCCTTGATGACGTGGACGAGACGGGTCCTGTAATATCTCGCAAAGAACAATACAACAAGAGTATAAGCTTTTCTACAAAAGATACCTCCTCTGTTAAACACATGGATTACTACTCTCTGTCTTCTACAAAATCGGGGAGACACATGGAGCCATTTGTTATACAGATTGAGCCAATAAAAAAGGGTGTTGATTTTATTCTTTCCACGCATGAAGGTGAAGAGTTTATTTATTGCCTCGAAGGTGTTGTTGAAATAAACTATGGTGCTGATCTGTATTGGCTTGAAGAAGGGGATAGCATTTATTACGATTCTATCGTATCCCATCATGTGCATGCCGGAGGTGAAAGTGGAGCTAAGATTTTAGCGGTGATTTATACTCCTTTATGATAATACCTTCAAAAATCATGAAATGCAACTATCGGAAAGAACAATAGGAGAATGGCTCGAATATTGGGCAGAGAAAACTCCCGAAAAAGAATATATAGTATATTCAGACAGAGACCTTCGTTTCACATGGAAAGAGTTTGATGAGCGGGTAAATAATATGGCTAAAGGGCTTTTGGCTATAGGTGTTAAGCCCGGTTCTCATGTAGGTATATGGGCTACAAACGTTCCCGACTGGTTGACTTTTTTGTATGCAGGAGCCAAGATTGGAGCGGTTTTGGTTACGATCAATACCAATTATAAGCAGCACGAATTAGAATATATTGTTGATAATGCAGATATAGATACTCTTTGCATTACCGAAGGTGTTTTTGATGGAAGCTATATTGACATGGTTTATGAAATGGCTCCCGAGTTAAAAACTACTCAAAGAGGCTACCTCAATGTAGAGCGTTTCCCTAAATTGAAGAATGTCGTTTTTATCGGACAGGAAAAATACAGAGGAATGTATAATACTGCCGAGATATTGTTGTTAGGTAAAAATGTATCGTGTGATGTCTTAAATAAAACGAAGCGTACCGTAAATTGTCACGATGTCGTGAATATGCAGTATACATCAGGCACTACCGGATTCCCTAAGGGTGTAATGCTCACTCATTATAATATAGTAAATAATGGTTTTTTTACAGGCGAGGCTATGCAATTTACAGAGAATGATAAATTGTGTGTATGCGTACCTCTGTTCCATTGTTTTGGTATTGTTTTGGCAACGATGAACTGCCTAACGCATGGTTCTACTCAGGTAATGGTTGAACGTTTCGATCCGTTAGTGGTGTTGGCATCTATACATAAAGAACGATGTACGGCTTTGTACGGTGTGCCGACAATGTTTATTGCAGAGCTGAATCATCCGATGTTCAATTTGTTTGATGTCAGTTCCCTGCGGACAGGCATTATGGCAGGGGCACTCTGTCCCATTGAGCTGATGAAGCAGGTGACCGAAAAACTTCATGTAACACATCTTACAAGTGTCTACGGGTTGACAGAATCTTCTCCGGGAATGACGCACTCTACCACTGAAGATCCATTTGAAGTACGCTGTACGACTGTTGGTAGGGAGTACCCATATACAGAAGTGAAGATTGTAAATCCTGATACAGGCGAAGAGTGTGCTATAGAAGAGCAGGGCGAGGTCTGCTGTCGTGGTTATCTTGTGATGAAAGGTTATTATAAAAATCCTGAGGCAACAAACGAAGTAATAGACAAAGATGGTTGGTTGCATTCGGGCGATTTGGGTGTCAAAGATAAAAATGGATATTATCGCATTACGGGACGTATTAAAGATATGATAATACGGGGCGGCGAGAATATTTATCCCCGTGAAATAGAAGAATATCTTTATCATATGCAAGGAATAAAGGATATTCAAGTAGCCGGAATACCTTCCGAAAAATATGGAGAGGAAGTCGGTGCTTTTATTATATTGCAAGAAGGGGCAGATCTCCTGCCTGAAGATGTAAAAGCTTTTTGTAGAGGAAAAATAGCCCGCCACAAAATTCCGAAATATATTTTCTTTGTAAACTCTTTCCCTCTAACAGGGAGCGGGAAAATACAGAAATTTAAACTTAAAGATATCGGTCTCAACTTGCTGAAGGAGCAAGGTGTAGATGTGATATAAAAAATAGGCTGGATAATTTCCAGCCTATTTTTTATATTAGTATCTCTTATTGCAATTCAAATCCATACGTTCTTCCTTTCTCTGTTGCCGGAACACCTGTTTTCATCCATACCGGCATTGGGTCTCCTTTGAGATAATGATCAAAGAACTGTTGTAGGCGTATACTTAAATCCTTCGAATTTTTCCTTTCTTTCAAATTATGGGCTTCGTTGTTGTACTGTAGCATCCACACTGGTTTCCCTAAACGGCGTAAAGCCATGAAATACTCTATTCCCTGATACCAAGGCACAGCATCATCGTTATCGTTGTGCATAATCAGGAGTGGTGTCTGAACCTTATCTGCAAAGAATATCGGTGAGTTTTCTTTGTAAAGTTCGGGAGCTTCCCACATCGTAGCTCCTATTCGAGACTGTGTTTGTTCGTATTGAAACTGACGGCTCATCCCTGTGCCCCATCGTATACCTCCGTATGCACTAAACATATTGGATACGGGAGCCCCTGCGCCGGCAGCCTTAAACATATTTGTGCGTGTAATCAGATAAGCGGTTTGGTATCCTCCCCAACTTTGCCCTTGTATAGCCATATTGGCTTTGTCTACCCATGTGTTTTTTGCTAATTCTTCAGCTCCTGATACAATCGAATTGTATGCACTTTCACCGGGGTGTCCTGTTGTGTACTGTATGTCGGGCGTGAAAACAATATAACCTCTGCTACAGTAAAACGGTATATTGATGATCGAGCGGCTTGGAGCAGGAGGGAAGTACTGATACAATTCGTCCGAATGCTTTTCGTAGAAGTAAATCATCACCGGATATTTCTTGTTCGGGTCGAAATCTTCAGGCTTGTATACTATTCCCTGTGTTGGTTTCCCATCAAATGTTGTCCACGACATCAATTCGGCAGTTCCCCAGTTGTAATCTTTCATCTGTGGATTTATATCGGAGAGCTTGCTTTCAGTTTTCCACAAATTGCTTGTAAAATATAAATCGGGTGAGGTATTAAAATTACTTTTCGTATAAGCAAATACTTCTTTATCTTTGACCTTTACAGGTATGCTATAAGAGTATTTTGCAATAGTCAGCGGCTTAATGTTGCTTTTAGCTAATTCATAAAAGCCATTTTCTTTTGTTGTATTATCAAATGCCGAGAGGAGTAGTTTTTCATTTGGTTTTATAAACCTACTTTCGGGATCGGTTTTGATATATCGCAATGTCACTTTCCTTTCTCTGCCTAAACCTTTTGTTATATTCTCAGGTGCTTTTATTCCTGTAGGGTCTAATTTCCAGATATCATACATGTCGTAAACAAGCAGAGCATCATCATTTTCCATCCATGCTGCATATCCATATGGAGAAGGGGCTGTCGGGATGTCGTTTTTCTCATCCCAGAAATTCACATTCAATTGATCAGTCAAACAAATTTCCTTCTCATCTCTTATCGAATAGGCATAGTACTGAAGGGTATTTATATCATACCAAGCCAGAAAGTTACCCAGAGGTGAAAGCATAAGCCTTGCTTGTAATCCTGTCTTGATCTGCTTTTTTGTATGATTGTTTAAGTCGAAAAGCCAGATGTCATTTTCCTGATTTGCACGATAATCCCATTGAGTCTTTAGTTGATATTTCAGGTCTGAAGTTCCGATGGCATATTGCCCGTTATTTTCGTCAGAGATACTAACATCGGGTATTTCCTCTGTTGCTAATTGATAGAATGTGTTTGATTCCAAATCAATGTAAGACAGAAATGTTTGCTTCTGTTTCTTTTCCAGCTGTACAAGCTGTTGTGGTTGTATAAGCGGTTCTTGCCAGTGCCAGATGTCGAGCTTTGCTTTTTCGAAATCGGGAATAGTCGTATCCTTGGGTAAGACAATAGGGGCTATTCCTAGCAACAATCTTTTCTCATTTTTACTGAACAGTGGAGTATAATTATCACTTACAGTCCATTTTTCAGGGACTCCCGTGGTATTCTTATTTGCAATCATTTTTGCAGAGTCTAAAGCCGGATCAAAGTAGAAAAGACTATAATCTTTAATCTCCTTTTTCAGGCTATCTGATGTTGCTACATAAGCCAGCTTCTTACCTGATTCGGATAAAGTAAGGTTCTTATAAATTGTTTTATTTATAGAAACCGTATCCTTGCGCAAATTATTCAGGTCGACAAAAAGGACACCCGGTTTATTAACCGTATCTTTTGGTGAAGGCTTCAATATTGTCGCAAAGCTTTTACCATTACGGCTAAAAATATATTCTGTCGTATTTTTTATGGTATCTTCTTTTGATGTATAAAGATTGCGGAGTACAAGCGTGAGTGCTTTAGGCTCTTTTTTATCTTTAGATTTTAATGTGTCGTCTATCGTATAAGCAATGTAATCAGAAAAATCTTTTCCTATTTTGAAGTTCTTTACATTCGGAATTTTAGAAACTATAAGTTTGTCCAGCGAAATTAAGGCTAAAGAATCTTTTGGCATCTTTTCATCGGCCGTTTTCTTTATTTTGGCTTGGCGTGTTACTGCATAAGGTGCCTTGATCTGTGCTATTATGTGTTTCTGGTCCGGCGATATCGAGTAGGTATATGCACGTGGAATTTTCAGCTCCTGCTTTGTCTTCAGATTACTAATCAGAAGATAATCATCCCCTTCTTGTTCTTTGACTACGGTCGCCGTATAAATTCCGTCATTTGTAATACTGATATTGGATATACTTTTCCACGAATCGTAGACTGTATGATCTAATACTTTCTTTTGTGCATTTCCCTGCAATGCTGATAGTACAGCAATACAGAGAAAGACACATGTCAAATATGTCTTTCTTGTCATAACTATATGATTTATAATGAACAGAATTAGGCTTCTTCGCCGTATTCCATTAAATATTCTTTGATAAAATCATCCAGATCTCCATCCATCACGGCATTTACATTTGATGTCTGGTAATTTGTCCGGTGATCTTTTACGCGGCGGTCATCAAACACATAGCTTCGTATCTGAGAACCCCATTCTATTTTTTTCTTGCCAGCCTCTACTTTCGATTGTTCGCGGCTACGTCTTTCCAATTCCAATTCATACAATTGAGATTTCAGTAAGCGTATCGCATTGTCTTTGTTTCCGAACTGAGAGCGGCTTTCTGTATTTTCGATGACGATTTCTTTTTCTTCGCCGGTTTCGGGATCTTTGTATTTATAGTGTAGACGTACACCTGTCTCCACTTTATTGACGTTCTGCCCACCTGCACCACTCGAACGGAATGTGTCCCATGTGATGTCAGACTGATTGATCTCGATGTCGATAGTATCGTCGACCAAAGGAACCACAAAAACAGAAGCGAACGAAGTCATACGTTTTCCTTGTGCATTGAATGGAGAAACGCGTACTAAACGGTGAACCCCATTTTCGGACTTCAGATATCCGTATGCATATTCGCCTTCTACCTGCAAGGTTGCTGTTTTTATGCCGGCCTCATCGCCATCCTGCCAATTGGTTATAGTCGTTTTATACTTCTTGTCTTCGCACCAACGCTGATACATGCGGAATAGCATCGAAGCCCAGTCTTGTCCTTCTGTGCCTCCTGCACCACTGTTTATTTTTAATACTGCTCCTAGTTTGTCTTCCTCACGGCGGAGCATGTTTTTTAATTCGAGATTCTCTATAAGGCTTAGCGCATTTTTATATGCTTCGTCAACCTCTTCTTCGGTAGTAATACCTTCTTTCTGAAAATCGAATGCAAGCTGTAGCTCATCTGTTGAGGCTTTTACTTCGGTGTAGCCTTCTATCCAACCTTTCAGCCCACGTATAATTTTCATCTGGGCTTCTGCTGTTTTTGCATTATCCCAAAATCCCGGAGCTTGAGTTCTTAGTTCTTCTTCTTCGAGTTGTATTTTTTTCGCATCGACGTCAAAGATGCCTCCTCAGCGCGTCCTCGCGCTCCAACACTTCTTTGAGTTGGTCTGCAGTAATCATAAGATTAATATTTAGTTATTTCTATGTTTTTAGAGGTGCAAATGTATTAAAAAAACGTGTAAGCGACAATTTGATAAACAAATAATTAGAAAACAAACTCTATGCTATGACGTGAGCGGGATATTTTTTGTATTCGGTATATATTCATTCACTTTTCTGCTAAGGCGTAATGTAATCATCTATCACACTATGCTGCTTATAAGAGAAAAGCTTAAAATATATAATATATAACATTCGGCTTATAACTTTTGCATACCTTTGTCGCAGTTATCAATAGTAAACAAATGGCAACTCTTCCTATTAGTCCTTATATGATTTTCACTCGCGAACAGTGGGCTGCGCTACGTGACTCCGAACCGATGACTCTCACCTATGAGGAACTGTTAACCCTACAAGGGATTGACTACCAATTGTCGATAGATGAAGTTGAGGATATTTATCTGCCTCTATCCCGTCTGTTAAGCTATTATGTACATGCACGTGTGAGCCGTCAGTCTGTATTGATGCGATTTCTCAATCAAAGAGTACAGAAGATTCCTTTTATAATAGGTATTGCCGGTAGTGTGTCGGTAGGGAAAAGTACTACTGCACGTGTCTTGCAGGCATTGCTTAGCCGATGGAAAGAAAACACAAGAGTATCTTTGGTAACTACAGACGGATTCCTTTATCCGAATGCTACTCTGGAAGAAAAAGGAATAATGCTGAAAAAAGGATTTCCCCAATCATACGATATAAAGCGTCTTCTTCAATTTGTGACAGATATAAAATCAGGTAAAGATCGGGTAGAGGTGCCGAGATATTCTCACTTGGTATACGATATTATCCCTAACGAATATGATATCGTTGAGCAGCCCGACATCTTGATTCTGGAGGGTCTGAATGTATTGCAAAGCGGAATGGATTACCCGAGCGAAAAGCCAAGGATATTTGTATCCGACTTTGTCGACTTTTCTATTTATGTAGATGCTGAAGAGCAGTTGCTCGAAGATTGGTACATTTCCCGTTTTATGAAATTCAGACAAGGGGCATTTACCAACCCTCGGTCTTATTTCAAGAGCTTCTCTGAGCTATCGGAGAAGGAAGCGATGAAAACGGCGAAAACGATTTGGCGAGAGATTAACCGTAAAAATCTGAGAAAAAATATTCTGCCAACAAAGGAAAGAGCCAACCTAATACTTCACAAAGGAGAAGGACATTCTGTTGACTTTGTGAGGTTAAGGAAATAATTAATAATCTTACTTATTCGGGTTCATCGGTGTCAAGACAAAAGGGATGCCCTGCCGGATCGATCATTGTTCTTGAAGTTCTGAAATATTGTTCGCTAACAAGTTTTGCTCCACATTGTATCGCAAATTGTACAGCTTCTTCCAGGTTATCCACATAAAAGTCTAAATGTAGCATTTGCCCTTGTTTCCCTTCTTGCCATGGCCACACAGGAGGAGTATAGTTTTCTACTTCCTGAAAAGCTATTACCATGCCGGTGGGAGATGTTATAGCTGCCCAACCATTTGCATGAGGATGCGTGCATTCCCATTTTAAGATTTTGCTATAAAACTCGGACATAACTCCTGCATCGGCACAATCGATTACAATATTTATTCTTTTTATGAAAGCTTTTGTTTTCATGTTGCAGAATTAAGGAATTATATGTTTGTGTTCCATCAAATAATATCTTATTTAATTTATGAATAAGAATGGAGCGAAAAGGCATCTTTTATTGATGTATTCTTCGCTCCATCTTGAATGACAAAGGTTATTTATTTCTTTATTGTAAATCGATGTACAGTTTTGCTTTTGAAGGTTTCTCCTGGTCTGAGTATTACACTCGGATATTCCGGTTTATTGATGCTGTCCGGGAAATGTTGAGTTTCGAAGCATACCGCTGCACGCATCGGATAACGGTGTCCGTGTTTTCCTTCAAAATTTCCTGTCATCCAGTTACCAGTATATATCTGAACACCCGGTTCGGTAGTCGAAATGTTCATTTGGATTCCTGACTTGGGAGAAAGGCATTCTACTGCTAAGGCCAATTCATCCTCTTTTTTGTCCAATACCATTGTATGGTCGTAGCCTTTCCCGAAATGCAACTGTTCGAAGTCTTCTTCAATTCGTTCTCCAATCGTATGAGGAGTAGTGAATTCGAATGGAGTTCCTTTTACAGGTTCAGCTTTTCCGTAAGGAATCGCAGTATCGTCCGTTGGAAGATAGTTAGAGGCATGCATTACCAGAATATGATCGTTGATAGTAGGATCTCCTTCGCCCGAAAGATTGAAGTATGAATGATTTGTAAGATTCAAAATAGTCGCCTTATCTGTTGTGGCTTCGTAGTCTATATCAAACGAATTGTCATCCGTCAACTTATAGATCATTTTTACATTCAGATTGCCCGGAAAACCTTCTTCTCCGTCTTTGGATAAATATGTCAACTCCAGTGTTTGTTGATCTGTTTGTTTTGCATCCCATACCACTGCATTGAAGCCTTTCAGCCCACCATGTAGATTATTGGGCCCATTGTTTATTGCCAATTCGTAGGTTATGCCATCGAGCGTGAATTTTCCTTTGGCAATACGGTTTCCTGTTCGTCCGCATACAGCCCCAAAGTATGGCTCTTCAGAGTTTAGGTACTCGTTCAGATTGTTATGTCCGAGTACAATATCGGTCAGTTCGCCGTTTTTGTCAGGTACTGATAAGGATACTATTTTTGCTCCGTAATTAATGACGGTTGCTTCCAATCCATTCTTGTTGGATAGCACGTACATTTTTACATCTTTCCCATCTACTTTTCCGGAGAAGTCTGTTGGATTCAATTTTGATTTGGTTAATTCTGTTTGCATGATATTTTATTAAGTTATATGAGCCTTTGTAATAAATGATAAACACAAATATAAGGCTATTTTTAACAAAAAATATTTTTCCTCCCCTGAATGTCAATCTAACGATATATAAAAAAATAAAATGGCGATGCTTACATGTCGAACCTGTATAGTGATTGGCGTGGCAAATGTTGTGATATTTATCATCTTTTAGGTAACGGCTGAGAGAGTCGAGAGTGGGCTTAGTTCGATGAAAGTGCTTCAAAGTCTTAAATTAAACTATAAGCCAAAACAAATGGTGTTTTAATAGTGTTTATTCTATAATTGCAAAGAACTATTTATTAAAAAAGATGAAAATACTACTGTAAGATGTATTTATTTTGTTTCTTTGCAGCGAATTTGGGTGTTTTGTACTCATTCACTAAATACTACTTATTTGTCTTTGTACAATATGTCTGATAAGCATCAGTATAAAACGATATCACTATTTACTACAGGGGTCATTACTACGATTAGTATAACTCTTGTTCTTTTTCTTTTGGGTTTGACTTTTTTAGTAGGATTTACTGCTAAAGGCATAGGTTCGTATCTGAAAGAAAATATGGGTATATCGATAGAGCTTGCAGGAAATGTAGATGATGCTTCTATCACGAAGATACAGAAAAATTTGAATACAAATCCGTATGTTAAGTCTGTCGTGTATATCAGCAAAGATGAGGCGAAAAAACAATTGGTACAAGATCTTGGTCGTGATCCGGAAGAGGTGTTAGGATATAATCCTGCGCATGCCTATTTCGATGTGTTTATAAAGTCTGACTATGTCAATCCCGACAGTATAAAAAAAGTGGAAGCAAGCCTTAAGGTTCATAATCTAAAAGGCGCTCAGATAGTGAATAATATCGTTTATAATGAAAGTGATATTATAAATGCAAACTCTAAGCTTTCTTTAATTGGAACTATATTGGCTATACTAGCTGTGATACTTGTGCTCATTTCGTTTACATTGATACGAAGCATTATCCAGCTGAATATATATTCGAAGAGATTTTTGATAAATACAATGCGATTGGTGGGTGCAACAAACTCTTTTATCCGATGGCCTTTTATGTGGCGTATGATAATCAGTGGTGTTGTTGCTGCTATCTTGGCAAATTTAGCTATTACGGGAGTAATATATTATATTACAAGCATAATTCCTGATATGCTGTCTATTGTGAAAATGTACGAATTGTTGATTGTATATGGGCTTGTCCTTATCTTTGGCATACTTATAGCGGCTTTTGCCACAGCATTTTCGGTGAATAGGTATTTAAGAATGACTACAAATAAACTTTATCACGTTTAAAAACATATGGATAAGAAAGATTTTGCTTTTGGCAAGCTGAATTACATCATTTGTGCTGTGTCGGTTGTAATTATTATAGTTGGATTTATCCTGATGACAGGGCCATCTTCCAGTATCGAGGGCGGATTTGAACCGGACATCTTTAGTGCTAAGAGAATCGTTGTGGCTCCAATGGTTTGTCTTGCAGGGTTCTTACTGATGATTGTCGGAATACTGTATCCTCGTCGTAAGAGTTTAGCTGAAGAGAACAAAGAGCACAACTGATTAATTACAAAACTTATAAATAACGATGAGTATTTTTGAGGCAATTATAATTGCTATTGTAGAAGGACTTACCGAGTTTCTTCCTGTATCGTCAACCGGGCATATGATTATTGCTCAAAGTCTTTTAGGGATCGAAAGTAGCGAATTTGTAAAGGCTTTCACTGTTATTATACAATTTGGTGCGATTTTGTCTGTGATTGTTTTATACTGGAACCGCTTTTTTCGCTTTAGGAATGATAGACTAAGGGCGGATTTTAAAAACATATTCAGCTATTTGTTTTATAAATTAGAGTTCTATTGGAAATTGCTGATCGGTTTTGTTCCGGCTGCTTTTTTAGGATTGATATTTAGTGATAAAATAGATGAATTGCTCGAAAGTGTAACAGTTGTAGCTATCATGTTGGTGCTTGGCGGTATTGTGATGCTGTTTGTAGATAAATGGTTTAATAAGCCGAAAGAAGACTCACAGGAAATAACATATAAGAATGCGTTTATAATCGGTTTTTTTCAGTGTATAGCTATGATTCCCGGAGTGTCTCGTTCTATGGCTACCATAGTAGGGGGGATGAGTCAGGGTTTGAGTAGAAAAAATGCAGCAGAATTTTCCTTCTTCCTTGCAGTGCCTACAATGGCTGCTGCTACCGGATGGAAAGTGTATAAGCTGATAAAAGCACCCAATGGAGGAGCATTTGATTTTGATTTCAGCATATTACTGGATAATATGACTGTGCTTATAATAGGAAATGTAGTAGCGTTTATCGTAGCGCTGTTGGCTATCAAATTCTTTATAGGATTTGTAACCAAGTATGGATTTAAACTTTTTGGCTGGTATAGAATTGTAGTTGGAGGAATTATTCTTATCCTTATGCTGGCAGGACACGAATTAACAGTATAATGGATTTTATATCAGGAGAGGTCTTATATATAAATAAGCCACTAAATTGGACATCATTCACCCTCGTGCGCAAATTGAGAAACAAATTATGCCGCAAGCTGGGTGTCAAGAAATTAAAAGTCGGTCATGCCGGCACCCTAGACCCGTTGGCTACGGGTGTTATGATCGTTTGTACAGGGAAAAAGACAAAGTTGATAGAATCGTTTCAATATCAGACTAAAGAATATATTGCAACGATCAAGCTTGGAGAAACAACTCCTTCATTTGATTTGGAAACAGCAGTAGATGGAGTCTTCCCCGTAGAACATATAACCAAGGAACTGGTAGAGGCTAAACTTAAAGATTTTATTGGAGAAATAGAGCAAGTGCCGCCAACATATTCAGCCTGTAAGGTGGATGGAAAAAGGGCATACGAATTTGCGAGAGAAGGACAGGACGTAGAGTTGAAACCAAAGTTGTTGGTTATAGACGAAATCGAGCTTCTCGACTATTCCTTTCCCGAAATAAAAGTTAGAGTGGTATGTAGCAAGGGTACATACATCAGAGCTTTGGCTCGAGATATTGGAGTTGCGTTAGGCTCAGGTGCACATCTTACCGCACTGGAGCGAACACGAATAGGAGAGGTTACTCTTGATCAGTGTATTGAGGGAAGCCAGATAGAAGAATTTGTGGACGCACTAATTATTGATAAATAATAAATTTAGATAAAGAAACATGAAACTTTCTCAATTCAGATTTGATCTTCCAGAGGAATTGATCGCCACTCATCCGTCCAAGAACAGGGATGAGTCACGCTTGTTGGTTGTCAACCGTAAAACCGGGGGTATTGAACACAAAAGTTTTAAGGATATTATTGAATACTTCGACGATAAAGATGTTTTTGTTTTCAACGATACGAAAGTCTTTCCTGCCCGTTTATATGGAAATAAGGAGAAGACTGGAGCTACAATAGAGGTATTCTTACTGCGTGAGTTAAACGAGGAATTCCATCTGTGGGATGTACTTGTTGATCCTGCGCGTAAAATACGTATAGGAAATAAATTGTATTTTGGTGACGATGACTCAATGGTTGCCGAAGTTATAGATAATACAACTTCTCGTGGGCGTACACTTCGTTTTTTGTACGATGGTCCATCCGAAGAGTTCAGAAAAGCGCTTTATGCACTTGGTGAAACTCCAATACCTAAATACTTGAACAGAGGTGAAGAACCTGAGGATAAAGATCGCTATCAGACTATATTCGCCAAAAACGAAGGTGCCGTTGTGGCTCCTGCTGCCGGCCTTCACTTTAGCCGTGAGTTAATGAAACGCTTAGAAATTAAAGGTGTTCATTTTGCATATATAACTTTGCACTCGGGCTTGGGTAATTATAGAGATATTGATGTAGAAGATCTGACAAAGCATAAAATGGACTCGGAGCAATTGCTTATTACTCAGGAAGCGGCAGATATTGTCAACAAAGCAAAAGATGAAAGTCGCAGAGTATGTGCTGTTGGTACTTCGGTGATGAGAGCTATCGAAACAATAGTAAGTACAGATGGTTACCTGAAAACAAATGAAGGATGGACAAATAAGTTTATTTTCCCTCCGTATGATTTTGGTATAGCCGACTCTATGGTTACTAATTTTCATTTGCCTCAGTCAACATTGTTGATGATGACTGCAGCATTCGGCGGATATGACCGCATAATGGATATATATGAAATCGCTGTAAAGGAAAAATATAAATTCGGAACTTACGGAGACGCAATGCTTATCATTTGATGATACTCGAAAAAGAAAAAAGGTATAATGTTTATCTGGGACTTGGCTCCAACTTGGGAGACCGTGGTGAAAATCTGGATAATGCAATAGATTATATAGAAGAGCGGATTGGCGAGGTGATCGCCACTTCCGCTTTTTATATTACCGAGCCTGTAGGCTTTGAGTCTGCTAATCAGTTCTTGAATGCTGCATGCAAGGTGGAGACTAAACTTACTCCGCTTGAAGTGTTGCAAGCCACTCAGTGGATCGAAAAAAAGATGGGGCGAGATGTTAAATCTCAGGATCAGAGATATACCGACCGGATTATAGATATTGATGTCTTGTTATACGAAGATGTAATTCTGGATTCTTCTGATTTGAAATTACCGCACCCTCATATTCAAGAAAGGTCTTTTGTATTATTTCCTCTAGCTGAGATTGCAGGCGAATACATGCATCCGATTCTGCATAAGACAATCAATCAATTAAAGGATGCCGTAGTGCCACCGACTTCCATAGTGTAAATAAGGGATAGGATTATTTTATTGATAATATATAAATCAGCAGTTGACAATAAAACTGCTGATTTTTTTTTATATGATTTCCTTATAAATTATGACTGAAGTCAAAACTTTCTTGATGGCTGTCTATTGCTCATTTGCTGAATGAGAGAAAAATGCAGGGAAGGTAACCGTGCTCTCATTATGGTATCTGTCTGAAGCTGTTACGGTATAATAATACCCAAAATCGCCCTCTTTGATTGTAAAAGCATAGCTATTTGTTCGTAGACCTGTTGATAATATATTACCTGCATTATTAGTGTCCACAGGTTCTTTATCTGATACATATATGGTATATGTGTAATCCCCATCTGCTGTCGGCGGATTCCATTTAATGTTTAGCTTGTTGTCTTTGTCTTTAAAGACTTGCAAATCAGTTGGAGAATTGGGCGCAATGTTGTTTAGCCATGTCAATGGCGGTAGCTTGGCCGGAGTAGGGTAGTAGGTGTGTATAGAGTCTAAAACCCCTTTTAGATTGCTGAGAACATTTGCTGTTCTGAAATATGCTGCTCCGGGAATCTTTTTATCCCGAATGTATTGCATTTGGTTAGTAATATCTTGTAACGGCCACTTTAATTCATCCATCTGATAAACACCCAATCCGGGAGCAATAAGCCGTCCGTTACTATTTGCAATCCAGTCGTTAAGGAACGGATAGAAATAATGATCACGGTAATACATCATTGGGAAAAGCAGGTCATGCTTTCCACTTTTCAGCCAATGTCCTGCATCCTGAAATACTGTTTCGTAGGCTGTCCAGCCGTCGTTAGGTGCTACCTCCGGCAGAACTTTATATCTGCCTAAAGGGGAGCTGCTCAGTTGTACCCATTTTTTTAGAGCCTTCACCGTGTCGTATGCTTCGCTGATCAGCTTGTTGATATTTTCCCTACGCCAATCGTATAGACTCATCCCGTTTCCATATTTTCGGTAGGTATCGTCATCGGGAAATTTTCGGGAGTTGCTCGGATAGCGGATATAATCGAAATGAATACCGTCTACATCATAATTCTGAACGATCTCCTTTACTATAGATACTATCAGATTGCGTGTTTCGGGCATTCCGGGATCGAGATACCATCTTTCTCCTATAGCCTTATAATATGATGGTTTGTTTTGCACAACTGTGGCTTTTCTTCGCCTGCCTTTGCCTGTGTATCGCACTGTGGCTTTATCCATAGGATAGGCTATAACCCATGCATGGCACTCCATCCCTCTCTTGTGGCATTCTTCTATAGCGAAGGCCAACGGGTCGAAATTGTCTTCATGATTGAAGTATGAGCTGAGGGGCTCTATCTTAGACCGATAAAAAACATATCCTTGTGCTCTTGCCTGAAAGAGGACCGTATTGAAATTCGCTTCCTGTAATTTATCCAGAATCTTTTTTAATTGTTCTTTCTGAGCCTTAACGCTGGTATGCTGGGCAGGCCAGTCGAGACCCCAGTTTGTTGTTAGCCAAACGGCACGTATTTCGGTGGCAGGAGCCTGAGAAAATATATATATAGGAAGTAATAAAAGTAGAAATAAGAGGTGGAACGGTTTCATATTCTATAATCCGCTAAAGTTTACATTGTTGAATAAAAGCGATGGAATGCGCCAAGAGGAAGTCTCGCGGGGATCGTTTCCCACTTCTGTAAGACTCTCCCAAAGAGACAGCATATTTCCGGTTATGTTCATTTCTCCTAAAGGTGTAGAAATCTTTCCGTTTTCGATCAAGAAGCCCTCTATGCCAAACGAAAAATCTCCGGTGGTAGGGTTGCTGTTGCCTCCGTTGAAGTTGGTAACCCATATTCCTTTTTGCACAGATGCTAAAATGGCATCGAAACCTCTTTCTCCCAAAGACATTTGAAGAATAGACGGGGAAGATATGGTAGGTGCTACTCCCATTTTCAGAGAATTGTATGTGTCTATGAAATAATTTTGCAGAATACCTTTCTCTACAATTGTTCTATCTTTTGTCTCTATGCCTTCACCATCAAACCATCGGGCACCAAAGGAGCGTTTTATATGAGGTGTATCGTAAAGGGTAAAGATATCAGCCGTTATCTTTTCTCCCATTTTGTTCAATAGGAAAGAATTTTTCTGTTGAAGTGCTGTTCCGTACATTGCACTGATAAGCGGAGATAATATGCGCGACGAAGTAGTATTGTCTAACAACATATCATACTTGCCCGATTTTATCTTCTGTTGTCCGATCTTGCGTAATGCTCTGTTGAATGCAATTTTTGCTATCCCATTTTTTTTCAGATCTTCCCAATATACAGCACTGTCGTACCAGAAGGATTCGGCACGAGCGTCACCATCCGTTTTCAGCGATACTTCTACCATCAGGTTATACGCAGAGTCTACACATTCGGCTTCAAATCCATTGCTGGCAATCATATATTCTGCTCCTACACCATCATCGTATGCCGAGGTGACAGAGATTATACGGTTGTCACTATCGCGTATCTCTTCTACAGACTGCTTTATGAGATCTAACTTCTCGCTTGTAGGGATAGAGTCAAAACTTCCATCATAAAGGTCTAAATCGGTTTCGTCTCCTCTGAAATATCTTTGCTTGTCGGGCAGTTGGCGAAAAGGGTCTTCCGACAAATATTTGGTAGACGTGATACCTTCTTTTATAAAAGACTCTAATCCTGCCTTTTCTATCCTATTGGTAGAGAATGAGCCGTACCTGCCATCTATAAATAACTCGATATAAAGCTTATTTTCACTGCTTTGGTGAAGTTTATCTAATTGAGTGTTTCTGTATTCAAAAGAGTTGTTGTTTGCTGTGATCACTGAAACCCGAGCTCCTTGACATCCATTTGCCAGAGCCAGTTCCATAGACCATTGGGCAATATCTTTGTGTTGCTTACTTATCATATCTTTGTTGTTGTGGATGCAAAAATACATAGATTTAGTGTAAAAAAGAGAAAAAGTTGGGATAGAAACTTTGTTACAATGCGAATTAACGTTCTCTAACTAAGCTATTGTAATTATAGGAATTGGTCTGTATCCGCTAGTGTTCTTCTTCTGTACGGCATCAAATAATAATAAAAGAAAAGAGGCTGTCTCGAAAGTAGAAATATACTATACACCTGTTACTTTCTCTTGTCATGTTGAACGATAGTGAAACATCTCCTGTCTCAAAAGAGATCCTTCCCTCCGGTCAGGATGACAGAATGATAGTAAAAATCCTTTCGAGACAGCCTCTTTTTTCTTTTTCTTTAGTCGTGATAATAGGTTTATGCTTCCTTTTCTTGTAAATGGTGTTTGCCCCTTGATTTTATATACTTATCCGCTGCTATCGCAAAAGAGTAGAACGTCTCTCAACTGTTTTATTTGCGTTATGAACCGCTCTGTATTGGGATGTATGGTTTTATCCTTATAGTGAGATGTTTGAAGCTTGGCGACTAGTATCATGTGTTCGTATAAAAATTCGTCAAGCAGTTTTGCAAATTCTTTGGGACGGGTATCTTCCGAAAAGAAAGTCTCTATTGGTGCAAAATCTATTTTCATGGAATGTTCGTTTTTAAGCTTGATAATATTACCAAGCCGATAAATAAATATGTTTCGTGATTGCCTTTGGCTCTAATTGCTTCGTACGAACAAACAAAGCAAATAAAATAAGGCTATTATTACAAAGATAGAATATTAGTTTAGAATTGTTAATATCTGATTTCATTTTTTCCATATCTTTGAATAGTAAGAAAATAATAACAATGAAGAAGTCCATATCATATTTACCCAAAGAGAAACAGGAGGATTTAAATTATCTGGTAAAAGCTGTTTTGGAGAAGATACCCGAAACGCAAATGATTATTCTTTTTGGCAGTTATGCAAGAAATAAATATGTAGATTATGATGAGCGCATGGAGTTTGGAATAAAGACGACCAAAATATCCGATTACGATATTCTTGTGGTTACGCATGGCATATCCGATAAATTGGCGGGAAGCCGATTGGATAATATAGACGATAAATACTATACAAAACCCGAAACTCAAACGCCTGTACAGTTTATTAATGAAGATATTAAGACGCTGAACAAAGCCATAGATGAGGGTCGCTATTTTTATACTCAGATAAAGGAAGAGGGTGTAATGCTTTACGACAGCAAGCAGTTTAAATTGGCCCGAAAACGCAAGTTAAACTATGCTGAAATAAAACAACAGGCAGAGGAATATTTTAATGAGAAATTTGATAGTGCAAATGAGTTTTTATTTTTAGCAAAAATGGCTACTAAAGAGGAGATGGATAAAAAAGCATCTTTTCTATTACATCAAGCCTGCGAAAACTATTATTATGCCATTCGTTTAGTCTTTACATTGAAAAGCAACAAGCAGCATAACTTATCCAAATTATCTTCTTCGGTTAAAAGTTTTTCTCCCGACTTGGCTAATGTTTTTCCTCTTCACCCTGCGGAAGAAAAGCGGTTGTTCAATCTCATTAAAGCGGCGTATGTGGAAGCTCGCTACAATCCTAAGTTTGTGGTAACCAAAGGGGATATCGATGCGCTGATTCCGAAAGTGGAATTGCTGAGGGATATAACAAAGAGGATTTGTGAAGGGAAGATTGGAGAGTATGGGGAGAGGTGAAAATTGAGGGGTTGAATATTGAATGTTATAAGTGTGAGCATCCATTTTCTTAATTACATGGCGTAATATTTTATGAGTAAGGAAAACAAAAAACAGCATTATATACCACAATGTTATTTTCGGAATTTCTCTGAAAACAATAAGTCTATTTGGGTATACAATAAGAAAAATTCAAAATCATATACACAATCTATTGCAAATATAGCTTGCGAAGATGATTTTTATAAATTAGCAGAAAAGGTTGTTGATGGGAAAACAATAACATCTGCAAATATGCTTGAAAAAGAGTTTTTTGCAAATAATTTAGAAATAATGTATAGTGATTGTTTAAAATTATTTGCCTCTAAAACAAAAGAATGGTTAAGCAACCAGAATAACAATCCTGTTATAGATAAAAAGACAAAAGATATTTTTTCGGCTCTTATCGCTCTCCAATACTTACGAATGCCCAATATTAGAGAAATGTATATTGATGCAAATAAAAAAGTAAATAATTATGCCTTTGAGTTAAATAAGGAGCTTTACAAAACACAAGTCGACGAGAAACAGTATAGTTTAATAGATTCCATCACATTAGAGTATGACGAGGAATTACAATCACTTGAACATTTTTTTATTTATGGAGACCAAAAGTTAATAGATTCATATCAAGATCAATTGGTTAACAAAATATGGGTTTTCTATGTAACAGAGCATAATAATGTATATACTTCTGATAATCCGATTTTAACAAAACCTCATATTCCAAACCAACCTTACTTATATAGTGGATTTGGCATGAATGGTGTTGAGGTCATATTTCCTTTAAGCAGCTCTTTATTATTGACAATATGGGATGAGAAATACTTTACGGATAAGAGAAAGTTAGATAATACTTTTTGCCTGATAAATGATAAATCATTACGAGAATATAATTTGTATCAATATATGTATTCTAATTACGAAACATATAGCCAAAACGATAATTTCAATTTGATAAAGGCAATGCTACAGATTAGAGGAGGTAAACAATATTTTGCTGCCAGACCTCGTATTTATGTAAACGGCAAATAGTAAAGAATACTTTTTTCTAAATGAAACGGAAACCATAACGGAAACAAAAAGACCTAACTATAAATAGTTAGGTCTTTTTGTTTCGTCGGGATACCAGGATTCGAACCTGGGACCCCCTGCTCCCAAAGCAGGTGCGCTAACCGGACTGCGCTACATCCCGTTTTCTGTGATTGCGGTGCAAAGGTATGACATTTTTTTATATTTCAAAATAAAAAATAAAAATTTACTCATAATTTATTTTAAAACTAAAAAACGAAGCTGGGAAAGGATTCTACATATTGTTGAAAAAAAACGACTGTTAAATCTTCTTCGACAAATATTTAATTCTTTTTTTTACTTATTTTTGCATTTTTAATAATAAATTCTAATAATATGGCAAAAAAGGTACTATTCACATTAATCGTATTAATGGCTTCATTCTATGCTTCGGCACAGAATCTTCAGTTACATTTCGATCCACGTCATGCCCTACATGGAGACAAGATTTCTGGAAAAAACTATTTTACTGCAACATTCGAGATGTTCAAACCCGACAAATGGGGTTCTACCTTCATGTTTGTCGATTTGGATTTCAACCAAAGCAGAGGAAATATAGGAACTATGTACCTTGAAATTGCCCGCGACCTGAAGTTGGGAAAAAGCCCAATTATGGCTCACTTAGAGTTTAATGGTGGTGTGGGAAATGCTAACAACTTTGGTTTTTCTATCGCAAATGCCTACTTAGCCGGAGCATCTTATGCTACAAATATTAAAGGAGTAAACCTTGGAACTTATTTAGTGTATAAATACAATGCTTTTGAGAGAGTAAGTAACGATGTTCAGTGGACTGTAACATGGGGAGCTAATCTCTTTGATAATAAATTCACTGTTTCGGGATTCCTTGATGTTTGGACTCAGGATAAAAATACGACTCATGCAAAAGACCGAGGTGGTAAAAAAATAATTCTGCTTACAGAACCTCAATTCTGGTATAATGTTAATTCAAACTTGTCTTTAGGTACAGAAATAGAGATAAGCAACAACTTTATTAATTCAGCTAATGGGTCTCGCTTAAATGAACCATATATAAATCCTACTATTGCTGCTAAGTGGAACTTTTGATCATTAATAGAATATGAAAAACTTACTAGAAAAAACATTTAAGCTTTCGGAAAATAATACGACCATACGCAAAGAGTTTCTTGCGGGTCTTATCACTTTCCTTACGATGTCTTATATCCTGATCGTAAACCCCAATATATTATCTACTACCGGGATGGATAAGGATGCGTTGTTTACTGCTACAGCTTTAGCTACTATTTTTGCCACCCTTATGATGGCGTTATATGCTAAATTGCCAATTGCACAAGCTCCCGGAATGGGATTGAACGCATTCTTTGCATTCACAGTATGTGGCGTAATGGGATATTCTTGGCAATTTGCACTTACAGCAGTATTTATCGAAGGTATTATATTTATACTACTTACGTTCTTCAATGTTCGTGAACTGATAGTAAAAAGTATACCAAAGGTATTGAAAGACGCAATACCTGTGGGTATTGGTCTGTTTATCACACTTATTGGGTTGAAAAATGCAGGAATCGTGGTGTCAAGTCCTGCTACATTGGTTGCACTGGGAGACTTTTCTCAACACAGTATATGGATTGCCTTTTTAGGACTATTTGTTACAGCTGTACTATTTGTAAGAAATGTAAATGGTTCTATTTTGATAGGGATCGTTGCAGCAACTATCTTTGGTCTTATTTTGGGAGATGTTAAATTACCCGACGGAAATATAATTGATACTCCTCCATCTATAGCTCCTATCTTTGCTCAGTTTGAGTGGGATCATATTTTGTCTGTCAACATGGTTATCGTTGTATTCACCTTGTTGTTTGTAAACCTCTTCGATACAGTAGGTACATTGATAGGTGTGGTATCAAAAGCAGGACTTGCAGATGAAGACGGAAATTTCCCTCAAATGAAGAAAGCCCTGTTCTCTGATGCGCTAGGTACTACTGTAGGTTCTATATTGGGAACAAGTACAGTTACTGCCTATGTAGAAAGTGCATCGGGTGTAGCATCGGGTGGTCGCACGGGGCTTACCTCTGTAAGTACAGCGTTGTTTTTCATCTTAGCTCTGTTTTTTGCACCATTATTCCTAATGGTTCCGGCTGCTGCAACTTCGCCTGCATTAATCATCGTAGGGTTGTTTATGATTTCGTCTGTTGCTAAGATCAATTTCAGCGACATGAGCGAAGGCTTGCCGGCATTCCTTACCATCGTGTTTATGCCTTTTACATACAGTATAGCAGAAGGTATCGTTTTCGGTATGTTAAGCTTTGCGTTTATTAAAGTTTTTTGCGGAAAATCGAAAGATGTTTCTGTTACAGTGTATGTCATTGCAGCGTTATTCCTTCTAAAATTAGTATTGGATGCAATGCATGTTATAGGATAGTGTATATTTGTTAAAAAGCGAGGTTTCGCTTACAAAAAAATAATATTTTCATGTAATCCCGGCAAGGTCTCTTGTCGGGATTATTATGTTTTATAACCATATTAAATTACTCTAAAATACTTTGTTATCCAATTATTTTTTCATAATATTGAAATCGATTGATCGTAACAGATAGTCAGTCGATTTTTGCACTATACGAATATCATGAATATGTTAAATACTATTATCTAACCTTTTAAAATCGTTACAGTATGAGTGGAAAGTCTGTTTATGTCTTTGGCGGTACAGTTACCGAGGGAAACGCGAAAATGAAGGAGTTACTAGGAGGAAAAGGTGCTAATTTGGCCGAAATGAGTCTAATGGGAATACCTGTGCCTCCGGGGTTTACAATCACTACAGAAGTGTGCAATTTGTTTTACAAGGAAGGTAAAGAAAATGTTATTAAACTTCTTACAAATGAGGTGAAAGAAGCAATACATCATATCGAGCGTGTTGTGGGAGGACCAAAATTTGGTGATGATGAAAACCCTCTTCTGGTTTCGGTTCGTTCGGGAGCAAGAGCTTCCATGCCGGGGATGATGGATACAATCTTAAACCTAGGATTAAACGAAAAAGCCGTAGAAGCCATTGCGCGTAAGACACAGACTCCTCGCTTTGCTTGGGATTCATATCGTCGTTTCATACAAATGTACGGTGATGTGGTAATGGGTTTGAAACCTGTAGAAAAGGATGATGAAGATATTTTTGAAGAAATTATAGATGAACTAAAAGAAAAGAAAGGTATAACGCAAGATTCAGAGTTTGTAACAGAAGACTTAAAGGAGCTTGTTGTGCGTTTCAAGAAAATTATAAAGGAAAAAACCGGACAAGACTTCCCAACCGATCCTTGGACACAACTATGGAATGCCATCATGGCTGTATTTGAAAGTTGGATGAATGAGCGTGCTATCTTTTATCGTAAACTGAATAATATTCCTGCCGAGTGGGGTACTGCCGTTAATGTGCAGGCAATGGTATTTGGTAATATGAATGACAACTCAGGTTCGGGCGTAGCGTTTACTCGTAATGCTGCTACAGGAGAAGCACGATTCAATGGTGAATTCCTTATCAATGCACAAGGTGAAGACGTGGTTGCCGGTACACGCACTCCACAGCAAATTACCCTACAGGGTTCTTACGAATGGGCAAGGCAACAAGGTATCACCGAAGAAGAAAGAAAGCAAAGGGGGTTGTCTCTTGAAGAAGTAATGCCTGAAGCTTTCAAGAGTCTGAATGAAATTCAGAAAAAGCTTGAATTGCATTACAAAGATATGCAAGACCTTGAGTTTACAATACAGGACAACAAACTTTGGTTGCTTCAGACTCGTAGCGGAAAACGTACAGGTGCTGCTGCCGTGAAAATCGCGATGGATATGTTGAGCGAAGGTTTAATAACTGAGGAAGAAGCATTGCTTCGTGTTGAACCACAGAGGATAGATGAATTGCTGCACCCTGTATTCGAGCCTAAGGCATTAAAAGCAGCTACAGTTGTAGCTAAAGGTCTTCCTGCATCTCCGGGTGCAGCCACAGGGCAAATCGTTTTCTTTGCCGATGATGCTGAATGGCAAACAAGCCATCATAAAAATAAAAAAGTTATCCTTGTCAGAATAGAAACTGCGGCTGAAGACCTCAAGGGTATGGCTGTTGCCGAAGGTATTCTTACAGCTCGTGGAGGGATGACCTCTCACGCTGCTGTTGTTGCCCGTGGGATGGGTAAATGTTGCGTTTCTGGTGTGTCGGACCTTTGTATCAACTACAAGAGACGTTCACTTATGATTGACGATCGTGAGTATCGCGAAGGTGATTGGATTTCTATTAATGGCTCTACAGGAGAAGTATATGACGGTAAGGTAGGGACAAAAGATGCTGAATTAAGTGCTGATTTTGCCAAAATGATGGAACTTACAAACAAATATACTCGCCTGAAAGTAAGGGCTAACGCTGATACTCCACACGATGCCGCGGTTGCTCGCAACTTTGGCGCTCTGGGGATCGGCTTGTGCCGTACAGAACATATGTTCTTCGAAGGAGATAAGATCATAGCCATGCGTGAAATGATTTTAGCAGATAATGTAGAAGAACGTAAAAAAGCATTAAAGAAATTGCTTCCTCTTCAGCAAGAAGACTTTGAGGGGATATTCGCTGCCATGGAAGGGCTTCCTGTGACTGTTCGTTTGCTGGATCCACCTTTGCACGAATTCTTGCCACACGACATGAAAGGATTGGAGGAAATGGTAGAGGCAATGCAAATTTCTGAAAGTAAGATAAAGCAAAAAATTTCATCATTGCAGGAAATGAACCCAATGTTGGGTCACCGTGGTTGCCGTCTTGCAAATACTTATCCTGAAATTACTGAAATGCAGACGAGAGCTATTTTGCAAGCAGCTCTGACTCTGAAGAAAAAAGGTGTAAAAACTCATCCCGAAATCATGGTGCCATTGACTACGTCTTTGACCGAGATGAAATTTCAGGAAGATATAATTCGCAGTACTGCAGAAAAAGTATTTGCAGAAGTGGGCGATAGAATTGACTTTGAAGTAGGAACAATGGTGGAAACTCCTCGAGCCACTATTACAGCCGACAAGCTAGCTGAGTCTGCTGAGTTCTTCTCTTTAGGAACAAATGACCTCACTCAGATGACATTTGGGTTCTCTCGTGACGATGTGGGTAAATTCCTTCCTATTTACTTAGAAAAAGGTATTCTTAAAGTAGATCCATTTCAGTCTATAGATAGAGAAGGTGTTGGGCAACTAATGCAATCTGCTGTAACTAAGGGGCGTCAAACTCGTTCCGGTATGAAAGTCGGTATTTGTGGCGAGCATGGAGGTGATCCATCTTCTATCGAATTTTGTCATTGTATAGGATTGAACTATGTAAGTTGTTCTCCATACCGTGTCCCAATTGCACGCTTAGCGGCGGCGCAGGCTGCTATTAACTTTAAAAGTTAATTAACAACTTCTGATACGCAATGGCTGTGATGAAATCCATCACAGCCATTTTTTTTATAAAACTTTCAAAAATTTAAATTATATAAAAACCAAAAAGATCGCAAATGATAATATTTTCAATTTAAAGGAAAACTGTTGTAACACTATGGCTTTTCATTTCGTGTAAATAGTATAAATAATTAAACAAAAAGAATGAAAGCTATATTATCCTTACTTTTACTTATTATCATCAGCATCTCGGT
Source organism: Bacteroidota bacterium (assembly GCA_023437305.1). GTDB lineage: Bacteria > Bacteroidota > Bacteroidia > Bacteroidales > Dysgonomonadaceae > Dysgonomonas. The sequence continues at coordinate 293,938 of JAEZGN010000023.1, forward strand.
AAGTGCGATAGATATAAAAGGGCGCATTGTAGATTTGAAAACAAAACAGCCCATTGAGTTTGCTACAACAGTATTGCTTAAAGTGGATTCCACATATATCACCGGATCTCAAACAGACACTACGGGTTTATTCTTGATTGCGGGACAGTTTCAGAAACAAGATTACATCCTCAAAGCCTCTTATATGGGGTATCGTACAACATTTATAAAGATTAGTAATCTTACAACACATATCGATCTAGGTGATATAGAAATACAGGAAGATGCGAAAGTACTTGGAGAAGTAATTGTGACAGGGAATCGGGTAATAAATAAAATAGATCGCCAAATACTTATGCCCGACTCAATGCAGGTAAAAACATCTGTCAGCGCATTCGATTTACTTAGCAACATGGCGATACCCCGATTGAATATAGATGCTGTAAATAGAACTATAAAAATAAGTAATCAAGAAGTCCAACTTCGCATCAATGGAGTTAGGGCTTCTGTGCAAGAAGTTGCGGCTTTAAGATCACAAGACATTCTTCGTGTCGAGTTTTTTGAAGATCCCGGAGTACGTTTTGGAAATGAGAATGTGGGTGCTGTATTGAATCTGATCGTTGACCGACAGAAAAATTATGGAGGATATGTGTTTGTAGACGGACGGAATTCTCCATATGTAGGGTTTGGAAATGATAATCTAACTTTCAAGACAAACTATAAAGCCTCAGAATTCGGGCTCAATTATTTCATTAATTACAGAAGCTATGACAAAAGATGGGCCGATCAGACAGAGACACTAAATTTTCCGAACAGTCCGATCACCAGAGAGCAGCAAGGTATTTATTCTCCTTTGGATTATCAATATCAATATTTGAATTTATCCTACAATCTTACTTCCCCTGATAAGTATGTTTTTAACGTGCTGTTTAAGAATCAGTTTTACAACTACAAAAATGAGAACTCGCAACATATATTATACTCCAATAGTATAAATAAGACTCTTTCCTCTTCAAAGAATAAAGGAAATGAATATACTCCTGTGCTGGATATATACTATAAGCGTGAGTTAAAGAATAAACAGTCACTTGCTGTAAACCTAGTGGGCACATATATCAGTTCCAATAGTGATCGTAGATACAAAGAAACTGAAGATAGCGAAGTGCTTTCCAATATTTTCAATAAAATAGACGGTAATAAATACTCGCTCATCGGTGAAGCCGTATATGAAAAGCAGTTGGAAAATCTATCATTCTCCTCGGGTATAAAACATACACAAGGTTTTGCTGATAATACATATGAGGGCGGAGCAAATACTATAACTAAAATGAAAAATGCAGAATCTTATTTGTATGCTCAGGTACAAGGAAAAATAGCTAAAAAGCTAGGCTATACTATTGGTATAGGTGGAACTCGTCTGTTTTTCAAAGAAGGCAAAAAGGATGCTACCTATTATACTTTCCGCCCTTCCGTTCAACTTAGTTATCCATTAAATGATAATTTGTCGTTGAAATATTCATTTATAGTAAATACCCGTACTCCTTCTTTGGGACAGCTGAGTGATGTAGAACAACAGACCGACACCTATCAGATTAGTAGAGGGAATCCTAACCTGAAACCATACAATGTATATAACAATAGGTTGACTGTAAGTTACAATAAAGGAATATTTGACATAAGTACAGTCTTGGGTTACATGTATTTTGACAAGCTTATAGTAGATGCATTTAGCATCGAAGGGGATAAGGTAATAAGCTTTTCGGACAATCATAAAGGAGAACATTACTTATTCTTAAGTGCAGATGTTACTTTGAGGCTCATTAAAGATATATGGACGGTTACCGGGTGGTTTGGTGTGCATCGGGATATATTTAAGTCCAATTATGGTAATACGCACGCATACAACTTTATGCATGGCGGATTTCGTTCCAACCTCATATATAAAAACTATCTGTTGACAATGGGAATGTATACCAGATATAAGGAGTTGTGGGGCGAAACTATTTGGTATGGTGAAGACTGGAACTACATAGAAGCCGGATATAAGTACAAAGAAGCACAACTTTCGGTTGGAATGTCATATCCGTTTAAAGATTACTGGAGTGCAGGAAGTCGTAATGTGTCTAATATAAAGCCATCAACATCATGGTCGTATATAAAAGAAAACGGACATATGCTTTATTTACGCTTTTCGTGGAACGTATCATTCGGAAGAAAACATGAAGCAGGGAAAAAGAGCTTGGAGAACTCGGATTCAGACAAGGGAATATTATAAACGTTCTTAAAAAATCATAACACTTTTAAGATCAATTTGGATTTGAAGCGTGTCGGCTCTTCTGATGGGATATCAGGAGAGCCGACTATTTATGTTGTGCTGGTTGGTCCTACTGTCATAAAAAGGAAAAAACTAAACAAAAGCCTGTTCTATGTGTTCTATCAGTGATGCAAAATATTTATATATGTATAATTTATGAATAGAATGTAATATCTTTGCAAACTGGCAATAAGCTTTCTGCTTACAACCAATAATGGACTTTAACAGCTTATAGCCTACGGCTATTTGCTAAAATAAAAATTAATCATGCAAGAAACTCAAGATAAAATTTTAGAAGACGTTACCACCGGAGATTATAAATACGGTTTTGTAACGGATATTGAAACTGAGGTTATTCCAATCGGACTCAACGAAGATGTTGTGCGTCTGATTTCAGCTAAAAAAAATGAGCCAGAGTGGTTGCTCGAATTCCGTCTTAAAGCATATCGTCATTGGCTTACAATGAAAACACCCGAATGGGCACATCTGGAAATTCCGGAGATTGATTATCAAAGTATAAGCTACTATGCTGCTCCAAAGAAAAAAGACGGACCTAAGAGCCTTGATGAAGTAGACCCTGAATTATTGAAAACATTTGATAAACTCGGAGTTCCGCTTCATGAACGCGAAATATTAGCCGGCGTGCAGACTATGGCTGTGGATGCGGTTGTAGATAGTGTTTCCGTAAAAACAACATTTAAAGAAGTACTGGCCGAAAAGGGTATTATATTTTGTGCTTTCAGTGAAGCCGTGCAAGAGCACCCCGAATTGGTGAAAAAATACCTTGGGTCTGTAGTTCCATATAGAGATAATTTCTTCGCAGCACTTAACTCGGCTGTATTCAGCGACGGGTCTTTTGTGTATATTCCTAAAGGTGTACGTTGCCCGATGGAGTTGTCTACATATTTCCGTATCAATGCGGCTAATACAGGGCAATTTGAGCGCACATTGATCGTTGCCGAAGATAATTCTTACGTAAGCTATCTCGAAGGCTGTACGGCTCCTATGCGAGACGAAAATCAATTGCACGCTGCTATTGTAGAAATCATAGCTCTTGACTATGCAGAAGTGAAATATTCTACTGTGCAGAACTGGTATCCGGGCGATAAAGAAGGTAAGGGAGGTATTTATAATTTCGTTACTAAGCGTGGTATATGTAAAGGAAAAGGTTCTAAGATATCTTGGACACAGGTAGAGACAGGTTCCGCTATTACATGGAAATATCCATCATGTATCCTTGCGGGAGATGATTCTATAGGTGAGTTTTATTCTGTTGCGGTAACTAATCACTATCAGCAGGCAGACACTGGTACCAAGATGATACACCTCGGTAAAAACACAAAAAGCCGTATCGTATCCAAAGGGATATCAGCAGGGCTTAGTCAAAATATATATAGAGGTTTGGTTAAAGTTTCACCAAAGGCAGAAGGTGCACGCAATCACTCGCAATGCGACAGTTTATTGCTAGGTGATAAGTGTGGTGCACATACATTCCCTTATTCGGATATAGCAAATCCGGGAGCTATCATTGAACATGAGGCTACTACTTCTAAGATTAGTGAAGATCAGATTCTTTATTGTAATCAGCGCGGTATAGGTACCGAAGAAGCTGTAGGGCTTATCGTAAATGGCTATGCTAAAGAGGTGATGCAAAATCTTCCAATGGAATTTGCTGTTGAGGCACAAAAACTATTACAAATCAGTCTGGAAGGTAGTGTTGGATAAACGATTTAAAGTGTTGATATCGCGATGGTTGATGTTGATGTCTTTAAGAATATAGTTTCTTTTTTAAAGGATCATTGAATAATAACGACCACTCATGCAAGTCTTACGGTATTTTCGCTATTTTACCGCTAAATACCGTAAGTTCCTGGTCTGTATTTTTTACAGACGTTAGGATAAGATCCTGTTTTACAAAATTACACATCTCTACATTCGTTTACTTAATCAGATAATATTTTCTACTATCAAATGTAGTGGAATTGAATTGACGTGCATATAAATTATTGTGTATTTATAACGCAATACAAGATGTCTGTATAAATATAATGATTTTAGGATAATGGATTTCTAAATCACTTGTCAATAAAAAAGCGAGGCTATAGGACATGCTGGGAGTAACGATATATAAAGTATGAATTAAAATTAAACTACATGAAACAATCAAACTTTAAACAAAAGTACAAGAGAAAAATAAACTATCATATAATTTTATATATTCTTGTTATGTTAGGTTTTTCTCAAATTGTAAACGCTCAGGTGACAGTGGGTGTGGGCGAGAAATCTGAACAATACGCCACTCTTCAAATTAAGGATATAGAAAAAAGTAATACAACTCCAAGGGATATCACAGCCAACAAGGGAGGCTTTATGCTACCAAGGGTTAGATTAGAGAATAAACACCAACTTCTGCCTTTTTATACCGGAGACACAACGGCAGTAGAGTATAAAGCCGCAAAAATTGAACATAGAGGCTTGTATGTTTACAATCTGACAGATGATAATGAAAGGGATTTATATCCGGGGCTAAATCAGTGGGACGGACAACAGTGGAATAACTTTCAAGGTAAAATGGGGAATGCAATATTCGATCCGGTAAATTGCTCCGATATAGAGGTTAACGGGATATATGTGCAAGGAACTGCTCCTACTTCTGCAAATTATTTAAGTATACATCTGAATGTAAAAAAGACAGGAGCTTTTTCTATTAGTGCCCCTACCGGAAATGGCTACAGTTTTTATGTGTCGGGGGTTGCAATGAGTGAGGGTTGGATGACTGTAGAACTTCCCTGTCAGGGTACTCCTGTTAATTCGCAAAAGGATAAACTTATATTCAGTGGTATAGGATTGGTTCTCGGTTGTGAACCTGAAATAGAAGTGTCATCTAAGGTAGCTGACTATTCCCTGAATTGTTCGAGTGTAGTGGTCAAAGGACAATACATCAAAGGGACTCCTTTAGTAGTTTCGAATATAATAACACTGAATGTAAACGTGACTACAGCGGGTTCGTATAATATTAGTACTCCTTTGACGAATGGTATCCGTTTTTCTGCCAGTGGAAATTTTACTCCCGGGACACACACCGTCACTCTTGTTGGTTCCGGTATTCCTACTCTAAATTCTGATTTTCCGATAACGATTAATGCGAACACACCACAAGGAAATAATACTTGTAGTACGATAATACCTCTAACTTTGCCCGCTATGACCTATGCTGTTATCGGTTCTGGAAGTACTTATTCTTGGAATTCTCCGGCCAGAAGCCAGGCATTGACCAATGGCGGTATCAGTTTTGGTCCTAACGGAATAGTAAAAATAAAAAGTTTTACACAATTATGGGGCACATCAGCAGTTGGTACAGCTACGAGCTATCTTGAAAGCGGTTATGGTGCAGGAAGGGTTATGCCTGATGTGCTATACTTTGCCTACGGTGCTGCTCCTACGGTGGCTCTAACTACAGCGCTAAAGGATTACATCAATAAAGGAGGCTGTGTAGTTTATGGATCTGCCGATGGCACTAGTAGTGATGTAAACATCCTCATGGATGGGTTGTTCGGGATAACTCCGGCTATTGCTCAATCGGGTGGACAGGGAGACGATGATGTATATGTAATATCAAATCTACCCAATGACCCTGTTATTAATGGCCCGTTTGGGAATCTTTCGGACAGGCACTGGGGAGAAGATAATGCAACAACAGGCTCTGTGATAATGACTCAGCTGCCGCCTAAATCGGTACAAATTTGTACAGCTCGTTCGGCATCCAAAACGCTACAGGATCCAGAATATTCGATAGTATGGTACAACGACACTAAGAACTTCCTTTACTTTGGAGACAGCGTAGGTTCTTCTACAACAAGTACTAGCACAAGTGCTTATCCTGCAAGGTATGACAGTAAAGGATTACCGTTGTCGAAAAATTATGGGCCAAGCTCGGCATGGAATCAGTTTATATATAACTCTGCATTGGAGCTCAATGCTGTAGCTTGGGCTTTGAAAAAGGCTGCAATTAGCGGAATCAACCCTCATTAAAGAATATTGTTCAGAGCATTAGTTTGCTATTTATTATAAGAAAAGACGGTTCCAAACCGTCTTTTTTATTTTATATAGTTCAAAACTTTTTCAGCTCCCTATATAATCTTTGTATCGGCAATCCCATTATATTGAAATACGATCCCGTGATATATTCTACAGCAATATAGCCTATCCATTCCTGCACTCCGTATGCTCCGGCTTTGTCGAAAGGCTTATAGTTGGAAACGTAATACTCAATTTCATCGTCATCAAGTTTAGAGAAGCGAACTTCGGACGATACACCAAACGATTTTTGCTTTTCTTTGGTTGTTATGCATACGCCTGTAATTACCTCATGCGTTTTTTCTGAAAGATCGTGTAGCATCTGCTTAGCATTTGCTTCATCAGAAGGTTTTCCATAAACCCTGCCTTCAAGTAAGACAATTGTATCTGCAGTTATAAGTAATGTGTTGTCATCCAGTTGATCGAGGTAAGCATTTGCCTTTTCTTTGGCAATATAGATAGCAATATCTTCTCCTATAAGATTATCCGGATACGATTCGTCAATATTTGGTAGTGTTTTTACTTCATAAGGAATGTTTAATCCACTCAGAAGTTCTTTTCTACGAGGCGAATTGGATGCTAGTATTATGTTATATTGGGAGAGATTCAGCATTTACATGAAGTTATAATAATTTTCGAGTTCTAGAAGAAGAAGCTTTATATCTGTTCCGTATGCATAGCCACCTAATTGTCCTCCTTCATTTACCACACGGTGGCAAGGGACTATAATGGCCAGATTGTTTTTCCCGTTTGCAGCTCCTACAGCTCTACATCCTTTTGGTGAACCTATAGCGATGGCTTCTTCTTTATAAGAAACAGTTTTGCCATAAGGGATTGTACTCAGAAATTCCCATGCTTTTTGCTGAAATGGTGTGCCACTTTGTTTCAAGGGTAGGTCAAAAACTTTACGTTCACCGGAAAAATATTCTTCCAACTGTTTTATTGCATTATTCAAAAGGGGTGAAACATCAGATTCTATCTCCCCTTCTTCGTCAATAATCCTTACAGATGAAATATAACCGTCAGTTTCTCTTATCTCGATTAATCCTACGGGAGATTGTAAAAAAGCCTTCATTTTTTCTTTTCTTCGGTTTAGGCCTGTCTTCATATTTAGTCCAACTCCAGTTTATCATTTGTCGGAGTCTTTTTAAGAAACGCTTCGAAGGTTTATCTTTTAAGTAGGACTCGATATGTCTCTTCTTCTTCTCTTCTAATATCTCATCTACATTGATGAGGATTCCTGTTTCCTCTACATTGCCGAAAGTATCGTTTACAGCCGTCCCAAAGACCTTCATTTGAGGGGAAAGACTCATGTAAGCATTCACAAGGGGAGGAATATTAAGATCTAATTTGCGAACGGAAGTATTTAATATCCTATAGTCAGATTTGAACGATTCTCCATCAAATAGCCTTCGCAGCTTACTCTTTTCGGTCTCTATCGTTAAGGCTTGCTTTGGCCATACAAGCTTTTCGGGATCAGGGAAATATTTATTCAGAAAATAAAGAATCATATCCCTCGCCTGTGTGTTGTATGTGTCGTACATAGTTACCTTCCCAAAAAAATACTTCATGGAAGGGTCAGCCACAGATAGGGCACCTAATCCATCCCAAAGATTGTCCAATGCAAAAATACCTCTCGAGCCGGCTAGTGTTGATTGATATTCGAGCGTAACAAAAGAACGTCCAAGCTCGAATGTATAAGGGAGATATTCTTTAATAAACCTTTCGGAGAAATGGAACAAATGAGATGTTGCCAATATGGGCTCACCATTGTCATCGAAGCAAATATCAGGCCCACATATAAAGCGATATCCGCCAATTATTTCTCCTGCTTCAGGATTCCATACTATTAATTGCTTGTATGGATTGTCCATTTTGTCGTACTCGTCTATATCTACAGACTTTCCTGTTCCTCCGCCATAATACCGGAATGCTATCTCACGCAGACGGCCTATCTCCAGCATCACATTCGGCGAATTATGATGTGTGACAATATAGATCTCATTGTTAGCCTTATTTGTATACCTGAGAAATTTATCTTTCGTCAGTTCGGCTCTCAATAAATCCTTATTTATCGGTGCGATAACAGTTTCCATTTATTGCTTATTTGTTTTTGCCAAATTATATGACTTTTCCTTTACATACTGCGCCCATTGCATAGCACTCTTTGAGTTGTCAAAGAATGTATATGGTATAGGTTCGCCAAATGTGATGGAAAAACTTTTATTTTTATTCTTAAACATTTCGTCAGGCAAAAGGATTAACTCAATATTAAATTTTATGCCTAGACGCTTTCTTATATTTGCAAATCTATAAAAGAAATTTGAATTTTTGCCTTCAAAGTACACAGGAACTACATCCCTTCTTGATTCTACAGCTTTCAGAATAAAATTTTTCTGCCAATCCAAATCATGAATCTTGCCATTCTCTTGTCTGGAGCATAAGCCTGCCGGGAATGTAATGATTTGGTTATCCGACTCATAGGCTTCATTTAGGTTTGTGGTCGCTTGTTTCGACTGACGACCATATTTATTGACCGGAAGGAAAATCGGCTGCAGATTCTTAATAAAGTATAAAACATCGTTTACTACATATTTTATTTTTTTATCGAATCGTTCTCCAATAACCGCAGACAAGCAAATACCATCGAGCCCGCCTAAAGGATGGTTTGATGCAAATATATACTTTTTGCCGTCTTGAATATTTTCTAGCCCCGAGGTTTCTAATGTAAGATTAAAATATCCTACAACCGCCTGCATAAAATCCACTCCATACTTATCTGCATAGATCGTAAGTATTTCGTTGAGTTCATCTAAATGGATTTTTCGCTTGAGGTAGTTTATTGCAAAACGTGGTACCTTATTATAAATCTTGGGTGCTTTCTCGGCAAGTACTTTATCTAAATCTAGTATTTGAGGTTCGTGATTCATTCCGTATAATATACCTTTCTGATGCAAAAATAGTTGAATTTAATATATATCATACCGAAAAATGTATAAATAGTTATAACAAGAACATTTTAATAGATAAGAACTATTATATTTGCCGGAAATCATATAAAACTATTAAATAATGAGATGTAAAATAACCCTTCCAATGCTCGGCATAGTTCTTATGACTTTGGCGATCCTATTGGGAAACAATAGTGTGTTTGGTAATAATAACACTACTACAAATAATGATACTCCTATTGTAACGCTTACCTCTTCTAATTATGAGAAAGAGACCGCAACAGGATTAGTCTTTGTCGACTTTTGGGCTCCTTGGTGTGGGCCTTGTCGCCGGATGGCTCCGATTCTCGAAAGTGTAGCTAAGGAATACAAAGGATCGGCAAAGGTAGCGAAGATAAATGTTGACAACTACAAAAAGTTTTCAATAGATAAAGGGATTGAGGTATTACCTACTATTGTTGTATACAAAGATGGAAAGGAGATTACTCGCTTGAGGGGTTTGGTATCTAAAGAAGACCTTGTGAAAATAATTACAGAGCATACAAAAAAGTAAGCTGTTACTATAAATAACAAAAATGGCAGATCCGATGATCTGCCATTTTTTGTATCTTATATTTTAACTGTTATTTTGTTCCTTTCTCCAGTTCTATTGTCTTCATTATATTTTCCCCGATTCCAATGCGGTAACCTTGCGAAGAGTACAAAATACCTCCATTTGTAGAAATATATATTGTAAGCGGGAAGTTGTTTGAAAATTCGATTTGCAAAGCCCCCGCAACTGTATTTAACAAAGTCCTGTTATTATCAGTCATCCATAATGCTTGCTTAGGCAGGCCTTTAAAGACAGTGGCGTCAAAAGCTTTACTTAGTTTGTCGTCAGGAATCGCAAACAGAATTCCTCCGCCCCATTCTTCAATGGCTTGTTGTACGGCCGGAAGGTCTTGCAGGATATGCTTGGTAGGTTCTTTGTCCGGATCAGCAAAGCAGATCATCAAACCTTTACCGTTCGTTAGTTCTTTGATTGACTTTTTACTGCCGTCTTGTAGTGCAACAACTGTGTTCGGATCTACGATACCTTGTACCTGAATGCGGCCTTCTACTTTGGGTAATTCGATTTCGAATGTTTTCGCTTCATTGCCTTTTACTTCAAAGTAGCGTGTACTTATCGTTACAGAACCATCATTTCCACGACTACCTGTCATCAAACGATAGTAGCCTGCATCCACTGTTATTTTAGCCGGTAGATCTTTTATGCTGTTTTCATAATCGAGAGTTATAAAGTCTCCATTGTCGTATCGGGCGATTGTGAAATGAGTATAATAACCCGGCTTCACAATATTATCTTTTGCATTTGTAAACTGAATTGTAGCCTTTGGCTGTTCTTCGGCTTGCTTATCAAAGAATACATCAGTCCATGTAGTTTCACCCTTCAGATATTGAGGACGTCCTGTTGCACGATCAATACGTGCAGGGATATCCATAGAACGACAAAGAGCAACAAATAATATATCCCTTGAAGGCTTATCTGAAACTTTCAATTCATATACACCTTGTGGAGAGATCGGGCATTTGAAATAATTTTGTTCTTCATCAATTTTTATATTTTCACGAACAAAATTTATTAGTTCATTAATATCGTTTCTCGATTTGGTTACAAAATCTTCGGTTAATACTTTTTTGAAGAAGCTTCGCCAAGGACGAATCAATTCTTGTGATATTCTAGGAGAATAGATACTACCTACCAGAGGGCTGTCTTCGGCAAGTTTATTTTGTGCGGCATCTTGTCTGATAGTAAGGTGATCTAATAAGTAGGCCGCCGGAGTATCTCGCAAATCTTTATCGGATAGAGATAACAAGAAAGTATTCAGATATGGATTATCTTTCTTAGCCTCCATGAAAGAGGATATTTCCTGCCAGTTTCCTTGCGATTTGGATAAGATATTCCAAGTCTTATCAGGGTTTAGCTTATTTTTTTCTGCAAATTTCTTAGCATCCGATTCATTTGTAAAGGTTGCCATATATGCATTTCGTATCGAGTCTTCGTGAGCCAGACGCTTCGCATTTTCTGCAATCTTTTCGGGTGCTAATTCTTTTATGGCTTGTTCTGCCGGAGCTTCCATTACGATGGTTTCATCTAAGCTTTTACCTGGTTTATTATTTAATGTAACTGTCACTTCTCCCGATTCAGGTGTAGATTTAGCATATCCATATACATTATCTTTATTTGCCCACACAAATATATCTCCCATTCCCGAGATTATAGAAGCTGTTCCGTCGGTTTTGGTTGTACTTGTGGCAATAGGGTAAAACTCAGCATAATTGTATACTTTAAATTTTACGGTTGCACCTTCTACAGGTTTACCAGCTTCGTCTACTATTTTTACTTTTACATCGCGTGTATTTGTATAATTCCCAAGCAGATTGATAACCGAATACAGGTCTGTTTGTACATTCTTTTCCTCAGGTCCATTGTACAGTCCAAAAACATTTGTGTGTACCATCATGGCTCGTTTTACCGGAGCAGAGAACCACGCTACATCCAATTCTGGTTCTGGTTCGCAAGCTCCTATATAATGCCATTTGCCATCCACCCATGCTTCTACCCAAGCGTGATTGTCGTCGGTGTGTACCCATCGTGGCGTGTAGCATTGGCGGGCAGGTATACCTACAGCACGAAGAGCAGCGGTAGTGAAAGTCGATTCTTCGCCACATCGCCCCCAAGATGTTTTAGCTAAAGCAAGTGGTGCGGATGTCCGTCCGTCTGTTCCTCGGTAAGTTACTTTTTCATGACACCAATGGTTTACTTCCAATACTGCTTTTTCCATTGTCAGCCCTTTTACTCTATCTTTGAGTTCATCGAAGAATACTTGTCGGGCAGTATCTAGGTTTTCATTATTTACACGATAGACCAATACAAAGTGGCGGAATATATCATCCGGAATCTTTTTACCCCAATCGAAATAATCACGAGCTTTGAATGCTGCATCTACCTGACCAAGGAAAAAATCCGCATCATAATCTGCCAGATCTGAGAGAGGCATATAAGCGTATAGAAACTCTAAAGCTTCACGTTGTTCAAGAGTGAGTTCTTGTTTGTCTAAAGCAGAAAACAATTGTTCGTTACGTCCTGCCGCAAGGTCTTTGCGTTTCATAAACTGTTGGTGTACTTGTTCCCTGTACTCTTTATCTTTAAGGAAATGCTTGTCTGCCGAACTGCATGCGCCTAAGATAAAAAGAAGAGATATCATTAATACAGAACTGAAAATGATTTTTTTCATCTTTGGTGATATTTATAGGTTTAGTAAAAGACAAATGCAAATAATACTTTGAGCTACGCAAAATATTATAAAACAATTAATCCCAATTAGGATCATAACTGGATGCCCGTCCGCGTTGCTCGTATTTCAAATCCTGGAGCATTGATGAGCTGGCACGCAACGAAACAAAATATGATTTATATTGACCTACAGGATTAAAGCTTGCCGAAATAGACCAGCAATGCAGGTTGCGAGTAAGGTTGCAACTCATGTATGCTATTTTACCGGCATCAAAGTCATAACTGGCATTGAAATTGAAACTCCAATTTTTGGTCGGTTGTATATTTCCGTTCAAGCTGAGGGCTTTAGTTAACGTACCTCTATATTCTGCGTAATCGTTCTGCTTTGCTTTTTGGGGTAATTTATTTGTATTATAATTCATTGAGAAGCTAATACCCAAATTCCACTTGATCTCATTTTTTACATAACCATCTTCATCATACTGGTTATCATCTTTCTTTGCCTCCATCAAGCTTTTACGTTCTTCCTCTTCTCCGGGTGCGGCTAAATTATTCTCACTCTGTGTGGATTCATCTTCTTTCTTTTTAGAATCCTTATCCTTGTCATCGCCGCCTCCAAACCATTTCTTAAATGTATCCTGATTAATAGATGGCGATATGGAATATCCTGTACTTTTCAGTCGTCCAAATCCTTTCCCATTTGAAATGCGAAGCTCGTTCACCCTTCTCAAACTGGTTACTTCCCCTGCATCGTTTGTTTCAGCTCTATAGAGATATGGATCGAATGCTGCATTCAGATTTACAGTAAATGATTTGCTGAATTTCAGTCGAAGTCCCATATTAATATCACTCCATTTGAACTCTTTGGCCATCATGTTGTGGCTAAAATTAATACCGAGATTATCTATCAAACTGATCTTTTTTATAGAGTCGTTGGAGTCTCTGTATTTCATTTCAAGATTGTTGTCGAAGCTGAAATTGATCATTCCTTGGGCTCCTTGGCTTGGTACACCAAACATACCTTGTTCATATGGTGAATATTTATTTCCTGTATCTCTCCAATTTCCTTCCGAATCATAGTAATATAATTTCTCATAAAATCCGAATTTTTGACTACTGAAATCCGGAGCATAACTTAGACTTATGCTAGGAGTAAATACATGGCGAATCTGAGTGTTCTTTGAAAATATAGGAGTGAACATTCCATACAGCTTGGTTTGAAAACCAAGAGAGAAATTGAAATCATAAACGCGGTTGAATGAGTAGGTTGTATCTTCAATTACCATGCGGCGTTGATCAGCATCCCATCGCTTTTCTATTTTGCTTGTATACCATCGCTCGGTATAGTTGAAAGACGGAGTGATATTTAAGTAGTTTAACGCACTGAAAGTGGCAGACACAGGGATTGTATGTTTCATTGCATTATTCCAGTCTTTCTGTAAGTTAGACTGAAATAGCTTGTTTTCTTTTGTCGTAATACTATTTCTTAAATCTCCCGTATAGCTCAACTGTATCTTCTCATACCATTTTTCTGCGCCTACAGCATCCTTTCTCTTAAACGGAGCGATTCGGCTCATAGTAACTGTTACGTTAGGCAAGGTAAGCGAAATTGTTGAGTCCTGTGTACGTTGGGCTGCACTAATATTAGCGGAGAAACTCCAAGGAGAGTTAGGTATCTTCTGAGTAAGGGTTACATTTGAACTTTTTGTATTATTTGTTCCCATAGGCGTGTAAGCCGTATTCAGGTCGTTACGGTCGTAGGAACTGGTAGAAAACTGTACACTTGCCGATAACGTCCTAAACATATTTGACTTAGGATCTTGGCTGTGTGTCCAGTTGATTTTTAGGTCTTTTGCCAAAGAGTAATCTATTCCCTTTTCTCCGAGTTTGGTAACTAGATATCCTACATCAAATCCCCCCGAATATTTATACCTTTTTCTGTATGATGAACGGGCATTGAGCCCCCACGAACCTTTAGTATATATTTCTCCGGTCAGAGCTAAATCAATATTATCACTGATCGCAAAATAATAACCTCCGTCTCTTAAGTTAAAACCTCTGGCAAGTTCATCTCCATAAGATGGCATAATAACTCCCGAAGAATACTTTTCGGAAAAGGGGAAAAAGCCAAATGGCAAACCGATAGGTAGGGGCAAGTCTTCTATAACGAGATATGCCGGCCCTGTTACAACATTCTTTTTGGGCTTCACTTTAGCTTTTGTTAATGCCAAGTAAAAGTGAGGATGCTCATGATCGTCGCAGGTAGTATACTTCCCCTCTCTCATGAAAAATGAATTGTCGTCGTTCTTTTTTGCTCTGTTTGCTACAATATAACCTTCTCCTTGAGTGGTAATCACATTTGTAATATAACCTTTCTTTGTTTTGAAGTTATATTTCATTGTTTTTGATTCGTAGTCTGTTCCTCTATCTGTAAATACAGGATAGCCAAACTCTTTTCCTACAGAGTCGAGACCATATGTGGCATAAACAAGACTACTATCCATGTTCATCCATATTTTTTCTCCTTTAAGCGAAATGTCGGTGTATTTCACTTGACTTTCTCCATATAGGTAACCCCAATTTCCCGCTGTAAGGACTATAGAGTCATTGGCTGTATAGTCTACTACAGCATCAAGAACAGCTTTCTTTTTCTTTACAGAGTCGGATGGGAGAGAGTCTCCACGCATGCGTATAGAATCGTTTCGAGTGTTACGAACCGGATCACGACTTAAACGAACCCGAGGTGGTGCAGAGTCGGTAGGCAATGAGTCTTGAGGGTTGTGGAGATGTGTTATACGTGACTCTATACGAGAAATTTGTGCACCCCAAAAAGGCACAGAAAAAAGAATAAGCAGAAACGTATACGTCAACAACTGAATTTTCCTCATGTAGAGAGCTCTAACTATATAGTGTATTCGGATGCAAAGCTAATCAATTATATAAGAAAGCATAATATGAAAAATCAAAAAAAGTATAAATTTTCATCTTCCATCCTAAGAATCAAATTGAATTGATAGAAACTTTATCCTTAAATATTGTGATTAATTTTTTATCTTTGTTCTATTCTAAAACGAAGCTTTTCATGAAATATTTTCTGTTAACCCTATCCCTTTCCCTTCTGGCACTGGGGGTATATTCTCAAAACTTTGAAGAATATTTTGAAGACAAAACATTGCGTGTAGATTATATATTTACAGGTGACAATCTCTCTCAAACCGTTTCTCTCGAACAATTAAACCAATTGCCCCAATGGGCAGGGCGCCGCCACCATCTTGCAGAGCTAGGCAGGCAAGGAAACGGGCAAATCAAAATGACGGATCATAGAACCGGAAAATGTATTTATCTTGAATCCTTCAGTTCGTTATTTCAGGAATGGCTAACCATCCCGGAAGCTGCTACAGTAAGAAAAAGTTTCGAAAACACATTCTTACTACCATACCCAAAAGATAAGGTTGATATAGAGGTAAGTCTGCGAGAAAAAGACGGTTCGTACAAAACCGCTCTTAGACATACTGTCACTCCTGATGATATTTTAATAAGGAAAAAAGGATTGAAAAATATCCCGACTTATACTGTTATGCATCAAGGTGGGACCGTAGATAAATGTGTCAATGTAGTTATTCTGGCTGAGGGCTACACGCTGGCCGAAATGGAAAAATTCAGACAAAATGCAAAAACAGCATGCGAACAGATTTTGGCACATAGCCCATTTAATCGTATGCAAGATAAGTTCAACTTTATTGCTGTAGAAACAGAATCGAAAGACTCCGGCGTAAGTGTGCCTCGTAACAATAAATGGAATGAAACCGCCTTTCATTCCCATTTCGATACATTTTATTCTGATCGTTATCTGACTACTACGAATGTAAAGGATATACACGACCAAATTGCAGGGATACCTTATGCTCATATTATTATATTAGCGAATACCGATGTGTATGGCGGTGGCGGCATTTTTAATGCTTATACATTAACTACGACGGGGCATGCAGACTTCAAGCCTGTTGTTGTTCACGAATTTGGTCATAGCTTTGGCGGATTGGCCGATGAATACTACTATGAGAATGATACGTTTAGCGATAGCTACCCTTTTGGTGTAGAACCTTGGGAACCAAATATAACAACGCTTGTTGATTTCAATGTGAAATGGAAAAGCTTATTGGTAAAAGACACTCCAATTCCTACTGATGCTAAGATGGCAGATAAATATCCGATAGGGGTTTTTGAAGGTGGAGGTTATTCGTCCAAAGGGATATATCGTCCTGCTATTGACTGTAGAATGAAGACAAATACTTGCAAAGATTTTTGTCCTGCATGCCAAAAGGCACTCGAACAACTCATTAAATTTTATACCGAATAAAAAAAATATAGTTAAGGATTTTATTTATAAGGATAAAACAGCTATTTTTGTCGCTGCTAAATTTGAAATAAACAGAATAATATAAATATTTATAACAGATTAAAAATGTCTAAAAAGAAACAAGCTGAATTGCGTGAAGAAAAAGACTGGGAACGTATTGGAACAGCAGTTGCAGAATCAGAACGTTTCATTGAAAAATACCAAAAACAAATACTTATAGGTATTGGTGCTATTGTAGTGGTAGTTAGTGCTTTTCTTGCATATAACCATTTTATTGTAGGACCAAAAACTACCGAAGCTCAGGTGGCAATGTTCAGAGGTGAACAATACTTCAGAGCCGGACAAGATTCATTAGCTGTTTTTGGAGATAAAAACGGATATGTAGGATTTGAATCAATCATAAGTGACTATGGTTCTACTAAAGCCGGAAAGCTGGCTAAACTATATGCCGGAATCTGTTATGCAAATATGGGCAACTACGAGAAAGGTCTTGAATACCTAAAAGACTATAGCGGTAGTGATAAAATAATATCGCAACTTGCGAATGGTGCAATCGGCGACTGTTTGGATAATCTAGGGAAATCAGATGAGGCTGTTTCTTATTATATCAAGGCTGCTAAAGGTGTAGACAATGCTTCTCAAAGCCCGATGTTATACAAAAAAGCAGGTCTTATATATCGTAATCAAGGAAATTACGATAAAGTAATTGAAGTATTTTCAATTATAAAGAATCAATATATGAATTCACCTCTTGCTATTGAAGCAGACAAATATATTGATGAAGCTAATATACTGAAAGGACAGAAATAATAGATCTTATATAATACAACAAAAGGGTTCTGCTATACAGCGGAGCCCTTTTTATTTGTAGATGATTGACTTTTCTAATAATAATCATAGACTAAAGCAGGTTTTTGAAATAGAAATAAATCAAGAACGAATGCTTAGGTGTAATAATATTGTAAAAAAACGGGCTTTAAAAACAAAGCCCGTTTATATTTATAGATGATATTCTTAATATCTGTAATGCTCAGGTTTGTATGGACCTTCTACAGGAACCCCAAGATATTCGGCTTGCGCCTCAGTCAGCTTGGTCAACTTCACACCGATTTGTTCAAGGTGTAAGCGTGCAACTTCTTCATCCAAATGCTTCGGCAAACGATAAACGTTCACTTCATAGTCGCGAATCCATAACTCCAATTGAGCTAAAGTCTGGTTTGTGAATGAGTTACTCATTACGAATGAAGGGTGACCGGTGGCACAACCTAAATTCACTAAACGACCCTCAGCCAAAAGGAATATAGAATGCTCATCAGGGAATGTATATTTATCTACCTGCGGCTTAATATTTACATGTTTAATGCTAGGGTAGTTTACAAGTTTGTCCACCTGAATTTCATTGTCAAAGTGCCCTATGTTACATACTATAGCCTGATCTTTCATTCGAGACATGTGCTCTATTGTTATAATATCCTTGTTGCCTGTTGTTGTAACAAAGATATTACCTTCTTTCACGGCCTCTTCCATCGTTGTCACTTCAAAGCCTTCCATTGCTGCCTGCAAGGCGCATATCGGGTCTATCTCAGTTACAATGACACGAGCTCCGTACGAACGCATAGAATGAGCGCAGCCCTTACCTACATCTCCATATCCTGCAACAACCACAACCTTACCTGCAATCATCACGTCGGTAGCTCTCTTGATACCATCGGCTAATGATTCGCGACAACCATAGAGGTTATCAAACTTAGACTTGGTTACCGAGTCGTTTACATTAATAGCCGGAACAAGTAGTTCACCTCGTTCCATCATTTGGTACAGCCTGTGTACTCCTGTTGTTGTCTCCTCGGATACTCCTTTCCAATCGGCAACTGTACGGTGCCAGCGATTGTTATCTTCTTTCAGAATACGAGATAAGGTGTCGAGTATAACTTGCTCTTCGTGGCTCGAAGCTTTTTTATTCAGGAAGTCAGCATTTTCTTCGGCTTTATATCCCCAGTGGATAAGCAGTGTAGCATCGCCGCCATCGTCTACTATCAGGTTCGGGCCTTTCCCTTCAGGGAAAGCTAAGGCTTGCTCTGTGCACCACCAATATTCTTCAAGGGTTTCTCCCTTCCATGCAAATACGGGTATTCCGGCTGCTGCAATAGCTGCTGCCGCATGGTCTTGGGTGGAGAAAATATTACAGCTAGCCCAACGTATGTCGGCTCCTAATTCTTTCAGGGTCTCGATAAGTACTGCTGTCTGCACGGTCATGTGTAACGAACCCATGATACGAGCACCTTTCAGCGGTTTTGTTGCTCCATATTTCTTGCGAAGTGCCATTAATCCCGGCATTTCATGCTCTGCTATTTCTATTTCTTTTCTCCCAAAGTCTGCCAGATTGATATCTGCTACAAGGTAAGGGAGGTTTGGCAAAAGTTCTTTTGACATATATTTATTTGATTGTTATATATATTTTTCTCCGTATTTTAGTTTTACGTCAGCAACGAACTGCTTGATACGCTGTTCTTCCGACTTCTTACAAATTAGTAGCACACCGTCAGCTTCGGCTACAATATAGCCCTCCAAGCCTTGTATAACCGCTAATTTGCCGGCAGGCAATGTCACAACATTTTCGGCACTATCAAAAAATATAGTGTTGGCAATGAGCGACGCATTGGCATCATTATCTTTTTCCGATATTTCGTAAAGTGATCCCCAAGTTCCTAAGTCAGACCATCCGAAATCTGCTGCCTGTACATATACATTTGTAGCTTTTTCCATTATGCCATAATCTATTGATATATTGGGGCAAAATGGAAAATTCTCATCAATGAAGGCTTTTTCTTTTTCTGTGCCAAAGGCATCGATACCACGGTCGAAACGAGAAGTTATCTCAGGAAGATGTTCACGAAGTGCGCTTAAGATGGTTTTGTTATTCCAGATAAAGATACCTGAATTCCACAGGAACTCTCCGCTTTCGAAGAAGACCTTAGCCAGCTCCAAATTAGGTTTTTCGGTAAAGACTTTTACCTTATTCACTCCGTCCAGTTTCTCTTCGCTCATTTGTATGTATCCATAGCCTGTTTCGGGACGACTAGGCTTAATGCCGAGAGTCAATAACGTATTGTGCTTAGATACAAATTTGTAAGCGTTCTGAATGATAGAAAGAAATTCATCTTCTTTCAGGATCAAGTGATCGGAAGGAGCAACTACAATATTTGCTTCAGGATTAAAAGAGTTGATATGGTAAGTCGCAAAAGCAATACATGGAGCTGTATTGCGTCGCATTGGCTCTAACAATATCTGATTGGGTTTCAACTCAGGCAGTTCTTCTTGTACCATCTGAGCATATTCATTATTGGTGACTATAAATATGTTCTCAAGAGGAAGGATTCTTTTAAACCGGTCTACAGTCATCTGCAAAAGAGAACGTCCTGTTCCAAAGAAATCAAGGAACTGCTTTGGACGGGCTTCGCGGCTAAAGGGCCAAAAACGGCTGCCAATGCCACCACCCATGATCACGCAATAATTGTTCTTGTTATCCATGTTTGTTTTAAAAATTTATACAAAGTTATATCATACTAATATACAAACAAAACGATTAGGCACAATAGCGAAATAAAATTATACGATTCTTTTTCAAAAAAGTTATACTTGATCTTTTGATATATGAAAAATATGTGTACTTTTGCACCGCACTAGGCACAAGCCCAGATGGCGGAATTGGTAGACGCGCTGGTCTCAAACACCAGTGGATTCACTTCCATGCCGGTTCGATCCCGGCTCTGGGTACAGAAGCGGAGAAAGTTGAAAAACTCTCTCCGTTTTTTTGTTTTTTGTCTCGCAATTTGTTGTTTTTCTCAGATGTTAAATCAAGTACAAAATTTTCGGTTTGTGTTTTATAGGGCAATATACAATATAGGATCTTAGACTTATCCGATAACTATTTTCTCGTTCATGTTAGTTATCAACGTCCCTCCATAATTGAATGTTACTTTAGCTTCATCTTTATTTACCCAATCTTTAATAACCCCTTTATTGACAGATAAGCCTGAAAATTGTTTTGGGACTCTTATTTTTGAATTATCAACAATAATAAACAGCATGTAAACTCCCCAACCAAAACTTCTTATACCACATTGTAGCGCATTTATAGGTGTCGATTTAATAAGAGTATCAACTATTTCTCTTTTTGTAAAGGCTCCTATTTGGGGTTCGTATGGATTCCAATAATGGTTCCAAATCTCTTGTTTTTCGGAGATAGGAAGAGCATCCCATTCTAAAAAAGTAATATCATTATTTAACAACTTCATAGTTTTTATATTTGAAGGTATTACAAATGTAATATATTCTACTTTTTTATAGCTTCGGTATCCAATCCTTAATTCATAAATTTAATCTAAATCTTTAAGAAATTGGTTTGAGAATAGAAAGATTGAGGCGTGTTATAAATTTATCTTTTGTCAAGGTGTAAAAAGGATGTAAAAAATAAATTGGTATTAACTATCTGTACTTTGGAAACAGTCTTTTGTTCGTAAAATTCTTTGTTCAAGCCTTTCATTTAAAACTTGAGATAGATTATTTAATTTCAAATTAGAAAAAACTAAAGTATCCACAAGGTCAATATAGTAAAGTAGAATAGCAGGCATTCTATGATAAATATAATTCCATTGTGCATATATATCTTCCGAAGTACTAAATATAAAATTGAGATTCATAGCTCCCGTTCTATTATGGGGATTGCGAGTTGTGACAGGATGCAATGCTTTGTCCGACATATTTATGAAACTATCTGATATATTCCTATTATAAATAGTATCGTATATAAAATCTCCAGGTATATTATTCATAATTAAATTACCCTTAGAAGCTATTAATAAATCTTTTAGGTTCAGAGGAAATTTGGCAGCATCAAAGTCTATCTCTTTGTTTTGTAAAAGCTCTTTTCCGTTAATAAATTTTTCAAGGAAATTATCCTCGAATAATAATCTTAATATTATCACCATATTGAAAACAAGAGGCCTTCGGAATAAAGAAAATGATACTGTTAATCGCATTTTCTTAGAGCAATAAAAAGCTTCTTGCAAAAAATAACAGTTATCTATAATTAAACCATGTATAAGATTATTTATTACTAACCTTTCGAACTCCTCTTTTTTATTGGTATCTAACAAAAAATCAAAAATATCACCTGTTGAATTTTTTAATAAATCTAGTTCCTTTTCATTTATTGGTATTGAAAGGCCTTTTAATTCTTTATATATGTCATTCGTTATAAAATCTTCCATTTGCTTAATCAATGACATACAAGTATCATGCATTTTATGAAATTCTTCTGGTAAATACAAATATTCGTCACTTTGTATTTTCATATATTGATGTTTTATAAAAGTTTTACCTTCATCTGTCCGTATCCCTTAATTTTTTCTTGCAAATTCGCTTTTAATATCCCGCAGCAAATACACTTTAATAACAAGAATATTAATTCCCCTTTTACAATAAGATAGCTATGGATCTAGCTGGTTTATACATAATATCTTTAAGGTTAGCATATTTCACCCCTTCCTCTCCTTCAATACCTCATGCAACAAAGAAATAGCCTCTTCTTTGTCCTTCAACATTCTTTCGTATAAAGCTATTTTCTCATCATATAACTCAACAACTTTATCTATTGGATTAAAAGTAGGCTGATTGAATATTGAACCAGAATTATCATGTAATGTACTTGAAATAATATTGATGGAAGCTCCTTGTTCAAGTTCAGTAATAGCCTCAACAGGAATATCCAAAACCTTAGCAATCTTTTCTAAAATATCCTGTTCGAGCTTATCCTTTTTCTCATAGCTCGAAAGCGTAGCTTGTGATACTCCTATTTGCTCTGCCAGAACATCTTGATTAATATTTCGCCATTCTCTCCATCGGCGAACGTTTGGACCATGATTGCTCTTCTTTATGCTTGTTTCTTCCATGTCTTTCTATTTGTGAATTTGTTTATATGCAAAAATAAGCATTTAGAGTTAATAATGATTTATTTGCTAAGATAATATTTTAACAGTTAGGATATTAATATATTATTTGTGTTTCTGATATCTTATTCTCTCAATTGATAGGAAATGAGAGGCTGTGCCCTTTACTTTGCAATTGTGAATTATACAAACTCAATTATAGCAACCCTTACAAATACAAAAGTGCAGTAAGCCTAATGCAAACATTTATGGAAAAATTAGAAAGAGGGGATATAAATCTGGAACCGATATATACATTCTTTAAAGAAGATATTTCTCCTAAAGACTTTGCGAAACTATTGGATGAATTTTTATATAACTATGTCGTTCTATTTATACAATGTCAGTCTGATGCTATAATTAGCACGCATAAAGATACTCTCGAATTTATCCACTATCTAAAAACCTTACGGGATATTGTTCCTTTGTGTGACAAAAGGCAATAAAGCGATCAAATTCCAAAATATAGGTTTGAGAATAGAATTGTTAAGGGTGCACAGCAATCCTGATAGAGAAATCTGTCAGGATTTTTTCATTTCATTTTTTAGATAAACCATGTCTATTAGTTGCTTGCCATTTTCAAATATTTGATGGTCGTAATTGTCTATGAAAAAGTTTTTTACGGTGTGAGAATATATAAAGCCAAACTTTTTGTAAAATGACAATATAGTAGGATCGTCGCCTGTACCAACCAATAATATGTCACATTTGTCTTTGTAGTTGTCAATTATGTATCTCATCATTAAACTCCCGTATCCTTTCCCCTGTTCCTTTTGGTAAGTTGCAATATTTTTGATTTCGAAACTTTTCTCGTCTTCTTGAGTGACGACACAAACGGTTTTTAGATCAGTGTCGTATAACGCAAATAGTTCTCCTCTTTCTAAATATCTGTGGATCATGCTTTCCTGTTCATCGCCTAAGAGCAGCAGGTTCATAAACCGGTCTTTACCCTTTGTTATTTTTTCTATTTTCATTTTAGCAGGATGTTGATATTAATATCAAATATAAACATTATAGTTTATGATTCCCTCTATCTACTCATTTGCTTCTTCTCCGAACAGTTCAGTTTTTAATAAAAAGGGAGATGCAAAGATCTCCCTTCCCTACTCATAGCTTTGTTAATCAGGCTTTCTTCGGAAAGCAAACTTAAGATTGAAAAGTTGCAAAAGCTCTAGGGATAGCTATTTTTAATTTAGTAATTAGTTAAGCCAATCCCCTTGAGTTATTTTTTATCTAGTGAGGATTAATTCCACTGATTGCAGCCTTCTTCAAAGCCCAGGCCACAGCATTGAGCTCCAAAGCAGAGTTATATATAAACTGACTCCACGCTGTGCCCGGTCCATAATTTTTCGACAATGGTAATCCCTGACTGTTATATCTTGACGGGTAAGCACTTGTGCTATTATCAGTTGTGGAAGAACCTACACTGTCTCCAAAATAAAGAAAGTTCTTACTGTCGTTGTACCATACGATCGAGTATTGTGGATCTTGTAACGTTTTGGATGCAGAACGCGCCGTACAAATTTGTACAGAGTTAGGCGGCAGGTCGGTCATTATCACAGAACCGGTGGTTGTATTGTCTTCGCCCCAATGCCTGTCGGAAAGATTTCCAAACGGGCCATTAATAACAGGGTCATTTGGTAGATTTGATATTACATATACATCGTCGTCTGTTTGCCCTCCCGATTGAGCGATAGCCGGACTTATACCAAATAATCCGCTCATTAGCGTATTCACGTCGCTGCTAGTTCCATCAGCCGACCCATAGATTACGCAGCCTCCTTTATTGATGTAATCCTTTAACGCCGTAGTGAGAGCTGTCGTAGGGGCAGCACCGTAAGCAAAGTACAATACCACATCAGGCATGACCCCTCCGGAACCATAGCCGTTGCTTAGGTAGTTTGTTGCTGTACTTATTGTTGAAGTGCCCCATAATTGAGTGAAGCTTACTATTTTTACTATTCCATTCGGACCAAAACTTATACCACCATTGGTCAATGCCTGGCTTCTGGCAGGAGAGTTCCAAGAATAAGTGCTTCCCGAACCGATAACTGCATAGGTCATAGCAGGTAAAGTTAAAGGTATGATTGTATTACATGTATTATTTCCCTGTGGTGTGTTCGCATTAATCGTTATCGGAAAATCAGAATTGACGGTAGGTGTCCCCGAACCAACAAGAGTGACAGTATGTGTCCCGGGAGTAAAATTTCCACTGGCAGAAAAACGTATACCATTCGTCAAAGGTGTATTTATGTTATATGATCCGCTTGTTGTCACTGTTACGTTTAACGTTATCGTATTTGAAGCTGTTAAAGGTGTTCCTTTCAGGTATCTTCCGCTTACGACTATGCTGGAGCAATTCAGAGAGTAGTTGGCTATGGCAGAAGATACTTCTATTTCGGGTTCACAACCCGCAATAAGTCCTATGCCACTAAAGGAAAGTTTATCTGTTTGTGCGTTAACAGGAGTACCCTGACACGGGATATTTACAGTCATCTTCCCAATGCTCAACGCCACTCCCGAGGCATAAAAGCTGTAGCCATTTCCGGTAGTTACTGTAATAGAGAAAGCCCCGATTTTAGTTACATTTAGATTAATTCTTAGATAATTAGCGGAACTAGTGGCTGTGCCTTCCACGTAGACCCCATTGATCTCTATGTCGGAACAATTTATCGGATCGAACTTCGCGTTTCCCATTTTGCTCTGAAAACAATTCCATTGTTCTCCATCCCACTGGTTTAAGCCTAAACATAATTCTTTATCATCATCTTCTGTCAGATTGTAAACGATCAGACCTGTATGAGCCTTATCCAAAGCCTGCTTATTTGTTGCTCCGCTATAAGCCGCATTAGGCCCTGAAGCCGTATCATTCGGGTCTAGTAAGAACATCGGATAAAGAGCCTTTTTTTCTGAGAGGGTTACTCGTGGTAAGGCTAAACCTCTATATGCATTAGGGCTTGCATCTGTCACTGCACTTTTCTCTTTTAGTTGTAAGATAGAGCCGGATATAGGTTCTTCACCCGCCCCTATTGAGACTTGCGCTTGCAGAGTAAATGCGGACAAGAACAACATTATAAAAACGAAAAATGTTGTTACTGGTTTGTTTCGATTCATAAGTTCTCTTTTAGTTTATTTCTATTATTGGTTTTGTAATCATATTTTTGTTTTGTAAAAAAGCAGAACAACATAAATCTTTATTTCATAAATTATCTCACGTCACGATTGTCGCAAATGCAAGACTTCTTTAGAATTAGGGCAATAGGATAACTCTTCTTGATGATACGCCTAGATACATGTTCTATGTATCTTATATCTTTATATTACCTTCATGTTGTTTGTCTGTTCGGAAATTTCTGACAAAGTTGAGGGAATTATTTTGTGTAAACAATAAGCTATATCGACATGGCTGTTAATAATGTCTCTGTTTTAGAGCTTGTTGATAGAGTTAGGGTTGATATTCGGTGTATTAAAGTGATTTTTTTTTGAATATACATTCATTTGTAGATAAACTTGTAGATGTTAGACTTTTAATCGTCAGATGTTGTATTCTCTCCCAACATTATTTCGACTGTTTTTCTCTGCTGATTAAAATATTCTTTTCTTATTAGATCGGCATTTTTTGTTATCAATGTAGAGTATCGTTTTAATGAATTGATACAAGTTTTATGTGCTTTACATATAGCCGGATCTTCAGTGTTTATACTGCAAAGGCCATATATGCGGAAATGTGTTACCTGATTATTATCCCATTCTAGAAATGTGTAAGTTGTATCTATGCTAATATTAGATATATAAACCGATATTTTTGAGGTTGGGCTAAATTTACCCGAAGCAGTTTTTATTTCGAGGTCGTCAATCAAGTTGAAAAATTCTTCTTTCAACAAGTTGACCTCTTTTTTCGTTATTAAATTTCTTTTGTAAAGAAAAACAATGTCTTCAACTATAGAATTAAAGGTGTTGGGGGCTGATATAAAATCAGAGTCAATAGTGTGATATTCTTATAATAAAAACATGAGCAAGGTAGATTATTTCATTCGATACTTTATATTCAAAAATATCATATTGTCAATTTCTTGGGTTTGATATAACCTTCTATTGTATTGTTTTATTACTTTTTTTCTAAAAACTCTAATAGTTGATGTGAGTCCTTGTATTCAACCAAAGAGGTTCGCACATTTATGATTCTTTGATTACTGCTGCCTCTGAATCGTAACTCTTCACTTCGCAATGCTTCGATATACCTGCCGTCTACCAACACATCGATAAAAGGAAGAATCTGAGAGAGTCTCTCTGATTTTAGAATGTTTTCGTACACAAATCCGGTGTAGCACCAGATGGTTTTGTTTGTTTCTGCTTTTATTCGTTGTGCAAGCTGCGTGAAACCTTCTACTTGAAACAACGGGTCTCCACCCGAAAACGTAACGTTTGCGAATTCTTCTTCTTTTATTACCTCTAATAATTGTTCGATGGTGTGTGGTGTGCCACTTTCGATATTCCACGATTGGGGGTTGTGGCATCCCGGACATCTGTGTGCACAACCCGCAGCGTAGATGGCTGTCCTGAATCCGGGGCCGTCTACGGTGGTGTCGTGTATAATGTTTAGTATCGATAGCTTATTCATGAATAATGCGGTCGTTTAACTCGGCTAGTTTTGCGCTGTTCCATCGGTCTGTTGTCCCTACCAGATAACCTGTTATGCGTTGCAAACGATCTATTTCTACGCTACCGCATTTTGGGCATTGTGTGAGCTTTGTATCCGAATTTTCATAGCCGCATTTCAAACAACGATTACGGTTGTGATTGACAGATGCATACCCCATATTATATTTATCCATCATATCTACTACTGTTAATATAGCATCGGGGTTGTGTGTGGCATCACCGTCTATCTCTACATAAAAGATATGTCCTCCACGGGTTAGATCATGATAAGGAGCTTCCGTCTTTGCCTTCCGGTGTGCACTACATTGGTAATATACAGGTACGTGGTTCGAATTGGTATAATATTCACGATCGGTAATGCCCTTGATTAGTCCAAAATCTTTTTTGTCTCTGCGGGTAAAACGTCCGGCGAGCCCTTCGGCAGGAGTTGCAAGTACACTGTAATTGTGCTGATATTTTTCTGAGAATTCGCTTACCCGATCTCTCATATAAGTTATTATCTCCAGTCCTAGTTTTTGAGCTTGCTCGTCTTCTCCATGATGTTTTCCTACAAGTGCCACAAGAGCTTCGGCAAGTCCTATAAAACCAACGCCTAATGTGCCCTGATTAATGACCTTCTCTATCGTGTTCTCATCTTTTACCTGCTCGCATCCTTCCCATAATACGGACATTAGTAACGGAAACTGTTTAGGAGCGGCAGTTTTCTGAAACTCGAAACGGCGATGCAATTGTAATGCGGTTAGGTCGAGTATCTGGTTTAGTTTGCTGTAGAAGCAATCGATTCTTTCTTTTTCATTTTCTATATTTCTGCATTCTAAGGCAATGCGTACAAGGTTGATGGTGGAGAAAGAGAGATTTCCCCGTCCGATAGATGTTTTCTTTCCAAAGCGATTTTCGAAAACCCGTGTGCGGCAACCCATTGTAGCCACTTCGTGTTCGAATCGGCGAGGGTCGTCAGCTTTCCAGTCTTCGTGTTGGTTGAATGTGGCATCCAGATTCAAAAAGTTAGGAAAGAATCGGCGGGCACTCACCTTGCTTGCTAATATATAAAGATCATAGTTTTTGTCATCCGGCAAATAGTTTACACCTCGTTTCTTTTTCCATATCTGTATAGGGAAAATGGCCGTTACGCCACTTCCTACACCTTCGTATGTGCTGTGGAGCAATTCGCGAATGATACAGCGCCCCTCAGCGGAGGTGTCTGTTCCGTAATTGACCGAACTGAATACGACCTGATTTCCTCCACGAGAATGGATTGTGTTCATATTATGGATAAAGGCCTCCATCGATTGGTGAACTCTGCTCACTGTTCTGTTTATGGCATGCTGTATAATTCGTTTGTCTCCTGTTAAATCTTTTACTGAAGAGGGTAGGTAATCTTTAATTTCGACTTCATATAAATGTTTGTATTCTATTCCCGTCGCTTGTTCCAGGACTTTTATTTCTTCAATAAAGCTCTTGCGTACAAATGGAGCCAAGTAAAAATCGAAAGCAGGGATAGCCTGTCCGCCATGCATTTCATTTTGTGCTGTTTCCAGAGAGATGCAGCCCAGCATACTGGCTGTTTCGATGCGTTTTGCCGGACGAGATTCTCCGTGCCCTGCAAAAAAACCATTCTGCAATATTTTATCTAAAGGGTGTTGTACGCAAGTAAGACTTTTTGTTGGATAATAATCTTTGTCGTGTATATGTAGATAGTTGAGACGAACAGCTTCTTTTACCTCGGGTAATAGTAAATAATCATCCACAAATGGTTTGGTGGTTTCGCTAGCAAATTTCATCATCATGCCGGCAGGTGTATCGGCGTTCATGTTTGCATTTTCGCGTGTGATATCGTTCGATTTGGTTTCTATAATTTCCAGAAACATATCTCGCGTTTTGGCTTTGCGGGCAATGCTGCGTTTGTCACGATAGGCGATGTATTTTTTTGCCACCTCTTTGCGGGGGCTTTTCATCAACTCCATTTCTACCATGTCTTGTATCTGCTCCACTGTCATTTGCTCATTGCCCTGACAAGATACATAGTCTGTAATGCGTCTGATTAATGTAGGGTCTTCTCCTTGTTCGGTGTGTAGCATGGCTTTGCGAACCGCTGCCATGATTTTTTCTTCATTAAAACCGACGATGCGTCCGTCTCTTTTTACAACTGTCTGAATCATATTCGTTATCGTTTATACTTTTATTGTGCCAATTAAAATATAACTGACAGGAGACAGTGAAGTACACATACTTATTCAGGGTTAATATGTTGTATAATTCTGCTGCTTTTCTCCCGAAAGCTAGAATGTATATACGGCAGGTCTTCTGACTTATTTCGCAGTTGGTAACCTTCCCATCAGTATTCGTTGACAGTGGTGTGAGAGTCCAACTACCTTTCTGAAATTTACAGCTACGGGGATAGTTCAGGTCTTTCACCTGATTCCCTTTTCATCCGATTTTACTCGGAACCGTATATGTTAACAAAGTTATATGATTTTACTTAATAAAAGACTTAATTGGAGATTTTATTTAAGTGTTTTCTCGTTTAAATTTTCTTTGTTTGTTGTTAATTATTTGTTTTATTGTGTGTTATAATTTTATTTTTGTTGAAAAGTTTTCTAAAAATAAAATGTTGAAATATTGCGGATGATTTTTTTGTTTTTGTAAAGGGGGACGAATAATCTATATCTCATACCTTGAGATTATAATTTCGAAAAATATTTTCGGCTTTCTCTATTTCCGACTGATTAGGAGGCGCAATGTCTTTAAGTTTGTAGTCTTCACCCAGCTGTTCCCATTTATGCAACCCCATCTGATGAAAAGGCAAAATATCTACTCGCTGTATGTTTTTATATCCAGAAACTTGTTTTGCCCAGTCATTCAGGTCTTTTTCATCGTTGGTGAAGCCCGGAACGAGTACATATCTCAGCCAAACGGGTTTTTCAATTTCTGTGAGGTACTGCATGAAGCGAAGTGTTGGCTCTAGTGGTTTTGCTGTGAGGTTTTTATATTTATCAGGGTTGATGTGTTTAATATCCAGTAGTACAAGATCTGCGTACTCTAAAACCTCCTTCACCTTATCATTTAATATATATCCTGATGTATCTATAGCTGTGTGTAAACCTTCATTTTTACACAGTTTGAAAAGCTCAATGATGAACTGAGGTTGTAGCAGAGGTTCTCCTCCCGAGATGGTTACACCTCCACTGCGTATGAAGTTTTTTACCTTTTTTACTTCATCGAAAGCCTCTTCCGGAGTCAGTTCGTACTTCTTATCGTTCATATTCCATGTGTCGGGATTGTGACAATAGAGGCAACGAAGAGGGCAGCCCTGCATAAAAAAAACAAATCTTATGCCCGGGCCATCTTTAGTTCCAAAAGACTCGAAAGAATGAATTAAACCTTTCATTATTTATTTTCTTTCTTTCTAATAAATAATGAGGAGACTCCTAAAGTTTTTTTATTATCCCTTTGTCATGTTGAACGGAGTGAAACATCTCGTTTATAGATAGTCGAGATTCTTCATTACATTCAGAATGACAAAGAGGATAATAATAGTTTAATAGAGTATTTTCACTTTTGGGGCAACCTCATATTTATTAATGGTGTATCAGAATGATGTAGTAATCGTTCTGTTTATAACATCCAATTGCTGTTCTTTTGTAAGTTTTACGAAATTAACAGCATAACCTGATACACGTATTGTCAACTGAGGATATTTTTCAGGATGTTCCATCGCATCGATCAGCAGATTTCTGTCAAATACATTAACGTTGAGGTGATGACCTGTTTGTAAGAAGTAGCCATCAAGAAGTCCGCTGAGGTTTTGAGCTTCCTCTTTCCTGTTTTTGCCCAATGTGTTTGGTGTAATAGCAAAAGTGTATGAAATGCCATCATTTGCGTGAGCAAACGGAAGCTTAGCTACAGATGAAAGTGATGCTACAGCTCCTCTTGTATCACGTCCATGCATAGGGTTGGCTCCCGGAGCAAAAGGTGTTCCTCCTCGTCGTCCGTCAGGGGTGTTTCCTGTTTTCTTTCCGTACACCACGTTTGATGTGATGGTTAACACCGACTGTGTAGGTATCGCATCTTTATACATCTTACGTTTACGGATTTTGCTCATGAACTTTTCTACTATTTCCACGGCAAACCTGTCGGTCTTGTCGTCGTTGTTCCCAAACGGAACGTAATCTTTTTCTATAATATAGTCGACTGCGTCACCTTCTTCATTTCTTACGATGCGTACTTTTCCGTACTTGATAGCAGCAAAAGAGTCAGCGATAATGGACAACCCCGAAACCCCGAATGCTTGTGTCCGAACGATATCAACATCATGCAAAGCCATTTCTAAAGCTTCGTATGAATATTTATCGTGCATATAGTGTATAATGTTCAGTGCTTTTACATAAGTCTCGGCAACCCAATCTAAGGTGCGGTCAAATTTTTCCCAAACTTCTTCAAAGTCAAGATACTCTCCTGATACCTTTTCTACCCAGTGCTTTGGTAATACTTGCGCTTTGGTTATTTCGTCTTTACCTCCATTTATCGTATATAGCAATGCTTTAGGCAAGTTCGCTCTTGCCCCGAAGAATTGCATCTGGTGTCCTATACGCATTGGCGATACACAACATGCTATACCGTAGTCATCGCCTAACTGAGGACGCATCAGGTCGTCATTCTCGTATTGAAGTGATGAGGTATCGATAGAAACCTTGGCACAATAATGCTTCCAGCTTTCGGGTAAACGGTCGCTCCACAATATTGTCAGATTGGGTTCAGGTGCAGGCCCTAGGTTGTATAGCGTGTGAAGCATACGGTAGCTGTTTTTCGTAACCATCGACTTTCCGTTGTTTGTCATACCTCCGATCGATTCGGTTACCCATACAGGATCTCCCGAAAATAGTTCATTGTATTCATTTGTACGCAGGAAACGGACTATGCGCAACTTCATCACAAAATGATCAATAAGCTCTTGTGCGTCTATTTCGGTTATTAAGCCTGCTTGTAAATCTTTTTCGATATAGATATCGAGGAAAGTGGTTACACGGCCAAGACTCATCGCTGCACCGTTTTGGTCTTTGATAGCTCCCAGATATCCAAAGTATGTCCACTGGATAGCTTCCTGTGCTGTATTCGCCGGTTTGGAAATATCGAAACCATACGAAGCTGCCATACGTTTCAATGCTTTCAAAGCCTCTATTTGCGAGCTTAATTCTTCACGAAGGCGGATCAGGTCGTCTGTCATTACAATTGGGTCACATTCTTGGAACCGTTTTTCTCGTTCCGAGATTAATCGATCTACACCGTAAAGAGCTACTCTGCGATAATCGCCGATAATACGTCCACGTCCGTAAGCATCGGGTAGGCCGGTTAACAATCCGTTACTTCTGGCTCTGCGGATGCTGTCGGTATAAGCTGCGAATACTCCTTCGTTGTGTGTGCGTCTGTATTTTGAGAATATTTCTTCTGTTCCTTTGTCGAGTTTATAGCCATATTCGGCTAAACTCTGTTTTACCATGCGGAGACCTCCGTTAGGGAATATTGCTCTTTTCAGCGGTTTATCGGTTTGAACTCCTACAATTTTTTCCAGCTCTTGGTCTATATATCCGGGTCCATAAGCATCAATTTGTGAAGGGATACGTGTTTCGGCATCATATATGCCTCTCTCCTTTTCTTCAAGAAACATTTTGCTTAACTTTTCCCAAAGCTTGATTGTTGCCTCGGTAGGGTTTTGTAGAAAAGATTCGTCCCCTGTGTATTCTTTATAGTTTTGGAGTATAAAATCATTTACATTGATTTCCTCTTGCCACCGTGTGCCTTTAAAGTTTTTATATGCTTCCATTTAGTTATAAAATAAATTTCTAAGTACTCAATTTTCAGAGCTTACGTGGAATAGAATAAGAAATAAATACAGACGTATTTAAATAAATGTGATAGAATAAAAATAAAATAGGCTTGTCCCTTTATGAAAAAGATCTCATCCTAAATCTTCAGCTTTATTCCTCGAAAGCTTCAAACTATATGGTCTTGGCAGGTCTTCTGACTTACTTTATCTTTGAGCATCCTTCCCATTCAGTGTAAGAACAGTGGATAGAGTATTGTTCAAAGTCTTTGGAGGAGCTTACAGCAGCGGGTCTGTCCAGGATTTTCACCTGATTCCCTTTTCATCATTTTCTATGGATATAGTAAATGACACCAAAACCTGTGACAAAGTTATATGTTTTTCAGCATAAAAATAAACATTTAATGTAAAAATGCTTATTGATTGAAGCTCTTCTCTTTTTATGCTCTTTTATATCTTTTTGTATAGGAAAAAATAAAAAAGATGTGCTATTTATTATTTTTTCCTATACCTTTGCCTCCCGAAAGTTCTTTATCATTATTCTTCAACCGCTAAGGTGCCTCAAATATGAGGAGAATAGGGAATCAGGTGAAAGTCCTGAGCTGTCGCGCAACTGTAATCACCGCGAAAGTTTCTATTTAAAAATCCACTGTTTCGTACAGAAATGGGAAGGAAAATAGAAATGGTGAAAGCCAGGATACCTGCCTTACATCGGATTGACAATGCTTCGCGATAAAAGTATTATGTCTAATAATTTCATTCATCCCTCTTGTCGGAGGAGATGTTATTATCCAGGTGTGTTCTTATTGCAGCATTGAGAAGTTCAAAAGAGCTTTTTACATTTATGTTTAATCGTAAAAAGTTTAGAGAGAAATGCGCGCAAACGTTCTTGATTATTCGCATGTTGATGATCGATGTGCAGATGTAGGAAACACACGTTCAGACAAAGAGTTGTCGTTGAAAGAATTTGTAGACATTATATTGGAAGTCAGTACCCTCTTGCTTGAATCGGGAGCCCACTGTGAAAGAATTAATAGGAATGTACAACGTATAGCACAGAAGACAAACTATAAAGTAGAAATGCTGATATCATTCACTGCTGTATCGGTATCAGTAACCGATATGGATAATGAGGAAAACATAGTAACAGCCAATAAAAAGATAATACATCATGGGGTACACTTTGGGATACTCACCAATACCAGTCTGCTGACATGGGATCTTGCCGAGGATCGGATTTCTTTGCAGGAGTTGCACCAGCGTATAAAAAGGTTGAAGGATACCTCTCGTTATTCCGTTTGGCTTGTTCGCCTGTTTATTGGAATAGCTTGCGGATCGTTATGCCTACTGGCCGGAGGGAATTTAATAGATGGAGCTTTTGCTTTTTTAGCCTCATTTGTGGGGCTTGCGGTTCGTCAGGAGATGATTAAGAGAAAGTTTAACTTGATGGTTATTGTTATCTGCTCAGCGTTTGTAGCAACAACCATATCCGGATTGAATATCTTGTCGGGATTTGGTTATTTGCCTCAAACATCTATTGCTACTTCTGTATTGTTTCTTATTCCGGGAGTTCCTCTGATAAATAGTATAATCGATTTGCTTGAAGGGTATATCCCTACAGGTATTGCCCGTGGAGCATTCGGTGGATTTATTCTCTTATGTATCGCTGTGGGTATGTTTATTAGTATGACAATAATAGGAATAAGTAATTTTTGATTATGCTAATAGATATATTGCAAGACGCTCTTCTTAGTTTTTTTGTTGCTATAGGTTTTGCACTATTGTTCGAAACGCCAAAGAAGGGATTGTTCGTTGCCGGTTTGCTGGGAGGGCTAGGGCATGCTATTCGCTTTACGTTGTTGTGTTTTGGTTTTGGCTTGATCACCGCTACGTTGAGTGGGACTGTTGTGATAGGACTCTTGGGTATCTACTGTGCTCATAAGATACATACGCCTCCGGTTGTATTTACATTGCCGGCTTGTATAACCATGATACCGGGCTTGTATGCCTACAAGACGATGCTGGGATGTATACGAATATATGAAGAGGGAACGACCGGTGCAAAAACAGCGTTTTTGTTGCATGACACGGTTTACAATTTTATATTGACATCTTCTTTACTCTTTTGTCTGGCAATCGGTATATGTATTGCCGCATTATTGTTTCGGAAAAAGAGCGTAAAGAAAATAAAGAAGATAAAAGACTTAGGAATAAAAATATTTTGATACTAATATATTAACTAATTAATAACAAAGATGCTGCAAGAATTTACATTAAACAGGGGGCGTGCTATCATCAATTTCTCTTTGAAGTATTGTGATAACAGGCAGAAAATTTTAAGTAGTTACGCGTTTCATCGGGTGGTTGAATCCTTTATTTTCAGAATAAAGAAAGATAACCAGATTATTTACGATTATTTTATTAAAGATTTCAAAACTGATGAGGAGCTGACCTTGTCTTTGATAGAGGTTGTGAAGCTTTTGACTGTATGTGAAATAGATGAGCTTTTGGTAGTGAACAATAAATTCGCTCCATTCTTTAAGGATAAAGGCTTGTTTATAGAGCTTATAGAAATGCTGTATAACTATTGGAGAAGGCTGGAAAGAGTTACTGTTGTTCACAACAATCGTATGGGTGATGGTCTTCAAAATGTACGCTTTGTGCAAGCGAACCAACTTCTTAATGAGTTGATTCTATCTATCTACAGACGTACAGAAGAAACTGTAATGGGATACAGCCATAGCGTATACCGTCAGACTATCGCGGGGGCGAATGCAGGTCTGATGCTTAACGATATGCAATGGAATTGCCCGATAGAGTATAAGGGGCTTGCTTCTATACCATTTATAGGAACAGTAGTTATCAATCCTCCTTATATTTCATATACCAAGAAGAACACTAGAGATGGTATCTTTCAGGAACATCAAACAAACCCTTTGGCTAATTTGATTCTGAATGAGGATGAGTGGTTTCTGTATCCTGCAAAAGTTGGTAACTTATTAGCTTTTGTCTATTTCCATAAAGATTTTATGTGTCATGGTTTAGGTCTTGCTAACTTGTTTGAGTTGGCTAAAGGCAATGATTATGTAGGAAAGAAACCTGATTTGATTTACGTATTTGGATACCCTGACGGCTATGAAGAAAAACGTACTTTCTATCATAAGGATAAGAAGAATGATATATTGATCGGTTATGCTAATTATTGCGATGATATCGACTATTTTGGTTATATGAAGAAGATGCTTCTTACGCTGCATAATATCAAGCAAATGGAAAGAGGCAATCTGCCTATTCATGGTGCTATGGTAAATATTGCTCTGAAGAATGGTAAAGAAGCAAATATCATTATAATGGGAGATAGTGGAGCCGGCAAATCTGAAAGTCTTGAAGCTTTCCGCACACTCAACGAAAAATATATACGCCACATGCGTGTAATATTCGATGATATGGGATATTTGCAATTTGAAGCTGACGGACAGATAAAAGGATACGGAACAGAGATAGGGGCTTTTGTTCGCACCGACGACTTAGACCCTGCTTATGCTTTTGCTCAGCTGGATAGAGGTATCTACACTAACCCTGATAGAATAAATGCACGTGTGACAATACCTATATCTACTTACGAAGTTATATCGAAGGGATATACAATTGACTACATGCTATATGCTAATAATTATGCAGAGTCGGAAACAAAAATCAGCTTCTTTGACGATGTTGATAAAGCAATACAGGTTTTTGAAGATGGTGCAAGAAAAGCAAAAGGAACAACTACTGAAAAAGGGCTTGTTAAGTCTTATTTTGCAAATCCTTTTGGTCCTGTGCAAGAAAGAGATAAGGCAGAAAAGCTTGTTCGTAAATTTTTCTTGGCTTTAGACGAAAGTGATGCAAAAATAGGAGAGATGCATACTTCTCTGGCGATTGATGGTAAAAGCAAAGAAGGCCCACGTGAAGCGGCAGAAGAGCTTTTCAGTATTATCAATGAATAGTTTGCAATAGTTGAGATTTAAAATAAAAACAGGATCGATTTCTCAGAGAATTATCGATCCTGTTTTTTTATGCTGTAAATTTCTGATATTATTCTCCGCCTACAGTTAGCTTGCGTACTAAAACCGAAGGTAGCCCTTGTCCTACTGGTACACTTTGTCCGTCTTTTCCACAAGTCCATGTGCCTTCATCTATTTTCAGATTATTACCCACCATTGTAATGTCGGTGAGTACCTTAGCCCCATTGCCGATGATGTTTATATCTTTTATAGGTTGAGTAAGTTTCCCGTTCTCAATCAGATAGCCTGTCTTTACGAAAAAGGTAAAATCACCCGCTCCGATTTGTACTTGTCCATTGGTGAAATTATCTACATATACGCCTTGTTTAACTGACGCTATAATGTCAGCTTCGGGAATACTTCCGTTTTCCATATATGTTACCCGCATACGAGGTAGGGGAGCATAGCGGAACGATTGTCTCCGTCCATTCCCTGTTGGCGATACATTGTAATGCTTGGCACTAATTCGGTCGTGGAGATAGCTTTCCAAAACTCCTTCTTTCACAATATACGTTTTTTGGGTTTCCACTCCTTCATCATCAAAGTTGATTGTGCCACGGGCATTGTCTATGGTGCCGTCATCCACAACATTTATGTCGGATGAACAGATTTTTTTTCCAAGTTGATCGGAAAATATGGAAATGTTCTTTCTATTAAAATCTGCTTCGAATGTATGGCCTATCGCTTCGTGTAGCAAGATGCCCGAACTTCCTGCACCCATCACTACAGGCATCTCACCGCCTTTGGGTTTTATGGCTTCAAACATCAGAGAGTTTTGCACAACGGCTTCTTTTGCTAAAGTCTCTATCAAATCGTTGTTTAAATATTCAAATCCTTTTCGGTAGGCACGCGAAGCATATCCGTTTTCTATCTTGCCGCTCTGTTCCATCGTACACGACCCTGACATAAGGCTCATTGGGCGATAATCCCATGTAAGGATACCCTCTGAGTTAAAGAATAGAATATAAGATGTGGAATCGTTGAGGCTGACCGAAGCTTTGATAACTCGAGTGTCTAAATCGAAAATTCGATCATTCAATTTTTGAACAAATGATTTTTTGTCTGCTACAGAAATGTCAAGCCACGGCCTTTCTATTTTATAGTGGTTTCGGAAATGCTTTTCTTTTATCTCTATCGGAGTTATTCCTTTTGACGGAATAGAGGCTATTCCTGCTGCTGTTTTTGCAGCTTTCAGAAGCTCTGTTATTTGGGTATTCTCTACATAAGCATACCCTGTCTGATCTCCTGAAACAACCCGGATACCTACCCCAAAATCGATATTCGAGGCAGCACGATTCACTTCCCCATCACGGAGTGATATGCTATTGCTGAAAGTGTGCTCAAAAAAGATGTCGGCATAGTCGCCTCCTTTACCAAGAGCTTCGTTTATTACCTTAAGCAGGTCATTCTCCGTTATGGAGAAATGCTGTAGGATATTTTGTTTGTTCAAATGATCTATCATATTATAATCTCTCTGCGGATTCTATTTTCTTAAATTTATTTATCTGCCATATAAACAAGGTTGCAGTTACTAAAGTTGCCGAAAAGTCGGCTGTTGGTAACGAATACCATACTCCGTTTACTCCGAAGAATTGCGGTAATATAAACAGAGCTGGCAATAATAAAAGGAATTGACGGGTAAGACTCAATAGAATTGATTTTCCTGCCATACCTATACATTGGAAAAAGTTTGTAACTACAATCTGGAATCCAACTAGTGGCAGCATAATCGTTACAATCCGTAAGGCTTTTGCTGTTTCGGCAGCTAGAGGAGGTGACGGATTGAACGGTTTAACTATAATATCCGGCAACAGCACCCCTATGGCTAAACCTATACATCCGATAGCCACACCGACTTTTATTGTATAAAACAAAGTTTCTTTTACTCTCTGTATCCTTTTCGCTCCATAATTGTATCCTACAATAGGTTGCATTCCCTGAGTAAGTCCGACCATAATCATTACAATGATCATTATCAGGGTATTTGCTATAGCATAAGCTTCTATAGCTATATTTCCTCCGTAGGTTTTTAGATTGTTATTGATAAAGAATACGACGATAGACGCTGCAACTTGTATGAAAAACGGAGACATACCGATGCTTGCCACCGCCCATACTATTTTTTTGTTTAGGCCAATATGCTTTCTACGCAAACGCAACATGCTATTTTTGTTCATGAAGTGGTACATGACAAAACATAGCCCGATAAACATTGAAATGATAGTAGCTATCGCAGCTCCTTTTATTCCCCATTCGAACCAGAAGATGAAAATTGGGGCTATTATAATGTTGGCTATAACACCGATCAGCATTGTATACATTGCTTTCTGAGGATAGCCCGAAGCACGCATCATGCTGTTGAAGTTGAAGCACATAGTCAAGAATATATTGCCGGGCAGGTAATAAAGTAAGAATTCTTTCGCATACGGAAACGTTTCTTTTGTGGCTCCAATTCTTAATAATATAGGATCGAGAAAAATAAATAAAGTAGAAACAAGTACTCCTGTGAATAAAAGAGTCATAAGGAACGAGTTTCCTATTATCTTTTCTGCTGTTTCTTTATCTCCGCTACCCAGGCATATTGAAATACGGCTGGCTGAACCTGCACCTACAAGCATACCCACAGCGGCGGTAAGATTCATTATCGGCAAAACAATACCAAGTCCACCAATGGCATGGTCTCCCAGATTAGGCCCGTGTCCGATGTAAATACGGTCAATAATATTATACAATGCATTCACCATAGTTCCTACTATGGCCGGCAATGCATACTGCCAAAGAAGTTTACTTATTTTTTTGTTTTGTAATTCATCAATGTTAGCTGTTTTTGACATCTAAAAAGCATTTAACTGTTAAGGAGTGATTCCTCCCATCTTTTGAGCGTGCAAAGGTACAAAAAACACTGCCATCGGCATTGTTTTTTACTTAATTAAGTATTTAACTTTGTTAATTTGAGGTTGAGGCTATCTAGAGTTTATTTACCTTTTATTATTTCTAGAAATTCGGATGGAGTAACAAACTTTACATTCTCCGATTCTAAAAACTCTACTATTTTTACAAAGTTTTTCCATTGGTTTTCGTTCCAACTATTTGGATGCCCCTGTAGGTAGAAGTAGTTTAAATCTTTCGATTTTTCGCGATAAGCTTTAAGGAATTCATCATAATTCGGGTTATGTACCGGGTATTCCATATCTAGAGTGTTGGGCAATACATATCCTTTGTAGTAGGCGGGAGACACAGGGCTGCCTAATGTCATTTTAATTTGAGGCAATTGAGCCAAAGCCTTGTCGGTGTTCGTGTTTGTGCTACTCCAGTGAGGTCCCCATACCCGAAGCTGAAGTCCGAGTTTTGCTTTTGCAAGACTGTCAGTCAAATGCAGAGCTTTGAGCTGCTGTTCGTAAGTTCCTTCAAATTCACCTATTGTATCCCCTTTTGTGCGGTTGTAATAACCATGATTCCAAAACTCGATGAAACCTCTTTCTGCACGGTCGGTAATCCACTTGAAGTAAGCCGGATTGTCTTCGGCAAGAGAAAATCCAATTATACCAAAACCCGCTTTTATCTTCTTGTTTTCTATATAGTCTGAAACACGTTGCCATCGCGGAGAAACAACTCCTTCTGTGCCTCCTGTTACATCATCTAGCTTTAAAATGACAATTTTCCGGTTTTGAGAAAATGCAGTATTTGTCAATGATATGGCACAGAACAATAGAAGCAGAGAAAATAATATCTTTTTGTTGTACATTGTTTCAGGTTTATATGTGTAAAAATTAGAAAGAATAAAGAAACAAAATATAATTTTCATTTCCTGTGATTTGTCTCTTGATTTTTATATCGTTGTTAAATTTTGAATCGGAATGTGTTGTCTCTCAAATTTAAGTGAAAAATAAGATGTTTGTTTTCCATTATATTTCTTAACTTTGCGGGGTTATTCGTGTGCGAAAATATTATTAAAATAATAAAAATCTGAGGATAGATTAATAATGAATATATTGGAATTAAGCGAACAGGAGATAATTCGCAGACAAAGTTTAGATGAACTGAGAGCATTGGGAGTAGAACCCTATCCGGCTGCATTGTATGAGGTAAATGCGTATTCGAAAGAGATCAAAGAGAGCTTTCAGGATGATGCGGATAAGCGTTATGTGTCTTTAGCGGGACGTATAATGGGGCGTCGTATTATGGGTAAAGCTTCCTTTATGGAATTACAAGACTCGGAAGGACGTATACAGGTTTATATTTCTCGAGATGATCTTTGTCCGGATGAAAATAAAGAGCTTTATAACACTGTCTTCAAGAAATTGCTCGATATTGGGGATTTTGTAGGTGTTAAAGGATTTGTTTTTCGCACTCAGATGGGCGAAATATCTGTACATGCCGAAGAATTAACAGTTTTGGGTAAATCGCTTCGTCCTCTTCCTGTCGTAAAAGTAAAAGATGGTGTTACCTATGATGGTTTTACCGATCCTGAGCAACGTTATCGTCAACGCTATGTTGATTTGGTTGTTAACGACAACGTAAAAGATGTATTCATTAAAAGAACAAAAGTATTCAACTCTATGCGTGAATTCCTTAACGGACATGGATATATAGAAGTTGATACACCTGTGCTGCAAAGCATTCCCGGAGGAGCTACAGCTCGTCCTTTCATCACACATCATAATGCACTGGATATTCCTCTATATTTACGTATTGCAAACGAATTATATCTAAAACGCCTTATCGTAGGTGGATTTGATGGAGTATATGAGTTTTCT
The DNA here is from genome assembly GCA_023437305.1 of Bacteroidota bacterium. Lineage (GTDB taxonomy): Bacteria > Bacteroidota > Bacteroidia > Bacteroidales > Dysgonomonadaceae > Dysgonomonas. Next base: position 336,169 of record JAEZGN010000023.1, read on the forward strand.
CGTAATTTTCGCAACGAAGGTATGGACCGTACGCATAATCCGGAATTTACAGTAATGGAATTCTATGCCGCCTATAAGGATTATAATTGGATGATGGACTTTACAGAGAGGATGTTGGAGAAAATCTGTATGGATGTTCATGGTACAACTAAGGTGAAGATGGGCGACAAGGAGATAGACTATAAGGCTCCATATCCTCGTGTTACGATGATTGACTCTATTAAGCATTTTACAGGTTTTGACATTAGTGGCATGGGTGAAGATCAGCTACGTGATGTTTGTAAGCAATTAGATATAGAGCAAGACGCAACGATGGGCAAAGGAAAGCTGATAGATGCCATCTTTGGCGAAAAGTGCGAAGGAAACTATATACAACCTACATTTATAATAGACTATCCGGTAGAGATGTCTCCGCTTACAAAGAAGCATCGCAATAATCCGGAACTAACAGAGCGTTTCGAACTGATGGTAAATGGCAAGGAATTGGCAAATGCATATTCTGAGCTGAATGATCCGATTGATCAACGCGCTCGTTTCGAAGATCAGCTCAAATTGTCTGAAAAAGGAGACGATGAGGCGATGTTTATCGATCAGGATTTCTTGCGTGCTTTAGAGTACGGTATGCCTCCTACAAGTGGTATCGGTATCGGTATGGATCGTCTGGTTATGTTTATGACAGGTCAGGAAAGCATACAAGAGGTGATGTTTTTCCCTCAGATGCGTCCCGAAAAAGCACCAAAGAAAGATGCTGTATCAAAATATAAAGAATTAGGAATCGCAGAAGATCTTGTCCCTGTACTACAAAAAGCAGGATATTTTACTGTCGAAAGCATGAAGGATGTCAATTCACAGAAGATAAGACAAGATATAGGCGAAGTCAATAAAAAATATAAACTGGATTTAGCACTACCTTCTGTAGACGAAGTAGAAGGATGGGTGAAAAAGCTTAGCTAATTCCCTTGTGTCTAATTAAAGTATGAATGAATGAGTTTTCCCGGTAAAATAACAATATTTGGAGGTGGTACATGGGCTACAGCCCTTGCCAAAATTATGCTTAATCACGAAAAGCATATAAACTGGTACATGCGCCGCCCGGAACAAATAGAGGATTTTAAGAAAACAGGACATAATCCTTCTTATCTTTCAAACGTTGAGTTCAATCTGGATAGAATTACATTTTATTCGGATATCACACAAGCTGTGAAAGATTCGGATACAATAGTTCTTGCAGTACCTTCTCCTTTCTTGAAAAGTCATCTTGAAAAGTTGAACACAAGTTTGGCGGATAAATTTATTATTTCAGCGATTAAAGGCATTGTGCCTCCGGAAAATTTGCTTGTGACAGATTATCTGGAACAATACTACAATGTGTCGCCCCAAAATATGGCGATTGTGGGAGGTCCTTGTCATGCCGAAGAAATAGCTTTGGAGCGATTGACTTACCCTACTATCGCTTGTGTGGATATTCAGAAAGCGCATGCTATAGCTCAAGTGTTCAATAATAGATTTGTGCGGGCCTCGGTGTCGAATGACGTTGCGGGGATTGAACTTGCCGCAGTACTGAAGAATGTGTATGCAATAGCTTCGGGTATTTGCCACGGGCTGAAGTATGGTGATAACTTTCAGGCGGTGTTGGTTTCCAATGCTATATCTGAGATGGAACGCTTTGTTGATATCGTTTCTCCTATCGAAAGAAGGATACAGGATTCTGCTTATTTAGGAGATCTTCTTGTGACTTGCTATTCTAGTTTTAGCCGCAATCGTACCTTTGGTGCAATGATTGGCAAGGGCTATTCGGTAAAAGCTGCTCAGGTAGAGATGGAAATGATAGCGGAAGGTTACTATGGCACAAAGTGTGTGAGAGAGATAAATGAAAAATATAATGTAGATATTCCTGTTGCAGACATGGTTTATCGCATATTGTATGAGAACTCTCCTGCACGATTGGAAGTGAAAATATTAAGAGAACAGATACTAAAATAAAGAAACAATATGGATAAGGTTATCAAATTAGACATTAGCAAAACATTAGGCTTTATAAGCCAGGCTGATATCAACGGTCAGGCAGCTCTTGCTAAAAAATGCAATGAAGCTCTTCACGATGGATCAGGCAAAGGAAATGATTTTCTAGGCTGGCTCAATTTGCCATCTTCTATTACAAATGCACAATTGAAAGATATTGAAGATACAGCAGCTGCATTGAAAGCTAAATGTGATGTGATTGTATTGGTGGGTATCGGTGGTAGCTATCTTGGATCAAGAGCGGTTATCGATTCTTTATCAAATGCATTTGATTGGTTACAGAAAGATCGTAAAAATCCTGTTATTTTGTATGCAGGAAATAATATAGGTGAAGATTACCTAGTTGAGCTTTTAGCTTATTTGAAAGGTAAATCTTTTGGAATTATCAATATTTCTAAATCGGGAACAACAACAGAGCCTGCTCTGGCTTTCCGTATACTGAAGGCGGAATTAGAAAAAGCTGTAGGTAAAGAAGAAGCTAAAAACCGTATTGTTGCAATCACCGATGCGGCTCGCGGAGCTTTGTATACGTTGGCAACAAAAGAAGGTTACAAGAAATATGTCATTCCTGACAATGTTGGAGGACGTTACTCTGTATTGACTCCGGTAGGGTTGCTTCCGATTGCGTTGGCTGGTATCGATATTCGTCAGTTAGTGGCGGGTGCGGTTTATATGGAAAAAGAAACAGCTCCAAGTGTGTCATTTGAGAAAAATATCGCTGAAATATATGCTGTCACTCGTAATGAGCTGTATAAAAAAGGAAAGAAGATAGAAATCCTTGCCAACTTCAATCCTAAATTGCACTACATCGCAGAATGGTGGAAACAACTTTACGGAGAAAGTGAAGGCAAAGAAAATAAAGGGATATTTAATGCTGCGGTAGACTTTACTGCCGACCTTCACTCGATGGGACAATGGATTCAGGAAGGTGAGCGTTCTATTTTCGAAACTGTTGTTTCTGTGGCTCAGCCAAACGAAACGTTGACAGTACCAACTGATGAGGAGAATCTTGATGGATTGAACTTCCTTGCAGGTAAGAGAATAGACTTTGTAAACAAGATGGCCGAGCTGGGTACTCAGATTGCTCACGTTGACGGAGGCGTTCCGAATATAAAAGTAGAGTTGCCTAAACTGGATGAATATAGTATCGGACAGTTACTTTATTTCTTCGAAAAAGCATGTGGTATAAGCGGTTATATTCTTGGCGTAAATCCATTCGATCAGCCGGGAGTAGAGGCGTATAAGAAGAATATGTTTGCTCTTCTCGATAAACCGGGTTTTGAAAAGGAAAGTGAAGCAATTAAGAAAAGATTATAAAATAAGCTGTTAGCCGATAGCCTTTAGCAACTTGCTAAGGGCTGTTTGCTAAAAGCTAAATACTAGAATATGGAAAATAAAAAACACTTGCTGGGTATGACTATGGAAGATTTCTATGGTGTAGTAGGTGAGTGTGGTTTACCCAGATTCTCTGCCAAACAAATAGCAGACTGGGTTTACAAAAAAAGAATAACATCTATCGATGAAATGACGAATCTCTCTGTGGCAAACAGAGCTTTGTTGTCAGAGAAATATGATATAGGGCGGTATAACCCTCTCGAATTTCAGCAATCTATAGATGGTACGGTAAAATATTTGTTCAAAACGGAAAAAGAAAAGCTGATAGAAGCCGTTATGATACCCGAGGACGATCGGGCAACGCTTTGTGTGTCTTCTCAGGTTGGTTGTAAAATGAATTGCTTGTTTTGCATGACCGGAAAGCAAGGGTTTAATGGAAATCTAACAGCAAACGAGATATTAAATCAGCTCTATTCTGTTCGCGAAGCGGAGAGCTTGACAAATGTAGTTTTCATGGGAATGGGTGAGCCCTTGGATAACTATGAAGAACTGAAAAAGACACTCGAGATAATGACTGCTGATTATGGAATGGCGTGGAGTCCGAAGCGTATAACGGTTTCTACAACAGGTGTAACACCGAAATTGAAACGTTTTTTGGACGAGAGTAATGCCCATCTGGCTATCAGTATACATAGTCCTGAAAAAGAACAAAGATTATCGATTATGCCTGCCGAAAAAGCATTCCCTATTGCCGGGGTAATGGATTTATTGCGGCAATACGATTGGACAAAACAGAGACGATTGTCTTTCGAATATATAATGTTTGACAACTTCAACGATTCTTTAATTCATGCAAAAGAGTTGGCGCAGATGCTTAGGGGGATCGAATGTCGGGTAAACCTTATTCGCTTTCATGCAATACCTAACGTCGACTTGAAAACTTCTACTAAAGAGAAAATGGAGGCATTCCGCGATTATTTGACTAAAAAAGGAGTAACCAGCACGATTCGTGCATCTCGTGGAGAAGATATTTTTGCGGCCTGTGGTATGTTGTCGACAATGAAAGGAGATGCTTTAAGTGCTCCTAAAAAGAATTTAGAATAATCTATCAGGCAAAATAAAGAAATGACCCTCGTGTAGTCTTCCTCTATGGAAGTTGAGAGGCCTAAATATAAAGCTATGATTAAAGTAGGAATAACACAAGGTGATATAAACGGAATAGGCTATGAGGTTATATTAAAGACCTTCGCAGATATCCGTATGGCTGAAATCTGTATTCCCGTAATATACGGTTCAGCTAAAGTTGCCGCTTATCATCGTAAGGCGATGGAGTTGCAGACAGTTGCTTTCAATCAGATAAGTGATGTAAAAGACGCTGTTGTAAACAAGGTTAATATCATCAATTGTATCAATGAAGATACTAAAGTAGAGCTAGGGCAAGCGACTCCTGTTGCAGGTGAAGCTGCATATCAATCGCTCGAAAGAGCTGTTGCCGATCTCAGGGATGGCGCAATAGATGTTCTTGTAACAGCTCCTATTAATAAGCATAACATACAACGAGAAGACTTTAAATTCCCGGGACACACAGAATACTTGGAAGAGCGTTTTGGGAAAGATCAGGATAAAAGTTTAATGATTCTGGTAAAAGACTCTCTTCGGATAGCTCTTGTTACCGGACATATCCCATTGTCGGAAGTTCCTAATACATTGACAAAGGAAAAGATAGTGGAGACAGCTACTCGCTTCGAACGGAGTCTAAAAAGAGACTTTAGAGTAGGGCGGCCTCGTATTGCTGTTTTGTCACTGAATCCTCATGCCGGAGAAAATGGATTGCTAGGAAATGAAGAAAACGAGATCATCATTCCTGCTCTGAATGAGTTGCAAGATAAAAAGATACTTTGCTTTGGACCATATCCGGCTGATGGATTTTTTGGTTCGGGCGATTATACTCATTTTGATGGTATATTGGCTATGTACCACGATCAAGGATTAGCCCCATTCAAAACCCTAGCGATGGAAGACGGCGTTAATTTTACTGCCGGGCTGTCTATTGTGCGCACATCGCCTGCTCATGGTACTGCATACAGTATTGCAGGGCAGAATAAAGCTTCAGAAGAGTCGTTCCGTCAGGCAATATATATGGCTATTGATACTTATGGCAATCGTATAGAATATGATAAGGCTTATGCTAATCCACTTAGAAAGTTATATGTGGATAAAGGCGGTGATGATAGTGTTGACCTGATAAAAGAAGCAGAAGAATAGTATATTTACCTCTTAGTTAAAATTTAGTTAATAAAAATGAATTACGCTATAATTGCTGCGGGAGAAGGTTCTAGACTTCTCCAGGAAGGTGTTACTTTGCCAAAACCATTAGTGAAGCTAAATGGGGTGGAAATGATTCGTCGGCTGATTGATATATTTCTCAAAAATAATGCATCTTCAATAAGTATTATTGTGAACGAAGAAATGACTCAAGTGCAAGACTATCTGACTAATCTCGAATTGGGCATTCCCTTTAATATTGTGATTAAGTCAACGCCGAGCTCAATGCATAGCTTTTTTGAGTTGAGAGATTTTCTTCGAGACGGAAAATTCTGCTTAACGACAGTAGACACAATTTTTAAAGAAGACGAGTTTTCTAAATATATTCAAACATTCATAAATGATTCGGAAAGTGACGGTATGATGGCTGTGACAGACTTCATAGATGACGAAAAACCGCTTTATGTGGATGTAAATGAACGTATGGCAATAAAAGGCTTTCTTGATCATTCTGATAATTGTAAATACATCTCCGGAGGTATTTATGGTTTAACCCCAAAGGCGATTGACACGCTCGAGGCCTGTTTGAATTCGGGGCAAGCGCGTATGCGTAACTTTCAGAGGCAATTAGTTGCCGACAATTTACAATTAAAAGCATATCCTTTTGAAAAAATAGTAGATGTGGATCATGCAGGCGATATCGTTAAAGCAGAGAAATTCTTAAACAATTAATATAAATAGAGATAGGGACATTATAAAGACTATGTCAAAGATAAAAGTAGCAGGAATCAAAAGGAAGACAAAATTTTCTCCCAATCATATAGGCAATGATGGCATGATATTCAGTGAGACTGCCGAATGTTTAAGAAATATGGGATATGATGTAAGGGAGTATACAGAAGACGAATTCATTTTAAGTGAAGAGAATGAGCGATATATCTTCAATATGGCTCGTGACAAAACAACTATCCGTAAACTAAAGAAAAGAGAAGAGGATGGGGCTGTTATAATAAATCCGGGAACCGGTATTGAAAACTGTACACGTGAGGCAATGACTCGCTTGTTGTTGGAAAACGATATACCATATCCTACAAGCCTTATAGTGGATGTAACGGATGATCCGACCCAAGAGTTGAAGAAAATGACGGCGGATGCATATTGGATCAAACGAGGTGATTCGCACGCCATTCATAGAGAAGATGTGACATATGCACGTAATATACCCGAAGTGAAATCGATATTAAAAGAGTTTGCTTTACGTGATATTCCGAATGCCGTGATCAACGAACATCTTGTCGGAGACCTTGTTAAGTTTTATGGAGTGGCAGATACTGATTTCTTCTATTGGTTTTATCCTTACGATTTGAGTCATAGTAAATTCGGACTTGAAGCAATAAATGGTGAAGCGCATGAGTTTCCGTTTGAAGTAGAGGCTTTGAAGAAAGCATGTGATAAGGCTGGTGAGATATTAGATGTTAAAGTATATGGAGGAGACTGCGTTGTAGATGAGGATGGCTCTTTTAAAATAATTGACTTTAACGATTGGCCGAGCTTTGCTCCATGTAGGAGTGATGCAGCACCTAAAATTGCAGAATGTGTTCATAAACAGATTCAAAGAGATTTGCAAGGATAATTATAATAAGCTTATATTTGCATTATACGGAAAGTAGTTTGTAATAAAAGTAGTATCAATAAACTAAATGGATAATAAACAACCGACACTTGAATCTACTCTAAAATCAACGGATACAGAAGAGTTTATAGATATTTATTTCTATCGTCCGATCGGTTATCGTTGGGCTCTATTGTTTCAGAAATTAGGTGTTACTCCTAATGCTGTCACCATAGCAAGTATTTTCTTGGGTATAGGGGCAGGGATATGTTTTTATTTTGACAATATATGGATATCTCTATTAGGGATATTTTTACTTGTATGGGCAAACTCTTATGATAGTGCAGATGGGCAGTTGGCTCGCATGACCAAGCAGTTCTCTGCTTTGGGGCGTGTCTTGGATGGTTTTGCCGGTAATCTGTGGTTTGCTTCCATTTATGTAGGTATTTGCTTACGCCTTTATCCCGAGTGGGGCGGATGGATATGGGTTCTAGCTTGTGTTACAGGTTATTTTCATTCCAAACAAGCGGAGATGGCCGATTACTATCGCAATGTACATCTACTCTTCCTTAAAGGCAAATCAGGGAGTGAATTAGACAATTCGGCCGAGCTTACTGCCAAATTTAAAGAGCTAACTTGGAGTAAAAACTTCGGAGCGAAAATCGTATTGTTTTTCTATCGTAATTATACTACCGATCAGGAAAATCGATCTCCAAGACTTCAGGTGTTATTTCGATTACTCAGAGAAAGATTTGGAGATGTTGCTCCTGAAAGTTTTCGCAACGATTTCAGAGAGAAAAGCCTCCCTTTGATGAAATATACCAATATACTCTCTTTTAATACACGATCTATCGCATTATTTGTGTCTATATTGTTGGGGTGGCCTTGGTTGTATTTTGTATTTGAATTAACTGTATTGAATATACTGCTTGTATATATGGTAACAAGGCATGAGAAGATAAGCAAAGGCTTTGTTCTGGATATAAAGAGTGGAAAATACAATTAAAATAAGTTTTAGCATGTTTGATTTGTCAAAAGTAAAAGGGATTATCTTCGATTACGGAGGTACTATAGATAGCAATGGTAAGCATTGGGCTGAAGTTTTATGGGAATCATATTTGGATAATGAGGTTCCTGTAACCAGAGAACAGTTCCGTGAGGCGTTCGTATATGTAGAACGTTATCTGGCTGCGAACCTTGTTATATTACCCGAAGATAACTTTCATGTTTTACTGAAAAAGAAAGTAACTCTTCAAATAGAATATCTTTTGGAGAAGGGCTTCCTAGAGGAAAATGATAAGACAAAGATGTATAGCCTTGCAATTTCAGATCAATGTTATAACTTTGTAAAAGATTTAATTAAAAAGGAAGTTGATATCCTTACAGCACTCAAAGACCGTTATCCAATGGTTCTGGTATCTAATTTCTATGGAAATGTACAGTCTGTATTAGGCGATTTTGACTTACTTAAATATTTTGATGATATTATAGAATCGGCTGTTGTTGGTATAAGAAAACCCGATCCTGCCATATTTGGATTAGGCGTTGAGAAGCTTGGTCTTCCTGGTTCTTCCATTGTGGTTATTGGAGATTCTTATACGAAAGACATTGTTCCCGCTACAAAAAATGGATGCCAAACTATTTGGCTCAAAGGTTTGGGCTGGGGTGACGATGACGAAAATGCTACAGCTGATATAATTATAACGGATTTCATGGAGTTGAAATCTATCTTTCAATTAGATTGAAAGGCAATACTTGAATACATTGATAATACTATAGAGTCAGTCTGACTATCTGCTTTAGTAATGGATACCGCTTGTATGGTAGAAAAGCCCGGGTTGGGAGAATAAAGTAAAACAGATCTTCACTGAAACTATGCTATTATATAGGATTTTATGAATTTGGGAGATAATATCCTGATGAAGTAAAGTCTCCGGTTTAAAGGATTACTGCGGGTTGCAGTGTATTTTAAAAATTAATTAAAAATGGAAAAAGTACAAGTGAAAGAAGCCAAGGGAAAACTTGGTATTCTAACAATTGGTGTTGGAGCTGTTGCTACAACATTCATGGCAGGAACGTTATTAACACGTAAAGGACAAGGTGTTCCTGTAGGTTCAATTACACAGTTAGCTACAATGCGTCTGGGAAAAAGGGAAGAAAATCGCTTTCCGAAGATTAAAGACGCTGTACCTTTGGCAGATCTTAACGATGTTGTTTTTGGTGGATGGGATATCTTCGAAGAAAACGCATACGAAGCTGCAGTACACGCAGATGTGTTGACAAAAGACGACCTGAACAAGGTGAAAGACGAATTGGAAGCAATCAAACCAATGAAAGCTGTATTCGATCAAGATTTTGTTAAACGTCTACACGGTACATGGGTAAAATCAGCTCCTACAAAATGGGAATTAGCTGAACAAGTAAAACAAGACATCCAAGATTTTAAAACAAAAAATAATTGCGATCGTATCGTGGTTATCTGGTGCGGAAGTACTGAAGTTTTCACTCCGCTTGGTGAAGTTCATAAAACATTAGCAGCATTCGAAAAAGGACTTAAGGAAAATCATAAAGATTTAGCTCCTTCAAACGTATATGCTTATGCTGTAGTGTCAATGGGTATTCCATATATCAATGGAGCACCAAACCTTACAGTAGACATTCCTGCAATGTGGGAACTAGCAGCTAAAACTCAGACTCCTATCTGTGGTAAAGACTTCAAAACTGGTCAGACTATGTTGAAGACAGTATTGTCTCCAATGTTCAAAACTCGTATGTTGGGTCTTAATGGATGGTTCTCAACCAATATTCTTGGAAACCGTGACGGAGAAGTACTAGATGATCCGGGTTCATTCAAAACGAAAGAAGAGTCGAAGCTTTCAGTTATAGACAATATTCTTCAACCAGAACTGTATCCTGAACTTTATGGAAATGTTTATCATAAAGTACGTATCAATTATTATCCTCCTCGCAATGATGACAAAGAAGGATGGGATAACATTGACCTATTTGGATGGTTGGGCTACAAAATGCAAATGAAAGTGGACTTCCTTTGTAAAGACTCTATTCTTGCTGCTCCTCTATGTCTTGACCTAGTATTGTTCTCCGATTTGGCGAAACGTGCAGGTATGAGTGGAATACAAGATTGGTTGTCTTTCTACTTCAAGAGCCCAATGCATGAACCAAGTAAGATTGCAGAGCACGATTTGTTTATCCAATATGTGAAGTTGAAAAATACACTTCGTAAAATGATTGGAGAAGAAACTGTAGATTTTATTGATTAAACAATAATCTTATAATATTGAAAAGACTGTCTAGATAAACCTAGACAGTCTTTTTTTTGTTGAGTTGTCAAGATAGTTTGGTACATACATTTATGATTTTGTAAATAAGCCAAATTTTATTTAAGACTCAACTTAATTTTTATCCAAAATAAGAAGAGGATAACCTTAGAAAAAAGTTATCCTCTTTTTGGAAAATATATAAATGTAAAGTTCAATATTGCCTGCCCCTAGTATGTTGAAGCAGATAAAGTTTCTATATTTATTAGAACATTATTTGGTGGATTATGTTTATTGTTTTCGCCTTGAAATTTAGTTAAATGAAAATAATAGATAATTTATGTTTATATTTCTTATCAACTGTAATTTCCTTAGCATAAAATAGACTAATAGTCAGGGATAAATTAGAAATCCAATCTCAAAGAAATAAGTTTTTATGTATATTTGTAGGCTTTAGTTACTCATTAAATTAACTCTCGGAATGAATATAGCACTTATAGGATATGGTAAGATGGGGCATGAGATAGAAAAGATAGCCCTGCAAAGAGGTCACAATATTGTATCAATCATTGATATGAACAATTTGGAGGAGTTTAACTCTCCGGCATTCAAAAGTGCTGATGTTGCAATCGAATTTTCTACACCTGATAGCGCCATACAAAATTATCGTAAATGTTTTGAAGTTGGTGTTGCTGTTGTTGCAGGAACAACAGGGTGGTTAGAACATTTGGACGAAGTAAAGAGAGCTTGTGCTGAACAGGGAAAAACTTTCTTTTATGCTTCTAATTATAGTCTTGGTGTTAATATCTTTTTTGCCCTGAATAAATATTTGGCAAAGATTATGAATAACTATCCAAGCTATGAAGTAAAAATGGAAGAAGTACATCATATTCATAAATTGGATGCTCCAAGTGGAACGGCTATCACGTTGGCTGAAGACCTTATAAAGGAGGTTGACCGCAAACGACGTTGGAGCCTTGAAGTAGAAGAAAAACAAACAGACTTGCCTATACATTGTATTCGTGAAGGAGAAGTTCCCGGAATACATGAAATAATATATGAGTCTGAAGCAGATATTATAAGTATAAAGCACGATGCTAAAAGCCGTGTGGGTTTTGCTCTTGGTGCAGTGTTGGCTGCCGAATTCACCAATGGTAAAAAAGGATTCTTAGGAATGGGTGATATGCTCAAATTTTAAAATAAGATATGGAAAAGAACTCTTCGAATCAGCAAAATAAAAGAGAACGCCGCAAACCGGGGATGAAGCAATGGATATATGCCATTCTAGCAAGTGTTTGCTGTGTTGCGTTTGTTATCTGGACCGGGTATTGGGCTGTATTGATCCTGATCCCTGTTTTTATAGATATATACATCACTAAATTTGTTCCTTGGGGTAGATGGAAACAATCTAACAACCGCCAAGTGAAGAGTATCCTCGATTGGGTCGATGCTATTCTTTTTGCACTGGTAGGAGTGTATTTTATAAATACTTTCTTTTTCCAAAACTATCAGATTCCATCTTCATCCTTAGAGAAATCTCTTTTAGTCGGTGATTTTCTATGTGTTAGTAAGTTGAGCTATGGGGCACGTTCTCCAATGACTCCGTTTTCGTTACCATTGATGCAGCATACATTTCCTTTCTTTGGGTTTAAGTCATATCTTGAAAAACCTCAGTTAGAATATAAGCGATTCAAGGGAACAGGACATATCGAACGTAATGATATAGTCGTTTTCAACTATCCTTCGGGAGATACAGTGGCTTCAAAGTTTCAGGAAGTAGATTACTATGTTTTGTGCAAAGAAGCCGGGCGAAACCAAGTTTGGACAAATAAGAATACATACGGAGACATACTTTATCGTCCTGTAGACAGACGAGAAAATTATGTGAAGCGTTGTGTCGGATTGCCGGGCGAAACAATCTCTATCGTGGGCGATACTGTTTATATCAATGGCAAACCTATAGAAAGCCCTGAGAAAATGCAGTTGTTATATTGTGTTCAAACCAACGGTACAGATATATCTTCGGCAGCTTTCGATGATTTGGGCTTAAGCCAGGAAGACAAAAAGAGAATCGGCATGTATCAGGATTTGAGCGAGGTGGATAGTCTTTCGTATGTGAGGGCAATTTTCCCTAAAGCTAAAAATGGAAATCCCGGGTTCTTATATTCCGGTGTAAATATGACTAAAGAAATGGCAGAAGAGATGAAACAAAAGCCATTTGTAGAAAAAGTAATTCCTCTGAACCAGTTTTATAAGTTGGCCAACAGAATGGGGCAAAAGTTTGTACAACCTACTATCTATCCTATCACTTATGACATGCAAACACAACCCGGAGATTTACATCCTCTATGGATACCTAAAAAAGGCGAAACAATTAAATTTGATACCGATGTAGATCGTAAGGTAGCAACATATATACGCTGTATAAAAAATTATGAACTAAACGATTTTGACTATCGTGATGGAAAAGTTTATATTAACGGACAGCAGACTGATTCTTATACATTCAAATTGGATTATTACTTTATGATGGGAGACAACAGAGATAATTCGGCCGATTCACGTGTTTGGGGATTTGTGCCCGAAGATCATGTTGTCGGTAAACCTTTGTTTATATGGCTCTCTTTGGATAAAGATAAGAACGGAATACGCTGGAACAGACTATTTACATCCGGCAATAAAAAATAATAAGCTAAAATTGGGGATTGAAAAATGTCTTCAAAAAAGAAAAATATCTATACATATTTGGGCAAAGTGATTTTGATTACTTTGCTCATTGTGTTATGTATACGGACTTTTTTTGTAGAGTCATATACCATATCCTCATCTCAGATGCAAACCTCTCTTCTGGAAGGTGATCAGGTACTTATTGATAAAACATCATACGGTATTCGTTTACCTATTACGATATTAACAATTCCGTTTACTTTTGATAAAATATTTGGAGTTCGTTCATATCTCACCTCTATAGAAGCTCCTTACAAAAGAATATTGGAAAAGAAGATTGAAAGAAACGATATTATCTTGTTCAACAATCCGATGGATATTGGTAAGCCGTTGGATAAGAAAGATCTCATCGTCAGTCGTTGTATTGCTATTCCCGGTGATACCGTTTCAGTAGAAAAAGGACTGTTATCCCTTAATCGTATAAATCATATTACTTCTCCCGACGTCATGAATGAATATTCTATGCATATTCTCGCGTTAAAGGATATACAGGCTATAATGGAAGAGCATAATATTCCTATTCGTAGCCTGAAGCATAGAGCAGATACGATAAGTATTCTTCTGAATAAATTAGAGGCTTTTATTATTAATGAGAATATAGAAGACTCCTCTGCATCTATATGTTGTAAGAGCGATACAACTCAAAATTATCATTTGATAGTACCGTCGAAGGGTAAACTTATAAATGTTAATAGTCAGAATATTAACATGTATAAGCAGCTAATACTGCAAGAGCAGGAAGGTAATGCCCATGTTATTAATGATAAGTTATACATCGGGGGAAAAGAGCAGACAACTTATACGTTTCAAGACGATTACTATTGGATGTTGTCAGACAATACAAAAGATGCATTAGATTCTCGTATGTTGGGCTTTATCCCTTTTAAGAATATAATAGGCAAAGTTCGTTTTATCTGGTATAGCTCCCATAATGGAAACGTAAGAAAAGAACGTTATTTAACTTCTGTAAATTGATTCCTGTAATGAATATATATCTTTCATCGGCTTATTTAGCACCTATTCAGTATTATGCGAAATTTGTGCAGGGAGACCATATATTTATTGAGCAGAATGAGAATTACACAAAACAATCGTATCGCAATCGCAGCATGATTGTTTCGGCCAATGGACCTATTCCTTTATCCATTCCTGTCGTTCATTCGTCTTCCGAAAAAATATTGACGAAAGATATTCGTATTGCAGATCATGGCAATTGGCAGCATATGCATTGGAATGCGATTGTTTCGGCTTACAACTCAACTCCTTTCTTCGAATATTATCAGGATGATTTTTATACGTTTTATCATAAGAAATATTCTTTTCTGTTTGATTTTAATGAAGAACTTCGAATTCTTATTCTGGGTTTGCTCAATATGGAATTGCCTGTGATAGAATACACATCCGAATATAAGACGGCATTTGAAGATCATGAGCTCGATATGCGGGATGTGATTCACCCAAAGAAAGATTTGTCGCTAGATCCTTCCTTTGTGTCAATTCCTTATTATCAGGTTTTTGAACAAAAGCTAGGGTTTGTGGAAAATATGAGTATTGTGGATTTGCTTTTTAATATGGGAAATGAAAGTCAATTGATTTTAAACAACTCTTTCCACAGATAAGCGATCTGTTAAAGTATTTTATAACCCTATTTACCTATTTATCTATAAAACATCGTATTTTTGCGTTAAATTAAATAAAACATGGTACAGTCCATAAAGAAATATATCTCATTATCACTTGTTTTAGTAGTCACTATTTTGATCGCTGTAGCCTGTGCAAATATGGCTACGCCAACAGGAGGACCGGTTGATCTTGACCCTCCAAAGGTAGTACGTAGTTCACCGGGTTTTAATGCAACTCGTGTGGCGAAAGGGAAAATAACGATAGATTTCGATGAGAATGTGACAATAAAGAATCCTTCGGAGAATGTAATTATCACTCCTCCACAAAAGGCTTTTCCAATTATACACTCCGTAAATAGGCGGGTAACAGTAGAATTACGGGACACCCTTATGCCCAATACTACTTACACAGTAGATTTTACAGATGCCATTGTAGATAATAATGAAGAGAACCCTTTAGAGAACTTTTCATATTCCTTTTCAACAGGAGATGTTGTCGACTCTTTGGCAATTTCGGGTAAGGTGATAACCGCGGATAACCTTGAGCCGGTGAAAGGTATTTATGTGGGGTTACATGCCAATCTGGAAGATTCTGCTTTTACCAAACTGAAATTTGATCGTATCGGGCGTACCAATAGTGCCGGTGTATTTTCTATTAAGGGTGTAGCACCCGGGAAATATAAGATATACGCTTTGGCTGATGCCAACAGAGATTATATGTATGATAATCCTGCTGAGGCGATAGCTTTTATGGAAACTATAATCGAACCTACATCAGAAAGAGCTCTAAGAACTGATACTATATTTATAGAGCATGATCATGATCATGAAGCTGAAACGGCAAAGAATCAGAAACAAGCACCCAAGAAAGAGATAGATACGATTAAAACAGTAGAATATACACGCTTTTTACCTGATAATATCGTTTTGAGATCTTTTAAATCAGGCTTTCAGCGACAATATCTGCAAAAACATGAACGTACACCAAATCAGCTTTCACTGTTCTTTGGGGCACCAACAACAATGCCGGAAGTAGAGCCTCTCAATTTTAACAAAGAAAATTGGGCTATATTAGAAAAAACACCAAAGAACGATACGTTAATCTATTGGATGAAAGATAAAACTTTGATGGCTCATGATACTCTTATGCTGCGTGTATCTTATATGAAGACAGACTCTCTAAACCAGTTAATCCCAACAACGGATACATTGAAGTTTATAGACCGCACTCGAAAGAAAGATAAGGAGAAAGAAGAAAAAGAAAAGGAGAAAGAACGGAAAAAGCTTAAAGAAGGTGAGGAGCCCCCAATTACCTTCTTAACGATTAATAATAATTTGAATTCTTCGTGGGATACCTATAAAAATATTCAGTTAGAATTTAATGAACCTATTGCAACAGATTCTCTAATAAGTAAAATTATACTTCGACAGAAAAAAGATAGTGTATATAGCGACATTCCTGTTCAACTGGCTGTAGATTCTGTGAATCCACGAAAATATTCTATCAAGAATAGATGGACGTATGGCACAGAATACCAGATGAGGATAGATTCGGCCACCATTTATAGTATTTATGGATTGTGGAATAATAAGCTGGAACAGAATTTTAAAGTAAAGAATGAAGATCAGTACGGACAGTTGGCTATATGGGTAGAAGGCATAGATAGTATTCCTTCTTTTATGGAAATTTTGGATAAGTCGGATAAACCAATTCGTAAATCCAGAGTCATAGATAATGTTGCGGTTTTTAAAGACGTTGATCCCGGAACATATTATGCTCGTATTGTTCTCGATAGGAATAATAATGGAGTTTGGGATACGGGAGATTATGATATGAAACTTCAACCCGAACTGGTTTACTATCTGGGCAAAGCAATCGAGGTAAAAGCTAACTTTGAGATTGAAGAGAATAACCCGGCTTGGAGGATTAATCCAAATAGCATGGATAGTCAGAAACCGTTGGATATAACGAAACAGAAACCCGAGGATAAAGAAGCGAGAAAGAAAAAACTAGAAGAAAAAGACGCTAAAAATCAGCGGACTAGAAACCAAAATAATACTACTACCCAGCAAGGAAATGCGACAGGTAGGAATAGAAATAGTTCTAATAATAGCTATAACAATATGAATAGCTTTTAATTAAAAACTTGGCAAACTATAAAACAAAAAGTTATGGTGAAAAGAATTACAGGAATCATAATTATGCTTTCAGCTTTATTCGGCTTGAATGCAAATGCTCAATGTAAATTAAATAATACATTTTTTCAGGCAGGAGAGGATTTGTCTTATGATCTTTATTTTAAATACGGAATCATTTATACCAAAGCCGGTACTTCCTCCCTGAAAACCATATCGGAAAAGTATAATGGAACTGACGCTTACAAAATGACATTGATGGCTCAATCTACAGGAACTGTCCGTAAAGTATTTGCGTTAAACGATACTTTGTCTTGTTATACCTCCAAAGATCTTGTGCCATTGGCATACATCAAAAACGCATTTGAAGGAAAGGATTATACAAAAGAGGAGGTGCGTTATACATACACCGGAAACAATGTTATTATAAGAGCAAAGCGCCACAAAAATGGATCTTTTCGTTTTGATGAAACCTTGACATCATCGTCGTGTATATATGATATGATGAGTGTGGTTTTTTATGCTCGAACTTTAGATTTTTCTTCGATGAGAAAGGGGCAAACAACAAAAACAGACTTTATCTCAGGAAAGAAGAAGGTGAATATGGTTATAGAATATGATGGTATAGAAACCGTTGAAGCGAATGACAAAAATAAATACAGCTGTATAAAACTTGTATTAAGTATCATGGATGACGCCTTTAGCGATAAAAAAGAAGCAATGAAGGTGTATATTACAAATGATAACAACCGCATGCCTGTACGCCTTGACTCGAAGCTGAATATCGGTTCCACAAGAGCAATTCTCAAGAGCTATAAGGGAAATAAACATCCGGTATCGACAGTAAGATAAATATATGATTTCAATAAAATACAAGAGGTTGGTTCTTACGGATCAACCTTTTTTATGCTCTGTTTTGAAATAGAGTAAGATGATGTTTATTGCTCTTTAAATGCCAGATAAGTCCAAACCGGATAATGATCGGAATATTTAATCTTGTCAACCGTACAGTTATAAGACTGAAAAGCCATAGAGTGCATGATGAAATCTATTCGGAACCAGAATTTGTTTTCATGGTACGTGATACCTTGTCCAAAACCGGTGTTAGCATAAGAGTCTACAAGATTATCTCCTTTGATTGTATAATAAGCATAAGAAATGGGTGAGTCGTTAAAATCTCCGCATACAATAGTCGCATCTGTTTCCTGTTTGTCTATGATCGAGCGGATTATTTTGGCTTGAGCTTCTCTTATTTTATATGCTGCACCTAGTCGGGTTTGCACGTTCATGGCAACCTCTCCGATCATGTCTCTATCTCTCGTTTTGAAGAATTCTTTGTATAGCTTCTTGTCTTCTGCCGTTATTCGGTTCGACTCCAGATGGTTGTTTACGAGGGTCACCTTCTTTTTATTGATAATTAATTCATAAATAGCAGATCCATTATATGAACTTTCTAACGGGAGACGCTCAGCCTTCTCTATCGGGAATTTAGAAAAGCAGGCTAATCCATATATCAGATTTCCTCGCGATGATCCCAGCTTTATTATCCTGCTATAAGGATAATTTTTCAGCTTTTCTTTTATTTCCGCCTCCGATATTATACTCTTCTTGTTCTTACTATTGACTGACGATACGGCAAATTCTTGTAAACAGATAATGTCTGCATTACTATTCACCAGATATTCTATTATAGGATTTTTTCTAGCGGCTTCTCCTTTTGCCCAATTGAAAGCACGTACATTGTAAGTGAGGACTTTTATATGTTTTTGGGGAATGTCTTTTTCTTTTGTTTTAAAGTGAATAGGATAACATGTTAGTATTGGTTGCCAAAATGCACATATTGCAATAAGCTGAACCAAAGCATACTTCCACCGGAAGGTAATAATCCAGAGTATCAGATACAGAATGTTGATAAATAAGATAATCGGAAACCCGAGCCCCAAATATGCAATAAATGTAACTCGAGATGGGACAACATACCATGCAAGAGTGGACAAGATGAGTATGATGATAGCGATAAGGTTGGTGGCGAATACTGTATATTTGATAAATCGACCAACTCTAATTTTGGATAATTTATTTTTTACTCGCATCAAATAGCTGTTTTTTTTCGTCCGAGCTAAGGCTGCTATAACCCGAAGCTTTTATTTTGTCCAGAATACGATCTATCTCTTCTGTTTCTTTATGGCGACGTTGATTATATTGCTGGTCGGTTTCAGGCCTTTTGTATTTAACCTTCATCTTTTTTTTATAGCTTGGTTTGGTTAGGTTAACAACAGAGTCGATAATTTTGTTTATCCATCGGGTTATGTCTTTCCCTTTCAAATATTGTTTAGCGAATAGATAACCTATCAGGGCTCCTCCTATATGAGCGATATGCCCTCCGGGATTTGTATTGCTGTCTAGCGATATAAAATCAATAACAAAAAGGAAAAGCGCAATATAGATAATCTTCAGACGGAACACCATGAATAGACTTACTTCGGTATTCGGTCTGTAAAAGGCAGAAGCAAAAATAATAGCCATAACCGAAGCTGATGCCCCTATCATTGGGGGATGGTTCATTTCCAGATAATATGGTATCGTGTTGAATGATATGATATATAATATTGCACCCGCCAAACCTCCGAGCAAATATAGACTTCCAAGATTTTTAGGACTGAAATAACTCAGGAATATCTGTCCAAACCAGAAGAGCATAAGCATATTGAACAGTATATGGAAGAATTCGAGGTGGACAATCATATAGGTCAATAATGTCCACGGACGTTTTATCAGTAGAGAGAGGTCAGATGTTACCGCAATGTAGGGTAATAAGTTAAATGTTTCAATCTTAAATAACTTACCTATAATCCCGATAACAGAAAGAATCAAGAATACAGCGATATTGATGATTATAAGCTGTATGAGTATATCTTTCTGCTTAAACCGATATTTAATATTCTCTAAAATTGTGCCCATTTGCTTTTCCTTTCTTACGCCAGTAAAGTATTATGAAAAATCCGGTGATCAATCCTCCCAAATGCGCAAAGTGTGCGACATTATCTCCTGCACTATTCGCAATTCCTAAAAACAGCTCAACTACTCCGTATCCTATAACAAACCATTTTGCTTTTATCGGTACAGGGAAGAAAAGCATCATTAGCTCAACATTTGGGAACAACATTCCAAATGCAACCAGTACCCCGAATACGGCACCCGAAGCTCCAACCATGCTAGTGTTAACAAGTAAGTTTAATGCTCCCATATCAGGATCTGTATAGTTTCTGTTGCTCATCAATATACTCATTCCTTCATTATATACCGTGGAAATGGCTTCTGCCGACATGTTAGCTTCTATTGAATGAACTCTGATATATGTGATTAGCATTTGTAAAGCGGCAGCTCCAATCCCAGTCAACATATAGTAGACCAGATATCTTTTTGGCCCCCATACCATTTCAAGCGTGCGGCCAAACATATATACAGCGAACATGTTGAAAAATATATGCCCCAAACTCCCATGCATAAACATATAGGTTATAATTTGGTGAGGCATGAAATGTTCTGAAGAAAAATAGTGCAGAGCAAGATAATTACTCATATTAAGCCTACTGCCTAATAATTCATCAGCAATCCAAACTAAGAAGTTGATAATTATGAGATTTCGGGTAACTACCGGAATCGAACTCATGAATCCCGAGCTATTTTGATTCATCTTGATATCTTGTTTTTTTGTTTCAAAAGCCCAAAATTACAGATATTTTTTGTTTTTCTTGAGGAAAATCACTTTACGTTTAGATATTTTCTGAATTCTAGCGAGTTTTTCCCATTTTTTTTTATGATTATTAAATAAAACACTTATATTTGAGTGCCAGAACTAGAAATGTATTCAAAAAACAATTCGGTTATATAATGTTTAATTAAATCATTTACATTCAATTATTATGAACAAGACAGAACTTATCAATGCAATTGCTGAAAAATCAGGATTGAGCAAAGTTGATTCTAAGAAAGCTCTTGAAGCCTTCATTGAATCAGTAACAGAAGAAGTGAAAAAAGATGGCAAAGTTGCCCTAGTTGGTTTCGGTACATTTTCTGTAACTCAAAAAGCAGCAAGAAAAGGAATTAACCCTAGAACTAAAGCTGTTATCAATATTCCGGCTAAGAAAACTGTTAAGTTTAAAGCTGGTGCTGATTTAGCTGCACTATAATTGATTAAAAAAAGAAAAAAGAAGTAGGGAATGATCTTTCCTACTTTTTTTATGCCCTAAAACTACCTTATAGGGTACTTTTTTCTTAGCTTTGCAACCTGAATAAGTAATTTTCAAAATCATATATGAAGCTAGAAATAAGATTACAGGAGGTAATAATTAGTGCTATAGAGTCGCTCTATGGCCAAGTGGTGACAGCAGAACAGCTTTCTTTACAAAAAACAAAGAAAGAGTTTGAAGGTCACTATACTTTAGTTGTATTTCCTTTTCTGAAAATGTCGAAAAAAGGACCTGAGCAAACAGCCCAGGAGATAGGAGAGTGGCTTAAAGCAAATGCATCGGAGGTAAGTAGCTTTAATGTGATCAAAGGATTTCTTAATCTGACTATTGCTACTACTTGCTGGATTGATGTGTTAAATGAAGTTCATACCGCAGAAAAATATGGTATAACAAAGGCTGATGATAATTCTCCTTTGGTAATGGTAGAGTATTCATCTCCAAATACAAACAAACCTCTACATCTGGGGCATATACGAAACAACCTGTTGGGATTTGCACTGTCCGAAGTGTTAAAAGCAAATGGAAACAGAGTTGTAAAAACAAATATAGTAAATGACAGGGGAATCCATATCTGTAAGTCGATGCTCGCTTGGCAGAAATGGGGAAATGGAGAAACTCCCGAATCTACTGGAAAGAAAGGCGATCATCTCGTTGGTGATTACTATGTATTATTTGACAAGCATTACAAAGCAGAGCTTGCCGAACTACAATCCAAAGGTTTGTCTAAAGAAGAGGCTGAGGCTCAGTCTACATTGATGGCCGAGGCTCGCAATATGCTTCGTCTCTGGGAGGCCGGAGATATTGAAGTTGTTTCCTTGTGGAAAAATATGAATAGTTGGGTTTATGCCGGATTTGACGAAACATATAAGCGTTTGGGTGTAGACTTCGATGAAATATATTATGAGTCAGAAACATATTTGGACGGAAAAGAAACAGTACTCAAAGGTCTGAAAAGTGGTGTTTTATACCAGAAAGAAGATGGTTCTATCTGGATCGATCTGACTGCAGAAGGTTTAGATCATAAATTATTACTCCGTAGTGATGGCACTTCTGTGTATATGACACAGGATATAGGTACAGCTCAGCAGCGATTCAAAGCGCATAAGGATTTGAATAAGATGATTTATGTAGTGGGAAATGAACAGAATTATCATTTTCAGGTTTTGTCAATCGTGTTGGATAAATTAGGCTTTGAGTTTGGCAAAGGGCTAGTGCATTTCTCTTATGGAATGGTGGAGTTGCCCGAAGGCAAAATGAAATCGCGCGAAGGTACTGTTGTAGATGCCGACGATCTGGTTGATGAAATGGTTGCTACAGCAAAAGAAACATCACAAGAGCTTGGTAAGCTTGATGGGGTAAGTGAAGAAGAGGCTAATGATATTGCCCGCATGGTGGGTATGGGTGCTCTGAAATACTTTATTCTGAAAGTAGATCCTAAAAAGAATATGACCTTCAATCCAAAGGAGTCGATTGATTTTAATGGAAATACAGGTCCATTTATTCAATATACACATGCACGTATACAATCGATACTGCGTAAGGCTGCCGAACAAGGGATCTCTATCCCAACAACGCTCTCTGCCGATATCTCGCTAAGTGTAAAAGAAGAAGGGCTTGTGCAACAAGTTGCCGAATATGCTTCGATCGTAAAACAGGCGGGTGATGAATATAATCCGGCTCTGATCGCAAATTATATATATGATCTGGTAAAAGAGTATAATCAATTTTACCATGACTATACTATTCTAAAAGAAGAAAATACAGATTTGAAGAATTTCAGGCTGATACTTTCCGATAATGTAGGGCGTGTAGTGAAAAGTGGAATGTCTCTCTTAGGTATTGAAGTTCCGGACAGAATGTAAAGCTCACAGGATAAAAAGAAAACTAAAAAGAGGTTACTTATTCAGTAGCCTCTTTTTCTATTTCATAATCCTCGTTCATCGGAGGATCTATTCCCAATTGTTTATACAGCTTGTTTTTGTCTAAGTTTCTTTTTGTTAATGTCTCTTTATAAAAAAAGACTTGTGATGCAAGCTCCGATTTACTTTTTAGGGGCAGCAAGTCGTAGGCTATGTTGATCCAGACTAATGCATTTTCCACATCATCGAGATTCTCGTTAGCCAGAGCTATATTAGATGCAAGTCGTATTTTTTTGTTCGTATTCTTCTCTTTGTCATATAATTCGCCCCAAATATCAGCTGCTTCTTGCCATTTTCCGGCTACAACCATGTTGGCCGCATCTCTCATACCTTTCGAACTATCGGCATAATACCAGCGGGTATCTGTTTTCCACGAAGGCACTAAAGTGGAGGTTATTGCGTCGGCAGCCTTCATCGTTATCTCGGTTACCAGATCGTT
Source organism: Bacteroidota bacterium (assembly GCA_023437305.1). Classification (GTDB taxonomy): domain Bacteria; phylum Bacteroidota; class Bacteroidia; order Bacteroidales; family Dysgonomonadaceae; genus Dysgonomonas. Next base: position 359,777 of record JAEZGN010000023.1, read on the forward strand.
GATTTCAGGGATGTTGCTTTTCATATTATTCCAAGAAACCGCAGACTCTCTGAAAAGGCTATCTACATGAGCTATGGGAGGAGACAGTAAGCTGCCATCCAGACTGTAGGCTTTGAGTAATACTCCGATTTGTGAGCTCAAGATATTGTAATTGTTAAAGTATTCTACATTCACCGATTCTAGTGACGCAGATGCAATGAATAAATCAAGTGAAAGTAAAATATCCGCATTTTGTTCTTTACATATCGTTTGTATTTTTCTTGCCGATAATGGTCTGACTTCATTTGCTGCACCACCATTGGTTGGGTATGGATAGATTTCTACTTTCGAGAAATAATTTTCTTCACTCAGATATTGCCGCAAAGAGCTCGTGAATATGGCTTTTGCTGTATCTGTGGGCATTACAGAAGAATCGTTAAGAGCCTCTCCGTTAGCCTCAACATCTTCGCTCGATTGTGATGCGCTGTTATTAACTATTACAATGTTTTTCTGTTGAGGATTTTCGAAAGAAATTAGTGCAGGTTGACGTACATCAATTGAAACAAGGTTCGTCACCGTGCAAGAGGGAATAAGAATAATACAAAAAAATATGAATATATATTTTGTCATAGCAGCCTAAGTTAAGAACTAGTGATACAAAAATAAGAGTTATATTTGTAAATACGATTGAAAATATTACCAAATAATGGATGTGTCTGTCAACAAGGTCTTTGAATTGGCAAGTGATATTGTCAAGCATACATCTCAGTCGGTTTTTCTCACAGGAAAAGCCGGAACGGGAAAGACCACCTTTTTGCATCATATACGTAAAACAATAGATAAAAATGTGATCGTTGCAGCTCCAACAGGGGTTGCAGCCATCAATGCGGGAGGTGTGACCTTACATTCATTGCTACAACTGCCGTTCGAGCCATTTATCCCGAACTTCGAAGGGAAAAAGAAGCTGGATTATCACTTCAAGCTTCGCAAATCGAAAATAGAGATGCTGCGTGAACTCGATTTGTTGATTATCGACGAAGTAAGTATGCTTCGTGCCGATATGCTCGATGCTATCGACTATATGCTTCGCAGATACCGTAACAATCAGCAACCATTCGGAGGGGTTCAGATACTTTTTATCGGAGATATGTTTCAGCTTCCTCCTGTAGTACAAACCGCAGAATGGGAACAACTGAAGCATTATTATCCATCACCTTTTTTCTTTCATGCGCAGGTACTAGATAATTTCCCACTGCTCTATATAGAGTTAAAGAAGATATACAGGCAGCAAGACCAGCGATTTATAGATATACTCAATCGTGTGAGGAATAATTGTACCACTTCGCAAGATCTACAGATATTAAACCAAAAATATAACCCTGCATTCAGACCTGCTAAAGGTGATAGCTATGTTACACTATGTACTCATAATTATAAAACTGACCGGATTAACAATGAAGAACTGGCACAGCTACCGGGTAAAGGGTATGTCTTTAAAGGAGAGATAAAAGGAGATTTTTCTGAAAATTCTTTACCTACCGAATGTGAGCTTCTGTTGAAAGAAGGAGCTCAGGTTATGTTTGTGAAAAACGATGTTGGCGAAAATCGTCGATATTATAATGGTAAGCTGGCTACAGTGGTGCAACTGAAAGAAGATTATATCCTTGTCAGATTCGAAAATGGAGATGAAATGGAACTGGAGCCCGACTCGTGGGTGAATGTCCGTTATTCGTTGAATGAGGAGTCGGGCGAAATAGAGGAAGAGGAATTAGGTTCATTTACACAATATCCGATACGTTTGGCTTGGGCTATAACCATTCACAAAAGCCAAGGGTTGACTTTCGATAGGGTTATAATTGATGCCGGACAGGCTTTTGCAGCCGGACAAGTGTATGTGGCGCTTAGCCGTTGTACGTCGTTGGATGGCATTTTGCTATATTCTCCTATAACTCAGCAGAGCATAAGTACTGATCCGTATGCTATAGAGTTTGCAAAAAAAGAGCAAGATATTGCCTATCTGGACGCAATACTTCAAAAAGAGAAACCTCGTTACTGTGCGAAGCAATTAATCCGATATTTTGATTGGACGCCTTTCATTCGAAGCCTTCATTCATTGAATGAGCTGGCCGCAGAAAAGAAGATTCCCGAAAAAGAAGAGGTGCAGTCTATGATTGCTCAAATGTGCAGTAAGGCTATTGAGCAGCAAGAGATAGCTCAGAGCTTTATAAAAGAGCTGAATTATATATTATCTGCTCCCAATCCTGATCTGACAAGATTGAAAGATAGAGTGCAAAAGGCAGCCGTGTATTTTCATAAAGATGTTTCTGAATGCATTATTTCACCATTGATGCTGCATTTGGAGAGATTCAAAACGAAGTCGAAAGTAAAGGCATACTTAAATAAAGCCAACGAGGTATACAATACATTGCTCAGGCTCCTATCACGGATAGAGCATATCAACTATGGGAATATCAACCTAACTGAGGAATTAATCTTCTCGAAGGTAGAAGCTTCTTCCGAAAGTATTGTCTCACCTGAAAAAGTAAAGCCTCAAAAAGGGGATAGCCACCGACTCACGTTATCTCTCTTTACCGAAGGGAAATCGGTGAAAGAGATTGCCGCCGATCGAAATCTGTCGCCCACTACCATAGAGGGACATCTTGTGACCTTTATCCTTACCGGAGAGTTAGATGTTTTAGAATTGGTTCCCGATAACAAAGTGCAATATATGCTTCCTGTAATCAAAAAGATGGGTGTAAAATCTTCTTTGTCGGAAATCAAGGAGAAATTACCCAAAGAATGCTCATACCTGGATATAAAAGCGGTAATTAATTATATTAAATATCTTGATGGGAGATAAGACCTATAGAATAGTGTATATGGCAATGATGTGACATAAACTTCCCATCAGAACGAATACATGAAAGACCGTATGCATGTATTTTTTCTTTGTCCACGAATAAAACAATGCTCCTATCACATACGATACGCCTCCCGCAATGAGCCAATATAACGCATCGATTTGACCTGTTTGAGATAGTACATCGTAAAGAGGCTTGAATGCGACGAGGATAGCGCAACCCATCAGTACAAAGCAGACTGTTTCTAAGTTGCTGTGTTTCTTTAAGTTGGTAAAGCTCATGATCAACCCTGTAATAGCGGCTACGCAAATGAAGGCAAAAAGACTCCAGCCCCATGCGCTTTCATTGCGAAGCACGATCAGCGTAAAAGGAACATAGGTGCCTGCTATATGCAAATAGATAGCGCTATGATCGAATTTACGAAGCAGACTTTTTCGTCTTTCGTGTGTGCATCCGTGATAGCAAGTGGATGTGATATAAGATGCCAGCATCCCGAACAAATAACCGATAACACTACCGATAGCCCAATTGTTACCACTGTTGATGGCGGCGGAGAGTAGCACGAAGCCCGCAGCAATTCCCATTAGAATGCCTAATCCGTGGGATACGGTATTTGCGATTTCTTCTCCACGCGTATAATATTTAGCTGTACTCATTTTTATAATTTCTTTCTCCAAATTGCCGGTTTGGAAATTTTGTGCAAGATAAGGATTTGTTTCCAAATCACTAGAAGTAGTGATTGAAGGATATTATAAAAATATGTTTCTTTGCATTTTTTATAAATAGAATCTATGAAATTATATAACTCTACTAAAAAATTATTCTTTACCGTATCTTTATTATTCTCTTTCTTATTTGCGCTGGGCAAAGGTGAAATGCCTAAAGATACGTTATATACAGAATTGAAGTATGATATTGTTGTTCTCTCATCTACAAAAGAGACAAATAGTTTGAAATCGCTTCCGGCGGCAGTGTCGGTTTTCTCGCCTAAAAATTTGGACGGCTTGCAAGTGCATTCTATCAAAGACCTCAGTGCGATAGTACCGAATTATTTTGCTGCCGACTATGGTTCTAAAATGACTGCCCCGCTTTATATAAGAGGTGTTGGTGCACGTTCGGGTGAGCAAACAGTAAGTATGTATGTAGATAATATTCCTTATTTCAATACAACTTCGTTTGATTCCGAATTCTTTGATATCCAGCGTGTAGAGGTTCTGAGGGGAACACAAGGTACATTGTATGGACGTAATGCGATGGGTGGAATTATCAATATTTATACTTATTCACCACTAACTTACGAAGGAACGACAATAAAAATAGGGGGGGGTAATCACGGCCAGTTTTCGGGAAATGCTTCACATTATCAGCGGTTAAACAGTAAGATGGGGTTTTCTGTAGGAGCTTACTACAAACAAGATGATGGTTACTTTAAGAATCTCTTTACCGGCAAAAAGGTTGATGATATGAAAAATGCGGGAGGACGTGCCAAGTTTGTTTGGGATATCAGTCCACGTTTGTCTGCTACATATTCTGTAAGTTTCGACTATGTAGATCAGGGAGCATTTCCGTATGCCAATATAGAGACAGAGGAGGTAGATTACAACTCTGACAGCTATTACAAAAGAAAACTATTGACAAACGGGTTAGCGCTTCGCTATACCGGTCAGAGCTATGAGATTAACTCTACAACGGGCTATCAATACCTCAACGATGATATGAACATGGATCAGGATTATACAAGATTGTCGATGTTTCAAATTAATCAGAAGCAAAGGCAAAATTCACTGAGTCAGGAGATCACAATAAAATCTACTAAGCCTTCTGATTATCAATGGTCGTTTGGCGGATATGGGTTTTATGACTACTTGCATACCACTCCTCCAGTATATATGATGTCGGACGGAATACAGAAATATTTGCAGGCTCCATTAACGGCTGTTGGGGCTCCGATTACTTTTACGGATGATCAGATAGACCTGAATGGACAATATAAACGTCCGACTTATGGATTAGCTGCTTTTCATCAGTCAACATTCAATAATTTGTTCAAAGCAAAGGGACTGTCCCTTACTTTAGGTTTGCGTATCGACTATGAAAAAACAAAGCTGGACTACAATGCCGAAACTGTAGCTAACTTTGATGTGAAGATACCCAACTCTCCGATGCCTCCAATGTCTTTTGCAGCAGATACTGCCATTGTAGGTACTAATTCTAAAGATTTTTTGGAGTTTCTGCCTAAAGCCGTATTAAAATATCAGATAAATGAAAACTCATTTGTATATGGTTCAGCGTCGCGCGGTTACAAAGCAGGGGGACATAATATTCAGATATTTGCCGATCTTCTGCAAGAAGCCCTCGAAGCTAAAATGATGGGTATGCTACCGCCGAGTATGGAGGGCGGTCATTCAGCTCCTGCCGGTACACCGGTTAACAACCGTATCTCTTATAATCCTGAATATAGCTGGAGTTATGAACTTGGCGGACAAGTTGATATTATCGAAAATTCGTTGCAGGCAAACTTTGCCGTATATTATATGGATATACGCGATGTGCAAATAACCCAGTTTGTAAACAACAGGGGTGGACGTATGGTAAGCAACGCCGGTAAAGCAGAAAGTAAAGGTTTTGAAATAGGCTTGAAAGCCCGCCCATGTAAAGGTTTTTATCTTTATGCGAATTACGGTTTGGCTGATGCTACATTCAAGGATAATAAAGTAAGGAATAATGCAGGAGAAGTTGTAAAAGACTATACAGGCAATCATATTCCTTTTGCTCCCGGTTCTACATTTAGCATCGGTGGCAGTGTTTCGTATGATTTTAAACGGAATACATTGCTGGATAGAATAACCTTCGATACCAATTTTGCAGGAATCGGAAAAACCTATTGGGCTGAAGATAATCTGATGTCACAAGGATTTTACGGAACACTTAATGCTAACCTCATTTTAGAAAAAAATATATTCTCTTTAGAATTCTGGGGTAAAAATATTCTCGATCGTGATTACAATACATTTTTATTTGGGTCAGACAGTAAATATTTTGCTCAGAAAGGAAAACCTATGCGTTGGGGTGCATCTTTGATAATAAAGTTGTAATTTAGTTTCATAAAAATAATTTGTACAAAAAGCTAGAAGATTTAGCGATTCTCAATCTTCTAGTTTTGTCGTTTTAAATTGATGGACATAAAATTACAATAATAATAAATGTTATGAAAAATCTAATAATGTTTTTAATGTTTTTGCTTGCGTCTAATGTGTGTTTTGGACAAGCAGTGAATGTTTTTAGTAAACCGAATCAGCCAGAATATATACTTGTTGGGAGCGTATCAAGTAGTACAGATTGGGCAGGAAATGCAGACAGGGTCAGAGTAGAATTATTGGGAGGTGATTATGGAGATGGGCCACAATCGCGAATTATTTATGTTGTAGATACTAGGTATGAATGTAAAATAAGTAGAGAGTTTACGGCTGGTATACCAACAAGCACTCACGCATTGAAGGTTTTTCAAAGAGATGCCCATAACTATGATGTAGTCATTGAAGTTTCTGGTTGGGGGGCCTATAATATTAGATCACATGCTTTAGGACATACGGTGTCTGCGTCTGATTTTAATTGTGTACCCTATGATATATCTGGTAAAAAAGATGTCTCCTCGCTTTTTGCCGTGAATACACTGATGGTAAGTGATAAGTATGGAAATTATGGAATTGGGGTGGAAAAACCTCAGTACAAATTGGATGTTTTTGGTACAATACGTTCTAAAGAAGTAAAGATAGAAGCTACAGGTTGGTCTGATTTTGTTTTTGCCGACGACTACAAACTGCCTTCACTCTTTGAGGTTGAAAATCACATTAAGGAAAATAAACATTTACCAGATATTCCGTCAGAAAAAGAAATTATGGCAGATGGTATTAGTGTGGGGGATATGCAAGCAAAACTTTTACAAAAAATTGAAGAATTGACATTGTATGTGATCGGGCAAAATAAAAAAATAGAGAACTTGGAAAATAAAAATAATAAGCAAGAAGAACAGATAAAAGACTTGCAACAGAAAGTAAAAATGGTGGATAAGGTTTTCTAAATAGACCTTTAAATCTTATTTTATTTTTTTATTAACCAGTTATAGATATCTCCGTTGATTTACTTGAATATTGTATTAGAGACAATTCAAATAAAAAATGTAATTTTGTAGCTTCATTTCGACAGCTATTTAATTATGAATTATAAAAAGGTCAAGCTAAAGCCTAAAAAAGAAGAATCGCTTAAGCGTTTTCATCCTTGGATATTCTCGGGAGCAGTACAGTCTAAAGATGAAAGTCTTACAGAAGGAGAAGTCGTTAACGTATATACAATCAACGATGAATTTATTGCTGTCGGTCATTATCAGATTGGGAGTATAGAGGTTCGGGTATTATCTTTTGAAGAAGAAAATATAGATCTTGATTTCTGGAAGAAGCGCTTGTCTTCGGCTTTGGAATTGAGAAAATCAATAGGCTTATTATCTGATAATAATAATTCATATCGCCTTGTACATGGAGAAGGGGATCTTCTTCCCGGTCTTATTATAGATGTCTATGCCGAAACGGCTGTTATTCAGTCTCATTCGGTAGGGATGCACGAGTCACGCCTGGTGATCTGTGACGCATTGAAGGCTGTGTTAGGAGATAATCTGAAAAATGTATATTACAAATCGGAAACCACCTTGCCATACAAAGCCAATCTGGGAGCAGAAAATGAATATCTGTACAAAGGTGATTCTGTGAACGAAATAGCACTAGAGAATGGTTTGAAGTTTTATCCTGACTGGGTAAAAGGGCAGAAGACCGGTTTCTTTGTAGATCAGCGAGATAATAGAGCATTGCTCGAAAAGTATTCAAAGGGTCGGTCTGTACTAAATATGTTTTGTTATACAGGAGGGTTCTCTTTCTATGCTTTGCGTGGTGGTGCAAATCTGGTTCACTCGGTGGATAGCTCATCTAAGGCAATTATGTTGACGAATAGGAATGTGGGGTTGAATTTTCCCGATGATAAACGACATGAAGCTTTTGCTGAAGATGCATTCAAGTTCTTGAGTGGTATCAATAAAGGAGACTATGATCTTATCGTCCTTGATCCTCCGGCTTTTGCAAAACACAGAGGAGCTATAAAAAATGCATTGCAAGGTTACAAGCGTTTAAACGCTGCCGCATTCGAAAAAGTAGCACCCGGAGGTATTGTGTTTACTTTTTCCTGCTCGCAGGTTATCAGTAAAGACGCTTTCCGTTTGGCTGTATTCAGTGCCGCTGCTTTGTCGGGTAGGAGTGTGAGAATATTACACCAGTTAAGTCAGCCCGCCGATCATCCGATCAATATCTATCATCCTGAAGGCGAATATCTGAAAGGATTGGTATTATATGTAGAATGATTGGGTTTTAGCCGATTCATTATTCTGGCTTCAAATTATCTTATATAGAGAGAAGTAGGCTGAAAAGAAGAAGCTAAAAAGTAACAATTCGAAATAGATGAGAAAGAGTCACTTATTTTTTTCTTTATTATTATTTTGTTCGTGTAATTTGAAAAATTCTCCATCTAAAGCTATAGATGAAGATTTAAAATTACATACAATGATAGAGATAAAAGATACAATTTCGAAATTCAAGGATAGTATATCAATAGAAGTTGTATCTGGTGATAAGGATATTCTTAATGATTCAAAAGGGAGTTTGCAAGAAAAAGATACAATAATTTCTTATAATATATATGGATTGAGTTCCGAAGGAGCTGAGGCTATTGTAACGTATAAAAAGGGGAAAATAGCGAAATGTTTACTAAACATATATGGAGAGACAGGTCAATCTAACATCACATATAATTTTATAGATAATCTTGTAAAGATTGATAATAAAATATATAAATATAAGACTGATTTGTATAGGGCTAAAGATGGTACGAAATTGGAAAATGAGTTTAACTATATTCTTAATAGTGAGGGAAACTTGTTGAACGGAGAGGCAGCAGAAAAAGATATTGAGGTTTATAAAGATTTAAAGAAATATATTCCTTTTGAATTAAGAGAAGCGAAAAAGTAACAATTCGAAATAGATTAAGAAGTGTCACTTTTGTTACCTTTTGATGTTTAATGTTTTGATTGCTATGTGTTTGTGAATATTCCATTTTGTCACCTGATTGATAGAAATAAAGAGTTATCTACATAAAATGTTAAATAACGAGTTTAACGATATAATAAAGAAGAAATTTTCGGGAGAAATATTTGATACTATTTCACGTGTAGCAGATGAGATGAGTCTTGAATGCTACGCTATAGGCGGTTATGTACGCGATATTTTTCTACACCGTCCATCCAAAGATATAGATATTGTTACTATAGGTAAGGGTATCGAGTTGGCAGAGGCTGTGACGAAGGCTCTGGGGAGGAAAGCAAAACTTTCGGTTTTTAAGAACTTTGGTACAGCACAGATTAAGTACAAAGATACGGAGATAGAGTTTGTTGGGGCACGTAAGGAGTCTTATAATAGAGACTCACGTAAACCGATTGTAGAGGATGGTACGCTCGAAGACGATCAGAATCGTAGAGATTTTACTATAAATGCGTTAGCGATTTGTCTTAATAAAGAACGTTTTGGAAAGTTGTTAGACCCTTTCGGTGGGCTCAAAGATATGGATAGTTTGACTATTCGTACTCCGCTCGATCCTGATATTACATTCAGCGACGACCCTTTGAGAATGCTCAGGGCAATACGCTTTTCTTCACAGCTTGGCTTTGATATAGAACCTAAAACCTTTGATGCAATCAGCCGAAATAAGGATCGTATAGAGATTATATCAAGAGAGCGCATAATCGATGAGGTGAACAAAATAGTACTTTCGCCTAAGCCTTCGGTTGGTTTTCTTCAACTCGATCAGACCGGATTGCTTTCTATTATCTTTCCTGAATTAGTAGCTTTGAAAGGTGCTGAAACCAAAGAAGGGGTAGGACATAAGGATAATTTTTATCATACCTTGGTGGTCTTAGATAATATATCAAAGAAAACAGATAATCTGTGGCTTCGATGGTCGGCTATCCTTCATGATATTGCCAAGCCTGCAACCAAACGCTGGGATAATAAATTCGGTTGGACTTTTCACAATCATAATTTCATCGGCGAGAAGATGATTCCGGGAATCTTTAGACGAATGAAGCTGCCATTGAATGAAAAGATGAAGTATGTGCAAAAAATGGTTACCTTGCACATGCGTCCTCAGGTATTGGTAGACGAGGAAATTTCTGATTCAGCCATCCGCCGTTTGCTTTTCGAGGCAGGTGACGATATTGATGATCTGATGACATTGTGTGAAGCTGATATTACATCAAAGAATCCCGATAAGGTTCGTCGTTACCTTCGTAATTTTGAGATTGTACGTCAGAAACTAAGAGATATAGAAGAGAAAGATCAGGTGCGGAATTTTCAACCGCCGATCAAGGGTGAAGAAATAATGGAAATGTTCGGTCTTGGGCCCGGAGTGGAAGTGGGACGGCTCAAGGCATCCATCAAAGATGCTATCTTGGATGGAGCGATTCCAAATGAATATGATGCGGCTTATAAATTCCTGATAGAGAAAGCGAAAAAAATAGGACTGAAGCCGAAGTGAAAATAAATTCATAATGTTTTAGGGACTTTAGGGTGAAAATTGTTTATTATATAAACCTTTTAATAAAGAAGATGTATTGATTATGACAATAAAATCAATTGTAGTTGTGGTTGACGAAGCAAATGCCATCGGTAAAAATAATGACCTGCTCTGCCATTTGCCGAACGATCTGAAGCATTTTAAGGCTATCACGGCGGGCTATCCTGTTATAATGGGGCGTCGCACGTTTGAGTCGTTGCCTAAAGGTGCATTGCCTAACAGAAGGAATATCGTGATAACTAATAATAAGGATTTGCAATTCGACCGTTGCGAAATGGTTTCCTCTATCGATGAGGCAATAGAGCTTTGTAAAGGCGAACAAGAGATCTTTTTTATTGGAGGAGGAACCATATACAAGAAAGCAATTGATTTTGCAGACAGGCTTTATCTGACTCGTATTCACCATCAGTTTGAAGCAGCGGATACCTTCTTTCCCGAAATAAAGCAGGAAGAGTGGAAGGAGCTATCGCGAGAAGATCATGATGCAGATGAGAAACATAAATACAGATATAGTTTCATCAATTTAGAGAAAATAAAACGTTAATATACTTGCTTATATTAAATAAACATCCTATTTTTGCAACCCGAATATCTGGAAGATAATTGAAATTATAACAGAAAATAATATATAGCAATGAAAAGAACTTTTCAACCATCAAACAGAAAGAGAAAAAACAAACATGGTTTTCGCTCTAGAATGGCTACTGCAAACGGACGCAGAGTACTTGCTTCACGCAGAGCAAAAGGAAGAGCTAAACTAACTGTCTCTGACGAATACAGCAAATAAGATCTTTTAAAGGCATTTTGCTAAAGATATACAAGGTAAGAATTATTATAATTCTTACTTTTGTTTTTTATATAAGCCTCACTTTGTATGAATTGGTTCGACTTGCTTGTAGTTATATTGATTGGGATAACCCTTGTTAAGGGGTTCTTTTCGGGACTTGTTATGCAAATAGCATCTTTAGCCGGATTGATATTAGGTGCGGTTTTTGCGGGTCAGTTGTCAGGCTTCATAGCTCCCAAGTTGATAAAGCTAACCGATGCGTCTCCTCACATTATCGGGCCATTATCTTATATTGTGGCCTTTCTGCTTATTATAGTGGCGTTGTTCTTTGCGGGGAAGTTACTCGAGTCATTTGTGGAAGCCATAAAAATGAGTGCTCTCAACCGACTGGCCGGAGCTTTGTTTTGTTGCGCTAAATGGCTTATAGTATTCAGTATTGTGATAAACCTTGTTGTTGAATTAGACCAAAATAAGCATCTGATTAAAGAGGATGTGCGTGAGAATGCCTATTCTTATCCTACTGTTATCAACATTGCCAGAGCAGTAATTCCTTACTTGCGATTCGACTGGGTAAAAGACTTGAAAGAAGAGGCTACTACCCGTATTAAAGACAAGGGCATTGCTATTTAGATATACTATTTCTTAGCAACGGTTCCAGATGTTTGATGCTCATGAAATAAGTGATATATAATACCATCCGAAAGTCCTATCTTAGGAACGAATATTTCATTCACTTTACAAATCTTACTGATTGATAAGAATATCTTCAAAGCAGGAACAATAACGTCAGCACGGTAAGTATTAAGCTTATAAGACTGAATACGTTCTTCATAGCTTAACGATTTTAGGCTGTCATAGAGTTTCTTCAGTTCGTCATAGCTGATAGGTTCACGTTCTCTTTTACCCAATACTTTGTGTATCTTATTTATATTTCCACCCGATGCAATTATACTGAATGAGTTATTGTCTTTGGCGATATCCTTCAGCCAAGACTTGAACCGTTTTTCTTCATCTTCTTTTACGGCATCTACCAATAGGCGTACAGTTCCCAGTTGGAATGAATTGGAGGCTATTTTCTGTTGATTGCTATATACTACTACTTCTGTGCTACCTCCTCCAACGTCGACGTAGAGGTAGTTCTTCCTTTTGTCCATAAAGTTGTCCAACTCTCCGGCCTCGTATATAATTTCTGCTTCTTCCCTGCCGGTTATGATGTCTATGTTTATACCGCTCTCGCGCCGTATGTCTTCTACTATATTGACCCCGTTAGTAGCATCACGCATGGCGCTGGTTGCACAGGCTCTGTAGTTCATTACACCATAGGCCTTCATTATATGAGAGAAACCCTGCATTGCATGTATAAGCCGCCACTCCTTATCTTTGCTTATTGTTCCTGAGGTAAATACGTCGTCACCCAAACGGATAGGCACACGGAGATAAGCAACCTTTTTGAAGTCGGGCGTTGTTCCGTTTATTTCAATGTTGTTTATCAGTAGGCGAATAGCATTAGAACCTATATCTATTGCTGCAAATATATCTGTATTCATTTTTTATCATTCAATTTCTTATAAAAATCGTATAAGGCCGTCTGAGAGCGGCAAGGGGGATTGTCTTCTTTCTTTACATAATTGTTGCTTCCAAAGACGGTAAGATCTCTTGCTTTTTCGTTATCCGACCATTGTATGTCGAAGAAGTCTTTCAATGTTTGTTTTATTTCTTTGTCGAGGATAGGAACTCCCACCTCTACTCTTCTGTCCAGATTTCGAGTCATCCAGTCTGCACTCATGATATATACTTTTTCGTCTCCACCATTGTGAAATATAGCCATACGTGCATGTTCGAGATAGCGATCTACAATACTTATTACCCTTATATTTTCGCTCAGATCTTTCATTTGAGGTTGTAAGCAGCATGCACCTCTTACAATCAGCCGTATCTCAACACCGGCTTGGCTTGCTTTGTAAAGCAACTTCACCATTTCTTCATCGGTAAGGCTGTTAAACTTAGCAAAGATATAAGCCCGTTTTCCGTTCTGCGCATTTTTTATTTCTTTCTTAATAAGGTTGACGAATTGATTACGCATATAATAAGGCGAAACAAGCAGTTGCTTGCACGAGAAGTGTTTGTGTGTATTGATCAGAAAATCGAATACTATAGCCGTATCAGCTACTATTTGAGGATTTGACGTAAACAAGCCGAAGTCGCCATATATCTGAGCTGTTGCTTCATTAAAGTTACCGGTTCCGATATATGCAAAATCTTTATTCTTGCGTTCTACCAAAACGATTTTGCTGTGTACCTTTAGTCCTGAGACACCATGTATAACTTTTACTCCCTCCTTTTGCAGTATCTCCGAATATTCTACATTCTGCTCCTCATCGAAACGCGCTAGCAGCTCCATTAACACGACTACTCTCTTGCCATTCTTGGCTGCATTGATCAGGGCGTTTATAACCTTCGAACGTTCTGCAACACGATATAAAGTGATGTAGATACTTTCTACTTTAGGATCTATCGCAGCTTCCCGAAGGAAATCAATAAAGTGGTTGAATGTATGATATGGATAATTTAGTAATACATCTTTACGAGCAATGGTTTTCAATATGCTCGAAAAAGGCTTTATGTGCGGATGGTTTAGCGGAGCCAAGCTCTTACTTTCGAGATCGGGACGCACCTTCGGGAATTTCATTAAATCCCTCATAAGATGATATCGCCCTCCTGCATCTAATTCTTCTCGCCTTTTTAGCTGAAGCTTTGATGAAATGATATCTAACAAGTCGTCGGGCATCTCTCTGTCGTAGATGAGGCGAACAGGCTGGCCATGCAGGCGATTTTGTAATCCGGTCTCCATTTTCTCTATTAAGCTTTTAGAGATGTCATCATCTATCGTGAGTTGAGCATCACGCATCAGCTTGAATGTATATGCCGAAATACTTTTATAGTTAAACATAAAGAATATTTCGTCCAAGCATAAACGAATTATATCATCCAAAAATATTATATCGTGTCTGCCTTTTGCTGATGGCAATACGACAAAACGTGGACATGAAGAACTTACCGGAATTTGGATTATCGCATATCTGGAGTCGTTTTTGTCGGAGCACATCTTAACTGCATGGTAGATATTGTTATCCCGTAAAAAAGGCAGTTGAGTAGATTTGCGAATTATAAGCGGTACAAGAAGCGGGCTGACAATAGTAGAAAAATATTCGTGGCAAAATTTTTTTTGTTTCTGATTCAGTTTTTTTTCATTTACTACATAAATATTATGCTTCTCCATTTCGGAGAGTACATCGATATAAGTTTGCATAAATTTCTTTTGCCCTTCAGAGACCTGGCTGTTGATAAGGGGAAGTAGTTCTTTAGCAGTGTATCCTCCCGAAAGGAGAGGTGCGCTCTTTCCTCTAATCTGACTAAGACGAACAATATTGGCTATCCTTACCTTTATATATTCATCCTGATTGTTTGAGAAGATACCAAGAAAACGAAGCCTCTGCATCAGAGGCACACTTTTGTCCTGAGCTTCCTGCAGTACCCGCTCATTAAAGGTTAGCCAGCTTAAATCCCTGTTGTTTATCATTTATGCCAGTGTTGTTAGATGCCTTAAAAAAGTTTGCTCAGCCGAATTTACCCATTCACGAAAAGAGTCATCCGATTGTTGCTTTGTTTTCATATAGTTTAATAACACGCTCATATCAAAATTGTTTCCAACAATGCCTCCTCCAAAAGAGATAACATCAGCTGCGTTTACTTCTTGTTCTATATGAGCCGGGATCATCATGATGGCTTTCCCCAGATAGAGAGCTTCACAAACCGATTCGAACCCCGCTGTTGTAATATATCCGCAGCATCTGCTCATAAAGTTAAGGAATTTTTCATCATCGATCGTATGGAGTGTTAAATTTTCGTCGACTATTAGTTCCTTAGGTACATTTTGTTTATCCCAGAAGAAATGCAATTTTACGTCGGGATTTTGCTCATGCCATGCCCTTACTTCATTTTCATATCCATGATTAAGCATATATCCCAAAATATAATCTTCGGTTGTAGGCTGTAGCGATAATATTTCGGATCGGAGCAGAGGCGGAACCACTGCAATACGTTCTGGGATATAATCTTTTAGTGGGTAGAACGATAAAGCCAAGGTTTTGGTTGCGCCTACACCACATAACAGCATGTGCAGTCTCAAGAACATCATTCCTTGTTCGTCTCCTTTTCCATGCGAATAGCCGGGATGTTTTAGCAGATATTGATGTCCGATATTTACAATCGGGATATCGGTGCTAAATCGCAAATAGGTGAGCCCGGTGAGCAGTTCGTAGAAATTGACAATAACATCGGGCTCATTTTTCTGTATACGCCGGTGTATTTTTTCTATGCTCTTTTTGTATTTTCTTAATCTCTTAGGCGATATGTTGAAAAGCAAAGTTTTTAAGAAGTGAATCCGCTTTTTATCTTTTTTGAATACAAAAGACAAGGTGTCGAAAGTCCTTACTTTAGCTCCGATTTTCAGATAAAAAAAATCAGGTATGACCCGAACTTTACTTTTTCCAACTAAAACTTCTACAACCTCATGTCCATTGCGGCGAAGGATATCAGATAAGGCTATAGCCTGAGTCATGTGCCCTCGTCCATCTCCTTGAACAATAAATAAATATCTCATATTGCAAATCTTATATCTTTCTTGTCTTCAAATACCGAATTGTTAGTCTGTGGTTCAGGTACATAATACTCGACTTCCCAATTACCGTCATAGTCTTCGGTGAGAGCAGATAAAGATTCGACCCAATCGCCTGAATTCAGATAAAGAATATCACCATAATATTTTTTCTCCGGGTGATGTATGTGACCGCATATAACCCCATCACACTTTTTGTGGCGTGCTATATCTACAATATGTTTCTCGTAATCGCTAATGTATGATACAGATGCTTTTACTTTTTTCTTCACTTCTTGCGACAAGGAGTAGTAAGGTAATCCTTTTTTTAGCCTTCTATTGTTGTAATATCTATTGATCAGCATCAGTAGAGAGTAACCTACATCTCCGATTTTAGACAACCAGCTGTAACGAGATGTTACAAGGTCGAATACATCTCCGTGGAGTACATAGAAACGTTTGTCTCCACTTTTGTAGATATAATCTTTTACAATTTCTATATTCTGAAACTTGAAAGGAAGTATCCTGTCCATGAAGTCGTCGTGATTCCCTCTCAAATAGATTATCTTTGTTTTACGTTGTATATCCAATAGTAGTTTAATAAAATTGCTGTGTCTCTTTTTCCACTTTGCTTTTCTTCCTCGTATCAATTGCCACCCATCAATAATGTCTCCGCATAAAATGAGAGTGTCGCATGTGTTGTCTTTTAAATATCTTGTAGCTTCTTTTGCTTTCGACCATTTAGATCCCAGATGGATATCTGAAAGAACAATGGTTTTGTGATGTTTTTTGTTTGTCATATTTTTCTCTTTTTTTCATATCAAAAGAATAAATACATTATGACAACGCAGTTAAGTAATTATGAATAAATGGTTAAGATTAAAACGGAGAGAGTTTATGATAATATAAATAACGAGCAAACAGATGGTAAATATCTCTCTGTTTGCCATTCATCTGTTTATAGTGTAGTTCTTTATTTATCGATAGAAAGTGCAGGGGCAGACGGTTGATAGAAGTGCGTCATGTATAGGTCTTTGATAATGCCATCGGCGACACCTATTATGGGGGTTTCGATGACAAGTGCCCGAGCCAGTTTCATTACTTTAAGGTATATTGCTATTGCAGGCAATATCACTTCTGCCCGATTGAGGTTTATTTTAAGATTCACCAACCGTTCTTCGTAACTCATTTTTCTCATTTTAGCCGCAAAGCTCACTAACTCTTCTCTGCGTATGCGTCCGGAACGACGTAAGAGTGAATCCAGTTTATTTATGTTTCCACCCGAGCCAATGAGGGATACTTTTATATAATCTTTGCTGTGTTCTGTGAGCCAATTTTTCATTCTGTCCCATTCGGCTCTTTCTTCCTCCAACGGTAGTGAGCGAATAGTTCCTAGCTTGAACGATTCGGATGCGATCTCTTTGTTCTGATAAAAAATAATGAGCTCTGTGTTTCCTCCACCTACATCCGTATATATGTATACTCTGTTCTCCTCCAGCAATTCGTCTATTCTGTTTGTAAGAATAAAACGAGCCTCTTCTTTGCTGTCAATTACATCGATTTCGATGCCCGACTTAGCAACTACGTATTGCAAGACCTCCTGTGCGTTAGAGGCTTCCCTGATGGCAGACGTTGCACAGGCACGCCATATTTCTACATCATTTACCTGTATCAGCCCACGGAAAGATTGCATTAGAATGGCGAGCTTTTCTTTCTTCTGCTCACTTATATATCCTGTAGAAAATGTATCCTCTCCCAATTTTAAAGGAATACGAATTAATGAATCCTTTTTAAATACTGCACGTCCATTATAATCGAGAACATCTGTGATAAGAAGGCGTACAGAGTTGGAGCCGATATCTATTGCTCCTAAACGTCTAACATTCATAAGCTTTTTTTATTGGCAAAAATAAGTAAGAGGGGTTACAAAACTATTACTATCGGATTGCATTAAAATTAAGATTGTCGAATAGAACTAATAAGCAAAGAATTCTGTTTTATATTTGAAAAGTAACTCATTTTCAGAATATGAATAAAGAAATAAAGTACTGTCTCAACTGTAATAATGAAGTATATGACAAATTTTGTAGTAAATGTGGGCAGTCGATCCAGACTTCCCGAGTTAACTCCAAAGAGGTCTTTTCAGAATTGGGATATGGGTTATTCCATTTAAATAGTGGATTATTCTATACCGCTAAAGAGTTGCTGTTAAGGCCGGCGGTAACAGTCCGAAATTATCTATCAGGGAAAAGAGTAGGATATATCAAACCTTTTATTTTTCTGATACTATGTGGAGTTATTTATAGCTTTGTTTTTCATTTCTTTCATTTTTTTCCAATGGATGAGATGAACAAGCATGAAGGTAATGTTATACTTGAATATGTCCCTCTCTATGAATTATATTCGAATCATTACTCATTGATGCTTGTGTTCTTGGCTCCTTTTTATGCTCTGTTCTCTTATTTGTTGTTTTACCGAAGAGGGTATAACTATATGGAGCACCTCGTTCTACTTTCATACTTATCAGGCGGAAGAATTTTTATTCTTTTGCTGTTTTATCCTTTTGTATATTTATCACATTCACAATCTGTTTATTTGGTTGTTAATCTTTTAGCCGAAATATATTTTATATGGGGGTTATCTCAATTTTTCAAAAGGGAGTCGTGGTTTGCTGCAATTGGTAAAGTATTATTGATTGTCGTATTGTCTGTTGTAACTTTACTTATAATTGTATTAGCTGCTTTTTTCGTATTTAAGTACTATGATTTCAAGTTATGATTCCAAGCCTATACCCAAAGGTTGCTTTTTTGTTGGATTTTAATCTATTCTATTGATATTTAATCAATTTAATTTCATGTTTCGTTCTCAATGAGAATTATAATGCTTATGTTTGGTTTGTATTGATTGTTTATCTCAAAATAGAAAGATTATGGCAGACTTAGATCATAAAAAAGAAAAAACGGAAGCAGGGAAAGAATCGTCCGGCTCACATATTCTTAGTGGCGATGTGCTTGAATTACCATTGCATATAGCAAAGAAAGTTGTGAATGCTCTGGTTGAGAATGACGATGAAGTATCTGCAGAAGGTGCTGATAATATTCTCGATAATGTTTCGGAAGCTTTGACTTCTGTAGGGGAAACGATCGGAGAGCACGCTGAAGAAATAGCTGAAAGTGCTGTTAGAGTTGCGGAGGGGGTTGCTGAGATTTTGGGCGATACTATAGGGGATATTGAAGTATAGTTCTCTTGTCTATGCCGAACGAATCTTGCTTACAGGCATAATATTGTAAAAAATAAAAAATTATCTTTATGCGATTTTTCTGATTTATTACGCATGAAGAAAGAATTAGTATGGAAAGTAAGCCGTTTCGAAGAGCTTACTATAAACGAATTATATGAGATCTTGCATCTACGGTGCAAAATATTTGTTGTTGAGCAAGATGCTCCGTATCTCGATACAGACTATAAAGACCAAAAAGCACTGCATCTCTCCGGGTATGCAGACGACAGGCTAGTGGCTTATTGCCGTATATTTAAGGCCGGAGATTATTTTGAAGAGGCTTGTATCGGACGGGTTATTGTTGCTCAGGAGTATAGGAAGTACGGGTATGGGCACGACATGATGAAAAAAGCCCTGGATATAGCATCTGCAACTTTAGGTGAGACACGAATTACGATTTCTGCTCAGCAATATCTTCAAAAATTTTATGAGAGCCACGGCTTCAGGCAAACTAGCGAGATGTATCTCGAAGATGGGCTACCCCATATTGAAATGAAAAAAGAATAGAATTTTTTAAAAAGTCTTGTTCGTTAAGATATTAAATCATAAATTTGCAGCCCGAAACAGAGAGGAGGTTTGATGATCTTTTGAACAAAACATATTCACTTGTGGTATGATATTGCTTTACTGAAGCAATGTTCAGAAGATTGATTTATATATAAGAATTCTCTCGATAACGCATTTATTGCAATGATGGCGAATAAAATTTCGCTTATAAAGTTTAAAATTAAATAAGAAAACAAATAAAAACTAAAGAATAATTATGATTATTGTTCCATTGAAAGAAGGGGAAAATATTGAAAGAGCCCTAAAGAAATTTAAAAGAAAATACGAAAAAACAGGTGTTGTTAAAGAACTTAGAAGACGTCAGGAATTCCAAAAGCCTTCTGTAGTTAAGAGAGCAAACAAACTTCATGCAGTTTATGTGCAGAAAATGCACCGTATGGAAGACTAAAAAAAGTATTGTTAATTTCGCATAATATTATTAACTTCGTCATTCAAGATAGAATGTTTCTCGAATGATGATGTTGATAGAAAAATATATCAGGTATCTCCGTTATGAAAAGAACTATTCTTTACATACGGAGATTTCTTATTCTGAAGACCTCAGTCAGTTCGTAGAGTTTCTTGCCGAGCATTTTTCTGATACCGACATTAAGCATGTAGATAGAGATATTATTCGCATGTGGATAGTGTCCATGATGGAGAAGAAAATCTCAGCCCGTTCTGTAAACCGTAAGCTAAGCGCAGTGAAATCGTTTTACAGATATTTACAGAAAATAGGAGAAGTAACCGTAAATCCTGCCAGTAAAGTAAATGGCCCGAAAGTTGGTCGGCCAATTCCTGCTTTTGCTAACAGTGCAGATATGGAGAAGGTACTGGATGAGGGGGATTACGGAGATTCATTCGAGTCGTTGCGAGACCATATTATAATAGAGCTGTTTTATGTTACCGGAATCCGTCGGGCAGAATTAATAGGGTTGAAAGATGTTGATGTCGATTTCTCGTCTGAAACGATACAAGTGACGGGGAAACGCAATAAGCAACGCTTGATTCCTTTTAGTGATGGTATGAGGCTGTCTCTTGAGCAATATATTGCAGTACGAAATAAAGAAGTGGGAAACCAATCGGGTTACTTGTTTGTTAAGAATAATGGAGAGCCGCTTTATCCGATGTTGGTGCATCGTATTGTGACTTCTAATTTACAGCAGATAGAAACTCTGGCTAAGGTTAGCCCTCATGTCCTTCGACATTCGTTTGCAACGGGCATGCTCAATAATGGAGCGGATATTAATGCCGTAAAGGAGTTGCTTGGTCATGCAAGCTTGGCTGCTACAGAAATATACACACATACTTCGTTTGAAGAATTAAAGAGAATTTATAACAAAGCTCACCCAAGAGCTTAAAAAGTAAAGGAGGATTAGTTATGAATATTGTAATTCAATCGGTGCACTTTGATGCGTCAGTACAACTGAAAGAGTTTATTGAGAAAAAAATATCAAAATTGGATAAATTTACAGATCAGATTGTAGATGCAGAAGTTATATTGAAAGTCGTTAAACCGGAAGTAGCCAATAATAAAGAGGCTTCGGTTAAGTTGAATATAAAAAATGGAGAGTTGTTTGCCAATAAGACTGCCGATAGTTTTGAGGAGGCTGTCGCTCAGAGCATAGAGGCTTTGGAAAAGCAAGTGCTTAAGGTGAAAGAGAAGGCTCAGGCTAAATAAAATAGCAATGTTCATAAAATTGGTATTAAGCTAGTTGAAGCTAAATAGACAACCAAAAGGAAACACAAGGGAAAATAAATCTATAAAGTGTTGTGATTCTAAAAAAAAATATCTAATTTTGTCGCCGTTTCGCTGTGTAAAAAGCGAGATGGCGATAATTATTAGACTTTTAGCCTCTTTAGCTCAGTTGGCCAGAGCACGTGATTTGTAATCTCGGGGTCGTTGGTTCGAATCCGACAAGAGGCTCAAGCTATAAGGAAAAAGAAGTTTTGAAAAAGCTATGAATCAGTAGATTTGGATATTTCTTCACTTTAATTTCCATTACTTTTGCTTTAATAATAATATCTCTTGTTTTTAAGTACGGAGAATTGTTTAATTTGAAGCAAGATTTTGAGATTTAAGCCAATGTAGCTCAGTGGTAGAGCACTTCCTTGGTAAGGAAGAGGTCACGGGTTCAAATCCCGTCATGGGCTCTAACTGGGATTCAAAATTGAATTAAATATATACATTTAACTAAATAATAGAAGATTAATTATGGCAAAAGAACATTTTAACCGGGCGAAACCGCACGTAAATATCGGTACAATCGGTCACGTTGACCACGGTAAAACTACTTTGACTGCTGCTATCACTAAAGTATTGGCTGACAAAGGTCTTTCTCAAGCACGCTCATTCGACTCTATCGATAACGCTCCTGAAGAAAAAGAACGTGGTATTACAATCAATACTTCTCACGTAGAATACGAAACAGCTAACCGTCACTATGCTCACGTTGACTGTCCAGGACACGCCGACTACGTTAAGAACATGGTTACTGGTGCTGCTCAGATGGACGGTGCTATCATCGTTGTAGCTGCTACTGATGGTCCGATGCCTCAAACTCGTGAGCACATCCTTCTTGCACGCCAGGTAAACGTACCAAGATTGGTTGTTTTCATGAACAAATGTGATATCGTTGATGACGAAGAAATGTTAGAATTGGTAGAACTTGAAATGAGAGAACTTCTTTCATTCTACGAATTCGACGGAGATAATACTCCAGTTATCCGTGGATCTGCACTTGGTGCTTTGAACGGTGTTGAACCTTGGGTTAGCCAAGTAATGGAGCTTATGAATGCTGTTGATACTTGGATTCCACTTCCTCCACGTGATGTTGATAAACCATTCTTGATGCCGGTTGAAGACGTGTTCTCTATCACAGGTCGTGGTACTGTAGCAACAGGTCGTATCGAAACTGGTAAGATCAAAACTGGTGAAGAAGTTCAAATCATCGGTCTTGGAGCTGAAGCTAAAAAATCAGTTGTAACAGGAGTAGAAATGTTCCGTAAGATTCTTGACGACGGACAAGCTGGTGACAACGTAGGTCTTCTTCTTCGTGGTATCGATAAAGAAGAAATCAAACGTGGTATGGTTATTACTCACCCAGGTAAAATCACTCCTCACACTACATTCAAAGCTGAGGTTTATATCTTGAAGAAAGAAGAAGGTGGACGTCACACTCCATTCCACAACAAATATCGTCCTCAGTTCTATCTACGTACATTGGACGTAACAGGTGAAATCTCTCTTCCAGAAGGAACAGACATGGTAATGCCTGGTGATAACGTAACAATCACAGTAGAATTGATTTACCCAGTTGCTTGTAACGTAGGTCTTCGTTTCGCTATCCGTGAAGGTGGACGTACAGTAGGTGCTGGTCAGATTACAGAAATTTTATCTTAATAATTTCTATAAAACCTAAAGTCGGTTTGCAATATAACCGACTTTAATATACGGGCGTAGTTCAGTGGTA
Organism: Bacteroidota bacterium; assembly: GCA_023437305.1. GTDB lineage: Bacteria > Bacteroidota > Bacteroidia > Bacteroidales > Dysgonomonadaceae > Dysgonomonas. Next base: position 383,028 of record JAEZGN010000023.1, read on the forward strand.
GAGCGTTGGTCTCCAAAACCAAATGTCGGGAGTTCGAATCTCTCCGCCCGTGCTAAACTCAAACAGGAGTGATGAAAAAAATAATTAACTATTTTAAAGATTCTTATAACGAACTTGTATATAAGGTTTCTTGGCCCTCTCGTCCGGAATTGACCAGCAGTGCAGTTATTGTCATGATCGCTTCCATTATTATGGCATTGGTTGTGTGGGGTGTTGATTCGCTATTTGATAGAGTGGTTAAGTTGCTTTATGGTCTGTTGTAATCTTTATCTTGTCAAAAAACTATGACTGAAATCGAAAAGAAATGGTACGTTCTGCGTGCTGTTAGTGGAAAAGAAAATAAAGTCAAAGAATATCTTGAATCAGAGATAAAGAAAACTGACTTAGGGAAGTATATTTCTCAAGTTCTTATTCCTACAGAGAAGACATATATCATGCGTAACGGAAAGAAGGTTCTCAAAGAAAGAGCTTATCTTCCCGGCTACATATTGATTGAGGCTGCACTCGTAGGAGAAGTGATCCATGAACTGCGCAACATTAATTTTGTTGCAGGTTTTTTACCGAATACTACTAATCCGCAACCGCTGAGCCAATCCGAAGTAAATCGGATATTGGGTACAATGGACGAATTGGATGAGCAGGAAGTAGGCTTGGATATTCAATATTTTGTTGGGGAAAATGTGAAAGTAACAAACGGACCTTTCTCCGGTTTCTCTGGTATTATTGAAGAGGTGAACGCTGAGAAAAAGAAACTCAAGGTGATGGTAAAGATATTTGGAAGGAAAACTCCTCTCGAATTGAATTACATGCAAGTCGAAAAAGAGCAGTAAGGACTGGTTACGCACTCTGGATGTTCTATTTAAGTTTTAACAAAACTAAAAATTAAAAACAAAAATGGCTAAAGAAATTGCTGGACAATTAAAGTTACAGATTAAAGGCGGTGCAGCAAATCCATCTCCTCCGGTAGGGCCTGCTTTAGGTTCTAAAGGTATCAATATCATGGATTTCTGTAAGCAATTTAATGCCAGAACTCAAGACAAGGCAGGTAAAATATTACCAGTGGTAATTACTTACTATGTTGATAAGTCTTTTGATTTTATCGTAAAACAACCACCTGTGGCAATTCAGTTACTTGAAGCCGCTAAAACAAAGAGTGGATCAGCAGAACCTAATCGTAAGAAGGTAGCAGAAATTACTTGGGATCAAGTACAAGCTATCGCTGAAGATAAAATGGTTGACCTGAACTGTTTTACCGTAGAATCTGCCATGAAGATGGTTGCTGGTACAGCAAGAAGTATGGGTATTACTGTAAAAGGGGCTTTCCCTGATGTTAAATAATTAAACTTCAATTGATAATGGGTAAACTTACAAAAAATCAGAAGTTAGCTTTCAGCAAAATTGAAGCAGGGAAATTATATACACTGACTGAAGCATCAGCTCTTGTAAAAGAGATAACAACTACAAAATTCGACTCATCTGTCGATTTGGATGTACGCTTAGGTGTAGACCCACGTAAAGCTAACCAGATGGTGAGAGGTGTAGTATCTCTTCCTCATGGAACAGGAAAACAAGTAAGAGTTTTGGTATTATGTTCTCCGGATGCAGAAGCTGCAGCTAAAGAAGCTGGTGCAGACTATGTAGGTTTGGATGAATATATCGAAAAGATAAAAGGTGGTTGGACTGATATTGATGTTATCATCACTCAGCCTGCTATCATGGGTAAAGTTGGAGCTTTGGGGCGTGTACTTGGACCTCGTGGTCTGATGCCTAACCCTAAGAGCGGAACTGTGACTGTGGACGTTGCTAAAGCTGTAACCGAAGTGAAATCAGGTAAAATCGACTTTAAAGTTGATAAAGCAGGTATCGTTCATGCTTCTATAGGTAAAGTGTCTTTTACTTCAGATCAGATCAGAGACAATGCAAGAGAATTTATTTCTACGCTTATCAAACTGAAACCAACTGCAGCTAAAGGAACTTATGTGAAAAGTGTTTGTCTTTCAAGTACTATGAGTCCGGGTGTAAAAATTGACCCTAAATCAGTAGAAAATTAATCAAAATTGACTGAAACATTATGAGAAAGGAAGATAAAAGTACTATCATAGAAACTATAGCGGCAACAATCAAAGGTTACGACAATTTCTATCTTACTGATATCGCTACTCTTAATTCGACTAAAACTAGCGAATTGAGAAGAGAGTGCGCAAAGCAAGAAATTAAATTAATGGTCGTAAAGAATACCCTGTTGCAGAAAGCATTGGATACACTTGAAGGTGACTATTCAGAACTACATTCAGTTTTGAAAGGAAACACTGCAGTGATGTTTTCCAATTCAGCTAATGCACCGGCTAAACTGATCGCTAAGTACAAGAAAGAAGGAATTCCTTCGCTTAAGGCTGCTTATGTACAAGAAAGCTTCTACATAGGTGCGGAAAATTTGAGCGCATTAGAAAACATCAAGAGCAAGAACGAACTTATCGGCGATGTTATCATGTTGCTTCAATCTCCAGCCAAGAATGTTATCTCAGCCCTTCAATCGGGTGGTAATACCATTCATGGTGTATTAGAAACATTATCGAAACGATAATTCATTTAAAAAAGAATAATAACAATTTTAATTTATACAAAAATGGCAGATATCAAAGCTATTGCAGAACAACTAGTAAATTTGACAGTGAAAGAAGTTAGCGAATTAGCTGAAATTCTAAAAACTGAATACGGTATTGAACCAGCCGCTGCTGCTGTTGCAGTTGCAGGTCCGGCTGCAGGTCCAGCTGCAGAAGCTGTAGAAGAAAAAACATCTTTTGATGTAATCTTGAAATCAGCAGGTGCAAACAAATTGCAAGTTGTTAAAGCTGTTAAAGAACTAACAGGACTTGGTTTGAAAGAAGCTAAAGATCTAGTTGATGCTGCTCCTGGTGAACTTAAAAAAGGAGTAACTAAAGATGAAGCAGAAGCATTGAAAAAACAATTAGAAGAATCAGGAGCTGAAGTTGAACTTAAGTAAAAACAGTCCTGTCAAAGGATACTTTGGTTAGGAACCTTCGTTGTGAAGGTTCTTAACCTTTTTACGTCAAAAATAATAAGTTCATCAAAACTGGATATTCCATGTCTTCAATAAATACAAATCAAAGAGTCAATTTCGCTTCAATCAAAAATCCGCTACCTTATCCGGATTTTCTTGAAGTGCAGCTAAAGTCATTCCGCGACTTTTTACAACTTGATACTCCTCCCGAAAAGAGGAAGAAAGAAGGTCTATACAAAGTTTTTGCAGAAAACTTTCCTATAGCTGATACACGAAACAATTTTGTATTAGAATTTTTGGACTACTTTATCGATCCGCCGCGTTACACAATCGAAGAGTGTATCGACAGGGGATTGACGTATAGTGTTCCTCTAAAAGCAAAACTTAAACTTTATTGTACCGACCCCGATCATGAAGACTTTGACACGGTTATTCAGGATGTTTACTTGGGGTTGATACCATACATGACCGAAAAAGGTACATTCGTGATCAATGGTGCCGAGCGTGTTGTTGTTTCGCAGTTACACCGTTCGCCGGGCGTATTTTTCGGACAAACAATGCATGCTAATGGTACGAAGTTGTATTCAGCACGTATCATTCCTTTCAAAGGTTCATGGATTGAATTTGCTACAGACATCAATAATGTCATGTATGCATATATTGACCGTAAAAAGAAATTACCTGTAACTACGCTCCTTCGTGCCATCGGTTTTGAGAGTGATAGAAATATCCTCGAAATATTCGATCTGGCAGAAGAAGTAAAAGTTAATAAACAAAATATAAAAAAGATAGCAGGCCGTAAACTTGCTGCCAGAATTCTTAGAACCTGGATGGAAGACTTCGTGGATGAGGATACCGGTGAGGTAACATCTATCGAACGTAACGAAGTTATCCTTGAACGTGAAACTATTCTGGACAAAGATCATCTGGATTTTATACTTGATTCGGGTGTATCTTCTATATTATTGCACAAAGAGTCTCAGAATATTTCTGACTTTGCAATTATATACAATACATTACAGAAAGATCCAAGTAACTCGGAAATAGACGCTGTTCGTCATATCTACAGGCAATTGCGTAGTGCAGAGCCTGCTGACGATGCAAGTGCACGTGAGGTTATTAACAACCTTTTCTTTTCCGAAAAACGTTACGATTTGGGTGAAGTAGGACGTTACAGGCTGAATAAAAAACTAGGACTTTCTACTGATACAGATATTCGTGTTTTAACGAAGGAAGATATTATCGAGATCATCAAATATCTTATCGAGTTGATTAACTCGAAAGCCATCGTTGACGATATCGACCACTTGAGCAACCGTCGTGTACGTACCGTAGGTGAACAGCTTTTCAATCAGTTTGGAGTTGGTCTTAACCGTATGGCACGTATCATCCGTGAAAGAATGAACGTTCGCGACAATGAAGTGTTTACGCCGATTGATTTGATCAATGCTAAAACAATTTCTTCTGTCGTAAATACATTCTTCGGAACAAATGCGTTGTCTCAGTTCATGGATCAAACCAATCCTCTGGCTGAAATTACTCACAAGCGTCGTATGTCTGCCCTTGGACCTGGAGGTCTTTCTCGCGAAAGAGCCGGTTTTGAGGTGCGTGACGTTCACTATACACACTATGGTCGTCTTTGTCCGATCGAAACACCTGAGGGTCCAAACATTGGTTTGATATCTTCTCTTTGTGTTTATGCAAAGATCAACGACCTCGGTTTTATCGAAACACCATACCGTAAGGTAGCGGATAGTAAAGTAGACCTATCGTCTGAAGGTATTGTATATCTTGCAGCCGAAGAAGAAGAAGACAGGCTTATCGCTCAAGGTAATGCTCCGTTGAATGATGACGGAACATTTATCAATATGCGTGTAAAAGCCCGTCAAGATGCAGACTATCCGGTAATAGAACCGGCAGAAGTAGAATTGATGGACGTATCGCCTACTCAGATCGCTTCTATCGCAGCGTCGTTGATTCCATTCTTGGAGCATGATGATGCCAACCGTGCGCTGATGGGATCGAACATGATGCGCCAGGCTGTTCCTTTGATGCGTACCGAATCTCCTATCGTAGGAACCGGTATCGAAGGTCAGCTTATTCGTGACTCTCGTACTCAGATCGTTGCTGAAGGTGCAGGTGAAGTTGTCTTTGTTGATGCCGATACGATTAAAATTAAATACGATCGTACAGCAGACGAAGATTTTGTGGCTTTTGACGATGCGATCAAAACATATTCTATTCCTAAGTTCCGTAAGACAAACCAAAATACAACAATTGACCTTCGTCCTATCTGTAGAAAAGGTGACAGAGTTGTGTTGAACCAGATACTAACAGAAGGTTATTCGACTGAAAAAGGTGAATTGGCTATTGGTAAGAATCTGAAGGTTGCCTTCATGCCTTGGAAAGGATACAACTTTGAGGATGCGATTGTACTGAACGAGCGTGTTGTTCGCGAAGATATCTTTACATCTGTCCATGTAGAAGAGTTCGCACTTGAGGTTCGTGATACAAAACGTGGTGTTGAAGAATTAACATCTGATATCCCGAACGTAAGCGAAGATGCTACTAAAGACTTGGATGAGAGAGGTATTATCCGTGTAGGAGCTCGTGTTAGTCCGGGAGATATCCTTATCGGTAAGATTACACCTAAGGGTGAATCTGATCCTTCTCCTGAAGAAAAATTGCTTCGTGCAATCTTCGGTGATAAAGCCGGTGATGTGAAAGATGCATCTTTGAAAGCATCTCCTTCATTGAAAGGTGTTGTTGTAGGAACAAACTTGTTCTCTAAAGCATCTAAAAAGGGTAAGACAAAACTTTCGAGCAAAGCTTTGCTTCCTAAACTCGATGAAGAGTACGAAGAAAAGATGGCAAAACTGAAAGGAATATTAGTAGACAAACTATTAGTATTGACTGAAGGTAAACCATCACAGGGTGTTAAAGATTATTTGAATGTTGATATTATCGGTAAAGGCTCTAAATTTACGAAGAGTGCTTTGGATGGTATCGATTACGAATCAATACAGGTAAGTAACTGGACATCGGATGAGCACAAGAATGCTCTTATCAGAGATGTTATCGTAAACTACCTGCATAAATATAAAGAGCTTGATGCTGAGCTTAAACGTAAGCGTTTCGACCTCACTATAGGTGATGAACTACCTTCGGGAATAGTTCAGATAGCTAAAGTTTATGTGGCTAAGAAACGTAAGATACAGGTTGGAGATAAGATGGCAGGTCGTCACGGTAACAAAGGTATCGTGTCGCGTATCGTTCGTCAGGAAGATATGCCATTCTTACCGGATGGAACCCCGGTTGATATCGTGTTGAATCCGTTAGGGGTGCCTTCACGTATGAACCTTGGTCAGATCTTCGAAACTGTATTGGGTTGGGCCGGTAAAGAGCTGGGAGTTAAGTTTGCTACACCAATTTTTGATGGTGCTAGCCTTGACGATTTGAACGAATGGACAGATAAAGCTGGAGTACCACGTTATGGTAAAGTCCGTCTTATTGATGGAGGAACAGGTATTCAATTTGACCAACATGCTACCGTAGGTATAATTTATATGCTTAAACTCGGTCACATGGTTGAAGATAAGATGCATGCCCGTTCTATCGGACCATACTCACTTATTACCCAACAGCCTCTTGGAGGTAAGGCTCAATTTGGGGGTCAGCGTTTCGGAGAAATGGAGGTTTGGGCACTGGAGGCATTCGGTGCAGCTCACATTCTTAGAGAAATTCTGACAATCAAATCGGATGACGTTATAGGGCGTTCAAAAGCTTATGAAGCGATTGTAAAAGGTGAACCTATGCCGCAGCCGGGTATTCCTGAATCATTAAACGTACTTCTTCACGAAATGCGTGGTTTGGGATTGAGTGTCTCTCTCGATTAATATCATATTATCCGTTGGCTTTCGGCTTTAACTAAGCTGATAGCCGACGGATTCTAAATACTCTAACAAACAGCTATCGGCTAATGGCTAATAGCTACAGCTTTTAAAAGAAAAAAGTATATGGCTTTTAGAAAAGAAAATAAAGTAAAGAGTAGCTTTTCAAAAATAACTGTGAGCCTTGCATCTCCTGAAGAAATTCTGGAAGCATCAAGCGGTGAAGTTTTGAAACCTGAAACAATCAACTATCGTACTTACAAACCTGAACGTGACGGGCTTTTCTGCGAACGTATATTCGGACCTGTAAAGGATTACGAATGTCATTGCGGTAAATATAAAAGAATCCGTTATAAGGGTATCGTTTGTGACCGATGCGGTGTTGAAGTTACAGAGAAAAAAGTTCGTCGCGAACGTACAGGACATATCCACCTTGTTGTTCCTGTGGCTCATATCTGGTATTTCCGTTCGCTGCCAAACAAAATGGGTTATCTTTTAGGTATACCTACCAAAAAACTGGATTCTATCATTTACTATGAACGTTATGTTGTGATTCAGTCTGGTGCGGCAGTAGAAGAAGGAATAGCAGATAAAGATCTTCTTACAGAAGAAGAATATTTGAATATTCTGGATAAGCTTCCAAAAGAAAATCAACTGTTGGATGATAACGATCCTAACAAGTTTATTGCTAAAATGGGAGCTGAGGCTGTTTATGACCTTTTAGCTCGTATCAATCTGGATTCGTTAGCTAATACTCTTCGTCATAAGGCAAGCACAGATACATCTCAACAACGTAAGAACGAGGCATTGAAACAACTTCAGGTTGTTGAAGCGTTCCGTGGATCGAAAGGAAAGAATAAACCGGAGTGGATGATTGTAAAAATCGTTCCGGTAATTCCGCCGGAGCTTCGTCCGTTGGTTCCACTAGATGGAGGTCGTTTTGCTACATCCGACCTGAATGATTTGTATCGTCGTGTTATTATACGTAACAATCGTCTGAAAAGACTTATTGATATCAAAGCTCCGGAGGTTATCTTACGTAACGAAAAACGTATGCTTCAGGAAGCTGTCGATTCATTGTTTGACAACTCACGTAAATCAAGTGCAGTTAAGACAGATGCCAATCGTCCATTGAAATCCCTATCCGACAGTTTGAAAGGTAAACAAGGACGTTTCCGTCAAAACTTGTTGGGTAAACGTGTCGACTATTCAGCTCGTTCGGTAATTGTCGTTGGGCCCGAATTGAAGATGCACGAATGTGGTATCCCTCAGGATATGGCAGCTGAGCTATACAAACCATTTATTATACGTAAACTGATCGAGCGTGGTATCGTTAAGACAGTAAAATCGGCTAAGAAGATCGTAGATCGTAAAGAGCCTGTGGTATGGGACATCTTGGAACATGTGATGAAAGGACATCCGGTTCTGCTCAACCGTGCCCCTACACTTCACCGTCTTGGTATTCAGGCATTCCAACCTAAGATGATTGGGGGTAAAGCAATCCAGTTGCACCCGTTAGCATGTACGGCGTTCAATGCCGACTTCGACGGTGACCAGATGGCTGTTCACTTACCATTAGGTAACGAGGCTATCCTTGAGGCACAGATGTTGATGCTTGCATCTCATAACATCCTGAACCCTGCGAATGGAGCTCCTATTACCGTGCCTTCTCAAGACATGGTGCTCGGACTATATTATATCACAAAGATCCGTAAGGGTGCTTTGGGAGAAGGCCTTATATTCTATGGACCTGAAGAAGCTATTATTGCATACAATGAAGGTAAGGTTGATATACATGCTTTGATAAAGGTATATGTTGATGACCTTGACGAAAATGGTGAAATAAAGAGATTGATGCGCGAAACTACTGTGGGACGTGTTCTTGTAAATGAGAAAACTCCTGTAGAAGTAGGGTTCATCAATGAAGTGCTTTCTAAGAAATCATTACGTGACATCATCGGTAATGTAATCAAAGCCTGTGGAGTTGCAAAAACAGCACAGTTCCTTGATGACATTAAAGATTTAGGTTATACAATGGCATTCCGTGGAGGTTTGTCGTTCAACCTTGAGGATGTAATTATTCCTGAAGAAAAAGATACACTTGTACAACAAGGTTATGACGAAGTAGAGCAGATATTGAATAACTATAACATGGGATTCATTACCTACAACGAACGTTACAACCAGATTATTGATATATGGACACACGTTAACTCAAGGCTGTCTAACATCTTGATGAAACAACTTTCGGAAGACGATCAGGGATTCAACGCCGTATATATGATGTTGGATTCGGGAGCTCGTGGATCGAAAGAACAGATTCGTCAGTTGTCAGGTATGCGTGGATTGATGGCGAAACCTCAAAAGAGTGGGGCAGAAGGAGCTCAGATTATTGAGAACCCGATCTTGTCTAACTTTAAAGAAGGATTGTCGGTGTTAGAGTACTTTATCTCTACCCACGGTGCGCGTAAGGGTCTTGCCGATACGGCTTTGAAGACTGCCGATGCCGGATATTTGACGCGTCGTCTTGTTGACGTATCACAGGATGTGATCATCAATGAAGAAGATTGTGGTACATTGCGTGGTCTTGTTTGTTCAGAGCTTAAAAATAATGAAGAAGTCGTTGCTTCTTTATATGAACGTATTTTAGGCCGTGTATCTGTTCATGATATCCAACATCCGATGACAGGAGAAATCATTGTTAAATCAGGTGAGGAAATTAAAGAAGATGCAGCTACTATTATACAGAACTCCCCTATCGAGAGTGTAGAGATCCGTTCGGTTCTTACTTGTGAGTCGAAGAAGGGTGTTTGTGGCAAATGCTATGGCCGTAACCTTGCAACAGGCCGTATGGTTCAGCGTGGTGAGGCTGTAGGTGTTATTGCCGCACAGTCTATTGGAGAGCCGGGAACACAGTTGACACTTCGTACATTCCACGTTGGGGGTATCGCATCTAATATTGCTACCGAAAGTAGTGTTGTTGCTAAATACGATGGTATATTAGAGATAGATGATCTTCGTACAGTAGATATTCTTGATGAAACAGGCAAGAAAACTCAGATCGTAGTTAGCCGATTGGTAGAGCTTCGTCTGGTTGATCCTAACACTAAAATCGTACTCCTTACTCACAATATTCCTTACGGTTCTAAACTGTACTTTAAGGATGGAGCTAAGGTGAAAAAAGATGATCTTATCTGTGAATGGGATCCATTTAATGCCGTTATTATATCTGAAGCTACCGGACGTATCAAATTCGAGAATGTAATAGAAGGTGTTACGTTTAAGGTTGAATCGGATGAACAAACCGGCCTGAAAGAAAAGATCATTATCGAATCTCGCGATAAGACTAAAGCACCTGAAGCTCATGTATTGGATGAGCAGGGTAGAACTATCAAAACGTATAGTTTACCGCTAGGAGCTCACCTTGTGAAAGATGATAATGATGCAATCAAAGCCGGAGATGTACTTGTTAAGATCCCTCGTGCAGTAGGTAAGGCCGGTGATATCACCGGAGGTCTTCCTCGTGTAACTGAGTTGTTCGAAGCTCGTAACCCATCTAATCCTGCAGTAGTGTCGGAAATTGATGGTGAGGTTTCATTCGGTAAGATCAAGCGTGGTAATAGAGAGATTATAGTAACTTCTAAACTTGATGAAGTGAAGAAATATCTCGTGCCTCTATCTAAGCAAATTCTTGTTCAGGAAAATGACTTTGTGAGAGCCGGTATGCCACTCTCTGACGGAGCTACCACTCCTTCTGATATATTGGCTATTATGGGGCCTACAGCCGTTCAGGAATATATTGTAAACGAAGTACAGGATGTATACCGTCTACAGGGTGTGAAGATCAACGATAAGCACTTCGAGGTGATTGTTCGTCAGATGATGCGCAAGGTAGAGGTTATCGATCCGGGAGATACTCGCTTCTTAGAACAGCAGGTTATCGACAAATATGAAGTAATGGAAGAGAATGACAGAATCTGGGGTAAGAAAGTTATTGTTGACGCCGGAGATTCTACAACATTCGAACCTGGACAGATTGTTACTGCACGTAAGCTTAGAGATGAAAACTCTATGTTGAAACGTAGAGACCTTCGTCCGGTAGAAGTGCGTGATGCAGTTCCTGCAACAGCTAACCAGATACTTCAAGGTATTACACGTGCTGCTCTTCAAACTCAAAGCTTTATGTCTGCCGCTTCGTTCCAAGAAACAACAAAAGTACTGAACGACGCTGCTATAAACGCTAAGGTAGACAGACTGGAAGGATTGAAGGAGAATGTAATCTGTGGCCATTTACTTCCTGCCGGTACAGGACAACGTGAGTTTGAAAAACTAGTTGTTGGTACAAAGGAGGATTTTGACAGGATTGCTGCAACCAGAAAAACTGTAGTAGATTTTGATGCCGTAGAATAATTAATTATTCTTTTATATAGTTAGAAAGGGGAGAGAAACGTTATGTTTCTCTCCCCTCTCATTTTTTATTAAACTCTTGTCGAGCGAAGCTCTATCTGTAAGATTTATTTACCTTGTTGAGCGTCTCTTAACATCTTTTCGTTTGGAAGGATATAAACTTCTACACGACGGTTTTGAGCTCTACCTGCAACAGAACTATTGTCAGCAACAGGTTGTGTAGATCCAAATCCTTGAGATACCATGCGGCTTCCTGAAACACCTTTGGTTTGAAGGAAATTGTAAACGGCTTGTGCACGTTTTTCAGACAAAGGATTGTTTATAGCGTCAGAACCGGTATTATCGGTATGTCCATATATCTGAACGTCAGTATCAGGGTTGTTGTTTAATGAAGCAGCAAAGTTGCTTAATGCGTTTTGTGAAGCAGAACTTAATGTGCTTGAGTTTGTTGCAAATAGAATTCCGGATTCAAACGTAACTTTGATAGCTTGTCCATCATTGATAGATTCTACTTGAGCTCCGTTGATTTGTTCCAATTCTTTCTTTTGTTTGTCCATCTTGTTGCCAATAATAGCACCAGCCGAACCTCCAACTACAGCACCTATACCTGCACCCCATGCAGCACCTTTACCTCCACCTATAATGGCACCAATACCTGCGCCCAATGCACCACCTGCACCTGCACCGATACCTCCACCTTTTACAGTATTGCTGGCTCCACAGCTAGATAATAGTAATGCGCAGCTTAAAACAATCGCTGCTAAGAATGAAAAATGTTTCATAAATTTATTTTTTAATAATTAAAATTTGTGTGATTATCTTCGTTTTATTCGAATATCCCTAGTGATTCACAATATGCTATCTCGCCCTGTATAATGAATGCGATATCTTCGGCCGAAAAATTATTTATTTTATCTTTTTTTGTATTCTTCAAAACATAAGATACAATTTCATCTTCGTCGATATCTACAATTACATTTTCATCGGCATCTTCATCCATATAGCCTTTTTCTTCATAGAATTCGTAAACGATATCAATTATATAGTTGATTTCGTCACTCGAGTATTTCCCTTTCATCTCTTGGGGAAGATAGTTCTGTATATACTTTACAGCATCATCTTCATCGTACTGTATCAGATCTTTATCACTGCTCATCATATTATATTTTAGGATTATATTGTTTAGATTTATAACAACAAAGTTACTTTGAAGTTCATATATGGTCAGCTTTATTATTTTTGTAGTTTATCTATTCTTCTATTATTATAAGTTTGGTTGTTTATTAAGACTCGTTATGTGAAAAAAGGTTTAATCTTCAATGTTACCTGTTATTTGTTAGGATTGAATCAAATATTTAATCAAAAGTACTTATTTTATTTCTTCTTCCAAATAAGATAAGCTAAAACGATCAGAGGTAAGACCATAATGCCCAAATAGACCGCATTCATGCTTAATATCTTGGCAGGAGTGTAAACAACAGCGACAACAATGCCCACAATAGCACCGCCCATGTGTGCGTCATGTCCTATATTACCTACCTTCTTCAGCATGCCATAGATAGAAAAAGCCAGATATCCAAGTCCGAAAATCCATCCCGGGATGTCTATCGGAATAAAGAAAAAGCGGAGAGGCATTGTGGGATATACAGCTATAGCAGCGAATAGTATACCTACCACTCCTCCCGAAGCACCTATAGCACTGTAATAGTATTCTTTTCGATGGATGAAAAGAGAGAGTAATCCACCGCCGATAATAGACAGAAAGTAAATAGCCAGATATATCCATACTCCGAAAGAATAGGTAATGATATCGGAGAAGAAGTATAATGTCATCATATTAAATAATAGATGCATATAGTCGCCATGAAGAGTTGCTGATGTCAGCAGTCTGTCCCATTGTTTTGATTTACCCAGAATAGCACCTACATTAAATTTGTAGCGTTCGAAAAAGGCCATATCATTAAAGCCTTTCATACTGGTTATAACTGTAAGAGCTATAATCAAAATAGGTAAAATAGACTGGAGATTAAAATTCATAATCTTTATTTTTAGTAAAGGCAAAGGTATAAAAAAGAGAATATGCCCTAACGATTTTGGAGTATATTTCTTTCTTCGGAGTCATTCCTTGCTTACAGATTGATAGTTTAAATATTTTCATGTAAATTTGAAACCTATAATTAATTAGATTAGAACGGCATGAAATCTATATTTATCTGGCTATTTATTACGTTTGCTTTCGTTCCTGTGGCATTTTCACAAACACTAACTGAAGCAAAAGAATTATATCTTCAAGGAGAATATGCAAAAGCTTTACCCATTTTTGAGGAAGAATATAAAGCTAAGCCCGAAGATGCTAATCTAAATCAGTGGTATGGGGTATGTCTTCTGGAAACGGGCGGAGATCTTAAGAAGGCGGAAGAATGTCTTATCCTTGCTTCTAAAAAAAGAATACAAGAATCTTTTTTGTATCTGGGGCAATTGTATGCACAAGAGTATAGATTTACAGAATCGGAAGAATCCTTCAACAAATACGAAGCCGGTCTTAAAAAGAAAGATGAAGCATCGAGAGCAAAATTAGAGGAAAAGAAAAAAGTGATGTCACGCCTCCGGCGTATGGTATCCAATACAGAAGATATACAAATAATAGACAGTATAATTGTTGATAAGGCGAAGTTCTTGTCTGCATATAAACTTAGCCTCAGTTCGGGAAAACTAGAACCCTTTGACAAAGTTTTCATATCAGGGAAGCATATAGATGCAACAGTGTATACGAACGAAAAGGGAACTAAAATGTATTATGCCAAGCCCGATAAAGATAATGTGTTCAGCCTTTATTCTAAGGAAAAATTATTAGATGACTTCGGTAATGAAAAGAAATTGTCGGCAAATAACTTTGGTCTTTCCGGAGATATAAATTATCCATACGTAATGGCAGATGGCGTAACAATTTATTTTGCAGCACAAGATGAAGAGACACTCGGAGGGTATGATTTGTTTGTCTCTCGCTACAATATGAATACTGATACTTATCTGGCTCCTGAACGTCTAAATATGCCGTTCAATTCGTTGTTTAATGATTATATGATGGCTGTAGACGAAGAAAAGGGCATTGGCTGGTTTGCCTCCGATAGATATATGCCTAAAGGGAAAGTTTGCATATATACATTTGTTCCGAATAAGGTAGTGAAAACCGTTCAGAGCGAGAATGAAAGTTATCTGGCAGGCCGAGCTAAAATATCTTCGATAAAGAGTACATGGCAAAAAAATAATAATTACAAAAATCTGATTGCATTGGCTCGCAAAGAAGCTATTGCGAAAGTAGAGGTGACCCATGATTTTGAATTCGTTATTAATGATAGCAAAACGTACTATAAAATGTCGGATTTCAAAAATAGAACTGCTCAGAGTACATATTCGAAGGTAGTAGAGATGAAATCGGAACTAAAAGGACTATCCGAAAAGCTAGAAAAACTGCGTGCAGATTATAGTACGGCATCTCCGGATGAAAAGAGGCGAGTCGCTTCTGATATCTATAGCCTTGAAAAGCAAGTAGAGGGATTGCAAGCCGATATACCGCAAATGGAAATACAGGCAAGAAATCAAGAGATACAAGCGCTATAATTCTATAGTACTTGCATCTCTTATAAATACGGGGAATTATTATTCAATTGTCAAGGTTTTGTCTCTTGGGTATTTTACTTTATATTTTATCTCCAGTTCTTTTTTATCATTTGGTTTTAATAACATCTTCCATTTTGTTTCGCCTGTCTCTTCATTTAAAGAGCCTTTCGATAAATCTTGTATTTCTACTTCTATCTCAGAGAGAGTCGAAACCGGTATTTGGTCTAAGAGAACAAAGTTAACGGGTTGGCTTTTGTTATTCCTGACAGTGATTTTCCATGCACGAGTATCTTCTTTCTTTGTCCCGAAGAATTTCTTTGTATTATAATCTTTTATTTTTTCCCTACTCACCAATATATTCTTGTCTCGTCCCAGCGAAATACTTAACGTGTCAGAGACATAGCGGGTTTCTAGTATCGTCTTACCTATGTAAGTATTCTCAAAGAAAATATTGGCTTCACCTTCCAAGAGATTATATTTCCCCCAGTCTACTATATTGGCTAGCAAAAATGCATCTTTACTTATTTTAGGTATAGCAAAGTATTCATAATCTGCGGGTAGCTCGTAGCGATCTACTTCAACCATTGTGTTTTTGTTATCCGACTTAATGGTGTATGGTACTTGAATGTCAAATTCTACCGCAGTTTGATATTCTATTTGTGCTGTAGGCATGGCTACATCTTTTCTTTCGAATACTTGTTGTTTCGGACTGCTGGTAGTAACTTGAACACCAGCCACACTGCTTACTGCTCCTGCAGTAAAATTTGTCTTTTTTTGTGTTCCATATCCTACTACTACGACCTCATCCAATACCTGTTGGTCCTCTTTTAGATATACATTCATTTGTGATCTGGATATTGGTAATGTCTGGGGTACGAATCCGATATAAGAAAATGTAAGCTCTTTTCCATTTAGAGGGATTGCCAGAGAGAAACGTCCATTTACATCTGTTATTGTTCCTACAGTTGTGCCTTTAACGGCGACATATGCTCCCACCAAAGGAATGTTTTCGTTATCGAACACAATACCTGATACCAGATTGTTGTCTATTTGTGTGTCGTAGCGTGGAGGTGCTGTATAATAATTCAAAAGGTATGTTTTCAATTGCGGTACTACATTGCCCAGATTAGGATCAATAGAGGATATTTTCAAATTCACGTTATGCCAGTCTTCTTTTGTGTTTTGTCTTACATTGGCTTTGTAAATTAACTGAATTGGCTTATCCACATTTATGGCACGGATGTCATAAGTTGGATGCCAACCCGCATTACTTACATAATAGATGAGTTCTAGATTTGCACGTGTTGCTTTTTTAGTTTCTACTTCTACTACAACCTCACCTATCGGGGTGCGTTTTGTTGTATTTGTGCCGTCTTGCTTACCTTCGTTTAGAATAGCGTTTTTCTTGAATTCGAGTGTTCTGATCTTTTGTGTTATTTCATTATTCTTCAGTTTTAGAGCGAGTGTCCTTTCTCTAAAATAATTAGAGGTTTCTTTCAGCGCCAACAGGCTAACCCCATTATTAGAGCCTCCTATGCTCTTGTTTTGTCCTAAAAACTGTAACTCATCATTAATAACCTCCTGATTTATTTTCTCAAGAGCGATTGCATTCATGACTTCCTCCAACATCGCGTCCTGTGTTTTTGAAAAAACAGGTTTCTTTATACTATCGAGAAAGTTTGATTGATGGTTCACTGATCTGACCATTACTTCCCCATCCATTTTTACCTGTATACTTTTTGCATCTATATAAGGGGAAAGATTTGTAAACCGGAGTTTCGTTATTCCGGGAGATAAGTCTACAGATTTTTTTCGTAATACCTGTGCTCCGTTGATAAACACCGTAACATTCGATGCTTCTGTTTTGAGCACTATCTCTTTTTGCTCTTGGGCAATGACAAATAAGCTGTTTACCGCCATTAAAATCATTATGAATGAGCTGCATTTTTTCATAGTTGTGAGCTTTAAAATATTAAATACTTTTACCGTTAGACAAGCCTCGTCAGCAATACCCCTAAAGAGTTGTGAATATTTTTTGCTTAATTTATAATCTGCTAAATTGGATTGGGAGGGGTATAGAAAAACAAAAAGCTACAAAGAATATATAATTGATAGTAAATCGTTATATTTGCAACCTGTTTCATATTAAATAATTTACTCTATACCAATTAAAAAAATGAGAATCGCTATTGTTGGCACAAGTGGTGCTGTAGGTCAGGAGTTTTTAAGAGTTCTTGACGAACGAAATTTCCCAATAGAGGAATTAGTATTATTCGGTTCTGCCAGAAGCGCAGGGAATGTCTATACGTTTCGTGATAAACAGTATACGGTTAAGGAGCTGAAGCACAATGACGATTTTAAAGATATAGACATCGCTTTTACATCTGCCGGAGGAAGTGTTTCTATCGAATATGCTGAAACCATTACCAAGCATGGGGCAATAATGATAGACAACTCGAGTGCTTTCCGTATGGATAAGGATGTGCCTCTTGTTGTACCCGAAGTAAATGGAGAGGATGGAAAGGTTCGTCCTAAGGGAATAATCGCAAATCCGAACTGCTCAACTATACAGATGGTAGTGGCGATGAATGTGATAGAAAAGATATCTCATATCAAAAGGGCACATGTAGCAACTTATCAGGCCGCCTCAGGAGCAGGAGCAGCAGCTATGGATGAGTTGATCAATCAATTTAAGCAAATTGCATTCAACAATGATGTGGCTGTAGAGAAGTTTGCTTACCAGCTTGCCTATAATGTGATTCCACACATAGATGTGTTTACAGATAATGGGTATACAAAAGAAGAGTTGAAGATGTACAACGAAACGCGTAAGATTATGCACTCTGACATAGAAGTGAGCGCAACCTGTATCCGTGTTCCTGTACTTCGTTCTCACTCTGAGGCTATCTGGGTAGAGACAGAAAGACCGGTGTCGCCGGAAGAAGCCCGTGAGGCATTCTCGAAAGCTGAAGGAATTGTATTGCAAGACAATCCCGCACAGAAAGAATATCCGATGCCATTGTTTGTTGCAGGACAAGACCCTGTATATGTTGGACGTATACGCCAAGATATAGCGAATAAGAATGGTTTGACATTCTGGGTAGTAGCCGATCAGATCAAGAAAGGCGCAGCATTAAATGCAGTTCAGATAGCAGAGTATTTGATCAAAGAAAATGCTATTTAAGTCAGTAAACTGTTTGTATAATCAAAACAAACAACTATATTTGCATCGCAATTAGCGAAAAGCCGATTGTGGTTTCAGGAAGTGTGGGTGAGTGGCTGAAACCACCAGTTTGCTAAACTGACGTACGGGTAACTGTACCGGGGGTTCGAATCCCCCCGCTTCCGCAAAGAAGTGACCGAATAGGTCACTTCTTTTGTTTTTTATATCTACGAGTCTCTCATAGTTGATTCAGAATTACATTATAGGTTTTCTCGATAACTCATTAATGATTATAAATAGTTTTTGAAATAATAATTATATTTTGTAATATTGCATAACATATTTGTGTATTAGACGAACTATTGAACAATTGCCATTACACAAGTGTTGAAAGAATAAACTAACATCAAAAAATATCATCTATTATGTTAAGTAAAAAATTAGAAGCTGCATTAAATGCACAAATTAATGCTGAATTTTGGTCAGCATATTTATATCTGTCTATGGCTGCTTATTTTGCAGCAGACGGAAAACCGGGTTTTGCAAACTGGTTCGAAATCCAGTTTAAGGAAGAACAAGATCACGCAATGAAATTTTTCAAATACGTTATTGATAGAGGCGCAAAAGTAGAACTGAAGCCAATTGAAAAAGTGGATTTGGCTTGGGAATCTCCTCTTCATGCTTTTGAAGAAACTTTGAGACATGAAAAGATCGTGACAGGGCGAATCAATGATTTGGTGGCGTTGGCTAAGGACGAAAAAGACTATGCTACCGAAAGTATGTTGAAATGGTTTGTAGACGAGCAGGTAGAAGAAGAGGCTACAGCACAGGGTTATATAGATGCGCTGAAAATGATTAAAGATAATGGCTTTGGAATCTATACATTGGATAAAGAGCTGCAATCAAGATCTTATTCACCTGTAGCAGGTTAAAAGATAAAGTATAAATTATAAATGTAAATCTCCCCGGAATATTCCGAGGAGATTTATTATTTTTACACAATCATAACAATTATCCATTTGATACAAATAGAACACATATCCAAAACGTATGGAGATCAGGTAGCATTATCTGATGTGAGTTTTTCGATACAAAAAGGTGATATAGTAGGGCTTCTCGGTGTGAATGGTGCCGGAAAATCTACTTTGATGAAGATTCTTGCCGGGGGAATGATTGCTGATAGGGGACGGGTGACTTTCTCAGGAGAAGACATTCTTTCCAATCCTCTAGAGGTTAAAAAGCGTATTGGCTACCTCTCGGAAGACAATCCTTTATACGAAGATATGTATGTAAAAGAATATCTGGAGTATGTTGCCGGCATGTACAAAGCCAATAAGGATGACGTTACTCGTGTTATTCAAGAAACAGGGTTAGAGAAAGAATACAAGAAAAAAATAAAAGCCCTTTCGAAAGGGAATCGTCAACGGGTTGGCATTGCTCAGGCATTGGTTCATGATCCTGAGTTTCTTATCCTAGATGAGGCTACTTCCGGTTTAGATCCCAATCAACGCGAAAGCCTTAATACTCTTTTTAAGGAACTGTCGAAAGATAAGATGATACTTTTTTCTACTCATATTCTGTTTGAGGTAAAAGCTATTTGTTCACGTGTGGTCTTTTTGGATAAAGGGAAGTTGCTGATAGATAAAAATATAGATGAGATAGGTTCTATAGAAGATACATTTCATATTCTTACGAATGAAAATAATAGCTGACAAAAATATACCC
This sequence comes from Bacteroidota bacterium, assembly GCA_023437305.1. Classification (GTDB taxonomy): domain Bacteria; phylum Bacteroidota; class Bacteroidia; order Bacteroidales; family Dysgonomonadaceae; genus Dysgonomonas. Next base: position 402,856 of record JAEZGN010000023.1, read on the forward strand.
TATCTCAAAGGGGTAGCCGAATATTACGGAGATGTTACTTATCTCGATGGTGCTGCTTTTACACACGATGCGATCAAAGAGGCTGATACTTTAATCGTGCGTACTGTAACTCGGTTTGACGAAACAATATTAAAAAATACGAATGTAAAGCTTATATGCTCCGCTACTATTGGTTATGATCATATCGATACCGATTACTGTGATGCACACGATATCGTGTGGCATAATGCTCCGGGATGTAATTCGGGTTCGGTACAGCAATACATCGTTTCTTCATTGATAAGAATCTCCCGTCACAAAGGTTTTGATCTCAAAAATAAAACGATAGGTATAGTTGGCGTTGGCAATGTAGGGAATAAGGTAGCCAAAGCTTGTGAAATATTAGGCATGAAGGTTCTATTAAATGACCCTCCACGTCAAAAAGCCGAGCAGAGTGATTTGTTTGTAAGCTTGGATGAAATAATAGATAAAGCTGATATTATTACCTTTCATACTCCTTTAACAAAAGAAGGCGAATATAAGACTTATCATTTAGCCGATGTCGGCTTTTTTTCTTCTCTCAAGAGAAAGCCAATTATAATAAACTCGGCGAGAGGTGGGATTGTAGATACAGCAGCTATTAAAACAGCTATAGCCAACAATCTTATATCGGGCGCAATTATCGATTGCTGGGAAAAAGAACCCGATATAGACCTTGAATATATGGCGATGGTTGATATTGCCACACCACATATAGCCGGTTACTCGGCAGACGGAAAAGCGAATGCGACACGCATATCTCTTAAATCTGTTGCCGATTTCTATGGGATGAGCAAAGAGCCGCTATCTCGCATAATGGCACCTGATCCTGTAAACCCGATAATAAATCTCACAGGATTAAAAAACTCCGATAATCTTCTCTTTGATGTTATATTGCACACATACGACCCCATGTCTGACTTCGAAAGACTAAAAGCATCTCCTGCGACTTTCAAGCAGCAGCGAAATAATTATCCTTTACGTAGAGAGTATTTTGCTTATAAAATAAATGCTGATATTTCTTCTGATGTGAGGCAATCCCTTCTGGACTTCGGTTTTGCTGAATAATTATAAATTAATGTTCTGGGTTATTTCCTTTTTTGCGATTACAAGTTGTTGCTCATTAGTTGAATTCCAAGTCTTTCGGCTTCCTCATATTTTTTCTTGTCGAAAGAGTACAAATTGGGCGACTTGTGTGCTCCCACTTTTCGTGTTTCATTCAGAGCCTTTATAAAGCCGATGGAGAGCATTTTTCGCTGGAAGTTTCTACGGTCTAGTTCTCTGCCTAATATTGCTTCGTAGATACTCCTTAATTCCGGCATTGTAAATTTTTCGGGTAGAAGCTCATATCCGATAGGTATGAATCCAACTTGCTTGCGGAGAGTGGAAAGTGCCGTTTCAAAAATAATCTTATGTTCTGAGTGTAAATCTGAAATATTATTTATTTCAAACCATTCTAAGTGTTCAGAATCATTATTTTCGGGGAGTTGAGCATCCCCTGATTTGATAAGTGCAAAATAGGCAAGACTTATTTCACTTATTATTTCGGGTTTTGCACTTTGATCTTTTTTTTTATCTTTTCTTCCAAAGAAAGAAAATTGTTTCAGGTATATATCACTTAACCCTGTTTTTGCTTTTAAGATTCGGCGGGCTGTTTCGTCTGGGATTTCATCTCTTGTTATAAGACCACTGGGAAGCATCCACTTTTCGCCGGCACTGGGTTTGCATAGCAAAACTTTAAGGCTTCCTGAGTGAAATCCGAATATTGTACAATCGACAGAGATATTAAGATTGAAAATATCCTTTTTTTTCTCATGAGAATCCACTATAGATTTTTCTTTTTTCATAAAAATTAGAATTATTGTAGCTTTGCGTTATAGGTACTATCTTTTTTATTATCCAAGTAATAGATGTGAAATTCTGCTTTTTCTTTAGCTGTTTTAAGACTGTCGAGTTGTAACATCATTACCGATAATTGATAAGATTTGGATATTGCAGATCTTACCTGTTGCGGTAAAGTGTATGTATATTTTCCTTGTCCTCCTAAAGTCACAGATAAAGGATTATTTGAATTTGAGAAAATAAACTTCGCAATTCCATTTTCTTTATTGCCTGAGAATCGGATAACTTCATAGGTTTTACCCATATTTGAGAATCGGTAATTCAAGCCATCATCATTTACAGGTATAGACTCAGCAAAGGAGCCATCCTTCGATGAAATTTTTATTTTATTATGCTTTTGTCCGCCTATAAATACGCTTTCAATATATAACTGGCCATTTTCTTCTACTCCCGAACGAAGAGTTGTTGATGTGATATAGGAGGTTACACTCTCTTTCGGAATATAGCTTCCTGTTTCTTGGTATTGCTTGTTTTGTTGAAAACTAAACTTTTTTTTCTCCTGTTCAACTTTGGGCTCAAAAGATTTTATAAGCGAATCGCATTGCGCTATTATTTGCTTATTCTCTCCTCTTCTGATAGAGTCTAACAACAAAATGCCAGCTTGTAATTGAGGGAAAGCTTTTGGATGATTTGCTTTCAGGCTGTCGACAGCCTGCTTTGCCAAGGTATATTCAGCTTGAAAATAAAGCTGCCGGGCTGTGTCTAATTGTTTTTGGGCATCTTTATTCTCAGGTGTACAAGCGAATAAAAAAAATGACAAAAGTATAAATATACTCCTATAATAAGTTTTCATTGGACTACACTCTGTATAAATATTCTGGGAAATTGTACTCATGTAATTTTAGGCTAAATTACAAATTAATTTTCAATTTAACAGTACTATTGCTTAATAATTGTCCATATTACACGATATATTACTGGTTTACATCTGTTTGACATCGATCAGATTGTCAATGTTTCAGAGTGAATACAGAGTGTTGGAGGATGGTTGATATATAGGTTTTATAGGGTATCTGTCTTTTACTTTTTTACTCTTGTCAATTCATGTTTGAGCATATAGTTAGCTGTTTGGAACATAGCCGCTGAGTATAAACTCATACTATCCGCCTTTTGTTTGAATTGGGAAAGAACATTATCTCCATTGTTTTTGCTATACTCATACAAACCTTCTATCTTAGATTTGAAGTTGTAAGTATAAAAGTATTTATCATCGATACATCCAAGGGCATTGTCTGAAGAGAAAAACATATATGGTCGTTTCGTCTTAAGCATATCTATCCCAAAAGTATTATTCATATACGAACGCTCTAGTAGGCCCATGATGGTAGGAAATACGTCTACTTGTCCTCCCGGATTGGAGACTGTTGCGGGCATATCAGTAAAAGCCGGAGAATATATGATAAGAGGAATGTGGTTTAGCGATAGAGGCATTTCATAGGTTTGTGTACCTACTATTTTGCCATGGTCTCCAAGCAGTACAAAGATTGTATTTTTAAACCAGCTTTGTTTTTCGGCATCAGCAAAAAACTGCCGGATGGCATCGTCTGCAAATGCCACGATTTGAAATTCGGGTTTCGAACTTACATTTTCAAATTTTTGAGGTACAATGTATGGAGGGTGATTGCTTACTGTGAGTATTGTTGCGAAAAAAGGAGATGATGTCGGAGCCTTTTCGTTTATTTTATTCAGCGAATAACTGAGGAGGAAATCATCTGCAACTCCGAAGCTGTTTTTTCGCATTTGCGATGGATAGTTTTCTTGAGAGTATATTTCTTCAAATCCATTTTCCAATAAGAAAGCATTCATATTATCATATTGGGATTCGTGTGGCATGAAGAACATTGTTTTATAATTCTGTTCTCTTAATGTGTTTGGCAATCCTTGACATAGAGGGATTGTTACATTTTTCATCATATTTTTGTCAAACAAGGCGGGTAGTCCGTATAGTGTGGCTAAGATGCCGTGATTGGTATGTGTTCCGGCTGAATAGAAATGATCGAAATAGTATGATTTCTTTATAAGCTGATTCAGGAATGGGGTTATTTCTTTTCCGTTTTCTCTTACTTTTAGCAGATCGTCAGACATAGATTCCATAAGTATGACAACTACATTCATATCTTTTGCCTGACTCTCCGATTTTATATATCTCGCAATAGGAGACATTTGTTCATCAACCGGATTTAATCCCAAAAAACTCTGCGTATACGAAATGGCATCTTTTTCTGAGATAACACTATCTATGCTGTGATGAGTTTTCGATGATTCGATAACATCCCTTAAGAAATAAAAAGAGGGGTTTATTCCTAACTGGTTTAAGAATGAATTGTTGCAAAAGTAAGCTTGACTTGTTTTTATCGGATTGTATCCGAAACGACCTCTTATACCCAACATACATAACATGGCTAGGATAATGCAAGAGGGAATGTAAATGAAATATTCTTTTCCTTTTATATTTTCTTGTTGTAGTTTTAATAGCCTTTTGCTTAACTTGAAAACCAGACATCCAAAAGCAATGACTACCAGTAGAAAAACACCCATATATATGTAATATGATGTTTCTTCGAATATCATTTTAGCGGTTGTACTGCTTTCTTCATTCCAGTTGAAAATAGAACTGTTCAGATGTTTAAAGAAATAAGCGAAATAAGGAATATCGGCAAAACCAATAGCGAATACTAGCGTATAAATGAGGATATAATATACGTTGAATGAATTGAACGTAATTTTATTTACTTTATTAAAAAGTCCTACAATGCAAAGCACGACAAGAGGTAGTGCAGAGATGTAACATGCTATAACGTTGTCGAACCAGACTCCTCGTAGTAAAGCCGAAAAAATCCAGCTGGCTTTTGAGGTTACACTTTCTATGTGTTGCAGATTAGTTAATAACAATAAAGTACGTTGCAACGACATTATCACTAACGCCAATATATGTACAGACAATACATACAGGATGCATATTTTGATTTTCTTCATCGGAACATATGCAGAAGCTGTTTAAAAGCAAAACCCTTATAGGTAAGTATTGCTTTGTTAAACAGCTTCTTATCTTTCTATATTAGTTAAATTCTATCAACCAAGTATTCTATTCTACCAGGCAAATAATGGATATTCTTTCATTATTCCGTTTACTTTCTCACGTACAGCTTTTATTACTTGTCCGTCTTCCGGATTAGAAAGAACTGTATCTATCATTTCCACTATTTCTCCCATCAAAGGCTCTTTTGCTCCACGTGTAGTGATTGCCGGAGTACCAAATCGAAGACCTGATGTAAGGAATGGGCTGCGGCTATCGAACGGAACCATATTCTTGTTGGTGGTGATATCGGCCTCTACAAGTACTTTTTCGGCAAGCTTTCCTGTCAGTTCAGGGAATTTAGGACGCAAGTCTATAAGCATAGAGTGATTGTCTGTTCCTCCCGATACAACTTTATAGCCTTTATCGATAAAAGCTTGAGCCATAACAGCTGCATTCTTTTTCACTTGAGACTGATATACTTTGTATGAAGGGTCGAGAGCTTCGCCAAATGAAACTGCTTTAGCTGCAATTACATGTTCTAGCGGCCCGCCTTGAATACCCGGGAATACAGCCGAGTCTAGCAATGCAGACATCATGCGTACTTCTCCTTTCGGAGTTTTCTTGCCCCACGGATTCTCAAAGTCTTTGCCAAGCATAATTGCGCCACCACGTGGTCCACGCAATGTTTTATGAGTTGTTGTAGTTACAATGTGTGCGTGAGGGAGAGGATTGTTGAGCAATCCTGCTGCAACCAGCCCTGCCGGGTGAGCCATATCTACCATAAATATAGCACCTATTTCGTCGGCTATTTTGCGGATACGTGCATAATCCCAGTCGCGAGAATAGGCAGATGCTCCGGCGATGATAACTTTAGGTTTTTCTGCACGGGCAACTTCTTCCATTTGCTCATAGTCTACTTGCTCTGTATCTTGTTTTACATTGTATTCCAATGCATGAAACATCAATCCTGAGAAGTTGACAGGCGAACCATGTGATAAGTGTCCTCCGTGTGAAAGGTTCAGTCCTAGAAATTTATCTCCGGCCTGCATGCAAGCAAGGAATACCGCTGCATTTGCTTGAGCCCCCGAGTGTGGTTGTACGTTTGCCCACTCCGCTCCGAATATTTCTTTTAGCCTATCTATAGCTAGCTGTTCGCTAAGATCTACAATTTCGCATCCCCCATAATATCTTTTGCCCGGATACCCTTCTGCATATTTGTTTGTTAAGCATGATCCCATAGCCTCCATCACTTGTTCGCTGACAAAGTTTTCAGAGGCGATTAGTTCAATCCCTTTCAGTTGTCGTTGATACTCTTTTTCAATAATATCAAAAATGGCTGTGTCTCTTTTCATAAACTGATAAAATTATGAGGTAAATAAATCATCGGGCAAAGGTAACTATTTTAGTAATTTATATCGCAGTCTTTTCTTTAATTATTTTCTTGATGTAAAAGCTAGTTTGTATCTTAGATGCAGAAAATATATAATTTTTCGGAGGAAGATTTTTTCTTTAAAGGAATGGATAAAAATATTGTCTCTTTGTATATAGCACATAAGAAATATTAAATTTTATCTATATATACTGGTGTTTCTGCAAAGAAAAAAGTGACACTTAAAAACATACGAATAACTGTCACTTTTGTCACCTTTTATTGGAATGTCTGTTTGTAAGTTGTTTGAAATCAAATACAATAGGCGTATAAAGCGTTAGGTGTATAATAAAGCATATATTGAATGAAACTATTCGAAAACAATAAAATATTATTCAGGTATCTGTTTGTAGTCATAGCTCTTCTTATTGTGCTGGCATCTCTTATTGTTTCGCATTCTTTGGTCGAAAACCTGTCAAAAGAAGAGAGAAATAAAATTGAGATTTGGGCTGAGGCTACCAAAGAAATGGCAAGCAATGCCGAAAATATGAATATGAATCTGGTTGCCCAGATACTGAAAAGTAATACAACAATACCTGTTATACTATACGATAAAAAAGAGGATTTTTATACCTCGGCAAATATCGATCTTCCCGAGCTTGACGATCAAGTGTTTCTGAAGCAAAAAGCAGAAGCCTTTAAGAAAAAGCATGAGCCAATCATCATTGAAGCAGAGGGCTTCGACCAGTGCATTTATTATGATGATTCGTACACGCTAAAACAATTACAACTATATCCTTATGTGCAATTAGGGGTGCTGTTCATATTTATGATTACAGCTTTCTTCGCTCTGTTTACTACTATGAGAATGGAACAAGATCGCTTGTGGGTAGGTTTGTCGAAAGAGACTGCTCATCAGTTGGGTACGCCTATATCTTCCCTGTTGGCATGGTTGGAATATCTGAAACTCAAAGAAACGGATCAGTCTATTATAAGAGATATGGAGAAAGATGTAGACCGACTGCAAATGATTACGGATCGGTTTTCTAAAATAGGTTCGGTTCCTGCCTTAGAATCTCAAAATATGGTAGATATAATTCATCGATCGATTGCTTATCTCGAAAAACGAATATCAAAGAAAGTTGTTTTTGTTGTCGAATTGTCAGATAAGCCTCTTTATGCATACGTGAACGAGCCATTGTTAAGCTGGGTAATAGAAAATCTTACCAAAAATGCCGTGGACGCCATGGGAGGACAAGGGCAAATAATATATCGGCTTTCTGAAAAAGGGAAGTTTGTATCCTTCGATATACAGGATACAGGGAAGGGCATTCCCAAATCTAAGTTTAGAACTATTTTTAATCCCGGCTATACAACAAAATCGAGAGGCTGGGGGCTTGGACTCTCATTAGCCAAACGTATCATTGAGTCTTATCACAAGGGGCGAATTTATGTGAAAACGTCAGAAATCGGTGTGGGGACAACATTCTGTATTGAGTTAAAAAAGGCTGAATAGTGTCATCCGGATAACTTTTTAACCGTTGAATCGGATAATTTTCTTATTTTTGTCGCAATTCAATTTATTTTTAATAATTCTATAAAGACTGATGACTAAATTCTCAAAAGCCTTTTGGGTCGCCAACACAGTTGAGCTGTTGGAGCGGCTAGCGTATTATGCAATTTTTATTTCATTAACCTTATATCTATCCAATGTATGGGGTTTCAATGATGTTGAGGCCGGTATAATCGCCGGTTCGTTTTCTGCATTGTTGTATTTCTTACCCACATTTGTTGGCGCATATTCCGATAGAATCGGTTTCCGTAAAGCCATAATGGTTGCCTTTGCCCTCCTTACTGTCGGGTACTTTGGATTAGGCTTAGTTCCTACTCTTTTGGAGAGTGCAGGACTTGTACAATATGGTGCTGCCAATGCAGTCGGATTAGAACCCGGCTCTAAAGATAGCGGGCTGGTAATAGAAACTTTCCGTTCCTTTTTTACCTCTTTAGGGGTAGGTAATTTTGATAGATATACCACCTTTACAGGTCTCAGAGAGAGTGTGCAGCAGTGGACAATTGTCCCTATATTATTGCTGATTGTTGTGGGGGGAGCTTTTATAAAATCCGTAATCTCGGGTACTGTGGCCAAAGAAACGACTACAGATACGCGCGCAAGAGGTTTTGCTATTTTCTATATGATGGTCAATATCGGAGCTTTTACAGGTAAGACTGTAGTAGATCCACTTCGAAAAAGTATTGGAGATCAAGGGTTAGTTTACCTGAACTATTTCTCGGGAACAATGACTCTGATTGCTCTTGTTATTGTTTTCTTCATGTACAAGTCGACACAAACGGCAGGACAAGGCAAGAGCCTTTCGGAGATATGGCAAGCCTTGATAAAGGTATGTAAGAACGGACGCCTTGTTGCTCTGATTCTTATCACCAGCGGTTTTTGGATTGTGCAGCAGCAGATGTATGCTTCTATGCCTAAATATGTAATCCGTATGGTAGGGGCAGATGCTTCTCCGGGATGGATCGCTAACGTAAACCCATTCTTTGTCTTCCTGTTGGTAAACCTGATTACCACGATAATGAAAAAGCGCTCACCATTATCGTCTATCATGGTAGGTATGTTTATTATACCTTTCTCAGCACTGATTATGTCTTTTGGAAATATGATGGGTGGTGATCCTATTTCTGTATTTGGACTCACTACCATACATCCTGTAACGCTTACACTCATTGTCGGTATTGCTTTTCAGGCTATAGCTGAATGTTTTATCTCTCCTCGTTTCCTCGAATATTTTTCATTGCAATCGCCTAAAGGGGAAGAAGGACTTTATCTTGGATTCAGTCATTTACATTCATTCGTATCGTCATTGGTCAGCTTTATTGTTGCCGGGTTCTTGTTGGAAAAATTCTGTCCCGATCCGCTTTCGGAACGCTTTGCCAACTCGACTAACTTTGCGGCGGATTACGCAGCAGCTACAGCCAACGCCCATTACTTATGGTATGTGTTCTTTGCCATAGGGCTTGTTTCGGCCATTGCTTTGGTTATATATGGCATAGTTGTGAGACGAATAGATGCAAAGAAAGCTATTGAATAATTTATAGATAGTGAAAACATAAAAATCCTCAGGAATATTTTTCTGGGGATTTTTTTTGTTAAAATTTCTTTTAAATGCCATTTTCACAGAATCTTATCGACTAACAGGTAAAAGGCTGATAATGGATAGAACAAAATTAGAAGAATCTTTTATAGAAATGGTTCGCTGTAATGAGCGTGTTATTTATAAAGTATGCTCATTCTATGTGTCGGACGAATTACCTATGGAAGATTTGTATCAGGAAGTTGTAAGCAATCTTTGGACTGCATATCCGAAATTCAGAAATGAATGTTCGGTATCTACGTGGATTTACCGTATAGCACTCAATACTTGTATTACAGGTATGCGGAAAGAAATGCGAAGGCCAAAAGGTACTTCTATATCGATCGTTCAGGATTTATTTCTCGAACCGGAGAGTATGGATGAACAGATCAAAGAGCTATATCACTTTATCCATCAGCTGAAAACAATGGAACGAGCTATTGTCCTCCTTTATCTCGAAGAGAAATCGTATCAGGAGATAGCCGAAATAACCGGATTGACTGTAACTAATGTGGCCACAAAGTTGAAGCGATCGAAAGAAAAATTAAAACAAATGTCGAATCCAAAAGTATAGTAGATATGGAACTTGATGAATTAAAAAACTCATGGCTTTCATTAGATGAGCGCCTGAAGAAGCAAGAAGTATTGAAAGAAAATATATTGAAAGAGATGTTGCACACCAAATCAGAGAAGGTGCTTAGTCGATTGACTGGTCTTGAAGTGTTTGGTGCAATCGTTTTACTCTTGGCACTTCCCGTTATTATTTATGGGATGAATTTACATGTTGGTTTGCAGGCTTATAAAATGTTCATGTATATTATGCTGGTAGTTTCTATCCTGCTGTTCTTTTGGCAGGCTTATAAAGTCTATAGGTTGATGCAGATTGATTTTTCCAAACCTGTCAGGTTAAATATAGAGCATACCAACAAATATAATATTTGTATCAAAAGAGAAAAGATAAGCATGATCTTTTTTGTTCCTATACTTGCTTTGGTTTGTTCTTACTTATATGCGCAGCTAAATGTGAATGAGACTTTGTGGGCTTTTATGAGCTGTACATTCGTTGCTTTGATATTATTTATAGTATGGTCTTACAAGAAATATGACAAGAATATTAAATCGATACTTCAGAGTCTCGAGGATTTGAAGGAATTGGAAGAAGAGAAAGAATAGATAAAATCAAAGGTTAAAATTTTAACAAAGCTCATTGGGTTGTATTACCCAATGAGCTTTTTATTTGCTAAATAATCATATTTTATTTAAAAAAGTGTAATTCTTCGATATTACATGTATTTTTACACGATAATTAACTTAACAATAATTTTATGGAAGGCTTTCTGATATTACTAGTTATCATTGTATTAATCGTCATAGTAGTATTTCCCATTATTATATATGCAAAAGTAAGTTCTATTCGCAACGATATTGAATATCTGAACAATAGTCTTAATAACCTTAACAGTAGATTGACACAGTTTTTCAAAGAAGCTGGTTCTCAAAGAGCAGTAAAAGAAAGGCTTGAGGTAGTTGATGAGCCGTCGGCTATGGAGAAGGTAAATTCAACAGATGTAGAAGTCAAGGAGCCGGAGGCTGTAGATGAGACTTCTCTTCCGGATATTCATATCGCTGCGTTTAAAGAAATGGTACTCGATGACGAGCCTGTCGAGGAGATAATATCAGTCGTTAATGAACAGAAGGAAGAAACTGTTGTAGAGAGTATACTTCAAGCATCCGAGCTAGCTTCTACAAATGAGGCTATAGAGCCTGAGCGAAACCTTATAGAAAGATTTCTTGGTGAAAACTGGCTGAGCAAAGTAGGGATTGTGACTTTGGTGTTGGGTATTGCCTTCTTTGTAAAATATGCTATAGATCGTGATTGGATCAACGAAATCGGACGTGTAGGGATAGGTTTGCTTACCGGAGGTTTAATCATCGGTATAGCTCATAAGCTCAAGAGACAGTATCATGTCTTTTCTTCTATACTGGTAGGTGGTGGTATTTCGGTCTTTTATATTACAATTACACTAGCATTCAGAGAATACGAATTGTTTAACCAAACCATTGCTTTCATTCTGCTTATAGCGGTAACAGTTTTCTCCGTTATTCTCTCACTCTTATATGACCGTAAAGAATTAGCCATATTCTCTTTGCTTGGTGGCTTTGCATCACCACTGATGATAAGTACCGGCGCAGGAAATTATATTGTACTGTTCTCTTATATATTAATTCTGAATACAGGCATGCTTGTCATTTCTTTTGCTAAGAAGTGGCGTGTTATAGGTATTATGTGTTATGTGCTTACTTTGGGATTCTTTTGGACTTGGTTGTTAACCGCGTATCGAGATCATAGTTTAGTACTTGTTACACTGTTTACTGTATTATTTTTCGTGCAGTTCTATCTATTGGCTATAATAGATCACCTGAGGACAGAAAGAAAGGTTACGGCCTATCAGAGTTTACTTATATTATCCAATAACCTGTTTGTATTCCTTGCCTGTTTATATGTATGGGATCAATACCGGTACGATGTAAGGGGGCTAATAACAATAGCTTTGGCGGTATTTAATGCAATTGTTATGTTTACTTTATTCCGACGTAGCGAAGTGGATCGGAATCTCATATATCTGATTATAGCTGTAGTGATGACTTTTGTCAGTTTGGCTATTCCGATACAGCTCAATGGACATGTTATTACCATGTTTTGGGCGGCAGAGGCTGTTGTCTTATTATTGTTGTGGCGTAGATCACGCATTAGTGTTTTTTGGTTCGGCTTTGGCGTTATCTGTTTGCTGACTGTAATATCTTATGTGATGGATGTTCACGAAACTTATTCTTACGATCCCGAATTACCAATATTGGTGAATAGGATATTTATCACAGGAATAGTGGTAATAGTTGCTTCTGTCATTTGCTTGTTTATCTTGAGAAAAGAAGATCCTGATATGGAAGTCGAAATACGAGGATTTGACTTATTATCAGTCGGTGCTGTAGTCAAGGTATTTAAATATGTTCTTATTACTTTGGCTTATGTAATGCCATTCTTGGAGCTAAACTATCAATTAGAACGCTTTACAGATATTGACTTCTACTCAAGCTTTAGGTATTTGTGTATGGCTACCTACACAGCGTTGTATGTCGCATTATTGGCTTTTGTATACAGGAAAAAAGCATCGGCAGCTTTTACTTATGTTTTGCTGCTTGTTTCTATGCTTTGTTATGCCGCTTTCTATTCATATATGGCTATAGACCTGCGCTTCGATATATTCTATGGCGGTATGTATAGTACAGCTCATTTTCTTATACATTATCTATCATTACCGGTCGTTATATATATCGCTTACTTGCTTGTGAAAAATATAAAGTCATTGCCTCAAGAATGGTTCTCTCCTATATGCCGGGCATTGGTTCTTTTGGCTGTAGTGATATTAAGTATAGAAACTGATCATACTATCATCGCATTGTTTGGAAATGAGGGGAATTATGACTTCCTATTGTACGATGTTCATACCTTTGGTTATCCTATACTATGGGGTGTTTTGGCAATGATTTTGATGATATGGGGCTTGAATGGTAAAGAAGTACTGTTGCGTAAGATATCATTGATATTCTTTGGCGTTATTATACTCAAGTTCTATGCTTACGATGTGTGGCGTATGTCGCAGGCCGGACGGATCGTGTCGTTCATTATTTTGGGAGTTATCTTATTATTGGTATCATTCTTGCAACAGAAAATAAAAACATTGGTAAAAGCTGATGAGGTAGAAGAATTTGAAGAAAATAAGGAATAAAAACTAAGCCTTATGAAGAAAATAGTATTTGCATATTTACTTTCATTTTTTATCTTTCAAGTCTATGGACAGTCGCTTTGGAAGGCAGATATACAGCCTATAGAGAAAAAAGGGTATTATAATATAGAGATCGATCAGCGTATAATAGCGAAGTCTGCCATCTCTGATCTGTCGGATTTGAGGATTTACAATAGTAAAAATAAAGAAATACCTTATTTCCTGCGAGCAGTGAGTCCGATACATGAAGTAAATCGATTTGAAAGCTACTCATTAACACAAAATATTGAAAAAGATAGCCTTAATATTATTGTTGTAGATAATACAAAACAAGAGAATATAAGTAATTTTTATATTTTCATTCGTAGAGCCGAGGTCAATAAATATGCGTCAGTGAGAGGGAGCAATGATTTATTGCAATGGTATATTGTAAAGCAAAAGACCCATATCTATAGTTTAGGAAATAAGCAAGATAATAATGAAGATACTTTACTCCTTGATTTCCCTCAAGGGAACTATAAGTATTATGAGGTGACGATTCAGAATGATCAAAAGAGTCCTTTGAAAATATTAAGAGTAGGGAATTACGAAAGATCAGATGTTTACGGACAGTTTTCTGAGATCAATTTCGGCCGGTTTGTAGTGAAGGATAGTATAAATAAGAAAACATATATTAGCTTTCCTGATTTGCAGGACACATACAGGATCAATCGACTAGAGATATTCGTACAGAGTGACGCTCATTATTTACGTCATGTTCTTTTGTCGGATACAATCAACAAAAGGAAATTTAAGTTTGATTTATCGTCCAAAACGGACAACACTTTCATTCTTGATTGTTTTCCCCTTGGTAAGCAGACATTTATAGCCATAGAAAATAATAATAATCTTTTATTGAATATTGCATCAATCAAGGTTTATGGATTAAATCGTTATTTGTGCGCTTATCTCGAAAAAGACGAAAAGTATTATTTGCAGGTAGGTTTAAGATATAATTCATCTCCCAATTATGATATAGATCATTTTAGAAATGATATTCCTGTAGACCTGCCTATTGTTAAAACCGACAATCTATCTCAGATAAATATAGCAATCGCAGCTCCCGCTGATAGGCAGCCGTCGCTGATTGAAAAGCCTCTTTTCTTATGGGCGGTTATTATTCTAATTGGCATACTTCTTACTTTTGTTTGCTACAAAGCTATTAAGGAGATGAAGAAGAAATAGGAACAGAAGTCGGGTGATATCTTCTATTCCAATTTATCTCATATAAGTGATATGTGATATAGTACGGGTGTTTTTTTCATTACGAAAAAGTGATAATGAAAAACATACAAAAAAGTGTCACTTTTGTCACCTTTTTCTAAAGCTATGAAGATAGGAGGTATGGCTATCAGCAAAAAGCGAAAAAATAGAATTATCTTTGCACGCATTTTATACTCAAATAAAGATCAATGACCAGAAAGAAAAAAGAACTTCCGTTAATAGAAAATGTAGAGATTGTAGATGTAGCCGCAGAAGGCAAAGCTATAGCCAAGGTAGACGATTTGGTTGTGTTTATACCATACGTTGTGCCGGGCGACGTGATCGATTTGCAAATAACCCGCAAGAAAAATAAGTATGCGGAAGGGAAGCCAGTCCGTTTTATCTCATACTCTCCAAACCGTACAGAAGCATTCTGTGAACATTTCGGTATCTGTGGCGGCTGTAAATGGCAAATCCTGCCTTATGCGGAGCAATTGAAGTATAAGCAAAAGCAGGTTGAGGATAATTTGACGCGTATCGGAAAAATAGAGTTGCCTGATATTCATCATATATTAGGCTCCGAAAAAACGCAGTTTTACAGAAACAAATTAGAGTTTACTTTTTCGAATAAGAAATGGCTTACCTTGGAGCAAATCAATTCCGGTGAAAGCTTTGATAATATGAATGCGTTGGGCTTTCACATTCCGGGTATGTTTGACAAGGTGTTGGATATAGACAAATGTTGGCTGCAAGATGATATATCGAACCAGATTCGCAATTTTATACGTCAATACTGTTACGATAAAAACTATACCTTCTTTGATTTAAGAAATAGAGGTGGATTGATGCGCAACCTTATTGTACGAACATCCACAACGGGTGAACTGATGGTGATTGTTGTATTCTATGATGATGAAAAAGAACAACAAGAAGACTTATTGACGGCTGTTGCCACAGAGTTTCCTCAAATAACGTCATTACTCTATATTGTCAATCAGAAAGCGAATGATACTATAACAGATCAAGAAGTTTTGGTATGGAAAGGAAATGATTGTATTTATGAGGAGATGGAAGGTTTAAAATTTAAGATCGGTCCTAAGTCTTTTTATCAGACAAATAGCGAACAAGCTTATAATTTGTATAAAATAGCACGTGATTTTGCAAACCTATCGGGCGATGAGCTTGTATATGACCTCTATACAGGTACAGGTACTATTGCCAACTTTGTAGCCGGTAAGGCAAAGAAAGTGATAGGGATAGAATATGTAGAGGATGCGATCTTGGACGCAAGAGTTAATTCCCAAATAAATAAGATAGATAATACGCTGTTTTATGCGGGAGATATGAAGGATATTCTTACACAGGACTTCATCAATGAGCATGGACGCCCTGATGTGATTATTACAGACCCTCCACGTGCAGGTATGCATGATGATGTGATAAAGACAATATTGTTTGCCGAGCCCGATCGTATTGTATATGTTAGTTGTAATCCGGCTACTCAGGCACGTGACCTGTCTTTGTTGGACGAAAAATATAAAGTGCAAAGAGTACAGCCTGTAGATATGTTCCCTCATACACATCATGTAGAGAATGTAGTGTTGTTGGTGAAGAAATAAGAATTAGTTAAAAGCAGAGAAAGAGATAATACTCGTTGGAATATACCTCTTTCTCAGTTTTTAAGAATTATCTCTTTTTATACTCTATTCTTTTTTCTTAAATAAGGATATTATCCAAAGCAGTACGATTGCTCCTATAGTAGACATTACCAGGTTGCCTAGAATACCGTTTACATCCAACCCGAGCAGTGTAAATATCCATCCACCTAGTAATCCTCCGACAATACCGACTATAAGATTTAGTATAAGCCCGAAGCCACTGCCTTTCATAATCTTGCCGGCTATAAATCCGGCAGCTATACCTATTATTATTGACCAAATGAATTCCATATTCTTTTATTTTTATGTTAATAAAATTGATCTCTATCTTTTATAACACGCTTAATAAAGATATGGTTTGCTTCTTGTATTATTTCTTAATATAACTTTGCAGATTTTTTACGTATTTGTCGAATGCATCTATACCTGTTTGAGTTATTTTGCAAACGGTGCGGGGTTTCTTCCCGTCAATGAATTTGCGGACGTTGATATATCCGGCTTCGCTTAGTTTTTCTATTTGTACGCTCAAGTTACCCGCAGTTGCCCCTGTCTTCTCTCGGATGAAGACAAAGTCAGCTTCTTCTACGGACAGCAGCAATGATATTACTGCCAGCCGTAGTTGCGAGTGTAAGAGTGGATCAAGGTCTTTAAACATTTTTAACAGCTTTACGGTTTGCTATATGTCCCGGTACACAAAGTCCAAGGATAGCACATATGCCCAAGATAATAAATTGAATATCACCACTGGCAAAAATATAACTTAATGTGCACATTAAGGCTCCTCCCCAAAAAATACATGCTCCATAGAGGTATGGTCTGAATCGGCAAGCGATAGAGGTAGTAAATTGTGCTGCACCCATCATTGTCAAAATTATAGGGGTTATAAGGATTCCCAGATACCCAGAATGTAACGCGTATGCTGTTCCGTAGATAGTTATAAGGAAGATCGCAACCGATATGGCAAATGCATTCCAGATATATCTCACTATCTTGTCTATATGGGTTTTTACTGTGGCACTTTTCGAATATTTCCTGTTTATTATTCTTGATATTATCATCATTGGTATCATTGTTAGCCAAACCCAAAATGATTGGTTCGGATTTTCCAATGTATGTATGAGGATGAAATTTACAAAAGCGGTTACTGCCACCACGTATCCACTAAATATACTGGTCCTGATACCACCTCTCTGAAAATTGTTCCTTGCTTGTGAGATCATCTCATTAATAAGTCTCAAGCTATCTTGTTCGGTGAAATTATTTTCCATTATGCCGGTATTATTTTATTTGTTGCACTTGGCAGAAATTTGTATCATAAAGGCTTCGCCCCAATATGGTCTTTCCATTGTTTTTTGTTCTTTTTGATATAATGACCTTGCTTTACTTATCTCCTCACAAAAGTCACGTTTGGAGCGAATAAAGTCCGGTAAAAAACTTTCATAAAAAGCCAGTAAAAAGATGGGTCTCGGATTTTCCGGATTCAGCTTTATTGCTTTTTCATAATTGCTGATCACATCATTAAAATATTTTTGTCCATTTACTGCCGGATTTGTCATCGATAATGCATTGTAATAATATCCATACAAAGTACTGACTTCTGACTTGTCGGCATCGGTAAATGAATTTAGCTTGTCTAGACCTACTTTTACGGTTTCGAGAATGGCTTCATTGTTTTCTGCTTTCGGGCTGTAATATATCATTTGTATTCCCGTGTATGCGACATAGTAAAGAGGCAGCCATTCTTTGTCATATTTCAAAGATATCCGTTCAAATTGATTCCGGATTGTTTGTAACTCGTTTACCGATTTGGCCGAATCTAATTTTAATACTGTTTTCTCCATTACTTTCAAATAGGTTGAATCAGTATTTGTTATTGCTGATAAAGCCATTGGTACAATTAGTATTGCTATACAAAGATAAAATTTAAACGTTTTCATAAGAATATAATTAAGGGTTAATGTTTTATTTTAGAATGTTGCCGGATCGTATGCTACTTTTCCACTCAGTGTCCAGAAGAATCCGATGAAGAAGAAATTGTTTTGATACGACTTTATCGGTTTTGCTTCATATCTGCCTGCCGTATTCGGGTTCGGATTATAATCATATCCATATATGTTGGTTCTGCCAAGAATATTTGAAGCACTCGCATATATGATTAGCCTTTTGTGTGCCAATACAGTCCAGCTAACATCCAAAGAGTTGTAAGCGGGAGTTGTTTCGTTCATCACTCCGGGCAAATTGGGATTGTGATATGCACGTCCACTGGCAAAACGGTTTGTAACTCCGATTATGCTTTTTAATTTTTCGTTCGAATATCTTAGAATGACTGATGCATTATGTTTTGTTACAAATGGAGGCATAATTTTTTCATTGTATTCGGCATACTTTCGTTTCGAATCATTGTATGAATACGATAGCATATACTCTAAGGATTGCTTGTTCCCTGTGCTGAACCCATCTTTATACATTAGGTCTACACCTTGGCTATATCCATGTCCATCAGAGTGATAAAAGTCGTCATATATGGTAGTCAGTTTATTATATTTCTTGTGATAAATTTCGACCCTGAATACTCGATAATTTGTAATTGTATTCTGTGCACTCAGTATATATTGCGTTGTATTCTCTTGTGACAGGTGATTGTTGTAAATCAAATTCTCGTTGGGAGAAGTCTGCTGATATTTTCCGGCGACAGCCGATAATACAATGTCTTTTTTGATGTTGTAGTTTAAGGCAATGCGGGGAAGTACTGCAAATGACTTGTCTAACGAAGCATACTCGATACGTGATGATACGTTTAAGAGCAGCTTGTCTGATAGATTAAAATCATTGCTGAGGAATAATCCTTCGATATTATGATTTACTTTTCTTTCTATACTTTTCTCGTCCATGTAAGTCATTTCATATTTTCTGACCAACGCTTCTGTACCTACTGCAAGCTTATACAAGCTCGAAAATCTTATCTCAGCCTTTGTT
Organism: Bacteroidota bacterium; assembly: GCA_023437305.1. Lineage (GTDB taxonomy): Bacteria > Bacteroidota > Bacteroidia > Bacteroidales > Dysgonomonadaceae > Dysgonomonas. The sequence continues at coordinate 421,971 of JAEZGN010000023.1, forward strand.
TTTAAATGGAGTTCACTTTCATCCGACTTAAACAAGTCATTCGGTACTCGGGCATTATTTATATTCTTCTTATTCCATGAATAAGCTACTCCGGCGAAGTAATTTATCCCATTGGTAAATCGCTTTTTGAATGTGCTGTTTAGGTATAGGTTATCTTCATCAAAATCTAGTTTGCGGTCAATATAACTGAATGCGGGAGTCTCTCTTTTCTTAAAAAGAGTTTTGTCGTAAGTGAAATATGTTTTAAGATATGTTTTGTCTCCTAGCTTAAACCGAAACTGATTGGCTGCCGATATTCCTTGATAATACTTATCCCAATCCGGCTTTTCGTCAGGGAATATAAGTTTTGTATATGGTTCAAGGTTTGTATAATTTACATCAAAAGAAGCTGATCCTTTATCCCACGATTTTGTACCTCCTGTTCCCAAGCCTACACTAGTCAGGCTAGCTCCTATCTTCGTAATAGTGCTTTCGTCTTTTGTTGACAGTGGTAGTACGCTAGATAAACTTTGAGTATATTCGGGCGAGAAGCCTCCTGTTGAAAAATTTATCGCATCAAATATAAATGTAGAGTGCCTTCCCCTCACTGCTGTGTTTGCCGGCATAGATGTATATGGCGACATTACGTGCATCTCATCTATATAGGTCTGAGTCTCATAACTACTTCCGCCTCTTACTTGCAGTTTGCCGTCTGTACCCGATATTTGAGCACCGGGTAAGTTTGTTATGGATTTATATAAATCTCCTTCCGAGCCTGCTGTTGTAACTAAATCGATAGCATTCTTTTTCTCCAGATTTGATCCTCCTTTTAGCTGGAAACTACCAGCGGTAACGACTACTTCATTCAAGTTTGTTAGGTCGGGCTTGAGGTTAATAGCTAAGTTATTCAGTTTCGAAACATCGGAAGTAATAGAGAACGATTTATATCCTACAAATGAAGCTATCAGCGTAACAGACCCTTTCTCTTCAGTTTCTAAAACAAAGTGTCCGTTCTCATCGGTACTCGTTCCATCCACTGTATTTTCTATATAAACATTTGCGAAAGCTATGCCTTTACTGTTTTCGTCTCGTACATATCCTTGTATTTGAGTCTGGCTAAATGCGCTGATTGACAGCGTTAATAGGATTGTTATTAGAGTTAACTGAGGTATCATATTTTTTCTTAAAATAGTTCATAATATTTTATGGTGTAAATATAAAGTGGTTTATATAATAAACCAAATTATTTTATAAATAATTGAAATAAATATTGTTCGTCTTGTCTAGTTTGTTGATTATATCTACATTTATAAGTGGATAATAAATCTAAAGATTATGGATGAACTGGTTACTTTAAAAAGCGCTGACTTTGAAGCTAATTTGGCTATAGCAAAATCATTCCTGATTGACAATGGCATAGACTGTGTTGTAAATGGAGAATATCTTACTGTTTACACTGCAGGGTTAGGGACAGCCAGATTACAGGTCAGATCGGAGGATTACAGGCGTGCCGCAGAGTTACTTATAGAAGGAGGCTTTGCCAAGCGAGAAGATTTTGACTTCGAGAAATATCAATAGAAGATGAAGAAGAGTTGAAGATTTATTCAACTCTTTTTCTTATCATTCCTTTGTATTCCGGGTCGTAATTCTGTATCCACCATTTATACATTATGGTTGCCGTAATACAATATATTCCTGCCTGTATCCAAAGAGCTATATATTCGAACCACACATCATTCAGAGTAGCTCCCATTGTATTTATTTTAATGAACCCGTGAATACCCGGTGTAGACGGAACAATGTATGCTATCGCCTTTATGGCTGTAGGTATCTCAGTCCAAGGCCAAGATATACCCGATATAAATATAAATATGACACTGGTGAATACAAACAACATCATTCCGAATTCACGCTGCGAGCAGAAGTAGGAGAGTGTCATTGTAAAGAATGTAGCCGATAACAGGAACGGCATAAGAAATGCAGCTATAGTCAGTGGGTCTCCTATCTGCGGAAACTTGAAGATATATGGTATTACCCGTAGTACCCATACCGAGATCAGCATATATAAAGAGGCATAGCAAAAGGCTTTGCCTATCGTTAGCTTTATGGCTCCTACATTTTTGCCTTGGGCTGTGTGCGATGCTATTGTAAACCGTTTCTTATCGTTGTGTGTACCAACAATAGTAGCTATACCCAGAAACATTGTTTGCTGTATAATCAATATAAGTATCGCAGGAACAAGGAAGCTTGCAAATCCATTCTGTGGATTATACATCGGAATCCATTCATTTTCTACTGTTTGTCGGGTAGTGGCATCTTCTTCCTGACTTCCGCTTCCGGTTTCAACCACGCGTATATCAGCGCCCATATCCAGCGATACTTCGGTAGCACTGAGTATCATTGCCTTATAAAACAGTAAACTGCTCATATCGGCATACACACTAACTTTCGTTTGCTGCTGAGTATGTATATCTTTGCTGAAGTTTCTGGGGATATACATTATCCCGTAAGCCTCTTTCCTGCGGAGAGCCTCACGGGCTTCTTCCATGTCCGAAGCGTATCCTATTACTTTTACATCGGCTGTGGCATCTACCTTTCTTTTAAATTCCCTTGATAGCGAAGAGTTTGAATCATCTACAAATATAACCTTTACCTCATGTACAGTTTCGTTATTGTATATAAAGCTATACAGTACAGGATAGGCCAACGGTACTATAAAGAACAGCAATATAACAGCCGGGTCTTTGAATATGACCTTTAGCTCGTTGATCCAAACATAATATATGTCAAGTAGTAATCTTTTCATAGCTCATATACGTTATCCTTCAGTAATTTTCTTACAGTACCGAAGAAGAATATTGATAGCAACACAAAACCAAGCAGTGCCGCATAATGATACATGGAGTAGCCCACCGCTATACCATTTAGCGCCTGATCTACATAGATAAGGAAAAAATGCCTTAGAGGGAATAAGTTGCTCAATGCACTCAGGCTTCCATCCATCGCCAATGTAGAGAATGAAAATCCTGTAATGGAAAATGATACCATCCCTATAAGGCTGGCTATGCTTAGGGCAAACCGATAATTGCGGAATATTCCCAAAAGGATGACGCCTGCTCCCTGTGCTGCCAGGATGAGACATACATAATTAAAGAACATAGGCCAAAAGCCATTATGCAATGGAAATTGATTGATGTAATAAAGAACTGCCATAAATAATAACGCTATCCCCATATATATAATTGTGTACGGAAGTAGTTTCCCTATCATTACTTTGATGATGGAATTGTCTCCCATAGCCATAAGTTTCTGTCCGTTACCCAATTTTATTTCGGAGCCGAAAGCCGATACGGTAAACATCAGGATAATCAATTGCAATATACCCGGCAAGAGAACATTGTTCAGATATACCGAATAGTTGAGCCACGGGTTTCCTGTGGGATGCGCGTCTATCGTAATCGGTTGCAAGATCGGCATAATCTGATTTTCTGTATAACCCTTTGCCGTTGCCGTCTTTAGACCTACTGAGGCCGAAGCCAATGTCGATATTGTTTTCAAGTCCTGAAATAGCAGAGAGCCCGATATTAAAAAAGCATTGTTGGTATAATAAACCAATTTGGGGCGATTGCCTGAAATAGCATCTTTTGTAAAATCTTTGGGAATGGTCAGTACAGCATATACTTCCATTCGCTCCATCTGATGCCTTGCTTCTTTAAACGAAAGGCTTTTGTACTTTATGTTTGTTTTTTCAAAAGCATCCAACTGGCGTATCAAAGAGCGTGTTGTAGTCGTATTGTCTAAGTCTACCACCGCAATAGGTATACGTGAGGGTAGTCCTGCGCTCATCATCCACATCAAAATAATCATGGATAATAGCGGAGCAACGAATATCCCCCATATACATATTTTGGATGAGGATATACGGATCCACTCCCTTTTGAATATGGCTAGTATACCGGTTTTAGAGCTCATTTGTTATTCTTTAATGATAAGTGACATTCCCGGCAGTACATCGATTGCTTTGTCGTTGAATCGTGCTTTTACCTCAAAAGTCTTTCTGTCGTACTGTCCTGTTGTTTTGGTCGCTTTCCATGCTGCATACGATCCCAAATCTTTGACATAGTATACGGTCATCTCTACTTCCTGATCCAGTGCCGGAACGTATGCCTTGAATGTCTTACCTATATCTTTATAGTTCTTTAGATGGTCTTCTCTGATGTTGAATGAACCCCACTTATCATCTAGTTTAGCAACATTCATTATCGGGGCTCCTGTACCTACCAACTCTCCTTCGTTCGGAAATTTTTCGGTAACCTTTCCATCGATTGGCGAAATCAGATAGCTCTCTGAGATGTAAGATGATACTTCTGCTACAGCACCTTTCGCTCTTTCCAACATGGCAAAGGCGGCTTCTTTGTCTTCTCTTTCTGCACCGTTTACAGCCATGTCGTATTGAGACTTAGCGGCCTTTTCTGTTGCAACCGATGCGTTGTATTGTGCTTCGGCTTCATCTCTCTTTTGTGCGGTTACAACACCTTTGTCAAACAGGTTTTGAACACGCTTGTACGACTTTTGTGCTATGTCTGTTCCTACTTTAGCCTTTTGCCACATTTCGTATGCTCCTTGGATTTGCTCTACGCGTGCACCTTTTATTGCTTTCTGGTTTTGTGCCGCAGCTCCTTGCTGTGCCGCATTTGCCTGTGCCAGCTTAGCATCGATGTCAGGGATACTTAGTATAGCAAGAGTGTCACCTTTTTTCACATAGCTTCCTTCGTCTACCATATATTTTGCTATACGTCCGGGTACTTTGCTTGATATACGTACTTCGGTTACATCCGCTTCTCCCTGTATGATGTTGTCTTCTTGGTTGAGGAAGAAGAAGCCGTATAAGCCTACTAGAATAATAACGGCGGCAAAAATCAGAATAGGTATGAGTTTAGACCCTGTTTTTTTGTTTTCTGTATCCATATCTTTATTTGTTACTTTTTTTCAAATATATATCGATTTGTTAATCAGTTATTTTAGGTCTAAAAGGTGACAAAAGTGACACTTTTTTTATTGTTTTCCCAATTGTATACTTTTATCATCTTAGTTCCTTATATATAGATAAATATAAGATGTTTTTAAAACTTACGACCCAATGCTTTGTTCAGGTATATTCGGCATAAGATAATGTCTATCTGTGCATCTATCAGTTCCGAGTGTGCCGATAGCCAAGCTGTGTGTGCAGCTATAACATCCGATGAAGGGATTACTCCTTCTTCGAATCCTACGTTTGCGTATCTTAGATTTTCATCCGCCTTTTCTGTGTTTTTTTGCGCAGTCTTTAGTTTTTTGTTTGCTTCCGACAGTTTGTATGCTGATTGGTTTATTTGCAATTTAATTTTTTCCTTTGCATCCTCCATTTCAAATCGTTTGATGCGTGTTTCGGCTTTCGCTACATTAAGTTTTGCCGAATTAGAAGCAAAATTCAAAGGGACTTTTAGTAGTACTCCTACATTCCACATTCCGGCGAACTTCTTTTCCATACCGTCAAACAAGTTCGGATTTGTCCATAAATAATTTGCTGTGAGTGCAACATTCGGCATAAACTCGGCTACTGCAATCTTTTCTTTCTTTCCGTATATCTTTGTAGCCAGCTCAAGGCTTCTTATCTCTGTCCTGCTCAATATGGCTTCGTCTATGTTGGGTATAGCGTCTACGCCTTCGTCGGTTGCAATGCTTGTTATATTTTCATCTTTCAATGTAAGCTGATCGTTGATCTCCAGTCCACATATTTGCGCCAATAGCATTTTTGAAAGACTCAGTCCGTTTTCAGCCTTTGTAAGAGTCATCTCTGCCTCGTTTAGCTTTACATTCACTGATAGCCTGTCAGCTTTTGTGGCTACGCCTTCCTGTTCCATTGCTGAAATATCAGAATCCATCTTTTGCATGAGTTTGACATACGCTTCGGCCAGTTTCTTCTTATTAGCTACAGATACAACCTGCCAATATGCATTGTCTACTTCCACGATTACTTCTGTCATCTGAGTTTCTTTCATCGTTTTGGCTAGGTCTTGGGCATATGCTCTCAGATCATTGTAAGCAACGATCTTCCCTCCCATAAACAGCGGTTGTGTAAGTGTAAATCCTCCTGCCCAGATGTTTTTGATGTCTACCTTTCCTAGATCATGGATGCTATTACGGATTTTGTCGTCTATCGGAATATTATTGCCTATTCCGGGGATTTCTATCGGAAGAGGTATGGATGTAGGTATGGCAGAAGATGGAATCAGATACAAATTCTTCTGATTGTGTAGATATCCTCCAACAAAGGATATATCAGGGAAGAACTTGGTGAGTGCGTCCTTCTTCTCATAATAAGCTATTCGCTCTTGCTCAGAGGCTATCTTGAGCGATTTATTGTTCTCTATTGCAAGTTGTCGGCATTGCTCTAATGATAGAAACTGTTGTGCCGAAACTGTAGATGCTATACTAAAAAAGAAAAATAAGGCTAATCCTAAACTCTTAATGTTCATATAGTGGTTTTATATATTGATTGTCCATGCAACTAAATTGCAAAATTAGATAGTCTTTTCATATATACAAAATGTACAGAGAACTTTCACTTTTATTTTAACATTTTAAACGAAAAAGGGTTCACTAATTAGTGAACCCTTTTATCAGAATATCAAAAAGATATTTATTTGTTATCTCCCGAAAGTTTTTCTTTCAATGCTGCAAGCTCTTCTATATCGCCTAATGTAGTTTTTTCTACGTTAGATTGAGTTGAAGTTTCAGCTTGTTCTTTCTTAGAAGATTTTTTTGCTCTTTTTTCAGCAGCAGCTTCTTTAGCTTCCGGTTTTTCATCTTCAAACACACGGCTGTGAGATACGATGATTCTTTTAGAGTCTTTGTTGAACTCGATTACTTTGAAATCAAGTTTTTCATCGATCTTAGCTTGAGAACCATCTTCTTTTACCAAATGTTTAGGAGTTGCAAAACCTTCAACACCATAAGGAAGAGAGATTACTGCTCCTTTGTCAACCATTTCAACAAGAGTACCTTCGTGTACAGAACCTACAGTAAATATAGTTTCGAATACATCCCAAGGGTTTTCTTCAAGTTGTTTGTGACCAAGGCTTAAACGACGGTTTTCTTTGTCTATTTCAAGTACTTGTACTTCGATGTCAGCACCTATAGCAGTAACTTCGCTAGGGTGTTTGATTTTCTTAGTCCAAGAAAGGTCTGAAATGTGGATTAGTCCGTCTACGCCTTCTTCTATTTCGGCAAATACACCGAAGTTAGTGAAGTTGCGAACTTTTGCAGTGTGCTGGCTTCCGATAGGATATTTTTCTTCGATATTTTCCCATGGATCTGGTTTCAATTGTTTGATACCAAGAGACATTTTACGTTCGTCGCGATCAAGAGTAAGCACTACAGCTTCTACTTCGTCGCCAACTTTCATAAAGTCTTGTGCACTGCGTAAGTGTTGAGCCCAGCTCATTTCCGAAACGTGGATCAAGCCTTCTACACCCGGAGCGATTTCGATGAATGCACCGTAGTCAGCCATAACCACAACTTTACCTTTCACCTTGTCGCCAACTTTAAGCTCAGCGCTAAGTGCATCCCAAGGGTGAGGAGTCAATTGTTTCAATCCTAATGCAATACGTTTTTTGTCATCATCGAAGTCAAGAATAACAACGTTGATTTTCTCATCCAATTTAACCACTTCTTCAGGGTGTTGTACACGTCCCCAAGAAAGGTCTGTAATGTGGATTAGTCCGTCTACGCCGCCAAGGTCGATAAATACACCGTAAGAAGTGATGTTCTTAACTGTACCTTCAAGTACCTGACCTTTTTCAAGCTTAGAGATGATATCTTTTTTCTGTTGTTCAAGTTCAGCTTCGATAAGAGCTTTGTGAGACACAACAACGTTTTTGAACTCGTGGTTGATTTTCACTACCTTGAACTCCATAGTCTTACCTACAAATACATCATAGTCGCGGATAGGTTTCACGTCGATCTGAGATCCTGGCAAGAACGCCTCGATACCAAATACATCAACGATCATACCGCCCTTAGTGCGACATTTAATATAACCTTTGATGATTTCGTCTTTTTCAAGAGCTTCGTTAACACGATCCCAAGAGCGTGTAGCACGTGCTTTCTTGTGAGAAAGGATAAGTTGTCCTTTTTTGTCTTCTTGGCTTTCGATGTATACCTCTACTTCGTCACCAATTTTTAGATCCGGGTTATAACGGAATTCGTTCATAGAAACGATACCGTCTGATTTGTAACCGATATTAACAACAACTTCGCGTTTGTTCATAGCAGTTACTTTACCCATTACCACTTCTTTGTCGTTTACTTTATTCAACGATTGGTCATAGGTTTCTACTAGTTCTTCTTTGCTCTTACCTGTGTAAGAGTCTCCTTTTTCGTACGAATCCCAGTCAAAATCTGCAACCGGTTGTACATTTTTTAAATTGTCAATCATTCAAAATTAGATCTGGCACCAGTCCTGATCAGTATCATTAAAAAGTTAAACATTATTGCTTCGAAAAGCGGTGCAAAGATATTGTTTTTCAATGTATAAAGCAATGCTTTTATAGAAAAAATTAAATGAAGAAAGCGGATGGTTAATTTTAGCCATCCGCTTTTATTTTATAGAGAGCATTCTTATCGAACGATCAGTCCCAGAATGTGATAGAATATAATAGCCATTAGGGCACTAACCGGAATAGTCAGTATCCATGCTATCAATAAATCTTTAGTCACTCCCCAGCGAACTGCCGAAAGACGCTTCACCGATCCTACACCTATTATACTACCTGTGATTACGTGGGTTGTACTTACCGGCACGTGTAGCATTTCGGATATATATAAGGTGATAGAGCCTGCTGTCTGAGCACAGAACCCTTCGATAGGGGTGATTTTTGTAATACGATTCCCCATCGTTTTCATGATTTTCCATCCTCCGCAAACTGTACCTACCGCAATCGCAGTAAAACATGCGAGTGGCACCCAGTCGTGCATGTCGTTCATATCATTCATATATAACCAAGGGTGAACGTCGGGGGTAGTTGCTGTATATGAAATCAGTGCAGCTGCAATGATACCCATTACTTTTTGCGAGTCATTCAACCCATGTCCTATACTGAGGCCAGCGGATGAGATAAGTTGTAGATTCTTGAACCAACGGTCAGCTTTACCGGGTTTCACCTTTTTAACAAAATGCAGTGTAATCAGTGTAATGATGTTACCCGAAACCATACCAATCAGAGGTGCTACTACAATAAACAGAGCGATAATGCCAATAACGCCTGAATGTACAGCCTGAAAACCTGAAGCGGCAATACCGGCTCCTGCAAATCCTCCGATCAGTGTATGCGAAGAAGATGAAGGGATTCCTAACCACCATGTAATAAGGTTCCAAGAAATAGCAGCTATGAGTCCTGCGATGATAACCAGAGATGGGTTCCCAAAGTTTTGGATTATAAATTCCATATCCACAGTTTTGGATACAGTGTCTGCAATACCAAATCCGCCAATAATATATTTTGCGATAAAATAAGCTACGAAGTTAAAAAAGGCTGCCCAAATCACAGCTTGGGTTGGAGTAAGAACTTTCGTAGATACAACAGTTGCTATTGAGTTGGCAGCGTCGTGAAAGCCATTTATGAAATCAAATATGATCGCTAAAATAATGATTATTATTAATAATGTCATTTCTTTCTTATTATGAATACTTAACGATCATTGTTTTGATAATTTTCCCTACTGATTCTGCTGCATCGGTAGCACGTTCGAGCTCGTGGAGAATATCTTTTAGTTTAATAACCTCAATGGCATCTTTTTCATTCTCAAACAGGTCGATAAGGAAATGTTCGTACACATCGTCGGCCTTTTTTTCAATCACACCTAGTTGTTCGCAGTATTCTTTTATGCGGGATGTACTTTTTTTCAATACATCCAGTTCTCCGATTGCCTGAATAAGGAATCCGGAAGATTCTCGAACAAACATAGCCAGTCGGACAGCACTCTCGGGCATTACTTTCGGGCTGTAAAGCATGATACGCTTAGCACAACTATTGATAAGATCAATAACATCATCCATTGTTGCCGAAAGATGGTTTATATCTTCCCGGTCAAAAGGGGTAATAAATGTTTGGTTGAGCTCTTCGAAGATTTGATTTTGGATGGTATCGGCTTTTCTTTCCTGGTCTTTGATTTTTTTGTAATACTCTACAGCTTCGTTGTGGTTAGTTACTTGAACACATTCAATGATGAGATCAGATGCGGTGACTATTACTTCTGCCATTCCGCTCAAAAGAGGGAAGAATTTGTTTTCTTTAGGTTTGAACCTATCGAATAAGTTATTTTTCATAAAAGATTAAAAATATATTCATCAAGAAAAACAGTACCAACTGCTTTTGTCCCGCAAAGATAGAAAAAAAAATCGGTCGTAACATTTTTTTAACAAAAAAGTAACAATGAGTATTCTCCTCTATTCTTGCTGTTTAAGTATAGCACTATCCTATAGTTTTATTCGAAATTAAGTTCTCCGAAAAATTGTGGAACATGGAAGTTTGGCTTCTCTGTATGGATAGGATTCCATGATAAAAAATGAGGAAAAGTCAGATTATCTCCACATTTATAGAAATTTGCATGGGCTTTTATTCCATTTAGAGATTTTAGGTCGGACATCCAATATGCTGTAACGGGAATAACGAGTAGCAGATTCCATTTGAAGTTTCCCTGTTTTTTATCAAATGGTTCTACCCCAAGACTTGGGCATCGCTTAATGGAGTCCAGTATTGCCTGACTTGCATGCCGGGAGTCTTTTTTTTCTTTACGGTAACCCATCAGTGCTTTTCCGATACAAGAAAACTCTGTATTGTAATAATATAATCCGTCAAAAGAAATGAAAAACTCTACACACGAATCTGTCCATACACGACCATTGTCTTCTGCTGTTTGTGCAAGAATCTCATTTTCTTCCACAAAAAATTGCAAGAAGATATTGCTACCGTTGTGTGCTATTTTGAATGCAACCTCAGGCTTGGAGGGGTATAGCTCCGGCCAGTTGACATTAGAGATGTTATTCTTTTGTATATTTTGCATCATCTCCAGAACCAGATCGGCTCTGTTAATATCTGCTATATTTATTAAAGGTACAGATAACATATCTTGACTTTTTATGATTAGTTTATGGAATTGAGTTGATTTGTATTCTGCCCTTTTCAGGGTTTAGCACAAATTTTATTTCCCTTTCAAGCTTTTATTTATGTTGTCTATATAATCCAATATTTCATCGCCTCCTGCTCTTTGTTCGGAAGATGTGTAAAATATTGTCGGGATTTCCTCCCATGTTTCATGTAGTTTGTTTATGTATATTTCGGAGTTGTCTTTTAGGCGTCCTTTGCTTATTTTGTCTGTTTTAGTGAATACAATCACAAAGGGTACTCCTTCTTCGCCTAGCCAGTTGATAAAGTCAAGGTCTATTTTCTGAGGTTCGTGTCTACAATCTAATAATAGAAAGAGGCATGTTAGCTCAGATCTCTTAAGTATATAATTGTCTATTATTTTACGAATCTGTTCTCTGCCTTCTTTTCCTCGTTGTGCATATCCATATCCCGGTAAATCGACCAAGTACCATTCGTCATTGATTATGAAGTGGTTGATCAGCTGAGTCTTTCCCGGCTTGGACGATGTCATAGCCAATCCTTTACGGTTGGTAAGCATATTTATCAGAGATGATTTCCCAACATTGGAGCGTCCGATAAATGCATATTCGGGCTTACCGTCTTGAGGACATTTTCTATAATCGGTATTGCTTATTACAAATTGAGCGTCTTTTATTATCATTGCTTTATATTTCTTTTACAAACTTCGATATTCTGCTTGTTTATTCTTCGGTAGTTTCTTTATAACTTCTTCGACAGAATGATCTATTAATTCTTTTATCAGTTTATCGGGTACATCATTCGCAAGATAAACGGCATTCCATAAGAGGCTTCGTGTATGAGTACCGTGTGTTACTCCTTCATGTCTTGCGCGTAGTTCAGCCGATCTTTCGGGGTCACATTTCAGATTTACCTTGAAGAGTCCATCTTTCGGATCTAAGCCTGTGTATGCGAACATTTTTCCCATGACTTTAAAGACTAAAGTAGATTCGTCGAAAGGAAAGCTTTCCGATGCACCTTTTACAGATATACAGTATTCTCTGAGTTCTTCTATATTCATAGAATATTCGGTTTTTACTGTTATGTTTTTAAACTGTAGAACAAAAATAGTTTAAAAATATGAATATCTTTGTTTTCAGAATAAAACATCTTCAATTTTTGTTCCATCTTACATCTTATAATATTATGGCAAAAAGAGTTGTTCTTATAATTTTAGCGGTCCTTATAGCAGGTCTTTTTACCTTCCTGTATATTCGGTATTATGTACCTTATAGTGATTCGGGGGTAAAAGCCGGTATGCTTAATAATGTGAAGCATAAAGGGGTTATATTCAAGACCTACGAAGGAGAGTTGATTCAATCCGGATTTCGTCCCGGACAGCAAGGTTTACAATCCAATGAGTTTCAATTTTCGATAGAGAATAAAGAGTTGGCTATAAAACTGATGTCTCTCAGCGGACAGAATGTGAAGCTGCACTACAAAGAATACTATGGGGCTTTACCTTGGCGAGGATATACAAAGTTTATTGTAGACAGTATTGTGGCTGCTAGTCCTGCTATTGAAAGTCAAGAACAAGAAATTCCCCCTTATACCGGAGAGTAAAGATTATTTATTTTATATCGAATGATAAGAGATGTAACGCCCGCTGATGCTGCGCAGATAGCAGCCATATATAATTATTATATTGAGGAAACAGTAGTGACCTTTGAGTATGATTGTGTTACTGCCGAAGATATCCGGAAGCGGATAGGTAAGGTGCAGGCAAAAGGATTTCCTTATTTTGTATACGAGAAAGATGGGCAAATAATTGGTTATGCTTATCTCAACAATTGGCGTGAGCGTGTAGCTTACGATATAACGCTAGAAACAAGCGTATATCTTGATTGTAATGCTATAGGAAGCGGAGTGGGTAGTATTTTATATCAGGAACTGATAAACAGAGCCCGAAATATAAACATACATTCACTGATTGGTGTAATATCATTGCCCAATGATCCAAGCAGGAAACTTCATCGAAAATTTAACTTTGAGTTGGTAGGCAATTTCAGGGAGTCGGGAGTCAAATTCGGAAAACTGATTGATGTCGAATTCTGGCAACTGATCTTATAGTCTTTTTCTTAGATTGTTTACAGGATAGATTACGGCGAGGAATCCAATGATACTCACTGTAACAAATATCAGTACAATATCCAAAGCTTGTACCGATACAGGGTATGCATCTATAACAAAGGCGCCGGGTGTATTGCCTAACTTCAATAATCCGAAGTATTGTTGTAGCAGGCAAAGCGTGAGTCCGAGAGTTACGCCAACAATGGCTCCTACAAATGTGATTAGCCAGCCTTCGAAGAGAAATATCCGTGTGATCAATGTATTGTTTGCTCCAAGGCTTTTTAATATCCTGACATCCTCATCTTTCTCTATAATAAGCATCGTAAGCGAACCAATAACATTGAATACTGCTATTATAAGAATGATGCATAAAATGAGAAATGTGACCCATTTCTCAACATTTACCATCCGATAAAGATCAGCCTGTTGTTCGAATCTGTTCTTTACCAATAGTTCATCTTTCCCGAGTATAGATTTTATTTTATCGTGTACTTTGTCTACGTTATAACCGTCTTTTACTTTTATGTCAAGAGATGATATTTCTTTGTCGTAGTGGAAGAGTTCGCGTGCCAAGTCTATTGAAACAATGAACATCTGGTCGTCATATTTCTGCTGATTGAGTGCGAATACACCCGATACGAATACTTCGGATTGGGTAAATGCTGTTGCCGGATTTGCCAGATTGATACGTTCGTTTCGTTTGGGTGCATATAGTTCTACCGGGTCGAGGAATCCGGCTCTTACACCAAGAAACATGGCCATGCCTGCCCCTATAACTCCATTTTCGACATCCCCTTCGCGTAACGAAAATTTTCCATCTATGATGAGGTTATTTACATTGGCAAGGTTGACGAAGTTGGACGATACCCCTTTGAGTATAATTGGTTCTTGTCGGTCTGCAAATTTAATCAAAGCATTATCTTCCAGTGACTCGGATGTGAATTCTATTTCGGGTAAAGCTTTGATTTCTTCTATCTTCTTACTTGTAGGGTCAAATACTTTTCCTTTGGCCGGAGTAATTTGTAGTTCGGGGTCGAAAGCACTGAATGTATTTGCTACTACGTCTGTAAAGCCATTAAAAACAGATAGTGCACATACCAGCGCCATTGTGGCAACAGTTATTCCACATACCGAGATCATCGATATGATGTTGATAGCATTATGCGATTTCTTTGCGAAAAGATAACGGCGGGCTATGTGCAGCGCAAGATTCAAGCTTATTCTTTTACTTCGTTATTATCCTTATTATCCTTGTTGAGAAGCCTGTCTATATTTTCCAGATAATCGAGCGAGTCGTCCAAATAAAAAGCCAGTTCGGGAATTACACGTAGTTGTTTCCCTACTTTTTGTCCCAAGTCGAAACGAATGCTTTTTACATTAGTTCTTATATTTTCAAGTAATTCTTTTCCTTTCTCGGAAGGGAAAATACTCAGGTATACTTTTGCTAGTCCAAGATCGGGTGTTACACGTACAGTACTCACTGTCACAAGTACACCTTTCATTTGTTGGGTTTGTTTTCTGAAAATCTCACTTAGCTCTTTCTGTATGAGCCTGTTTATCTTTTGTTGTCTGGTCGTATCCATCCTTAATTATTTTAGCTTACAAAGGTAATACAAAATAGTTACAAGTAGCAAGCTATTTAAATCGTTAGCAACTTTAATATATCTATCCGTACATTCAAGTCTGTGGAGATTTGACTCTTATTTTTTCCATATCAACGTCAAGCCGTCGCGAATCGGCAGAATTACTTTTTCTACTCTGTCATCCTTCGCTATCATGTCATTGAACTGTTGTATCCCGATGGTTTGTTTATCTGATGGTTTCGGGGTTTCCAGTACATGCCCGTCCCACAGTGTATTATCGGCAATGATAAGTCCACCGGGACGTACCTTGTCGAATATAAGATTATAATATTCTATGTAATGGCGTTTATTAGCATCAATGAATACGAGATCGAATATGCGGTCTATCTGAGGGATTATTTCCATTGCATCTCCTATATGAAGATGTATTTTATCTTTAAGTTTCGATTTGTGGAGGTGCTTTAAGATGAAGTCTTCGAGCTCGTCATTTACTTCTATAGTGTGTATTTCAGCATCGTCATCGGCTCCTTCTGCCAAACATAGAGTTGCGTATGCCGTATAAGTTCCTATTTCGAGAATACATTTAGGATCCATCATTCTGCAAAACATCTTGAGCATACGTCCTTGCAGATGCCCTGATAGCATTCTTGGCTTTAATAGATTTACGTGGGCGTCTCTGTTTAATTGTTTGAGTAGCTCGCTTTCTGCATCGATGCGAGAAAGAATATAGCTTTCGATAGCTTCGTCCTTTTCCAATGACATGGTTTATAACTGAATCGGTTTATAATTTAACGCTTTGTCTACAATTTCTTCCGAAGATAAATTTTCATAGTAGATCAAATCAGATATTGCAGGGTGGGGCACATTTCTGTGTAGTAACTCTAACATCTCATTCAATTGATCTTCTGTGTATTTCTCTACATCCAGAATTTGTTCTACTAATTGTATCAATTCTTTTCTGGTCATACCCTGCAGATATCGGTGTATTATGCAAAACTAAGATATTTATTTATAAATTGTTGCTAAAAAAAGCATTCTTATCTGATTTATTTTTTATATTTAGCATATTGTTACATCTAAATTTAATTATCATGGGAAGAGCAGTAGATAAAAATTCAGCACCCCATTATTTTTGGGGAGATAAATGTAGCAGTTGGATCCTTATGAGTAGGGATTCGTTATCTGTAAAAATTGAAACCATGCCGGCAAATACAAGAGAAACTTTACATTATCACTCTTTTGCCAGGCAATTCTTCTTTGTGACAAAAGGAACAGCAATATTTTACGTTGAAGGCGAACGAGAAGTTGTTAATGAGCAGCAAGGTATCCTGATAGAGCCTATGGTAAAACATTATATTGCCAATGAGACCTCAGAGTCTATCGATTTCCTTCTTGTCTCTCAGCCTGACAATGATTCAACGAATGACCGAACAGATTGTGAATAAAAAAGAAAGGGTGCAAACGCACCCTTTTATCATTCATTAGGAATCTTATCCTTAATTAGTCTACAGGAACGAAAAATTTCTCACCTTGTTCCATTACAGCTCCAACTTTTTCGATTTCAAGGAAAGATGTTCCACCTTTACCATCAGAGAAAGTTCCACTCAAATAAGTAACATAGTCCCCCGAGCTTAATACTCCGTCTAATTGAAGTTGGTTTAATGCTCTCATGAAATACTCTTTGTGGTTCTTGGTAAGGCCTGCATCTTCTTGGAAGTGAGGATCTACACCGTAACTCAAAGATAACCAGCGAGCAACTTCTTCCTTGTTGCAGAATGCGTATACAGGACATTTGCTGCGGAATGCGGCAAGAGTACGTGCTGTACGTCCGGTCATACTGTCTGTAACAATAGCTTTCACTCCAAGTTGGTTGCAAGATTTAACAGCTTGCTTAGCTAGGAATGATGTTCTTCCATATTCTCTATCTTTGAAAGGAACCGGCATTGCTTTTTCTTCTAGTTTCGATTGTTCGGCAGCAGCAGCAATCTGAGCCATAGCGCGAACAGCCTCAACCGGATATTTACCATAAGCAGTTTCTCCACTAAGCATCACTGCATCTGTTCCATAATATACTGCATTAGCAATATCTGTAACCTCTGCACGAGTAGGACGTGGATTTTCTATCATTGTGTGCAACATTTGAGTTGCCACGATAACCGGTTTTTTGTATTCTACGGCTTTACGGATAAGCAAACGTTGGATTCCAGGTATTTTTTCTTGTGGAACTTCAATACCAAGGTCTCCACGAGCTACCATCACGCCATAAGCTGTTTCGTAGATTTCGTCGATATTGTCAACACCTTCTTGATTTTCAATCTTAGCGATGATTTTGATAGGGCTGTTGTATTCGTCCAAAATCTTTTGTACGTCCAATACGTCTTGTTTATGTCTTACAAAAGAGTGAGCGATGAAGTCGGCTTTGTTTTTGATAGCGATTTCAATACTTCTTCTGTCTTTTGCTGTGATCGAAGGAAGGTTTACTTTTACTCCAGGGATATTAACGCTCTTGCGGCTACCGATTGTACCATCGTTTTGTACTTCGCAAAGTAGATATTCTGCAGTTTTATCGATTACTTTTAGTGCAGTTTCTCCGTCGTCAATCAATAGTGTGCTGCCTACCGGCACGTCTTCTATAATGCTTGGATATGAAAGTGAAACTTGCTCGGGAGTAGATAGGAAGTTGATATCACCGATAACTTTGATTTTGTCTCCGGTTTTAACTACTATTTTTTCTCCTGAAGCTGTAGCTGTTGTACGTATTTCCGGTCCTTTAGTATCCATCATAATACCAATGTGTGAAGATACGGCACGTACATTAGTCATTACTTTGATAAACCCTTCCTCTGTCATGTGGGCAGAGTTCATCCTTACAACATTGATCCCTTCGTTATATAATGCACGAATAAAATCAACATCACAACGCATGTCTGAAATTGTAGCTACAATTTTCGTTTTTTTCTGAGTCATAAATGGAATTTTATTTAATATATAGTTCTTTAAAAGATTTACATTTGCAGTCTTATATTTTCTGTGCCTTCAGAAAATAATCGATAGCAAATTCGTATGATAACAGACCTAACCCAACGACAGAACCTTTGCAGGCTGCAGCAATCATTGATTTGTGTCGGAAATTCTCACGGGTATGAATGTTTGAGATATGCACCTCAACTACCGGAGTTGTTACAGCCTTTATGGCATCATGTATGGCAATGGAAGTATGCGTATATGCTCCCGCATTGAGCACAATGCCATCGTATGTAAATCCGGTTTCATGTATTTTGTCTATAATAGCTCCTTCGTGATTGGACTGAAAATAAGATAATTCGCAATTTGGATAGTTTTGTTGCAATTGGGTAAAATAATTTTCGAAAGAAATGTTCCCGTAAACTTCCGGTTCACGTTTTCCCAATAGGTTCAAATTCGGTCCATTTAGTATCAATATCTTCATTATATCAGCTATTTAGCCCCAATTATTTGCGTTTTGCATAATCAGAGCACAAAAGTACTACTTTTTCTTTAATGATATAATCTTATAACAATTAAAAATCAAGATTAGTTTTGTTTGCCTAAAGCTTGTAATATGTCAGCTTTAAGGTCATCCGGATCTTCGAGACCTACAGAGAGGCGCATAAGATTACTTTCTATACCCATTATTTCTTTCATCTCTTGCGTGAATGTGCCGTAGATGGTCGATTCAGGGTGTATAATTAATGTTTTATTGTCGAATAAGTTTGTTGCTCTACGGATAATGCAAAGTTTATCCATGAAGTCGTAACAAGCTTTTTTGTCTTTCAGGCTAAATGTCAGCATAGCTCCCGGATTGCCAACAAACAGAGAGTCAGAGATATTTTTATATGCAGAGCTGTTTAATTTGGGATAACCTACTTTAACGACATCCGGTAGCTGTGAAAGAAATTGCGCCAGTTGATATGCCGTTTCAGACATCCTCTCGAAACGTAGTTCGAGGGTCTCCATGCCTAGAGATTGCTGGTAAGCAGTATCGGGATCCATTGCAGCTCCTATGTTGCGGGCTATCTCACGTTTCAACTTGAAAGAGAACTGAGATACACCCTCGGTTTTTGTGACATTAGCTAAACGCTTGTTGTGCGTCCAGTCGAACGTGCCGTAATCGAGAATTGCTCCGCCAATGCTGGTGGCTCCACCTGATATATATTTTGTTGTAGAAACTACTTCAATATCTACACCTGCTTTTCTGGCATCGAAGCCACACCAAGGGATTATAGTGCTGTCAACAATCATTGGTACATTTCTCGCTTTCAATATCTTTGATATTTCGGGGAGGTTGGCTATTTCCAAATGCGGATTGGTGATTAACTCGCAAAAGAATGCACATGTATTTTCATCTATAGCCGAAGCAATCTCTTCCAGATTGTCGGTGTTTACAAAGCGCACTTCAACTCCGAATGCCGCAAGGGTAAATTTAAATAGCGAAAACGTGTTACCAAACAAGTGAGGTGATGTTACAATATTACTTCCGGCATAAGCAATAGTAAGAAAGGTGTTTGAAATTGAAGCCATTCCTGATGCTACCATCATTACGTTTTCTGCTCCCGATGCTGTCTTGATTTTTCGTTCCAGATTTTCTACAGACGGGTTCGTTATGCGTGTATATGTGTGTGACGGGGTTTCTTCTTTGTACTGAAAAGCAGCCGCTATACTTTCAGAGTCGGCAAACTCGAAAGCAGCGTTGCGATAAATAGGCATGGATATTGCGCCATGCACATCTTTTTTGAAAAATTTTTCACTGATAATGCGGGTGGAAAATTTCTTGTTTTTTGAGTCTTTTTCAACCATGAATTATGTTCTTTGATGTTTTAAGTGTCAAAGGTATAAAAGACTTGTGAAAATCCTGTTAAGATGAAATTGAATTATGATTGTCTCACTAAATCTTTTCTTCTTATTATCGGAACATTTTTGTCGTTTATATATAATACAGGGAAATAACCTTCGCTTAGGCTCCATCCTGCGTTTCGTTTGTTTATTTGTTTTTTAGGATAAGCTTTTACATATATATCACTGTCGCTTTCCTCGTCATGTATAAGAATGGCTT
This sequence comes from Bacteroidota bacterium, assembly GCA_023437305.1. Lineage (GTDB taxonomy): Bacteria > Bacteroidota > Bacteroidia > Bacteroidales > Dysgonomonadaceae > Dysgonomonas. The sequence continues at coordinate 441,881 of JAEZGN010000023.1, forward strand.
CTTTTTTGAAAGATACTTCATGCTTAGCTAAAAGGTCGTGAAGAGATATTTCTTTTACCAGATTTGTGATATAGTATTTATCATGTCGGCGTGTATTGTTTGCAAATGCGGCGTAAGTATAGTCGCCCTTGTCTCCCAATGGTGCGGCAAGACAAATATGAAAAGCCCCTTCTGTAGTCATCGCAGCTTTGAATATGTGCTTTTTGAGGGTCTTTAGCCAAATAGTACCAACAGTAAATAAAAAAAGATATGGGATAATATACCACGATACGAGCATGTCACTATTGAACAAGTATATTATTCCTACAAGTCCGACAAACAAGAAACATATAGGTGGAACTATCAGTAATGTTTTCCACCATAATGTATTATTAAAGTAATGCCTTTTAAAGTCATAATCTTTCTCGAGTTTAGCGTAGTCGTTTGCCTTCATATTTGCTTTATATAAATTGAATTTTTTGAAATTTATATCGTTTCTAATATAGCGAAACAGGATTGTCCTTTTAACATAAGCAAAGTTAAAATGCTTTGATCATTAAAACGTCTGTTAAAAGCATAAAGTTTCTAAATATGAAAAAATTAAAACATCTGTTATAAAAAACACGTGTCACTTTCAAAAAAGCGTTAATTTTACAGACAGATACGAGATAAATATGATTTATTTTTTCCTGTCTTTGTCAATTTAATTATATATACTCATATTTTGTAGAGAAAATGAATGACAATTTCCCCACATATAACGATAAAGGCCTGACTTATTCCAAATTCAAAAGATTGATGAGAGGGTTGGATTCTAATCTCACTCCTGATGAATTTGAGAAAATAAGGAAAGTCATAAAGAAGGCATTGGCTGATGGTGTCTATGCTAAAGATGAGAAGATTGGTAGTATTACAGACCTTACAGTGAGTTCATCTATTATTCTTATGGAAGAGCTTGGGCTGAAAAGTGCTGCAATTCTGGCCTTACTTGTCTATCGTCCTGTAATGCATAAGTCGATATCGCTGGAAGAGGTATCTACTGTATTTGGTAAAGATATAGCAAATATTGTGTCGGGGTTGATGAAGATCAATGCTTTGGAAATGAACGAGTCGGCTATGGCTTCGGACAATTACATAAAGCTATTGATAACACTCGCCGAGGACATGCGGGTAATTCTTATAAAAATAGCGAGCCGACTCCATCGTATCCGAAATGCTGAAAAGTATAGCGAACAGCATCGATTGCAATTGGCTGTAGAGGTTTCGTTTCTTTATACTCCATTGGCACACAAGTTAGGGTTGTATAATATAAAAACGGAGTTCGAAGACCTCTATTTGAAATATACCGACAGAGAGTCTTATGACTATATTGTAGAAAAAATAAGTGAAAGTAAAGCTTCACGTGATAAATACATCGCCGAATTTATAGCACCGATAGATGCCAGGCTGAAAGAGACCGGGCTGAAGTATGATATAAAGGGACGTGTGAAGTCTATTTCATCCATTAATAATAAGCTGAAAAAGCAAAAGATAGATTTTGAGTCGATTTATGACCTGTTTGCTATTCGCATAGTACTAAATTCACCTTTAGATAAAGAAAAGCCTGAGTGTTGGCAGGCGTATTCGATTGTAACCGACCTTTATACACCGAATCCAAAGAGGCTGAAAGACTGGCTTTCTATTCCCAAAAGCAATGGTTACGAATCTTTGCATACCACGGTTATGGGGCATGAATCCCGTTGGGTAGAGGTCCAGATACGTACCCGTCGTATGGATGAGATCGCTGAGCGTGGACTGGCAGCACACTGGAAGTATAAAGGTGTGAAAAGTCAGTCGAAGATGGATGATTGGTTGACCGGACTGCGTGAGATGCTCGAAAATAAAAGTCTTGATTCGGGTGAGAAATTGGAAAACTTTAAGCTCGACCTTTACGATGACGAGATTTATGTATTTACGCCAAAGGGAGACTTACATAAATTGCCGAATGGGGCAACAGTGCTTGACTTTGCATTTTCTATACACTCTCGTATTGGCTCTACCTGTGTTTCGGGTAAAGTAAATGGACGTAATGTTTCTATCCGCCATAAGTTGTCGAACGGAGACCAAATAGAGATCCTCACTTCGCCCAATCAGTCGCCAAAGCAAGACTGGCTTAATTTTGTAACTACTTCGAAAGCGAAGAACAAAATACGTCAAAGCCTCAAAGAAGAAGCGAATAAGCAGGTAGAGATCGCCAAGGAGCAACTCAAGCGTCGGGTAAAAAACAGGAAAATAGAGATCAACGAGTCGATAATGATGCGTTTGATCAAAAAGCTTGGCTTCAAGACAATCACCGACTTCTATATTAAGATAGCAGAAGAAAGTCTTGATGTCAATTCTGTTATAGATCAATATCTAGACCTAGAGAAAAAAGAAACTGAGCAGCATGACAAACATGAGGCTATAAGTGCTGAGAATTACGTTGTATATAATACTGAAACAAAGAAAGATTCTTCGAGCAAAGAGGAGTTAATTATAGATCAAAATCTGACAGGGGTAGATTATAAGCTGGCGAAATGCTGTAATCCAATATATGGTGACGAGATATTTGGCTTTGTATCGTCGCAAGGTATAAAGATCCATCGAATAAATTGTCCGAATGCCCATGATATGTTTTCGCGTTTCGCTTATCGTGTGATTCCTGCCAAGTGGTCGGGTAAATCTGGTTCTACCTATACTGTTACACTGCGGATAATAGGGAATGATGATATTGGTATTATTAACAACTTGACCTCTATTATAGCTAAAGAACAGGGTATAAATATGCGCTCCATCAGCATCGACTCCAATGATGGACTGTTTCAGGGTAATATGTCGGTGACGTTAAATAATACAGATATGCTCAATGGCCTGATAAAAAAATTGAAAACAGTGAAAGGTGTGAAGGAAGTGAGTCGCCTTGCGTGAATTGACATACTTCATCTGAAAATATAGAGTAGCATGGATTTAATTCATGCTACTTTTGTCTTTTATTTATTGTAATTTATTATATTGATCCCGATATTTATGGGGTAAAAGTTGATTGTGAGGTGAATAGATACTATGGATTAGAATTTGAATATCGTGTGTATCTGTTCTTTAGCTTTTCTCCTCAATACATACCAACACAAACTCTTTTTCGACCTTGTAATATGCTTTAAATTCGGTGTGTTGTGGCGACCGTGTCTCTCTGGTATTGAATGTTCCTTTCTCTTCAGGAGTAAACTTACTTACAAATAAATTTTTTCGGAAATCAACACCTTCCGCATCAAGGTACTTAAACATAGCTTCTTTTGCAGACCAGTGGAGTAGGAGGTGGATGAGTTCATTGTCCTTGTCAATATATTCCTTGTCAGAAATAAGACGACTTTGTACTCTTCTTATCTTTTCTGATATATACTCCACATCCAGTCCTATGGGTTTCTCTTTATTGATAGCTACAGCTACATAACCTTTGGTGTGGGACACGCTCATGTGATATGATTCGTCTGCGAGAGATGGTCTCCCTGTAGAGCTGTAGCGCACTTCTTTTTCCTCACTTGTAAGTACTTTTATTAATATCCTAGTTGATAATATTTCGAGTACCCTCGATTCTGCTTTTACTGTATATATATTCTGAATCCATTCGTGATGGAGAAGTTGAGAAAGCAACACCTCGCTGCTTTCCTCTATCTTCCATATTCCCAATAGGGTTGATTCGGTGATATATTTTTTGTAATATAGCATAATTCTACTTCAAAGGTAGAACTTTTTTCATCAAATCGGTGAATATAGCAGCCATACGTTGTTGTATATACTTGTCTTCCCCGTTGTACGGATGCCATCCATACTCTACACCATTTACCTTCTCGTTATTATGAGCATATAAAATGCTATATTGCTTTCCGGTAACGGGATGCAGATGGTTTTTAGAGAAACCGATATATCTATCGAATTCTACAACCGGAAAGCCCCACTTTTCTGCCAGCTTGCGTATTGCGGAATTGTATATTATACGTGCATCATGCCAGTGTGTGCATAGAACTATAATAGCCGGTTTGCCGCTCGGGGTGTTATGATACTTTGAGTTTTTATCAAACTTCAAATTGTAACAGTCTGTAATGTAATGCTTGATAACATAATCGTATGCAGCGGCATAGTTAGATCTATCGAACGGTGTCTTATAATCTTTATAATTTTCTTTAAGACCGTTTTCACTGGCAACATCTTCATCGTGTACATGCATTATTACAAAAGCGTCTATATCTTCTAGTTGTTGTTTTGTATAAAGCGTATCGGCTGCCATCTTATTTGCCGCATCAGCAATAGCCTCTCCCCCTATAGCCTTGTTTATGGGAGTAGCATCGAGCGTTTTACAAGCTAATTCGAACCAACCGTTGTTTGATGAGGCAAACGAAGCGCCTGTTAATAAGATAGTGTATTTGTTTTTTTCTGGAGATTGGGCGTAGATGTTTAGTGCCCCTAACAAAATTGTAAATAATAATAGCTTTTTCATTTTTCCCTTTATTTTTCCGCGAAACTTTCTTTCAAAATTTCGCCAAAGATAAATGTTTTCGAGCTATTGCGATACTTTTATTTCGGGTTTAATATTGTTAAATAATACATAATGTCTGTTCATCTGTTTCAATTTGGGGATATGCAAAAAAAAGCATCATTAATAATGATGCTTTTTTATATATGAAATCAGATGTTTTTAGTCTATATATGCTAAAACCTGATTCTTTTGAACTTTTGCGCCTTGTTTTGTTTCTATTTGGATGATCTTTCCTGAAGTAAGAGCTTTTACTTCTTCGATACCATAATAAGTCTGAACAAAACATACTACATCTCCTTCTTTCACTGATGTGCCAACGACAGGAGCAGTAGAAACATCATCTACGTCTACTTGCCAGATAACCTGTCCGCTAACAGTCGCTTGAAGAGGTTTTGCTTCCGGATATTTAGCCTTGATCGCTTCCACATCAAATGCAGGTACTTCTACTACCTGACGTGTTACGATGATTGGCGCCCCGGCTTTTTCCTTTTCTTTTTCAAGGTCTATATTGAAACGTTCTTTTGCCAATCCTGATTTGTAGTCACGGTATTGACGGTCGTGCATTGCTAATTCAAACAATTCCTCGTCGTCTTGTCCGTAATCCCAGCCGTTTTCATCCATTTCTTTGCGGTATGAATCAAGAGCGTCAGGGTATTCATCCTGTGGATTGCCTGTGTAGAATTCAAGTCCTTTCGCTTTAGCCAATTCAACGATTTCTTCATCCAGCTTGCCGGGAAGCGTACCTGTTTTACCAAGTATCATATTCCAGCTGTCTTTGTCGATGTTAGAGAAACGAGGTTGTCCCTGAGCCATCGAGAATATATTCATCAATGCGATATTTTTCACGTATTGGCTGAATGGTGTTACGAGTGGCGGATAACCAAGTTTAGGCCATATATATTCTACTTCTTCGAATAATTGTACTACAAGGTCATTCAAAGTAACTTCAGCTTTACCATTGTTGCGAAGAGCCATGTTGATTGCAGAATGCATACCTCTAAGGTCGGCCATCATAGAGCCCATCATACCTCCCGGAAGACCGCAGCCTACAAGCAGAGATGTCATTATTTTGTTTGAAGGGTCGATCCAATATCCTAAGAAGTCGTCTATGAATGATTGAGTCAATGCGCGAGCTTCCATATAAGCGCTCATGTTGATATCAGGTACAGAGAATCCTGCATTTTTGAGCATTGCCTGTATTGTGATAATATCAGGGTGCACCATTCCCCATGCTAAAGGTTCGATTGCTGTATCTACATAGTCAGCACCGGCACGTGCAACTTCGAGCATAGAAGCTACAGAGAAGCCCGGACCTGTGTGTCCATGATACTGAATCGGAATATTTGGATGGCGGTCTTTTAGTGCTTTCACTAGTTTGCCGAGAAAAGCAGGGCGTCCTACACCGGCCATATCTTTTAAGCATAATTCGTCAGCTCCAAACTCTACTAATTTGTCAGCAAAGTTTACATAGTATTCTACAGTATGGATAGGAGACGAAGTAATACAAAGAGCAGCCTGAGAAATCATACCGGCTTCTTTTGCATATTTTACAGAAAGTTCAAGGTTGCGAGGGTCATTCAATCCATCAAACGAACGAGAGATATTAGTCCCTTGTGCATGTTTTACTTTAAACATCAATTGACGAACATCTTTTGGAACAGGGTACATGCGTAGAGCATTTAATCCACGTTCAAGCATGTGTGTTTGGATACCAACTTTGTTGAAAGGAGCTGTCCATTCACGAACTGCTTTGTTTGGATTTTCTCCGTAAAGCAAATTTACTTGTTCAAAAGCGCCACCATTCGTTTCAACACGAGCAAAACATCCCATGTCAATAATAACCGGTGCAACTTGTGTCAATTGGTCAACACGCGGCTGGTACTTTCCCGATGACTGCCACATGTCACGATAAACGAGGCTGAATTTAATTTCTCTTCCCATAACTTTTTTTAGGTATTATACTGATAAGAGTAACATAAAATGCAGGCTATGTATACTCTAAATATATTAATTCATTAATTGTATATCAATCCTTTAATAGCCTCACAAATTTAGCTTTTTATATCCGAATAAATAAACAAAAACAATATTAAAATTGTCAATTTGTCATAAAAAAAACGTAATCGTTCTGTTTTTTGTTCACAATCCGTATGGGTTGCACAAAGAAGATAAAAGTGAGCAGTCTTTTTGATTAATGAGAAAAGCTTAAATTACATATCTGTCTGCCATGGGATGTGGATCCTAAAGTAGATATTCGTAAAAGTTTTTATTTCTTGAGGTTTGGATGATGGTAAGGGTGGCATTAAGCTTAGTGAATCATTGGTTTTGCCAAACTGTCTTTTATTTCATCTCGTATAGTTGCAAAGCGTTGTTTTAATAATGCTTTTTGTTAATATGGAAAAATGTCGTATTTTGTACACATATCTACTTATTTAAGTTTCTCTCTTTCTTTGCGCCTCGAAAAAATACTAATACTTTATAACTGAAAAAAATGGACGTAAAACATGTGAAAATAGAAGTCGCAGACCCAACGCCCTTAGGGCTTTTTGGGTTAGCAATAGTCACTCTTGTGGCATCATCTCAAAAAATGGGGTTGACCGAAGGGTTATCATTCGTATTGCCTTGGGCTATTTTCTTAGGAGGTATAGCTCAGGTAATTGCATCTATATTTGACTTTAAGCACAACAATATTTTTGGAGCAACAGCCTTTGCCGCTTATGGCTTGTTTTGGATAGGAATGGCTATGAGCTGGTTGATCAAGCTGGGGTGTTTTGGTTCTACGCTAGCTGCATCGGCTGACGGTCGTCAACTAGGTTTTGTCTTTGTGGGATATTTGTTGCTGACAATAGTACTTACTGTATCGGGACTGAAAATGTCAAAGGCAATGTTTGTTCTGCTTTTTCTTATCGATCTGTTATTTTTAGGTTTAGCTTTCGACTCTTTTGGGTTTGGGCATATATGGCACTCTGTAGCGGCATACTCGGAGCTGGCTATATCGTTGCTTACGTTTTATGTATTGGCCGCTAAATATTTAAGCTTATTCTTTGGTAAGCCCATACTTCCTGTAGGTAACCCTATTCTGAAATAGTGAATTCTATTGTTGGATGGCTAACGTTTTTCTAAAGGTCCCGTCATAAAATAGTTTGACAGGATTTATACTATAATATTATAGGAACTGATAGATATGTGAATAATATCTATTCCGACTTTGCTTCTTTTGCAAATTAAGCTCCTAATGAAGGTGAGCTCATACTTAAATCTTGTAGCTACAATAACTTAAAGGAATTAAAAATACAAACCCCCCCATTGATAAGAAATGGGGGGTGCTTATATAATAAGTTTTTTTATCCTTTTAAAGCTTTGTCCATTGCTGCTGCAGCTTTACGTCCGTCTCCCATCGCGAGAATAACTGTTGCGCCTCCACGAACGATGTCTCCTCCCGCATATACATCCGGTAGGTCGGACTGCATTGTCTCCTGATTCACAATTATTGTTCCCCACTTAGAAACCTGAAGTCCTTTAAACGTTGATGGGATTAGCGGGTTTGGAGATACTCCAACACTGACTATTACTTCATCTATGTCGAACCATTCTGTAGCTCCTTCGATTGGTATAGGCTTGCGGCGACCTGATGTATCGGGCTCACCTAGCTCCATCTTTTGTAGGAGCATTCGTTTTACATGACCTTTCTCATCGCCTTCGTACTTGATTGGATTATGCAGTGTATAGAATTCAACTCCTTCTTCTTTAGCATGTTTTACCTCCTCTATACGAGCTGGCATTTCCTCTTCCGATCGGCGGTAAATGATATATGCTTTTTCTGCACCCAAACGTTTTGCTGTACGTACAGCATCCATAGCAGTATTCCCTGCACCTATAACGGCGACTTTCTTCCCCATTTGCACAGGGGTGTCACTTTCCGGATTTGATGCATCCATCAGGTTGACACGGGTGAGGTATTCATTAGACGACATCACTCCAATCAAGTTCTCACCGGGAATATTCATAAAGTTGGGTAGCCCCGCTCCACTTGCTGCAAAAATACCCTTGAAACCTCTTTCTTTCAGGTCTTCGTGGGTAATCGTTTTTCCAACAATACAGTTCTTAACGAACTTAACCCCCATATCACGAAGCACATTTATTTCAACGTCTACTATTTCGTTTGGAAGACGGAACTCAGGGATACCGTATTTAAGAACCCCTCCTATCTCGTGTAGTGCCTCAAATACAGTTACGTCATATCCACGTTTTGCCATATCTCCGGCAAAAGAAAGACCGGCCGGGCCTGAACCTACAACCGCTATTTTTATACCATTGGCAGGAGCTAGCTCGGGTATAGCGATTTGTCCGCTTTCACGCTCATAGTCTGCCGCAAAGCGTTCCAAGTATCCGATAGCTACCGGCTCTTTTTTCATCTTTTGTATATAGATACATTTCGCTTCGCACTGCTTTTCCTGTGGACATACACGTCCGCAGACCGCAGGCAAGGCACTTGTTTCTTTCAGTACTTTAGCTGCTTCAAGAAATTCGCCACGCTCTATATTTTTAATGAAGCTTGGTATTTGGATCCCCACCGGACAACCTTCCATACAAGTAGGGTTTGCACAGTCGAGGCATCGTGCCGCTTCTGCCATAGCTTGTTCGGCGGTAAGTCCTAAATTAACTTCTTCTTTTAGGGAGTGGCTTCTGTATTCAGCGTCTAGCTCGGGCATGTGTACACGAGGTCTTTCTCCTCGTTCTTTAGCCTTCATGGTTTTACGCAGTTCCTCTCTCCATGGTTCGCTTCGGCGTGCTTGTATATATTCTTGTTCTGTCATTTTTTAGTCGTAAGTTGTAAGTAATTAGTTATAGGTAATAAGACTGAGCTGATACTTTTTCGTTTTACTCAATAATTGATTTAACTATAAGCTCTTAGTCTCATTAGCATTTCGTCGAAATCTACTTCGTGAGCATTAAACTCGGGACCATCAACACATACAAATTTAGTTTTTCCTCCTACCGATACACGGCAAGCACCGCACATGCCCGTGCCGTCTACCATAATGGTATTTAATGAAGCCATTGTAGGAATATTGTATTTCTGAGTCAGTAAAGAAACGAATTTCATCATAATAGCAGGGCCTATGGTTACACATAAGTCTACTTTTTCACGATTAATTACCATCTCAACACCATTTGTAATCAATCCTTTGTGTCCGTACGAACCATCATCGGTCATAACTATTACTTCGTCCGAGTATTCGGATACTTGTTTTTCGAGGATCACAAGATCTTTGGTACGTGCAGCCAAGACAGAAATAACCTTATTTCCGGCTCTTTTCATCGCTTCTATAATTGGAAGCATCGGCGCAATACCTACCCCACCTCCGGCACAGATAACTGTTCCGTAGTTTTCTATATGGGTTGCTTGTCCTAGCGGGCCAACAATATCGGTTATATAATCGCCCACATTCAGTTCGCAAATCTTTTTTGAAGAGGCTCCTACAGCCTGAATAACAATAGTGATAGTTCCTTTGTTAAGGTCAGATGCTGCAATGGTTAAAGGTATACGCTCGCCTTTCTCGCCAACACGTACAATGACAAAGTGGCCGGCCTTACGGCTTTTAGCGATAAGAGGTGCTTCAACCTCAAACTTAACTACGTTTTCAGAGAAATACTCTTTGTCTACAATTTTGTTCATTAAAACATTAGTTTAATCCAGTATAAAGATAATACAGCTATTACAAACCAAAGAAGAATGCCTAGAAGAAAGGTGTTTACGCCTGTTTTTTTTACTTCTTCCAGATTAATAGAGGCTCCGATAAAGAATAAAGAAATCATCATTCCTTTTTTTCCAAGCCAACTAAGGTGTTCGTTTGTTTCTGTCATTCCCGGGATATAGTTTCCTATAATGATAGCAACAACAAAAAGAAATATAAACCAAGGGATTGTTATTTTCGAGGTTTTATTTTTATTGAAGAACGCAATACATAGCGCAAGCGGTATAATCCAGAGTGTACGCGTTAGTTTTACGGTGGTACCCACTTGCAGGGCCTGTTCTCCGTATGCCGAACATGCTCCTACTACCGAGCTGGTGTCGTGTATAGCTATGGCAGCCCAATATCCGAAATGGGTCTGATCCATTTGAAGCAGGTGTCCGATAGCCGGGAAAATAAATAACCCTACAGCATTTAATACAAAAACAACAGCCAGTGAAAAGCTTATTTCGTTATTTTTTGCTCCCAAAACCGGAGCGACAGCAGCAATGGCACTCCCTCCGCAAATAGCTGTTCCGCTGGATATAAGTAATGTTGTGTTTTTTCCTACTTTGAGTAATAATCCGAGTCCGATACCCGCCAAAACTGTTATCAGAACAGAGCCTACAGTGATCATAAATCCGGTTTTTCCTGTTTGGATAACCTCATGCATCGACATGGAAAAACCCATGCAAACAATAGATGCTTGCAGTAGATATTTTGTTAGCTTTCCTGTTTTAACTACTTCTTCTCCTTTATAAAAAAAAGCGAGTATTATACCCAAAAATAAAGCCAACGGTGCTGAGAAGAACGGAAAGAAACAGCAGATTGGTACGATATAATATAATTTGCTCAGAATCTTTTGCACGATTATCTATGCCTCCAATATTTTTAATGCTTTGTTTTCGCATTCAGTCATATATTCTCTTTCTCCGGGACCCTTGTCGTTGATCCCACACAGATGTAGTATTCCGTGTATTATAATACGGTTAAGCTCTTCATCGTAATTCGTCCCGAAGGTTTCAGAGTTACTTTTTACTGTATCTACACTAATAAAAATATCTCCCGATATTATATCATCCTCGCTGTAGTCGAATGTAATAATATCAGTATAATAGTCGTGCTGTAAATACTGGTTATTTACTTCAAGTATTTTTTTGTCTGAGCAAAAAATAAATGAAATATCTCCAAGCTGTTTACCATAAGACGTGGCAACCAGTTTTATCCAGTCTGTAGTTTTACGTTTCTTTATAGACGGAAGTTTTACTTCCTCTGCTTGATAGAGTATAGACATGGTAACTGTATGATAGTTTTATGTATAGCGATTTATTAAAAAATACTATTTAAAATAGAATTTTAATAACTGCGCGATAAAGGTACAAAAATACAATGTACATTTACCGTATTCGATACTAAAATATATGAATTTGTTTTCGTTAAATGTTTTTTACTGTCTGTTTGCTGTGTAAATATATGATTCGATTGAAAATCGCGTTTTTATAAATAGGGTTCCATGTATGCATAACTTACTCAAAACTTTTATATGAAAAAATGTCTTTTGCTAGCCGTGTTGACTTTTACGGGTAGTTACCTTTTTGCACAAACTTTAATTCAAGGAACAGTCATCGATAAAGATAGCAACAAACCTATAGCGGATGTGATAGTACAGTATGGAGCCACTTCGCGAGACTATGTTAATACAGATACTAAAGGAAGATATACTATTCCTACTGTGAGTGAAGATGTTATTCATTTTCAATGTATTGGTTACAAAGTGAAATCTGTTGCTAAAAGTTCACTTTTGATAAACCCTGTTGTTCGGATGGAGTTGAATCCTGTATATCTTAACCCGATTGTTATTAGCCCGGGAGATGCAGATGCTCTGTTGGATGAAGCAATGCAAAACACGAAGAAGAAACTTTTGCTCGATCTTCATCTGGGATATTTATTGCACTTTCAGCAGACAAAAAAGTCGGATACATTGCAGAACGAAATATATATGAAGTATGCAACAACACTGAAAGAGAAGGATTTGAAGAAAAACATGAAAAGAGAGAGAGTTCCTTATGTGCTCAATATTATTGATATAAGGCGTGTGCAACAAACAGTGACTCCTACTTCTGAATTGTACGGTGCAGAATATCATGCTTCACATCTATTTACTTTTGGCAAAAGCGAGAATAACGAAACTACACGATCTTTCACATCAGATAGTTCATATATAGTCTTGCAAATAGAGCCTCTCGAAGGTAAAGATGGCTGGGCAAGAGGTGAGATATTCATTAATAAGGATGATATGACTATTGCTTCTATGGAGATAGAGTCTATCGACTCTGTTTTGGCTAGTCAGCCGTATAAACGGTATATGGGAAACCGAGTTAAAATAAAGAGAAAGGTTGGTCGTTTCTCTTTCAAGAAAGTAGGAGATAAGTATTATATGTCTGATTGCTATACCTACTATCGTTTTCAGGCAATTGACGAGTTTGGCAAAGAGGATGAGATCACTTACTTTTGTGATGTTGATTTTAAAGGCATTATAGAGAAAAAGCAGATGCGAAATCGGCGTTTGTCAGGCTTCTGTCAAGAGCTGTTTTATTTCCCCGATTCTACCACCCGTGAATTCTGGAACGAAGACTTTGCTCAGGATTTAGAGACATATTATCAGGGATCCGGTATAGCTCCAAATAAGAAGACTCCGATTGGGAAGAAGATACTTAACGTGGCTAAGTTTCTTATTCCTGCAGTAGCAATAGCTATTTTAGTAAAATGATATAAGAATAGCCTGATGATGAAGAATGGTTGAAATTTTATAAATTATCAAAAATAGGTGATCAAATCAAGTTCTATTTTGTTACATAAATAGTTAATACACAAAAATAGATAATATGGAAAATCGTGAATGTGATTTATTAAATGAAAAGCAAATACAGGAGTTAAAAGCTCTGAAACGTAAAAATAGGAGGAGAAATGCATTCTGGCTCTTAATGGGATTGCAGGTTGGTTCGCTTGTAGTGTCTTATTATTTAGGACGTTCGCATAAATAATAGATTGATTATCGAACTAGAGTCGATATGCACCTTTTACGAAAACGAAGGTTTATCGAATTAGTTTGTCGCTTCTCTTTTCTCTCTTTTTATTGCTTTCTTTATCATTATCATGCGTTCCAGCTCTTGCAATAAAGAACCGTCCTTTACTCTTATTAGCATCCATCTACCGTCATGTAGCTGAGGTGTTTGATCGAATATAGTTGTAAAGTGGCTGCTGAAAGAGTTTCTATGTGCATTAAAAGTAATCACTTCTTTCTTACCATATATGAGGATTACCGAGAATGCGCCTTTTTCGGGAAGTATAGATACTAGTGTTTTGCCATTCTTGCGGTAGCGAATGATTACTCCATAATTTTTTCCTCCAAAAGAAATCTCTTGTTCGAAGTTATAGTTTTCATTCAGAAAGTCAAGTAACGAATCAATGGCTAGCACTGCTTCTTTCTGTGCGATAAACTCTCGTATCTCATCCATATTGGGCAATGGATCTTCCCTATAAATCCTTTCAGGTAATTGTGTATTCATAAAGGTCTTATTTCTAATAGTTGTAAAGATAACTATTTTTCGTTAAATTTTGGCTTCCTACTTATAATTAAATGTACAACAAGGCATAAGCTAACAAAAAAAGCTCCGGTAAATACAACGCCATTCCATCCATAAGCACCCCAAGCCTTACCCCCTACGAATGTGCCGATAGAGCCTCCTATAAAATAAGAGACCATGTACACTGTATTCAAGCGATTGGACGCTTCGGGGTGAGACGATAATACAATTGTTTGATTGGTGACATGCATTGCTTGCAGCCCCATATCTAAAAGAATAATACCCACAATGATTCCTATATAAGTACTGTCGCCCATACCAAACACTCCCCACGAAACGATCATGAGGAAGGTAGCTATGGTTATCAGCTTGTTTTTGTTTACTTTGCCCGATGCTTGTCCTACAAGAGTAGCCGCCAGCGCGCCTGCTATACCGAACAAGCCCAAAGATCCGGCGACATCGCTTCCCTGAAAGTAGGGTGCTTCCTGAAGCCTGAAAGTGAGGGTAGTCCAAAATGCAGAGAAAGAGGCAAAACCCAAGGCTCCCCTTAATGAAGCTAATTGCAGGCTCGGAATGCTTCTTGCATACCGCACGATAGAGCCCATTAGTTGTCCGTAAGTACCCTTAAAGGTTGGTTGCATATTTGGTAACATCCAAGCAATGAGCACGGCAAGTATGATCATGAGTCCTGCGGCAATAAAGAATACATTTCTCCAGCCCAAATATTCGCCTACAACACCACTGAAAACACGTGACCCTAAAATACCTATCAGCAATCCACTCATAACGATACCTACATTTCGTCCCTTCTCTTCCGGTCGGGATAGTTGAGCTGCTATGGGTACAAATATCTGAGGAACAACAGATGTAAGCCCGATACAAAAGCTTGCTGCGAGCATGACTATTAAGGACTTACTTAAAGCGAAAACAACTAATGAAAGGATTATGAAAAAGAAATCGATAAGGATAATCTTTTTTCGCCTAAACATGTCACCGAGTGGTATTATAAGTAATAATCCGGCAGCATATCCCATCTGCGTAAACATTGCGACCTTACTTGTTGCAGCTTCAGACTCACCCAGTTCTTTGGCTATAACGCCCAGTAGGGGCTGATTGTAGTAATTGTTGGCTACTACAAGACCTGCACCTATCGCCATCAGCCAAAGGATGCTTTTTGATAAAAACAATTCGTTTTCTTTTTCTGGCATTGTTTTCAAATTTACTTTTATTCAGCTTAAAGCCTTTTATCGTTTTTTACGCCTTAGACGCAGGCTTTATGGTGATTTATTTAAAATGTTGTGAAATGCTTAAGTTGCATCTAAAGAGATTCTTATTATCAAAAAGGTGACAAAAGTGACACTTTGTTTACCGTTTTCGATTGTTACCTTTTTCTGCTGTCTTTAGTTTATTAAATACAAAAAGAACATCTCTTCATCTTTATTGTCATCCTGAGGTAACGAAGGATCTCGTTGCTATAAATAGCCGGAATACGTTGTTATCTCAGCATGACAAATAATATACGATATTCATTGTAACTGTCTACTTATAGATAATTTTATACTTATAAGATACTCTTTTTATGGGATCGGTTTCGTCGGTTTTTGAAGAACCGGCAGAACTAAAAAACATTTCTCAATGAAGTGAAATTTTCTATAGAAGAGAGATACCTTCTTATCTTGGCATTACAAACTAAATTCTGGCTACAAGGCTGTTCTTATTATCCCTACTAAGAATCCTTGTATTATATAACTATCCAAATTATATGTACGAATGGATAATATGAAGCCTGCAAATGTATACCTACATTAATCGATGAAGCGTTTTGTGATATCACCGAATGCATCTATGCGTCTGTCTCGGAAAAATGGCCACCAACGTCGTACCTGTTCAGAACGTTTCATATCTATTTCTACTATCTGTACTTCTTCATTGTTGTTGGATGCCTGCCAGAGAATTTCGCCTTGAGGGCCTGCAACGAAGCTGTTTCCCCAGAAAGTGATTCCATTCGTTTGTCCCGATGGGTCGGGTTCATATCCTGTACGGTTTACAGATACAACATGCAGTCCGTTAGCAACTGCGTGTCCTCGCTGAGAGATCACCCATGCTCCGAGCTGGCGGCTTTTCTCGTCTTCTGTATCGGTAGATTCCCAGCCTATAGCTGTAGGGTAAATAAGAATATCAGCCCCAGCCATTGCCATCAGGCGTGCAGCTTCGGGGTACCACTGATCCCAACAAACCAAAACTCCAAGTTTACCCAATGATGTTTCGATCGGCTTAAAGCCTAGATCTCCGGGAGTGAAATAAAATTTTTCGTAATAAGCCGGATCGTCAGGAATATGCATCTTGCGGTATTTACCTGCAATAGTTCCGTCTTTTTCTATTACCACAGCAGTATTGTGATACAGTCCGGGAGCACGACGTTCGAATAGGGAAAGTACAATGACAACCTCTAACTCTTTAGCCAAAGCTCCGAAGTCGTCGGTAGACGGTCCGGGTATTGTCTCGGCTAGATCAAAAATATTTGTATCCTCTACTTGACAGAAATAAAGCGAATTGTGCAGTTCTTGCAAAACAATGAGTTGTGCACCTTCGTTTGCTGCCTTACGGATTTTATTTTTTAGTCCTGCTATATTTTTTTGCATATCAGGAGTATTTGCCTGTTGTATGATTCCTATTTTCATAATCCTCTAATCTGGTAATTTAATTGTATTGGGAGACATCTGTATATGTTTCTCAAACTCATCGATCCTTAACTGAATGTCATCCAGAAACTCTTGTGTGCATCCGCCTTTTTTAGCATCCAGATAATATTGTTTAAGTAAAGGTAAAAATAATATGTCGTTTCCCGAAAATACCATCGCCGGAACATCATTTTTTATACACCTTAATAATAATGCTTTTTGATCTTTCATAAACGTTTGGGTATTATACAAAATTATCGGGATATTGCATCGTTATACAGTGCAACGAACCATGTTGACGTATCAGGGAAGAACAATCTATTCCTATTATTTCTCTTGTAGGAAAAGCTATTTCTAATTTCTCTTTGGCCTCTGTATCTCTTTCCGGATCGTTGTAAAATGGAAGTAGTACAACATCGTTCATTATAAGGAAATTGGCATAGGTAGCCGGAAGCCTTTCATTGTCTTCGTCGTATGCGGCTTTTGCCATAGGCAGCGAGATTAACTTATATGGATTGCCTTGATAATCTGTGAAGGTTTTTAATTGTTCCTCCATCTTGGACAGAGCCTCATAGTGTTCGTCTTTTTTATCTTCACATTTTACATATACAATTGTATGCTCGTCACAATAACGAGCCAGTGTGTCTATATGGCTGTCAGTATCATCTCCACTTAGGTAACCATGATCTAACCATAATATCTTATTTAGTCCAAAAGCTTCTTTTAGATACTTTTCTATTTCATCTTTCGACATGAAAGAATTTCTGTTCGCAGAAAGCAAGCATTCGGATGTAGTTAAAAGTGTTCCTTTTCCGTCCGATTCCAATGCACCTCCCTCGAGGGCAAAATCTTTCTTGTTGATTAGCTCTACATCACTTTTAAATATACCGTTTTTGAACAAGCCTCTGCTTATTTGATTGTCGTAGTTCGATGCAAACTTTAATCCCCACCCATTGAACGTAAAATCATACACCTGCTTCTTTCCTTTGTTGATAACAGATATACCACTGTGATCGCGAGCCCACGTGTCATTGGTTGGCAATTCAACTAATATGAGGTTTCTGAATAAGCCTTTATACTCTTTCAACTCATATTTTACTGTCTCTGCATTGTGACATACAACAATTAGTTTTTGCCTTTTCATTATTTCTACTGCTATATTTATATAGCATGAAGTAACTTCTTCGAGCATATAATCCCAATCTGTATCAGGATGAGGCCATGTTAATTGTATTGCACTTTGCGGATACCATTCGGGTGGAAAAAATATATGATTCATTATCAACTGTCTTTTTATTGTTTGTTTGCTGAACAAAAGTACAAAATTATTACTTCAATACACCTCCTGTTAACATCCGTCCCGAATTGATTGTTTGTCTTCGGGCAGAGAAGAAAAGTTCGGGATGAGAATAAGTACACATGTTCACACTCTCTATATTATTGCTATTAAGTCCGGCCTCAATTAATAATAATTTATTTGCTAATTCAAGATTTATGTGCATTTTCCTACTTTGGGTATTGTGGTATGCTATATCTGTAACTGTAAATCCCGCCTGAATAAAAGCTTCCACAACCTCATCTCCTACCTCAAAGTGCTTCTGAGAGATGCAAGGGCCTATTCCTGCCACCATATCTTGAGGCTTGCTGTCGAATTGCTCTATCATCTTTTCTATTGTTTTCTCTGCAATTCGGGCTACAGTGCCTTTCCATCCGGCATGTATTGCAGCAAGTATGTGTTGTACAGGGTCAAATATAAGAATGGGAACACAGTCGGCAGTAGTAACTCCTATGCAAATATTTTTTTGATTGGTGATTAAAGCATCGATACCATTCAGCAATTTTGCTTTTTCGAAATCACTTTTTTGCAAGAAATCTTCATCTATGATTGCTACTTTATCTTTATGAGTCTGATACGGAATATATAGATTTTCTATAGATACATTTATTTCATCTGTAAGACGTTCTTGATTTTCACTGACACAATCTGCGTCATCTCCCGAATAAGGACTAAGATTTAGAGAAGCGTATGCTCCTGTGCTAATTCCTCCTTGTATGGTAGTTGTGAAAACAGATACGCTCTCTGTAGGAAAAGAGGGAAATGTAAGTAGATTTAGTCTGTTGCTTCGAATTGTATCCATATTCCTAATTTTAAGAAATGCCCTCGATCTCTATTGATAAAGGGCATTTGCTTGTCTTATTTATTTTTCTTCTTCAGTATCTTCTCTGTAGTAAAAATCAGGATCGAAGTCTTCATCTTCTTCCTCATCCCAATCTTCTTCCTCGTAGTCATCTTCCGGGATAGATTCGTCATCATCATCGAATTCCACAACTTTTATGTCGAGGTTTCGATGGGTGATGCTTTCAAATGATTTTTTGTATTCCCCGTCTGCATTTAGTTCACGCCATAGCATATCTTTTAGGACTGTAATATTATACCCTGTAATGGATGAAATAAATATATGCGGTATTTCGGGTAGGTCAGCTTCCAGCGCTTCCATTAGTTCATCGTCGAGCATATCAGCTTTCGAGATCGCTAATATTCTTCGCTTATCTAACAATTCGGGATTGTACTGAGCCAATTCATTCAATAAAACTCTGTATTCTTGATGGATATCGTCAGCATCGGCAGGTACCATAAACAATAAAAGCGAGTTACGCTCAATATGTCGTAGGAAACGCAATCCGAGTCCTTTCCCTTCGCTTGCACCTTCTATAATACCCGGTATGTCAGCCATTACAAATGATTTGTAATCACGATAACTTACGATACCGATCTTAGGCTCAAGGGTAGTAAACGGATAATTTGCTATTTTGGGTTTTGCTGCACTGACGACTGATAGAAGTGTTGATTTTCCTGCATTCGGAAATCCTACAAGTCCTACATCGGCAAGAACTTTTAGTTCCAGTATGACCCTGCGCTCTTGAAATGGTTCACCGGGCTGTGCATAGCGGGGAGCCTGATTTGTTGAGGTCTTGAAGTGGTTATTTCCTCTTCCTCCTTTTCCACCTTTCAATAGCACTACTTCTTTTCCGTCTTCGGTAACGTCGCAAAGATATTCTCCTGTTTCGGCATCATAGGCTACTGTTCCGCAAGGAACATCTATGATTTTAGAATCACCACTTTTACCTGTACTCAGTCTGCCCGATCCGCTTTCTCCATGTCCAGCAAGGATATGTCGTTGGTATTTCAGATGGAGCAGTGTCCACATGTTTCGGTTGGCTCGGAGAATAATATCACCTCCGTCACCTCCGTCACCTCCGTCAGGGCCGCCTTTCGGTATATATTTTTCCCTGCGGAAATGGGTTGAACCTCTACCACCTTTACCCGATCGGCAGTATATCTTGACGTAATCTATGAAATTTGATTCTGCCATATTTTTATTTATTCTATTTAGATAACAAAGGAAGTTATAATACCGTTCACGGTTTATAACTTCCCTGTATATATAAATAATTCAATTATTTAACTTTGTCCACGGCTTCGGCTATAAGATCAAATATTTGATCTATAGTGCCAACACCTTTTATTGTGGCCAATTTCCCCGAATTCATATAATGATCTTTCAGAGGGGAAGTTTGATTTTTATATACATCAAGGCGGGATTTTATAGTCTCCAGATTATCATCTGAGCGTCCCGATTGTTGTCCGCGCTTAATAAGTCTGTCTATCAATTCAGGTTCTTCTACATCGAGATTGATAACGATAGAAATTTCTTCTCCGCGTTCTTTTAATATTTTCTCAAGAGCTTCGCCTTGAGCGATTGTTCTTGGAAAACCATCAAATATAACGCCTGCTTTATCTTTTTTACTATCTAAGACATTTGCCAGCATCCCGATAACTACATCGTCCGGTACAAGCTGACCTTTAGAGATATATTCTTCGGCCAATTTGCCAAGTTCGGTTCCATTTTTTATCTCTGCACGGAGCACATCTCCTGTCGAAATGTGAGCGAGATTATATCTTTTGATGAGATTTTCACTTTGAGTTCCTTTTCCTGAGCCCGGAGCTCCAAAAATTATAATATTCAGCATACTGTTAGAATTACGAGTTACAAGTTACGGGTTGCAAACAGCAAGGCGTAAATCGTAAATATTATTGTTAAGAGTTTTTTATTTTGTATATGTCAGCAAGATTGCGGCCATAACCATCATAATCGAGTCCGTATCCGACAATAAAGTCGCTAGGGATTTCTAATGCCACATAGTCTAGCTGTACTTTATGCTTTAAGGCATCAGGCTTAAGAAGGAGTGTAGTTACAAATATTTCTTTCGGACTATCACATGCCAACTGTTCGAGCATCAAAGACATCGTATAGCCTGTATCTACTATATCTTCAACAATAACAACCGTACGGTCGGTGATATCTTCTTCAAGTCCGTATATTTCTTTCAATTTGCCCGACGATGATGTGCCTTGATAAGATGACATTTTCACAAAAGATACTTCGCTGGGAACAGTAACACGCTTCATCAGTTCCGAAGCGTACATAAAAGAACCGTTAAGAACACAGATAAATAAAGGATCCTTACCTGCTAAATCTTTGTTCAGTTTTTCTGCGATATTATCTATTGCTTTTTCAATTACCTCCTGTGTCAGAAATAGTTCGAATTCTTTATCTTTAATTTTTACTGTCTTCATAGAAGCTCTTCTCCTTAAATATTTATTAAAGTGCAAAAGTAGTACATTTAGCTTAAAAATACCTAATGAATTGTGTTTTTTAATAAATAGAAATGAATAATTAAGGGTGAAAAAGAAAAAAGGTATTCTGAATGAATACCTTTTTATATATAAAGAGCTTTATTGATTATTGAGGCGCGCCGTATACTTCTTCACATGGTTGTACAATGACCCAACCTTCACCTTCAAACATCATCTGGAAGCTTTCGCCGCTGCCACGCCCAATGAATGTTTTAAGGGAGATGTCTGTTTTTATGGTTGGAGTCAGATTGCCCGACCATGCAACAGTGGCGTTAGGGTCAGTAAATATTGGTTGTCCCGGTTTCACCAACAGTGTCATTGGTTTACCATGAGTAGTTATAGCCACATGTCCTGTCCCTGCCAGACGTACTTGAAATAGTCCGCCACCCATAATGCCGGCAACACTTTTCATCATCTTTACATCTGATTGTATAGACTCTTCGTGTGCAAGGATATCATTTCCATTTACATTGATAGCTTCGTTTTCGAGATATAGAATTCTTACTCTTTTTTCGAAATCAGCAGCATATACACGTCCGGTTCCCGAAGTCTTCATCATTGTAGTTCCTTCTCCAGACATTGTTTTCTTAAGTAAGTTTCCGATACCTTTGCTCAACATACCTTCTCTTTCAAACTTTATGTTTCCTGTATAGGCCACCATTGCCCCTTTTTTTAACATAACCGTTTGGTTGTTGATGTTAAGCTCAAGCATGTGAGTACTTTCCAGTTGGAAGAAGTCATTCTTTGATTCATCTTGTGCAGTTTCTTCAATGAAAGATCTAATAGAATATTTGTTCATACACGTAAAGTTGTTGATAGTGATTAATAAAATTGACTATAATTCAACAAAAATAGTAAAAATAGGATATAAATAAAAGAGTAACTTGCCAAGAGTGTTTCTCTTTATATCTGTCATATTTAAGTAGAGTGAAACATTTCATTTCGTATGATTGAGATTCTTTGTTTCACTCTGTATAACATAAATCCTGTCGTACTTAGCAGTTCTGCTCTAGCTCTGGATAAAGGTTCGTTTTACTCTTCAACTAATGCAAAGTCAAGCTGTTTACGTTCCAGATTGGCACGGGCAACTTTAATTTTCAGAGGGTCTCCAAGGCTGTAAGTGCGTTTCTTGCGGCGACCTCGCAGGCAGTAATTTTTTTCGTCAAATTCATAGAAGTCATCATCCAGATCTCGGATCGGAATCATACCCTCACACTTGTTTTCGTTAATTTCCGCATAAAGCCCCCATTCGGTTATACCGGAAATGACGGCATCGAAAACCTGTCCGAGTTTGTCTGACATATATTCTACTTGTTTGTACTTGATGGATGCTCTTTCAGCATTAGCCGCTAGCTGTTCCATTTCAGAACTATGTTCACATTTCTCTTCGTATAGATGTTTGTTTACACTGCGTCCTCCATCCAGATATCTGGTGAGTAGCCTGTGCACCATCATGTCGGGGTAGCGACGTATAGGGGAGGTGAAGTGTGTATAGTATTCGAATGCCAGTCCGTAGTGACCGATATTGACTGTAGAATATATTGCTTTTGCCATTGCACGGATAGCAATAGTAGAAATAAGATTCTCTTCTGGCTTCCCACTCACTTCATCCAACAGATGATTGATGGATTTGGATACGTTGGTTTTTGTTCCGTCTACTTTGATCTTGTATCCGAAACGACGGATAAACTCGGATAGGTTTTCCATCTTTTCGGTATTTGGTATATCATGTATACGGTAAACAAATGTTTTCGCATTTTTATTCTTCGGAACGCTCCCTACAAACTCTGCTACAGTTTTATTTGCCAAAAGCATAAATTCTTCTATCAGCTTATTCGAATCTTTGGCGTATTTGAAATATACACTCAGCGGTTTTCCCTTCTCATCGATCTCGAATCTAACTTCGTGGCGATCGAATGCGATAGCTCCGTTGTCGAAACGTTTTGCTCGCAATTTTTTTGCCAGATCATTCAACTGTAAGATTTCTTCTTTATAGTCTCCCTCGGCCCCTTCTATTATATCCTGTGCTTCCTCATATGTAAATCGTCTGTCGGAATGGATGACGGTGCGGGTAATTCTATGCTTTTTTATATTTGCCTCATCGTCTAGCTCGAAAATAACAGAGTAGCATAGTTTATCTTCGTGAGGGCGTAGTGAGCATAGGTTGTTACTCAGTCTTTCGGGTAGCATCGGGATGGTGCGGTCTACAAGGTAGATCGATGTGGCTCTGCTTTCACCTTCTTTATCTATAGTGTCTCCCTCTTGTACATAGTGGGTTACATCGGCTATGTGCACACCTACTTCCCAGCGTCCGTTTTTTAATTGTTTGATAGATAATGCGTCGTCGAAGTCTTTTGCATCTCGCGGGTCAATGGTAAACGTAGTAGTATTACGCATGTCTTCGCGTTTGGCTATTTCTTCGGCGGTGATGTCATCCGGTATTTTATTTGCTGCGGCTTCTACCTTTTCAGGATATTTGTATGGTAATCCGAATTCGGCAAGAATCGCATTCATCTCGGTGTTATTTTCTCCTGCCTTCCCGAGTATGTCTATAACTTTTCCTATCGGGTTTTTAGCTTTCTGAGGCCATTCCACTACCTCTACTAATGCTTTGTCTCCATCATTTCCTCCTTTGAGATTATCTTTCGGAATGAATATGTCATTTGCCAGAATTTTGCTATCCATTACCAAGAAAGCAAATTGTTTTTGTACATCGAGTGTGCCAACAAATGTTGTTTGTTTTCGTTCAAGTATTTCGAGTACTTCTCCTTCCGGGTCACGCCCTTTTCGCTTTGCGAGCATTTGTATTTTCACACGGTCGCCATTCATTGCATGCGCTGAGTTACGTTCGGCAATAAATATATGTGTGGATTCACCCTCTCCATCGGGAACAAAAAAGTTTTTGCCATTGCTTCTTCGTTCAAATATTCCTTCAACGAAGATTCCTCTATTGTTCGACTTGTATTTTCCCTTTCTGGTTTCTATTATAAAATCATCTTCTTGGAGATCGTATAGTATATTACTTATTAGTTGTTTCTCGGCAGGTTTTTTGAATCCTAATTTCTCGGCTACCTGTTTAATGCCAAATGATTCGGAAGAGTTCTTGTTGAAAAAATTTACAACCGAGTTTGTAATGTCGCTCTTTGTCTTCCTTTTGTCTTTTTTATGAGGAGCTTTATTCTTACTCATACTTTTCTTATTAAATTATTTCTTAATATCTATAACAACCGTTTGTTGTTAATTTTTGTCTGTATATCTGTTAAAACTAGTCAAATGTACAAAAAAGTATGGATATTAGATATTAGATAAAGTATGAATAAAATTTAATTATCAAGATTTTGTGTAATTTTACGTCCTGTAAAAATGAAAGTATAATGTCTTGTATTTTAAGTATAGAAACTTCTACAGAAGTATGCTCAGTAGCTATCTCTAACAGAGGTGAAATAATATTTGAAAAAGAAAATATAGAAGGTCCTTCGCATGCTGTTTTGCTTGGGGAGTTTGTAAATGAGGCTATCCAGTTCTTAAGGTTGGAGGCGATCGCATTGGATGCCGTTGCTGTTAGTTGCGGGCCCGGTTCTTATACGGGGCTTCGTATCGGGGTATCTGAGGCTAAGGGGCTTTGCTATGGATTTGATATTCCCCTGATTGCAATTAATACATTAGAATTAATAGCTTATGGGGTTGTGAAATCAAAGTTGGTGGATGAATCAACTCTTCTTTGTCCGATGATAGATGCCCGCAGGATGGAGGTGTATGATGCCTTGTTTGACTTTGACTTAAATTTGAAAAAGGAAATATCCGCTGATATTATAGACGAAAATTCTTTTATAGACATTCTGAATGAGAATAAGATAGCTTTTTTCGGCAATGGCGCAGACAAATGCAAAAACGTCTTGTTGCATACAAATGCTCTATTTATAGATAACGTATATCCGAAGGCTGCAAATATGGTGACATTAGCAGAAAAAGCCTATGAGGAAAAATCATTTGTAGACGTTGCTTATTTTGAGCCATTCTATCTCAAAGAATTTGTAGCAACTACACCTAAGAATAAGGTTTTGTCGGCAAAATAATCCCCTATATAAGTTGTTTTCTTATTTGTATGGTATCAGTTTTATGATAGCTGTGTCCTATTATGCTTTGGTTGAAAAAGTAATAAGTAGATTTAGCTTTTGTTTATAGAGAAATACGAGGTTCTTTCGTTTTCTATCTTTATTTCATAAAAAATCTTTCTAAATGTTTGTATTATAAAAAATAACATCTATATTTACGAAAAAATAGTAGATTTACGTAAAGTTTATAATAATGGAAAAGTTAACCCATCAGGAGGAAGCGGTAATGCTTCATATTTGGCAATTAAAAGAGTGTGTAGTAAAAGACATCCTTAATGAAATGGATGACCCAAAGCCGCCTTACACTACCGTTGCTTCTATTGTTCGTAATCTGGAGCAAAAGGATTATTTGAACTCTAAGAAATATGGAAATGTGTGGGTTTATACTCCGAAAGTAGCCGAAGATGATTATAAGAAGGCTTTTATGTCGAATGTGGTGAAGAGTTATTTCGAAAATTCATATAAAGAACTGGTCTCATTTTTTGTAAAAGAAGAAAAGATATCTCCTGAAGAGCTGCAAGAAATAGTGAAAATGATAGAAAAAGGAAAAGAGTAAATTGCTTAATTGTTAACGCCATGGAACACACAATTATACCTTATTTTATTAAAGCTTCTATATCGTTAGCTTTATTTTATGGCTTATATATGTTGCTGTTAAGAAAGGATACTTTTTTCCGCCTGAGGAGATTTTATTTCCTTTTTTCAATTGCTTTTTCATTACTATTTCCTTTTTTGATGATTGAAGTGACGCCTAAGGAAGAGGTTCCTGTCCAGATACCGGCATATTGGCTTTCGCAAATAGAGGTATCGGCAATGCCCGCACAACAGGTTTCGGTGATCGATTGGAAACTGATTGCTTTATTTGCAATAGGAGCAGTATCTCTGATTTATGCGTTGCGATTTATAATGCAATTATTTTGTATACTAAAGTTGAAGGTCGGTCATGATTCTGAAAAATTGGATACATGTTGTATTGTAAAAATAAAAGATAGGAAAATCTCGCCATTCTCATTTTTTAGATGGATTTTTATCGGCTCTCAAATTGATGAGGAGGAAAAATTGAAAGAGATTATAGCTCATGAGATGGTTCATGTCAGGCAATTACACTCTGTAGATGTATTACTAGCCGAAGTCTTGTGTGTATTCTTCTGGTGGAATCCTTTTGTATGGCTTCTGAAAAAGGAAATAAAAATAAATCTTGAATATTTGGCAGATGAAGGGGTGTTGAATGAAGGTTTCAGTCCCAAAGAATACCAATATATATTACTGCAAGTATCAAACGTAAATACCGGTATACCAATTATAAATAATTTTAATGTTTCACAATTAAAAAAACGAATTACGATGATGAATAAAAATAGAACATCGCTAGGTAAAGCAACTAAATATTTGTTGCTTGTACCGGTTGTTTTTGTTTTGCTATTAGGAAATGCTGTGCAGGCTTCGCCGGATATAGCAGATATGATAACTGTGCCGTTTATTAGTGACGGGCAACAAGTGCCTCAGAAAAAAGGGGATGTGTATGTGGTTGTAGACAAAATGCCCGAATTTCCGGGAGGTGTGAAGGCTCAGCAAAGATTTATTGGGGAAAATTTGAAGTATCCTGTTGAGGCCCAAGAGAAAGGGATAGAAGGGCGTGTAACTGTACGTTATATAGTTAGAAGTACAGGGGATATTACCGATATAGAGGTTATAAGAGGTATTCATCCGTCCTTGGATAAAGAAGCTGTTCGAATTGTGCAGGCTATGCCTAAATGGACTCCCGGAAAGCAAAATGGAAAAGCTGTTGATGTGTACTATACATTACCTTTGATATTCAAAATATCAGGCAGTAAGAAAAATTTTTCGGAGGGAGAAAAAGATAAAGATGTTATGGTTGTCGTCGGATATGGAACACCCAAAAAAGAAGGCATTACATTGAAAGAAGGAGGTTCTGATTCATCTGTAGATCACCCTTTCATTACTGTAGAAGATATGCCTGTTTTTCCGGGAGGAGAGACGGCGATGCAGAAGTTCATAGCAGATAATCTTAAATATCCCCAATCTGCACAAAAAACAGGTATGCAGGGGCGTGTAACTATTCGCTTCATAGTGGGTAAAACAGGTGAGATCTCAGATGTAAGAGTTATTAGAGGTATTGATCCTGACTGTGATGCAGAGGCTGTAAGGGTGATTAAAACTATGCCAAACTGGACTCCGGGCAAGCAGAATGGAATAGCTGTACCTGTGTATTTTACATTGCCGATTGTATATAGACTTAAAAAAGATACTGTAGTAAACACAACAAAGAAATAGCAGATTTTTTCTCAAGATTATATAGAGGCTAGGTGATAGTATAGCCTACCTCTATTAATCTTGAATTGCAAAAGATAATCTATGAAAAAGACCTTGATACTCCTTTCTTTTTTAATTGTGCATTCTGTTTTGTTTTCTCAAACTGTAGAAAATGAACTGGAAACTTACATTCAAAATTTTCAATACCAAAAAGCGTTGGAGTATATTTCCGATCAAGAACCTTCGGCGTATCTACAGTTTCAGGAAGCCATGTGTCATAAAGCTCTGGGTAATTATTTGAAATCAATCGATATTTTAAGAAGACTATCTGCGGATAATCCTGAAAACGTTCGTGTCAAATCTGAATTGGCAAATTGCTTTGCGATAACAGGACGGAGACAGGCAGGGATAGATTGTTATGATGATCTCATTCGTTTGGATTCAACGAATTTATATTATAAAATACAAAAAGCTGAACTGTTATTCCAACAGACGAAGTATGAAAAAGCCTTGTGTTTGTTTAAAGAGATATACGGTCGCAATAATTCTCCTAATACTTTGACTCAGATCGCTCAGTGTTTTGAGAAGATGAATCAAGCTGATAGCGCTATGATGTACTTCAAAGCGGCGTGGGATACTAATCCCTCTGATAGTTATTCTGCGGCAAGTCTTGTCAACCTGTGCTTGAAATCTGATCGTAGCCTTGAGGCTTTAGCTTACTCTACAGCGTATCTTGAAAAAGACAGTACGGATCAGCAGATGAATTTGTTGAATGCGTTGACATACTATGTGATGGATAACTATGAGGAAGCTATCTCCCGATTTAAAAAGTGTTACGAAGCAGGAGACTCCTCACTTATTGTCAATCGTAGTCTTGGGATTTCTTACTATTCATTAAAGGAGAATTACGAAGCTGAAATCTTTTTGGATAAAGCATTTCGTCAAGATACTACCAATAATAATGTACTCTATTGCCTTGCTGTGAGTTCGAATGAATTGGCAGATCATAAAAAGGCAATACCCTTGTTTCGGAAGTTGTTGGATAGGATAATTCCTCCTGATCTGACTTTGTATCTTTATTATAAAGGATTGGCCTCTGCTTATGATAAGGGCTCTCACTTCGAAGATGCTATAGGAGCGTATAAAAAGGCGTTGGAATATGCCGGGACTAATCAGAAAATGACAATAAATTTTGCGATAGGTCAATTGTACGAAAATCAGGTAAAAGATAGTTCGAACGCTCTTATATACTATCAGAATTATAGACACGATTTGAACGAATACCTAGAAGGTCTGATAAGAAAAAATGAAACAGATGAAAATGTTGACGATACGAAGAAGCGACTGAAATATTTAGATGAACATATCAAAGAATTAACAAAAGCGATGTCTGTCAATTAGCTGATCAAACCCCAGTTGTACTTGTTGCCACCTAGTTTGCGTAATTGCCTCTTTAATAATAGACTGTCAGGCTTTTCCATTTGCGGATCTTCATCCAGTACTTTTTGGGCGACTTCACGTGCATATTGCAGTATCTCCCCGTCTCGTACAAGATTTGCTATCCGCAGGTTGAAGGGGATACCGCTTTGTTGAGTTCCTTCCAGATCGCCCGGGCCTCTTAGCTTTAGGTCGGCTTCGGCTATTTCAAAGCCGTCATTGCTTTCTACCATTATGTCGATGCGCTTCCGTGTGTCAGCGGATAGCTCGTAAGGCGTCACCAGAATACAATATGATTGGTCTGCTCCACGACCAACACGCCCTCGTAATTGGTGCAGCTGTGATAGCCCGAAGCGTTGAGCCGATTCTATAACCATTACAGACGCATTTGGTACATTTACACCTACTTCAATAACGGTAGTAGCTACCATTATCTGAGCCTCATTGGTTACAAAGCGTTGCATTTCTGCATCTTTTTCTTTGGGCTTCATCTTGCCATGAACCTTGCAGATTGTATACTCGGGGAAGATTTCTTTTATATGCTCAAATCCCTCTTCGAGATTCTTTAGGTCGAGTTTCTCACTTTCTTCTATCAGTGGATACACTATATATACTTGCCTGCCTTCTTGCAATTGTCTGCGAATGGACTCATATAAAGCCCCTCGTTTTTTATCATACTGATGAATTGTTTGTATCGGTTTGCGTCCCGGAGGGAGTTCGTCTATTACCGAAACGTCCAGATCTCCATATATGGTCATTGCCAGAGTGCGGGGAATGGGTGTCGCAGTCATTACCAATATATGTGGAGGGTTTACATTTTTTGACCATAACTTGGCCCGTTGTGCTACTCCAAAGCGATGTTGCTCGTCAATAACCACTAAGCCTAAGTTTGAAAACTGTACGGTATCTTCTATAAGGGCATGTGTGCCAATTAATATTTGAAGGTCTCCCGTCAATAGAGCATTGTGTATACGTTCCCTATCCGATTTTTTTGTTGAGCCGGTCAGTAATTCTACATTTACATCAAGCCCTGCTAAGGCTTCTGTGATTGTTTGGTAATGCTGAGTTGCCAATATTTCCGTTGGAGCCATGAGGGCTGCTTGGAAGTTGTTGTCCAACGCAATTAGCATAAGCATAAGTGCTACAAGTGTCTTACCACTGCCAACATCTCCTTGCAGTAAGCGATTCATTTGTTCGCCGGTAGCCATATCTTGTCTGATCTCTTTTATGATTCGTTTTTGAGCATTGGTCAAAGGAAAGGGTAGATTCTCATCATAAAACCTATTGAGGTAATCGCCTACCTTAGAAAAAACGAATCCTTTTAACTTTGACTTTCTGTCGGCAGTATATCTTAGAATGTTTAGTTGAATATAAAATAACTCCTCAAACTTTAATCTGTATTGTGCTTCTCGTAACAACGCCGTACTCTCCGGAAAATGAATATTGCGCATAGCACTTTTTAACCCCATCAAGCGAGCTTCGTTGATGATGCTGTCCGGTAGCGTTTCGGGTAAGCTTCTTACGACTGAAGAAAATGCGGCCGCCATTATTTTCTGAATTGCTTTTGAGTTCAGATAATGGTTTTTCATTTTCTCTGTTGTGTTGTAATAAGGCATCAAGCCTGTAGGACGTTCTTCTTCACTGATATATGGATCAATATCCGGGTGTGGAATGTTAAATTTGTCTCCAAAAAGTGTTGGTTTGCCGAAGACAATATAGGGTAAGTTCACTTTATATTTGTCCGTAATGAACTTTGCTCCTTGAAACCATACCAGATCAATAAATCCTGTGCCATCAGTAAAATGTGCTACGAGCCTTTTTTTTCTGCCTTCACCGAATGTTTCAAAAGCTGTAATCCTTCCTCTTATTTGTATATATGGCATATTGCCGTCTATCTCGTGTATAAAATAGATACGGCTGCGGTCTATATATTTGTAGGGAAAATAATATAGTAAATCTT
This sequence comes from Bacteroidota bacterium, assembly GCA_023437305.1. Classification (GTDB taxonomy): domain Bacteria; phylum Bacteroidota; class Bacteroidia; order Bacteroidales; family Dysgonomonadaceae; genus Dysgonomonas. The sequence goes on from JAEZGN010000023.1 coordinate 472,900, forward strand.
CAACCGAAAATACATTTATTTCCTTGTTGAGTATTTCGGCCTTCTTGGGGCCTACTCCTGCCAGGTATTTTATATCTGTTTGAAAAGGATCTGTCATCTTTCGGTTTAATGCGTAATGCTTAAATTCAAATAAAGTTAGCTTTCTGTTATTTTTGTTCTACGAAGATAATAAATAAAAATGTTTTGCTGTCAAGAGGAGGTTGTTATTGCCTGTTGGGAAAATAATGTTTAATGTGTCTCTTTTTATAAAAGATGAATTTTTATTAAAAAAATTAAATTAAAAAAAGTGAAGGTTAAAATCGCGCGGCTTGTTCGATTGTTTTTAGTCTCATGTGATGTCATATTTAAATAATAACGAAAGTAAATGTTAATTAACATTTGTGTTTGTCGATATTCTTAGAATGCTCTGTATATTTGTATTACCTGACGATTTATTATGAAAAATGAGTAAAATAAGGATGTCCGGCAGCTTTGGTGATGATCACATGAATGAACATTAATTGTGTAATTGCATTATAATAATATAACAGGGGCATGTAGTTTATTATGAGAATCGGAATAGATATAGGTGGGTCAAAAGTTCGTATGGCAGTAGTTGATGGAGGACAGATATATAAAAAAATAGAAGCCCCTACGAATGCTACAGAATCAGAGGAAGCCATCCTCTCTAACTTGTGTGATATGATCCGCAAGATAATGAACTCAAATATTAGGGGAATTGGCATCGGAGTACCATCTGTGGTTGATGCAGAGCAGGGAATTGTATATAATGCTGTGAATATACCTTCATGGAAAAGGGTCTACCTGAAAGATGTTCTGGAAAAAGAATTCAGAATTCCTGTTTTTGTAAATAACGAGTCTAACTGTTTTGCTTTCGGCGAGCGTTATTATGGAGAAGGTACAGCTTACCGGAATATTGTTTGTGTAACTCTCGGTACCGGGGTGGGAGCTGGAATTATAATCAATGACGTATTGTATAACGGAAATAATACCGGCGCCGGAGAAATAGGAAGTCTTCCTTATCTCGATGCCGATTATGAATATTATTGCAGTCGTAAATTTTTTGATCGTAATAATATTTCTGGTCGCGATGCTTTAAACATGGCTTTGATTGGAGATACTCAGATGATTTTACTTTGGGAAGAGTTTGGCAAACATATAGGCAAATTGATAAATGCGATTTTGTTTACTTACGATCCGCAGGCTATAATATTGGGAGGAGGGCTCTCGGCAGGATATCAGCTGTTTTCCGAGAAAATGTTTGAAGTGATTGCTACCTTTCCTTATCCTGAAACAATAAAGAGAATGAAAATTTTACTATCTCGTAAAGAAGACATATACTTACTTGGAGCAGCTGCTTTAGTTGTTTGATTTTTATAATAAATATTTACCTAGAACCATTAATAAATTTTTAACATGAGATTGGATTTAAGTTCGCAAATCGTATTAGATCGGGTGTCACCACGATATTATCGTCCCGAAAATGAATTTGAGCTTTCTGCTTTAACTCGTTTCGAGAAAGTACCGACCCAGATATATGAATCTTCAGTAGAGGCTTCGATAAGCATCGCTAGAGATATTGCGCAGAAGATTAAAAGCAAAACTATTGCCGGACAAAAATTTGTTTTGGCACTTCCCGGAGGGCATTCACCTCAAACTATTTATCAAGAACTTATACGTTTGCATAAAGAAAACGGACTAAGTTTTAAAGATGTTGTAATATTCAATATCTACGAATTTTATCCGCTTGCACCTCAATCTAATAGTAACCTGAAACTACTGAAAGAGTCTTTCTTGGATTACATAGATATTGATCTGAATAATGTATATTCTCCTGATGGGCAAGTGCGCAAAGAGGAAATATTGAATTACTGTAAAGCCTACGAGCAGACTATACAAAATGTTGGAGGAATCGATTATTTGTTGTTGGGATTAGGACGTGCCGGTAATATAGGAATCAATATTGCAGGATCGAGTATGAACTCAAATACTCGTTTAGTCTTGTTAGACCAACAATCGCGAAAAGAAGCAATAAATACATTCGGTTCTTTGGAACAAGTGCCTCCTAGTGCTGTTACTATGGGACTTTCGTCTATTATGAAGGCTCGTGAGATAGCTCTTATCGCTTGGGGTGAGGATAAAGCAAAAGGTATAAAGGATGTGGTAGAGGGTCCGGTTTCAGAATCTGTTCCCGCTTCGTGTCTTCAAGCTCACCCAAATGCAAATGTACATATCGATCTGAATGCGGCATTTAGTCTGACCCGTATAAACCAACCTTGGCTGGTAACAAGCTGTGAGTGGACAAGTAAGCTTATTCGTAGAGCTATTGTTTGGCTTTGCTTCAAAGTGAATAAACCGATCTTGAAATTAACGAATAAAGATTATCAAGATAATAGCCTCGAAGAGTTACTGGCGCTATACGGTTCTGCTTACAATGTAAATATTAAGATATTTAACGACCTTCAACATACAATTACCGGTTGGCCGGGAGGTAAGCCAAATGCTGATGACACCAATCGCCCAGAGCGAGCAACTCCATATCCGAAAAAAGTGATCGTTTTCAGTCCGCATCCCGATGATGATGTAATCTCTATGGGAGGAACATTCAAACGTCTTGTTGACCAGAAACACGATGTACATGTTGCATATCAGACCTCAGGTAATATTGCGGTGGGCGATGAAGAAGTTATTCGTTATGTTTCTTTCTTAGAAGATGTAAGAAAAAAATACGATCCGAATAATGAGGTGCTGAAGAAAAAATATGCTGATGTTTTGCAGTTTTTATTGCAAGATAAGAAAGAAGGAGATGTTGATACAGCAGATATTCTTTTCATGAAAGGACATATCCGCCGTCAGGAAGCTACAACAGCTTGCCGTTATGTGGGAGTAGAGCCTGAGAACGTTACATTCTTAGATCTTCCATTTTATGAGACTGGTCGAGTGAAGAAAAACCCAATTTCAGAAGCGGATGTAGAGATTGTGAAAAACTATTTGATAAGTGTTAAGCCTCATCAAATATTTGTTGCCGGGGACTTGGCTGACCCGCATGGAACTCACAAAGTGTGTCTTGATGCTATATTAGCAGCTATTGACGAGCAAAAAGATGCAGAGTGGCTCAAAGAGTGTCGTATCTGGATGTATCGCGGTGCTTGGGCTGAGTGGGAGATTGACCATATTGAAATGGCTGTGCCTATCTCTCCCGAAGAGCTTCGTAAGAAGAGAAATGCGATCTTGAAACATCAGTCGCAAATGGAGAGTGCTCCGTTCTTGGGCAATGATGAGCGTCTTTTCTGGCAACGTTCCGAAGACAGAAACCGTGCTACAGCCGAATTGTACCGACAATTAGGATTGGCATCTTACGAAGCTATTGAAGCTTTTGTAGAATATCATCCTTTATAATATCATTACGAAGACAAACCTTTTAGTATCTTTGTACTAAAGGGTTTGCTTTGTTTTTTATAAACTAACATATTTAAGATTTAATAATCATGAGATTAATTATTCAACCAAATTACGATTTACTTTCGCAATGGGCGGCAAATTATGTAGTTTCTAAGATTAAGGCTGCAAATCCAACTGCTGAAAAACCTTTTGTGTTAGGATTGCCTACCGGTTCTTCGCCTATGGGTATGTATAAAGCGTTGATAAAGCATTATCAGGAAAAGAGAGTTTCCTTTCAGCATATTGTCACTTTCAACATGGATGAGTACGTTGGTTTACCAAAAGACCATCCGCAGAGTTACCATACTTTTATGTGGAGTAATTTTTTCAGCCATATAGATATCAATCCGGCAAATGTAAACATGCTGAATGGTAATGCATCAGACCTAGAGGCTGAGTGTGCGGCTTACGAAGCTAAAATGAAGGCTGTAGGCGGTGTTGATTTGTTTTTGGGTGGAATTGGTGCAGATGGTCATATTGCTTTTAATGAGCCGGGATCTTCTTTGTCTTCTCGTACTCGTATAAAAACGTTGACACAGGATACCATAATTGCGAACTCACGCTTTTTTGATAACGATGTAAACAAGGTGCCAAAAACATCAGTCACTGTTGGCGTTGGAACAATTCTTGATGCTAAAGAAGTGCTAATTATGGTGAATGGTCATAACAAAGCCCGTGCTTTGGCTCAGGTGGTAGAAGGTTCTATCAACCAGATGTGGACTATCACGGCTTTGCAATTACACCCAAAAGGAATTATTGTCTGCGACGAGATGGCAACTTATGAACTAAAAGTAGGAACATACAATTACTTTAAAGATATTGAAGCTGTAAACTTAAATCCGGATAGCCTCCTTTAATTTTACAGTATTACCGATATGTAAGCTGTGTACATTTTTGTATGCAGCTTTTTTTATTGAATAAGCTTTTGATATTTATTCAAAATTTATATATTTATCCTTATATATGGATTGAATCTATATATATGTGTTATTTGTTGTTTTTGTGTATAAATATAGATTGAATGGAAAATAGGAATGTATCGATGATAACCAAGTCGATGGAGTTGCTTGAGCTTTTGTCGGAGCATCCTCAAGGACTGACTTTGCAAGAAATTGTAGGGCTTCTCGATTATCCAAAATCTTCCATTTATAAAATAGCGACAAATCTTCTCGAGATCGGTTATATAGGGCGAGAACTCGGTAACTTTCGTTATTTCCTTTCCCGAAAATTACTTTTGCTCGGACTTAAAGCTGTAAGTAGCTACGATATCATTGAGATGTCGGAAGAATATATGAAGCGTTTGCGTGATAGAGTCGGAGAATCGGTCATGATAGGAACACTTGTTGATTCTGAAGTGGTTTTATTGAAGCAAGTGCAGGGCAACCTTGACTTTGTGTTCATCTTGCAGCAGGGTATGCGCTTCAATCTTCATTCTACAGCACCGGGAAAAGTATTACTGGCTTTTATGTCGGGGAAAAAGCAAAAAGAAAAACTTTCGGAGATACGCTTTGAAGCTTTGAATGAATATACGATAACAGATAAAGAGCAATTGGAGAAAGAATTGAATAAGATAATTCAGGAAGGATATGCAATAGATCTGAACGAGACTGTTGAAGGTGTGCATTGTATTGCAGCCCCCATATTTGACGAAAAAGGAAATGCAATAGCCTGTATTTGGACTTCAGGTCCGGCAGGACGCTTACCCAAAGAAAAAGTGAAAAACATAGGACTCCAGATCAGGGATACGGGATTGGAGATATCTCGTAATATAGGATATAATCGTAAATTAAAAACAAGATAGAAAAATGAAAAAAATCGCACTTAGTTTATTTGCTGTAGTATTAGCCCAATTTGCTTCAGCACAGAGTTTAGAAAAAATGCAATGGTTTAATGAACCTGAAAAATGGGAAGTAAAAAATAAAACATTAAGTATGTTTGTAACTCCTCAGAGCGATTATTGGCGTATATCTCATTATGGGTTTACTGTCGACGATGCACCTTTTTACTACACTACATATGGAGGAGAGTTTGAGGTGAAAGTAAAAATTACGGGAGATTACAAAGCTCGTTTCGATCAAATGGGTTTGATGCTTCGTATAGATCACGAAAACTATATAAAGACAGGAATCGAATTTGTGGATGGAAAGTATAATCTAAGTACTGTGGTAACCCATAAGACCAGCGACTGGAGTGTTATTGAATTGGATAAAAAGATATCTTATGTATGGATCAAAGCTGTAAGACGTATTGATGCAGTTGAGATTTTTTATTCTTTCGATGATAAAACATATACTATGATGCGTAATGCTTATCTGCAAGATAATACTCCTGTAATGGTAGGATTGATGGCCGCCAGTCCCGATGGAAATGGATTTGAGGCTAAATTCGAAAACTTTAAGGTGACTCATTTGCCTGATCAAAGGAGACTGAAGTGGCTAGAAAATAATAAATAACCGTCAGTAAAAGTAGAATACATGATATGAGAGGCTATCCTTCGGGGATAGTCTCTTTTTTTATATCCTATTCGTTATCAGGTATAAAGTTGTTTGCTGACATTTTGTCATCATTGATGTTTGGCAAGTAATTTGAACCATAGAATATAAATACGATAAATAACGAAATTAAGAAACTAAAAATATGAATTTCAACAATTTTACAATCAAATCTCAAGAGGCTGTTCAAAAAGCAATTGAGATAACGAAAGAGAGAGGACAGCAAGCCATCGAGCCTGCTCATATTCTACTTGGAGTGATTATGAGTGGTGAGAATGTTGTGAATTTTCTTTTTCAAAAGCTTGGAGCTAATCCGTCATATATTACTTCTGTGCTTAATAAAGAAATAGACTCTTTTCCGAAAGTATCGGGTGGGGGCGAAGCATACTTAAGCCGCGAAAGTAATTCAGCTTTGGACAAAGCAATGGATTATGCAAAAAAAATGGGAGATCAATACGTATCTATCGAGCATTTGCTGTTAGGTATTTTAGCTACTAAAAGCTCAGCTTCGCAGATATTGAAAGATGCCGGAGTTGCAGAGAATATATTACAACAAGCTATAAGTGAATTGCGTAAAGGCAGTAGCGTAAATAGCCAGAGTGCAGAAGATACATATCAGTCTTTGGAGAAATATGCTATTAATCTGACTCAAAGAGCAAAAGATGGGAAACTTGATCCCGTGATTGGTCGTGACGAGGAAATTCGTCGGGTACTTCAGATTCTGAGCCGTAGAACAAAGAATAACCCAATACTAATAGGTGAACCCGGTACAGGGAAAACGGCTATTGCCGAAGGGCTTGCTCATCGTATCATTCGTGGTGATGTACCCGAAAATTTAAAAAGCAAACAAATCTATTCTTTGGATATGGGTGCTCTGATTGCAGGTGCTAAGTACAAAGGGGAATTCGAAGAGCGTCTCAAATCGGTAGTAAACGAGGTGACTAAATCGGAAGGGGAGATTATCCTTTTCATCGACGAAATACATACTCTGGTAGGAGCCGGTAAGAGCGAAGGTGCTATGGATGCAGCCAATATCTTGAAGCCAGCCTTAGCACGTGGAGAACTGCGTTCGATAGGAGCAACCACCTTGGACGAATATCAGAAATATTTTGAGAAAGATAAAGCACTCGAACGCCGTTTCCAGATAGTGATGGTAGATGAGCCAAGCGAAGTGGATGCGATATCTATCCTGCGTGGCTTGAAAGAGAAGTATGAAAATCACCATAAGGTACGTATCAAAGATGAGGCTATTGTTGCTGCTGTTCAGCTTTCGAGCCGTTATATTACAGATCGCTTTTTGCCTGATAAGGCAATTGACCTGATGGATGAAGCTGCAGCGAAATTGCGTATGGAAGTGGATTCTGTTCCCGAAGAACTTGATGAAAAGAGTCGTCGTATCAAACAATTAGAAATTGAGCGAGAAGCTATTCGTCGAGAAAATGATAAACAGAAAGAAGCTGAATTGACGAAAGAGATCAGTAAACTCAAAGAAGAGGAAACAGAACTTAAAGCAAAATGGCAATCAGAAAAAGAAGTCATCAATAAGATACAGCAGAATAAGATAGATATTGAGAATGCTAAGTTTGAGGCTGAAAAAGCAGAGCGTGAAGGCGACTATGGTAAAGTCGCAGAATTACGTTACGGCAAAATAAAAGAACTGGAAACAGGCATTGCTCAACTCCAATCTCAATTGCATGACATGCAAGGAAGTCAGGCAATGGTAAAGGAAGAGGTCGATTCTTTTGATATTGCAGATGTCGTTTCTCGCTGGACAGGTATACCTGTGAACAAGATGCTCCAGAGTGAAAAAGATAAGTTGTTAAACTTGGAAGAGGAGCTACACCGAAGGGTTGTTGGTCAGGATGAGGCTATCTCTGCCGTATCCAATGCTATTCGCCGTAGTCGTGCCGGGCTGCAAGATCCGAAACGTCCGATAGGTTCGTTCATATTCTTGGGTACAACAGGTGTCGGTAAAACTGAACTAGCAAAAGCCTTAGCGGAGTTTTTGTTCGATGATGAGAATATGATGACACGTATAGACATGAGCGAGTATCAGGAGAAATTCAGTGCTACCCGTCTAATAGGTGCACCTCCGGGATATGTTGGTTATGACGAAGGAGGTCAACTTACCGAGGCTATCCGCCGTAAACCCTATTCAGTCGTTCTTTTCGATGAGATAGAAAAAGCACATCCAGACGTTTTTAATATTCTATTGCAAGTGCTTGATGATGGACGGTTGACTGATAATAAAGGACGAGTGGTAAACTTTAAGAATACGATTATCATTATGACATCCAATATGGGATCTCCACTAATTCGTGAAAACTTTGCAGGAATTACGCCAAAGAATCATGATGAAGTAGTAGAAAGAACCAAGAAGGAAGTTCTCAATATGCTGAAAGTAAATATTCGTCCCGAATTTCTGAATCGTATTGACGAGATAATCATGTTCGAGCCATTGACTTTGAAAGAGATAGAGCAGGTTGTTCGTATTCAGCTCGATGGCGTTGTCCGCATGCTGAAAGGAAATGGTGTCGATCTCAAATTCAGAGATGAAGCAGTCAATTGGATTTCTCAAATGGGTTTCGATCCAGAGTTTGGCGCACGTCCTGTAAAAAGAGTTATTCAGCGAATGGTGTTAGACCCGCTGTCGAGACAGTTGCTTGCCGGTACTATAGATAAATCGAAGTCTATTATAATTGATATGAGAGATGGAGAGTTAGATTTTAAGAATTAAGTATAGTGAATATATATTTTTTGAGGGGTAGTTGGATTTATTCAGCTACCCTTTTTTATATTTGAGTATTTTGAGTCTATTTCTATGCTTTGATATATTTTGTGATTATTTTCACCTTATTACGACTAATATATAAATAGAGTTTAAAATTTAATAGATTATGAAAAGGAAATCATTTATCTCAAACATCCTTATGTTGATGTTTTTATTTACCTCGATGAGCGCTTTTAGTCAAGCTCCCAACATTCCTTTAGAAGATTTTTTCAGAAACCCCGAAAAGGCATCTTATCAGATATCGCCGGATGGAAAATACTTTTCTTTTACAGCTCCTTATGAAGGACGCATGAATATTTTTGTACAAAAAGTGGGTGATAATACTCCTGTAAGACTAACATCTGAAACAGAAAGAGATATTGCCGGTTACTTTTGGGGAAATAATAATCGCATCTTGTTTCTCAAAGATACAGGGGGTGATGAAAACTTTCAGCTATATGGTGTAAACGCTGATGGAAGTAACCTTCTTCCTCTTACAGCTTTTGAGAAGGTACGTACTACTATTATTGACGATCTGCCTGAGATAGAGAGCGAAGTTATTATTGGTCTCAATAAAAGAAATCCACAGGTGTTTGATCCATACAGGCTAAATATCGAGACCGGTGAGCTGACAATGTTAGCTGAGAATCCCGGAAATATTCAGGGCTGGATGACAGACCACGATGGGAAATTGCGTATCGCAATCGCACTTGATGGTGTAAATCAGAGCCTATTGTATCGGGATAAAGAAGGTGATCCTTTCAGAACACTTTTAACTACAAGCTTTAAAGAAAGTCTGAATCCTTATTATTTTACTCCCGATAATCAGAAGTTATATGCTACCTCTAATATTGGCAGAGATAAAGAAGCTGTAGTAATATTTGATCCACAAACGGCTAAAGAAGTAGAAGTTTTGTACGAAAATGATACTTACGATCTGTCTGGAATTTCATATTCTCGAAAATATAAGAGGTTGCAGGCTGCGTCTTATCAGGCTCATGAAGGAGCAAAGCGTCATTTCTTCGATAAAGATTTGAAAGCTGTTTTCGATAAAGTAACAGCAAAAGTATCAGGAAAACCTCTTAGCGTTAGCAGCCAGAATAAAGATGAAGATATGCTGATTGTTCGTACTTATAACGATAAAACCCCCGGAGGATACTATCTCTATGATGTAAAGAAAGATGAGCTCACTCATATAGCAGACATTTATCCTTGGCTCGATGAAAACAATATGGCTGAAATGAATTGTGTGAAATATACTACACGTGATGGTTTAACTATAGAAGGTTACCTGACTCTGCCGAAGGGATATACATTAGAGACAGCAAAAAATCTGCCTGTAGTTGTTAATCCGCATGGTGGACCGTGGGCACGTGATAGTTGGGGCTTTAATCCTGAGGTACAATTCTTAGCCAATAAAGGATATGCAGTATTTCAGATGAATTTCCGTGGATCTGTCGGATTTGGTAAGAAATTTTGGGAAATATCGTTCAAGCAATGGGGGAAAACAATGCAGGATGATATAACTGACGGTGTAGAATGGTTGAAAAAGAAAGGTATAGCCGATCCTGCTAAAATTGCCATCTACGGTGGTAGTTATGGTGGATATGCAACACTTGCCGGACTAACATTTACTCCTGATCTTTATGCTTGTGGAATTGACTATGTGGGTGTATCTAATCTATTTACCTTCCTGAATACAATTCCTCCGTATTGGAAACCGATGCTTGATATGATGCACGAAATGGTAGGAGATCCGGTTGCCGATAAAGAATTGCTGGAAAGTGCTTCTCCCGTATTCCATGTAGATAAAATTAAAGCGCCATTGTTTGTAGCACAAGGAGCAAATGACCCTCGTGTAAACAAAGACGAATCGGATCAGATGGTTGAAGCATTGAAGAAAAGAGGAGTTGAAACACAATATATGGTAAAAGACAATGAAGGTCACGGTTTCCATAATGAAGAAAACCGTTTCGATTTCTACCGTGCAATGGAAAGCTTCTTGTCAGCGCATATTGGTAAGTAATATAATGATTATATAGAGCTGTTTGGAATGTATCAGTTATGTTATTCTTTTGTCATTCTGAGTGTAACGAAGAATCTCTTTTTATAATCGAGATGTTTCACTTCGTTCAACATGACAAAGAGACAAGGGTAATACATTCCAAACAGTTCTTTTTATATTTTCTCAATACTTTCCCTTTTGTGACTCAATAGAGTTATTCCAACTCCAATAACACCAAACCCAAGCAAAAGGAAAGGCATATACCAAATAATAAAATCGATCTGTGGATGCCAGAATGAATGCTCTTTGAATATCACATACCACGAAAGCGGGCAGATAGCAGAGGCGAGCGTAGAAATAACTAACGCTATATACTTTCTTGTGTTTAGTTTGATACCTAAAAACAAAGCTATTGCAGAAAAAAGTAGAATAATACCGATTAGAACCGCAAACCAAAATTCGAAGCCTTTGTCTACAAAACCCCATTCGAAAGCATTACCTCTCAGATAGTCTTTGATTACATTATTCCAAAGAAAAGATAAAGAATCAGAATCTGCAAAGCGGTCGCTATCCAAATCTGCACCGGACAATCCGCTCTTAAAAGATGCCCTTCTAAAGAAAGCATTTGTCAGATATTGGTATGCTGCATCATAACTGTTTAATAAATATCTAAGTTGGATAATTAATACTCCGAACTGTATAATAATAGCTCCTGCGGCAACCAGACCAGACTTCACTGACAGTTTTATGAAATCGATGATTTTCCATTTTTCAAGAATAGCATAATAAATAATAGGAATGAAAATAGTCAGCATCGCTGTTGATATAAATTCCAGACCCGAGAAAAATAGTTTGGCTAGTACAGCTATAAATAGCCAGATTAGAATCCTATTTACAGATACTTTTTCGGGAAAATTATGTCTTTTTTCTAAAAGTAGGAGCATCGTTAAAAAAGGAGCATAAAAGTTCCATAAAGCCCACCACAGTCCGTTGCCTCCAAACAATACAAGCCACGAAGAAAAAAATGTAAATAGGAACGTGACGATAGCAGTAATAAAACCAAAATTTCTGTATACCCAACCTATGATCAGTACAAAACACAAGGATAAGAGTATACAATTGATAAGTCTTAGTATTTGGTAGTTTGTATAATTATCGAAAGGAAGGATTTTATGAATCCCATACCAAAACAAAGCATTCCCTCCCGAATGACTTACATAAACACAATAATCTTTGGGTGTGTTTTCTTTTTCTGTAAAATAGTTAAGTTGATAATCTTTAAATTGGATGATGATATGATCTCGTATTAGCAAGTCGTTTATCTGGTCACCACTCAAGATACTGTCTGTTACGAGAGCCTTATCATAATTTACGCCTGTAAATCCCGATGCAGCGAAGACTCCATCCTTTTGGGCTTTAGCCATTTTCCCCACAACGAGAGCCTCTACAAAAGTTTCATATTCTTGATATCTGCTTTCCGGTATTATCTTAAAAATATTTGTGTAAAAACTTAATAAGAATAATGTAAAACAGATAATGTAAAATATAGATTGTTTTTGTTTAAGTCGCTTAAGAAGAATGTTCATATAAATTATATTCTGAATAAATCCTTAAAAAAATATTTAAACTTCCACCACATTCCGTATAGTTTTCGCAATTGAAAACGGCGATTGTAATGACGCATACTTTTGTAGTAAACATTTCGGCGAGCTTGTATCGGATACTTATCTATGATAGACCAATCCATTACCCCTCCCAGAGGAATCAGTTCGTTTGTTGAGACTGCTTCTATTTTATATTTTTTGGCTAGCATAGAATAAATGCTTTGGTCGTGACGATTCTCTTGAAATCCAGGTAGATTCGGACTTCTTGATGGTTCGTCTGTGATTAGACTAAAATCATCATCTATAACTTTTATCCATTCGTTGACAAAGGCAGTTGACACAGATCCTTTTTTGATGAATATGATCCCTGCCTCATATTGGGTTGTTTGAGTTACTTCTGCGTTGTCCCTGACTCCAAAGTAATCAAAAATGTCACCTTTAGTCCATTCATATTCGAAGCGCAATCCCTCAGGCATTCCATTATAGTTTTTCTCAAAACTTCTGAAGCCTAACATTCCCGAAGGGCTTTTTTCTACTATGTCGTAATATTCGGCCAGTCGTTCTTTTCCATTCGGATTTAGGTAACATCCTACATCTGTATAGAGTAAGATATCTCCATCATTCATCATGTCGAGAGTCTTCTTTATTAAAGGTGGCTTCCAACACCAATAGCCATATCCTTTTGAGTAAGGATACATATACCGCCCCCACTTCTTCCTAAATTCTTTACTTAAGTCTTTTTCGGTATATGTATATATTTCGTCGAATACGCCCATGGCTTCCGCATTTTTTACAAACTGTGGAAATCCCGGAGCTAGATTCGTATTACCAAAAGTGCATAATATTTTTTTCATGCAAGGTTGTATAATTATAGTCTATCTTTGAACCAATATTTTATTTTCCACCACCTGCGATAAAGCTTTCTCAATCTAAAACGATGTTTGTAGTGATATTTGCTTGGGTAATACTTGTCTCTGCGAGCCTGGATCGGGTACTTTTCGAGGAGATTCCAATCTCGTTGAAATATTTCGTTTGTGGAAATTTCTGCTATGCCATACTTTTTTGCAAGGATAGAGTAAATACTTTGATCGTGCCTGTTTTCCTTAAATCCGGGTAAGTTAGGGATCCGTGACGGTGAATCTGTAGCAAGGCTATAATCATCGAGGTATGCCTGATACCAGTCTCTTACAAACTGCATCACAACAGGGCTCTTTTTGAAAAAAATAATAGTGGATTCGAACTGAGGGGTATGTGTATAAGCCTTATTGTTATATACACCAAAATATTCAAACACATCGCCCTTTGTCCATTCATATTCATAATAAAGAGTTTCGGGCATACCATTGTAGCTGACCTCTTGGCTCTTTACTCCAAGTATTCCGGTTGGAGTTTTCTCTACAATATCATAATACTCTAAGAGTCGTTCTTTACCTTTGGGATTAAAGTAGCAGCCAATATCTGAATAGAGAAGTATATCGCCGTCGTCCATTTTCTCCAATATCTTAAGTATAAAGTAGGGCTTCCAACACCAATATCCAAAACCTCTGGAGTATGGGATAAGGTATCGTCCCCATCTTTTGTAAAAGTTTGCATCTAAATCTTTTTCACAGACAGTATGTATATCATCAAAGATATCCATACTTTCAGCCATGCTTCTAAAGCGGGGAAAGCCTTCTGTTAAGTAATAGCTACCAAATGTACAGATTGCTTTTTTCATTAAGTTTTGCGTTAGTAATTTATACAAAAATAGGGTATTTTTCGAATAAAATACCCTATCTTATTTTGATTGTTAGTTAATTACATTACTTTATTGTTTTACTTCTACCCATTGTCCGGTAGTACGTCCATTTATATCAGGACTATACATGGCGGAACTGGCTACAGCCGGAAGATAGAATTTACCACAATACGCAGCCTGCAATCTTATCTTGAATGACATCGAATAACCTGTACCCAGATTGAAGTAAGTGTACACTCTGTCGTCTCTGATGTCCTGATAATTATATGCACCGGCTGTTCTTGTATCAGCTTCGTTGAACAAGCGATTGTTGAATATTTCCCATCCCGAGGCAAATATCTGATCTAGTGTCATGTCGGTAAGATACTGTCCCGAAATGTTTTGAACAATCACATTTGCATAGAACTCTGTTCCTTGTCTTAGAGAAGAAACATCTAGCTCTTTACCGTTTTCGTCTATATATTTTACATATAGTTTTACCCCATTCGCTTCGGCAGGGTTCTTGTCTGTCAGAGGTTGTGTTTTACCTAACAGACGGACAAATATATTACCCTGTCCCTTATTCTTAATCGATATGTTTACCTTATCGTGAGGTTTTATATTTACTTCTTGGAAAACATCGCCGGAATTACTTACTTTTTGAGGAACTCCATTTAGCGACCATTCGTACGAAATAACACCTTTGCCCATTTTTTCAGCCAGTCGAGACATAGCGATCAATCCATAAGCCGCTGTTTGGGTAGTTATATAACTTCCACTCAGGTATTCAGATACTTTGAATGAGAGTTTTAGCGCTTTTTGTGTCTGACCTAACAACAGGTATGTCTCCATTATCATAGCCATATCGCGTTGAGAACTACCAAATGTGTTGTTACTGAATGCATAATGTTCTACCTGATCACTGGCGTTGTTTGTCAGTTGCAGAGCTGCATCTTTCTTACCTGCTAAGGCATAGGCAGCAGCCAACCTCCAACGAGCCTGTACCGAAAGACCTTGCATTTCTTTCAATCGGTTCATCGCTCCCAGCTCAGGATCTCCGGCAAGAGCTAAGGTATATAAGCGGTATGCCTGCTGCAAGTCACTCATCGAGTAAGTGTAATAAGAACTGTAAAGATTACCCCTATTCCATGTTTGAGCTGCTTTTTTCTGGAACTGCTTCCACTTGCTGATTACTGATGTTGGAACTTCCCATCCCGCTTTCTGTGCTTCCAGCAAGAAGTGTCCGGCATAACTGCTTACCCATTCATCCGGATAGCGGTTGCCTGGCCAGTAAACAATACCACCGTCGCCAAGCTGGCGCGAAACGATTGTCTGAATAGCCCCTTTTACGTTATCTGTTACTATAACTTCTTTCTCTTTCTCGGTAAGAGGTCTGAATTTCTCTAAGAATAGTAGCGGGAACCCTTTTGATGTTACTTGCTCGGTACATCCGTGTGGATAGTAACGCAGATACGTGAGTGTGTTATTCAGATTTACTCCCGGCATACGTGAGACTTCGAGTTTTGCCCAGTCTTCTGTTTTGATATCTTCGAATGATATGGCTAGATGTGCCGTGTCGTTTGGAGAAACAAGAGCCTGAGAACTTAACAGAACATTCGGGTTCGGATTGCGAATCTCGATATCAATTGTTTCTGTAGCAGATTCTCCTCCTCCTGTCGCTTTTATCACAACTTTTTCATAGCCTGTTTTCTTGCCGACTTTTACTTTGAAGTAAACCATTTTATCGCCTACATTCGTAAATGATACAGATTTAGAAGTTCCTTCTGTAAATTGGAATATACCTTTAGATTCTACTGTCAGATTTACAGTTTTTACTTTCTTGTCCATCGCAAATACATTTACAGGCAGCAAGAACTCTTCGTCAGGACCCGCAACACGTGGCAATGTAGATAATATCATCAGTGGATTTCTTACCGGAACAGTTTTCTCTCCACTTCCGTAAGCGCCTTTTTTATTTCCGGCAACAACCATTACACGTACAGACCCGAAATAAGATGGAAGTTTGATTTTGTGCGTATCAGTTTTACCTCCGCTTATTGTAAATGGCCCCATATATTTTACTACAGGTTTAAATCGGCTCATAACATTGTTGGCTGGTTTCAACGCTTCGTCACCACCGATGCTCAATAGAGGGCCGAGCTTGCCTGTTTGTGCGCCTACTACCATGTCGAACATATCCCATGTGCGTACACCCAGAGCCTGACGTGCATAGAAATCAGCCCAGGCATTTGGTGTTTTGAATGATGTTAGGTCTAACAACCCTTCATCTACAATAGCGAGGGTATAAGTCATATCCTTCTTGTTCTTTTCGGATATGGAAACACTGAATTCCTTTTCTGGACGAAGTTCATCCGGCATCGTGATGACAGGGTTCAGTTCTGTTTCTTTATTTTCTACATTGATGTTCAAGATACCATACATGCGGATAGGCAGATCATTGTCTGTTTGCGCATGCGGTTGTAACTGGCTGGCGGAAATGTAGAAGTTAGGCGTCATTTCTTCCGTCACCTTGAAGGTGTGTTTGGTATCTTCTGTCGCACTTGTTTTTACCCATTCTCGCGAAATAATGCGTGAGCCATCCTCTATGGTAATCAGGGTACGTCCCTTTGAGCTTTTTGGTAAAATTACGGTGACAGTTTCTCCAACTTTGTAAGACTGCTTGTCTGTAGAGAACGAAAGCATTGTTAATCCGCTTGGGTCATCTTTATCCGAGCGTCCTCTCCACGATGGCCAATCCACATAAAATACTCTACCTGTGATATGTCCGCTCTGTTCATCTTTTACCATGATGAGATAACGTCCCCAGTCGGGATAATTGACACGGAACTTGGCTTTTGCTTTTCCTGCCGAAGTTGAAATGTTTTCATTTAAAAGAACTTCGGTAGACGTATTATTCACATAAGAAGCCAAATTATCATTGGTATTCCACCACCAAGACCATTTCAACTTATAAATCTTTACATTTATATTTGAACGGTTGATTGGTTTCCCTTCGGGGCTGAGTGTAACAATATCAAACATATTGTCCTTGTCTGTCTCCAACCAGCCGTAATCGCTGCTTGTTGGGGCTTTAACACCCACGTATGCCGAGTATGGAGAGTAAGCAGCTGTTTGGGTATATATACTGGCATCTCCTCCCGACTCAAATACTCGGGAAACGATATTAGCTCGTAACATTCCCGGAGCACTAGATGCCTGAGGCAGGCTTGTTCTGACCGTTGCATTCCCTTCGGCATCAAGTTTCCCATCAAAAACTGTATAAGTATCGGACGCAAAGTTCGACGTTGGGTTGTTGAACGTATACGTTTCGTATCCTTTGAAAGGATTGGATGCTTTGCTTAAGGTCATTTCCACTTTTGCTGCCAGATTTGCCGCCGGTGCTCCATGTAGCCATTGCGAAGACAACGGTGCAGAAAATGTGCCGCTGCCTGCGTTTATCATTTCACCTGCATCAAGTCGTACTTTTAAACGGTTCGGCTTAACGGTTTCTATTTTCAATGTCTTTGAGAATGTTACTCCTCCCACCTTTACACGAGCCCTCCAGTTGCCTGTAATAGCATTCGGATCGGTAGCCATACGGAAAGCATAGAATCCATCTTTACCCGTAGTGGATACATAACGTTGAGCCATTTGCCCGCGTGGAGTATATAGTTCGAGTGAAACAGGATGGTCTTTTGGTAATGTCTGATTTTTATCTTCGAGAATGAAGGTGACAAATATAGAATCGCCCGGGCGCCATACACCTCGTTCTCCATAGATATAGCCTTTCAATCCTTTTTGTATCTCTTGTCCGCTAACATCAAAGTTGCTTAGCGATAAAGAAAGGTTTGAAGTGACCTTCAGATATCCTTTTTCTTTGCCATGCGATGCGATAACAGCAAACGGAACACCTCCTTTGTATTCTATTTCTGTAAAGCCGTCTCCATCCGTTTTGCCTGTGCCAATGCGCTGCATCTGATAGTTGTAAATATCAACGGTTGCACCCGAAATAGGGTTTGTTGTTAATATATCTGTAAGGGCTACTGTCATTTTCTTTTCGGAGCCCATCTTTGCAGTCATACCAATATTCGATGCTAGTACAACGACCTCTGATGTTTTGTTCATGTAATATGTCGGGTCGCAAGGGTTATTTCTTTCTTGCCAGTTATATTCATCCCAATCCCATTCATCGGAGTAGTAGTAATATCCCGGATTATCCCATTGCTTTTCGTCTTCTTCGTCCATTTCATTGTCGAAACGCTGCAATGCCGCATCTTTCGGTATCTGAGGAATCATACCGTCGCAAGGATAAAGAGAGTATTCTTTTTTCATGGTGAATTCCACTTTATACACAGCCCCCGGATCTTGCTTAATTAGTTTTGCCATATCCAGAGAGAATGTATTCCATTCATCCAGTTTCATCGTAGGGTCTTCATCCAAGCGGATACGTTTTTTTAGAACCAGACGACCGAAACGTTTTAGCTCGTTGCTTCCTCCAAAATCATTCGATTGTAGATAACCCAGTATATTGTTTTCGTATATTTTAATAACTTTCACATCCACCGCCCAAAGGTTGACCGCTTTGAATGGGATGATCAGATTATCCGAATTGGGTAGTATATTACCTGCATTTGGTACTTCTATTTCGGGTTTATTCTTTTCAAAATTTACACTGAAGGTATTATCTTTATCAAGAGTCTTGTTTTGTGAGTTTCTCAGCTCTTTGAATATTTTCAGGTCGGTACTTGTCCCTCTTGTCGTTTTATCAAGATAGAGTTTCATTATATTTTTCTGAATATCGAAAGAGAAACTTTCTATAATACCCGGTTTTATCAGTCCCTGTATATTCTGATTGAGAGATAGAGGATCACTGAAAGTAATGCGAACGCATTCTTGCGGAGAATATTCCATTGATACATCCAATACCTTAAAATCGGAGATTGCAGGGATAACGATTTTTTGCTCATCATCTCTTTTTGCATTTATGGCACTTCCCTTTATGCTCAATGTATATTCTATTTCTTTTGTACCTCTGTAAAGACTGTCTATCGTAAGGTTGTATCTACCTTTTATTTCGCTTGGAGTAATTTTTATTTTAGCATCTTTAGATTTATCTCCGCCCGATAAAGAGAACATACTTTTCACATCGTCTGTGTTGGCCTCATCCGCTAAAAGAACTTCGCCCTGTACAGTGTTCCACACAAGGTCATTATCTTTCATTTGAGTATAAGGGCGTAGGTTTACATTGAAGTTTTGTTCAGGCACACGGAAAAAAAAGTAGAACTCTTTGAAGTCGCTATCTACTTTCAAAACCTTGTCGAGCTTGAACCAAGCATCATATTCTGTCCCTTGTTTCAGCTCACCGGGCTCAGGTACAAATTTGATAGTGCGTGTACTGGTCCAGTAAGCTTTACCTTTTATCGATGGAGAAAACTCAAATAACTCCTGCTCAATTTCTTTATTGAGCTCGGCTGTCGGAATATCTTGTGTAAGTTCGATCTGTATTTCCGAAGAGGAAGATATTTTCCCATAGGTAAAGGCTGCAATATATTTTGCAAACTCGGAGTTGATCTCTTTACTGCCACTTTTTCTACATGAATTTAGACTAAAAAGACATGCTATGGTGATCAGGCTAAGGGTGAATAAATATTTTCTCATAAATTGTGTTATTGATGCAAGTTAGTATGAGTACAAATATATGAGAATATTTTTGATAAAGAGATTGATTGCATTTACTTTTTATAAACATCTATAATCTGTTCCGTTTGTAAAATTATTGATTTATAAATGTTTATGTGATTCTATCAAAAGATAGGGAATAGGCGTAACTAAATTTCTTGGTTTATCGTCTTATGTATAGAGAAGAGCTTTTGTTGCAATCTTTGCAGTTGCAACATGTATACGATGCACAGGATGAGCTGTTGGCAGTAGTGCAGAGCAAGCAAAGGGTGATCCGACGACAATAAAACAGACCTAAAAACTGTTCGTTATTCGAGCAATATTAATTTATACCTTAACGTCTACAAAAAAACTAACCAACAACAAGATATTAAGAAGCGTAACAACTATGGCTATGCCATACAAAAGTATTTTTGTAAAAAGAGTATTTGCATATTTTCCCATTACCTCTTTAGATGAAGTAAGTCTTACCTGCAAAAACACAGTTATTGGAAGTTGAACACTCAAAATAGCTTGTGAGATAATCAGCCCTTTGAAAGGGTCGCCTATCATAAATATGATCAGCAATGCTATCCCAAGCGAGATAATCACACCTGTGCGCGAATGGATATCTTTTATGTTATAAGGTTCGTCGTACATGCCCGCAAATATAGAGCCTGCCGCAATACCCGAAGTCATAGACGATGAAACTCCTGCCAACAACAACGCCAACGCGAATACGCCAACCGCATTATTCCCTAGTAATGGTTCGAGCAGAGAATGAGCCTGTTGAAGATCATTTACGACAATATTTTCTTTAAAGAAAGTTGAAGCAGCCAATAAGATCATCGCACTATTTATTGCCCATCCGATAAACATAGAGAAAAATGTATCGAAAAACTCGTATTTCAATTGTTTTTCAATCACAGCCTCATCTTGCAAATTCCATTGACGGCTTTGTATCACTTCCGAATGCAGAAAAAGATTGTGCGGCATCACCACTGCACCCAGCACACTCATTATAATCAGCATGCTCCCTTCTGGGATAGAAGGTACTACCCACGCCTGTGCAGCCTCTCCCCACTCGATATCGACAAGAAAAAGCTCGTAGATAAAAGAAAGTCCGATAAGAGAGACAAAGGCTATAATATAGCGCTCTATCTTTTTATACGAATTGGAAAACATCATCGCAAAAACGAAAACTGCAACCAACACAGACCCTACTTTGATAGGAATATCAAAAAGCATATTCAATGCAATAGCTCCTCCCAATATTTCGGCCAAAGATGTGGATACAGAAGCCCCCATTGCCGACCACAATATAGTTCGCGAACCTATACGGGGCAAATATTTATTGGCCGCTTCGGAAAGACAGAGTCCTGTCACAATACCCAAGTGGGCTACATTATGTTGAAGGATGATCAACATAACGGTAGAGAGCGTTACCACCCATAGCAGGGCATATCCAAACTCCGATCCTGCTGCAAAATTCGAAGCCCAGTTACCCGGATCGATAAATCCCACAGTAACCAACAGTCCCGGACCTATATATTTTAATAGTTCCAAAGCACCATACTTTGGTTTGGGATGAATTCGTGTATATGCCTTCTTTAATTTTTCAAAAAGATTCATTGCTTTCTATATTTGAATACAAAATTATCTTTTTCAAAAAACAATCTCCATAAAATGTGAAAAGAATTAATCATTCCAAAGCTCAACACCTTTCTTTTTCTTATATTCGCAGAATTAATATTTTTAAACACGAAATTATGAAACAAACGGGTATTACTCTCATAGTTGCATTATTTGTAGCTTTTTTTTACTCATGTAAAGATTCGGCAGACTTGACGAATTCGATACCGGCAAGTGCCGCTACTGTTATACATATCAATACTAAATCTTTATTGACTAAAGCTGACTATAAGCCGCTGGAGAATAAAGTTATAAAAGAAGCTCTCGACAAGGCTAAATCTGGCGGTAACGCTACAAAAGCGATTGAACAGCTCGAGAGTTTCCTTAAAAACCCGAATTCGACTGGCATCGACTTTCTTAACGATTGTTACATGTATATGGACAGTACGACAATGGGTATTGTTTTGAAAATGGACGATCAGAAGAAATTGAAGGAATTACTTACCAAGACCTTCGAACTACCGGAACAAATGTTGGAAGAGAAAGACGGAGTGACTACAGTAAGTGTACAACAAAACTTAGCTATAGGCTGGACTAAGGATAAGCTTTTACTGATTACATATATGGGAGCGGTATATTACCGTGACCAGAGTGCCTTGCCGGATCTGAAATCATTGGTTACAAAACAACTAACGCAAACAGCAAAAGAGAGTATCAACTCTAAAAAATCATTCGCAGAATTTATTTCGAACAAAAAGGATATTTCAATCTTCTCTTCATACAGTAACATAAAAGGAATGTGGTCTTCTTTGTTGCCTCCGACATTGGCAATGCAAGGACATGATGGGAATGCTGTAAATAAAATGCTAACAGGAATATATGACCAGTTAAAAGATATAAATACAGCAGCTTTTGTTTCATTCGAAAAAGGAGAAATAGCTTTTAGCAATAAAATGTACTATGATACCCCGGAAGCTGAGAAGAAGTTTAACGAACTGGCATCGCAGATGACAGGCAAACTGAAAGGTGATCAGCTTAAATACTTTACAGATAAGCCCATCTTTTCTATCTCGGGTAATATGAAAGGGGAAGGGATATACAATTATCTGAACGAATTAGGCTTCATTTCTATGATAGAAGAAAATGCAGGTTCTAACTTATCGGAGCTAGGCATCGACCTGAAATCTTTTATATCGAATATGGATGGAGACATTACTTTTGCCCTAAACAATGTGAAAACTGTAACAAAAAAATCTGAGTACTACGACTTTGAATATACAGATTCATCACCCGAACTTTCATTTTTTGCAGACCTCAAAGACGCAAATTCTATATGGAATATTGCAAAAGGAAAGATAAAGGAACTGAATGGAGAAGCTGCTGTTTTCACTGAACTGAATCCAAATACATATTCACTGAAAATGGATGAGAATACTACTGCTTACTTTGGAATCAACAACAATATGTTCTTCTTTACAAATAGCGAAAGCGTATTCAAAAACATATCAGCAACAGGACTAAAGAGTGATTTGTCGGAGCAGGCAAAAGATAAGACTGCATTTATATGCGGAACCTTCAGCCCTCTAAAGCCATTATTGTTGTCAGAAAAGGGAGGTAACGATAAGGCTAAGGAGCTTGCCACAAAAGGCTTTGACTTACTTGGTGATTATAGTTATATAACAACTCAAGATATGAGTGGCAGTGGCAAAATCGTTATTACAGATACAAGTGGTAATAGCCTTGCTGTAATTTGTAAATTTGTAGACAGCGTAGTTACACATATCGCCCAAGAATATTAAATAAAAAGCTGATAGCTACAGGCTAACGGCTAAGCATGGATGAATACGATACAATTAAGAAACGCCCTTCCTGATGTCTTTGCAGAGATAAAAGATATAAAATCAGATATCTGGAGACAAGACGTCACTTTAGAGAAGGGAAAAACATACCTGATAAAAGCAGAATCAGGCTTAGGAAAAAGTTCGCTCTGTAGCTATATCTATGGCTACAGAGCCGATTTTTCGGGAAATATCCTTTTTGACGAAGCGGAAGTCAAAAATATAAAAAGAAAAAAATGGGACAACATCAGATCAAAACATCTGAGTCTCCTGTTTCAAGAACTACGTCTCTTTCCCGAATTGACAGCACTGGAAAACATCCGGCTAAAAAACAATCTCACTCACCACAAAACCGAATCGGAAATCGATTCGATGTTCGACAGGTTGGGCATCGGTGAAAAGAAAAACCAACCAATAGGAAAGATGTCTTGGGGACAGCAGCAACGCGTGGCAATCATACGCTCGCTTTGCCAGCCTTTCGATTTTCTTATTCTCGACGAACCTATCAGCCATCTCGATGACAACAATGCTAAAATCATTACTGAGCTTATCCTCGAAGAGGTAATAGCACAGCATGCGGGATTGATAGTGACCTCGATAGGCAAAGATTTACCAATGGATTACTCTCAAATATTATCGCTATGAATCTGGTTTGGAAGCTCTTGAAACAAAATATAAGCAAAGGACAGTTTGCCGGATTCTTCATTGCCAATCTGATCGGATTAACGATTGTTTTGCTTGGCCTCCAGTTTTACTTGGATATCAATCCCTTGTTTTCGGAAAAGGATACTATTATGAAGAGGGATTTTCTGGTACTAACAAAACAAGTAGGCATCTACAATACACTGAACCCTCAAGCATCAGGTTTTTCGGCCGAAGAAATTAAGAATATAGAAAATACCAGTTTTGCAACGCAGGTAGGCGCATTCACCGCTTCGAGATATAAGGTTTTTGGAGGAATAAATACCAATCAAGGAGGTTTTAACACCGAGATGTTTTTCGAATCGGTTCCTGATGATTTCATAGATGTGAAGACCGACAGGTGGAAATTTAGTCCCGATGATGAATTCGTTCCTATTATTCTTCCTAAAAACTACCTTGATCTCTACAACTTTGGTTTTGCCGAAGCTCGCTCCATGCCGAAACTTTCGCAGAGTGTAATCGGGATGGTGAATTTCAACATCACGATATCAGGTAAATGGCAGCATAAGGAGTTTAAGGGGCAAATAGCCGGTTTTTCGAATCGGATAAACACAATCCTTGTTCCCGAATCTTTTATGAAATGGGCAAACGAAAACTACGGCGAACAAGCCGTCTCCAATCCGAGCCGCCTGATGGTGGAAGTAAACAATCCTGCCGATCCCAATATTGCGAGCTTCCTCAAAAAGAACAACTATGAGGTAGAGGGTGAAAACTCCGCAGTGAGTAAAATGTCTTATTTCCTCAAGATAATGGTAGGTATTGTTATTGCAATAGGGTTAATAATCTGTGCTCTAGCTTTTTTTGTCCTTACTCTCAGCATTTATCTGCTATTGGAAAAGAATATGGAGAAACTACGAAATCTTCGTCTGATAGGTTATGCAAAAAGTGCGGTAATCCGTCCTTACGAGTTGATGGCTATCGGGATGAATTTTGCGATACTCATACTTGCTATTGCGTCGGTCTTGGTGATACGCATCAAGTACAGTGATATTGTACGCAATGTATGGAGTGAGTTCGAAGGTTCGGATATTATGATTACTCTGATTGCAGGAATATGTATATTCTTACTTTTATCTTCGCTGAATATTGTGATAATAAGAAGAAAAGTGAAATGAAATAAATATCTAAAATAAGAAAATATGGCTGCAATAAGTAACGAATTTAGCTTTAAATCTAAAACAGAACAATCTTCTATATCAAAGTATCAAAAATGCTTAGAGTTGTATGAAAACGGATTTGACGAAATAAAAGCTTTAAAGGGAGATTTTCCTATCTTTTTAGATACAAATATTTTGTTACGCTACTATAGTATTTCCTTTGTAGCTAGAGAAAAGCTTTTCAAATTTATTTCAGAATATTCTAGTCGCATTATACTGACTTCACAAGTTCAAAAGGAATTTATTAAAAACAGAGAAAGTATTATTAATGACTTTTTCAATCAGGTTACTGGGAAAATACCAACTTCTTTTCAAAGCGAGGTCATAAATAAGATGCAAACCTTTATTAATGTAAATAAAATCGTCCTCAAAGATTATCCTAAAATAGAAATCGAAATCAATAAACAAATTGGACTGCTTAATGATTTACTAAAAGAATTGGAAGAAGAATCTGAAAAATCAAAGAAGGAGAATGAGAATCTTACGTTTCAAGATGACTTTTTAAAGCTTTTAAATAATTGCGAACTTTTAGATTCTCTAGAGGATGGAGAGATAGATTTGGTAAAGAAAGATTTTAATTCTTTATCCAATGGCATCACCTCTGACAAAGTAAATTCAACTATAGAAAACAAACCCAATTGCGTGATTCCTGGTCTTGGAGATATTAAAGAAAAACCGGAAGATCCCTATGGGGATTTTATTATATATCATGAAATGCTAAAATATATGAAGGAAAAGTCAACGAACATAGCTTTTCTTACATTTGATAGTACAAAAGGAGATTGGATGCTAAAGGACAAGAGGCCACACACCCATTATATAACTAACACATATGACAACACAGGCAACTTACTATACATACTAGATGCAGAGAGACTATTATCTGATATTCTAGATATTAATATCGAATCTTTGCTTAAGGATAAGGAAAAAGAAATTGAAGACTCTCTCTCAATAGATGATATTACTAACTTGATGCAAAATAATCCTATATTTAAAAACCGCGAATTTAAATCATGCCCTGAATATATCCTTAGAGAATTAAAATTATTTGGAGGTTATAAACATATTAATGAAGTTATAGAGGACGCAATAAAAGGAGATGAGATGAGCAAAGCCCGAGTTATAAGAACCCCTAATCACTTCAATACAATTGGTTTATTAAGACATTTACTTCAAGCTGCTAATACTAATTATATTCGCCAAATAGTAGAAGATGGAAAAATTTATAATATGAGAGAGCACAAATACGAAGATGATAATTTCATTAAACAATAAATATTTAATCTTTTTTTTCCCTTACAGAAGAAGCATATACACCAAAAAGACAAAGCACAAAGAAGGTTATAAATGTTATACGCATACTCCCTATAAACTGAGGGTGTGGTGCTAAAGACAAATCTATATTGCCCACCATCAGCGATATAGCCATTATAGCAATCCCCATACTAAGAGACTGTCCTGTAAGCCTCATCGTACCCATCGTTGCAGATGCCAGTCCATAATGTTTTCTGTCTACCGAACTCATGATAATATTTGTATTTGGAGAAGAAAATATACCAAATCCTAAACCCAAGAGAACCATCATGATACCAATAAAGTAATAGCTTGTGGTCTCGGTAATAAAGCACAATCCACCCAAGCCAACGGCAATAATAGACATACCTAGAGTAGCCAGAAATGTCGGAGACATTTTATCTGACAAACTTCCTGACCTCAAAGCAGCGATAGCCTGTATAACAGATTGGATGATAAGTATCAGTCCCGCATCGCGAGGAGACAATCCCCGCACATACTGAAGATACAGGCTCAACATAAAGGAAATGGCAAATGTCGCCGAATAATTTATCAGAGCAGACAACGAAGACATCCGAAACATTCTGTTGCCGATAAAAACACGAATATTAAACACCGGAAATTCTTGCTTCTTCTCATACAAAGCAAATAGGAATAATACGATTACACCTATTGCTATAAAAACGAATCCCTGAATATGAGGTAGTTCAGCAAAACCATAAATTAGAGCGAATAAACCTATAGCAAACAAGATAGAGCCTATCGTATCAAATTTACTTTTCACCTCTTCTTTCCAGTCTTCTTTAATGATATAATATCCACCAACGGCGACGATAAAACAAATAGCAGCAGAAACAAAAAAGATGCTATGCCAATTGAAGTATTGAGTAAGCAAACCACCTACAAAAGGTCCGGCAGCCAAAGAAGAATACACACTTGCGGCAACCATTCCCATAGCCTTGCCTCGTTTCTCGGCAGGCACCGAAGAAGTAAGAATGGCGGTGCTGGTGCCAAACATCATGGCACTCCCTATTCCTGCAAGAAAACGGTATATAATAAGTGTAACCCCTGTTGTTGCCAATCCACTCAATACCGAAAATATAGTCAGGATAACTACTCCCCATATAAAAACTTTCTTGCGTCCTATCATGTCTGCCATACGGGCACAAGGTATTTGCAAAATGGCAGTAGAAAGCATATAAGAAGTCGGTACCCATCCCGACATAACAGCGTTAAGCGATAAGTCTTTATTAATATACGGCAACGCAAGGTTTAGAGCCGAGCTTATAAAAGGCACAAGCGAAGAAGCCAAACAGAGGATAAATAACAAAGCTCCTGTGTTTGCTTTTTTCTCAGGATGCGTCATAGTCTGATCAGTTTATTCAAGATTGTTTCTATCATCTTATTGCATGATGGAATATATTGAGTGTTTTTCCTTATATAATCTTCCGATTGAACGTATTTCCCTTCTACTAATTCTTCATCACTATTGTTGAGTATATCGGCACAGCTTTTTTCAGTTGCTTCAAAATGGAACTGCAAGCCAATAACCTTTTCTTTATACAAAAAAGCCTGATTAACACATGCCTCACTTGAAGCAAGTAATTTGGTTTCTGCCGGCAAATCAAATGTATCGCCGTGCCATTGGAAAACAATCGGAGATACGGTTTCACTTCCGAATAAGTCCTGAGATCCTTTGTCAACAAACGATATGGGCAACCAGCCTATTTCTTTTTCCTTATTTGGATATACTGCGGCTCCCAATGCATTGGCTATTATCTGCGAACCCAAGCAGATACCCAGTACTGCCTTGTCCGAATCAATTGCTTTTCGGACAAAGAGCTTTTCATCTTTCAACCAAGGATAGCTGTCTTCTTCATAAGTCCCCATAGGACCTCCCATAATTACGAGCATATCAAAATCATCCTGATCAGGGAACCTATAATCTTCATAAATTTTAGTTACGGTTAGACTATAACCGTTATCCTTTACCCATTTTTCGATATACCCCAAGCCTTCGTATGGTACATGTTGAATGTAATGAACCCTGTATGTTGACATAATTATATTTTTGTGTGATTTAAACTTTAAATGTACCAAAAATGTTCATATCAAGAACAATCTATAAAAAATATAGTTTTCAAAATAAAAACTATATCATACCTTTACATTCATAACACGCTACTAAGGATGTCAGATTATAATATATTACTAGCTTTTATACTCACTGCTATAGCCGGACTATCTACCGGAATAGGCAGCCTGATTGCATTATTGGCAAGACATACAAATACGAATTTCCTTTGTGCTTCTCTCGGCTTTTCGGCAGGAATCATGCTATACGTTTCCTTTATGGAAATGATACCCGAAGGGAAAATAGAACTTGTTGCTGCTTATGGAGAAAAACTAGGTACACTATATCTTATTCTGGCTTTTTTTATAGGAATTGCATTTATCAATCTCATTGACTTTCTTATTCCCGAGTCTCTAAACCCTCATGAAATACAAGGAGTAGAAGACATGGGCATAAAAAAACGGGCTTTGAAACGTACAGGTATTGTCGTTGCCTTGTCTATTGCAATTCACAATTTCCCCGAAGGTATAGCTACGTTCACCTCTGCCCTTGGCTCTTTAGACGTTGCAATACCGATTACGATAGCGATAGCAATACACAATATCCCCGAGGGTATTGCTGTGGCTGTACCTATATACCATGCAACGGGTAGCCGACAAAAGGCTTTCTGGCTCTCGTTTGCATCCGGTCTGGCAGAGCCGTTCGGTGCTCTGATTGCCTATTTTTTCCTTTTACAGTTTTGGACTCCTGCTATAAATGGACTTATACTGGCTGCGGTGTCGGGCATCATGGTATTCATTTCGTTGGACGAACTTTTGCCTAGTGCAGAGAAATACGGAAAACATCATATTTCCATCATGGGACTCGTAGCCGGGATGTTGGTGATGGCATTCAGCTTATATCTGTTTATATAAGAATTGCTACCACTAACGATGATACTTTCACTTTCAGAATAGAGTGCATTGAGAATTTATACGTTTTGCGGTTCTATATATAAAACATGCCCTATTGGTGATTGAAAATGCTGCTGTTTTTCAAAAACACAGGCAGTCTAACGACGGATTTGGAACAAGATAATACAGAATATCTTACATTATCGTATCTCTATGGATCAACTTCCGTTCAATACTCAACAGCTTACCTGATACATCATAGTTGTGAATAGCATATTCTGATTCAGCTGACCAGTCGTTATTCCTTCTGTCCCATTTTGTATATATATACATAGCTAATCTTTTATCTATATATTTATATTCATGTTTCTGGAAAGCTTTCCATCCCTGAGCTTTATCCCATAAATAAGATATTCTCTCTATTGTTAAATCGTTATTATCGTAAGTGTATACTATTCTTTCACGAGGGGTCAATGTTTTGCTATCAACAAGAATACATTCTTTTACATTATCAATAAGGTTTGTTAATACCTTCGTTTTACCATTCGATGCATAACTTGCCAAAGAAAAGAATAGACTTATGATTAAATAAGTTACTGTAGTTTTCATTTTCTGTTTGTGTGTTAGTGTTAATACCTATAGTTTTGTAAAGCGCTTATACATGTATGACGTATGAAATTGATTTTAGTTACAACACACTTTTTCTAATCATCATCGAAACCAATAAAAAATAAAACTCCGATTCTGGAAAGAATCGGGATCATATTACTGTACGTTAATAAATATAAGAGTAGTTTTGACTTTTTTGATTTTAATTGTAAAATGATAAAATATAACAGTAAGAGAGATCAGATTCTTTTTTGAATACGTATCTTTATCACTTGATTATTAATAAAAATCGGATAGTTATGAAAAAATATATTGTTTTTGCTCTTGTTTGTTCGATTGCATTCGGTGCGTTCACTGGGTGTAACTCAAAATCAAAGACAGATAATACGACAGATGAAAAAGCTCTAAAAACAGAAATAAAAGTAGAAGCACCGAAGAAAAAATATATTAAGTTGGCAGAAAAAGCGAACGCTTCGATGCCAATGGTATTACCCGGTAATATACGCATGGATCGTGCTGAAGCCGTTTCGGCTACAGAATATAAGTATTACTACACTTTTACTCAAGAGCCGACCGTATCTGTTGACGAATTTGTTCGGAGTGCAAAGCCTGCTATCACTATGGGAATGCGTGAGAATAAAGGCGAAGATCTCGATATGTTTCGCAAAGATAAAATGACGGTGATATTCGCTTATTACAAACTAGATGGTACGCTTTTTGCAGAGATAAAAGTGTCACCCAATGAGTATGCGGAATAATTTCTGCTTGTTTTTATCTATTAATAGAATGATTTAAAGTAAAAAGGTGACGATATAAATATGTAAATAAAGTGTCACTTTTGTCTCCTTTTGATAAAACTAAAATATAACTGAATATGATTAAACACATTGTAATGTGGAAGCTGAAGGATGAAGCTCACGGAAATGATAAAGCTACAAATGCAAAGCTGATAAAAGAGAAACTGGAAGCTTTGTCGGGCAAAATAGAAGGATTACTCAAGATAGAAGTTGGTATCGACTTTTTGGGAGGAGGTAACTTTGATGTTGCCCTTTATTCAGAATTGAGTAAGAAAGAAGATTTGGAAATATATCAGAATCATCCATTACATCAGGCTGTTCTTCCTTTTATCAGAGAGGCTGTAATAGATAGAAAAGCCGTAGACTTTGAGGTATAAATGCAAGAAGATATAATAAAAGATATTCGTAAGAGATGTCGTATGGCTATGAACGGCATCGTTTCAACAAACATGCGTCAGCGTGGTTTGGATTACAAGCTAAACTTTGGCTTATCTGTTCAGCAGATCAAAGATTTAGCGAAGCGTTATCAACCTGATTTAGAACTGGCTGAAACCCTTTGGGCAGACAATACCCGTGAGTTGAAAATACTGGCAACCTTACTTTACCCTATCGATTCTTTTACAAAAGAAAAGGCTGATGAATGGGTTTTATCTATTCCCAATCAGGAGATAAGAGAACAAGTTTGTGCAAACTTGCTTCAAAATGTGGCATTTGCCAGAGAGATAGCATTGGAATGGGCAAATTCAACTGTTACAGATATCAGGACTACAGGGTACTGGTTGTTGGCGCGTCTGTTCATTGCTAAGAAGACAGAACCTGTAGCGGTAGAATTAATATCAACTATTTGGGATGATGTGACATCCGAGAATATTTTTCTCCGAAATGCTGCATTGTTAACTCTAAAACATATCGGTCGCCAATCTAAAGATATTGCAGATCACATTCTTCAAAAATTATCTGTATATCAAGAAGATAAAGATCTGATAAAGCAAGAGGCGTTTAATAGTATGGCTTTCGAGTTTGATTATTTCTTTGAGGGGTAAAAAATAGAATTTTGTTGTAATGTTAGAAAAATTAATAGGTGATTTAAAACAAAAGTATAAAGGAATTCGCTATTCCAATTTGCTAAAAGACAGAGAGTGGTGGTTTACAATTTCTCCAGAGTCATTCAACACTACTTTGTATTTAATGCTTATTGATAAGAGTTCTGCTAATATTAGGATACTAAAGATAAACACAACGGAGCAATTCGTTGGTATTCTTCCTCGAAAGGAGGGTGTATATCTTTCGGGACAGTATGATCTATATTTTTCTATTGATAAAAAAGGTGTTTTAAAAGTTCGCTATTTAACTAGTTCTGGTTACGTTGAAAGTGATGTTTCTATGAATGTTTTAGAGTTTATAGAAATAGAGAAATACTTATTTGCAAATTCTCCAGTTATTGAAACTCTGGAAGATTTGATTGATAATCTTTTGACAATAGAGGCATATCTTGGAGGTGATTATTCTGAAGAAGAAAGGAAGTTTGCTATATCTCTTGTTCAAAGAGGATATAACTTTGTTGCCTATAAAGTTCAAAATGAGTGGCATTTTGCTCCTAGTAGATTTGTTGGTTATAAAGACAACAATATATACAAGTTCCTCAATAATGATAGTAAAGAAGGTAAAGAAACTACCCCAATAATTAACGAAATAGCTAAAAAAGAACTTAGGTTTGATCCGATACTAGAAAAAGCATATATAGAATATTGTGAATTGTTAAATATAGAACTGCATCATAATAAAAGACAATATTGGTTTTTTGATTTTACAGATACTAGCTTTGAAAAGTTAGCTAATAAGCATGAAAATAGATATCAAGAAGGCTGTCTTATAGAACGGAGACATAAAAAGAGAGAAAGAAATAGAAAGTTAGTTGAAGAAGCAAAACGTCGATTTCGGAATAAACATAATGGACAAATTTATTGTGAAATTTGTGGATTCAATTTTATGAGTACATATGGTATCGACTATATTGAAGTACATCATTTGAAAGCTCTTATGGATATGGAAGAAGGAGATGTTACAAGTTTAGATGATGTGTGCTTAGTTTGTTCTAATTGTCATCGAGTAATTCATAGCCAATATCCTTTTTTGACTATTGATCAAGTAACAAAATTAATAAAGTCAAGACAATGATGTCTTATACTACCTAATTATGTTGCTAATGCCAGACTTCTCCCTCATATTATTCGTTGTTATCCTTATACCGGCTTATGTATTGATAAAGCACTTTAAGGGTAGACGAGAGCCTTTGGCTTTATTGGTGATGTCTGTCCTTTCTATTCTTTGTTGGCTGCTGATAGGAGTTGTACTTTACTTTTTGGATATAGATATGCAAGCAACGGCATTGCTAGTCAATGTCTTGATCTTTTTGCCTATCTTCCTTTCCTCTCTCATCTTATTGATAAAGCTAATTCTCTTTGTAAGACATAAATATAAAAAGCGAGGTGAAATATCTTATTAATGAGATATTTCACCCCGTTTAATATTTTAGATTATAACTACCTTAACTACTTTCCAATAGCATATCTTAGTCCCACGTAGAATTTACGACCCTGAGTTGGTCCCCACACCATTGTGGCATCAAAGTCATCACCAAATGGATTTTCTGCTGAGACAATCGGATTTTTTTGTTTGAAATCCGTAATATTTTCTGCACCCACATAGATACTCCAATTACGGAAATTCTTAGTGATCTGTGCATTCAGTATTGTAAACGAATCGAATGTAGTTTTCCACAAAGGATTCACCGCATCAGGGGTTGGCATACGTCCGCCTCCGTTAAATTGGGCGGTAAGGTCGAAGACCCATTTCTTTAAGCGGGTTTCGTAAGAGCCTGTTAGAAGTGCTTTGTAATCACTTATCAAAGGTTTCTTCATTAGTTTATCTCCGTAAGTTGTTTTTGCATTTGTCCAACGATACGCTCCCAATATATTAAACCCTTTGAATAAGGGGTATGACGCTTCTATCTGATAACTATTGGCATACGATTTACCCGACAGGTTGTAGAACTTTACAGCATGAGGGTCGCTGTCTACATCGGTTACCACCTGATTGTCGAAGTCGGTTCTGTACCACTCTCCCGATATGGTAAGTTCTTCTCCTCTTATTGGTATATGAAAAGATATACTTGTGCCGTAGTTCCATGCCGACTCTTGTTGCAGATTATCTGCTATCTCTATCTTTCGGCTGCTTGCCAAGAAGTAGCTGTTTTCAGGCATAACAAAGACAGTGCGATAGCCTTTCCCCGCAGATGCTCTAAGGTTTAGCCACTCTACAGGCATATACTTTAAGTGCAGTCGTGGCGTAACGAAGGCTTTTTTGTGCAGGGTGCTGTAGTCAGTCCGTAATCCGGCTAGGGCAATGAACTTGTCATCCTTGTTAAAGGTATACTGCAGATATCCTCCTGTTACAGTTTCTTCATCAGGTTGATTTGTGATTGGCTGAGTCAGATAAATTGACTGGTTGTATTTGTCCCAGTTCATACTTAAACCTGCACTTAGTTGATGCATCTTGCCAAACCCTGTTTCATACATCAATGATGCATACAGATTGTTTTCATATACATTGTATTTGTCTGCTGCATACTTTGATTTCTGATCGTGGTATGAGCCTGTGAATATCAGAGCAATATTCCCGTTACGCTCTTCGTCTACAATGTATGAGTTCTTTGTATAAAATTCCCCTCTGTTTATCTTTACAGATATTTCGTACGGATCAGTATTGATGGAGGCAGAATTTAGAGTATGCATTGTTTGCCCACTGGTACGGTAATCCTGTAAGAAACGAACGCCGAATTGTGAAGCATATCTGCCCGACATATAATTCCACCTGTTCATCATATTAAACTGGTGTTTTTTAGGCATGTCTAAGAAACTGTCGTCGTTGTCGTCATGTGATGCAGATTCATTCGAATAGTGTAAGAATACTCCCGTACTTAATTTATCATTCAAGATAAATGCTGCATCGGCATTGCCTTCGTATCTTCCGGCATCACTCGAAAATAAATTTAAACTGAGAGGATCTGCGTTATTTGGCTTTTTGTATTCTACATTCATTTGTCCTGTAATCGACTCATAGCCGTTCTTTACCGAAGCTGCGCCTTTAGATATCTGTATGCTTTCCATCCATGGTCCGGGAATGTAATCCAATCCGTATACTGAGGCTGCACCTCTAAAGTTAGGGTAATTCTCTGTCAATGTTTGCACATAAGTTCCGGCTAACCCAAGAAGTTGTATTTGTTTAGCTCCTGTTACCGCATCGCTAAATGATACGTCCACCGAAGGGTTTGTTTCGAAGCTTTCGGAAAGGTTGCAACATGCGGCACGGTGCAATTCTTTGGTTGTTATTTTTTCGGTATTCAAGAGGCTTGTCCGAGATTTGATTGTTCCCGGTACTGTTCTTTCTACAACCACCTCACCTAATTCGGCATTTTCTTGCAATACAACGTTTTGTGTCTCTGCAAAATCATGTATGTGGATGACTTTATCTTCAAATCCGACATACGATATGGCGAGCATGTGATCTTTGTGTGGTGTACCCGATATTTCAAAATAGCCATGTTCGTCAGTCATTACTCCCGCTTTTGCATTCTCCCATCGTACCGATGCACCTATTAAAGGCTGTTTTTGGTTGTCGAATACATAGCCTTTCAAGATATCTTTACTAAAGACGAAAATAGGAATGAGGAGAAGTAGAATAAATATTTTAAATGTTTTCATTTGGATTCTTATTATTTGATTTGTAAAATACAATAGAAACTTTGTTGCATACCCGATCGGTACACAATAAGCTGATGTGTATTACAAAAATCAAATAATAAGTACGCGAATGAGTGACAGGTATTCACGAGGTGGAATATCCGGTGGAGATTCGAATATAGAATTATCCTGAGTATATAAAGAATTATCTGTAAGGATACTCAAAGGAATAGTTGGTGAAACATCCGATATCCAAACGAATGGCACAGATACTATCGGTCTGAAAGAAGATGCATCAATATCTATAGATAACCGAGAGGTGGTGCAAGATATATCCTGAGTGAAAGAAGTGTCTCCGCACGATTCATCGTGTGATATATCTTTGTGCATCGAACAGCAATCTCCTTTCGGTTCTGCTTTCTGATGTTCCAGAGTACAACATGTATGTTGCTCGGTCATGAAAAGGGTTTGCTCGCTACATGAATTGCAGCAATAATTTATAATGGTAACTCCCGCACCGGTAAGAAAGACCGTTGCGGCAGCAATTATAAGAATGAAATTTTGTGCAAATCTTTTCATATCAAATGCAAAGATATGAGAAAATTATAGACGCATATAGGTTTTAAGTTTTTTTTAATTTAGAGTGATTCTATTTAGTCTTTTCTCTATTCTTTCTATTTCGTTACTTCATCAATCAGATAAAATATAGATTTGAAGTTTATATCGCTGTATTCGCTCATCCCGATTTCGCAAGTGCGGCTCGTAGAGTAGCCATCTTTACATCCGGCAGGGATTTGTTCGTTGAGGTGTCTTTGCCCGTGAGCATTCAATTCTGGATATGTAAATCCTCTGTCGCCGGCAAAACCGCAACAATTTGTATCCACAAAGGCAACCTCTTTGGCGCATAACTTGGCCAATTGCAATAGCTTTTGTTCCATGCCAATCTTCTTCACTGAGCATACAGGGAAAATAGTCACTATATTCCGAGGGTGTTTGATTTCCAGCTTAGGCATCACAAAGTCGAGCATAAACTCTATTGGGTCATATATCTTTAAGTCTTTATTCTCGTATGCCTCATGGAAAGTATAGAAGCATGGGCTCATATCAAACAGAATAGGATACTTCCCATTTTCGGAAGCTTTCAATAATGCATTTTCCAGCTCTTTCGATTTGCGGGCACCCTCTTCTTTTAGACCCTTACTGCTAAACGCCATTCCACAGCAAAGGCTATTGATACCCTCCGGATAAATAATCGTAAATCCTGCACGTTGTAAGAGTTCCTGTGTTTTTTTTGTCAATTCTACGTCACCCTTTTCATAGCCGTTTGATATCCCCATCGAACGGTTTATACACGAAGGAAAGTAAACAACTTTGTCTATCTGTCCTTCATTTATTACCATATCCTTTATCTTGCTCGCTCCCTTAGGCATATCCTTATTCCATTTTGGAATCGTTTTTAGAGATAAGGTTCGCATTGTAGAAGCAATTCCACCCATCACTGTATCGCCTAATATAGAATGTACGAAGTGAACAAAATTAAGTCCGACTCTAGCTGCCGAGGTAGTTCCGGCCATGCGGTTGCCAATGTAAGATGCTACTTTTTTTGCAGTGTCGGATGCTTCTTCGTGTCGGACATGCTTGATGAATTTGCCTGTATCTATTTTTACAGGACAAACCAAGCCGCACAACCCATCTGTAGCACACGTCTCGTCTGAATAATACTTCGCATCATGCATCATTTGTTTTAACCTTGAAGGGTCTTCACCTAATGCTTTTAGTCTTGATATTTCACGGGCAATAACGATCCGCTGGCGTGGCGATAGGGTTAGCCCCTCTGCAACACAGTTTGGTTCGCAAAAGCCACACTCCATACATTTATCTATTATCTCATTTGCCGCAGGAAGAGGTTTCAGGTTTTCAAGATGTATCTTGGGATTCTCGTTGATGATCACGCCCGGATTTATAAGTTTATGAGGATCAAAAATATCTTTAATCTTGAGCATGATCTTATAAGCCGCTTCTCCCCATTCTTTTTCTACAAAAGGAGCCATGTTGCGCCCTGTTCCATGCTCAGCTTTTAATGAACCATCAAACTTGTTTACAACAATATCGGCCAGCTCATCCATCATGTCTGCATACTTCTGTACCTCGCTTGTACTGTTGAAGTCCTGAGAGAATACAATATGGAAGTTGCCGTCGAGGGCATGTCCGTACAACACGGCATCAACATATCCTAAACGCTTGAATAAATCTTTTAAAGCCACACACGCATCTCCCAGTCTATCTATAGGAAACGCAACGTCTTCTATAAGACATGTTGTTCCGGTTTTTCGCAGACCTCCAATGGATGACAGAAGTCCTTTGCGAGCTTTCCAGTTAAAATTATATTCTTTAGGGTCGGATGTGAATTTATATGGTTGTATTGTCGGATATGTTTCAATTGCTTTGCGGATGGTAGCCTCTTTTTCATTCATTTCGAGTTGTTCGTTGGCTTGTATTTCTACCAGTAGCAAACAGGCTGTTTCGGGTAATGTTCGAAAATATGAAGGAGCTTCCGGATCGTCTTCGATAGATCGTATAGAGTCTCTATCGAGTAATTCTACTGCAGACACAGGTGTCTTTTTGAGCACAGGGACTACTTCACAGGCTTTCTCTATGGTTTCGAAGATCATTAGTGTACAAGCTTTATATTTCTCGTCCACAACCGTATGGTAGGTTATGTCGGAGGTGAAAGCAAGTGTCCCCTCCGAACCAATCATCAGGTGCTTAATGATATCGAAAGGGTCTTCATAATCTACTAATGCATTTATGCTATATCCTGTCGTGTTCTTTATTTTATATTTCTGTTTAATACGCTCTGTAAGCGTGTTGTCTGCTTTTATTTTATCTCTAAGTTTTTCTATTTCACGGATAATTTCAGGATGTTTTTCTGTGAAATCCAATTTGCTTTTTTCATCCGAAGTATCCAGAATAGTACCGTCATAGAGTACAATGCGGATATCTGCAATTGTTTTATATGAGTTCTGATCTGTACCACAGCACATTCCGCTCGCATTGTTCGCGGCTATACCTCCAATCATAGCAGCATTGATAGATGCCGGATCGGGACCTATTTTACGTCCAAATGGTTGTAGGTGAATATTTGCTCTGGCTCCTGTTATTCCGGGCTGTAGTTTTATCTTTAAAGCCTCATCATCGAGAATCGTATATTTTCGCCATTCGTGTGTTGCTACCATCAGTACTGAGTCTGTTATCGCTTGCCCCGAAAGACTTGTGCCTGCTGCCCGATATGTTACCGGAATATTGAGTTTTCCTGTCTGACGTATTACTTCTACGGCTTCTTCTTCGGTATGTACTTGTACTACTATTTTAGGTATCAGGCGATAAAAGCTCGCATCAGTACCGTATGCTAATAGTTGTAGAGGATTGGTAATAATTCGTTTCGACGGAATTGTTTTAGATAATTCTTTTTTCAGTTGCTGATAATTATCAGGTAACATAGTATTTAGCTTTTTAGTGATCAGTATAGATAAACGGTTTCGGAAAACCTATGCAATTTATAAAACATATTTGAAATAGAAGTAAGTTTTAAACTTATTTCAATAGTAAGTAGATGTGATAAAAAGCTAAAAGATGAACAAATTATTTAGAGGTCTGAGGTTTATTTTGTATATTTATTATTCTTTTTAGTTTTGGAGATATGAGTTGCTAAAAAGCATAAATTGATGTATTTTTCCTCTGCTATAATTTATTAAATACAAGAAAAAAGACTAATTTTGCTACTCAAATTTTAACAAACAAAAAACGAAATACATTATTCATTTTTAAACAAATAAAAACAATGAGAATCGAGAAAATTTTCGCACGTGAAATCTTGGATTCAAGAGGTAATCCTACAATTGAAGTTGATGTAACTTTGGAATGTGGCGTGGTTGGTCGTGCTGCAGTACCATCTGGTGCTTCAACTGGTGAAAACGAAGCTTTGGAACTTCGCGACGGTGACAAAAAACGCTACCTTGGTAAAGGTGTAGTGAAAGCTGTTGACAATGTAAACAAAGTTATCGCTCCGGCTCTTTTAGGTGAATCTGCTCTTGATCAAAGAGGTATCGATTTGAAAATGATTGCCCTTGACGGAACAAAGACTAAGTCTAATTTAGGAGCTAATGCTATTCTTGGTGTTTCTCTTGCTGTAGCTAAAGCTGCTGCTAACTACCTTGAACTTCCATTGTATCGCTATATTGGTGGTACTAACACTTATACTCTTCCTGTACCGATGATGAACATCATCAACGGTGGATCTCACTCTGATGCTCCTATCGCATTCCAAGAGTTTATGATCCGTCCGGTAGGTGCTCCTTCTTTCAAAGAAGGTTTGCGTTGTGGTGCTGAAGTATTCCATGCTTTGAAGAAAGAATTCCACGACAGAGGTCTTAGTACAGCTGTAGGTGACGAAGGTGGTTTTGCTCCAACATTGAACGGAACAGAAGATGCTCTTGAGTCAATCCTTAAAGCTATTAAAGCTGCAGGATATGAGCCGGGAAAAGATGTTACAATCGCTTTAGACTGTGCTGCTTCTGAATTCTTCAAAGGTGGTGTTTATGACTATTCTAAATTTGAAGGTCCTAACGGAGCTAAACGTACATCAGCAGAACAAGTTGAATTCCTTGCAAGCCTAGTAGCTAAATATCCTATCGATTCTATCGAAGATGGTATGGGTGAAAATGACTGGGACGGATGGAAATTGCTTACAGACAAACTTGGAGATAAGGTTCAGTTGGTAGGTGATGACTTGTTTGTAACTAACGTTGAGTTCTTGAAAAAAGGTATAGAAACAGGTTGTGCTAACTCAATCCTTATCAAAGTAAACCAAATCGGTTCGCTTACTGAAACTTTGGATGCTATCGAAATGGCTCACCGTGCAGGTTACACTAGCGTAACTTCTCACCGTTCGGGAGAAACTGAAGATGCTACAATTGCTGATATCGCAGTTGCAACTAACTCAGGCCAAATCAAAACAGGTTCATTGAGCCGTTCAGACCGTATGGCTAAATACAACCAATTGCTTCGTATCGAAGAAGAACTTGGAGACAAAGCTGTTTACGGATGGCAACGTGTACAACGTAAAAAATAAGAAACAAACTTCTTTATATAACAAAGGCTGTTCCGGTAGGGACAGCCTTTATTTGTTTGCTTTCTTTTGTATCTATATATTTTAGTTTTCTCTCTTTGATAGAGACTATCGTCTACAACAAAATCCTCATTCGACCGAATCTTTGGCGAAATCTTAGTATCTTTACCAACTCCAAAATTTCTTACTGCCGTTCCGGCTAAGTTTAGTGACATATGAAATATATTCGACTTATAATTTTTTCGATATTTATAATATCAAGTATCTCTGTTTATTCTCAAAGTGAAAAAGATACACCTCGTAATGGTGAAGGTATACTCGCTTTCCTGAGAAGGAATAAACGTACAGGAGCAGAGAATCTTAATATGTTTTTGGAATTGAATAAAGGAAAGTTTGGTAAAGGAGATTCCTTGTTGAAGGATGTTTCGTATCTATTACCTGACACAGATAAGGACAATACGAAAAAAACGAAGAACGAAGTTTTTGATTCTCGTCAAACGGGTAAAAAAACGGAGAATAAGCTTTTTGGCGAAAAATATGCGGAATATACGATTAAATCAGATAAGCTAAAAGGCGCTTGTTTCTTCTTATCCAGCGGGCATGGAGGACCCGATCCCGGAGCAATGGCAGAGGTAGACGGTTATGAGCTTTGCGAAGATGAGTATGCTTATGATATAACACTCAGGCTTGCGCGTAACTTAATGGAAGAAGGAGCTACAGTATATATGATTATTCAAGATGCAGAGGATGGTCTAAGGGATGACCGTTATTTATCGAACAGTAAGCGTGAAACATGCATGGGGGCAACTATCCCTTTGAACCAGATTGCCCGATTGAAACAGCGGACAGATAAAATCAATAGCTTGAGTAAGCGTTCGAAAGCAAAATATAAAAGATCTGTTTTTATCCATTTGGATAGCAGAAGTCAGAAACAACAACTAGATGTATTTTTCTATTACTCAAAGAATAGTACTGCGGGTAAAAAACTAGCGAATACAATGCGTGAGACCTTCAGTGATCATTATGACAAGCATCAGCCGGATAGAGGTTTTACCGGAACAGTAAGTACACGAACCTTATACGTTCTTGATAAAACTTTGCCTGTGGGTATCTATGCAGAGCTTGGCAATATTCAGAATAGTTTCGACCAGCGTCGCTTTTTACAATCAGATAACAGGCAGGCTTTAGCCAATTGGATGTGTAGGGGTTTCATCAAAGACTATGAGAATTGGAAAAAGGGAAAGTAAAGAATAGATATTCTAATGCTATTTAGCCTTTATCCTTTTGAATATTGATAACACAACAATACAACAGATGAAGAAAGCCGCCATTGTCAGTTATCATAAAAACTAATATATTTGTATAAATAGAAAAAAGTCCATTATGAGATTATTACTTATCAGCAATTCAACGAATCCGGGAGAGGCATATTTAGACTATCCGAAGTATAACATTAAAGAGTTTTTAGGAGAAAAACCTGTAAAAGCTCTATTTATTCCTTATGCTGCGGTTACTTTTTCTTACGATGAGTATGAGAAGAAAGTCAACGATCGTTTCAAAGAAATAGGACATAGTGTTGTTAGCATTCATCACTACGACGATCCTGTAAAGGCAGTTGAAGAAGCAGAGGCTATTGTAGTAGGGGGTGGCAATACATGGAAGCTGGTGCGCATGATGCGTGATAATAAGATTATAGAACTTATCAGTAAAAGAGTAAAACAAGGAGTTCCATATATAGGATGGAGTGCCGGTTCAAATGTGGCTTGCCCTACATTGCGAACAACAAATGATATGCCTATCATCAACCCAAAAGGATTTGATGTAGCAAACCTAGTTCCTTTTCAAATAAATCCGCATTATCTGGATACACATCCCGAAAATCATGGGGGCGAAACACGAGAAGATCGTATCAGGGAATTTATCACAGAAAATCAGGATATATATGTTGTAGGGTTGCGAGAAGGCTCTATGCTGAATCTCGAAGGCGATGACTTGAAGCTTATCGGTAAAAAGACTGCACGTATATTCAAATATGGCGAAGAGCCAAGAGAACTGAAAACAGGAGATGATTTCAGTTTTCTACTGAAGAAGTGATTAAAGGCTCATCTTCTCAATAGACATACCACACTCATAGCCCTCTTCGTAGAGTGCTGTGAGTTTGTTTATATCTTTTTCTATACGGTCTACAATGATCGGTTTTTGAGGTCTGATCACAAATATAGATCCTTCCTCCTCAAGCCTGTCTATCAAATCCAATTGAGAATTATAAAGGCTATTCCTGTTACTTAATGCCTCACGCATAGCTGGATATTTCCGGTAAATGAAAGATGGTATTTTTATATCCTTGCTTTCTTTCCTATATCCCTTGTTGCGTGTAAGGATGACTATGTTTTTTTTATAGCCCTGATTTATAGCCCTGTTAACAGGAATTGAGTCGCAGATGCCTCCGTCAAGCATCGGGATATCGTCTACATACACTATAGGGCACATAATCGGTAAGCTGCTGGATGCTTTTACAATATCTATAACTCTTTCTTTATTTGCTTTTTCTTCTAAATACTCAGCTTGCCCTGTGAGGCAATTGGATGTTACCATCTCAAACCGTGATGGAGAGGAAAAGTAAGTCTGATAATCGTAAGGTATGATATTTTCAGGAAACTCATGGAACAGTAAATCGAAGTCCATGATATTTCGTTTTTTTATATAATGCTTAAGCCCTATATATTTATACTTAGCCAGAAGGTCTATATTACTATATTTAGCTCTTCCTTGTTGTTTAGAGATAAAAGAAAGCCCATTACAAGCTCCGGCAG
The DNA here is from genome assembly GCA_023437305.1 of Bacteroidota bacterium. GTDB lineage: Bacteria > Bacteroidota > Bacteroidia > Bacteroidales > Dysgonomonadaceae > Dysgonomonas. Next base: position 516,268 of record JAEZGN010000023.1, read on the forward strand.
ATACACCTATTGCATAAGGGAACTCAATATTGCGGCTCATAAAATAATCCAGAACTCCACAGGTGAAAACACCACGCATACCTCCTCCTTCGAGTACTAACCCTATATCTGATGTATTGATCATCTTCGTTTTTTATACTTATTGGGGGCTAAAGGTAGTAATTTTTGCAATAAAAAAAGTTCTGCTCTTTATCACAAGGAACAGAACTCGAAAAGTAGTAATTCTAAAAATGTGGCTTATTTATTAGCAATAAGACCACTGGAATTATTGTTTACTTGAACTTGCTTAACTGTTAATAGTTTTCCGCTCGCATCATCATATACGTGTATCAAATGCTGCGATTTGGTAGACCATGTTGCCATATTTTTATCCCACTTGGTGAAGATAAGATTGGCCACTTTGCTTCCATCCGAATTGTATTCATATACATATTTATAAGTTCCAACCCATCCTTGAGAACTCCATTTGTAATATGTTTTTTCCTTCAGATTGTTTTTTGTATCGTAAATAAACACAGCTTTTTTCAAAGCTTCTAATGACGTGCCGTCTACTGTTGTATATTCTTTTGTGCAACCGTATTTAGTGGTTTCAATATTGCTATATACTTTGTCTTTTGAATTTCCTGCATATATATTAGAGAATGAAAATAGCGTTGCCAAAACTGTTGTTAAAAATATTGCTTTCATGTCGGTATCTTTTAAATTATTACCTTGTTAATAGATCGAAATTTTGTTTTTAAAAGCGCTTTCTATATATATGACGTTGTCAACTATCGAATAGTTACAAAAATATTTGGTTGTTTTTAGTACTATGTTATACATAGGAGCTTTTTTTGTGTGTATGTATTTGTAAATTACAAGTTTAATATTGGTGTTAATTAAGGTTAATGGTTGATAGTCTGTTCTTTTTTATCCATATTTTTTATGATATAATTAATAAAATGCTTTTCAGTAAGGTTAAAGAACTTATCTTTATATCGATTTCTGCTTACAGATAATATAGAATATTATTTATTATCCTTAATGAATTAAAGAAATGGAAAAAATTGATTTTTATCAGGTTATAGATGGTATTAAGCAAGTCATTAATACCGAAGAGCAATTCCTGCTGTCATTGTCAGAAGAACTGATAACTACAAAAGTAAATAAGCAGAACAGAAATATAAAACAGATACTTGGACATTTAGTAGATTCAGCGTCTAATAATATACATCGTATTATCCATTTGCAAAACCAGCCTAGTCCATTGATTTTCCCCGATTATGCTAACTTGGGAAATAATGACAGATGGATCGCTATTCAGGATTATCAGACAGAGAATTGGGAGGACTTGGTTAAATTGTGGAAATATTCCAACCTCCACATAATGCATGTTATCAAACATGTAGACACTGATAAGCTCGGTAATGAATGGATTACAGCGCTAGGTGATAGAGTCTCTCTAAAAGAGATGATTATAAATTATCTCCCTCACTTGCACTTGCATATAAATGAGATTCATGAGCTGCATACCAGTAACGCTTAAGGCATACTCTTCAAAATAAAGAGAGGATTTGGAAACCCCAAATCCTCTTCTATTATAAGTTATTATTTCCCTCAATTAATAAGCTCTGGCGAATATTACTCGTTGAGCAGATGGCTTTCCTGTAACCATACATTTGCCCGGAGTTTTATCCCCTTCAAGAGGGATGCAGCGTATTGTTGCTTTGGTTTCAGCTTTCACTTTTTCCTCAGTTTCGGCCGTGCCATCCCAGTGAGCAAGAATAAATACACCTTGCTCTATCTTCTCTTTAAATTCTTCGTATGTCTCTACAGTGATTGTTTGCTTAGCTCTGAAATCGAAAGCTTTTTTGTAGATGTTAGCCTGAATATCATCCAATAGATTCTTGATATACATATCCAGCCCATCGCATGATACAGTCTCTTTAGTGAGCGTGTCGCGGCGAGCAACTTCTACTGTGTTATTTTCCATATCGCGCGCACCCATAGCCAAACGTACAGGAACACCTTTCAATTCATATTCAGAGAATTTCCATCCCGGTTTTTTGTTGTCTGCATTGTCATATTTAACACTGATGCCAAGAGCTTTCAATGATTTTACAATGCCATCCACCTTTTGGTTGATTAAGGCTAATTGTTCTTCACCTTTATATATAGGAACAATAACAACTTGGAAAGGAGCTAGTTTTGGAGGAAGCACGAGTCCGTTATCATCCGAGTGTGCCATTATCAGAGCTCCGATAAGGCGGGTAGATACTCCCCATGAAGTAGCCCATACGTAATCCATTTTGCCTTCTTTATCCGCAAATTTCACATCAAATGCCTTTGCGAAATTCTGTCCAAGGAAGTGAGATGTTCCCGATTGAAGGGCTTTTCCATCCTGCATCATGGCTTCGATTGTATATGTATCTACAGCACCGGCAAATCGTTCAGATGCTGATTTCACACCTTTAATTACAGGCACGGCCATATACTCCTCGGCAAACTGAGCATACACGTTCAACATTTTTTCCGCTTCCTCTACCGCTTCTTCTTTTGTGGCATGAGCAGTATGTCCTTCTTGCCACAAGAATTCTGCGGTACGCAGGAATAAACGTGTACGCATCTCCCAACGTACAACATTTGCCCATTGATTTACCAAGATAGGTAGATCTCTATATGATTGTATCCAATTACGGTACGTATTCCAGATAATCGTTTCGGAAGTTGGACGAACAATAAGTTCTTCTTCCAATTTTGCATCAGGGTCAACTATTACTCCTTTTCCGTCAGGATCATTTTTTAGACGGTAGTGAGTTACAACAGCACATTCTTTGGCAAAACCTTCAACATGGTCAGCCTCTTTACTCAAAAATGATTTGGGGATGAAAAGCGGGAAGTAAGCATTCATGTGTCCTGTTTCTTTGAACATATCGTCTAATTGACGTTGCATTTTTTCCCAAATCGCATAGCCGTATGGCTTTATCACCATACATCCGCGTACAGCAGAATTTTCTGCTAAATCTGCTTTTAATACCAAATCGAGATACCACTGACTGTAATCTTGACTTCGAGGTGTCAGTTCTTTAAGTTCTTTTGCCATATTATTGAATTCTGTTTTTCCAAAATTGCTACAAAGTTAGTAAAAGCCCTTAATTAAATGATATTTGATTTGTATTTCTTACAGGGTTTGTTTTATAGAAGTCACCGTAACTTCCAATACCCTGCTCAGAAATGAGTATTTTCCTTTCATATAGTCATATTCCTCTCCCGAAGTAATATATCTCGCCGTTCCTTCTATATAAAAACCTGTTCCCTGATAGTCTTTATAACCTAAAACATTTCTACTGCCCAATGTAAGTTTTACTTTGTCGTTTGCTTCTACATTTTTTTGTGTTTTACGCAAGCCATAGGCTGGGATGAGAATACGTTCGTCTTCTGTTACTTCCAGATATGAGTTCCATGTGTTAGCTATATGTGGTTCTTCTTTTCCCCATGATACGATTGATACTACGCCTTCATTTTCGATTACTTTATGAAATTTCTCTGTAAGTTTCTTTGATTCATTCATTGTTTTCTGTTTTTTATTCAGGCATAAAATTACAATTCATCGGATGGGTAAATCTTAAGCTGGTTTAAGAAATATCTTAAGGGTTCTTTTTTCTAATCTCGCTCAGGTATTCCGGGGTAAGTCCTAGGAACGAAGCCAGCATATATTGAGGAACACGTTGAACAAACTCGGGGAAAGATGTCTTAAAGTGTTTATATATCTCTTCTTTCGAAAGTTCATAGAGCAGCTTCATTCTAAACTGTGAAGCAGCAAGTGCTCTTTCTGTGACTAACCTGAAATATCGTTCTAAAGAGGGCAACTCCAAAATCATTTTTTGAAAATCGTGAAAACCAATAGCCAGCACTCTCGAATTTTCTATCGCTTGTATATAATAGTCGGACGGTTTTTGGTTAGAAAGGCTCATATAATCCGTCATCCACCAACTTTCTAAAGCAAACTGAATTGTTTGCTCCGTTCCTTTGTCGTTGTGGAAAAACATGCGCATGCACCCTGTCTCAACAAAGTAGTAAGCTTTGCAGACTTGTCCTTCTTCCAATACAAATTGTTTGCTCTTTAGATCAAGGATGGTTATATATTGAGATAAGATTTCAATATCAGAGTCCTCGAAATGAATATAATTGCGGATATGGCTGATTAGTTTACTATACATCGCTTATTATTTAATAAAGACTCTAAAGTAATATAAAAAAGACAGAGTTTGTCCTTATTGATATTTTGTATCTTTGTCGTCTACTAATATAAGATAATTATGAAATCAAAATATACAGATATTCTTCTCGACTTGGATGATACGCTTATAGATACTATAGAGAATACCCGACAGACTTTAGTAGAGCTATATGATGATTATAACTTTGGAAACTATTTCCCGTCTTTCGACGATTTTTATACAATATATTATACCAATGTCAGCCAGCTCTGGGAGATGTATGGGCAAGGTGAAATATCTAAAGCCACTTTGCAAAGAGAACGTTTTATTGCCCCTCTTTCTTTGGTAGAAGATATCTCGGAAGAAAAGGCACTTGCTATTAATGATGATTATATAGAGAGGATAATGCAAAAAAAGATTCTTATCGATGGTGCTGTCGATTTACTCGACTATCTGAAGTCGAAATACAAGATACATATCCTATCCAATGGCTTTACCGAGATGCAATATATCAAAATGGATAATGCCGGACTAACAGGCTATTTCGATAAGGTGATACTCTCCGATGCTGTAGGGGTAAATAAGCCTCATCCGCATTTGTTCGATTATGCTCTGAAAGAAGCAGGGGCAGAGAGAGACTCTACAATCATGATAGGGGATAATCTATTCACAGATATCGGCGGTGCATACAATAGTGGTATCGATCAGATTTGGTATAACCCCGGAGGTAAGCCTGTCGGAGATTTTCAGCCCACTTATATTGTCGATAAGTTATCAGCAATAAAGAATATACTTTAGGAAAAGCAAAGAGCCGATCGGGGAACTGACCGGCTCTTTATATACATCACTAAATAAAGATATATTTATTAAAAATACTTTTTTAAATCTTCTAGCCAGTCTGCTACACGCTTCTCTGTCTCATTGTATTCATTATCTTCATCCAAAGCCAGACCAACGAATTGCCCGTTTACAACAGCATCAGACTCGTCGAATGTATATCCGTCTGTTGGAACGAAACCTACAATCTCTACTTTCCCTTTCAGAGCCTTATACATCGTATACATACCTCCGGCAAAGCTGGTAGAGAAAGATGCGCTGTCGCCTAATCCAAAGATGGCTACTTTCTTGTTTGTAAAGTCCATTTTTTCAAATTTCGGCAAAAAAGCTTCCCAGTCATCCTGTAAGTCACCAATACCTGTTGTAGATGCACCTAGAATAAAAAAATCATATGATTGCAAGTCGTCGACACTAACACCATCGGCATTAAAAAGTGTAGCATCGCCGAGTGCTGCCTGTATTTTTTCCGCTACCGCTTCTGTGGCTCCGGTAGACGAGCCATAAACTATTGCAATTTTACTCATAACTAGTTAAGATGTTTATTAATTGATTATCAATTATCTGGAATCATTCAAAATAGAGGGTGCCATAAAGCTTTGGATGATACCCCTAAGTCCCAGATACACTATAAACGCCAACCATAGGATATTGTTCGCAGAAGCGTCGGAAAACATAAAATATATAAGGAAAAAAGCACCTACCGCTATCAGCATAGAATTCCTCATTTGGTGCGATGCTGTAGCCCCAACAAAGACCCCATCCCACAGAAAAGCAGAGAATCCAGCAATAGGGATCAGCAAAACCCAAAACTGATAGCTTTTACTTAACTCTAATATATTTTTTTTATCAGTAATCAATGCCAGTATATAATCCATGCCGGTGGCATAGATGAGTGTAAACAATAAAGCTATAATAGTACCCCATACGAAGAGACGCTTCACCAGCCGTTTTAGTAAAAACCGATTGTTTTCTCCGATATACTTCCCCGTTAAGGCTTCGGCTGCATACGCAAAACCATCCATCATATACGAAAAGAGAATGAACATTTGCATCAATAAGGCATTAACGGCAAGGATGTCTTTTCCCGATTTGGACGATGCAGACATAAAGAATGTTGTTACTGCAATCAGTGCCATTGTGCGAATGAAGATGTCGCTATTCACTTTAAAGAACGGAACGTATGCGTGTAAGTTTTTGAGAACAGAAAAGTCGATGTGTTTTTTCAGCCAACCGTATTTCATATTCCAGACGAGTATAAAAGATAAGAACCCTGTGTACTGTGCACATGCGGAGGCTAGGGCTACGCCTTCTATCTTCATTCCCAATCCGTATACAAAAGCAAAGCTTAAAGCTATATTTACAATGTTTACAGTGATAGCTATAAACATCGGTGTTTTGGCATCCTGCATACCTATAAACCAACCGTTGAATGTGTACATACCTAACACAGCCGGTGCAGCCCAGATGTATATATAGAAATATTGGTGAGCAAAAACCTTAACGGCAGGGTCAGCATTGAGTAGAAAAAATCCGGCAAGAGCAATAAAGTATTGTAGCAGAACGATTACAATACCAGCACTCATCGCAACCGAGAGAGACCTCAACAGAGTATTGGCTTGTTCCCTATAATCTTTTGCGCCATAGGCCTGTGCTGTGAAACCACTTGTTCCCATGCGAAGAAATGAAAAGCTCCAATAAATAAAGTTGAATAGCATTGTACCCAAAGCAATGGCTCCGATATAATCTTCCGAGTCGAGATGTCCCACAATATACATATCTACCAATCCGAGCAAGGGAACGGTGATGTTGGAAATAATGTTGGGTATCGCTAATTGTAATATGCTTCTATTCATTGTCACTTTTCTAATATATTTGTCACTTTTTTTATTTAATTATTTGCTATGTATCTACCTGTAATATAGTATTGTATAACCTTTTTAAGAATGCAAAAGGTGACAAAAGTGACACTTTTTTTATCTGTTTTTATCATGTTACTTTTTCTAGCTTTTGAGCATTCAATGGTCTTCTCGTAATCCTGCAAAACCATCTATAATAAGATAAATCTGCGAGCAAAAGATATTGAACTTTAAAGGTGTACAAAGGTAGTGCTCTTATCAAGAACGTACAAATGTTAAATAAACACTTCTAGTCTGTTCAAAATGTTGTATCTTTATGCATCTCCAATCTTGAATATTTATAATTATAAAGACCATTTTAAGTAGCTATGGATGTAAAAATAGAACAAAGTTGGAAAGACCAATTGAAAGACGAGTTTGAAAAGGATTATTTCGTAAAGCTGACTGACTTTGTAAGAGTAGAATATAAAACCAAACAGATTTTTCCTCCGGCGAGGCTTATTTTTAATGCTTTTGAGCATACTCCGTTTGATAAAGTGAAAGTTGTTATTTTGGGACAAGATCCATATCATAACGATGGTCAGGCTCATGGGCTTTCTTTTTCTGTACCCGATGGAATACCGGCTCCGCCTTCACTTGTGAATATATTTAAGGAGATAAACCGAGACTTAGGTATCCCTGTACCCCGATCGGGAAATCTGACACGTTGGGCAAATCAGGGAGTATTACTGCTCAACGCTACACTGACTGTTCAGGCGCATATGGCAGGCTCGCATCAGAAAAAAGGATGGGAGGCATTTACCGATGCAGCAATACATCAGTTGGCAGAAAAAAGAGAGAATCTGGTTTTTATCCTTTGGGGAGCATACGCTCAGAAGAAGGCTTCATTTATAGACCCTAACAAGCATTTGGTGCTAAGGTCTGTACATCCTTCACCCCTTTCGGCTTATAATGGATTTTTTGGCAATAGTCATTTCAGTGCAGCGAATAAATATTTGCAATCGAAAGGCATTGCACCAATCGAATGGTAGAATATAATATATATTGATATAAAAAGTTCTAATAAAAATGGCGACAATAATACATTGCCGCCATTTTTTATATATGCTTGATTTATTTGCTTATGAAACTCTTAATGATTTTCCGGCTCTTAATGTAGCCCTCGAAGTGATGTTGTTCAACTTACAAATCTTACCGATTGTAGTTCCATGCATCCTTGCAATTTTGCCCAGTGTGTCGCCTTTCTTGATTCGGTGGTATTTCACAGAACCCGTTGCGTATTTATTTTTTACATCGCTGCTTGATCTTGTAGTAGATGATGACGCAAGGTTTCTTATATCTACACCTTTACTGCTTTTTCTATAACTGTTTGGTGTTACGGTATAAGTGTCTTTGTGGCAAACCTTGTTGTCGAAATCAACAATATATATAGGATTTATCGGATTGCCTAAAAAGCGGATTTCGAAATGCAAGTGAGAACCTGTCGAACGTCCTGTGTTTCCACCTAAAGCGATCGGGTCTCCCGATTTTACAACTTGGTCTTCTTCTACTAAGAATCTGGATAAGTGTCCGTAAACAGTTTCCAATCCATTTGGATGTCTCAAAGCGAGGTAGTAACCATATCCTCGTCTTTCGTATTGTTTTACACGTACTTTTCCGTCGAAGGCTGCGTAAATCGTATCACCCACCTGTACCTTAAGGTCTATTCCGTAATGCATACGGCGACGGCGAGGTCCGAAATTAGAGGTAACATATCCCATGGTCGGCATTGTGAAATTGGCCAGGCTCACTTTGAATGTATCTGGAATATTCTCTATAGAACGGTATGCGTTCACATAACGATTATTCCATATACCTCCGTAAAGATCTTCTGCTGGGATTTCATTTTCGCCAAGGATGCGTTCTTCTTGAATTTCTTTAAGTATAGAAAGGTCTCTTTTTATTTTAATTCCATCTGCATATAGATTGGAATTTGGGGTCTGTCTGCTGTGCCGTTGTTTGTACTTTAGCTCTACTCTGTCGGGTGAGGCTTCTGTTATTTTCTTCTGGGCGAAGCCTGTCATTGGGAGGAAAAATACTGCCACTAGAGGCAATAATCTTATTCGCTTGAAGCCTTTTGTTAAAATGTTACTGCTTATTCCTGTCATAAATATAAATTAAATCTCGTCACCCGCATATAAGTTAGCTAGCGTGGATTGTTTATAATCAAAAATTTCGTTGTCGTTAAAAAAGCGTTTTAGTTCTATCTTGGCAGATTCGGACGAATCTGATGCATGCACAATATTCTCCTGAGAACTAACGGAAAAATCTCCTCTAATAGTTCCCGGAGCAGCTTCCCTGCCATTGGTTACTCCAATCAGAGAGCGTACAACTTTAGTTGCATTCCTCCCTTCCCAACATTGAAGAATAACCGGACATACCTGCATGGAATCTTTTACACGTTGGAAAAATGGCCTGTCTTTCAAGTGTGAATAATGCTCACTGAGGATAGCATCAGTCAACTGTACCATTTTCATCCCTGCTAGACGTAAACCCTTCTTTTCGAACCGAGAGATAACCTCTCCTATCAGTGCTCTTTGAACACAAGAAGGTTTTAGAATGACGAGGGTTTTTTCCATGTGTGTACCTAAAAATAAATAGAATTTATATGATATAGAGGTCAAATATAAAACATATTTCAATTTGTAACAACTCTGTAACGCGCCAAAAGGTAGATTTTAACAGTATTTACGCTATGTTTAAGAACATGTTTTGTTTGGGATCTCTCTAAAGAAAAGAGATGTTACGGCCTGTAGGGAGTGTAATGCATTTAACTAAATATAACTAACTTGTAAAGTTTTTTTAGATGTAGTTGTATATCTCTATTTCTTAAATATAAGATATACAGCAGCAATAAGAAAGACAAAGGCTAATAAATGATTCCATTTGAAAGTTTCGGTCTTGAATGCCAGTGTGCTGAACAATACGAAGACCGTAAGAGTGATGACCTCTTGTATGATTTTTAACTGCATCAGAGAGAAAGGTCCTCCATTGCCCTGAAATCCAATTCTGTTTGCAGGTACTTGAAAGCAATATTCAAAAAAAGCAATACCCCAGCTGAAAAGTATAACACCAAACAATGGAAGCGATTCGAACCACGAATATTCTTTCATCTTTAGGTGTCCGTACCAAGCAAAAGTCATAAATATATTAGAAAATATCAATAGTATTATTGTATATACACCCGATAGGTTCATCCTTTGTAGATTAAAAATTTGCAGCAAAAGTAATTATTTTTTGGAACTTTTGTTGTGAATTAATTCTTACCTTTGAAATATCCTTAAAAACAACACAATAATTAAGATCACTATGAAGAACATTGCTAGAAAAACGCTAGATGAGTTTATTATCGAGAGACAGGAAGATTTCAAATATTCGACAGGTGAACTGTCTCGCCTGTTAAATTCAATTCTTCTCGCTGCCAGAGTTGTTAGTTACAAAGTAAATAAAGCCGGTTTGGTAGATATACTGGGAGCTGTAGGCAATACGAATGTACAGGGTGAGGATCAGAAGAAACTGGACGTGTATGCCAATAATGTCTTTATACAAACACTTATCAATAGGGAGATTGTATGTGGTATTGCTTCCGAAGAAAATGATAATTTTATTACAATAGAAGGGCTTGATGAGGGGCATAACAACAAATATGTAGTGTTGATGGATCCACTCGATGGTTCGTCTAATATTGAAGTAAATGTATCTGTAGGTACTATTTTCTCTATATACCGCCGTATCTCTCCCATAGGCTCACCTGTTACTATGGAAGACTTCTTGCAGCCGGGAGTTAACCAGGTGGCGGCAGGGTATATTATATATGGCACATCCACCATGATTGTGTATACTACAGGTAGGGGAGTGAATGGTTTTACGCTAAATCCTGCGATCGGAAGTTTTTATCTGTCGCATCCAAATATGAGATGTGCTAAAAACGGGAATATATATTCTGTTAATGAAGGTAACTATGTGCATTTTCCGCAAGGTGTGAAAGATTATATAAAGTATTGTCAGGAAGAAAAAGAAGACCGTCCTTATACTGCCCGATATATAGGAAGCTTGGTGTCGGATTGCCACCGTAACCTAATCACAGGTGGTATTTACTTTTATCCGTCTACACACAAAGCCCCTAAAGGCAAACTGCGGTTGTTGTACGAGTGCAATCCTATGGCATTTATCACAGAGCAAGCTGGCGGAGCTGCTATAGATGGGCATAATAGAATATTAGAGATTCAGCCGCAGGAACTACATCAGAGAGTGCCATTCTATTGTGGAAGTTCAAACATGGTAAAAAAACTAAAAGACTTTATTGAAAGAGCTGAAGAAAAAGAAAAAAAAGATAAATAAAACAAAAGCTCTCATCGTTAGCGCTATGAGAGCCTTTGTTTTTAACTAACTTTGTCTCTCGAATATGGAGCTTAGTTATACATTGTCTACAAATGACTATTTAGAGTTGCAACTTTATAATTTGTCTCACAACAGCGGTTATAAAAAGCAGCGAAAATGGGATCGTTATCGGTTGCCGGGGTTATCTCTTTTGTTTGGTGCTATCCTGTTGTTTGACGGAATGAACGATATTCTGGCTTATGTCTTTATAGCATCATCACTTTTGTTTTTTATGTTTTATCAACGCTGGTCGGCGTGGATGTATAAGCGTATGAGTAAGCGAAAGGTAATAGAGAGTATGAAAGGAGAATCTCTTTACGAAATAAAACTTTTGCTGGGGAATGATGTTATAGAAGTCGACAGTAAGCGAGGTCATAATTTTTTTAATGTACATGATATAAAATCCATCATTGAAATAGAGCGATATTTTTTTCTGATGATGAATCAATATGTTTATATCATTATTCCCAAAGATCAGATTGTTAACAAGGAACAACTGGCAGACGTTTTCGAAGGATATAGGAATACTAAAGGGATTCCACTTATACACGAATTGGAGTGGGAATGGAAGTAAATATTTTTTAGCTTATTTCACATTAGGCGAGATGTTTCTTGCTTGAAATGTAAAGTAGAGATTGCAAATTTTATTATATTTGCTCGATTTTATAAAAAGGGTTCGTCCTTACTTCGTATTGGATAAAAAAAATCATTATATATTATGGATTTAATTAAAGAGATAGTAGAAAGAGCAAAAGCGAACAAACAGCGTATCGTATTGCCGGAAGGAACAGAAGAAAGGACTATAAAAGCAGCAGATCAGTTGCTTGGTGATGGTGTTGCCGACATTATCCTTATAGGAAATGTAAAAGAAGTAAAAGAATTGGCAGCCGGTCTTAATCTGAAAAATATAGATAAAGCAACCATTCTTGATCCGAAGGATTATGAGAAGAAAGAGGTTTATACAAATCTTCTTTTTGAGTTGAGAAAATCGAAAGGCTTGACTATCGAACAGGCAGCAAAACTTGCTGAAAATCCGCTATATATTGGTTGCCTTATGATCAAAAACGGTGATGCCGACGGCGAAATTGCCGGAGCCGAAAACACAACAGGTGATGTGCTTCGTCCTGCATTGCAAATTATAAAAACAGCACCCGGAATCAGTGTGGTATCAGGTGCTTTTTTAATGTTTACTACTCAGAAGCAATATGGCAAAGACGGACTGCTGCTTTTTGCAGATTGCGCTGTTACTCCCGATCCTACGGCCTCTCAGTTGGCCGAAATAGCTGTTGCTACAGGGCAAACTGCACGAGCGTTGGTTGGGGAAGAACCTCAGGTGGCAATTCTAAGTTTCTCGACAAAAGGAAGCGCTAAAAGCCCATTAGTAGATAAGGTGATTGAGGCTACACAATTGGCTCAGAAGATTGATCCTACAATGAAAATCGATGGTGAGTTGCAAGCAGATGCGGCACTTGTGCCTGCAGTGGGTAAGCAAAAAGCACCGGAGAGTGGCGTTGCCGGACATGCAAATGTACTCGTGTTCCCTTCATTAGAGGTAGGGAACATTGCTTACAAACTTGTACAACGTTTGGGTAATGCCGAGGCTGTGGGTCCTATCCTGCAAGGAATGGCTGCACCGGTAAACGACTTGTCGCGAGGTTGCTCGGTAAGTGACATATATAATATGGTGGCTATTGCCGCTAATCAGGCTATTGCCGCAAAGAAAAAGTAAAATAGTTATAAATAGCTTTGAGAATTGAAGGTTGGTGCGAACAATCATTCGATTCGTTCTTCCGACCTACTCATAGTTTATAACTCTAAATTTTTAATTAAAATATTTATGGCAGAAATCATAGAACCTATTGAGGAGTATGGGTTAAGCTCAAAAAATAAGAAGAGGTCCCTTTTCTCTAAAATCGGGGTTGTAGGCTGCGGTCGTGATGGACGGCATATTGTGAGCCTTACAGCACTATCGGGTATCGAGGTTACTTTTGTGGAAGTGTCGGAAGATAGGATACAATTGGCCTTGAAGGATATAGAGCACGGGTTGGATACAAAAATAGAGAACTGGGGATTGACTCAAGGGGAAAAGCGTTCTACCATGGGACGTATCAAAGGAACCCTTGATTATCAAGATCTGCAAGATTGCGATTTCGTGATCGAATGTATCCGTTACGATATGGATGGCGGACGTAGCACTGATCTGAGGAAAGAAGTTTTCCGCAATCTGGAACAAGTCTTGTCGCCTGATGCTATTATCGCTACAAATGCAACTACAGTCATTATAAGTGAACTTGCTGCTGATCTGAAGTATAAATCTCGTTGTATCAGTCTGCATTTTCCTGTATCACATACAGACGCTCGTCTGTTAGAGATTGTAAGAGGAACATTTACGTCCGAAGAAGCAGTGCACAAGGTGTATCACTTTGCTCACATGATCAAGCATACTGCTATACAGGTGCACGAAAGTAGCGGGCTTGTAAGTTTTCGTATGATGATAACAATGCTAAATGAAGCATGTCAGATATGGATGGAGAATGTCGCTTCTATAGAAGATATAGATAAAGAGTTTACAATCATATTCGGACAACGGTTTGGTATTTTCCAACTGGCAGACATCCTAGGTATCGAAAAACTGGTAATGCTTATGGAGGATATGTTCGATGAGTATGGCGATAAGAAATATAAGGCTAGTCCGGTATTGTGGAAGTTGTTCAGATCAAAACAACTTGGCGTATCTACCAAACGAGGTTTTTATATTTACGACGATGCAGGGAAAATAATAGGACCAAACGATTTAATTTAAAGACATGAAGATATTAGTATTGAACTGTGGAAGTTCTTCTATAAAATATAAGCTTTTCGATATGGAAAGCAAGGCTGTGATTGCACAGGGAGGAGTCGAAAAAATCGGTTTGAAAGGTTCTTTCCTTAAGTTTCCGCTACCTAATGGAGATAAAGTAGTTCTTGAAGGTGAAATTCTAGAGCATCAGGCCGGAATAGAATATATATTGGGTGTTTTGACAAGCTCTAAGTATGGCGTGTTAGGCTCTTTGGATGAGATAGACGCTGTTGGTCATCGTGTGGTTCACGGTGGAGAGGAGTTTAATAGTAGTGTATTTATTACCGATGAGGTGATAAAGAAAATGGAAGAATGCATAGAGCTTGCTCCACTGCACAATCCACCTAATCTTGCAGGTATCTATGCCGTGAGAGAATTGATGGGAAATATCCCGCAGGTAGGGGTTTTTGATACGGCTTACCATCAGACAATGCCGGCAAAATCATATATGTATGGACTCCCATATTCATTATACGAAAAATATGGTATCAGACGTTACGGTTTTCACGGAACAAGTCACAGATATGTTTCGCGCAAAGGGTGTGATTTGTTAGGTGTTCCGTACGAAAAACAACGTATTATTACGGCTCATATAGGCAATGGCGGCTCTTTGGCTGCTATCTATGGCGGAAAATCGGTAGATACATCAATGGGTATGACTCCTGTTGAAGGTCTGTTGATGGGTACTCGTTCGGGCGATGTCGATGCCGGTATCATATCTTTCATTATGGAGAAGGAGAACATCGGTACACAAGCTATTTCTACTCTTGTAAATAAGCATAGCGGTCTATTAGGTGTATCGGGAGTTTCGTCTGATATGCGAGAGTTACGTGCCGCTATGGAAGAGGGTAACGAAAGAGCTATATTAGCTTTCGATATGTTTGTACACCGTATAAAGAAATATGTGGGTGCTTATGCAGCCGTTCTGGGTGGTGTAGATATTCTTATGTTTACAGGGGGGATAGGCGAAAATGCCATTGCTGTTCGTGAACAAGTATGTAAGGATATGGAGTATATGGGAATAAAACTTGACGTAGAGAAGAATGCCAAAATACAAGGAGAAGAGGCTGTTGTTAGTGCACCAGACTCTAAAGTGATCGTTATGGTTGTTCCTACCGATGAAGAATATATGATAGCCTCGGATACAATGGAGATTGTTAATAGATAAGCTTTTATAGGTATATTTATATATGTAAAAAACGGCACAATATTGTGTCGTTTTTTGTTTCTTTATAATACACAAGATTCTTTAACAAATTCATTAACAATTTGTAGTTCACAGTTAAACAAAATTAAACACAGGAAAAATCATAGCCTATTATTTGGAAGATTCCTCAGGGGGATTTACCTTTGTAATGTGTTTTTCATAGTATTAGATTTAAGGTTAACAATGAAGATTGGTTGTCGGGACGACAACCTTTTCTTTTTTATATAGGTTTGAAATCTAGTAGCTTGAAACATCCTAAAGAAAAACACTCCACAGAATCTATTTTATATATCTTTTCGTATTCATCTTACATTATTATATATTACTTTTATTTCATAACATGGAGATAAGAAAGTAATAAGAGTAATATAAGCTAGAAGCTATACCTGATTTATCCTTTTCTATATACATTTTCATTGCATAAAATAGTATAAAATGAAACTTATAGTTGTGTCAATATTTATAATCTTCACATGGTTCTCTTGTACTAATACGGATAAAGAAAATAATAATGGGACAAAAGAGAAAGCTGATTCGCTATCTTTGATCAGTTTGGAAAAGAATTATTATAAATCTCAGGACATATCAGATTTGATAGCCTATTTGAAGAAAATAGATACAATGTTAGCGAAGGATAGCAATATACTTACATACAATAATGTAGGTTTAGCTACAACTAAATTGTCTCTATTGAATTTTAATAATAGTGATAGTGTAAATTTTTTTTTGATGGATTCTTTATATAAAAAGATATTGCACTTTTATCGGGATATGGCGGTTGCTCAACCAAATAATCCCCGAGTATATATGGATATAGCTCAAATGTACAATTCTCCACAAGCGAGTAAGCCCGATTCTGCATATATCTATTACGAAAAGGCCTCATTATTGTGCGATTCTATCTTAAAAGACACTCCGACTGAAGAAAATATTTATAGGCTTAAAATATCTATAATGTTCCTTCTAGATAAAGATAAAGAAGCGAAAGATATGATAGCAAGAGATAAAATATCACTGAAGAATAATAAAAAATTTTTGAAGTTTCTACAGGATATATCTAAAGAACTGGAATTTTATACACGGAAATTATGAGAAAAATTGGTGTAATATTTTGTCTTTGCTTACTATTTTGTAATTGTGATAGCCGATCACCTTTAATTAAGGATGACAAGACACTACGCAGCTTAATGGATAAAGCCTTGAATGAAAATGATGAATTTGCATACAGTGAAGTAAGAGCTCATTATTTTTCAGAAGAAAGACTTCAGGATTTTTGTTATTATGCAATAAAGATGGCTAATAAATATGATTATCCGGATGCATATTATGATGTTTTTAGAACATTAACCCTTACTGAAAATAAACCTATAGACAGTTTAGATAATAAAACTAGATGTTTAGCTTTATACTATTTACTAAAAGCAAAAGAATTAGGCTCTGAAAGAGGAAAATATGATATACAAAACATATTTCCAGATAGTATTCCTAATTCAACTTATTATTTAGAAGAAATGTCAAAAGAATAATATCTTGTTTGTAAAATAAAGATACTCTTGTTTCTTCGGATTCGTAATTCGAATATTTCCTTAATGTGTTTTATTATATTTATTTTATGAGTGTAACTTTTTGTTTTACACTCTGAGCAATTCTTCCCTCCCCTCTAATTTTACCCACACAAAGACTATAAATACTTCAATCCACACTCATAGTCGTGCAATCAATTCCAATATTCTACCAGCGGAAGCACAAGAATAGGGTTATAGATAAATTCTATTGAAATATATTTGCATATAAATAAAAACTATATATCTTTGTCGTGTATAGATATAAAATATAAGTATAGTTTAAATATAAATAAAATTTATCATGAAACCTATTATTAATTTACAATTACCGGAGTTTAAAGTACAAGCTTATCACAATGGAGCTTTTAAGACAGTAACACACGAAGACGTAAAAGGGAAGTGGGCAATCTTCTTTTTCTACCCCGCCGATTTTACATTTGTTTGCCCAACGGAACTTGTTGATGTGGCTGACAAATATGATCAACTGCAAGCAATGGGTGTAGAGGTTTATTCTGTAAGTACAGACTCACATTTTGTGCATAAAGCTTGGCATGATGCATCCGAAAGTATTCGCAAGATCAAATATCCGATGTTAGCCGATACCGTAGGAGTACTCAGCCGTGCATTTGGCGTGATGATCGAAGAGGAAGGAATGGCATATAGAGGAACTTTCCTATTAAATCCTGAAGGGCAGGTTAAGATTGCCGAAATTCATGACAATGGAATCGGGCGTAATGCAGACGAATTGCTTCGCAAGGTGGAAGCTGCTCAGTTTGTAGCAACACACGACGGTGAAGTTTGTCCTGCTAAGTGGAAAAAAGGCGAAGAAACACTCAAGCCAAGTATAGATCTGGTTGGTAAGATTTAATATTCAAATTTGCAGACCGGCTTAACAAAGCCGGTTTTTAAATCAACGTAATTAAAATTAAAATATATGTTAGACTCATCTTTTAAAGAACAATTACGCTCGATATTCTCTGAACTGAAAAATCAGTATACATTAAATATTACTGCTTCCGACCAACATGGCTCCTATCGTGAACTTGTCGATCTTCTCGATGACGTGGCTTCTTGTTCCGATAATATTTCCTGTCAGATTAATAAAGGTGAAGGGCTCGAGTTCTCTTTATTAAAAAATGGAGAAGATACACGTATTAAATTCAGGGGAGTGCCTAACGGACATGAGTTTACCTCTTTATTATTAGCGATACTGAATAGTGATGGCAAGGGGAAGAATATCCCTGACGAATTTGTTGTAAGCAGAGTTAAAGCTCTTCGGGGGCCTATACATCTTACTACTTATGTATCGCTGACGTGTACCAATTGTCCTGATATTGTTCAGGCACTTAATGTTATGGCTACTCTCAACCCTGAGATATATCACGAGATGGTAGACGGGGCGATAAATCAGGAAGTGGTTGATGCTCTTAAACTGCAAGGTGTTCCCGCGGTATTTGCTGATGGTAAATTGATTCATGTAGGCCGTGGTGAATTCGGTGAATTGTTATCCAAACTGGAAGACCGATATGGAAGTAGAGAGGTGGCAGATAACAATCAAACAGTCAGAGAGTATGATGTAGCGGTAATAGGTGGAGGCCCCGCAGGAGTAGCCGCATCTATTTACTCGGCTCGTAAAGGATTGAAGGTGGCTTTGTTGGCTGAACGCATAGGAGGACAAGTAAAGGAAACAGTAGGAATCGAAAATCTGATTTCTGTAACCAAGACAACAGGTGAAGTGTTGTCGAATAATCTCAAAGTGCACTTACAGGATTATCCTGTCGATATACTCGAGCATCGAAAGGTAGAGAAAGTAGAGTTGATCGATGGTAAAAAATCAATATCCGTTGTAGGCGGAGAAAAGATAATTACTCCCGCTTTGATAATAGCTACAGGCGCCAGTTGGAGAAAACTCAATGTCCCCGGCGAATCGGATTATATAGGAAAAGGAGTCGCTTTCTGTCCTCATTGCGATGGACCATTTTATAAGGGTAAAGAGGTGGCTGTTGTAGGCGGAGGAAATTCTGGAGTAGAGGCCGCAATAGATCTTGCGGGTATTTGCACTAAAGTAACTCTCTTTGAATATGCAGAAGAACTTAAGGCTGATAAGATTTTGCAAGAGAAAGCCAAAAGCCTCCCTAATGTAGAGATCATACTGAATACCCAGACAACAGAGGTGATCGGTGACGAGAAGGTTACCGGAATAAAAGTGAAAGACCGTACTACCGGTGAAGAACGTATCGTCAATCTGAACGGCATTTTTGTACAGATCGGATTGGCTCCTAACAGTTCTGTTTTTAAAGATCTGGTGGATGTAAATCGTTTTGGAGAAATAGCCATCGATACTCATTGTCGTACGAGTATACCCGGTGTTTATGCAGCCGGAGATGTCACAACTGTACCTTTTAAGCAAATTATAATAGCAATGGGCGAAGGTGCAAAGGCTTCTCTTTCGGCATTTGAAGACCGTATGCGGGGAGTTATTTGATATAAGAATAGCGTATTTTTCGTCTGCATGACGAGAGATTGAAGAAGGAAAAATTACAGGTATATGTTACTTGTAATTTTTTTTGTCTGTAAATGTATGAATTAAAAAATGCGATAAAACTTTAAGGTAAAGTTTCGAATAATTCCATGCAATCTTTTTACCTTTACTTGTGTTTAGTAGTGTTTGTAAATATGGACTTCAGAACGAAAATAGAAATTTCGAAATCAGACTTTAAGATATCTCATAAGAGTCATATCATGATATTTGGCTCTTGTTTTGCCGAGAATATGGGTAGGCTGTTTTTGGAAAATAAATTCAATGTAAATCTCAATCCTTTTGGGATTCTCTACAATCCCTTATCCATTAGTCAGGCTTTGAGGCTGCTTATCGAAGAAAAGGAGTTTACAGAGAAAGAAATTTTTGAATACAAAGGACTTTATCAAAGTTTTTGGCATCATGGGTCTTTTTCAGATGTAGATAAGGATAAATGTCTGCAAGGGATAAACCATAGTTTGATGAATGGGTCAAACGATATTCGCAAGGCTGATGTTCTTTTTGTTACATTTGGAACAGCGTATGTCTTTCGGTCTTTGAAAGAGAATGTGGTAGTCGGTAATTGCCATAAGCTGCCTGCTACGGAATTCGAACGTTTTCGTCTTTCTGTTGAAGATATTCTAGTAGAGTGGGAAAGGTTGGTAAAAGATTTGAGAGAAATAAATCCATCGTTGCGAATAGTGTTCACAGTAAGTCCTGTTCGTCACCTCAAAGATGGAGCCCATGATAACCAGTTGAGCAAATCTACTTTGCTTTTGGCTGTGGATAAAATTTGTAGCATGGTAGAAGGTTTGTATTATTTCCCTTCTTATGAGATTGTTTTGGATGAATTACGTGATTATCGATTCTATGATGAAGACATGACTCATCCAAATCAAATAGCAATTAAATATATCTGGCAACGATTGTCAGAGACATACTTTGATGAAGAAGCCTCACCGATAATAAAAGAATGGCAGAAAATATATCAGGCTCTAAATCATAGGCCTATAAATAATCAAAGTAGTGATTATAAGCATTTTTTAAGGCAAACTTTGTTAAAGTTGAAAGCCTTCAATGAGAAATATCCATACATTTGTTGCGAACAAGAAATTGTGGATTTGGAAAACAGATCTTAATTAAAAAAGAAGAATGAAATATTCTATACATCAAGTAGCTAAGATAATTGATGCTATGCCAACCGATCTGAACGAAACTGCCATTAGTATTTTACTTACTGACAGCCGCCAGGTCTTTTTCCCCGACGAAACATTATTCTTTGCCCTTAAGACTAAGAATAATGATGGACATCGGTATATCTCCGAGCTTTATGAGCTGGGCGTTCGCAACTTTGTAGTATCTGATTTACAACCCGAGTGGGAAGAATATGAAGATGCAAACTTTCTTGTAGTGGTAAATACGCTATTTGCCCTTCAACGCCTGGCCGCCCATCATCGCAATCAGTTTAATGTGCCTGTTATTGGTATTACAGGTAGTAACGGTAAAACAGTGGTGAAGGAATGGCTTTACCAAGTGCTTCATCATGATTTTAATATTACGCATTCTCCACGAAGCTATAATTCTCAAATAGGTGTTCCTCTTTCTGTTTGGCAGATGAATGACCATACCCAGTTGGGTATATTTGAGGCAGGGATATCTCAACCCGAGGAGATGGCAAAGCTTGAGGCGATTATAAATCCAACGATTGGTATATTTACCAATATCGGACAGGCTCATCAGGAAGGGTTCAAGTCTATGAAACAAAAATGTCTCGAGAAACTGGAACTTTTTATAAACTGCGATGTCATTATTTGTGAAGAAGAGAATGAGCTTGTCGACGAATGTATGGAGATAGCCTGTCTTTCTCACAAACGTCTGACGTGGTCTCGCAAGGGATCTAACAAAAGCCCATTGCATATAATGAAAGTTGAGAAGCTCGGAAATTGTACGACCATTCATTATTCTATTCTGGGAATGGCTTCTCAATTTACCATTCCTTTTGCTGATAATGCCGCTATCGAAAATGCTATTCAGGTATTGGCTACTGCCATTTATTTGCACTTACCCTTACCCGATATTAATCAACGTATGGCTGATCTCGAGCCGGTTGCAATGCGTCTTGATGTACGTCAAGGGAAAAATAATACAATACTGATAAATGATACATACAATTCTGATATAAACTCTTTGGGGATTGCTCTTGACTTTTTGGCTCAAAGGGCAACGGATAGCCAAAAGCGAAAGGTGCTTATAATATCCGATATTCCACAGTCGGGGTTAGTACCTAAAGAACTGTATTATTTGGCATCGAATCTGGTGTTGAATAAAAAAATAGATGAGCTTATCGGCATCGGTAAAGAAATTTCTACATATAAGGAATTATTTAAGAATGGTGAAACGCACTTTTTCAATACTACCAATGACTTTATTCACTCGAATATATGGAGCGATTTCCATGATATGTTTATTTTGCTCAAAGGGGCACGTAGTTTCTCATTCGAGAGTATAAATAAACTGCTGGAGGTGAAAACGCACGAAACCGTACTCGATATAGATTTAGATGCAATCGTTCACAATTATAACTTTTATAGATCAAGGCTGGATCCTAAAACCAAAATGGTATGTATGGTAAAGGCTGATGGTTATGGTACAGGTGCAACAGAGGTAGCAAAAACATTGCAATATCATAAGTGTGATTACCTGGCGGTAGCCGTAGCCGAAGAAGGTGTGTTCTTGAGGAAACAAGGAATAAAAGTTCCTATTATTGTTCTCAACTCCGAAGTAGGGGGATTTGAAGAATTGGCGATGTATGCTCTCGAACCCGAAGTGTATAATTTCAGAATATTGGATGCTTTTATAAAGGAAGCCAAATTGCAGGGAATTACAAATTATCCGATACATATCAAAATAGATACAGGAATGCATCGGTTGGGATTTACAGAAGAAGATATTCCGAAATTGATGGAGCGCATTAAGTCGCAAACAGGAGTGCGTATCCAATCTGTCTTCTCTCATTTAGCGGCAAGTGAAAGTTGGAATTTCGATGATTTTACAGTAGCGCAGATCAAGACCTTTAAGAAAATAACGAAAGAAATAGAGAAGAGTTGCCATTATCAGGTAATGAAGCATATTCTTAATTCGGCAGGGATAGAGCGTTTTCCTAACGAGCAAATGGATATGGTGAGGCTGGGCATAAGTCTGTATGGTGTAAGTGCAAGTGGCTTGAATGGGCTTCGTAACGTATGTACCTTGAAGACCACCATCCTGCAAATCAAATACATCAAGGCCGGAGAAACTGTAGGCTATGGTCGTAAAGGTCATTTCGATAAAGATGCTACAATAGCTACTATCCGTATAGGATATGCCGATGGGCTTAGTCGTCAGTTTGGCAACGGAGTTGGTAAGGTATTGGTGAATGGACACATGGTGCCTATTGTTGGAAATATTTGTATGGATTTGTCAATGATCGATGTTACCGGAGTAGATGTGAAAGAAGGAGACTCGGTAGTCATCTTTGGGGAAAATCCATCTGTCGTAGATTTGGCAAAAGAAATAAATACAATTCCTTACGAAATACTAACATCTATATCTAGCCGGGTAAAACATATTTATTATAAGGAATAAGTTTAGTGAAGCATATATATAATAATAAAGGCTGCATTTTGCAGCCTTTATTATTATATATATGTAATTGTTTACTCTTTAAACATTTCATCAAAATCTACAACTTGCTTGCCCGGTAATACTTGATTAAGTACAACTCCGATTATAGAAGCCAGAGCCATTCCTTCCAAAGAAAATACTTTACCGATATGTATTGCTGCACCTCCAATACCAATAACAAGGATGACAGAAGATATAATAAGGTTGCGCTTACGGCTAAAGTCTACTTTGTTTTCCACAAGCATGCGTAGCCCGCTGGAGGCTATTATACCGAACAAGAGGATAGAAACTCCACCCATTACCGGAGTAGGGATAGTAGATAGCAAAGCGGATATCTTACCACAAAAACCAAACATAATAGCAAAGATTGCTGCTCCAACAAACAAATAAATACTGAAGGCACGAGTTATGGCTAATACTCCGATATTTTCTCCATAAGTAGTGTTCGGTGGTCCTCCTAATGTAGCTGCTATCATAGTGGCAACCCCATCACCCAGCATAGAACGATCTAGTCCCGGATCTTTGATCAGGTCTTTGCTAACTACTTTACTCAAAACAAGCTGATGCCCGATATGCTCAGCGATAGGAACTATAGCAACAGGAACCATCATTAAGAATACTCTCCATGTGAAAGAAGGTGTATAATGAACAAATGGGATAGAGAAAGACGGCATTTCTATCCAGTTTGCTTCAACTACGTGTTGCACATCTACAACTCCTAAGATAATAGAGAATATATACCCGCCAATTATACCTACCAATACAGGAATAACACTAAGAAATCCGCGAGTGAAAATGGCTGTAAGAATTGTTATGGTAAGAGTTACCAGACCGATGAGGACATAAGTGAGGTCATAATCTCCTGCCGGATTATTGGTAGACATGTTCACAGCTGTAGCTGCAAGCCCGAGCCCGATAACCATAATTACAGGTCCTACTACCACAGGAGGAAGCAACTTCATCAGCCACTGTGTTCCGGCTCTGTTTATAATAAGTGCAACTACTGAATAGGTAACTCCCACAAGGAAACTACCCACAAGGAAACTACCCATGCCTACACCCGACGAAGGATCGAGTTCCAGAGCTTTTACAGCTATGATGGGATTGATAAAAGCAAATGATGATCCCAAATAAGAAGGGACTTTGCCTTTTGTGATGGCTATAAATACCAATGTGCCAATACCACTCGAGATAAGAGCCACTGCGGGGCTCATTCCTGTGAGTGCAGGAACAAGTACGGTTGCTCCGAACATAGCAAATAGGTGTTGGATACTCAATAATAGCCATTGGGCGGGTTTAGGCTTTTCTGAAATACCTAAAACAATTTTCTTTTCTTCTTTCATTTTTGAGCGTTTGATATTTGTCTGTTGCACATAAAAAAAGCCGAGAACGAAATGTCCGGCTTTATATTTTATATTTACTATTGTTCAAAATTCTTCGTTTTCATACCTATAGATTTTGTCGGCAATAAAGGTAGTATATTTCTGAAATATAATAAAGTACTTAATAAAAAGATTTTTCAAAAAAAAAGCAATACCAGCCAAGATATACTTTTGCCGATATTGCTTCTTTACTATATATAATCAATGCTATTTTTCTATTCTGATTCTTGCATCCACGGCTATAACCCTTTCTTCGTTAGCTAAAAGCGGGTTAATGTCCATTTCTTTTATTTCAGGCGCAAATCTTAGCATAATCGATAGTCGGACAATAATTTCTATAAACAGTTTTTCGTTTAAGCCTTTTTGTCCACGTGTACCCTTTATTATTTTATATGCTTTCAATGATTGTACCATCGATGAAGCCTCGTCAAAACTCAGAGGTGCAAGTCCCGATGCTACGTCTTTCAGTATTTCCACAAAAATTCCACCCAGTCCGCACAAAACAATGTGACCGTATGTAGGTTCATACTTTGCTCCGATGAAAAGTTCTTGTCCCGATAACATCGGCTGTACCATGACGGCTGTAGCATCGGCTATTTTCATCAAACGGTCAAACTCTATTGATAAATGGTTTGCCGAATGTATATTTAATACAACCCCTCCTACATCCGATTTATGAATAGGACCTACACACTTTGCAACGATCGGATATCCGATTTTGTCGGCAAAAGCTATGGCTTCGTCCCTATTGGCTGTTACTAGTTCTTCTACTTGTGGAATACCTGCGGCGTCAAATAATTGCCTAACCGTGTCGCTATCTATATATCCGTCTGTAGAGTTGCTAATAATGTCCCTTATACGGGGTATATCAACTGATACATCTTCCATCTTTCCTACCGATGGGGGAGTCCAGGAAACAACTTTCGAAAGGGCATTTGCCAAAGCATATTCATCTGTAAAATTGACATGTCCTTTCTTTACAAAGGTCTCCATTTCTTCCGAAGCAGCTATCACCGATGGCAATATCGGGTATATCGGAAGCTTACTGGTCTTTATTTTTTTATCCAGCATGTTGTAGGCTTCGGCTACATTACTTACTCCGGGGTTTCCATATATAACGGCTATTCCATTTATTTCTTTAAAGTATTTCTCGCAAAAATCAATACATGTAGCCATGTGTTCACCTGTTCCTGTTCCTATAATGTCTATAGGATTGGATACTGCGGCTCCCGGAAGAAGATGTTTTTTAAGTTCGGCTGCCAAGTCTTTATCAAGTTCAGGAACATCAATATTTCCTTTTGATAGAGCGTCTGTTAGTATTACAGCGGGTCCTCCGGCTTGGGTAATTATAGCGAGATTTCGTCCGTTTATTTTCTTTAATGTCAATACTGCTGCAACATTGGCAAGCTCTTCGCGCGAGTAGCAGCGTATAATTCCGGCTTTTCTGAACAGGGCTTCAACGGCCGAATCGGAACTCGCTATTGCTCCTGTATGAGAAGATGCTGCACGGCTACCCGATGTGGAGCTACCCGATTTTATCGCAGCTATTTTGCAGCCTTTATTGATGAGGGAAGACGAATGAAGAAGAAATCTGTCAGGATCAGTAATTTTTTCTAAATATAAAAGTTTTATTTTCGGACTGGTTTCCGGATCAAACTCTTTATCCAAATATTCCAATATATCTTCAATTCCTATCTGAGCAGCATTTCCAATAGACCATGCAGAGTTAAATCTGAGTCCAATACGCATGGCAGATTCTATAATATAAGTAATCGTTCCTCCCGAACTGGAAATTATATCCACTCCGTTCGTGTCAAGGCTCGGTATAGGACGAGTGAAAATACTTTGGTGGTTCGTATTGAAGAACCCTGAACAATTAGGGCCGATCATGATAGCTCCGGCCTTATTTACAATTTTTACAAGTTCTTTTTCTCTGATAGCACCCTCTTCAGATTCTTCACTAAATCCGGCCGAAAATACAATAAAAGCTTTTACTCCTTTTTTATTGGCCAGATAGTCAACCGTTTCTATACATTGATTGGCAGGGATGGATATAATAGCCAGATCTACCTGAGGAATGTCTTCAACTTTGGTATAGGCTTTAATGCCTTGTATTATACCTCCTTTTGAATTTACAATATATAGCTCTTTTTCGAACGTTCCATTTATAATATTATGCAAAACACTTCCTCCTGGTTTCAAAATGTTATCAGAAGCTCCAACTATGACAATGCTTTTGGGGTTTATTAATTGATTATAAGACATAAAACAGGTTTTGAGTGTTATTTTGTACAAAAGTAGTGAAATAATATCATAGCAGAGAAATCTATTTTTATAATATAAAACATATTTTGATGTTTCAAAATGTTATTGTTTTTGTATGTCAAGCTATAGAGCATTCATGAAAATTACTTATTTTGTGAGTTTTTTCATTTGAAAGACCAGAATACCAAAAATAAAGAACTTAAGTTATGCTGAAAACGCAAATCTCTATGGCTGCATTTGCAGATACAAAACCACATTACAATATACTAGATGGATTGCGCGGAGTAGCCGCTATCATGGTTGTATGTTTCCATATATTTGAAGCTTTTGCTACCAGTCATTTAGATCAAAGCATCAATCATGGTTATTTAGCTGTCGATTTTTTCTTTATACTGTCAGGGTTTGTTATAGGCTATGCTTATGACAATCGTTGGGGTACAATGACAACGAAAGATTTTATTAAACGAAGAATTATACGTTTGCATCCAATGGTTGTAATGGGTGCTATTATAGGTGCAGTCATGTTTTACTTTCAAGGCTGTTCTGTATGGGACGTATCCAAAGTAACTATTGCGGCTTTGTTTATTGCTACATTATTAAATGCACTATTGATTCCTGCTACTACAGTAACAGAGGTGCGAGGTCTGGGAGAAATGTTTCCTCTAAATGGACCAAGTTGGTCTTTGTTTTTTGAATATATAGCTAATATTCTTTATGTTTTATTTATTCGAAAATTTTCAACAAAAATTCTTACAATATTTGTTTTTGTTGCCGGGTGTTGCTTGGCGGCATTTGCCATATTAGGTCCTTTAGGAGATATCTGTGTCGGATATTCACTAACCGGAACAGAATTTACAGGAGGATCGTTGAGGTTGTTGTTTTCTTTTTCCGCAGGATTACTACTTTCCCGTATATTCAAACCTGCTAAAAATATAAAAGGTGCCTTTTGGACATGTAGTTTTACTATCATTTTCCTCTTAGCTGTGCCACGTATAGGTGGAGCAGAACATTTATGGATGAATGGAATATATGATACAGTATGTTGTATTCTATTTTTTCCTCTACTTGTCTATTTAGGAGCTTCGGGGCAAACTACCGATAAATATACAATTGGCGTATGTAAGTTTTTAGGAGATATTTCCTATCCCTTATATATGGTTCATTACCCTTTTATATACCTGTATTACGCTTGGGTGAAGAATGAGAATCTCACATTCCATGAATCATTACCCGGTGCAGCTGGAGTTCTTGTCGGAAGTATTGCTTTAGCTTATATCTGTTTGAAATTTTACGATACGCCGGTTCGGAAATATTTAGCAAATCGATTTCTAAAATAAAAAAGCAATATCTAATTCTTTATTTATTCTTGTTATCTCTATCGGCAAAGTAGAATTTATGTAGTTTGTTTTTTCTTTAGCGGGTACTCTCCTGATCGTTTTACTTTTTTTCTATTTGCTTGATTTATGGGCTTGGGTTGTTCTCCTCTTATCTATGTTGTTTTTTCTCAAAAAAGTTTCCAATGAAAACATGTTTAACAACAGTTTGCAAATAAGGTATATAGGTATTAACTTTGTGGTTCTGCCAAAAAATATTTTAAAATTAATTGGTAAAATATTTGGAGTGTAAAGAAAAGGTTCTTACTTTTGCACCCGCTTTACCGATAGAGCCGGCGGGTTTTCGAGAGCGAGTTTTGGCAACAGACAAGATTTTGATCTAGGGACTCGGGCGGTGAAAAAGGGGAAAAGCGATAGAGAACGATCTTTGAAATTTTGACAACATATGAGTGTAGTACATTAGCACTTTGGTGCTAAAAAATATTATACCGTCAATTTACTTAATAAGTGAATAGATAAGGACAGGATCACGAAAGACTTAAAAAAAAGAATATACAAAGAAGAGTTTGATCCTGGCTCAGGATGAACGCTAGCGATAGGCCTAACACATGCAAGTCGAGGGGCAGCATAGGGTAGCAATACTTT
>JAEZGN010000024.1 GCA_023437305.1 Bacteroidota bacterium
GACACGGAGGAATGGACTTCATAATGGATTATCGTCTGATATACTGTCTTCAAAGGGGACTTCCGCTTGATATGGATGTGTATGACCTTGCCGAATGGTGCAGCCTGATACCACTAACGGAAATCTCACTCGACAATAATTCAGCTCCTGTAGAGATTCCTGACTTCACACGTGGAGGATGGAATAAAATAAAAGGACTGAAATTTGCTCAGTAATTTTTTATTATAGCTACAAATCATTCATTGCTATGATGTCGATAGACAGATCTTTAAATCCAAAAATATTTTGGTTTATCTGTTGATATTAAATATTCGTTTTTGTAAGACACCAAATAAATTTATTAATAATGCATATTATAAAAAAAATAATCCTGCTTTTATTATTTTTTTTCTCTGTAATAATAAATGCACAGGATGCGCTTCCATACTGGAAAGATGTAAGTGTCGTTGCTATAAACAAAGAAGCTCCTCGTACTACATTTATGAGTTATGACAATATTAAAGATGCCTCACATCCATAGTTTCTCCTTATTCTGATTATTCTAAAAGGAAGTATTATTATCCCTTGTTTTGTCGGTGGATATTAAAATGCAATTTATTGAGATCTTCTAATGCAAATGTTTTGAAAAATTATTTTCTTTGGCAAAAACCTTTGTTTTCAAATTGCTTTTTCGTTTGACAATGGGAAGAAAAGAAAGTGCAAATAAGAATATACTTTCCGAAACCAAATATTTTTCCCACTTATTAATAATCTCAATTTCATCTTTGTTTCCATTAAGTATAACTATGATAGTTACGGTAGGTTTCTTCAATGTTGTTAAGTAAGGATTTTCTTTCTAACAACAGTGTCCTGTCAGATAGCCCTTTTCTCTTGCGGCAACCTCTCGCATATTGGATACAAAATAACTACTAAGGCTACTTATGTTATCAATCCATCTGCTTACATAATCGCTATTCCCTGTAGAAAAATCTTTAGTAAAAGAATCCATTACATTTGTTCCAGCTTGATTATTCGTAGAGTGTGCAATTATTTACTGGTATAGTGGTTCATTCTTTTCTACGGCATTTTTCACCCATAAGCAAGTTACAACTGAAAGGAACATCGTTGTTTTTCCTGTTCTAGGAGGACTATTAACTGCTAATATTTCTCTGTTTTTCGCATCTAACAATGGGGAAACAGCTGTTCGTTGTGCATCAGTTAAAGGACATTTGTTGTTATTGTGCCCTAATCGTTTAGAAAAGGAAATATTGGAGTCGGGTACTGAAGTTTCATTTTTTTGCTGAATGGTTACATAGTTTCGAAAAAGGATTAGTCCAGAACCGTCTTCTCGAACATAGAGATCTTCATAAACTGCTATGATTTTTGAGAAAGTATTCACCCCTTCCGTAAAATAAGCAGAAGCGATTCTCACATAGCCTTCGAGCATGTTTCTAGAAGGAAGAACTGTGTCTAATAAGTTATCGGCATATTCCAAATATTGATCCCATCTTGTAATGTATGATTCAATTGACTTATTAAATTCCTGATCATTAATCAATTTATCTTCAATAGTCTTATTCCTATTCTCATTATATTTATTAAGAATATTTACAAATTCTTTTTTACTTGTTTTACTCTTAGATAGAGATTTGATAAATTTTAAAATCGCCTTTTACTTGTTCTTCATCAATAAGTGTCTGCTCTAATAAACTGTTTATTAATCCTTCTTGGTATTCGGATTCAATATTTTCTCCAAATCCAAATAAGGGGACATTGTGCTATGTAATAAAGAATCATAATCATCCATATTGCCAATAAAGAAATCTCCTTTATCTAAGGGAAGTAACAAATCTCTTGGTATAATTGGATTTCCTATGGGATATATAAAACCATATTCGAAAACCTTAACTTAAAAAATTACAGGAAAATAGTACTTCAGGACGATAATCTTTTTCATATTTGTTGTGGCTAGTGACTTTATTAAGAGAGAATGGTACATATGAAATGTCTATTGTTCCATCTTCAAATGAAGATAAACTCTGTAGTATATTTTGGGGTTAACTCTAAAATATACTTTTATAGCAAAAAAGATTTTGTCAAATTAGAGAACTTACATTTCCCTTCAGAGAACTGTTTATCAACGAGATAATCCCTCCAATATTTAGTGATTTATTCTAATAATTATATAGGTTCAAGTAAAATTTATTTTATTTCACGTTGAGATTCTTTTTTCTATAACGAACGAATTTATGCAAAAATAAATAACCATAAAAATTCCTCAATGAATGAAAATTTACTTAAATATAATATTTAATAAAAGATTTAGACAACTACTAAATGATCTGTTTTTTTACGATTTTCAAGATAAACAGATTCGCTTTAGAAATAACGATTGAACTAAATTTCCCGCGAATGGTTCATGGAGAAAAAGCTGCGAGAAGAAACTTCCGTCGTTAAGTTTTAGATTTTCGTTTTAATTCGTCCAATTGTCGGAGCATAAACGCCTGATTTTCTTAACTGTATTATGTCCCTAATTCCAATCAATAGTCGTAGAGTTGTTTTTTTCAGCCTCTAAATTATGATTTAGCGTATCAGAGCTCTTTTGACTTTCTGAAATCAATGGTTAGTTCTACAGTCTGTTTTTGGAGAATTTTAATCTCATTGGTGGAGTCGATAAGTTCCTGTAACAATGCCTTTAACTGCTCTACCATATAAAGGCGAATCAAGTGTATGCCCACCTTGATCTTTGCCCCTGATTTGTGGTATAAGCTTATTACGCGAAGTTGGTATTTTGAATCGGGCAGACGCACATGTCAGTCGTCCCATTTGCCGGACATGTCAGCGTATTTCTTGCATACTCTTGCCTTTCTGTTTCCAATGACGACTTCGGAGTGATTTACATTCCCCCTCCGGGACAAGGATTTTTGTGAGACAAATAGGAATTTGTGACACAAAGCCACACCTTGCTGAGCTTGGACTTTCAGGGCAAGTATTTGATGCCCGTACAGAAGAACTTGCCGCGCGTTGCCCAAATCACCCCTGCGTGTAATATGGTGCATCGAAAGCAGGAGCAAGAAACCTACGCCGTGGTTGAATATGTAACGGTAGAAAAAACCGTCGAGATGGAGAAAATGAGGAACATGTCGTAGAAAAAGAAGTCCGTGTGCCGACTGAGCCGCAGATCTGCGAGGCTTTCAACAATGTGAACTTCGGGTTCGACAAATACACCCTCACCACTGAATCGGAAACTGTACTCGAGCGAGCAGGACAATTGCTCAAACAGTATGACGGAAAGCATTTCCTCATCACCGCCTACACCGATGCCTGCGGAAACAGCGGTTATAACCTGACCCTTTCGCAAAAACGCGCGCAAACAGTGGTGGAAGCCCTCATAAAAACGAAGCGTTTCTGCCGGTATGCTTAAAGCGCGAGGTGTCAGCCTGAAGGCTGTCTCTATGCTTGCCGAGAAAACGGACAGCGCGCGGATGGACAACCGAAAGATAACCATCGAATGGGTCACAAACTTTGAATATTGGGATAAACTTCCTGATTAGGGGAATACGATTTACCCAATAACCTCTTGGTAGGGGAAAACAAATTGTATTTGTTTTCCCTATTTTTTTATTCAACGATAAATGGCTTATATGAAACGGTCTGCTGTCAATAAAACGGATCCCCGTATATAAAAATCACTCTGTTAATATATTATATAAAGCAAACGAGAGCCATTCCTAAATACACTTGTTGGTAGAGCAGCAGTAAGCTACAGCAAAAAAGCAAAACAACATTACCCTTTATCATTGTAATCTCAGCCTTAGTTATTAAACTCACACTTTTTTGTCTTTGTCAGAACGAATTGAGGACCTCCTTTCCTGCATTCACCATATCTGCTGCATTTACTGAGGTAAGGTTTTCGTGAACGAACCTAGAGACCATGTTATTGAGCTTCTCCAATTGCTTTGTCTTATTCTTTTGTTCGAATTCTTTACGAAGGATGCGTATCTTTTCTACATCTTGTATTCCTTCTATTACTCGTTCCCAACGAATACTGCTACGAGGTCCTGGATAAATCTGGTAGCAATCACCTGCTGCCCACGTACGAAATCTACTGTCACGCAACGGATCCTTTGTCCAGCTATTCCATGCCCACCTTAAAAAACCATCATAATGTCCTGCGGCAACATGCCAGAATGTCCAATTTGCTTCTGCCGGCGGGGAAAATGTAAATATATTGGGTAAAGCCTCAGCACAACATGTATATACTGAACTTACTTTCCCCTGTTTTGCTCTTTCTGCTCTCACTTCAGCAGGGAATTGAACTCCATAAGCTATACTATAATCATACAAGTCTACTTGAATCTCGTCGTGATATGTTCCTGCTAAAGCAATTTTAAAATCAGGATCAGCACGTTTAATTACTTTAATTGCCTCTTGCATATCTTCCATTTTACGCTCATCCATCGAAATAGTAGTCTTATTAAACCAACCTTTTGATTTAAGATGGCTTGCAAAATCTTTCAAAAAGCTGCCCCAATAATCGGCATATAATACATCACCAGGTTTAGCTTGAATAAACAAGACACGATTCGTAGCCTGATCGTAATAATCAAAATTTAAAGCCCAAGGTATCAATGTATAGCAGCTTATTTGTTCTTTAATTCCGATTTCGTTCATCATAAACTCAACCCATCTATCAAAAACACTATAGTCGTACGTCCATGTGCCGTCTACTTTTTTTATTTTACCTACCATACTGTCGAAATGATCTTCCGTTTGTCCAGCCCAAGGTTTATGCATAATCGATGTTGTTACTACCGATTGCCCGGCGTCAGCAAGCATCTTCATAATTGGACGCATCGCATCAAAATGCGCTTGACTCCATAGCGGTACTTTATAGTAACGGGCAACAGCATAAGGGTTTTGCCAAAAATCCAAGTGAAATTTCCAATCTTTTGGCTCGGGCAGCGCACGGTTCAGCACCTCCACCTCCAATTGTAATTGCATCGATTTGAAGTTTTCACCCGAAATAGTCAATATACCTTTGTATTTGCCAGGTTTAGTTTCTTGAGGCACCCAGATATTCACCCAAATGGGTTGAGCTGTACAGGCCTTGACATTCTTTACCTTTATATTATCAAGTATATCAGCCACCAAACAAGAGTCCCATTCTGCTTTATTCTCTCTGTGTCCACAACCTGTACTACGATCTTTGCTTAATTCGTCTGTCATGACGTAACGAACAAAAGAAACCTTTGACGCTGAAACGGGAATACAAGCTGAGCCGTTTTTCAAATCACTTAAAGCGAGAGTAACGTTTTTTAAATCCGTTTTTGTCCATATCACTGCTTGAGCATTGATTCGTTCGCCTTTCCAAGCTTTTCCTTGCCAGCGGCTTGTTTTAGCCAACTGAGGTACCGACAATTTTGGATAACGAATATCTATACTTCCCCAACTTATTTGTGGAATAGTAGGTATTTCGCTCCAAACCTTTTCATTGTCATGAGGTTTAGTATCGGTTAGTTCTGCAAAATCATCGGTTTGTAACAACGAATTTTGCGCCCTAAAACAGTGGACAACCCCCAATAAAGCGCAAATTAAAAACATTTTTTTCATAATATTCTATTTTATCGCATTAATAACATGTTCCTAATATTAGGAGAACAAGAAAAGCCCCTGCATAAATCTTAATTCTAAATATGTCTATCATTTCCCCTATAAATATATAATGGATTTTAACAGATGTAACTTAAACTGTTTATTCTGATTTTATTTTACCTTTTCAGCTCTATTTTTTCTGCTTTTCTGTTCATATTATTTTTGTGAGTCTAAAAAATTGCAGTTAGATGGCATTGAAATAACACAAAAAATCTCATCTGTCAAATATAATTACGGCTCCTACGAAGGAAGAGTAAGACAAAAAACTTAATCACATTTGTTTTAAAATAAGAATCATTCCAGGAATTCTGTTACTTTGGTTTTAGATAGATTTATCTAATATTAACAAAAAGAAAAATGGTTTTGTTTATTCGAGAGTTAAAAGAAAAGCAGAGAAATCAGCAGAAAAATGGTTAATCCCATATTTTATTTATATGACGATTTTATATCATGATCCGCTGCATAAGGTTGGCAACTCTATAATAAATTGTGCTCTCAGATTTTCTCCAGAAGAATATCTTCAGGTGAATGCAGAATTTCAAAAATATTCTATTATGTATATACTAATTGAAAAGTGGCGCACTTTTCAATTAGTATATACGTAAAATGCACCAATGAAAAGGACAAAAAAGAGGATTACTCCCCCGTTGTTTTTCACACAAAGCATTGCGAAAAAGATGGGCTATAGCCTCTTTCGCTTCGGGATCGCCCGTCAAAGTTTCATGCTTAAACCCGGATGGGTTCCAAAACAATTCATCTGTGAGCACTTTCAGATAATTCTCTTTAGTGGTATATCCCAACACCTTTTTAGCGCGGCCATCGAAATGATAGAATACCACTTTTCCAACAAGCGCTCCCATCATTTCTTCCAGCTGGGAGGACAACAACGCTGAAAGTGTGTCCAATCAGGCAAAACCTTGAATTTGTTTTTCGTCTAAAGAAACTTCACTAAGCAACAAAGCTCCCTGTTTCAATATTTCGATAAAGATTAAAATTCCATCATAACATGAAAAGAAATTCACCCCATTTTCAACAAATTGATTGATGATCGCATTCCGCTCTCCCTGAACGAAGGGAAGGGGTTTTGTCCGTTGTCAAGCGTAGCGGAGTAACAGTTACCGCTTTCCCGAAAAGCGACAATAGACGAGTGTGTTTCGTGTTTTGTATAAACTAAATAATAGAAAATAAAATGACCGAGATAAAGAAATTCAAGTCGGGAAATTGGAATACTCCCGATAATGATTATGTGGGAACAAAATCTCAAACAGTTCTGGATAGATACTTATTTTGTCTTTATGCAGGCTTGAGATATTGCGATGTTATTGATCTTAAATACAGCAATGTCGATTTTGCAAATAAAACTTTAAAATTTGAGCAAGTTAAGACTAAAGGCTCTTCAAAAAATTCAATCGTAATCATTCCACTCAACAACACATTACTTTCATTAATTGGAGAAAAAACCTCTAAAAACAGTTCTATCTCCACTCTTCCTAGCCATACAGGTTGCTTGAAAGCTTTGCGAACTTGGGTAAAACGTGCCGGAATAGATAAGCACATTACTTGGCATTGTGCTAGACATTCATTTGCTGTTAATCTATTAGGAAAATATAAGACCGAAATAAAGACTGTAGCAAGTCTTTTAGGCCATTCAGGACTAAAACATACTGAAAAATATACTCGAGCAGTGGACGAGTTAAAGAAAAATGCAATAAATTCATTACCAGAGCTTAACATAGACTAAACATAATTATCATGAGATTACAAAAACTGCTTACGAATCATTTTGATATCACGATTAAAATAATAGGAACTATATTTCTTATCGAATTAATCTTGTGTTTAAAATATATAGATATTAATTCATCTAAATTATTTATTATTGGTGGAGTTGTTGGATTAATAGTATCATCTACGGTGATTGGAGCTTTTATTTCAATCATTTATTTAAATTGGTTACAGCCTCTAGGCAAATATCTTGAACAAAAGCATCCTGTAACATTAATTTCTCTTTTTTTATTGTTTGGTTGTGGTTTACTATTCTTTCATTTTTATAAAATTGAAGCAACATTTTTACCATTAACTTTTATATGCTACAGTCTGTGGGGGGCTTTGTTTGTTTTTTCCTTGATTGTAATATTTTATATATCAAGAAGAAATAAGGAAAAGTTAGAAATTGAAACTGATGAAAATATAGCAGATATAGAAATTTGCACGTTTATTAAAGATTTAATAAATACAGAATCAGACATCCAGATAACACCGATCAATCCTAATAACTACAATATAGAAAAACTTTATATTGGATTATCGAATATAAAGAACATTCAAATTGAAGGTGATTTAAATTCATTTAAAGCTTTCCTCTCTTTACAAGAACCCAAAACTAAACTATCCTACAGAGGAGAAATGGCTGCTCTTTTTCGACTACTAATTGTAGTATTTAAATTAAATAGCGAAAAGGGGTCATCAAATCAATATATTGTTGACTTCATTCAAAAATATTTTACCATAAAAGACAATAAAATTATAACGACAAAATTTGGAGAATACAAATATGAGTGTCGAAAAAAAGAAAAAATATTCATTGAGACTAAAAAACAAGTGAATGCTTTATTATCTGATTGTGAGATTGATACTAAAAGTATTTAAGGATACTTTTAGTATACTTATCAAATATCATTCAAATAATATTCAATTCAACTTTTCTTTGTATAACGAATGCATTCGGTTAAATAACAACCAATAAAAGTATAAGTTATGAATAAAGAAAAATCAACAAAAGAGTATCTTTCTGAGATCCAAAAAACGCTATTAGGATTAAAAGATGTATTATCTTTTAAGGAAGCTTGTGTATATACAGGTATAAGCCCAAATTATATGTATCGGTTAACATCTACAAACTCTATTCCATTCTCAAAAAGCCGGAAATTTATATTCTTTGATCGTAAAAGACTTGACGAAAGGCTAATTGAAAGCCCTCGTAAGACTAAGAAAGAAATTGAACAGGAAGCAATGCCCCATATTGCTAAAAAATAGCCTATCCTCATTTAACAATTAATTTTAATTTAACATATAGTACATGACTAATCATGTATAAGGCTCTTATTGCTTTTTCTAAACGAAATCAATGAAACAATGAATATAAGAAAAGATATATGCTATTTCTCGCATGATAGTAACGCAAAGGATGATCCTAAGTGCGTACTTCTTATTGAGCAACTGGGATTAGAGGGGTATGGAATATTCTGGGTTCTTGTAGAAACATTACGAGAACGCCCAGACTTTAAATATCCCTTGATGCTAGTCTCCGCTCTAGCAAGAAGATATAATACAACTGCAGAGAAAATGAAAACTGTTATAGGTTCCTATGGATTATTTCAGATCGAGAATGATGAGTTCTTTTTTTCTGAAAGTCTTAATCGCCGAATGAACATATTTCTGGATAAAAAGAAAAGATTATCCGAAGTAGGAAGAAAAAGGAATGAAAAGCGATGGAAAATAACACAGCGATCGCCAAGCGATGACACAGCAATCGCAAATAAAGAAAAAGAAATAAAAGAAAATACTCTCTTCGAGAGTAATAGTAAGGAGGGAATTAATCTTTTAGAAAAATTACCTCCGGAAGATGGCATTAATAGAAATTGGGATGGATTAAAGCGTCATTTAGGAAGTTTCAAAGGCGATATTGCCGATAAGAACGTAATTGTTATTTTATCGAATTACGGAGAAATAAACCATCCTATTTGGAGACTGTTATCTGAAATACAAAATAGCAATGGAAAGATCCGTTCTCCCCTTTCTTTTCTTTTATCAAAACTAAATCAATAAATTATGAATAAAGAAGAAGCTAACGAATTATTAAAAACTAGTTTAATGAAGATCAGTTTTCCTATTGGAATAGTCGAAGTCTGTAAATTTCAAATAGACAATGAGCCACGTTTTGTAACTGTCTATGCGCACATGACTACCGATCTAGCGAGATATGAAATTGAAACAAATGCAGATGGTTATTGTCTAAGCTTTTTCGCTAATATGGAGCAAGATACATGGTATCGTAGCACTTTTGACGAAATAAATCAAGTCATTCAAGCATTAAGAATCATAAATAACTACAACGAAGAAAATAATAAGCTTTAATAATCAATAATTTACATTATGAAAACAAATATCAAACTACAAATTATAATCATATTTTCATCAGTGCTAAACTTGTCATTGTCGGCACAAACCGCACATTCAGTACGAAATATCGCTCGAGACGCATCCACAGAAATAGATGCAGTATATACCAATCCCGCAGGATTAGTAAAGCTTTCTGATGGATTACATATTTCAATAAATAATCAGAGCATATTTCAAAAGAACGAAATACAATCAGATAATGCTCTGTTCTTAGGTAATGGAGGAGAGAGTAAAAAGAGTTTCAAAAGTAAAGCAAACTCAATCATTATTCCTAATGTCTTAGCTGCATATAAAAAAGATAAATGGATCATTTCAACAGGATTAGGAATATCAAATAGTGATAAGTTGAAATTCACACAAGGAATACCCTCTTTTGAAGCCCCAATAGCTTCACTTCCCGCAATCCTGACAAGTACAGGAATAGAAACAAATAAATATTCTTTGAATTCCGGTATTGAAAAGAAATCATACACTTACAATCTACAGTTTGGGGCTAGTTATGCTTTTAATAAAACATTTTCAGTGTATGGGGGCTTACGTTTCAACTTGATAAATAACACCTATAATGGCTTTATAACAGATATACAGATAAACCCACAGCATCCGATATTAAACCCTGACGGACAAATGATATCAGCTTATGAGTTTTTCAATACTACTGGACAATTCGAGATAACAGGATCATTAAGAGATAATAATATCGATGTTACTCAAAACGGATTCGGTATCTCTCCCATCATAGGAGTAAATATAAGTCATGAAAAACTAAATATCGGTGTCAGATACGAATTTAAGACTAAAATAGAAATTGAGAATAGCACAAAAGTAGATGATATAGGCTCTTATCCTGATGGTGTAAAATCGCCTGACGATATCCCTG
>JAEZGN010000025.1 GCA_023437305.1 Bacteroidota bacterium
TTGATCAATCCCCATATTTCATCCATTGTTACAGCAGCTGGAACTTCTATTGCCACATGCTTGCCGTCTTTCATCGCCTGAATACCTATTTTTGCATGCGACAACCAGTCTGTTGCCACATAAACAAGATCTACATTGGGAAGGGCTGTAACCTTACGCCACACAGAGGTATCTCCATAAAACTCCTGAGCCTTAGGAAGACCTTTTTCTTGTAGCATTTTATTTACTTTCTCTGTATTTTTTTGCTCTACATCGCACAATGCAACAACCTCCACTCCCGGGATATAAGTCATTCGGTTCACAGCTCCGGGGCCTCGCATTCCTAAGCCGATAAATGCGACACGCACCACAGGTAAGGGTTCGGTTGTCAACTCGAGTACATCTGTTTGTCCTGCCGGACGCTCTTTTACAGGTATTTTCAATACGTGAGATTGTTCTTTACATTGCTGAGCTCCACAGTTAAACGATAACAAAAATGAAGAAAATAAAATAATGAATTTTTTCATGGTAAATATTTTATTTCAAAGTCTATATTTAAAGATTAAAAATTTATCTGACCTGATAAATTAACTTCAGGCCTTTCCAACAACGAGGAAAAAACAGATATATTCCCGCCTATTACTATGGCACAATAAAATGTTTTTCCACTTCTTCTTTGATTTTCATTACCTATATAGATAACATTTTCGATTCCTGCAGGAATTTCTTTTAACCTTTTACTAAAACTTTTAGGCTTTATTATAGAAGCGTCATGCTTGCCTGTACAAAAATAATAAATACAAATATTCTAAATTGTTAAAATATTTAAAAATATCTAAAATTAAAGCGATTACACATTTCTTTTACTATAGAAAGAAATACCGAAAAACACGAACTTCCTGGAAGTGTTCAGATTCATGGAAATTCGCTGGTTTCCGCTATTAAGTCCAAAGGACGATCCTCACTGATAAGGATTAAATTCTTCGCTGAGTCTATTTCCTGTTTGGTTTCTTTCCCAGTTTTTCTTCTATGAATAAACAGTTCTTTCTTCTAAAAGGATATTTTATTAATATCTTTTTAATGTTTTTGCTTTATAGAAGTTTAGAGATTCTTCATATAACAATTTACGGTACAAAATGTGAGAATGTCCATTTTCTTCAGGGGGGAAGTATGAAAATTTGATATTTAAACTAAACTTTATGCTGCTAGAAAGTAGCTAATTCTTTGATTTGATGACAATTTCGGCAAGAATCGGGAAATGATCCTGATCGTTTACATTCGTAATGACAGAATGTGGATGCCTTATTTCAATGTTTGTCGATGTCACAATATTATCAATACAATAATTTGTGGCTTTAACCGCACCCATAGGCCATGTGCAAATAAATCCGGCATCTCCGCCATTAGCAATATTGAATCCAGCTTGTTTAAATAGAAGCTGTTCTGCCTGCGAAGCGTTCATATCCCCTCCAGCAATAAATGAATCAAATCCTGATAAAAATTCTATAAATTGGTTCAAGTCATTCATGTGATGTTCCTCCTGCCAATTCAAATGAACTGAGATTAATGAGACTTTTTGATCTGCTATTTCCACATCCGCCACAAGGGCATAATAATCAGTTGATAAATGTTCGATCCTTTTATTTTCTAAAGGCAAATTCGTGCAAATACCATTATGTATATAAGTATTATTATCTCCCCAAAGAATGTTTTTATAATAAGGATCGAGTATCTCTCGCTGAGCATTATAGGCACTATCCTTATCAAAATACATATTCCATTCCTGTAGGAAAAAAATATCACATCCTTGTTTACATACCCAATCCTTCCAGATAGATAAGGTGTCAAGTACATTTCTTCCCTGATAGCCACCAAGCTCGCCTTGATTGAAATGTCCGGTATTAAAAGCACAAGCTTTCAATACAATTTCTTTTGGTGCATTTTGAGTACAAGAGCATAAGCTCAACAGTACACCTAAAACGATACAAATATGAATATTCTTCATGGTAATTATGAATTATTAATAAAATTATAAAAATAAATACTCTTAATCTTTCCCAATCATTATTTTCTGTAATTATATTATTGCAATTTGTGATAATTGACAATAGTGAACCGTTGAGGGGGCACTATTTCCTTTTATTCATCTAGTATTCTATTTATTTTTATTTGCAGCGATATAAAAGAGAGGGCCTAATTAATGGCAGAAACGATATTAAATGAGCCAAATTGGACTTACCATTTATGTTCTCTTTTTGTTTTCTTATAGATCATTACTGTTGCCACGAAATGAACTGCTGCCAATAAAATTGCAATAGATATTATAATTAAAATTTTCATGTTTTTATAATTATAGTATGCACTACAGAGAACTACCGCTAAGCTAAAGACTTAGCGGTAGTTCTCTTCTTTAGGATAACGTATGATAAAAGGTGTCCTAAACGATTCTCGTACGTAAATGTTTATCAAACCATCCGTGTTCTCCCATATAAATGTCTATATCGAATGTAAAACGATGATTGTATTATTCATTAATCCTTCCTTTTCCAGATAATCAATCAAATGCTCGACTTGACCCTATGCTTTTGGTACACGCCTGTTGGAATATTTTATTTTCTACAGGCTCTTTGAATTCTTTATGCAAG
This sequence comes from Bacteroidota bacterium, assembly GCA_023437305.1. Classification (GTDB taxonomy): domain Bacteria; phylum Bacteroidota; class Bacteroidia; order Bacteroidales; family Dysgonomonadaceae; genus Dysgonomonas. The sequence continues at coordinate 2,625 of JAEZGN010000025.1, forward strand.
AGGGACTAACTATTTAGCCATTTCCCTCCCTAAAATAGCTTTCAATTTTACAACGATTTCGGGGTGTTTGGCAGCTAAATTCTTCTTTTCTCCGATATCCTGTTTCAAGTTGTAGAGTTGTTCTTCCTTGCTGTTGCCCAACTCGATATTAGTCGATTCTTGATAAGCAGCACCGTTGCTTGGAGCAATATACTTCCATTCACCGTCGAAAACAGAGAGAGAGCCGGCAACTTCAACCACATAGTTGCGTCCTTTCAGGTCCTTCCCTAAGAAAGCGTCTAGATGATTCTGGCTGTCAGGGCCGGCTCCTTCTCCAAGAGGTTTACCCATCAGACTTGCCATGGAAGCATACAAGTCGACCTGTGAAACCAATGCATCGGAAACTCCTGGTTTCACTTGTGCCGGCCAGCTGACGATCATCGGGATACGGGTTCCGGCTTCGAAAATACTGTATTTTCCACCACGGAACGGTCCCCAAGGTTTATGGTCGCCCAAGAGCTCAACAGCGCGGTCTGCATAGCCATCGTCGACCACAGGTCCGTTGTCGCTACTCAGAATGATCAACGTATTTTCAACAATACCCGCCTTTTCAAGTGCAGACATAATTTCGCCTACGGTCCAGTCGAACTGCAACAAAGCGTCGCCACGAGGCCCCATGCCGCTTTTGCCGACAAAACGGGGATGCGGCCAGCGTGGAACATGTGCATCGTTGGTTGCGACATACAGGAAGAACGGTTCATTCTTGTGGTTCTCGATAAACTGGACAGCTTTGCAAGTGATGCTATCCGCTATATTTTCATCTTCCCACAAAGCCTGTTTGCCGCCTTTTATATAGCCGATACGGGAAATTCCGTTTACGATTGCCATATCATGTCCGTGGTTTGGGCTCGGTTTTAACTTTGTCAGCAGTTCTGGATGGTCTTTTCCTAACGGTTCGCCGGGAAACGGTTCTTTATAGCTGACAGCAATCGGATCGTTCGGATCAAGATTGACGATCTGCTGGTTCTCGACGAAAACACAGGGAACGCGGTCGGCTGTAGCCGCCATCAGATAGGAGTAGTTGAAACCGATATCTATCGGTCCGGGGGTGATAAAACCGTTCCAGTCCTGCATACCAGCCTTGTCACCCAATCCCAAATGCCATTTTCCGATCGCGCCAGTCATATAGCCGCACTCCCGGAACATATCGGCAACGGTCGGCTGTTCGGGGCGGATCACCATACCAGCATCTCCGGCAGCAATCCCCGTATCATTTCGTCTCCAAGCATAATGTCCTGTAAGCAGGGAATAACGTGAAGGCGTACTGGTTGCAGCTACGGCATGTGCATCTGTAAAACGGATACCTTGTGCCGCCAACTTTTCTACATTTGGCGTATGGATCGTTTTCGACCCGTTACAACTCAGATCGCCATAACCGATATCATCGGCTATCAGGAAAATAACGTTCGGCTTCTGCAGCTGTGTTACTTTCTCTTCCGTTTTTTGTTTGTTTCCAGGATAGGAAGCCAGCAAGGTGACCCCAATTCCTAATACAATTGTTGATTTCATGGTAATAATTTATTTGTATCGTTTTAAAGTCACAATATAATTTAAGTTCTTTTTAACAGCTAGCAATGAAATCTTTCATCTCCTGTTCGTGACTGTCGGCACTTTCGAAAAGTTTCCACTGAGCCCGACTACGAACTAAGTTGTGTTCGGGGTACTGTGTCTTGTAATACAAGTCTCCGTCAATGTAATCTGCCAAGAAGCGAACTGTCTGCATGTAAGGGAAGAGCTTTGCGGCATGGGGAAGATTTTCGATTTCCACGGGCGTAAGGAATGTGGCAGCCTCCTTTAGGTAGCCCTTAGTGAACACTTTAAAGATTTCCATGTTGAAACTTACATTCTCCAGATTATGGTCATCCTCCTTGCCTGTATTAGCAGCCGATCGCAAATAGTCGCCGAAGTCAGAGAATACAAAGTTAGGCATCACGGTGTCCAAATCAATGACGCAAAGGACGTTACCATCTTGATCAAAGAGAATGTTGTCCGCTTTCGTGTCGCAATGGCATATACGTTTAGGCAGTACGCCCTCGCGGTAGAGACGTTCGCCTTTCGTCATTTCCTCGGCACGCGACTCTATGGCAGCGACCAAGTCCTGCACAGTAGACAGGCGTCCGCTCTTATTCGCTTTTACGGCTTCACGGAGCTGCCACAGGCGGACTTCCATATTATGGAAGTCTTTGATCGTTTCTCCAAGTTCCAGGGAAATATCGGCTAGCCAGTGCTGGAAACGGCCGAATGTCTCGCCCACTGTATAGCTGATTTTCGGAGTGACCTCGGACATGGACAGCGTGTCAGCAATATAGACCATCATGCGCCAGTATCGCTCGCCGTCGAAATGATAGTATCTTCCATCCGATGCGGGAATGAAGCGTAGACATCTGCGCTCCACATCAAGCAATCCCGCCAGTTTGCGGCGCACATGGTCTGTGACAGCAACGATGTTATCCATTAACATGTCAACGTTAGGGAAAATGACGTTGTTAATATGCTGCAGGACATAATCGGGCGTTCCTGTTCCTGTGGTTACTTTGTACGTAGTGTTGATGAGCCCATTGCCTAGGGTATTTACTTCTTGTACGTTACCTTCAATTTGAAACTGTGCAGCAATTTGTTGCAATTCTTGTAGATTCATGGTTTTACAGATGGTTCGTTCGTTTAGAATATTACTTTATGTAGCTGGTTGTCTTTCGTGGAACAATGCCTATCTTCTTGTTGTTAAAAGGCGGTATGCGTAGCTTATAGCCATAGCTTCCTGTATCAGGTACTTTATAAGCAGTGAGTGTGCCTGTGTTCTTGCCACAAGAACCATTTCCCACGCCCCGTTGTATGTAGTCGAAATGGGCATATACATCTCCTGGAGGGGGTAATTCCCAGTTGTGTTTTGCGTTATATAGAGATATGTCACTATAGGGCAAAAGCGAAAAGGATACCTGTCCTTCTGTTTCTATCCGTACACCCTTACCATTCTCATCGGTCAAGGTGAGCCAGCGAAGAGCCTCATGATTGCCTGTGCTCTGCGGACGGGCGAAAGATTCGTACATGTCGCTGACGGTCGTGGAGTAGCGGCCGAGGAATGCACCCTCATAGCGGTCAATGTAATTGCTGAACGGTCCGCGGGCGTAGTATTCCACGTTCTGCCATTCTCTCGGGAAGCGTAGCTCCACTCCGAGGCGGCGGAGATTGTTAATTACAGGCCGGAAGATGGTTTCCAATTCACTGGTACCGTCGGCATAAAACGTATAGATAAATGTATAGGGGACTTTGCTTCCCTGAGCATTGACGATGCATTGGACGCTAAGGCCGTCGGGAGACACTTCATACATGACCTTCTTTTCGCCAACGCCGTTGCTCGTATCCTTTCCTCCGTTTTCCTCGTTTTCGATGTAGCGGTAGTCGGAGTACTCGGGAGCGTAACCTGGCACAATGAGATTTTGCCCATCAACGATGTATGAGTAAAGCCCGTCTGCATTGAAGACAGCCTCCATTCGATCGTTCTTAAATACATATTTATCTATGCCTAAAATTTGGTATTCGAATGGCTGTCCCTCGTGCAAGGTGGTCCTTAGTTGTGATGGGCGCAATTGTATCGTATCCTGAAACGTTGCTACCGGATAGCCTTTAGGAGCCCAGGGGGTAGCCTCGCGGAGACGAATTTCATAGTTTAGGAAATATTCATGTCCGTCCTCTGGCTGTGTTTCGTAAGGAATGATAACCGTAGTGTGCATATCAGGAACACATGCAGCCATAGGCATATTGCCCGATTCCACAGTTGAGCCATCCTTGAGTACCGCCCAAGCTAGATCGAAGTCTTGCAAGTTAGTATGTGCATAGCCGTTCCGCAGCGTCACACACTTCCCATTAATGACTTGTCGAGTGACGTACTGATAGACTTTCTTCACGGTCGTGAGTTCCGAGGTCCATACTCGATCAGCATTTACAAGACCGTTGTTGACGAAGTTACCTTGGTGTGGGCCTGGTTTATCGTAGCCCGTGATGTATTTTGGGAACCCTTTTTCCTCCGTTCTGCCAACTTTGATGTCAGCTGCATCATAGATGGATTGATCCACAAAGTCCCAGATGCAACCCCCAATGCCATATTTAGAGCCGATGAGTTTTCCCCAATATTCTGATAGATTGCCGACGGAATTACCCATGGCATGGGCATATTCGCAGATGAAGTAAGGTTGAGAGCGCCAATTATTGGTACTTTTTGCAGCCACTTCATAGACGGTTGGATACATGACACTCCAAATATCTGTCCCTATTTGGTTCTCACGTGTTGAACCCTCGTAGTGTATGGGGCGCGTGTCTAGAGCTTGGACTGTATCGTAAGCTGCAAAAATGGCGCGCCCCGTGCCACTCTCGTTGCCGAGACTCCAAAAGATAACGCTCGGATGATTACAATCGCGTAACACGGAACGCACGTTCCGATCGATAATGGCGGGCATCCACATCTCACTATTCACAATGTTGCCGTTATTTTCCCAGTTTTTGTGGCATTCCATATCAGCTTCGTCCACTATGTAGAGCCCGTAGTAGTCAAACATGTCCATCATTTTGGCTTGCCTTGGATAGTGGGAGGTGCGAACGCAATTTATATTGGCTTGCTTCATGATCTTGATGTCTTTCAGCATGGTTGCCGTATCGATGCTACGGCCGTATACAGGATGTGTGTCCTGGATATTGACTCCTTTGAGATAGGTTCGGCGATTGTTCACACGCAGGTCGCCCTGGCTGATACTGATGCTGCGGAAGCCGTATTTGGTAGCGAAGGCTTGTTCTTCCTTGCCCGTAGCTACATCTGTCTGCGATACCTCAAACGTATAAAGTGCGGGCATCTCTGTGCTCCAAAGTTGTATGTTTGTGAGCAGGCCAAAGTCTAGTGCAATGGAACGCAGACTGTCGCCCGATTGCATTTTAACCGTAGTTTGACGTTCAGCCAGTTGAGTTCCGTTCGGATCAAGCAGACGGACGGAGATTTGTTTTTGCACAGGTTGACGTTCTCGGTTACAGATAGTGAGGTTCACATTCGGAGTTGCTTCTGAACGGGTTGGTGTGACAGAAGCCGTTATGTAATGGTCGCTAATGAAGGTCTTGGGGGTTGCAAACAAGTAGACGTCACGATGAATACCACTCATATGCCACATATCTTGTCCTTCCAGGTAAGAGCCGTCCGACCAGCGCAGCACTTGTACGCTCACGTTGTTTATCCCCGTGCACACTTTATCGGTAATATCGAACTCAGCGATGTTGTTTGAACCCTGCGTATAGCCCGTATATTGACCGTTCACCCATACATATGCAGCAGAGTAGATTCCATCGAAATGAAGAAATACTCGTTTGTCCGTCCAGTTTTCTGGCAAGTCGAAATCACGGCGATACGATCCTACACTATTCGTCAGTCCGTTTTTCATGTGGATGTAGGGCGGGTTGTCGGCGAAAGCATAGTCCACATTAATATAAAGCGGCTCACCGTAGCCTTTCATCTCAAGGCAAGAAGGAACGCTGATGGTGTCCCAGTTGCTAACGTCTGCATCATTACCCCAAAACTCCTCTTGCGGACGTTCCGTGGGATTATCCACGTAGTTGAGTCGCCACACATCGTTCAGAGAAAGCCACTCAGCTCCTACGGGGTCGTGCCACGGTTGTGCATACCGGCACGTATCGGCCCGCATACTGGCGGTGTTGGGGTACGGAAGGTAAGTGGCATGTCCTCGCTCCTTGTTTTCCTCGAAGATAGTGGCATCCTCCCAATAGTGCGACGTAACGGAATAGGCAACTTCGGAGAGTGTCCAAAGTGTGGTGTCCGAATAGGAGTAGGCAGTCAGTACGAGATTTCCGGCATCGTTGTCGACGAGATAATATTGGTTGTTGTAGCTGCTTAGACGATATATCCCAACGGCTTCATCTACAAGAATGAAATGGATACACTGGTTGGTGAAGTTTTGTCCCGATCCCGATGTGTCCAATTTCCGTTGCAGGGGATCAATGGTCGATCCGTAGTAGTCGTTGAATAATTGGAAGCGTTGTGAGCTCGCATCGGACTGATTTTGCACGAGTTTCCATACTTGGGCGTAGTTTTTTTCTTTGTAGGGTTCTAAGTAAAGCGGAGAATTATTGTCTCCTACTCCTTTGTTGGAAATGACTTTACCCGTAGCCACGTTCCGCACCACGTAATAGTGGCCTGCTTGTGGTTCATCGGCCAATGCCACAATGGGAGCTACAACGATGGAAATTAGTACAATAAGATACATCAAACACCAAATAGGATAAATTTTCATGAATGTTCCGTTTTTAGAGTTTATATGGCGAACAAAAATAATCCTTCTTCTGCACATTCAAAAGAATTGTATTGAAGAATTTCTTTTATTCCTGTATTCTTGGATACCTGAAAAAAGGTTATTTCGTTATTCTACTTAACACTGTCTTTTAGATTGATCCCTTCAAAAATAAATTTCCATAATGTTAAAATTTAACGATTAATATTACTATTATCATTCTGGTAAAAAAATTAAATAATAATTCATAATACTATGCTGGACTTAACTACTAGTTCGGATCGATACTTCATCTTAATTTCTTATTGTCCTAACGACAATTCCATACTGTAATATTAAACATCATTTCTCTATCATTTATATTAAGTAATTGATTTTATAATTACCTCTAACCTCTGATGCCCTACAGATTTTCAGCAAATCAAAAAATGGATTCAAATGGAGCCATTTCAGAGTATTTGATAAAATATTTATGTAACCTTGACGCCTTTAATTAATTTCTTGGATATCTTTTTCACTATGCTATAATAGACGTAAATTTCATTTAATACGTTCCCTGTCTGTTCAGCCCAATAATTTTCATAAACCATTTTTTACACGTCTTTATATATGAACAAACCTTACCTTCTTCTACTTATTTAACATCACTCATAACCTCGGTTCTCAGTTTTTCTACTGACATCGCTGCTGACGATTTGCTTGAAGTTTTTTAGCATTAGACTAAATTAATTAGGTTAACAGTTTCATTATCTCTTCTCTTTCATACAATAAAGCTGTTCTATCCATATCTGCATAATTTTATGTTTTATAAAGTTAATCTTTCTTTTAAAAAACGAGTAAGCCAAAGTTAATAAATCAGATATATAGTCCAAGATTTCAAAGGCCTCTTCTTCCGAGGATCCCCCTCCTACAAAAATTTTTTATCATTTTCAATAACCGTATTTATTTTTCAATTTCTGGGCGAAATAATCAGTATAGCAGATTATAAAAAGCGTGCAGAATTACCTTTGATGTGTGAACAAAAAAGATTATTAAAAGATCCTGCTTACACTTTTTAAATGCTATGAAGCATCCTCCAAAACTAGGTTGATTTTTTTTTGTGTCTATATTGAATACTCTCATACCAGAAGACGCAAGATTCTGGAATATGAACGTATCTGTGCCCTCATCTTTTCAGTCAAAGAGAGCTTAGGAGCACTCTTTAACTCGGCAACGTCCTGCAAAAAAATGAAAGAGCCCGATATCATTTGTACCTAGTCAGAGAACTACAGAAACGCTTGATGTTAAGTAGTTATCGGTCTGTAGCATCACAAGAAGAGCAGAACGCTAAAATATATATATAATTTGTTTCACATACAGTTTAGTCAATGGATTTCTTTTAGGAACGGGAAAAGAAATATTATTCTTTATCCCGCTCTAAAGAGATGCGTACTGGGTCATTGTATTGTTCCTGTAATTTAAGCATCTGCTCTTTGAGCTCTTTCACGATAGGCTCATATTCTTTCTGTCCGTATAGATTGTACATTTCCATTGGGTCGGCTTGCACGTCATACAGCTCCCACCAATTGATATCGTTATAGAAATGGATCAATTTATAGCGTTCGGTACGTATTCCGTAATGACGTTTCACCATGTGTTCGGCTGGATATTCATAGAAGTGATAGTATAATGCATTTCGCCAGTCTTTGGGCTGTTCGCCTTTCAGCAACGGCAGCAATGACACACCCTGTATATCAGCAGGAACGGGGGCACCGGCCAGTTCGAGGAAAGTGGGTGCATAGTCGATGTTCTGAACCATCTCGGTGATGTCTCCACGACGGTCAAATCCTTTCGGCATACGCATAATCAACGGTGTACGCATGGATTCTTCATACATGAAACGCTTGTCGAACCAACCGTGTTCGCCCATATAGAACCCCTGATCAGAAGTATAGACCACCAACGTATTGTTCAGCAATCCGTTCTTTTCAAGATAGTCGAGTACACGCCCCACGTTGTCATCCAATGATTTCACGGTCTTCATGTAGTCGCGCATGTAACGCAGAAACTTCCAGTTAACCAAATCCTTCCCTCTTAGGTTTTGCTTGTAAAAATCATCAATCAACGGGCCATAGAATTTGTCCCAGGCTGCACGCTGCCCCTCGTCCATGCGTCCCAGGAATCTTTGATAGAGTGATTTTAAGCGTGAGTTCTTATCGGGACGAAGCATTTTCAAGTCATAAATCATATCCATATCCTTTACGATACTCATCTCCTGCGCTGCGGCAGCTGGACGCCCTTCGTAATCGTCGAAGAAATTGTCGGGCAGTGGGAAGGTCTTATCCTCATACAAAGACAGATTACAGGTATCCGCCATCCAATTGCGGTGGATCGCTTTATGATGAATTAGCAAACAGAATGGTTTGCTCTCGTCACGCTTATTCTCCATCCAGTCAATCGCATCATCGGTGATAAGGTTGGTTATATATCCATGTCTTTGGATGGTGTCGTTGTTTTGAGTGATAAAATCAGGATTATAATAGTCGCCTTGTCCGGGCACAATTTCCCAATAATTGAAGCCTGAAGGCAGGCTTTCCAAATGCCACTTACCAATGAGCGCAGTTTGATAACCAGCTTTCTGGAGCAGTTTTGGGAAAGTTTGCTGGGCACTGTCAAACACGCAAGTTGTATTGTCGTAAAATTTATTGGCACAACTGTGTTTACCCGTAATCATGCAGGCGCGACTGGGTCCACTCAATGAGTTGGCTACAAAAGAATTCGTGAAGCGCACGCCATCGCGGGCAATACGATCGAGGTTGGGTGTCTGCATATAACGGGTATCGTAACAACTCATCATTTGTGCCGTATGATCATCCGTCATAATATAGACGATGTTCAGAGATTTTTGCTCTTCTTTCTGTTTGCCTGTGGCACATGCAGTCAAAAAAGCTACTGCTGCCGCACTAGTCAGCGAGTAAAGAATTTTGGATAATAAATTGTTTATCATTAATAAATAGTTTTGATAGTTGGAGTTAATTAGTAGTACAAATATAAATAGTTTTAACAATATTTCAAATTCAAAAACAACTATGCTTCTTCTGAAAATGTCTAATAATAGGACGAAGAAGGCATAACATAAAAAGACGTTTTTGAACATCCGATAGACAGAATCGGAAGCCTCCTGAAAACAAGTCTTAGCTGAAATTTGTATGTTTACAGACATCAAAGGTCCCACAAAATCGAGACAAAACAAAATAGAAGCAAGTCTGTTTCACAACAAATTAAACAGATTAACACAGATGCTTAATCTAATTCTCAATAAAATAAATCTTAATCTGTGGTGAATTCAAATGAACTAAATACCAACCTAATCAACCAACATTTTTATGGATCAAAAATTGTTGTTCAGTAGCGCGTTACTTGTCGGTTTTGCAGGGGCACAACAGGCACTTGCGCAAAAAAGAAAATCTAGAATAAAAAGAAGCCCAACGTCGTTTTCATTCTGATCGACAACCTCGGCTTCGGTGACCTCAGTTGTTACGGACAAGAGAAGTTCGAAACTCCTAGCATAGACAGGTTGGTTCAGGAAGGAATGCGCTTCACCCAGTGTTATTCAAGTCGCATTATTAGTACTCCTACAGGCTCTTGCCTGTTGACTGGAACACGACCATTCGCGGAAATGTAGAATTCGATCCAGAAGAGCAATTCCCTCTACCAGCAGAAGCACAAACCATCTTCCACGAATTCCAAAACGCAGGAAACAAAACCGATGCTTTTGATAAATGGGGACTCGGTTTTTCGGCTCTACAGGTGATCCTAAAAACAGGACATCGACGAGTTTTATGACCACAATTATAAATTGCTGGAAAACAGTGAGTTGTATTGACTGTCTATGGGGCAATGGCAAACGGGAAGAACTGAAAGATAACACACTGGACGTACAGTACGGCAAAGGTACTTATTCTCAGTGCTTGATTTAGAATTAGAATAAGACATTTAATTTCTTCCTTGATCGGATGGGAAAACGCGGAGAATAGTTCTGTATGTGGTATCCCACCATCATCCCCCGCGCCGAACTAATTGTGCCCGAAGACAGCATTATGAAAAAGAAGTTCCGCGGCAAATACCCCTAAAAACCTTTCCATGGAATCGAACCGGGTAATCTCGCATTCCGCAAGGACGGTTTTACTACTCGCAGTCCTATCCGCTCGTTACATTTGCAGCTATGGTCCTCCTCTGGATATATATGCATCTCCAGTTGTACAGAAATTAAAAGAGACGAGGGCTATGACAATATACGATCACTATCTTTGGAAGGCTGAGCTGGTCCGAACTTCTTCAACTGCAACGGGGAATCTGGCGCGGGGACAAATGCGACTTGTATGAAGGAGGAATCCGTGTACCGATGATTATTTTATAGCGGGGACGTGTACAGCTCAGTACTCAAACCGACTTCATGTGCTCGTTCTAGGATATAATGCCTACGTTCCGTGAAATTCTGAATCCAAAAGCAAAGGATCGACAAAAGAATGGTATTAGTCTACTGCCATTCCTCAAAAATCACAAAGGACAGAAAGAACATGAATGTTTTTGGCAAGAATCCGTATTATGAGCCCTATAATCTCAATTTTGATCCGTCGGAACGACACAACGTGCTGAACCAATATAGAAAAAGATAACAGGATTGGAGGCTATCATACAGTCATTACATATACCTAACCCAAATTTCCCTCTACTTTCGGGAGAAAAATAAAAGCCAAATGGACCAGCAACAAGATTCACCACAAATTGAATTCATGTAATCTGCGGTGAATCCTTATTTTTGAGTCTTCACTGTATCCGCAGCGAATACATCTTCCCGATAGCCATAATCCAATGAGGAATAGATCTTCAACATCTTGGGTAGGCACTTCATGAAACGCTCAAAGTTCTTATGCTCCGGCAATGTCCATTGTATTTCAGACAATGCAGCCATTCGGGGCAGAACTTGCCACTCCATTTTCATAGAGTCCGCTGTCCATTCGGTCCAGATACATCCTTGTGTACCAATCACAAACTGCTTTTCTGTATCTGTCAGTTCAGCAGGTACTGGTTCAAAATTGTATACACGGTTCATCCATTCAAATCCAGTCATCTTATTGATGTGTGGGTTACTAAAATAGAGCTGCTGAATAGGAGTCATAATGACATCATGATGCTGGCGAGCAGCTTCGATACCGCCCTGGATTCCTCTCCATGACATGATAGTGGAATTCGGAGTCAGGCCTCCTTCCAATACCTCATCCCATCCTAGCATACAGCGTCCGTGAGCATTGATTTCCTTCTCCAGTTCAGACATAAAATAGGTTTGTAACTGATTCTCTTTCGATTGTTTAGGCAGGGCTTTGATATCTAATTCCTTAATTTTAGCCTGACATTTAGGGCACTTTTCCCAACGACTTTTTGGACATTCATCACCTCCGATATGAATATATTCGGAAGGGAAGATATCCATAATTTCATCCAATACATCTTTGGTGAATTGAAGTGTCTGGTCATTACCAGCACAAAGTACATCGGGGAATACACCGAATGAACAAAGCACGTTGTACGGGCCTCCAGTGCATCCTAGTTCCGGATAAGAAGCCAACGCAGCAGTGGTATGTCCCGGAAGGTCGATTTCAGGAACTACCGTAATAAAACGATCGGCAGCATAGCGAACAATTTCACGAGCTTCGTCCTGTGTATAAAACCCATGATGGGGCTTTCCATCAAACTTTTTGGTTTCCCAATCGATAATGGTAGAATCGCGCTTAGCTCCAACCTCTGTCAATTTGGGATATTTCTTGATTTCAATTCGCCAACCCTGATCTTCAGTCAGATGCCAATGGAAATAGTTGATGTTATGCAGCGCCATCAGGTCGATCATCCGTTTAAGGTAGCTAACAGGGAAGAAGTGACGGCCTACATCTATCATGAATCCCCGGTAACGGAAGCGGGGAAAGTCGGTAACTGTACCAGCAGGGAGGGCTGCAGCTTCCTTTCCTCCTTTCAAGATCGGAAGAGCTTTATGAATGGTTTGGGAGCCATAGAATACGCCGGCTTCACTACCTCCCGTCAAAAGAATATTTTCGGGGGTGATTTCAAGTTTATAACCTTCTGGATGCCCCATTGTGGAGTCTACAGCAAGAATAATGGCATTGCTGCTTTTCCTTTTATCCGATACACGAACCTCCGTTCCGGTCATTTCTTTAATAAAAGTAGCTAGAAAATCAGCGGTACAATGCATCTTTTCATTGGTTGCCGGATAGACGATCGTAGTACTGTGATTGATAACAAAAGGAGCGGTGTCTCGCGCAAGGACAATCTCCTGGGGGTGAGAAATTACATCCAGATTACCCTTTACGATGACTGCCGGACGGCAGGCTGTGAATAGTACAACGGCAAACAAGCCTCCGGAAATTAAACGGAATAGTAGTTTCTTGTTCATGGTTTAATTAATTAGAATTACAAAGGAAATCTTGTCTCCGCCTCTTCTTCCATAGTGCAAGAAAGAGAAGATAGGCAGGAAGACAAGACAATGCAAAGATAGAATTTTATTTCCATTTTTTTGTCACGTCTATGCAAACTGTTACTTTTGCCGACAACGTAGTGATCTATCTAGCAAAGAGTTATGATGTAAAATGGGAATTCCCTGCTCTTCAAGTTGGAGATGAAAGTGCTTCATATTTTTGTCCTACATGTATTTTGTAATCGTGGGCCTAGAAATATGCCCGATACTCTCTACACAATAATACAAACGTATCCATAAGGTTGGGGTGACTTTCATTAAGTAAGGAAACTCCTTGCGAAACTTGAACGATGTATATCTTTTCAATTGTGAAGCCGTGTGCGCAAGAGAATCAGACAGTGTAAGCTTGATAAAGGTATGTGCACGATTAGACAAGACTTCCATCTTCTTTTCCTTCTATCCGTTCTCTTTACTTCGTTTTTGCAGAAGTTCTTTCAACCTTGTTTTGACATCGTCGACAAAAATTTTGTATCTGTATTTGGAAGATCAGGCGACGTGATACAACACATTGTAAATACATCCCGGATTTGTTTTCCATCTTTCATTCATTGGGTTGAAAGCCTAATTTGTTTTCTGGTTTAAATATAAAGTGTAAATCCCCATCAAACTTTTGTTTTCTCAAGGCTTCTCCATATAATTCAACTCTTAGGGATTGGTATACTATTCTATCGAGTGCGGAATATGTATATCTTTTCACCTATCGCATCATGCCATTCTTTAAACAGATATTTGAGAATTTATGATATGATGATCGGTCTTTTCTTGTATTTGTCCTCTATGACATCTTGCGTGACGTTTGGGTAACCTAATCATCAAATTGCGACAATTTTTCTATCTCACTTTTTATTATAAGCTCGATGCCCATAAAGTTCGTTATTTCTATAGTATTATTTATTTTCCAGTTTATTCTCGCTATAATTTATACATTGTTACCAACTCTTCTTAAGATAACGCAAAAAGATAAAAAAAAAAACTGAAATGGTAACAAGAAAATCCTTTTCTCCTTCTAATATTGTATACTAATTTAATACAAAGAGAATTTTAGGAATTTATTATTTAGTGGAGATGGATGGAAGTGATAGTCCCAACCGCATACGTTTTATTTTAATATACGTCACACTTGATTATGGATAGGTTTTTTACCTTTATCGTATAAGCGTGCTTTTGGAGCGTTGGCTATATTTTCATGGGGGGGGAGGTATACGCTACGATGTATCAGATTTATTTTCCTGTAGCTTATATTTAAGTATAAAAGTTTCCTTCTAGTTGGGATAATGATTTACGGGTGAACGTCCTTGTGAGGGTGAAGATATCCATTCTCTACGAAGACAGAGTCATGTTTGCTGTGTATACCTGCGCTTTTAAATCTCTCCCGAAGGGTGTTCCGTTTTAAATCAACGATAGTGAATTTACGCTCCATCTTTTAAGAGCATCTTTTTGTTGGAATTTTATTTGCTTTTACTGGTTTACTGACCAAATTGTTAACCTCTAATTTCATCAACATATATGCAAAAACAAAAATTGTATTGGGTTACATTTATTATTACGGCTCTCATAGGGTTAATATCTTGTTCAAATAATACTCTTGATAAGAGTGATGTGTTTAACCCAAATCAGCCCATTGAGATTACAAAATTTTATCCTGATTCTGGAGGCATAGCTACTCCTATAATTATTGAGGGGCGCAACTTCGGCGTAGACACCGCTGGCATGAAAGTTTATTTTGAAGATAAAGATGGAATAAGACACCCTGCAGGGTTAGTCAGTAGTAACGGAACTCGGATCTATGCAATTGTCCCGCAAGGATTAGCTTTCAAAAGAGAGATGAATATTCTTGTAGAAAGAAAAACATCTGAAGGTCAAGAATTCATAGTTAAATCTCCGAACCAATTCTTATACAAAACACAAACTAGTGTAACTACAGTAGCAGGACTTGTGTCCCCTGATAAACCTACAAATACCGTTGGAGGCGACCTTGCCACATGCTCATTTTCCTCTCCCTTTAATATCTGCTTAGATGACGAAGGTAACATAATTGTAGTAGAACGTAACGGAGGCAGTGGCAAGCCCAAGCAACCGGATACGGTCTGTCATAATGAAAACGGAGATAAGGTGTCTGGAAACATTTGTATGGTTTCTATTGCTGACAACTCTTCCATTATATTGAAATCTGGAGTTTCAGCCTGTAATGCACCAAGCTATTCTAATGCAACTGGAGTTGTTTACGTTCCAGAGGATGATGGTATGAAATATTATGAAATGCCAAAATCGTTAAATTACATTCCCCATCAGAAAACAGTCTTAAAAACAGAGGAAACTTCTACCATAGACCAAAATAATTGGAAACATTGTTTTGTAGTCAACCAATTAGATCGTATGATTTATACTGTTATGTGGAAGGGGCAATTAGTTCGAATCAATCCTCAAAATAGGACAGCAGAAATTTTACTGCGAAAAATATCTAATGTGACGACAGGTGATGGAGGCGCCTCTGGATCTGACTCTTATATTGCATTCAGCCCTGTTAAAGGAGAGGAAAACATGTTATATGTATCCTTGACTGACTATCACCAAATCTGGAGAGTAGATGTATCCAAAATCACTTCGGAAAACAAAGACACATATAACGGAGAACCTTACGCAGGAATAGCAATATATGAAGGAGTGATGAATGGAAAGGGTTGGGAAGATGGGCAGTTAAAGCGTGCTAAATTCAGACATCCGCGTCAGCTTTGTTTCACTTATGATGGGAAATTATATATTGCTGACAGCGGTAATTCTTGCATCCGTATGATAGATACTGCTATAGAGAAAGAAAAGGCAATTGTAACTACACCCATCGGTCTACCAGAAAAAGAAGGATATAAGGATGGTGGTCCAGAAATTGCACAATTCCACTTCCCATGTGGACTAGCTGTTAGCCCAGATGGATCTACTATATACGTAGCTGATACACAGAATAAAGTGATTCGTAAATTATCCATCGAATAAATAAAAAACCTTATGTAATAAAAATACCGTGATATGAAAATAATTTTTTATTGGTTTTTACTAATAATGGTGTTTATACCGCTGGTAAGTCATAGCCAGGACAAGGACAATAAAAAGAAACAGTTCACTGTAACGGGAGTCGTAATGGACAAAACAGGAGAGCCCCTACCAGGGGCTACTATTTATGTAAAAAATGCACCAGGAGTAGGGACTTCAGCAGATATGGATGGTAAATTTAATATCAAAGTGGATGCTAACCAAGTATTGGTCATTCAGGCTATCGGAATGAAATCTGTCGAAAAATTAGTAACCAAAAACGAAATGGCACTTAAAGTTATATTGGAAGAAGAAGACTCTAATCTTGACGAAGTAGTGGTCACAGGTATGACTTCGCAAAAAAAGATATCAGTGGTAGGTGCTATCAGTAATATTGATGTAGCTCAGCTTAGCACTCCCGCTACTTCGCTCAACAACATGATAGGTGGCCGATTGGCAGGCGTCATCACTATGCAAAGTTCTGGCGAACCAGGTAAAAACATCTCTAACTTTTGGATTCGTGGTATAAGCACTTTCGGAGCTGGCTCTGGTGCACTAGTATTAATTGATGGTATTGAAGGTCGCCTTGAAGACATTGACCCTGATGATGTAAAATCCTTCAGTATTCTAAAAGATGCCTCTGCCACCGCAGTGTATGGTACCCGAGGGGCTAATGGTGTAGTCTTGGTAACCACCAAAAGTGGAGAAGCAGGCAAACTATCAATCACAGGTCGTGCAACATTAAAGGTTGCGCATATTAAACGTCTACCTGAGTATCTGAGAGCCTATGATTACGCTCTCCTTGCAAATGAAGCTCGTGCCATGTCAGGAGAAAATGACCTGTATTCCCGGCTAGAACTGGACCTAATAAAATACAATTTAGATAAAGATCTTTATCCAGACATTAACTGGATAGATGAAATCATGAAACGCACATCTATACAACAAAACTACTATATCAATGCACAAGGAGGAGGCGACATAGCTAAATATTATCTTTCTTTAGGATATCAAAATGAAGGGGCTGCCTATCGACAGGAAGACAATCTGTTCAAAAAGCCTTTATCATATAAAAAAATAACATATCGCGCCAATATCAATATGAACCTTACCAAAACAACTGAAGTTTATTTTGGTTTGGATGGATATATTTCCAATTATACTAGTCCAGGGGGGCAAAATACAAATACAGTATGGTCTGCAGTTCGTCTGTTGACCCCATTAACATTTCCTAAGACCTATTCAGATGGCAGTTTCCCTTCTTATGGGAAGCACGACCTTGCTTCTCCATATGTTATGTTAAATAACACAGGATACACGCAAGACGAGACGCAACGTAATATGCTTACAATTAAACTGAATCAAAAATTTGGAGGATTCTTAAAAGGAATGATAGCTTCAGTCCAAGCTATGAGTGAAAACATTAATTATTTCAATGAGGGACGCTATATTTGGCCTGATCTCTACCGTGCTACAGGTAGAAGCCCAAAAGGCACTCTCATCAAAACATTGAGCTCTGCCAAAGAGAATATAAAATATACGCAAAATAACAACAGATATAGAAAATATTACATGGAAGCCAAAGCTGATTGGAATCGTACATTTGGACTACATTCATTAGGAGCATTGGCTCTTTACTATATGGAAGATGTACATAGTACCAGCTGGAAAGCTGACGCAATGGGGATTAACGCTATCCCCCAACGTCGTCAAAATTTATCAGGACGTCTTTCGTATGGATATAACAGTTGCTATTTCATTGATGCAAACTTTGGTTATACAGGTTCTGCTCAATTTGAAAAAGGAAAAAGATTCGGGTTCTTTCCTTCCATCGCTATAGGTTGGATTCCAACATCCTATAGTTGGGTCAATAATGCAGTACCTTGGCTAAGTTTCCTCAAATTCCGCAGTTCTTACGGTCAAGTAGGGAATGACCAGATTAGTGGAGATAGATTCCCCTACTTGACATTAATCGATGACAATGTTCCATCTTATTGGGGATATCGCGGTCATGGTATTAAAGAGATTGTGAAGGGAGCGGATAACCTTCAATGGGAAGTAGCAAAAAAATTCAACTTCGGGATTGATACCAAGTTCTTCCATGATAAGTTCTCTATTACCGTTGACTTTTTTCGCGATACACGGGATCACATCTTCCAAGATCGTGTGACATTGCCTAAGTTCGTTGGGATGGTTACGGTACCAAAATCAAACGTAGGAAAAATGCATAGTTATGGCTCAGACGGAAATTTCGAATTCTTCCATCAGATCAACAAAGATATGAACTTTACTATACGTGGGAATTATACTTTCTCCCAAAACATTATTGATTATTATGAAGAGAATAAATTACCATATGATTATTTGAGTGTAACAGGAAAACCTTTTGATATCCTCCGTGGCTATATTGCAGAAGGATTATTCTCAAGTGAAGAAGAGATTAACACAAGTGCCGACCAAAGTGGATTTGGTCGCATACGACCAGGAGATATTAAATACCGTGATGTAAATGGAGATGGTATTATCAATGATGATGATAAAGTACCTTTGTCTTACTCCAATCAACTTCCTCGGGTAATGTATGGATTCGGTGCTGATTTTCATTGGAAAGACTTGGCTATCAGTTTCCTTTTTAAAGGTTCTGCAAAAGTAGACTACTATCGTTCAGGACTGGGAAATGATGCTGGATGGATTCCATTTTATAATGGTGACCTTGGTAATGTTATCAAGTTGGCTAATAATCCCAAAAACAGATGGACTCCCGCATGGTATTCGGGAAGTACCGCTACAGAAAATCCTAATGCTGAATTTCCCCGCCTCTCTTATGGAAATAACATCAATAACTCCCAACTTTCATCTTTTTGGAAACGAAATGGCTCTTTTATCCGCTTTCAAGAACTAAGTCTAAAATATAACTTGAAGACCTCATGGATAAAAAGAACCGGATTATCTTGTGTTGATTTGGAATTTGTAGCTAACAATCTCTTTACAATCGACAAAGTTAAGTATTTTGATCCTGAACAAGCATCTGCTAACGGAGCTGTTTATCCAATCCCAACAACTTATACGTTTCAGGTTTATCTTAAATTTTAGAATAAACAAAATTTTATGAAAAGGTCATTTAAAACAATAATAAAAGTAATGATAGCAAGTACATTATTGCTTAGTTCCTGTAATTTCTTGGATGTAGACCCATATTTCGAAGCAACATTCAAAGAAGATTCTATTTTTCATAGTAAAAAAAATGCAGAAGGTTATCTATGGAATACTCCTGCGGGATTTCCTGATGCTGGAGCCATATGGGGGAATTCATGGAATCCTGGTGAAACGGCATCTGACGAAATAACAGTAAAATATCAAACCGATGAATTTTGGGGAATTCAATTTTCCCTAGGTACTATCAACAGCCGGAATCTTCCCATTCGAGATCAGTGGTACGACATGTATGTTATTGTGGCAAGATGTAATAAAATGCTTAGAGAGGTTTATAATGTACCTGATATGAGCGAGATGGATAGAAGACGCTACATTGGATATGTTCATTTCATGCGGGGCTATGCCTATTATCATCTTTTAATGAACTGGGGGCCGTTGATTATCGTTGGCGATGAAGAACTGAGTACCTCTGAATCTGCTGAATATTACAATCGCGAACGAGCGACCTATGATGAGTCTGTAGATTATATATGTGAAGAATTCCGTCTCGCAACCCAAGGTATTTATTCGTCTGAAGAACAAGGTTTTAACTATTACGAACGTCCAACAAAGGGTGCAGCTATGGCTCTCATCGCCCGATTACGTCTTTTTCAGGCTTCTCCACTTTTCAATGGAGGAGCAGCCGCACATAAATGTTTTGGCACATGGAAACGTAAAAGCGACGGAGCCTTTTATGTGAACCAAGAGTATGATCAAAAGCGTTGGGCCATTGCAGCAGCTGCGGCTAAACAACTCACCAAAATGGGCTATGAGTTACATACAGTAGAAGCAAATACTCAAAATCCATACCCTTTAGCTTCCAATGTTCCTACTGCAAAGTTCCCGGACGGTGCAGGCAATATCGATCCTTACCACTCCTACGCTGACATGTTTACGGGAGAAGGTATTATACCAATAAATAAAGAATTTATATGGGCAATGGAGTCAAGTAACGTCACTAATTATACAAAGCACTCATTCCCTGTTAAATTCGGCGGATGGGGAGCAATGTCTGTACCGCAGAGAGTAATCGATTGTTATTTAATGGCTGATGGCCGAACCATCTATAATTCTTCAGCAGAGTATCCATATGAACCAGACTTAAACAAACTCACCGGCGAATCAAAAAAATTGGGAACATATCTACTGAAGGAAAACGTACCTATGATGTACGCCAATCGTTCTGCACGCTTCTATGCCTCAATAGGTTTCCCAGGACGCTATTGGGAAATGAATTCAGCTAACTCTGACGCCTCTTATGCGAATCAACAGTTCTGGTATTCTCATGATGATCCCAATGCTGGAATAATTAGTGCAGGGAATAACACAAATGACTATTGCATAACAGGTTATGTTCCAGTTAAATATATTCATCCAGATGACTCATGGGCTAATGGCAAGGGAAATGTAAAAGGAGCATTCGTTACTAGCCCCAAACCATTCCCAATCATTCGTTATGCCGAAGTATTATTGGAATATGTGGAAGCATTGAACCGCGTGGAAGGTACCGTTTCTGTAAAAGTATCTGACAATACAGGAACACTTATAGAGGAAACCATCAGTCGTGATCAAACAGAAATGGCTAAATATTTCAATATGATACGCTATCGTGTCGGATTGCCGGGGATAGATATTAAAGACATGGCAAATGTAGATAATTTTGAAAAAATCATACGAAATGAACGACAGGTAGAGCTATTTAATGAAGGATATCGATATTTCGATACTCGCAGATGGGGAACATATCTCGAGGAAGACGCCAACAACTCCAACTGGAGAGGACTAGATGTGACAAGAGATCTTACAAATGCCGACGGCAATGGAGGATTTTGGAATATCGTAACGATTAATACACAAAATATACGAGACCGTATTGCTTTGCCTAAAATGGTATTCTTACCAATTCGCCATGATGAACTATTAAAGATTCCCAATGCCGACCAAAATTTTGGATGGGACAGATAATAATATCAAAACGTAAATAGACTGAATATGAAAAAGAAATTTAATATTATATTCTACGTCCTTATAGGTGCTTTGAGTGCTTGCAACGAATATGATTTCAACCAAGAACAATACCGAAACGAAGTTGGCTTACTTAGCAACTCTAGTCTAATTTACAATCGGCAAGTAGCCAATATAGGACAAGAGAAAGATACCATTTATCTAGTTGCTGTAATTAGCGGCTCACAAATAAGTACTAGCACACACCACGTAGCGCTTATAGAGTCAGACTCTTTACTAAAGGCATATAACAAATCCAACTTTGATCTAGAAAAAGAAAAATATGCCAAACTACTTCCTAATGAATGTTATGATTTTCCCAATACGGAATTGGATATTCAAGCTGGAACTTCCAAAGTAATGTTTCCGATATATCTGAAGAATCTCGATAGAATTTCTCCGGACTCTATCTATTTTTTGGATTACAAAATAGACCCAGATAAAACACCAAACTATAATCCGGATAAAAGTCATGTATTATTATCTATATATAAAGAAAACTATTTCGCTACGACAAAGACTCCGACCTATTATAATTATACAAGCAGTACGATTACAATTCCTAGAGATGATGGTAGTTATGAAGTCCGTCGACCGACAAATGCGAATCAAGTATTCCCAATCGGAGCCAATTCGGTACGAATGATGGCTGGCGATGAAGATTATGGCGATTATAAAACAGCAAGAAGCAGAATTATCTCCAAAAGCATCATTTTGGAAATCGGTGAACAGCAACCCGAGAATCCACAGGCAAGAGGACTAACCATCAGAGCTCATGACAGAGTAAATGACGTAGAATCAAACCCCATTGACGTAGAGCAGCTTAATCCTAGCGAAGATTATGATAACACATTTCTGTTAAATGTTATACGTACACCTGACGGTCGTGCTACATATTACAAAGAATTCCGTTTGCACTACAAATATCGTTTGCAATCCTCCTCTCCTTACCGAGAAGTGAAAGCTAAACTTCGATATGAATTTAATCCAAGAGCAGATAAGTTATAATCAAATGAGTACGAGAAAATTATTAATCATCGGACTTGCAAGCATATTCAGAATTTCTTCTAGATTTATATCTTGTTCACCAGATTACTTTTACGATCCATGATGCGAGAATGGACATTCCCTTCAGGAGGAGAGATGAAGGCATCCTCTATCTATCATCCCGTAGAAAACAACTCATATATAACTTTTGTCAGTTAATTCGTGACACTTTGCTTAATTTCGCAATTTTGTTATGTGTTTACTTAAAATCTGTACAATTCGATTATATTTCTAGATTAATATTTTACACTAGTTTTCAAAATTGGTATGGTTTTGAATTTATTTTAAGTTACGAAGAGCAAACGGGCTCTGAAAGCTTTGCTTCCAATACGGCCATTTGAAAAATACGAAACATCTTTTAAGTAGTTTTTGGTTTGACAACCTCATGGTGGATATATAGAACTTTGCGTCGTATGAGAAAGGGAATAATACAAATGATTGATGTTATTTAATTTATTATGCTTACATTAAATAAGATTTATTAAGCGAGTATGGTATGGAAACAAATGGAAGTAAAAAGGATAAAATAGCTATAATCACTTCTTTTGTAATAGTCGGGTTTTGTGTGCTGGCTTTATAGTAGCTTTGTTAATTCCTAAGATTATATTTAAATTCTATACCACAGGATGGCTACGTGGTGTAAGCTTTACAATCATATTTATATTGTTGCAATTGAAGTTACACAAGAAGAATATGCGAAATATCGTGTTTTTTGTATATCTGTTCATGGTGATATTCTGGGATATCGAAGGGAATGAGCTATTCAATGCACCTTTGGCTTGGATTGCACATACAGTAGGCATTTTAAAGCATTCTATCACTGATATGGAAACATTCGGGAATAGCATAAGCTGGAATGTAAGCTTTCAGATATTACAAGACAATGGCAATGTGATTACCATTCCAACCTATCTAGTCCTCCTTTATCGTGCGCTACAATATACTATATGGTTTGTTATCGTGGGTTATATCAATGAAAAAACGTTTATAAAATTGGCCTTGAAAACAAAAAACACCAATAAACAAGATGATATGGTTGACGATGAGATAACAGGGATGAATAATAAATATTAAATTCAAACATTTTGTAAAATGGGATACTGATTCAAGGTCCTTCATTTTTTGCGGAAGTCAATGGTCAGGTGGATGGCTTGTTCCTGCAAGGCAATGATCTGAGCCGAGAGCTTCTCCAACTTCTCAAGCAATATCTGAGCAGTTTTCACACTGTGATAGCAGTTGATGGCACGCACGGTCTGGTTATAGAGGACACCAATCTTGTGGATTTGTGCCGTCAGTTCGGATAGTTTGCGATAGTATTCCACGGCGGATTTATCCACCGTGATGACCTTAAAACTCTCACCAAGAATACGTCCACGCACGAAATCGGACTTGCTCACTGCACCCGACTTGTTGTATAAGTCGATGGCACGTAGTTGGTCTTTGGGGTTGGGCATACGGGTATCCCATCTGTCCCAATGTGGCACTTCTTCTATCTTACGATGACCATAACGGTTGTTGTTGGCTATTTCTAATTTGGGCATAATCTTACTTGTTTTGTATGTTATCTAATGACGACTTTGGAGTGATTTTACTCCCCTTCGGGGCAAGAGTATTTGTGGGACAAACGGCAGTTTGTCGGACAAAGACACACCTTGCCAGTATAAAGAAATGATACATTTGTAGTTGATATTACCTGTTGATATTTTCTGACCGAAGTCAAGACTTATCGACTTATTAATTATCCGACTTGTTGACTTATCGGCTGAGTCAAGTCTGTTGTTTGGTCAGTAAGTTAGTCTTAACTCAAGTCAAAATTGACTTCTTGACCATTTGACTTACTGACCTACCTTATTCTTGACTATACCCTTGACTTAGGTTATAATTTCTGGTGAAACATTTTATCTTGTCAGCCTTGCTTCTTGGGTATTGGGTAATAGTGTCTTTCGAGCATAGCTTGTATGTCGCTCTGTCTGTAGAGTATCTTGCCCCCGATTTTGCAGTAGGCAATCGTGCCGTTGTCCCGATAATCCTGAAGTGTGCGTGTGCTCAGCCGTAACAGGCTGCAAACCTCCTCGCCCGTGAGATAAACCTCTCCGTCCAACATAGGGCGTGCAGTGGCGCAATAACGCTCCAATTTCTTCAATGTACCCTCCATCAGCTGTGCAAACACCTGCATCTGTGGGTCGTTTTGTGTAATGATTTCATTCTCTGCCATAGTTCCATTTTGTTTAGAAGTTCATTCATTTTTTACGTTCAGTAATTCCGTGATGTCACTCTCCTTGTAATAACACTTGTGCCCAATCATTGAAAAAGGGATTTTGCTCGTATCTCTGTATGATTGCAGGGTACGCTTGCTGATACCCAAACGTTTGCACACGGCTTCATTGTCAAGCCATTGCTCGGTCTCTGGAGGATTGCCGATGAGTTTTTCCACATGGTGGATAAAGTCTGCAAATTCGGAGCGGTGTCGCTCCCATGCCTTGCGGTCGATGATAATGATTTTCATGCCTTGATATCGTTTTGATTACTTTATTATTACTCAGCAAACAAACTGTTATGCAGTCCATTGCCGTACTTATCGGGTGCAAAAGTAAACCCTCCAAAGCAAAAGAAAAAGGAGTGGGGAAAAACACGGAAATAGTTAGTACACAAGGGAAACAGCGGAGATAAAAGTCTGGACTATTGCGGTAATGAGATGAGGTGTCGGATTGTTTCTGCTATTTGAGAATATGTCCCTCTATTGATAGTTCGCACAATCTATTTCTCGAACGATCGATTATTTGAGTTAATGAGATCTTATTCTGTCGGGCGATATGGGTAAAAAGCTGTTTGTTCGATTACTCGACAGAACATTTGTGTTGTCCGCGTGCCTGAGTATAATTAGACGAATTCTCTCAGGGCTATACAAAACACCTTTTTAGCTACATTAAGATTTTTTCTGCGTTATCTAGGAAACAATAAAATCTGTTCTGATTTATCGTATACTATCCTCAAAATAAAAAACTCTTATATCTGGAGACACCTAATTTTTGGACAGAGGATGGAGTTAACACATTAATGTCTAGCATTGATCGAAGTAGCTCTATAGGAAAAAGAAATTATGCTATTTTATTATTACTTATACGCTGTAGATATAGCTTCACTAAAACTTGAGGATCTAAGATGGAAGTGAAAGGAAATAGCTTTTGCACGGCATAAAACTGGAAAACAAATAGTTTATCCAGTAGGGTGGGTTAGTATAATTATATAAGATTCGGGAGATATAAAACGAATTTTGACTATTTGTTCATTTATACACAAATGCTTTATAATGAAATAACAACTAATTCCATTTCAGATTTTATCAGACGATATTTGAAAAATGTGAGATACAGAAAAAAGCTAGTATAGTTTGGGGATCACATTCTTTAAGGCATACTTTGTTAAAAATTATTATTGAATGAAATACTATTGCCATTGTTGGCTCAGATTATGGGACATCCAATATCGGAATCTGCGGATTCTTATTTGAAGATTGATATAAAAGGATAAAAATGTGTATTATCATCGGAGGAACGATAACTATGAAAGCCAATATAAAAATTCAATCATTTAAATATGTCAGGAATTTAGCCTATTTAATAGAGCATATTTTGTAATATGCCTATTTGCATATGATTATAGAAAACATACTATTGAGTCTTTTTGAAAGCTCTTTTAAAGATAAGGTCATTATTTATGGCTTTTTTAATCATCTTGTACATATCATTTAATGGGGTATTATCAGAAGATAGACATATCCCTGCAATTGTGACTACAATAATGGCATTGCCTTATTCTATATATGGTGTTAAGAAAAGATATAGATATACTGATAAAACTTTGATTGGGTTTCTCCATGATGGAACAAATGAATTACTCATAAAAACTAACTGAGGATATATTTTGAGAAATGCATTCGTGAAAATGCTTTTATTGGTGTCATCATAGAAGGAAATAGCGAAATAGTTTTAGTCAGATTTCTTATTATTCCAGAGAAACCAGCAAGTCCTAAGTTTATAATAGGATGCGCAAGAACTATATTGAATATTTTAATTTATTTTAAGTTTTGTAGAAAAGGTATGTGACAAGGGTTGTTCAACAAATAATAGAAGAAACCGAACAAATAAATATTTCTCAACTATTGATCTATTTGCCACAGAAGATGGTTTAGAGTTATACCGAAAACAAGAATTTAAAGAATTAGGAAAACTGATGCCAATAAGTGTTAAATGATACCACATCTAAAATTCTTATCGTTAGAGTTTGATAGCTGATTGACTTTTGTATAGCTTTACTTGGATATTAATTACTTTGATCATGGAAAAATTGTTTTACCTCAAACTATCACAGCAAGAAGCAAATAAACGTATTTGGAATTCTCTTGTTGAGAAATACAAGCTATGCAAACAAAAACATGAAGCTTTAGGTTATTTCTATATTGCTATTGCATGTATATCATTTGGAGCGATTGTTATTATAAGCTTTGTTTCTCGTATTAGTCTGTCCTTTAAAGATATTCGCTTCACACCTCATTATATGCAGACTGTTATAGCATATAACAATATGTCTGTCGAACAAGCCAATGAATATCTTATCTTTCAACAACAAGAATATAAGAAAAGTCTGTCTTATGGTAATTTCTCAACACAACAAAGAGATAGTATAGATACAACTTTTGAACTATTATTTAAAGAATACAAGTTGTCTGATCCTGAAGATAAAAAACATCAAGAGATTATAACGAGTATATCAGATGTTAAAAACATATCGCTAGAAAGCAATAAAGGAATATTAGAACTCAATTCAAATGTAGATTCTCTCTCTTCGTGTGTCGCTAGCCAAAATAATAGCATTGCCGAGGCGAAGCAATCCATTGAGGGAAGTGGAGCTATTATCCAAGCATCTATTTCTGATTTATCTACTTTGGTTGCAGAAAATAAAGAAAATATAACATCACAAATACAGAATCAAAATAATCTATTTAGAGAAGAACTATCCAAAACAAATGATAAGATATTAGAATCAGCAGATGTTTTATCAGAGCAAAATAATATTATAAAAACCGATATTACTATTATCAGTCAATCTGTTGATAATATTCATTCTACGATAGCAAACTTCACAAATAATATAAATGAATTATCTTCACAAGTGATAGAAAACGAATCTAATACACAAAAGTTGCTAAGTAATATAGATAGTAATGTAGAAGGTCTAAAATCTACAATTGAGCCAGTTGCGCTATATACTGAGCAAAAGCAGAAGAAGGAGAAGCTAGAAGAAGAACATATTAATGAACTAAGAAAGAGTCAAGAAAAGCGTAAGACAACAGCCTATAACAGAGAGAAAGGAAAAAAATTAACCTCTTTTGAGTCAGCCCTAACAGATAAACAAATAGCTATCTTAGTAGATTATTGTAATAAAATTGAGATTTTTGAACGGGATATTGAGTTCCAAGAAATGAAAGACATATTATTATGTACTCATCAGAAGCCTCTGAAGTTGAATAACAATAGATATTTATCCGCATTCTTTTCACGATTATATGACGAAAAACTAATCTGTAAGACTTGGAAAAGTGTAGCAAGCAGATATAATTGTTTTGTTTCAGCTAAGGGTAAAGAGCTAACAGTGAACGATCTTTATATGGCTAATCAAACTTCTGTATTTATGGAACATCGAAAATCAGATCTAATTGATGAGTGCATTGAAAAGATTAGCAACAACTAACTAAAGTCTCAGTCAAATAATTTTTTTATAGGCTGGAATATCGTGGGTGGAGCATTTCTTTTCATCTCAATATCTTCAAAGATTCTTTTTAATCGAATCGCTTCGAGATAATCACTGATACGAGAATATTTATCAAGTTTTCTATTCTTAATTTGCATATAAAATTTACCTAACATAACAAGACCAATATAGCTACCATGATAAAAAAGACAGTGTCCAAGATATTGTGTAAATGAAAAACTACAGGTTGAAAGACTTGTAGTTTTTTCATTTATGTATAATTTTATCAAAAGTCAATCTTATGGACATACCGAAAGATTTTTTAAGCAAGGAATTTCTGAGTCAGTTTAAAACACAGGATGATGTCGAAGCCTTTATGAGTGAGCTTCATGTCAAAGTTTATGAGCAGATGCTTCAAGGAGAGATGGATTCTCATCTTGGTTATGAAAAAGGCTCCAAAGAAGGAATCAATACAGGTAATTCCCGCAATGGGAGCTATCCCAAGAAGATTCAAGGCAAACATGGCGAATCGGTCATAGAAGTACCTCGTGACCGCCAAGGAGAATCTGAACCCTTAGTTGTTCCCAAACACCAAAGCCGAGGATTATCGATCGAACGATTAGTCATGTCCTTGTATGCCAAAGGGATGAGCGTATCGGATATTGAATCTGAGATGCATGAGATTTACAGAGTGAACCTTTCAACTTCTGCTATCTCACATATCACTAATAAAGTCAGTCAGCAAGCCATCGAGTGGCAGAACCGTCCGTTAGATAATCTGTATCTGATTGTTTGGATGGACGGTATTGTCTTCAAAGTCAGAGATAGCGGAAAGGTTATCAACAAAACTGTTTATCTGTGCGTTGGGCTTAATAAAGATGGTTTTAAAGAAGTGTTAGGAATGTGGGTAGGCAAAACAGAGTCCGCTTCGTTTTGGATGGGCGTTTTGACCGATTTAAAAGCACGTGGAGTCAATGAAATACTGATAACCGTAACAGATAATCTGAGTGGTTTTACAGATACGATAAGGACTGTTTTCCCCGAATCGACCACTCAGATATGTGTTGTTCATCAAATCCGTAACTCCTGTCGCTATGTTGTTTGGAAAGAAAAGAAAGAGTTTACATCAGACATGAAACTCATTTACAATGCGCCAACTAAAGAATCGGCAAGTCAGGAATTAGCTAATTTCGAACAAAAATGGGGCTCAAAATATCCCTATGCTATCCGTTCATGGAAAGCCAATTGGGATGAGTTAACCTCGTTCTTTGATTTTCCATTAGAAATCCGAAAGATTATCTATACCACCAATCTGATTGAAAATCTGAACGGTAAAATAAGGAAATACACTAAAAACAAACTCTCATTCCCCAACGATGATGCTTTGAAAAAGTCTGTATATCTGTCTATTGCTGAGATTGAGAAGAAGTGGACGATGCCTATACATAATTGGGGGCTGATATTCAATCAATTTTTGGTTATCTTTGGCGAAAGAGTGAACCTATAAAAGAAAAACTCTTTCAAACTCCCCCATTTTTTTGGGGGGGAGATTTGAAAGAATTTATATGATAATAAATCAACCTTGTAGTTGACCGTTTACACAATATCTTGGACAGTCCCATAAAAAAAGCAACAAGACGAGTAACAGTAATCCCTCTTTAACATTTATGTTTCTTATATCGAATGTGTTTACAAAATTTACTCCTTGAATATCCGACCAGTCATAATTAAAGGTTCAACATATTTTTCCCTTATCATTCTTCTAAAAATATTGATATAGCTATCTATCAGCCTAATATCTCCATAACAGCTGAAGAGCAAATTCGTTGTTAATAATTTATTTTCAAACTTATCTGAGAATATCTGTTGATATCTTAGTTGTGCAATAGTTTGAAAATTCCTCCAAACCGGTTTTCTAACCCTATATTATAATAACGATATAGTTTATTATTCTCTTTTTGTATAAAAACTACAAATAGGAAATTATCAAGATATTTATAACTCCAATTAATAACGAAAAAGTATTTGAGCTTATACTTTTATTCTAAGTCAGATAAATTAGCACAATTATAGATGCAATGTTTACTACAGAAGTGATCCATGCCAATACATATTTCTTTTTTAATTTAAATGAGTTCCTTCTTCTTTTATCTCATCATAGATATGTACAGTGGTTTGTGTGATAGTTATAAAATCAGTTTTGTTCTTCATTGTTATCACTTTAAAAAAGCTAAAGATAATATAAATGAGAAAACATTAGATAATAATCAATTTCTTGGAATACAATCTCTACCTATCCTTCTTTCCCGAATTTTGTCTTTGTAATTACAATCACGGACGTTGTAACGCCTTTTATTTAATTCTTTAATTTTTAAAACATGAATGCAAATATCGAGGAGAAATTAGTATCAATCGAAAGGCTTCTATTGGGACAGAAGAATGTACTAACCTTTGATGAAGGATGTGAGTTTACAGGTTTGTCCAAAACCTATATGTACAAGCTCACCCATCAGAACCGGATACCGTTCTTTAAACCGCATGGCAAAAACATCTATTTCAGCCGGGAAGAACTGGAAAAGTGGTTGATGCAGAATCCCGTCAAGACCAAAGATCAGATTGATAGGGAAACCACCGACTATGTAATGACCCGCCACCACAGGCGATAGCCATGCAGTATCTTGACTTGATCAATAACTTTTGGCGCATCGATGAGCAGAAAGGATTCAACGGAAATGAAACACGCCTGTATTTCTTTCTGCTTCATCTGGCCAATCGTTCCTTCTGGAATATAGAATGGCTCGAATATGGGGACGAAAAAGCAAAAGCCATGCTGGGTATATCTTCTGTTGTTCTGCGAACAGCCCGGGAGAAACTTAAAGAGGCTTTGCTTATCGATTTCATTACGGGAGGTAGAGGATACAGGGTAAAGACTAGGTATAAGATTTTAACACCTAACCTGCAATCTAACCTGATACCTAACCCCGAACCATTATATAATAAGACTAAGACAAAAAATAAGATTAATCAATCTGATAATTTTTATAATGAAAAAAATGGAAGAAAATATTCCCAAAGGGAATTCATTACCTCAGGGAGTGATTTCGATGAATAAACTCGATATCTGTCTTGAGTCACTGAAAATGCGTTTTTCGAGTGAAAGAAAAGACAACGAGAACATACGCTTCATATTCCCATTTGAATATGATGAGTATGTATTGCTTCTTACACAGAGTGCAAATACTATTCTTGAGAAACGAAGGGAAAAGACCTTCTTTGTTATTGATTCTTTAAATGAATCCATTATCGAGCAACTTTATTTCTATCTGAGGTTGGATGACCGTTTTTCAGGCGATTTAAGAAAAGGTATTATGTTGATGGGCAAGTATGGCTGTGGAAAAACAATTATCATGCAAGCGATAACTGAAATGTATAATACGGTTATTCACTCTTTGCATATCCAACGCCCCTTGCTTAAATTCTTTAGATCTTCCGATTTGCAGAGTATCCTTAAAGTAAAGCCAATCGGTGCTTTTTCAAAAATGCCGCTGATCATTGATGAATTCGGACGGGAACCAAAGCAAGTGATGGATTTCGGAAATCTTAGGAGTCCAATGATTGAGTTACTCTGTGAACGTTATGATAATGGAGCTTGGACGAATGGTACAAGTAACTTCACTCTTGATACGTTGTGCTCCGAAAATCAATACGGAAAGATGACCGGAGACAGATTAAAATCCATGTTCAATTTTATCGAACTCAAAGGTGACAGCAGGAGAGAATAGATCGTGGTTAATCTGATTATTAACTAATTTATTAATCGACGAAGCGGATAGTCGGATGATATAGGAACACTTTATAGTCTAACATTGCAAGATGTTAGTTTGTCTATACAAACTGTTGTTTCCCGCTTCCGCTATCCACTATCGTTAAATGATTCTATTATGACTAAGTTAAAGATTTAAATGATGAATAAAACGAAAATAATAATTCTGAGATGCTCTTTTGCAGAGAAGAAGATCATCTCGCAGCTTGCTAAAAAATGTGGGCTTAACTTGTCGGAATATTGCCGGAGGCAGGCAATGCATGGAGAAGTAAATGCTATACCCGAAT
Source organism: Bacteroidota bacterium (assembly GCA_023437305.1). Taxonomy (GTDB): domain Bacteria; phylum Bacteroidota; class Bacteroidia; order Bacteroidales; family Dysgonomonadaceae; genus Dysgonomonas. The sequence continues at coordinate 34,611 of JAEZGN010000025.1, forward strand.
TATCGAAAGATGAGATTGATTATTTCCATCTATTGAAAATGTACTGTACAAATTTTAATCGGATAGCGAACCTTATTCGAGACAAAGACCCTCTGTTGGTAGATGAGATAAAACAGCTTGTCGGTAAGTTGACTATGTTGCAGCAACAGATAATATAATCAAAAAGAAAGGAGTGTAAATTATGGTTGGAAAAGCTAAAGCAATCGCACATGGAGCCAGAGCCATCGAATATGCTATGCGGGAATCCAAGAAAGGGTATCTGGTGATGTCGCATTTGGTACAGAGTGAAACACCTGATGCTATTTATAAAGAATTCTTGCAGGCTCGGAAGTATAATACCCGTTGTAAAATAAATTTATCCGTATCGAGATAGGTATAGCTCCTGATGATGAAAAGAAACTGGAGCATAAAGATCTTGTAAACATCTGCTCTGAGTTCAGTAAGAGATTCGGATTCAAAAATCATCAATGGATAGCCTGTACGCACCGGGGGGATACAGATAATTTTCATATGCATATGATTGTAAATCGTATTGGCATAGACCACTCGGTGTTTGATACCGCTTTTATCAGTAAACTTGCCGGAAAGATAGCCGAAGAGATCAGTCGGGATATGGGTTTGACTATCGCCAATGAAGTAAAAAGGCAAAGTAAATATCGCCTGGAGGTTACTTCATTTGAGCGAATGCTCGTAAGGGCTAAGATAGAGAAGGTTGCCAATGATGTTTTGTCAAAGAAACCCAAATCCTTAAGAGAATTTTCTGAGCTGATGAAAATACAAGGTGTTGAAGTAAAAGAAGCTGTTAATAAGAAAGGTAACACTTACGGACTTAGATTCTCTACAGATGGGCAGACATTCAAAGTTTCCCAAATCGGTAAAGAGTTCGGGTATCGAACATTAACGAATACTTTCTCTGAAGATAACAGGCAGAATAATTTAAGTCAATTACAATCTCACAATCAGGAGCAGAAACATTCTCAGGATAAAGGAGCATCTATTATTGGAGAGATAGTATCCGGGTTAGGTTCTATGATTACTCCTATCAATCATTCCCCAGATGATCAGGGGTTAACGGTTGCAGAGGAAGAAGAAAGAAGGCGTAAACGTAAAAAGAAACGTACATATGGCAGACAACAATAATCCACGTACACAGTCAGTCAGGGATGCGATGGTGGCTGAAATAGTGGTAAGGGAACTATCAAAGTTCACTGAATCGCATGAGTTGATAATGGAGAGTACGCAGAAGATACTCAGTCGGTACAATGATATTGGTATACTTATCGAACAAATGGATAAGCGGGATAATATTATTGCCCAATGCATAAAAAATATGCAGCTTTCGACAGATGAATACGTCAGACTTACGGAACTATCCATGAAAATAGCTGATGAGTTGAAAGAGATTGACGAAGAAGGCATTGGTATTGAGCCTGATTCATTGAATAAGGTTATAAAAGCTGTTCAAGAGGCAAACAAGCCTATACGGGAGCATATCCGATGGTTGACGTATGGTGTAGTTACGGCATTTGGGATGTTGTTATTAATTGGATTGTTACTATAAGATTAGATTTACCCCTGAGGGATATTCCTCAGGGGTAAATTATTTGTTGAGAAGTTATTGATTATCAGAAAGCAAGATTATGATAAATTTGTTAATTTTGATAACAAAGAAAATATATTATATGAAAGATTACGGTCAACGAATTACCAATTCCCTCTGGCGACAAAATCCAGAAAGAGATACTATAATGGAGACTAGAGCTCTAAGTGAAACATTGTCTGATTCTTATGATATTCAGAAGTATATCAAAGTTGCAATGAATGAGGTCGATGAAAAATATACTGCTCGGACTATTGAAACAGGAGAAAGGGTGAAAAGTCATCTCCAAAAAGGATTACAGAATATTGATTATAGATATCAGGGCTCTGTTATGACAAGAACTCACATTAAAGGCTATAGCGATATTGATTTATTAACGATCTGCAATAAATTCTACACATGGGATAGTTATAATGCAAATAGAATTTTAGAATCATATACAGAACGTCAGAAATATTACCAATCACAAATAGAAAAATTGGAGTATGAGAAGAATTTAAGTTTATATACTGGAAATTCATATGAGGATCTTAGGGGGATAAGATTAAATAGTGAAAATATTTTACAAAGAACATATGATAAATGTGACATAAGCCATCCCAAAGCGATTAAGATAAGGAATCAAGATCTGCATAGAGATGTTGATATTGTAACAGCATCTTGGTATGATGACGTGCGCTCTATAACTCAAGGTAAAGGAGACTATAGAGGAATTCAAATCTACAATAAAGATAATGGCTACTGCGAAAGTTCTGACTATCCTTTCCTTAGTATTAAAAGGATTAATGATAGAGGGGGAGCGACACATGGACGAATAAAGAAAATGATTCGCTTTTTGAAGACCCTAAAAGCTGACTCTAGCACGGAAATTAGACTTAGCAGTTTTGATATAAATGCAATTTGTTATAATATCGAAACAACAAAATATCAGAATGCAACATATTTAGAGTTGGTTATAGTACTATATTTAGAGTTTGATAAAATAAACAATGATATTAATTATGCAAATCAGATAGTTTCAGTTGATGGCAAAGAATATATCTTTAATGGAAACCCTGATAAATACTCCGAATTTAAAAAGTTATATATAGAGTTAATAGAAATAGTGAAAGATTTACACACTTATAAACTAATAGGATGAAGCCAAGGATTTTCATAGGTTCTTCTAAAGAAGGCCTAAATATTGCAACTAAAATAAAAGATTACTTTAAAGGTAATAATTATGAATGTTTTTTATGGACAGATGATATTTTCAAATACAATGATAATTTTCTCGAAACTTTAATGAAAGAAGCGAGCCTTTTTGATTTTGGTTTTATGATTTTTACTCAGGATGATTATATAGAAAGTAGAGGCCTTCCGGCAACAACAGCAAGAGATAATGTTATTTTCGAATATGGTTTGTTTTTAGGAAGAATAGGTCGAGAAAAAGCATATGTGATAAAAGATAAAGAAGTTAAGTTGCCAAGTGACTTATTAGGTATATCAATTGCTGATTTTGACTCTACAGATTTAGATAATACTCTCAAAAAAAGCTTAGATAAACTAAGGCTTGAGATACAAGAGAAAATCAACTTAGGCTTATTGGGAATGTTGCCCTCGACTGTACTTGCTATTGGGTACTATTACAACTTTGTTGAATTAGTTGCAGAATATCTAGCAACAGAGGTAGAGATAGAAGTTGATGGTAAAAAGTATCGCAAAGCAAAATTACATATTATAATTCCAAAAGATTTAGATTCCGATCTTAAAAAGAAAGCCAAGATATATTACAAGCAACAATCTTTTAAAGAGCGCCAAATACAGACACCTCATAGATCATATCCTTTATTTGTTTCAGTAAATATGGGAAATGACAGTTTGATATTAAGTGACATGCCGACAACTTTAAATGGCATAGATAAAGCTATAGAGATGTACCTACGAGTGGGACATATAGGGAAGACTAATGAACAACAATTATTAGAAGATAGAGAACTTAGAAATTTTGAAATGGTGTTAAGAAAGCTTATTGAAAATGATTCTTTTTCAAAAGAATATGTCGAAGTTCATGTAGAAAGCTAATTTGATAATTATGACAAACGAAGAAAAAATAATGAGACATGATGCCCTCGAGTTAATTAGACAAAAGATTGGGCCTTGTTTTGGATACATGGATATCTTATTTGCAAATCACCCATCTGATCTAAGTTTGAAGCATTTTTCGCGGAGAAGTTGAAAGATAGTTATGAGTGAATTCATATACTATGTCGGATAGATAAAAGGCGAAATAATTACGTATATTATTTTGGACAGAATATTATTTTGGTGTTTTCTCCAATTATTCAGACAATAGTTTGACCTTTGTAAGTGATTTTAAATCAATGTTTACGGTAAATTTACAACAAAAACATAATGCTTCCATCTTAATTTATTGATTATCAATTGTATATGATATTGAAGAAAGTTTCTGCATCGGCAAATAGACTAAGAAAATAAGGGAAGATAAAGTACTAATAAAAGAAAATATACGGCTGATTATCATTGTAATAAATGATATTTGGTCGTTTTTTATTTTCGGATTTTATTATTATGTTTGCCTTAATTATACATCTAAAGTACACCTTAATAATATTTTTATCAGAAAGATGTACTAAAGTACACTCAATACAAAAATACGATGATAGAGAAAGTAGAAATAATCAGCCAACCATATTCTGGCGAATATAAAGAACGAATTTATGACATTGAAAGTCCTTGGAATTCTTCAAATTGGACTTGGATAAAATTTACGAATGAAGTTTTTTCTGAATGGTGTGGACAATTTAGAGGTTCTCCTATAGGAGCAGGATTATCTAAAAAGAATGCAGTAATAATTATTCTTACAAGTGATTATCTATATCAACTTGATATTAATAATGCAAATTTGATTAAATATGAAGATCAACCTCAGTATAATGAAATAACAATATCTTCTAATGAGAATTTTATATTGTCAGATTACTACAATCTGTATAAGATCTCCAATGATCTGAAAGATATAGAAGTTATTAAAAGTCCTATTGATATGGATGATATCAAATTTAGGAATTGGAACAGCCATAAATTGGAATTTACATGTGAGGAATTTGGGGCATGGTCAAATGAATATCTAATGGAATACAACTGCTTAAATAGCACAATCAATATTATAGAAAAACTCAAATGAAAATATCACTCAAAAAGAAGAAATTATCAGGAGGTAAGCAATCTCTGTTTCTTGAATTCTACAAAGGGAAGATCACCGATGCCAACGGAAAACAAAAACATGATAGAGAATTTGAGTATCTGAAACTGTATCTATTGAATAATCCGAAAACACCCCTTGAAAAGCAGCAAAACAAAGAGAATTTGCAAATGGCTGAAAGCATATTAGCTATTCGTAAGGCTGAATATGCTCAAGGTAAATACAATCTGAAAGATGTCAAGAAAGGGAAGATTAATTTCATGGAGTACTTCAATAAAAAGAAAGAAGAACGATACGAATCGACAGGAAATTATGATAATTGGAATGCAGCATATCTACACCTTAATCGATTTTGTTCCCCATCTATGAAAATGAGTGAAGTCAATCAAGATTTTGTAAAAGCATTTAAATTATATCTTGATAAAGATGCTCGAACAAAAAGCGATCAACCGCTAAGCCAAAATTCAAAATATACGTATTACAATAAATTCAAAGCTTGCATTAATGCTGCTTTTGAAGAGGGATATTTATCTGAAAATCCGATAAGAGGTGTAAAAAGCTTTGAAATGGCAGAAAGCCAAAGAGAATATTTGACATTTAGTGAACTACAAGCCTTATACAAAGCTGAATGTAAATATGATGTGTTGAAACGAGCTTTTATATTCTCTTGTCTTACGGGCTTGCGATGGAGTGATATAAATACGCTTATCTGGTCAGAAGTACGAGACGAAGACAACGGATGTCGAGTAATATTCCGACAAGAGAAAACAGAGGGACTAGAATATCTAGATATATCAGATCAAGCACGCTCATTACTTGGTGAAAGACAGAATCCGCAAGATAGAGTATTCAAAGGTTTGAAATATGGTGCACACTTCAATGCTGAAATACTTCGTTGGTGTATGCGAGCTGGTATAACAAAACATATTACATTTCATAGTGGAAGACACACAAACGCTGTTCTCATGTTAGAGAACAATGCAGATATTTACACTGTATCAAAACGTTTAGGACATCGAGAGCTTAGAACTACTGAGATTTATGCCAAAATCATTGATAAGAAAATGAAAGAAGCTGCTAACATTATTCCTGAACTTAAACTTTAGATTGGATAAACATGAAAACTTTACAAATTATGAATACTAAAAATAATATCACTCCTCTCAAGTATATATTAATTGTATTAAGCATATTCACGATCTTTAGTATTCTTCAGTATTTCTTGATGCAGGAGAATACGTCTTGGTTATACGGATATATAATTCTTTTTCTCCCTATTATAATGATTATTATTGGATATAGGAAGGCAGTATTAAGATTGTTTCATTATTTCTGCTATTTTATTTCAAGCAATAAAGAAAAATATAGTTATACGAATGAGATTACAAGAGAAAAATGGTTTTTATCAATTATTTCCCTTGTAGCTTCTATCACTTTTACTTTACTATTACCTAATACGAAGTTTCTATCTTTTGATTCAAGTTGGGCATATTTGTTCAGAAACTCAATGTTGTTGTCTCTAATACTTGGTCTTTCTTATATAAGTTATTGTTACCATATAAAAGATTTGAATAGAAAGGATCCTAAAATTACCACGCAATCAATACAAGCTGACACTTGCATTTTATTGAAAGATAATTATGATCTAAATAACATATTTGAACTTCTAATTGAGAATAATTATATTAAAGGAAGTTTAGCCTCATTCGAGAGATTTATTCATAAAGAAGCTTTGCAATTAAATGGAAAATTGCAGTGGCATTATAAAGGAGATAATAATAATGCTTCTCAGTCCAATAAACAGGCTTTAATAAGATTCATTTGTATTCTTTTTAATTTCGACCCTGATGATAGAGGTAATTCTCAAGAGATAAAAAGTATAATTGATACATATTTTACAGATATAAATAATAATATTATTGGATGGAATGAAAAATTGACGGAAATATCTCAAGTAAAAAAAGAAAAAAGAGAATTTGTGACGAATCATCAAAAGAATAATGAATTACATGACAATAATTATACCCGTTTTTACAATAAACTTATGGACTTGTTCTTTCATGTAAGAGGTTGATATATTAATATTTAGAAAATAAACCTCCAAGTTTACCTTAGTTGAATTTGACAAAGTATATTTCTTTCGTTTCTTCGTCTGGCAATAACAAAAGCAAATAAATGCTTACTTAATTTATTAACTTAAAAGAAAACGAAATGAAATTACAACAATTAGAAATTGAAGAGCGCTTAGAGCGAATAGAACAATTATTACTTTCTAAGAAAAAAGTGATGACTTTAGAAGATGCAGCGTCTTATTCTGGCTTAAAAAAGTCTTTTCTTTACAAACTCAGTGCTAAAAATATCCTTCCAATATCAAAACCTTTAGGAAAAGTGATTTTTATTGACAAAGATCGATTTGATGAATTTTTATTGTCTAATCCATCTAAAACACAGCAAGAAATAGAGCAAGAAGCAATGTCCTATATTGCAAAAAAAGCATAGAGAATCGACCTCTATGCTTTCGTAAATTATAATCAATAACAAGTTTGTTTTAACACTTGTGTATATCTGCTACTGCAAATATACATAGAAAATTCTATGTGTCAATGAAAGGAACAAAAAATGAGAGAATAGAATCGTTCTTATCTGATAAATACGACTTTAGGTTCAATATAATCAAATCGAAACCGGAATATAAATTAAAATCTGAAAAGCAATTCCGATCTATTACTAAGTTTGATTTGAATACGTTGAAAAGAGAACTTGACAAAAAAGAGTTCTATACATCGACCGATAATATAAGGTCTATTCTGGAAAGCGATTTCTCGACCAAAACAAATCCGGTACAGGAGTATTTCCGTTGTCTTCTTCGATATGATCCTAAGAAGAAAAATTATATCATTCAATTAGCCGATACTGTAGAAGTCCATAATTCAGAAAAATGGACTGAATATCTGACAAAATGGTTAGTCGCTATTGTGGCCAATGCTTTAAATGATATAGGGTGCCAAAACCATACTTGCTTAGTTTTGACCGGTGAGCAAGGAAAGTTTAAAACCACCTGGTTAGATCTGCTTTGTCCTAAAATACTATCAAGCTATTTGTATACCGGTAAGATTGACCCCCAGAATAAAGATGTATTGACATTAATAGCTGAATATTTATTAATTAACATAGATGATCAACTAAAGGCTTTAAATAAAAAGGATGAAAACGAATTAAAGAACTTCATTACTATGCCATTTGTCAAATATCGCCGGCCATATGATGTATATATAGAAGAATATCCGCATCTGGCTAGTTTTATGGCTTCGGTAAATGGGAATGACTTTCTAACTGATCCTACCGGTAGCCGGCGTTTTCTTCCTTTTGAAGTAATATCGATTGATATAAAAGCAGCAAAAGCAATAAATATCGATAATGTCTATTCAGAAGCCCTTTGGCTATATGAAAACGGCTTCCGATACTGGTTTAATGATGCAGAGATTGACGAGTTGCATCGAATGAGTAAAGCGTTTCATGTGCAAACTATCGAATATGAAATGTTGATACAGGCATTTGAGAAACCATCTGAAAAAGAATCCGAAAATTGCTTTATGACTACCGGAGAGATAATTAACTATCTCAAACGATGGACTACACTTCAATATTCTGAAAAACGTATGGGCGAAGCTTTGAAAAAAGCAGGTTTCCCACGTATGCAGAAGCGGTCGAAAGAAAAAAGCTATGCAGTATATGGCTATCTACTGAGAAAAGTAGACCCCAATCCATTTATAGAAACATTATAATTCTTCTTACTATGTTACTACAAAGAGTATATAAATCATTGAAAAGAAAAAGATTATGGTGTAGTAAGATGCAAAATAATCGTTCTTACTACAATCTTACTACTTACTACACTTGTAGTTACTACAACAATTCTTCTTACTACATATAGATGGTTAATAGTCAATAATATATAACAATGTAGTAACGTAGTAAGATAATTTCCAAAACTTAGAGAAAATGAATAAAGAACCATTTAATATGAAAATCGCCCGAGATATATCGATAATAAGAGTGTTGTACGATATAGGGCATGAGCCTGTAAAGGTTATCAATGAAAGCCAATGGTATCTATCTCCATTGCGAAAAGAACGCAAACCCTCTTTTAAAGTGAATACTATGCTGAATCGTTGGTATGACTTCGGCGATCAGCAAGGAGGTAATATTATAGACCTTATTATTCAAATTTACGGATTCACACCCGGAGAAGCATTAAGATATCTCTCAAAATACGATGTAAATACTATGCTTTCTTCTTTTGGACAGCGAGAAGCATCTAGCCAGATTGAACTCTTGCAAGTGAAACCAATACAGCATAAAGCCTTAAAAGAGTACTTACAATTAAGATGTATTAAAGAAAATATCTATCAGAAGTATTGTAAAGAAGTACATTATCAAGTTAGAGGTAAAAAATATTTTGCTGTCGGCTTCGAAAACCAAATTGGAGGATATGAATTACGTAGTAAATTTTTCAAAGGCTGTATAGGAAAGAAAGATATCAGCTATATCAGAAATAAATCAGCAAATGTTTTGATAATCTTCGAGGGTTGGTTTGATTATATGTCTTTACTATCTCTTGATGATAATTATATTGACGCGGACGCAATAATCCTTAACAGTGTTGCCAATGTGAAGAAAATCTACTCTTTACTAGGTGATTACCACTTAGTTGGATTGCATTTAGATAATGACCCCGCAGGGGATAAATGGACTGATGACTTGATGAAGCATATTCATAGAGGGGTATGTGATTCAAGGGGAAATTATCAAGGATCTAAAGATTTAAACGAATATCTAATACATACATCATTAAATAATAACATAAAAAACAACACATTATGAAAACAACAATCAAACTACAACTTATAATCATATTTTTATCAGTACTAAACTTGTCATTATCGGCACAAACCGCACATTCAGTGAGAAATATTGCTCGAGACGCATCCACAGAAATAGATGCAGTATATACCAATCCCGCAGGATTAGTAAAACTTTCTGATGGATTACATATTTCAATAAATAATCAGAGCATATTTCAAAAGAATAAAATACAATCAGAATATACACCATACTTTGGTAATGGAGGAGAGAGTAATAAGAGTTTCAAAAGTAAGGTAAACTCAATTATCATTCCTAATATTCTGGCAGCATATAAAAAAGATAAATGGGCTATTTCGGTTGGATTAGGAATATCGAATCCTGATAAATTAAAATTCACAGAAGGAATACCCTCTTTTGAAGCTCCAATAGCTTCACTTCCCGCAATCCTGACAAGTGCAGGAATAGAAACAAATAAGTATTCTTTGAATTCCGGTATTGAAAAGGTATCATATACTTACAATCTACAGCTTGGGGCTAGTTATGCTTTTAATAAAACATTTTCAGCGTATGGGGGCTTACGTTTCAACTTGATAAATAACACCTATAATGGTTTTATAACAGATATACAGATAAACCCACAGCATCCGATATTAAACCCTGACGGGCAAATGATATCAGCTTATGAGTTTTTCAATACTACTGGACAATTCCATATAGCAGGATCATTAAGAGATAATAATATCGATGTTACTCAAAAAGGATTCGGTATCTCTCCCATCATAGGAATAAATATTAGTCATGAAAAACTAAATATCGGTGTCAGATACGAATTTAAGACTAAAATAGAAATTGAGAATAGCACAAAAGTAGATGATATAGGCTCTTATCCTGATGGTGTAAAATCGCCTGACGATATCCCTG
>JAEZGN010000015.1 GCA_023437305.1 Bacteroidota bacterium
TATGTACAATAGTAATATTCGTTGCATCGACCTGAAGGCCATCGATTTTGATAAAGTAAAATATTACAGTATGCCTTTGGATAGCGTAAAGAAGCAACCAGTGGAATCGGTCAATATAAAATCATAAAGTATTCATTAAGTATAAGGATAGTTGCACTTATTCAAATAAGCAAAAATGGTTGTAAAATTGAAATCCAACTTCCGTGTTTTTCCTAACACAAGATTTAAAACAACACGGAGTATAATATTATTTCCTGATATTTTATCACTAATTCATATCCGAATCAATTATATTATGCAAAAAACGGAGCAAGCCACTTTTTTCTCTTTTTTATTGGGAAATGACTACAAGTTCAGGAATTTAGTATTGAATAATTATAAAAATACAAGGACAGTAAAGGAACTTGCCAGACTTTGTGGGATTTCTCTTTCTTCTTTCAAAAGAAATTCTTAATGTGTTCTGACAGGGTAAAGAATGGAGATGTGCTAAATGTAGATAAGTAAATTCAGATGCATAAACATTTTCATAGTTCTTTTGATATACATTGTATTCTTTTTACAGCGCATCTTCGCCCTGTCGGATTATCGTCGAATGACTAAATGCAAATTCTTCTTTTATTGAGAATGAAAAAAGTATATTTTGTGAACTCTATGGAAAGAGTTTCTTATGCAACGTGCAGTTTAAAGTGTAATTAAATGCATTTGGAGTAATATAAAGGGATTTTTATTTATACGCCTATGTTTGATGACTTTTGAAAACAGAAGAAATTGACTCAATCTTAAAAGTGTTAGAGCCATGAAATAAAAATTATTTCATGCAAACGAGCTATGGATTATTATCAGGAGGATTATTGACGAACATTGAAGTAGTAAAAGTTGAGACTTTAAGTAAAAATATTGTCCTTCTCTTTGAAATGAAATCCGTAAATTAGTTACATCTAGTAAGTTGTTTTTTAATATCAATGAAAGAAAACTGGAAAAATGTTCGCTCATATCTATCAGATTTTCATTATTAGAACCAAAAGTACATGCCTATAAATATCTAATTTTATCACACATTAATAAAATAATTTGATTATTAAAAATAAGTCCACCTATTTCCTAATAGCGAGCAATGAAATAGTAAAAAAACGAAAAATGACTTAATGGCGGGTTTTCGTATACAGAAGAGACAAAATCATCCAAGTACTAAAGCGAAACTGGCGAAAAGAGAAGCAGCCTCTTATTGCTCTTTTCTCCACTTCATATATTTTGCAGTCAATCGGAATAAGTTTATATATAAACAAAAAAGGTAAACTTAAGAGTCCAAACACTCGTAAAAATTATAAAAGTAACAAATCAGCATTATAGGTAGGTAAAAATCACATACTCCTCTTTAAGTGCTATTTCCTCTAACTTTTTTATTAATAATATAACATCATCAAAAGGTTAACTCAAAAAAATGAAGGCCACAAACTTGTTTTATATTCTTTATTTTTTTGTAAAGAAAAGATCATACGATATATTTATTACCATACATTTCTAATACTAATACATAAAACTGATTATTAACAATAAATGCCACCCGTTTTAATAATTAGTAACAAGATAATAATAAAAAACGAAAGGATCACTTGGCGGCGACCTTGTATATAACGGTATAAAAGACAACCAACAACAAAAGTAACACTGGCGAAAAGAAACAGTTTTTGTCAATCTATATTGCGGGTAAATAAGACCGATTTACTCTTCCATTTGATCAAAGAATCATTATAAATATGTTTCTTCTAGTTTTCTTTTTTATGCTTGTAAGTTTATGTCGAAAATAGTTTCGCCAACAAGCTTAGCGATGTTAGGCTCCGACACCAAAATGTGTGTCAATGGTTTTCCAAAATGCCATCTATCCGTGGAACTTTTTAGTTTCATAAAGACAATGCGAAAAAATGACAAAAAATAGGACTGAAAAGATAACTAAATTTAGCCAATAATGTTTTTTCTTGCATATTATATAAAACTTTAAAAATGTTTATAATCTTTTGAGGTCTTTATAGCCTCTCCCTATTTTCTATTTTATTGTTTTTTATTCTACAACATATAACATATGTTGCAATAATAAGAGATTGAATAGACATGAAAAAATTTTTTATCTTTCTGTTTTGGACCTGCTCCATCTGGAGCCAAAATTCTGTTGTTTACGGAAGTGATACGCTGCGATGTCGGATCTGCTTTCCGGCGGGCAGTTCGACGATAGATCTTTCCTACCGGAACAACAGTTCGCGTCTGAATGCCTTTGTGGCGGTCATTCATTCCCGGCAGGAAACAGCTGTAGTGCATCGTGTGAGTCTGCACTCTGGAGCTTTGCCCGGAGAGATTTTTTCCTTAAATCAACGGCTTTGCCAGATGAAACGGCTCGCCTCTTTGCGTTCCATTCTTCAGGAGCGTCTTTCTTTACCAGATTCGGTATTTACAATTACTTCTCTAGGAGATGATTGGGAGGGTTTAATCTCTCTTGTTGGGGATTCGGATATGCCCTATCGGGAGGAAGTGCTGCGCATTCTTCGGAATACGCCTGTATGGGAGACTCGGAACGGTGTTGTTGTTAATTCCAGAAAACGTCAGTTGATGGATTTAAGAGGAGGAGAGCCATGGCGTTATATGCTCGAACATTTTTTTCCCAAGTTTCACAACACTTCGGTGATCGAATGTGAGTTTGAATCTGTTGCCACAGAAAAAGACAAAGAGCCGCTTGCAGGACAAACGGATGAACAACTAGCAGGCCAGGAGTGATTGATCTTGGGGATCAGATAACAGCTCCATCATGGCATATCGCTTGGTTTCCCGAATAAGAATGAAGTTCACATACTTGAAAATTCCAACGTCCCGTTGCTGAACGGTCGCTCGTAAAGGTGAAGATGCTCTATTATTAACAGCTGCAACAACAGCAGCTTTAGCAACTGGGCTGTTCCGCTCCTTTGCCGAAGTGGCATAATAATTGTCTATTTTGTGGCCTCCGCCGGTCTTTCTTTCCACAGGCATAAATGCCACCACTCTCTCCTCCTGATAGAGAACATGCCATGAATGCTTCCAAGAGGATTTATAAGGGTAGTTGTTATTCTCTCGCAGACATGCCGGACTGAGGACAAAGCACCCCACGGCCTGATAAAGTTCCGGAGAGTTGCCTTCTAATATGCGTACTGCAAATCCCATAGGCTTATCTTCATTTATTTTGCTTATGCTGCCGTAATGCCCCCCTCTCCATCAATTTATTTGCGTAGGGCGCACCCCAAAACCGACAGTTTGATAGTTGGAGGTGCTCAATGGGAGCACTTCCGACGAGTCGAAGAACAGGTAGCGACCCTTGGTCGGGCTGCTCGGAACCGCCGACCAACAGAAGCCGTAGCTGCTAACGTTGCTCACCATGCCATTGGAACGGTAGCGATACCCCGACGCAGGGAAGAAGATGGTTTTACTCTTTGAAGAATCAGTGTAGAAATTCCATCCCTTCAAGGAACTGTTGCTCCACGTTCCGTTGATTTCAGAAGGTGTACTTGTTCTGCCTCCGGTTGTTGTGAATCCAGTAAAAACATTACTGGGAGGAAGTTTGAAACCTACAGGAGAGGGATCATAGACCGTTTTTACAACAAGATTGTCATTGGCGGTATAAACGGTGTTATCGGCACTCCAGAGATTCGCATAAGTATTATCGCCAGAATATTGATTCTGCATCACATCGGGTTTGAGAATATAGTTCATAATACAAGTAACGCCGGTAGAGAAGTTCTCTGTTGCAGGACTGCTTTGGGAAGAAGTGCCATTCTTGTCATACCAGGTTTTATTGGTATTGGCCAATCCACTCGAAGGGCGCAACGGATCTTTACGGCCCCACTGATAATAAGGATGATTGCCTCTTATTGTGATTGAAGCCGAGGCTTGTTTGACGGTTATTGTCTGACTCTCTCCTCCAGCTGTGAATTTGACCTTGCAACTACGCTCTGCATAAGTTGCAGCATCATCATCGCACCAGCCAAGATTGACAGACATAATATTGTATTTTACGTTTTGGTAATTGGTTACCTCAATTACATTGTCGATGTTCTCATCGGTCACCCAGATATGCCAGGACCAAAGTACGTTGTTACTTGCATCCCTGATCGCGATGACGGCATTGCCTTGCCGGATAGAAGAACGGTCCACTTTGAAAGAGATATT
>JAEZGN010000019.1 GCA_023437305.1 Bacteroidota bacterium
AACAGAGAAGTTAAGCCCGGTCGTGCCGATGGTACTGCGTAAAAGTGGGAGAGTAGGTTACCGCCGTTTTTTTAGAAAGAGTCCGTATACAAGTAATTGTATGCGGACTTCTTCGTTTATAGAAATATAACCTATAATCGGAAGATACACATAGTAGATATATTTGATCATCGGTCTTAAGATTAGAATATACATAAAAATACCCTTTAGATATTAAAAAAACATAAAAGTTTTTTAAAAGAATATACTATTTTTGTAAGAGTCTAAATGTGAATAATATGAATTCTTTCTTCAAAAGTAAGTGGTTTTACTTAATTGCAGGTACGTGGTTAGTTATTGCTATTTTTGTTGTCGTTGCTTTTTCTAATAGAGTTGCAGGAAAAAGAATAATTTTTGTTAGGCCTGATTACAAAGAATATCCTTTGCTTGATCTTTACGAAAATGTATATAAACCTATTTATGGAGTAGTGGAAGAAGTTGATGTATATTCGGGTATAAGTTATGTGTCATTAACAAATGGAACAAAGTTTAGTATAGATAAACGTACTGAAAATTTTGAATGCAGTCCATCACAATTGAGCTACTTGATTCAAGTAGGAGATTCTATAGCTAAGCCTGAAGAAGATTTTCTTTTCTTTGTACATCGAAATAAAATTTGTTATCCCTTTAAAATAAGGGAGCGTCTCAGGGCTTTACCTGTAGATATGAGCATGAGAGGAAAATAATAAGGCGTATATTTCTTCCTGATATATATTTAATTTGCGAGACAGTCAGAAAATAGATGGCTAACTAATCCTTTTTGTCTCGCAAGGCTTTAATTATAATTGTAAGATTTCTTTATGTTTTATTATTCACTTCATGGTAGCATATCTTGAGCTATCCAATAGTAGTTTTCGCCATTAGATTTAAACTTATTGATTTGTTTAGTTGCTAAAAGGTCTTCTAAACTTTCTTTTTTATCCTTGAAATATAGTATCAATTGTTGTAGTTCTTGGTCTGATATTTTGTTATGATTTTTTATGTCATTCAATAGATATCTGTTCAACTGAAGGGTAAATGATGGACATCCTGTAATTTTAAACTGGACATCTGCTAAAGAATAATTATTTAAAACATTCTTATCAGGAATACAGATTTTACACTCATTCAATAATTGCAAATATAAATTATACAAAGATTTTCTAATCTTGTTTGTATTTACAAATTGCCCAGCTCCAGTATTTATTGTAGGTGAATCTACAATATAATCATCAGTACAATTACAAATATCTTTGCTATTCTTTTTCTTTCCGCCGTATATATAATCGACCTCGTGTGCACTTATATTTTGGAGAAACTTGAGTAAATCATTGAATTCACTTTCTGATAACAATAATTTATAATCTAGGCTTTCATTCATAACATTGTCAAAAACCAAAGGCTGAGACGGTAAATGCCACATTGGATATTTTGCATCTATTATACTCTTTTTACTTTCCGATATATTTACATCGTGGTAATCTATCCATAGAGAATCAAGCTCGGTCCTGTATTTACCTAACTCTTTGAATGCTTTGTCTAGATTGCTAAGTAAGCTTTCATTATCCTTTTTTATATCTACAATTAAGGTGTCAACAGAATTGATGAGATTATTTAACGGTTGGTCTATATCTTTTTGAGGAAACAGTATCCATCCTTGAGTCATACTATTGGTTGGAAAATCTAGAGAATAGACATTTTTTGTCCGCTCCTTAAATTTATTGTGAGGTACTAACTGATCTGGATATACTATTTTGGTTCTTTTTGTTTGTAATGTCTTATATGCATAATTATCTATTAAACTAGCTATTTGCAATACAAAATTATTGCCCGCATTTGTTTTTTCTCCATATAGTTGGAAACCTAATACACGCGCATTCGCATTTGTTATTTTATCCATGAGTGCCTGACTCATTTCTTCTGTGTATGAGTTGGGATCATTTTCATTGTATGTATCTCCGGCTTCACCAATTACTACTAGAATGTTAGTTTCATCGTTATTTAAAGGATAAATTAAATCTGCTGCTGTTTCTAATCCCTTCCATGTATTTCTCGAAGATAATGGTTCGTAACGATGTATATTTTCTGTTTCTGTATTTAAGAACTTAATTAAATCATAATAAGAATCAGTTAAATCCAGTTTTCTCACAAAAGGAGAATTCTGATTTTGAAAAGCCATGACAGCACCAAATTTATATTTATAGATATCTTCTTCTTTTTCAAATATGGGCTGTAGATTTTGTATTACATTCAGTATCTTATTATATGAGTCAATAACTAATCTTTTACCATCGAGAACAAATATTATATTTAATTTCCGAAAATCTTTTTTCCACTCTCTATATTGGCTGAAGTTTATTTTTTCGCCATCTACATTCAAAACATAGTATGAGCTTCGTCTTGTAAGAGGCAGTGGTAATGAGGTTTTGAACGAAACAATCCCATGACTTTTATTGTATTGATACACCGGTGAATATTGTAACGCATTCTCTTTATATGTAGTATGTCTATAATCCATTTCGTTGTGTAAGGTCGGATACATATGATTTAATCCTTTTGTCCTAAATGTTAATTGATTACTGGGAATATGATCTGTATCCACATATAGACGTTGACCTATATCATAAGTTAAAGAGATAGGTAACCATCCTAATATTTCGCTATCTACACTATCAGGATTTATTGTAGATCGGCGCGACATCAATTTTTTCTTTCTGTCGTTAGAATATTTTACTATATACATAAGTTCGTTAAGAGGGACTTTATCTCCTTCTATAGATAGCTTGTCATCCTTGAACATCTGAACAGAATCTTTTTTTATAAAGATATTAGCATGAGTAACAGCCATTGTATCTGATATAATGCTTAGAGATTTGTTCTTAAACCCTGTAGCAATATCGGTAACAGATTGCCTCGATAATAAAAGGTCAGATTTACTCATCCAGCCATAATATTCAGCTTTATCTCGGTTCTTTATTTTAGTCGTTGTTAGGTTATTACCATTTAATTGCGGATCATATTTTACTAAACATAGATACCCATCCTTTTCTTTGATTACAAAGAATGGTTCCATAAATTTGGTTTTTTTGAACTTTACTATTCCTCCCGGATTTTGTAACGTATAGTTCCCTTCCTTATCCGAAAAAACAACCCAAGCTTCTTTATTATAATCAGTCTGCAAAGCTCTAACACTTTCACCGCAATAATTTAAGGAATACTCACGAGGAACTTTTTTAAACCGAGTTGACCTATTGATCGGAGAAGAGCAAGCAGATAAAATGATGATGATAAAGCATGCTAATAGCCCTAAAAGAATATATTTTTTATTAATCATAATTGTGTAAAGTTTGTTGTTTTATAAAGAATAGAATTCTAATTTTCGGTTGAATATTGTGTTACGATTAGCTTCTGCACACATTGATTCGGAGCATCACCTGTTATTACCACTTTTACTTCTACGATCGTAGTATTTTGTTTTCCGGTCAATTTAAGTCCCTGACAATATGAATAGAAATCGTTGAATTTATTATTATTTATATTTACTTGTGTATGGTGATTATTATTACATAAATATTTGGATAATATGTAGTTATAGTTGTTGTTAAATGACTTTCCGTCAGCTATATTTTGCAATTTTTCTCTGATATCGTTTCCCATTAGTATCAATTCAGACTCAGGATCAGTCCCATCATAGTCTTCCAATATTTCTATTGTATGTATTACCGGATATGCAGTATTATCGGTAGTGAGCTCTACTTTATATATTCCCGGTTCGGAATAAGTGTAAATAGCTGTCTGGGTTCTTGCATCTGTCATTCGTGTTTCACCAAAAGACCAATTCCATTCCTTTGCCATTCCTTCTCCTTTAAAAGAGACCATTTCACCTTGTAGTGCAAATTCCGGAGCTTGAATTGTAACTAAAGTATCTTGTTCTATTTTTATTAATTCTTTTACATTAACATAGAACTCTTTTTGCATAGATTCGTCCACAGTAAGACGCACTTGATACAAACCCGGTTTGTCATATTGATAAGTACCTTTTCTGCCAAAAGACACATCCCCATTACCGAATTCCCATGTCCATTTTACTGCTCTCACCGTACTATCAGAATAACTAATATCCTCATTTGTATATATTTCGGTATGGGAAATAAATGCCTGAATAGTCCGCTGATTAAAAGAATAGCGTATTATAAGTGCGACTACTATACATATCAATACTGCACCGATAATGATATATAGTTTCGAATTTTCTATTTTCTTCATATTAAGGTTGTTTATTCTATTAGTTTGCTCGTCTATTTAATCCCATTTGGCAATCTTCTATGCCCTTCTTAAATTTTGCAATATTTTCTCTTTTGCTCCATAATTCTCTTTTTTCAGTAAACCATGTACTATAAAGTTTCGATATTTGAGAAAATATTTTATAGCGTTTATCCCATGAGTTTTTATTGTACACATCTTCGAGATCGTTGAGCATCAGCTTAATCTCATTCTCCTCATAAATTGCTTTTACTCCCGGATTGTATTTTTGTATTTTATTGAATAGAGAATCTGCTATTATAAATTTAGAGTTTTGTTTATTTTGAAAATCCTTAATTCTTTCCATCTTGGTAATAGCAAAATCCTTTTGATTGAAACGTTTGAAATCTGAATTATAGTTAAATATCAATACGCAGCAAATAATACTAACTATTAAAAAGAATATAAGGATGTATATAAACCCCATTAGTTGCTCTCTTTTGTTCATCGTTCTATTCATAACTTATCTCCTTCCTGTAATTGAGTTCCTTCTCGAAACAATTCTCCCTTCATCCATACAGCGTATATATTCTCTCCTATATTTTTCTTCTTCGTAAGCAGCTTCCTGTAATGAATCTTTTATGCTGAATAACATATCCATTTCAGTCAAAATTTTTTCATATAACTTTGCATCTTTCTCTGGAATTGCATTCAATACCTGTGCAGCACTTTTTCTCTGATTGGCTAAAGATATTAATACAAGGGAGTGGTTGATCTGAGAATTGGAGCTCAGTAGTCTGGCAAGAATGAAAATAGAATCTATTTTCTCTGTTAAATAAACCTGTTTTTGTTGTGTTTGGTCATAGACATCTGTTTTTTCCATTATTTTGGATACTTCAACTGACGAAGTTTTCATAAACATGGAAAATATGCAAACAGCAAAAAAAACTGTTGCCACAAAATAGAGAGAAAATTGTATTACTCCCTTTCTAACTTCTTTGTCATTCTTGGCTTTCATTTCTGTGTAATCTGATAGTTATAGATAGAATTGTATTATTGAGAAAAATATATACAACATCTAACACCGTGAAATATTCTTTTGTAAACCTGTGTATATGTAAACTATAAATTAAAAATTAATTTATAAAAAATGGACTTTTAGTTAAATGTCACTTGTTCTGGTATTTTTGTGTGCTAAAGTTTGTGCTCTTAAGAAACCTTAATATAGTTTCTAATAATTAAAAGACGAAATTACATATTTTTTTTCTAAATTTGCAACACTTGCATCATAATAAATATGCGAGTATACTCAAACTATTAAGTAATAGGCTACAACACAAACTAATGAGGCTATATAAAACTCCAATGGATTTTATACGCATATTTGAGACCGACTATCGAGCTCTCGAAAATTGTTCTGAAAAGGAATCTATCGATTATCATATTGAATTGATTATGACTACAGCTCCGGGAGAACATAAATTCGACTTGGAGTTTGGGTGTAAAATATGGGATTTAGACTTTGAAAAGGTTGTTTCTAAATCCAGATGGGAAAATCTATATATCAAATATATAACAGAGGCTATCAAAAAATATGAGCCAAGAGTTACTGATATAGAGACAAAAGTTTTTTTGTCGGATGCTAGAGTTGAAAGTAAACTTAGTAATGGGGTATCTATTCGCAACAAAATTGATGTTCATATCGATCTGACTATTATAAGTACAAAAGTCAAATGTTGCTATTACTATACTTTATATTTAGGCCCTTTATCTTCTGATTAATTTACCATGGAAGCAAAAAATATTTATACAAAAGAAGAGATTAAGGGGCGGATGTATAAAAATGCCGCAAATTTTTGGGGTATTCGTAATATAGATAATCTGGATCCATTAGTTAAATTATTAATAGAGGCTTTCTCTAGTGAGATATATAAGGTTTCGAATCAACAAAGTGGAATCGAAGCTCGCATATTGGAACGAGTAGCTAATATGTTAACCCCTGATATATTGATGGCTGTTCGTCCTGCACATATGGTATTGCAGGTTTATCCGTTGGAGGGAAAAAGCTCAGTGAACAAAATGACAGGTGTTTATTACGAAAATTCTGCATTCAGTATAAATCATAAAGTCAGAAATGTAAGTTTCTATCCGGTTGATAATTTCCCTATAATAAAGGGACGTGTGAATACCATTATTTGCGGGAGAAATATATACAAATATGATAATGCCCAGCATAAAGAAATACAAGCCAGAAGTGTTAAACCTTCAACAAAATTTACACATAATGTTTGGATTGGTTTAGAGCTAGACTCTGTTATAGATTCGTTAAATAACTTATCATTATTTTTTGATTTCATTAATATCGAAAACAAAGCAGGATTTATTGGCTTATTACCATACACAAAATGGGAGCATAATGGTAAAACATTAAAAACCCGGCCAGGAGTGTACTCATTAAAAGATCAGGTTGAAAAAAACTCAATTTTTACAGAATATGATCTAGCGAATATATATGATAATAGTATTATAAAATATTATAATCATCAATATATAACAATCGTAGATGAACTAAGAAATGAGGTTGAATACCTAGAGTGTTTTCCTCAAGAATTATTAGAACTCTATTCTGAGAATGTTAAAGAAAAGTTTCAAACTCCTTTACTGTGGCTAAAAGTATCTTTTCCACCTAATTTCTCTGAAGAAATACTAAATGCGATTCTTGTTTCAATCAATGCTTTCCCTGTTGTAAATAAAAACTTGAATAAAGGATATTTTAAAATAAATAAACTAACAAATATAATTCCGTTAAATACAGATGCAAAGGAATCTTTCCTATATGTAAATAAAATTACAGATTCGCAAGGGCGTATATATGAACAGCTTCCATATCGTGAGTCTAGTCATCATAAGGCTTGTACTTATACTGTAAAGAGGGGAGGAGTAGAGCGATTCGACTCAAGAAATGCAAAAGAATATATTCTCAACCTTATAGATCTGTTGAGAGATGAAGGCGTAGCCTACTCTCTTGTGGGGCGAGGTTTTCTCAGTGGATTGACAAAGCAATTGGAGGATCTGATTACAATAATGGATCGGAGGGTAACTGAAGTTAATGAGTCAAGAGATATATCTTGCTATATTATATTAGACTCAGATGGTTCTGAGGAGATAATATTTGCAAACTATTGGGTTACTCATGCCGATATAGTGAATGATATCAGTGCAGGAACAGCATTTACTCCTTTTTCGGATATGAATATAGCTCCTAATTGTGTTTTCTCTCTTACTACTACCGTAGGCGGACGTGGTGCGCCAAAGTCCGAAAATGTTTTAGATATGTATAAATACATACTAACAAGTCGAGACAGGATATATACAACCGAAGATATTATTAATTTTTGCTATTCGAGATTCAGAGAAGTTGTTACTTCTATTGAGGTCAAAAAGGGAGTTCAAGTTAGCTCTAAACCTCAAGAAGGTTTAATGCGTACAATTGATGTATTTTTGCATACTAATACCGGTTATACAAACGTATCATCTCAAGAGGATCTAAAAAAGGATGTATATAACTGTTTGAAGGAGAGGTCTCCTGATACATTCAATTACAGAATATTTATTAATTATTAATAACGAAAATATGAATGCTTATACAATAAAGTTTGTTGTGTCCTATCTCTTACTTCCACTGATAGGTATTATACTTGCTTTTATTGCAGTTGTAATCGCCAAAAAGAACAAAATAGCAAGCAATAAACACTTGATTGCATATATATTATTATCA
The DNA here is from genome assembly GCA_023437305.1 of Bacteroidota bacterium. Taxonomy (GTDB): domain Bacteria; phylum Bacteroidota; class Bacteroidia; order Bacteroidales; family Dysgonomonadaceae; genus Dysgonomonas. Next base: position 8,039 of record JAEZGN010000019.1, read on the forward strand.
GCAATAATTATTACTATACCAGCCTTGCTAGGTTTTATCGATTATGCGTTTATGCCATATTGGTATATATGTTTACAAATTTTTTACCTGTTTTTAGGTGTTCTGAACATGAAAGTATCTCAATACAACTTTCCTAAACTGGAGGAAAAGCCATTCTATATGCAATTTGGGTTCAGTTTTGTAATAGTATTTATTGGTGCCGCTTTTTTTTCGATGGTATTCAATATGTTTAATGAATTACAATATGGATTATGGGCTTGTACATGCACATTGACATTCCTATTCCCTCCATTATTTAAGCAAACATTAGATAAGTATATGGATATTCCAACTGAAATTTATAAAATATGGAGATATTCAGATAAAGACCTACCTATATTCGAATCCATCGACTATAATAAATTGATGGTAATAGAAGTGGAAATATATAAAAATGTAGGAGACACGAATCCAACAAAGATAAAAGCTAAAACCCCCGACAATATAACATATGGCATGTGGTTTCAGAAATTTCTGCATGACTATAACCTTAAGTTCCCTACAGCACCAATACAGACAAACGATGGTAGTAAAGCCTTCGGCTGGATTTTTTACTACAAGCAATCATTTTTTCATTTTAGAAAATATATAGATCCGGATCAAACAATTGTAGAAAATAAGATTCAAGAAAAATTCATCATAGTTGCCAAAAGAGTCCAGGAGGATTATACTTACATATAATTATAAGCTAACAACAATAAAGAATAAAAAATATGCTTTATCCTATAAAAAAGAAAATGGTAAACTGGGTAGATGGTATGAAAATATCAAAAACTCACTTGCAACAAACAGAAGATTACTATGCAGATACGATTCGAGATGCTATTAGTATGAGACTGACTAATTGTAACTATGGTTTACTACCTCCATACAAAGGGGAAAAATCATCTTGTGATCTGGAAATGACGGAAAAGATTACAAATAATATTGAAATAGAATTGAGGCTATGTAATGCTATCACCCCGGGAGGCTGTCGTATTGATATAAATCCGATAGATCATTCAGACTATTTGAGAATTGATCATCATTTTGATCAGGCGCTTGAGGAGGAAGAGCAGAATAAGAAAGAAGATCAATCGTGGGATGTTATTTTAGTTGTACAGCCATTTGAACGTAAGCCGGAAGGAGTTCCCAACCCGGAAGAAACCCCTCCACGAAACCCTGATGCAGGGAAAACATATGATTTGTTTATTAAGCCGACAGGACAGATTGCAGCTGATGAATTAGGAATGCACCATCTTATTGTAGGAAGAATTGTTAAACAAGGGCCTCATTATAGTGTAGATTCAAACTATATTCCTCCGTGCGTAACAATGAGTAGTCATCCTGATTTAAAGAAATATTATGAATTGTTTGGAAAGTACCTTAATGAAATAGAAGTTTCATCTCAAAGAATAATTCAGAAAATACAGGATAAAAATAACCAGTCCGATATAGCATATAGTATAAAGTTACTATGTGAAAAGATACTTATTTATATAGCAGAAATCCATTTTAACTATAAAAATAGAGGGCGTTTTTATCAACCGATAGAAATAGTTAATACATTCTCCTCTTTTGCTCATGTATGTTATGTATCCATTGACTTTATAGCTCGAGCTAAGAAAGAAGAACTATTAAAATATTTCTATGAGTGGGCGGATATTAAGCCAGGTGCATTTTTGGAGCTCCTTTCCGATTTATTGGAATGCAAGTATAATCATCAAGATATAAGAAGTGTAATGGTTCAAATAGAATCTTCTTTAGCTCTATTTTCTTTGTTGTGGAGCAAGTTGAGCGGTCTCGAATATATTGGACAGCACAAAGAAAATATTGTTGTGGCCGAAAAAGTGCAGAAAACAGAAACAGACAAACGTTCTGAGTGGACTATCTTGGACTAGGATACAAATATGTTGTACGAAAATATCTTAAATCTAGAAGACTCTTCGATGAATATTAACTCGATAGAGTCTGATTATAAATCGGAAGTAATCGTTGCCAATTTAATTATGCACGGATACGATCCCAATCAGATGCTTCTTATCCGTAAGGGAGCTATGAGAAGGGGCTTTGCAAAAGATATTGAGCATATCGAATTTCAGTTTTCGGAGCACGATTTGCGTGACTACCTAAATATATACATCAACAGAGAAAGTATATATGATATTCTGCCTGAAGGACTGTTTCATCAACCAATAAATAAAAGTAAATCTAAGCAGAAAGATGATATACTTGACGAGATAAAGCACCATAGACAAGAAGAATTTTTTGCCCGTAAATTTTTTCAGTTATTTGAGGTTGAAGTAGACAGAGCACTTACTGATATTTATTTATGGGAGCTTGGCTTTTATCGGAGAATGAGCAATAAGAATTTTACAAATATATTCTTAGCGCATTGGCCCATATTGAAATATTTCAACTCCAGACAGTCTATCCTATTTATATACATACTATCTATTCTGCATAAGGTTAGAAACCAGCATTCGGAAGTAGAAGACATTATTTCAATCATCCTCGATGTTCCGGTCAAAATATCGTCTACCAAAATATTACACAAAGACGTTGATCAGGATAGTTATAAATCCCAGATTGGTATTGCGAGTTTGGGGGTCAACTTTGTCTTGGGCGATTTGTTTGATGATGGAATAGATGATCTTAAAGTAACCATTGGTCCCATATCTGCTAAAAAAATGAATTATTTCATGCCCCCCAACAAAGGAGGTTTTATTCTCGATAAGCTATGTGATCTCCTTCTTACAGCAGATGCATTTATTGTAAAGGATTTTAAAATCTCGCCCGAAGATTCTGTATTCATCTTGTCTGACGATAAAGCTATTAATTCACAACTCGGACTTGATACCTTTTTATAAACTATAAACGAGGAGTAACTTGTGAAGTTACTTCTTTTTCAGACTCTTCTGTTATTTTTTCAGAATTTTTTATAGTCCATTTAAGTTCATTGTTCTCGGCTAATTCAATAATAACTTTGCTGCCATATCCAATCTTACCATTTATTATATAACGAGATATCGGACGTCGTAAATAATTTCTTAAAACTCCGGCTAACTGTCGCGCTCCATACTTGGGGGTGAAATCTTTATTCGCAAGCATCCGTTTTGCGGCTTCATCAATAATAAGTTCTATTCCTTGTTTTTCTAAAGGGGAATATAGACTTTTCAATTGTATGTTAAATATTGATAGTAATATATCTTCGCTAATAGGAGAAAATGGAACTATTTCTGAAAGACGAGCTAAAAATTCGGGACGGAAATAGCGGCCCATTACTTCCATCATTTGAATTGTTGTAGGGCGTTTTCCTTGAGTCAATTGCTCTGCAAGCCATTCGCTGCCGACGTTTGATGTGAATATTATGATAGCATTAGAGAAATCACCCTCTTTACCCAATCTATCATGGAGCTTTCCCTCATCCATAATTTGAAGAAAAATGTCATAAACAGATTGGTGTGCTTTTTCTATTTCATCAAACAATACTACGGCGTATGGCTGTTGACGTATTTTATTTACCAGAAGACCTCCTTCTTCATATCCTACATATCCCGGAGGAGCTCCATATAATAAAGCTGCTGAATGTTCTTCTTTAAACTCAGACATATCGAAACGGATCATTGCTTTTTCGTCATTGAATAATGCTTCGGCGAGAGCTTTTACTAATTCGGTTTTCCCTGTTCCTGTGGGCCCAAGGAAGAAAAAAGATCCGATAGGCTGTCCGGGTTTGTTAAGCCCGCTTCGGGACTCAAGAATAGCATCTGATAAAGATTTTAATGCATTGTCTTGCCCCACAACTCTTTTCCGGAGTATGTCTTCCATAGTGAGCAATCTTTCTCTCTCTTGCGATTGTATCTTACCAATTGGGATACCGGTTTTATTAGATATAATTGCAGTAACTTCATGTGCACTTATCTCTTCTATCTTATTCTTACAAAACTCTTGCAAGGTATCGAGTGCGTTATGAAGATATGCAAGCATTGTGTTGTAGTCATTTATAGCTGTTACATCCGATTCGTCGGTGAGCATACCCAGTAGAATAGGGCTTAACCGGTTTTGCATCCCAAAGTATATGAATTTGAGCTTATTCAGCAGTTCTTCTTTAGTACTTTCTTTGTCATCTTCTATTTTATCTATCTCTTTTGTAAAATAGAGGATATCTTTGTTTGCTGTTTCATTAATCATTTTAGCTGCCGACATAGTTCTATCCAGTAAGTCGATTGCCGAGTCGGGCAGCTTTCTATCTTTTGTATATCGTTTTGCTAATCTTACACATTCACCCACGGCATTTTTTGATACTTTCAGGTTATGGTAACTTGCATACTTATCGATAACAAACTCTAACATACTTTCTGCCGATTTGATATCCGGCTCTTCTATTTTAAGTACTTCAAATCTACGATTAAATGCATGGTCCGGCTCTATGAATTTTCGGTAATCATCGTTTGTTGTGATTCCTATTAGAGTGAGATCTCCTCTCGACATTTCAGGTTTCAATATATTAGCAGCACCTGTATTTCCTTGTTTCGGGTCTAGTAAAACATGCACTTCATCAATAAATAAGATAGCTTTATCAATAGTTCTTATCTCTTTTATGATACTCTTCAGCCTGTCTTCTATTTCTCCCTTATAGGTGGCTCCGGCAATAAGATTGCCTGTATCCAGCTCGTATATAGTAGTGCCATCAAGATAAGAAGGCACATCTCTGTCTACAATTCGACGGATAAGCCCATCCACCAGTGCTGTTTTTCCTACACCCGAATCGCCAATAATCATAACATTAGGTTTACTTCTTCTACCTAATATTTCCATCATCATTCTTATTTCACCCTCGCGATTTATAATATCATTAGTTTTCAGATCTAGTGATTGCGCCATTTTATCAATGCAATATTTGTGTAATGCTGCTGTTGATACATCTGCTTGGGAATCATATAATTCATGAGCAATACTGTGTGCAATATTACCTGCATCTATATATAAATCGAGTATATCACTTTCTCTTATCGGAAATGATTTTAACTGATCAGATGTAAACCCAATACCTGGTTTAGCTAGAGCTGTCAGTACGCATAGGGGATTGATTTCCAGTAGCCCAAGTTTTATGCGTACATTATCTGCTTCTTCAAAAACTCTTGGTATATTTTCATCGCCAACAATATCTTTTGGAGATCCTATTTTGGGATAATCATCTATTCTTACATCGGCCCATTCTTCAAAATAGGCAACTTCCTTCTCCAGATGAGATATTAATCCTTGAAGTCCTACTTCTTTATGCAAAAGACCTTTTAGTAAGTGTGCAGGTGAGTAATATTCGTTTCCGTACTCTCTTGCAATAGCTTGAGATATTCTGATTGCAGTTTTTACCGAATCATTTAAATTTAAGAAGTCCATTTGTAATAATGGTATTATTTGGAATGTGTTTGTAAAAATTGTGTATCTTGTACAAAGATATAAGAAATAATGAAAAATACACCTTTCATATATTATACTTTCAAACTATGCGAACGTAAACGTAAAAATTATATAAATTATAAACTTAAACAGTAAAAAAGTAGTCAGATTAAAAAATAATATTTAAAATTGCAATTAGAACAAATTCTGGAGAGACAGAATATTAACACATGCATAAACATTATAAATTAGATAACACAAACTAATTCATTTAAACGGATCGCAAACTTTAACTTAATCACTCTTGATTATTTTAGAACTTACACAATTTATTAATTAAACTTATCAATTATGGCTTTTAAAGCAAATTTGAAATTTGAAGGCAAAGAATACGATGTTATTCAGTGCAGTTACTCATTCCATCGTGATGTAGATTTGAAAGGTCGCCCATCATCTAATGTATATGGTGGTAGCATAGTATTAGAAATAGAGTCTACTGAAGACACAACGGTTTTTGCCCAAATGGTGAATCAATTCAAGCCAAATTCGGGTACTATTACCTTTAATAAAGGACATGAAGAGGCTAAAATGAAGGAATTGAGTTGGGAAAACGGTTACATAGTCAAATACTCCGAATCGTTAGATGTAATTGGACGTGAGCCGATGTCTCTTTGTTTTGTTGTTTCGGCAGAAAAAATCAAAATGGAGAATGTCGAAATTGAGCAAAAATGGCCTCGATAAACGAAACCCTTAACACAATTATTAACAATTAAAAAGAAAGAACATGTCATTTAGAGCAAGTTTAAATTTTGAAGGCAAAGAATTTGATGTAATCAAATGTAATTACTCTGTCGAAAGAGAAGTTGACTCGAAAGGCCGTCCATCTTCTAATCTTTATGGAGGCAAAATCGAAATTGAAGTAGAATCTACAGATGATATTTCCATAATAGAGAAGATGGCTATGCAGTTCAAGCCACACAAAGGAACTATTACTTTCAAGAAAGATGATGAAGATTCTAAAATGAAAGAATTAAGCTGGGAAAACGGATATATTATTGATTTTAAAGAAGCAATAAATATCGTAGGAGATTTGCCGATGAGTATTCGTTTTGTAGTATCTGCTCAAACGTTGAAAATGGGAGATGCCAGTTTTACTCAAAATTGGCCGGAAATGTAATATTCGTCTAAAATAGAAACGCAAAGGGGAAATGTCAAACAACATTTTCTCTTTGTTTATGTTTAAGACAAAACATCTTCTTTTAGATTAGGACAACACAACTTATACAATACTTATATCATGAATCATGATCATTACAAGGCTTATATAAAACTACAGATTCCACAGAAAGAAAATATAATGGGATTATCTCAGCATAGGTTTGAGATTATAGGCTGTGAATACAACTTCAAGAGAAAAATTAATAATGTTGGAGAGCCTTGTTCTGAAATAATGGGTGGAGAGATAAAACTATCATTGGTAAATATGCCAGCAGATACCTTAATGACTTGGATGTTTGATCATATAAAACGCTTCAACGGAGAAATATCAATCATAGATGCAGGGAGCAGTACCTTAGAACAAACATACTTCACAAATGCTAAATGTATGAGTATCCATATGCATTACAAGCTCGATAGAGCGATTCAAACAATTATAGAATTAGTAATTTGGTCAGACTGTATAAGGATTGGCAATACTTATTTTGAGTTTTCTAAAGTATGAATTTTCTAAAAAGAATATCAAAGATCTTTTATCGGGAAAACCCTGACACATCAAATAATCAGACTTTATCCGATCAAGTATTTACTCCGAATGCAAATAAAGATGATAAGTCAGAATGTGCGGATAATAATTCTCCAATAGAGTATGGAGTTGTAGTAAAGTTTAAATTTAAAGGTCTGGAATATACTTTAGAAGAGTTTGAATTAAATTTTGATCAGCCAATTAATGCTAGAGGAAAACTCGATGGACGTCCGAGAGGCGGCATAATGACTTTAGTCTTTTCTGATGCTTTGAGTAATGAAATCAACGATTGGATACAAAAAGAAGGTGTGACCCAAAATGGGGAAATAATATTTTACTCTTACAAATCGAAGATAGATGAAGGTGCTTTGCTAAATATAGCTTTTTCTGAAGCGTATTGCATCCATTATAAAAAGAGTATAAATATAAAGAACGGATTGATAACGACGTTAGTTATATCTCCTCGATCAATTAAGGTCGGAAATAACGAATTCGAAAATATCTGGAAGACAAGTAAGGAGCTTCCATATACAATAAAGAGTAATTAATATACTATTATAAACAAAAAAACGAATAATTATGGCAATGTTTGAATATGGAGTAGGGGGTAATGAAGTTAAAATTGATGCTTCGGAAGCGATTGCCGATATCCCTTTTAACCGTACTCTCTTAGTCGAAAAATTAACAAATGAAGATCCTATCAATCCCGAACTAGCAGAAGGACTTGATACTATTGAAGATGTTTTTGAGCATTTCAAACCAAATATTGATATAGAGTTTGAAAATGAAGATGGGCAAGAGATTGTAGAAAACTTTAAGTTTAAGACTGTTGCAGATTTTTTAGCTAAAAATATGATGCAAAATAGTCCCTATCTCAATGAACTCGGTAGCCAGAAAGAATTTTATAATAAAACGATAAAACAATTACGTTCAAATAAAATCTTACAGAAGGTGCTTCAAAATGCGGAGACAAAAGCTGCGTTTATCGAAGCTTTGAGAGGTTTGATGATCGAGTTGGAATCTTACGATAGTGCTCCGGTGAATGAGTAATATTTAGAAATATATAATGTTAAAAATAATTATGTCAAAGGAAGAAAAAATGTTGCAAGCCACAGTGCAGGAACAAGCTGTAAGAGAGGCTGTAAAGGACAAAAGGATACAAGAGAGTGCTTTACTGGAGGCTATTAATAAGTTAGCTAAATTTGGTGGATTCACATTTTTAGAGTCATCAATTGATGGGGTGCAAAATCTCAATCCGGAAAGAAAAGCTCGCAAGAAAATATTTTTGACAGATGAATCTAAGAGAGCTGAGAGGAAAGAGCTTAAAAATCGATTGGGAATGTGGATTGATCTCTTATCTGAAACAAAAGATACTACAGAGATGCTGGATAAAAGCAAACAAAAAGAAGCTTTTGTTTCAGAACTTTTAGATAAAAATTTGTTTAAAGCTATTGAAACGGTGAAGGAATTAGAGCGCTCTTATCGTTCTGTTATGCTTTTCTATAAGAATACAGAATCAGATAAATTGAAGAATATATCTATACTCAATGCCACGCCGGAACAAATAACAGATTTAGATAATTCAAGATTCATTGATTTTGTTAATAGCGAACTAAAACAACATTATGATCGTCTTGATTTGAGAGAAAATTATTCAATATTAGTGTTACCTGGCTATCTTGGTTCAAATAAAGTAATTGAAAAATGGTCTAAAATAGCATACGAAAATAAAGTTATGCTATTCACAGATTTTGCAGACCTTGAAAAGCCAGATGATGTAATTGATATGTTCTTTTCTGCAAATCATACAGGAGGAGATACATTTAAGGCTAATACATGTATGACTTGTAACTGGCTCATCGGTAGACAAAAATATGCGAGCCTTGGAGAAACAGAAGACTTGCATATCTCGCCGGCAGCAGCATTGGCCGGAAAGGTTTATTATACATTGATGTCGCAGGTAACAGCCGGTAAAAAGCATGGTGGAATAAATGAAGTAGACGGCGTAGTATTTCCTCTTAAAAAAAGTGAGATATCGCAATTGGATAAAGTAGGACTTATCCCAATGGTGAATGAATATGGAAAAGTAATGGCATTTTCAGCCAAAACATTGTTTAATGGAGATAACCTTGGTTTGCAAACTTATTCTGTTGTCCGAGTTTTTGATTATATAACGAAAGTTCTTATTGATTTTCTCAATAGAAGAGCTTTTGAGAATTGGAGTTCTAAAACCGAAAAAGATCTGCGGATGCAAATTATTAAATTTTTAGATGGCATACAAGGAGCAGATCGATTGATAGAGAAATTTAAAATAAATAGATTTGAACGAGATCCTAAGCAAAAAGACCGGATTTATTTAGATTTGCATATAACGCCATTCTTTCCTGCTAAAAGTTTTGTTATTAAACTCGATGGTACGAAGGGTGATGATGATGTAGACTGGGAATCTGAATATGCTCAACAATAATTAGTTAATACTCATTTTTTTCAAAGAGTTATAGGATAATTATCTTATAGCTCTTTTTTATAGATTAAAGATATGTTATTGATTAAGTGAAATAGAAATTCTCATTGGTTGTGTTTGTGTGCTGGACTGAAAAAGTTCATTTGTTTAGAATATTTAACATTATTTGATCGATATTTATTTTGAAGTTAATCGTTTTAGCTTTATATTTGCGCATAACATATACTGAGTTCAGATTCCCACCACCACAAAAAGTAATCTCATATATGTATAAAAGCTAATTATCTTAATTCTTATTTATGAAGCGAACTTCAATAAAAAACATAGCTGAAAAACTGGGAGTCTCTAACGCCACTGTTTCTTTAGTTCTAAGTGGAAAACACAAGGAGGGTAGAGTTAGTAATGAACTAGCCCAGAAGATAAAGCAAACTGCGCGCGAAATGAATTATCAACCTAATAGTATTGCCAGGAGCTTAAGAGTTGGTAGTTCTCAAACAATAGGGCTAATTGTAGCCGATATTTCTAACTTGTTTTTTAGTTCATTAGCATTTCATATTCAGGAAGAAGCTGAAAAATATGGATATTGTGTACTCATCACAAACACAAACGAAAGTGTAGATAAGATGGATACAATTATTGACGTATTCAGAAACAGACAGGTTGATGGTTTTATTATTGTCCCTGCTGAAAATAGTGAGAAACACATTCAAAAGCTAGTTGATGACAATGTATCTTTGGTTCTTGTAGATCGATCATTTCCTTTTATCGAAACTAATTCAGTTGTAATAGATAACTATAAAGCATCATTTGATGCTACTAAATTATTGATAGAAGAAAAATGTAAAAAAATAGCATTAATTACTTATAAGAATAACTTGCCTCATATCTTGGAGCGTAAAAGTGGATATATAGATGCTTTGACATATTCCGGAATGTCAGATAGAATATGTATCAAAGAAATACGATATTCAAATATAAATGAAGATATTGATCAAGCTATTGAGGAACTTTATGAAGCTGAAGGAAATGTAGACGGAATATATTTCTCTACAAATACAATCTCAATGTTAGGTATTAAGAGTCTTATGAAAAGAGGAATAGATATATCTAAAGATGTGAAAGTTGTATGTTTTGATAAAAATGAAGCCTTTGAATTAATGTCTATTCCTATTCCTTATGTTTTGCAGCCAATTGCTGAAATAGGGAAAAAAGCTGTTGATATCTTAATTAATGAAATGAAAAATAAGAATAGTGGTCAGAAAGAAGTACAAAAGATAAAATTACCGGCTACTTTACATTCCTAAGCCCTATTTTTTTGAGAATAGTTAATCGTTTAACCTAAAGAATTATGAAGTCTATTTTTTCTTCTCCTTCGGGCAAAAGTTATCTTATACCTTTTATTCTCGTTAGTAGTTTGTTTTTAATGTGGGGGTTAGCTCATGGCTTGTTAGATGTTTTGAATAAACACTTTCAGGTGGCATTCACAATGAGTAAGGCACAATCGGGTTTGGTACAATTTTCTACATATATCGCATACGGATTGATGAGTGTTCCGGCTGGTATATTTATGAAAAAATATGGATATCAAAAAGGTATAATCTTTGGGTTATTATTATATGCATTAGGTTCTTTTAGTTTTATTCCGGCAGCATATCTTCATTCTGCAAACCCATTTTTGATTGCATTATTCGTTGTAGCCTGTGGTTTGTGTTTTCTTGAGACAGCGGCAAATCCATACTCTACTGTTTTAGGTCCGAAAGAAAGTGGCGCACAGCGATTAAATCTATCCCAATCTTTAAATGGTCTTGGATGGGTATTAGGCCCATTTATTGGAGGACAGTTAATATTGGGAGCATCTGCCGATGATACTATGGCCTTGACAAAACCTTACATCCTTATTGGTGTTTGTATATTGATAATCACAGTTTTTTTCTTTTTCATCAAATTGCCAGATATAAAAGAAACGAATGAGGAAACCGTCACCTCTTCAAATTCTACACCAAAATCTCTGTGGGCTCACAAACATTTTGTTTTAGCAGTAGCTGCACAAATACTATATATGGCTGCACAATCGGGTATTTTTGGCTTTTTTATTAACTACGTTACAGAACTAGATCCCGGTATATCGCCAGTAAAGGCTTCTCAGTTTCTTGCTTTCGGAGGTATGCTTTTATTTATGATTGGTCGTTTGTCGGGCAGCTTTTTTATGGGAAAATTCAAGCCGAATAAAATATTGTCTATATACGCTTTGGTTTGTACCATTGCCATGATCTTGGTAGTATTAGGTCTCGGAAAGATATCTCTTTATGCTTTATACATAAGCTTTTTCTTTATGTCTATCATGTTCCCTACAATCTATGCGCTTGGCCTTGCCAATATGGGAGAGCATACAAAAAGAGCTGCTTCGTTTCTGACTATGGCAGTTGCTGGAGGTGCTTTTTCTCCAATGATTATGGGATATATAGGAGAACAAAATATGGCTATAGGATTCCTTATTCCTTTGTTTTGTTTTGTATTTATTCTGTTCTATGGAGTAAAAGGATATAAGATGTGATTTGTACAAACTAAATTATAAGTCAGACCACTAATCATAAATACAGATACTATTATGAAAACACCTAAAATTGTTTTGTTGATGCTGCTCATAACATCAGTTATAAGTGTAAATGCTCAAAAAAATTATCCATTCGACGGATTGAATATGAACATGGGTAATTTATCCAGATTATCGGATGCAAAAACCAGATCTATCAGTCCTGAAAATTACACAGGTGAGAAAGGTAAAGGAGGAATGGCCGATCCTGTAGCAGATAAGGATATTCGTAACAAAGCTAATGCTTGGTATGCTGCCAGAGGATTAGGTAAAGGTTGGAAAGTTAATCCTTTCATTATTGTGAAGCCCGGAGAGACGATAACAATAGCTGAAATTGACGGGCCGGGAGCTATACAACAAATATGGATGACGCCGACCGGAAATTGGAGGTTTACAATCATTCGTATGTATTGGGATGATGAAAAAGAACCATCGGTAGAATGTCCTGTTGGTGATTTTTTTGCTAGTGCATACAATGAATATGCTCAATTGTCATCTTTAGCAATATGTGTAAATCCGGGAAGTTCATTTAATTGTTATTGGAAAATGCCTTTCAGAAAAAAAGCACGTATTACTATCGAAAATATAAATAGTGCAGAAGAAATGCGGTTGTATTATCAAATCAATTATACGCTGACAAATGTACCTGAAGATGAAGCTTACTTCCACGTACAATTCCGCAGATCCAATCCTACACAAGGTTCATTACATACCTTAATTGATGGAGTAAAAGGGAAAGGACAATTTGTAGGTACCTATATGGCGTGGCGCGTGAATGATAATTGCTGGTGGGGTGAGGGTGAAATCAAATTTTATATGGATGGAGACAAACAATACCCTACTATATGCGGAACCGGAACAGAAGATTATTTTTGCGGCTCATATAATTTTGAGAATAAAAAAACTCGCCAGTATCAAGAATTTACTACTCCATACGCAGGTATGCATCAGGTAATACGACCTGATGGATTGTATCAGGCTGTAACTGCTTTTGGGTTATATAGATGGCATATACTTGATCCTATACGCTTCGATAAAGACTTACGTGTAGACATCCAGGATCTCGGCTGGCGACATGATGGACGATATAATAATCAAAAATCTGATATATCTTCAACTGTATTCTGGTACCAGACCGAACCTCACGCTAAATTTCCACCTTTACCGGCTAAGGATGATCTCGAAATTCCACGATGGTGAAATTATAAACTTAAAAAACGACTTATTAAATCTAATATCATTAAATAAATTTTTTATATGAAAAAGCTAGTATTACCAATTCTAACAGTGTTGGTGACGGTTGTTATACTCTCAGCCTGCCAAGAAAGTAAGGCTCCTGACTCGGGACAAAAAGAGAGTTATGATACGTCGTATGAAGGAGAATACCTTAATAGAGTAGCCTTTCCCATTGGCGGGATAGGAGGTGGTATGTTTTGTATCGAAGGCACAGGTGCTATATCAAATATGTCGGTAAGGCATCAGCCTGATTTATTCAATGAGCCGAATATGTTTGCAGCAATCCATGTAAAAGGAATAGAAAACGGCTCGAAAGTTCTGGAAGGACCTGTTCCTGATAGGAAAAAATTTGGGGATAGGGAATCTGCATTAGGAGGGCCATTAAAATCGTGGGGATTACCTCGCTTCGAGGATGTGAAATTTAAATCCAGATTTCCTTTTGCTACTATAGATTTATCAGATAAAGATGTTCCTCTAAATGTGCAAATTAAAGCATGGAGCCCATTTATTCCAACAGATAACGACAACTCTAGTTTACCTGTAGGGGCTTTTGAATACACATTTGCAAACAATTCTTCACAAGAAGTAGAGGCTATATTTTCATATAATTCAGTCAATTTTATGAAAAGAACAAATAAAGCTCCTAATAATGTAAAACCTATAAAAAATGGATTTGTTCTTACACAAGAAGCTCCTAAAGATGAAGAATATCAACAAGGTGAATTTGCAATCTTTACAGATGATGACAATACAAAGGTCAATCATTGTTGGTTCCGTGGAGGATGGTGGGATCCGTTAACAATGGCATGGAATGCTGTCGCTGAAGGAGCTATATTAATGAATGATCCGGTAGAAAACAATGCACCGGGAGGCTCTCTATACCTACCTTTCAAGGTTAAGCCGGGAGAAACAAAAACAATTCGTCTTTATATGGCATGGTATGTACCGAAGTCGAATATCAATATAGGAAATGATGCTGTTACAGATACAGATAAGGGTGTGGCATGCCCTATAGTATATGGGGATGGATCTTCAACTAAGTATTATGAGCCATGGTATAGTGCCCGATTTAAAAATATCAACGAATTAGCTTCTTATTGGTCTGGAAACTACAATGATTTAAAGGCTAAAACAGAGTTGTTTACAAATGCTTTCTATGATACTACATTACCATCAGAGGTCGTAGAAGCAGTCAGTGCCAATCTGTCTATATTGAAATCACCAACGGTTATGCGACAACATGATGGACGCCTTTGGAATTATGAAGGATGTGGCGATACATGGGGCTCTTGTCATGGTTCGTGTACTCACGTTTGGAATTATGCACAAGCAATACCTCATTTGTTCCCGGCACTAGAGAGAACATTGCGTGAAACTGAGTTTTTTGTTAGTCAGGATAAAAAAGGACATCAAATGTTCCGTACCAATATCCCGATCCGTCCGGTTAAGCATGACTTTCACTCTGCATCTGATGGTCAGTTAGGAGGCATAATTAAGATGTATCGTGACTGGCGAATAAGTGGTAATACTCAATGGCTAAGAATGATGTATCCACAAGTAAAACAAAGTATCGACTATTGTATAAATGTTTGGGATCCACGAAGAACAGGAGCATTGGAAGAACCTCATCATAATACCTATGATATTGAATTTTGGGGACCCGACGGAATGTGTACGAGTTTCTATACAAGTGCTTTGCAGAGTATTGTTCTTATGGGTAAAGCTTTGAATGAAAATGTTGCCGAATACGAAGATCTTTTGGCTAAAAGTGTAAACTACATGGAAACAAAACTATATGATGGTGAGTACTTTATTCAAGATATTCGTTGGAAAGATTTAAAATCGCCTGACCCTGTAGAGTTGTCAAAGACTAATTGGAATAGTGATTATTCAGCAGAAGCTCAAGCTCTGTTAGAGAAAGAAGGTCCGAAATATCAATATGGAAAAGGTTGTTTGTCGGATGGTATATTAGGCAGTTGGATGGCTTTGGCCGCCGGAATGGAAGAGCCTATCAGTAAAGATAAGATCAAAAGCCATTTGGTTTCTATTCATAAATACAATTTGAAAAAAGACCTTAGTGATCATGCTAACCCTCAGAGACCAACATTTGCATTGGGTAAAGAAGGTGGATTGTTGCTTTGTACATGGCCTAAAGGAGGCAAACTCAGCATACCTTTTGTATACAGCGACGAAGTATGGACTGGTATCGAATATCAGGTAGCATCTCATCTTATATTTGAAGGTGAAGTGGAAAAAGGTCTTGAAATAGTAAGAATATGCCGTGATCGTTACAATGGAAAAGTACGTAATCCTTACAATGAATATGAATGTGGAGCATGGTATGCAAGAGCATTGGCAAGCTATAGTTTGATACAGGCTCTTACCGGCGTTCGTTACGATGCAGTAGATAAAACATTATATGTAGATTCTAAAATAGGAGACAGTTTCTCATCTTTCTTATCTACAGATACAGGGTTTGGCACTGTTAAACTGGAGAACGGGAAACCAATAGTGACCGTATACTATGGTAGCATAGATATTCAGAAGTGTAATGTTTCAGGTACAGAAACAGCATTTGAATCAAAATCTATTTAAACTTATTAAGTATGACTTTTAATCATTTGTCAGTTAATCGTTTAATTTTCGGCTTATCCTGTATTGCTTTACTGGCTTGTGGAGGGAAGCATAAAAAAGAAGAAACTATGGAAATATATAAGAAAGGGACATTTGGTTACGATGTGAACTATTTAGCAGGGAAAGACAAGATTGTGGTATTAAAGAGTGAAGATGAAAAATCTCAGGTATTAGTCTCTCCCGGATATCAGGCTAAAGTGTTCACGTCAACAGTCGATGGATTTAGTGGAACTAGTCTGGGATATCTGAAGTATGAGGCCTTAGATTCGGACGAAATTAACGAGCACATGAACGGTTATGGTGGTGAAAACCGTTTATGGCTCGGTCCGGAGGGTGGTAAATACTCAATATACTTCAAGCCAGAGGTTGAGCAGGTGTATGCTAATTGGCATACACCCGCCCCTTTCGATACCGAGTCTTGGGATATTGTATCTTCTTCAAGTAAGGAAGTAAGAATGAAGAAAAATATGAAATTGACCAATTATGTAGGTACAAACTTTAATGTAGATGTCAATAGGATGGTTAAAATTGTAGAGCCCGATCATATCGCTTCTTTATTAGGTATAACAGTAAATTTGGGAGTAAAATCTGTAGGTTATCTCACAGAAAATAGTCTTACTAATCTGGATAACTTCGAATGGACTCCTCGTACTGGTACTATTTGTATCTGGATGCTTGATATGTATAATCCGGCTCCCAATTCTTTGACAATTGTTCCATATAACGAAGGTGATATCCAGAAGCTAGGGAAGATAGCTACTACTGACTATTTTGGGGAAATTCCTGCCGATAGATTAAAAATAGAGAATGGGGTTCTTTACCTTAAAACAGATGGAAAAAACAGAAATAAACTTGGAATGAACGCTTTCCGAACAAAGGCTGTAGCCGGGAATTATGATCCTGATACTAAACTTTTAACCGTTACTACTTTTGATGTAAATAAAGAAGGAATATATCTCAATCAGGAATGGAATCCAAAGAAGGATCCATTGCTAGGAGATGCCATGAACGCATATAACGATGGTCCGTTAGAAGATGGAAGTATTATGGGACCTTTCTACGAAATAGAAAGCGCATCACCTGCTGCTTTTCTCAAGCCTGGAGAATCGTTAGTTCACCATCACAACGTATATCACTTTGTAGGAGAAGAAAAAGATCTGACGACTATTACTGAGAAAATTTTTGGAGTTTCGATAGATAAAATAAAGTCAATATTTCCTTAACAAATCAATATAATTATAAAATTAATAAATCATGAAAAAAACAAATTACCCCAAAATAGGTATTCGCCCTATCATTGATGGTCGTCGTAGAGGCATACGAGAGTCGTTGGAGGATACAACTATGACTATGGCTAGAAATGTTGCTAAGTTTTATAGTGAGAATCTTAAATATCCTGATGGTAGTGCTGTGCAATGTGTGATTGCCGACACTTGTATTGGTGGAGTAAAAGAAGCTGCCAATTGTGCCGAAAAGTTTGAAAAAGAAAATGTAGGTTTATCTCTGTCGGTAACTCCGTGCTGGTGTTATGGCTCTGAAACTATAGATATGAATCCATTGATACCAAAAGCCATTTGGGGGTTCAACGGCACACAACGTCCGGGAGCTGTATATCTGGCTGCGGCATTGGCAGCACATAATCAAAAGGGTCTGCCCACTTTTGGTATCTATGGGCGCGATATACAAGACATAGGTGATACTACAATCCCTGCAGATGTACAAGAGAAACTTCTTCGTTTTGCAAAGGCTGGATTGACTGTGGCGATGATGCGAGGCAAATCTTATTTGGCAATAGGTACTGTCTCTATGGGAATTGCAGGGTCTATGGTCAACCCTGATTTGTTACAAGAATATTTTGGTATGCGCACAGAATATGTAGACTGCTCAGAAATACTTCGAAGAGTACAACAAGAAATATATGACAAAGAAGAATATAAGAAAGCCCTTGAATGGACAATCAAATACTGTAAACCAAATGAACTAGATGACCATAATCCTGATCATCTGAAACGGACACGTGAGCAAAAAGATAAAGATTGGGAGTTTGTAGTTAAGATGACTCTTATTATGCGTGATCTAATGTATGGTAACGATAAATTGAAAAACATGGGATTTGAGGAAGAAGCTATGGGGCATAATGCTATTTCAGGAGGTTTCCAAGGACAACGTCAATGGACTGACTTTATGCCGAATGGAGACTTCTCGGAAGCATTACTCAATTCTTCTTTTGACTGGAACGGAACGCGTGAACCTGCAGCATTTGCAACAGAGAACGATTATTTGAACGGTATATCTATGTTGTTGGGAAAATATCTGACTAATACAGCACAAATCTTCTCTGATGTAAGAACTTATTGGAGTCCAGGATCGATTGAAAGAATTACAGGATGGAAGCCTGAGGGGCTTTTAAAAGATGGCGCCATTCATCTAATTAATTCAGGGTCATCAACATTAGATGGTACTGGAGAACAAATGAGAGATGGAAAGCATGTAATGAAGCCATTCTGGGAAATTACAAATGAGGAAATAGAAAAGTGCCTGAAAAATACAAGTTGGGGACCGTCTTCTTTAGAATACTTTAGAGGAGGAGGATATTCTTCCAAATTTCTGACACGAGAAAATATGCCTGTAACTATGTCTCGCTTAAATCTGGTTAAAGGTCTAGGGCCGGTACTTCAGATAGCAGAGGGATGGACAGCCCGTTTTCCTGAAAAGGCATTCAATATAATTGATCAGCGTACCGACAAAACTTGGCCAAGTACATTCTTTGTACCTCGAACCACAGGCGAAGGTCGTTTCAAAGATGTGTATACAGTGATGAACAACTGGGGGGCTAATCATGGAGCTATTAGTTATGGACATATTGGGGCAGATCTTATTGCTTTGGCTGCAACACTTCGTATTCCTGTGAATATGCACAATGTGAATGAAGATAAGATTTTCCGTCCGAGTGCATGGGCTTCATTTGGATCAGATATAGAAGGTTCAGACTACAGAGCTTGCCATGCTTACGGACCTATTTATAAATAAAATGGAATCAGAAATTAAAGAATCACTCTAAATACTAACTATAAAATGAAACAATATTATTCTATTATAACGACATTACTGTTTTTGTTTTCTATAACATTACAAGCTCAATTATCTCCCGACCACAAAGTCTCGTTAAATAAGGGAGATATAAAAGCCTTTGTAGGAGATAAAGACAGTAGGGGAGAAAGGAAAATATATAAAGGTGATGAACTTTTTACCATTGGAATGCCTTGTGGGGGTATCATGGCCGGGCAATTGTATGTTCGTGGCGACGGCACTTTAGCAAATTGGTGGATTGCTAATAATGCATATAATACAGGCTACGGAATAGATTGGCTACTTAATTTTGATACCCCTTTAGGCCCATGGAAAGTGTGTTATCAAACCTTCGAACCGATGAGTTATATTGATCAGGGATTCAAAATAACAGTAGATGACGGCAAGAAGAAGACAACAAAGGAATTAAGCAAAAAAGACTTTGATGATATTTCTTTCATCGGCGAATATCCAATAGCATTTATCAATTATGCTTCTAAGCAGAATGATTTACCGGTACAAATAAGCTCTACTGTTTTTACTCCCTTTATTCCACTCAATGCAAAAGAATCTGCTACTCCGGCAACAATATTGAAATATAAGATAAAGAATGTATCAGGAAATAGTCTAAAGGTCGAACTGTCAGGCTGGATGCAGAATTTAGTTTGTATAGACCTTAAAGATAGGACAGGAGGAATGCTTCAAAATAGGGTGGTAAAAAACGGTGGGTTGACTTCGGTATATATGGAAATGGATCCAACAGTAAAAACTGAAGAAAAAAAATCTAGAACCCGCAAGGTTAAGGTTTTTGAAAATTTTGAATCTGGAAATTATCGAAATTGGACGGTTGAAGGTACTGCTTTTGGAGATAGACCTGCTTCTGGTGAATTGGGAAATCAAAATAAATTTGGAGGAGATTATGGTAGTGCATTGGCAAACTCTTATACCAACAGAGACAAGCCTACCGGAAAACTAACATCAAAATCTTTTACTATATCCGATAAATATATTTCTTTCAATATTGCAGGGGGATCACATCCAGGTAAAACCTGTATAAACTTAATAATTGACGGTATTACTGTGCTAACGGCAACAGGAAACAATAGTGAAGACTTTCTTCCTCGCAACTGGGATGTTTCGAAATGGAGAGGTAAGAAAGCTTATTTTGAAATTGTAGATGATGCCACTGCTGATTGGGGACATATTAGCGTAGATAACATCGAGTTTGCAAATGAACCCATAGAAACTCCTCGCATAAAAATTGATGATAGACATGCTTACTTCGGCAATCTGGCTTTAACAGTCTTTGATTCCAATGCACGAGGTACAGCCGATACATCAAAAAGTGATGTGGAATATGCCGAATCTTATTTAGGAAGTAAGCTGAACGGTGGATTAACTAGTTCCGTAGATTTAAAACCCGGAGAAGAAAAAGAAATAACATTCGTATTATCTTGGTATTTCCCAAACAGGCCATTGAGCTATAAAGGGTCGGAATGGAATCGTCCATTACCTCCTAATTCTCCGGCTATTGGCAATATGTACGCTAACTGGTACAATTCATCATTAGATGTTGTTGGTCAACTATACAAAAACTATAATAAACTTGAAAGAGAAACATTCACGTTTCATGACACATATTATAATCAGAATACACTCCCTTATTGGCTAACACAAAGAATTATGATGCCTATATCTATTCTTGCATCCGAAACTTGTCAATGGTGGGCAACAGACAAATTTTGGGCATGGGAAGGTGTTGGATCTTGTGAAGGTACTTGTACTCATGTATGGGGATATGCGCAGGCAATGGGAGCATTGTTTCCTGAGTTGGAAAGAAATCTAAGGGAAAAAACAGACTATAGCGTTTCTCTTCAACCAGATGGGTCTATATTGTCTCGGAATGGTGAACATGGAGTTCTTATAGATGGACATGCAAGTGTGATATTACGTATGTACCGCGAGCATCTTATGACGAAAGACTATTTCTTCTTATCAAGAAATTGGGATAAAATAAAAAAATCACTCCAATACATTATCAATGAAGATGGTAATGAAGACGGACTGATTGTAAAAAAACAACCAAACACATATGATATATCTTTTCATGGCGCAAATACTTATGTTGGAGGCCTATATCTTGCAGCATTGCGTGCAGGAGAACAAATGGCACTTATAATGAACGACCGTGAAGCCGCTGAATACTATAAAAGAATATATACAGCCGGTTCGAAGAATACAATGGATCGTCTTTGGAATGGTGAATATTTCATTCAAGATGTGGATGAAAAAGAATATCCGCAACACCAATATGGAAAAGGCTGCTTAAGCGATCAGTTATTTGGGCAAACATGGTCTGATTTGTTAAGACTCGGAGACATTTATCCTGTTCACAGTATTGATAAAGCTTTACAATCGGTATGGAAGTATAATTGGACAAATGATGTTGGTCCTCAATCTAAAGCACACTTGCCTGAAAGATATTATGCTCATGCTGGTGAACCGGGTCTCTTCATTTGTACATGGCCACATAGTAAACATCCGGGCGAAGATGGTGTGAGATATAGAGATGAAGTATGGACAGGAATAGAGTATCAGGTAGCAACCAATATGATATTCAGAGGAATGATAGACGAAGGGCTTGCTATTGTTAAAGCCGTACATTCTCGCTATGATGGGAAAAAACATAACCCTTGGAATGAAATAGAATGCGGAGATCACTATGCACGGGCAATGGCTTCATACGGCATATTACATGCCGTACAAGACTATTGGTATGATGGTCCTGCCGGAGTTATGGGATTTTCACCTAAACTAACAGCAAATAATTTTAAGGGATTTTTCACATCGGCTGAAGGCTGGGGAAATATTTCTCAGACCAGATCTAACAGTCAACAACAAAACTCGATAGACGTAAAATATGGCAGACTTTCGTTACAGAAAGTTATATTCTCCGTTCCGGAAGGAATGACTCCACAGAAAGTAGAAGTATATTGTAATGATAAGCAGGTGGCTTCTACATTTAATGTAAGTAACAAAATTGAAGTGTCATTTAAAAAATTAAATCTTAACAATGGTGATAAATTAAGAGTTGTTTTTCTGTGATCAATTTGTAGACTGGTTCCCCTTTCGGAACATAGGGGAACAGTCTTCTATCAGCCAACATTATATATGAAGGGAGAGGCGCAAAGCTAGGGAACAGTCTCATTAATAATTTTGCTGAGTTATTTAGGTTAAATAATAGCTTACCATTTTAACCTATATCGATCTACATTCTTTATGCGATTTGTATAAAGAATTGGTATAACTATGTCTAACGCTGGCAAGAAGCTATAGAGTATTAAGTGTTGGTTATGAGCGTTTTGTTTGTGTTTTATAAGGCAAAAAGCAAAATCATAAAAATACTATATACCTGAAATCTAAAAACAAGAAACTATGAAATTTAATTATTTAAGAAAACTGATTGGAAAGAGTCTTTTATTTTTTCTAATAAATATATTTTCAATCGGTGTTATTGCTCAAAACGAAAAAACAGTAAGTGGCGTAATCAAAGACATGCAAGGAGTTACAATAGCTGGGGTTACTGTTCGTGTAAAAGGGTTGACAATAGGAACATCATCAGATGCTGATGGAAATTATTCTATAAAAGTACCAATAAATGCTAATACTCTAATTTTTTCATTTGTAGGAATGAAAGCACGAGAAGTAACTATTGATGGACGATCTGTGGTTAATGTAGAGATGGAAGATGATGCTATTCAATTGACTGAAGTAGTTGCAATAGGATATGGTACACAGGCGAAGAAGGATTTGACAGGATCTGTTGGAGTGGTATCTCAAAATAAAATGGAGAATCAGGCTTCCGTGGGTATTGGACAGAATCTTCAGGGGAAATTGGCTGGAGTTCAGATTACCCAAGATAATGGTACACCCTACGGCGGCACTTCCATAAGAATTAGAGGTAATGGCTCCTTCGGTGCATCAAGTAGCCCTTTGATTGTAGTAGATGGACTCATCACAAATGATGGGTTGTCTAATTTGAACCCAAATGATGTGGAAAACATTACTATACTGAAGGATGCGGCATCTGCAGCCATATACGGCTCACGCGGAGCTAATGGAGTTGTCATTGTAACTACAAAGAAAGGCAGTTTTGATACACCGATGAAAGTAGAAGTATCGGCTTATGCATCTGTAGATAATATACGAACCAAAATTCCAACCCTATCGGCAAAGGAGTATGCAACCGTGATTAACGAATATTCTACGAATGCGAATCTTAGTAAACCATTTACAGAAGATGAAATCAATTCTTTTGGAAGAGGAACAAAATGGATAGATGAAATTACTCAAACAGGATATAAACAAAATTATTCGATAAGTATTACAGGGGGTACAAAAACAAATACTTATGCTGCTGTAGCCAGTTTTTACACAGGTGAAGGAATTATTAAGAATACAAATTTTAAAAGAGGAAACGTTAAACTTAGTAACGACCTCCTCCTTTTACCCACATTGAAGGTTGGAATAAATCTGAATGTCAATTATGGTGTTTCAAAAAATACAGATTGGGGACAAGCAATCGATAGAGCATTGATTTATCCTTCAACTGTACCGGCATACGATGAAAATGGAAATTATGGCATATCGTCACATCACGGAGAACCTATTACCATGTTGCAACCGCTTATTGCTGTTGATTTACGAACCTATGACCAGACTTGGAAAAAATTTATAGGAGTCGCTTATGCAGAATGGGAAATAATTAAAGGACTGAAACTAAGGACATCATTCAATGCCGAATATTTTGATTGGAAGCAGGATCATTTCGTCCCATCTTATAGCTTTGGGCCAAAAGGACTAATCAATGACCATCCAATAGCAGAACTATATGTAGATAAGAATGATAACATTAATTATGAATGGGATAATATCTTAACCTATACGAATAAAATAAATGGAGATCATAACCTTACAGCAATGGCAGGTTACACTTTTCAGGAAGCCAATATGAGTACATTATGGGCAACTAGGCAGGGTTTCTTGAATAACGATAAAAATATGCAGGTTTTGGATGCCGGTTCAAGTAATATTGACAATCGTGGCTCCAAGTCATCATGGGCAATTGTATCATATCTCGGACGTGTTAATTATGATTACCAAAGCAAATATTTGCTTAGCGCCAGTCTACGTGTAGACCAAACTTCACGTATTGCCAAGAACAATAGAACCGGTGTCTTTCCCGGAGCATCTGCCGGATGGGTTATTTCTGAAGAGGGTTTTATGAAGAACATAAACAAATCAACTTTAAGTTACCTAAAATTTAGGGCAAGCTGGGGAATACTAGGAAATCAAGACATTGGCGTCTATCCTTACCAAACTACATTGAACTCTTCAGGCTTATATTATCCTTTTGGAGAAGGGACAGAAGGAATAACTCTGACAGGAGTTGGTCCCACATCGTTAGGAAATGCTAATCTTAAATGGGAAAAGACATCAACATTAGGAATCGGTTTAGAAGCCTTCTTTTTGAATGATCGGCTAACATTTATGACCGACTTTTATAGTAGAAATACTTCTGATATTTTGGTGCGTGTACCACTTTTATCAACAGCAGGAGTCGATAATTCCCCATATCAGAATGCAGGAGGAGTGAGAAATACAGGACTTGAATTGACCTTAGGTTATTCAAATGTCCGCGACAATCAACCTTTCACGTATGATGTAAGCGTAAACTGGACATTCAATAAAAATAAAGTAACTAAAATTCCTGCTCCTATTGTTGGAGGCTTTGACCGCACAGAAGTTGGATATGCTATCAATGAATGGTTTGGATATGTACAAGATGGAATTTTTCAGACTGAAGAAGAAATCAAAAACGCTCCATTACAACCGAATGCAGAACCAGGAGATATTAAATTTAAAGATTTGGATGATAGCGGTGTAATTGATTCTAAAGATAGAAAATTCTTAGGACACTCTGCCCCAACTCATACTTTTGGTGGAAATATCACTCTGGCATACAATAATTTCGATCTGTCAGCAAGTTTCTATGGACAACTTGGTGCATATAGAAGCATCGATCAGCCGGGATTTGCAATTACTCGAAGTGGAGAGCAAACATCCGCTTGGATGTATCAACAGAGATGGACAGGTCCAGGAACTAGTAATTATGTTCCCAGGGTAGTGGCAGGAGACCCAAATGATAATTATAGACGTTCTGATTTTTGGCTTCGTTCCAACGATTTCCTTCGATTACAAAATATACAGATTGGATACAATTTCGATAAATTATTGAAAGGCCGATCAGCAGGTGCGATTAAGAAATTACGTCTTTATGTGGCTGCGCAGAATTTATTCTGTATCAACTCATTCCCTGGGTGGGATCCGGAACAAAATATTGCAGGGGGATTCCCTATTCCAAGATCTTTCTATGCAGGTGTAAATGTTAGTTTTTGAATATACTTAAAAATAGAAAAATCATGAAAAATATATTTATTCTTTTATTATTATCATTAATTCTTCTCGGATGTAATGACCATTTAGACAAGATGCCCTATGGGGTGGTTTCCACTGATAATTTTTATAAGACAGCAGCTGATGCTGAGTCTGCTGTTACAGCCGCATACAAATCATTTCAGTTGTTAGATGGACAAGGAGGTTGGAATACTCGTGCCGGATATACGCCGATGGGTGATATAACCAGCCCCGATGCACAGGCTCATCCTGACTTAGTTCTTTTTTATCAAATACAACAATCTGTAGTTCTTGCCAGTTCGGATCAAATGATCATGTTATATCAGAGATGCTACAAAGCTCTTTTATTGGCAAACATAGCAATAGAAAAAATTCCTGCTATAGATATGGATGAGAAACATAAATCCCGTTTGATGGGGGAGTTGTATTTTATTCGTGGTTTTTGGCTGTTCCGCTTAGGATATATGTTTGGCACAGCGCCATTGACTACGAAACCTCTTGATATATCTGAGCTTGATCTTCCAAACTCTACACGGGAAGCATCTTTTGTTTCCGGGAAAAAAGTAAATAAGTATAAAGTTACAAAGAGTGACCTGTTCGACCAAGCAGAGGCTGATTTCAAATTAGCTCTAGAGCATGAATTAGCTGATAAAAATACCGGTGATCTTGTAGGAAGAGCTGATAAAGGGACTATCAAAGCATATCTAACACAAATATATCTATATGAACATAGATGGAGTGAAGCCAAGCCTTTATTAGAAGATATCATGTCGTACGGGTATGAGTTACTTCCTGATTTTAAAGATCTTTTTGATGGAACACACGACAATAGTATAGAATCTGTTTTTGAAGTGCAGTATACAGCTATGAATCAAAAAGACACAGATAGTTTTGGCACTGTTCTACATGCTCCTAATGGTGACGGTTTTGTAGCTGGTGGTGGATGGGGATGGACACGACCGACTCCTGATCTTGAGAGAGAGTATGAAGACGGTGATCCGCGTCTGGTTGCAACTATCTTTCGTAAAGATATCGATGATTTTTTCGGTCAGATGTTTGTCGATAAAGTTAATGGAACAGGTTTAGGTACTCGAAAATGGTGTATAGCTAATCCTCCTAACAATAAGGGTGTGGTTATCAATCAGGTGAGCTGGTACAATTCATGTAATTATAATCTTGTGAGATATGCTGAAGTCCTGCTTTGGTATGCAGAAGTAATGAATGAGTTAGGAGATCAGGCTACTGCAGCTAAATATGTGAATAAAGTAAGAGCACGCACTGCGACAACAACTGATCCTAATACTATTAATAAAAACAATATAAAGGAATTACCGCCTATTTCCTCTTCTTTAAGTTATGAAGAAATGTTCTGGGCCATTGTTCATGAACGTCGCGTCGAATTTGCAATGGAAGGTAAATTCGGATGGGATCTTAGAAGATGGGGGATAGCAAAAGAATACCTTACTGATTCTAAAAGATGGCAAAACCAAGTCACTCCGGGCTACTTTAAATATCAGGACGGAAAAGATGAAATTTTCCCTATTCCTCAATTAGAGATTGACAGATCGCAAGATATTTTGAAACAAAACCCGGGTTATTTATAAACCAAACTACTAATATAGTTATCAGTGTAATTGTTTATTGTTTCTCTCATAAGATTAAAAGAATGGAAATTAAAAAAATATACATTAAAAAGCTAATAAGAAAAGCCTTATTATTATCGATAATAAGCCTATTTTCCATTAGTATAATCGCACAAAATGATAAAATAGTAATCGGTGTGATTAAAGATATGCAAGGAGTAACCATGCCTGGCGTGACAGTACGAGTGAAAGGTTACACAATCGGAACATCTTCTGATGCCGATGGTAATTACTCTATAAAAGTACCAGCAGATGCTAATACTCTAATTGTTTCATTTATAGGGATGAAACCACAAGAAGTAACTATCGATGGACGATCTGTTATTAATTTAGAGCTAGAAGAAGATGCTGTTCTACTAAATGAAATAGTTACGATCGGGTATGGAGTAAAAACTAGGGCGACAACAACTGGTGCAGTGGATCTGATAGACAAAAAACAATTCGAAGACAGGCCTATGACTAATACGACAGCCTTTCTTCAAGGAATTGCTCCCGGTGTTGAAATTCGACGTCATAATGCAGGAAATGTTGGAGAAGAAGGATTTGATATTCAAATAAGGGGAGTCACGTCAAGGGCAGACCCCGGAGTCTTAATCGTTGTTGATGGAATTCCATATAAAGACAATAACGCTTCAGCTTTGAATAAGTTAAATCCTGCCGATATTGAAAATATAACGATATTGAAAGATGCTCAGGCTGCGATTTATGGTGCTCGTGCTGCAGGTGGAGTCTTACTGGTAACGACTAAAAAAGGAAGTACCGGAAAACCAACGATCAGCTATTCCGGCGATTTTTCATTCAATAAACCATCTCGTTTTCCTCAAAAGGTAAATATATTGCAACATATTGATATGATGAATCAGGCTTACCTGAATGATGGTATAGCAACACATCAGTATTCGCATTTAGTTCAGTATATAAATACAGCAGATATACATTCAAAAAATCCATTAGTGGTTAAAGGTGTATTTGGCGACACTCCGGATCTTGTGTTAGGTTATCACGACTGGTGGAAAGAGATGTACGGTACAGCATTTGATCATTCTCATAATATGACGATATCAGGCAAAAGTGACAAAACCAATTACTATACATCAATTGGATATCTTGATCAAAATTCTATGTTTAGATACGGAGATCATTCCAATCGCAAGTTCTTTGGTCGTTTTAAGCTGGACTATGATATAAATAAATATTTGAAATTAAGAACAAACGTATATGTAGGTCAAAAAAGAGTAAAAGAACCTTATAATATAGGACATTTAGCATGGCTTACATATTGGACATGGAACTGTCAGCCTACTTACAATGAACAAGGACAGTACTATGGAGCCGGAGGATTTGGAAACCCTGTAGCATATGCCAAGCATATCGGAAAAATGCAAAGAGATTATTACTCTTATTACACACAATTAGGATTTGATCTAAAACCAATAGACAACCTAATGATAACAGGCGACTTTTCTTGGAATATAGATATGGTAGACGAGCGCTACTCGCGAAAACGACACCAAACATATCACTGGGATGGAACACTTAACTACGATGTGATTGATTATTGGTTTAGTGGAAAAACAAAAGCAGAATCAATTCATCATCGTAATGATCATAAAGTTGCATCTATTTATGCTAATTATGATTTTAAATTGGATAAAAACATGTTCAACATAATGGTGGGAGGGTCACACGAAGAACTCGAAAACAGAGGCTTCAATGCCTATCGTTACGACCTAATAACGGATGAGCTCGATGTAATGAGTATAGGTGATCCTAACCAACAATTTAATGGAGAATATGTAAATGACTGGGCTATATCTTCATACTTCGGACGTTTAAGTTACAATTATGATAGCCGATATTTTTTAGAGGCAACTTATCGTAACGATGGTTCTTCCAGATTTGCAGCAGGTAAAAAATGGGAAGATTTTTGGGGTGTATCCGGATCGTGGATAATTTCTAATGAGAACTTCTTTGCACCCGTTAAGAATATTGTAGACTATGCAAAAATAAGACTTTCTTATGGTCAATTAGGGAATCAAGCTGGAATAGGCTTCTATGATCATTATCAATATATTAATGTAGGAGGTCAGCACCCATTCGGAAATCCAGATTCTCCTTCAAAGTCTATGGTTGCAACATTGGGTGGAATGCCGTCAGTAGACCGGACATGGGAAACAATAGAAGCATATAATGCAGGATTTGACTTTTTTACTTTGAAAAGTCGTTTGGGTGGGACGTTCGATTATTATGTGAAGGAAAATAAGAATATGTTCTATGCAGAAGAGTTTCCTTCAGTTTTGGGTACAGCCGCTCCTCAGATAAATGGTGCTCATCTAAGAACAAATGGTTGGGAAATATCCCTAAATTGGAAAGATCATATAGGTAAGGTAAACTACCGTATTGGTGCTACACTGAGCAATAATACAAGTAAAGTTATCAAGCTGAAAGATGCACGCAGTCCTGGTTACGGTCATAATTCATTTATAGAAGGTTATGCTGCAAATTCTTATTTCTTATATACGTTTGATGGTTTTATAAACTCAGAAGAGGATTTGCAAAAATATCAGAGTACAGTGAAAGGGCCTCCAACAAACCTCAAAATAGGTGATGCCAAATATAGAGATCTGGATGGCGACGGCACTTTGGAACCCCATCTTTATAAAGCGGGGGATCCCAACTCAGGAGATATTGAATATAAAGGAGACGGAAACCAACATTACCTATATGGAATCAATTTAGAATTTGACTGGAATGGAATCGATTTTAGAGCATTTCTCCAAGGAGTAGGAAAATGGATGGTTATGAATAATACGTATGCTGCGGGTCCTGAAGTATGGAAACAATCTTCGGAGTATTTCTACAAAAACACTTGGTCTCCGGAAAGGCCAAATGCAGAATATCCACGATTAACACAAGATGGC
Organism: Bacteroidota bacterium; assembly: GCA_023437305.1. Taxonomy (GTDB): domain Bacteria; phylum Bacteroidota; class Bacteroidia; order Bacteroidales; family Dysgonomonadaceae; genus Dysgonomonas. The sequence goes on from JAEZGN010000019.1 coordinate 38,238, forward strand.
GGAGCGCATTGGTATAATTACCAACATTCTGATGCTCCATACAAATTCGTAAATAACAGATATTTAAGATTGAAAGATATTCAATTAGGATATTCTTTCAACAAGAATGTTACAAAAAAGCTAAGTTTAGACAAACTGCGTGTATATGTAAGTGGAACTAACCTTTTCGAATTTGACAATCTACCTGATGGATTCGATCCTGAAACTCCATTCTATGAGAACCTTATTCCGTTTACTCGAACTTTTTCTTTTGGTTTAAACGTAACATTCTAATAAAAATAAAAGATTATGAAAACACGTAATATAATATTATTACTATGCTTAATATCTTTTTTTACCGTTTCGTGTGAAAAAGACCTGGATTTACAATCACAAGATGTGATTTCTGATCCTGTATATTTTAAAACTGCAGAAGATTTTAAAATATATCTTAATCAGTTTTATCGCGATCATTTACCAACATTCAATAATGACGATGATATGTCTGATATTACTAAACCTAATGGATTCAATTCGGTAAGTAATAGCTCATACTCAACTTCGCCGAGCGATGGGGTTTGGAACGATTCGTATAAAATGATACGTTATGCTAATTATGTACTTGACAAATGCGAAAAAGCAGAAGAGCCATTGAAAAGCGATATTGGAATATATAAAGCTGAAGCATGTTTCTTTCGGGCCTTTCATTATTTCAATTTACTGAAGAGATTTGGAGGTATTCCTCTTATTGACAAAGTGCTATCTCTCAGTGATACAGAATATTTATATGGGCCGCGGGCATCGCGTGAGGCTATAACTGAATTTATTCTGAAAGACTTGAACGATGCGATAGCGATTTTACCTTTGGAGCAGAATATTGCTCAAGATGATAAAGGTCGTATTTCGAAAGGTGCAGCTCAGGCATTTAAGGCTAGAGTAGCATTATTTGAAGGTACATGGAGAAAGTATCACGGGATAGGGAATTATGATGACTTATTTTCAGAAGCAGTAAAAGAGGCAAAACAAGTAATAGATTCAAAACAATATGAACTATTTGACAGAAGAGATGTATTAGGGGATTTGAGTTATAAATATTATTTTACTTTATCGAAAATAAAATCGAATTCTGCGGGACTAACAAAATCAGATCAGAAGGAAACCATATTTGCAAATCGTTATGATCAAGACATCAGAGAATCGGTTCGTTTAGATAATCAATATCCAACAAAAAAGCTGGCAGATATGTATCTTGACTCGAAAGGCTTACCTATAACTCACCCTAGCAGCAACTTCAAAGGATATGATAAAGTTCTATCCGAATACGAAAATCGTGATCCTCGTATGGATATTTTCTTGATCAAGCCTTTCGAGCGTTTTTGGTTATATTCTCAGCCTATGTATAATATAAAATGGGAAGACCCGGATAATTCGGGAATTATTTATAAAGTTGATTTTGGATTTTGGACACAGACAGGTTATCGAGGCTTGAAAGCTATCGGAGAAATAACCTTCCCATTAGGTATGGATTGGCCTATTATCCGTTATACAGAAGTTCTTTTGATCTACGCTGAGGCTTTATTTGAAAAAAATGGGAAGATAACTAACGACGAATTAAATATCAGTATAAATAAATTACGGGATAGGGTAGGTATGGTACATCTTACCAATGAACATGTAAATACTTATGGCCTGAATATGCTGGATGAAATCCGTAGGGAAAGAACTATTGAATTATGCTTTGAAGGATATAGATTTGATGACCTTAGAAGGTGGAAAACAGCAGAGGTAGAAATGAGTAAGCCTTTAAAAGGTGTTAAGTTTAAAGGAACCGAGTATGAAACAAATCCATTGTGGGATGAGGTGAAATATGATTATGATACAGATGGTTGTATCTTATTAGAGACCTCTTCAAAACGAAAATTTGAAAGTAAGCATTATCTATTTCCTATTCCGACAAGACAGATACTTCTGAATGGTCAATTGGAACAAAATCCGGGATGGAAGTAATATTGTGATTTTTTCTGCTCGTAATATTATTAATTTTTACTTTTAGAGAAAACTAAGCTGTCCGAAATCTTATAAAATAGATCTTAAACGGAGGTGAAAAATATCTATCAGAATTTATGATTATCATCAATAGTAATAAAATGGTTATCATGTTTCGGACAGCTTAAAAAAAATAGACAATATGAAAAAAATAATTGTAAGCTCAATTCTTTGCTTATTTTCTCTTTGTCTACTTGCACAATCAGAGAATGGCATAACTTACGACCTAGCTAAGATAAAATCAGGCTATCGTTCTAAGCGTATAAGTAGCTATGACAAAGATGGATATAATGGAGACCGGTTAGTTGGTATCAACCCGAATAATAAAATTACGATATGTGATATCAAAGGTAGTGGAATTATTAATCATATTTGGTTTACCTTAGCTCCTCCTCCTGAACTAATTTCGCGCAATGATATTATAATTCGTATATATTGGGATAATAATGATTATCCTTCGGTAGAGTCGCCAATAGGACCATTTTTTGGACAGGGTTGGGACGAACGCTATAATTTTTCATCTTTTGCTCTGTCAGCCGGACCTGCAACAGGTACCGGTTTGTCTTCGTATTTTTCAATGCCTTTCGAAAAAGGTGCACGCATAGAGATCGAAAATCAAACAGATAAAATGTTAGACAACATTTTCTTCTATGTTGATTATTGGGAAGTAGATAAGTTAGATAAAGATTTAGGGCGTTTTCATGCGTGGTATAATCGAGAAGTAACACAGGCGGTATGCGACCCAAGCACAGGGCATGCAGTAGCAAATATTGATGGAAAAGACAATTATGTATTCGCAGATATTAAAGGTAAAGGACATTTTATCGGAATAAATTACTATGTCGAATCACCAAGCACAGCATGGTATGGCGAGGGTGATGATATGTGGTTTATAGACGGTGAAAAAATTCCTTCTATGGTAGGTACCGGAACCGAAGATTTTTTTAACACTTCATGGTGTCCTAAAGAACCCTTTCAAAGTCCTTTCTTCGGATATCCACGTGTAAATGGAGAAACCGGGTGGCTGGGACGTACACACGTGTATCGCTTCTTTATTACCGATCCTGTTTTTTTTGAAAAATCATTGAAGGCTACTATCGAGCATGGGACATCTAATGATTTACAACTCGATATAGCTACTGTTGCCTATTGGTACCAGAGTGAGGCATCCCGAATTCCCGCTATTCCTAATAAGGAAGGTCGAAAACTTATGCCATCTGTCAACTTTTGGGATATACATATGTGGCGCGATGCATGGCAAAAGTCGAAAGGAGACAATGACCGATGGAGTCATTAACTTAGATCCTTAAAGAAAAAATAAACCATGTGATAATATAAAAGCCTATGAAGTATTTATTTACGTTTTTATTATTTCTGATATACTTGTTGCCGGCACAATCTCAGACAAACAAGAAACGGTTGGTGTATTCCGAAGAATTAGAAAGTTTGTATCGAATTGATTTATTACCAACATATCGCGATAATTGTCTTGTAGAGCAAGTTTCGAGTTATGATCGTACCGGAGGGAATGATGATGGCTTTAATGGAACGTATTCTTTTGTAGGAAAAGAGAATGGAAAACTTATTCTGGCCGACCTTAAAGGTCCGGGCATTATAAATAGAATATGGACACCGACACCAACTAATGATACAATCGAGTTTTATTTCGATGGAGAAAAAAAAGCACGATTGCGTATCTGCTTTAATGATTTGTTTTCGGGTAAAGTTTACCCATTCATCGCTCCATTATGCGGAAATGAAATCGGAGGCTTTTATTGCTACCTCCCGATCCCTTATCAAAAGTCGTGTAAAATAATGTTCACGGGAGATCTTATGAAATTTTATCAAATACAATATCGGAATCTGCCCGGATATCAGGTTAATACATTTACAGGAATACTTAATCAAGAAGAGAAAGATATTCTCAATAAAATAAAAAAACAGTGGTCTAATACTACCTCAAGTCCGGCTAATGTTAATTATCAGACTAGTGAAGCGTCTTTTGTTTTAGAGCCGGGAACAGAATATACCTTTTTCTCTAAACAGAGAGGAGGGAGGATTGTCGGATTTGAGATAGATGACAATTCTTATTTCGAAGGACAGTATAAAGATATAATCATTTCAGCAACTTGGGATGATGATAAGATTCCGGCCATTTATGCTCCTGCATCCGATTTTTTCGGATATGCTTTTGGCAAATCTTCGATGAGAAGTTTACTTATTGGTAAAAATAAAGAAATAAACTACTCTTATCTCCCATGTCCTTTCGACAATAATGCTGAAATGAAATTAATATACAGAAAACGTAGTGATGTAGATCAGCCGTCTGTTCTAGTCAAAACAAAAGTATACTATACAGATTCAAAAAGAGATAAAGGGAAAGAAGGTAAGTTATATACTTCATGGCGAAGAGAAATTGATCCGCCAAAAGGAAAATATTATAATTTCTTATCTACAAAAGGTAAAGGCCATTATGTAGGAACTATTCATCAAACTCAGGGTTTACTTCCAGAAATGACTGTTTACTTCGAAGGGGATGACTCTACACATGTTGATGGTAAAATGCGTATACATGGCACTGGATCAGAAGACTATTATAACGGAGGCTGGTATGCCTTACCCGACAGATGGGATACCGGTGTCAGCTTACCTATACATGGCTCGTTAGGCTATCTAATAGCTCATTCACAAACAGGAGGATATAGGTTTTATTTAACAGATAAATTGTCATTTGAGCACGAATTTTATATGGGTATAGAGCGAGGTCCTACAGGAAATGAATACCCTGTGGACTATACCTCTGTGGCCTTTTATTATGCTGATAGGCCTCCAACAACTACAATGTATCCGGATGATCGATTAAGGAAGATAAATCCACCGGATCAATTCAGGTTTTATCCTCAAATGATGAAATTTACAGTATTTCATGGCACGGATATCAATTATAGAAGAAGCATATCTATATCGGCAGAACATGAAGGAGCTGTAAAAATATTTTTAGAGGATATTCCCGAAGGAAAATATAAAATATACCTTTCTTATATAGAAAAGTCCGACAATGGCTATTTTGCGGTATGGCAACGCCAGAATCTTATCAAAGATTGGACTAATGCCTATAATGTTGAGGAACGATTTAAAGAAAGGGAGTATATTGGACAAACTTATTTTACAAAGCAGACTTCCTCCTTAACCATAAAAGTCAGAAACAATAAAGAGAAAAATAAATTTGAATTTGATTGCCTATATCTAGAAAAAGTAAATGAATAAAAATTTTATACTATGGATAAAGATTCTAAATATGTAATTGGAGTCGATTACGGCACCGATTCGTGCAGGGCATTATTAGTGAATGCAATAACAGGAGAAGAAATAGCAGATTCTGTATGTTACTATCCACGTTGGAATAAAGGATTGTATTGCGATGCTTCATTGAATCAGTATAGGCAACATCCATTAGACTATATTGAAAGTTTGGAAGAAGTAATAAAACAATTACTATCAGAATGTTCTTCTATAAAAAAGGAACAAATAGTAGGAATGGGATTTGATACAACAGGCTCTACTCCGATACTCTTGAATGAGGAAGGAACGCCACTTGCCTTATTACCGGAATTCAGCGAAAATCCTAATGCCATGTTCGTCCTTTGGAAAGATCATACAGCAGTAAAAGAAGCTGATGAAATAAACACATTGGCTAAACGCTGGAAAGTAGATTATACTTCATATTCAGGAGGAGTTTACTCATCGGAATGGGTATGGTCTAAAATGCTGCATATACTAAGAGTAGATGAGTCTATACGCAAAAACGCTTATAGTTGGACAGAACATTGCGACTGGATGCCAGCTTTGTTAACAGGAAAAACAAAACCTGAAGAAATGATGCGTAGCCGATGTGCTGCCGGACATAAAGCTATGTGGAATGAGAGCTGGAATGGATTACCATCATTTGAATTCTTAAAAAGCCTTGATCCTCTATTAGGAGTATTTGAAGGACATTTGTTTGAAGATACTTATACAAGTGATGTCTCTGTTGGAACACTGACCGAAGAATGGGCACATCGTCTTGGACTTACGACAGATGTTGTTGTATGCGTAAGCGAAATAGATTGTCATATGGGAGCTGTAGGGGCACAAGTTTCAGAAGGATCTTATGTTCGTATTATTGGCACATCTACTTGTGATATTATGGTTGTGTCTAAAGAAATAATGAAAAATAAACTTATAGCCGGTATATGTGGGCAGGTAGATGGCTCTGTTATTCCCGGGCTAATTGGTTTGGAAGCAGGCCAATCTGCCTTTGGAGATCTCTATGCATGGTTTAGAAACATTATATTTCATCCTGTCAATGATATTCTCAACAGTAGTGATCTACTCGATCCTGTCTTAAAAAAGAAGGTACTGAAAGAAATAAAACACTCCATACTGCCTTATCTTAACGAACAGGCGGAGAAAATATCACCGTCTATCAGCTCGCCTGTTGCTTTAGATTGGATGAATGGAAGACGTACTCCCTTTGCCAATCAAAGCTTAAAAGGGGCTATAACAGGCCTCACTTTAGGCAGCTCGGCTCCTGTAGTATATAGAGCATTGGTAGAAGCTACTGCTTTTGGTTCTAAAGCAATTATAGATAGTGTACTTGAACAAGGCGTTGAAATAAAAGATGTGATAGGCATCGGTGGTATTTCGATAAAAGCGCCGTTTGTAATGCAAACTCTTGCCGATGTATTGGGGATGCCTATAAAAGTAGCAGCAGTAGAACAAGCCTGCGCATTAGGGGCAGCTATGTTTGCTGCAGTTGCTTCAGGAGTTTATTCTGATATAAAGGATGCTCAATTAGCAATGGGCAAAGGGTTTTCGCATGAGTATCTTCCAAATGAAGAAAGAAATATGATTTATCAGAGATTATACGAAGATTATAAGAGAATTGCAAACATTACAGAAGAGATATCTAAATTAGAGAAATAATATATTTTGTTTGTATTCGCATTGAAAATAATAAGGATTTTAGACGACTAATATCTTTTACCATGAAAAAATACTTTTTGAATATACTGATTAGCATGTTGGTGTTCTCTATGCCAATTTTTTCGCAATTGCGAAACGATGATGTGTATAAGCTCCCCGAAATGAGTAAAAAGGATATACGCGAGTATATCTCTATACCGGGCTTTGATGGATATCAGGCTCTAAAGTGTGATTTTCATATACATACAGTTTTTTCGGATGGACTAGTATGGCCAGATGTGAGGGTAGATGAAGCTTGGCAACAAGGACTTGATGCAATTGCTATAACCGACCATATTGAATATCGTCCATTCAAACAGTTGGTTGGAGGTGATTTGAACGAAAGCTTTAATATAGCCAAGGCGAGAGGCAATCATCTTGGCTTTATAGTTATAAAGGGTACTGAAGTTACTAGAGAAAAGCCAATAGGTCACCTTAATGCCTTATTTATTGAAGATGCTAACAAATTACAAGATAAAGATCCGGTAGAGGTGCTGCGTGAAGCAAAAAAGCAGGGTGCGTTCATTATGTGGAATCATCCCGGATGGCCAGATGATAAAAGTACATTATATCCTATACACGAGCAATTGATCAAAGATAAACTAATCGATGGGATAGAGATATTTAATTATCTTGAATATTACCCAATTACTATTGATTATGCGAATCGCTTTAACCTCACTTTTATGGGGAATTCTGATATTCATGAACTGATTACAACAAATTATGGTACCGAAAAAATGGCTCGTCCCATTACACTCGTATTTGCAAATGAACGCAGTGAAAAAGGAATAAAAGAGGCATTATTTGCAGGACGGTCTGCAGCGCTATTTTATGGAATATTGGCAGGAAAAGATGAAATATTAAGAAAATTATTTTTAGCGTCTATTGATTTTAAAACAGTGGATGGAGGAGATTATGTTGAGATAACTAACAAGTCTGATATTTTGTATAATATTACTTTAAATGGTAAGGAACATACACTTTTTCCTCAAAAAACAATCCGTGTCATTTGGCCTTCGGATGGAAAAGGCTCTCTAAAAGTTAAGAACTGCCATACAGGGAAAGATAGTCGTTTAGAATTTGTATTGCCTGCATTCTTTTAAAGATTATAATTGTTTTAGGTTTTTTCAATAAGGTTATTACTACAAAACAAAAGACTCATTGTTCTAAATATAGAACAATGAGTCTTTTAATAAATATAGTATCTGTTTCTATTTGCTTATTTCACTTCTTCAAAATCTACATCAGTTACATTATTGTCGCCTCCATTAGATTGGCTTCCGGTGTTACCTCCGGCTTGTTGTCCCGGATTAGCACCTGCTTGTTGCTGATTGTATATGTTTTGGCTCAACTCCTGCATCAACTTCGTTAATTCATCCATAGCTGAATCAATAGCCGGAATATCTTGAGCTTTGTGAGCATCTCTTAATTTATTTAAAGCACCTTCGATAGAAGCTTTTTGTTCGGCAGGAATTTTATCTCCAAGGTCTTTCAATTGATTTTCTGTTTGGAAAATCACTGAATCAGCCTGATTCAACTTATCTATTCTTTCTTTTTCTTTCTTATCCGCTTCTGCATTAGCTGCTGCTTCGTCTTTCATTCGTTGGATTTCAGCATCGCTAAGACCGGAAGAAGCTTCGATACGAATAGATTGTTCTTTACCTGTTTTTTTATCTTTTGCCGATACGCTAAGAATACCATTGGCATCAATGTCAAATGTAACTTCAATTTGAGGTTCTCCACGACGTGCCGGTAATATGCCGTCTAGGTTAAATACACCTATTTGCTTGTTATCTCTAGCCATTGGACGCTCTCCCTGTAATACAACAATCTGTACAGAAGGCTGGTTGTCGGCAGCGGTAGAGAATGTCTCGCTCTTCTTCGTAGGAATAGTTGTATTAGCCTCAATCAGTTTGGTCATCACATTCCCCATTGTTTCTATACCTAGAGAAAGCGGAGTAACATCAAGTAGCAATACATCTTTTACCTCACCTGTTAATACAGCACCCTGTATAGCAGCACCTACTGCAACAACTTCATCCGGATTTACCCCTTTGGATGGAGTCTTTCCGAAGAATTTTTCAACCTCTGCTTGTACAGCAGGTATACGGGTAGAACCACCAACCAAGATTACCTCGTCTATATCAGAAGGAGAATATCCTGCATCTTTCAACGATTGGCGGCATGGATCGATACATTTGCGGATTAGCGTGTCTGCTAATTGCTCAAATTTAGCACGAGTTAGAGTTTTTACCAAGTGTTTTGGAATACCATTAACCGGCATAATATATGGCAAGTTGATTTCAGTAGAGGTAGTGCTTGAAAGCTCTATTTTTGCTTTTTCTGCAGCCTCTTTTAGGCGTTGCAGAGCCATTGGATCCTTACGTAGATCTAGGCCTTCTTCACTCATAAATTCTTCAGCCAGCCAATTGATGATAACCTGGTCGAAGTCGTCACCACCAAGGTGAGTATCCCCATTGGTCGATTTTACTTCAAACACGCCGTCGCCTAGCTCTAGGATAGAGATATCAAATGTACCACCACCAAGGTCGAACACTGCAATTTTCATATCCTTGTGAGCCTTGTCAAGACCATAAGCAAGTGCAGCAGCTGTAGGCTCATTAACGATACGTTGAACTTTAAGACCTGCAATCTCTCCGGCTTCTTTTGTAGCCTGACGTTGCGAGTCGCTAAAGTATGCAGGTACAGTAATAACTGCGTCTGTCACTTCTTGTCCAAGATAGTCTTCAGCTGTTTTTTTCATCTTTTGAAGGATCATCGCTGAAATTTCCTGAGGAGTATAAAGACGTCCGTCAATGTCTATACGTGGTGTATTGTTATCTCCTTTAACCACTTTATATGGTACACGGGTTACTTCGGTCTGAACCTGATCCCATGTTTCTCCCATAAATCTTTTTATGGAGTATATTGTTTTTTCCGGATTTGTGATAGCCTGACGTTTTGCGGGATCTCCAATTTTACGTTCATTTCCATCAACAAAAGCAACTACAGAAGGAGTTGTTCTTTTTCCTTCGTTGTTTGTAATAACGATAGGCTCGTTACCTTCCAACACAGCAACACAAGAGTTTGTGGTACCTAAGTCAATTCCTATAATTTTTCCCATCTTATTTTATATTATTATATTGTTTCTAATTAATTTCTATTATTATTTCTTTCAATTCCTATTTCAATGACATTAGCCTTTGTTCAAAAGCTATGCCAAAATATAAGATGACAATAAAAAAAGTAAAATATGACGATTTGTCAGAATTGATAGCGACTCTATTTCATGTGCTTAATATTCTTATCGGCAGCTTGTTATATATTCCTCGCTATGGATGTTCTTATTTTATATACGTTTAATGACTTTTATAGACTACATATAAGTATAATATGGCAAAATATTTTTTTTATAATAACTTAATTAAGTTCTAATACGTTTCTATCTCATAGGATAATAATCCGGCTTGTTATTAAATTAAACTTTTTGTAGATTTGAAGAGATTTAGAGCTTAAACAAATATATCAATGAGCCAACCTTTAGCAGAGCGGTTACGTCCGCGTAATCTTGAAGAATATATAGGACAAAAACATTTAGTAGGAGAGGGTGCTATTCTCCGAAAGATGATAGAGTCGGGCAGAGTCCCTTCATTTTTACTATGGGGGCCTCCCGGAGTGGGCAAAACTACATTGGCTCAGATAATAGCAAATACACTTGATACTCCTTTTTATACTCTTAGCGCCATAAATTCGGGAGTAAAAGATGTGCGTGAAGTGATTGAACAAGCTAAAAAAAGTCAATTTTTTAATACCAAAAGTCCAATTCTGTTTATTGATGAAATCCATCGTTTTTCTAAATCGCAACAAGACTCTTTGCTAGGTGCCGTAGAAACTGGAGTAATAACATTGATCGGTGCAACTACTGAAAATCCTTCGTTCGAGGTTATTCGCCCGCTGTTGTCACGTTGTCAGGTTTATGTCTTACAATCCTTAGGAAAAGAAGATCTGGAAGAGCTGGCTCATAGAGCATTAACTCAAGACGTAATACTTAAAGACAGGGATATAGAACTTAAAGAAACGGATGCAATTTTACGCTTTTCGGGAGGTGATGCTCGTAAACTCTTGAATATACTCGATTTAGTAATTTCATCCGAAACAAATGATAAGATTACGATAACCGATAAGTTGGTAACAGAGCGTTTGCAAGAAAATCCGGCAGCATACGATAAAGGAGGGGAAATGCATTATGACATTATTTCTGCTTTTATAAAGTCGATAAGAGGGAGTGATCCCGATGCTGCTATTTATTGGTTGGCACGAATGGTGGCCGGAGGCGAAGACCCGAAATTTATAGCACGTCGTCTCGTAATTTCTGCTGCAGAAGATATCGGATTAGCAAATCCGAATGCTTTATTGTTAGCTAATGCATGTTTCGAAGCGTTGCATAAAATTGGTTGGCCCGAAGGACGTATTGTATTGGCCGAAACTACCATATATCTGGCAACATCTCCTAAGAGTAATTCGGCATACATGTCGATAGACGAAGCTATTGCCTTAGTAAATGAGACAGGGAATCTACCTGTACCATTACATTTGCGGAATGCTCCTACTCAGTTGATGAAGGAACTGAATTACGGAAAAGAATATAAATATGCACATAGCTTTGAAAATAACTTTGTACAACAAGATTATGTGCCTAAAGAGATAAAGGGTAGACAATTTTGGAAACCCCAGCAGAATGCATCTGAAAGTAAAATTGTGGAATGGCTCAAAAAGCTCTGGAAAGATCGATATTAAGCGCTTGTTCAAGTATTATTTTTAAGAATTTAAATTATCTAATAATAGGATTGCTTTTATATTTATAGTTAAAAAGTAACATACAAAAACATACAATTAGCTGTTACTTTTGTCACTTTTTGAAAAGGTCTCTGCAACAATTAAGTTTAGAATAATGAATAATAAACTATTGCTATTTTTCTCTATAATCTTTTATTTAACGAGTACATATACTTTTTCGCAAGTCTATCATACCCAGGCAATATCAGATGATATATATACGGTACAGGTAAATAAAAATAATGATTGGAGTGCATATCCCATCATCGCATTGAATGGCAATGATTATGTACATATTAGTTTCGATCGTATTTCTGAAGACTCAATGAATCGTTTACGTTATCGGATAATCCATTGCGATGCATACTGGAAAAGAAGCAGTGGCATATCCGAGATAGATTATCTAAGTGGATTCAATGATAACCCGATAGATGATTATGCCTCTTCTTTAAATACAACCGTAGAATATACCCACTTTGCTATTAATATACCTAATAATGATGTGAATGTCAAATTATCAGGAAATTATGTTGTTGAAGTCTACGAAGATGGTACTCCTGACGAAGTTTTACTTACTGCTTGTTTCTCCGTCGTAGATACACAAGTAAGTATAGCTCCTAGCATCACTTCTAATACGGATATTGACACAAATAAGGGGCATCAACAGTTGTCTTTTACTATATTGCATCAGAATCTTAATATAAGAGATCCTTTTAATGAGCTAAAAATCTTTGCTTGGCAAAACAACCGCCTCGACACAGAACGGCGCCAAATAAAGCCTACTTATGTGGGTTCTGATAAGCTAATATACGAACACAATCGGGATCTGATATTTGAAGCAGGAAATGAATACCGTCGATTTGAGACATCCAGTTATAGATACAATGGTTTGAATGTTGATCATATTGAATACAATCGTCCTAATTATACGATGTACATCGTTCCTGATAAAATCAGAGCCGGTAGGTCATATAGTTATGATCAAGATCAAAATGGAAGATTTTATATTAGAAGTAACGATACGAATGATAGTGAAGTAGAGTCTGACTATTTTAATACTGTATTTACTCTGCCAATGGATAGTCCGATAGGCGAGGATATTTTCATTAATGGAAACTTTACAGATAATAGCTTCACCGACAAATACAGAATGATATATGATCAAGAGAACAGACAATATTATATAGTTCTGCTTTTAAAGCAAGGTTTGTATAATTATCAATATCTGACTAAATCGGGAACCAGTTACTCAACAGCAAAAATAGAAGGTAATTACTTTGAAGCAGAGAATGAATATCAGGTGTTTGTCTACTATCGTCCTTCCGGACAACGTTACGACAGCCTCATCGGCATACAAAATATTCAATCAAGAAGTAAATAAGGTGATTAACCTAAATAAGAAATCCTCTTTATGCAAATGCGTAAAGAGGATTTTAATATATATGCTTATACTTTAATTACTCAAGATAAGTGTATCCATAAAGTCCTGAACGATAGTTTGATAGAAACTCTTTTCCTTCTTCTACTGTTATTGTTCCTTGTTTAACACTCGAAGTAACCCATGTCTCAACTGTGCGGACAAGTTTCTTGGCGTTGTATTGAGCATAGTCTAATACTTCCGCAACGGTTTCACCGTCTATCATTTGCTCTATTTTGTATCCGTCTTTATCAACTGATATATGAACCGCATTTGTATCTCCAAACAGGTTGTGAAGATCGCCCAATATTTCCTGATAGGCACCCACAAGGAATACTCCTAGGTAATATGATTCGTTTTTCTTCATGCTATGTACCGGCAAGTATGATGACTGATTACCGTTGGAGATAAAGTTATCTATCTTTCCGTCAGAGTCACAAGTTACATCCTGTAGTGTTGCTGTTCTATCCGGCTTTTCGTCCAATCTATGGATTGGTATGATAGGGAAAATCTGGTCAATAGCCCAAGAGTCTGGTAACGACTGAAATAGAGAGAAATTACAGAAATATTTATCCGGTAATAGCTTCGATAATTGCTTCAACTCTTCAGGAGCATGCTTTGCTCTGCCTGCAATTTGGAATATTTCGCGGGCAATAGAGAAATAGAGGCGTTCTACTTGAGCTCTTGTTTTCAATGTCAACATACCCAAACTAAATAAGTCCAACGCTTCTTCACGAATCTGTTGTGCGTCGTGCCATGCCTCTAACATACGCGATTGGCTAAGATCGTCCCATATTTGATAAAGCTCCTTAACGAGTTCATGGTCATCCTCAGACAACTCTTTATCTTCATCCCACTCAGGCAAAGTGGCTGTTTCCAACACTTCAAATACCAGAATAGAGTGATGTGCTGTAAGCGATCTCCCCGATTCTGTTATAATATTAGGATGCGGAATGCTATTCTTATCGGCTGCATCTACCATTGTAGCGATAGAGTCATTCACATACTCTTGTATCGAGTAGTTTACACTACTTTCGTTATAAGAAGAACGTGTACCGTCGTAGTCAACACCCAGTCCTCCACCAATATCTACAAACTCCACCTTGAAGCCCATTGCATGCAGCTGTACATAGAATTGAGCGGCTTCACGTAAAGCTGTTTTTATCCGGCGAATTTTGGTAATCTGGCTTCCAATATGGAAGTGAATAAGACGTAAAGAATCCTGCATATTTGCTTTTTCAAGATATGCTAAAGCTTCTAACAGCTCACTGGAGTTCAATCCGAATTTACTTCCATCGCCACCTGATTCTTCCCATTTACCACTACCGGAACTAGCCAGCTTGATACGGATACCAATATTTGGTGTTATCTTTAATCTTTTAGCTATTTTGGCTATTAGCGGTATCTCATTTAGTTTTTCAACTACAATGAATATATGTTTACCCATCTTTTGTGCCAATAAAGCTAACTCAATATAGCTTTCGTCCTTATATCCATTACAGATTATAAGCGAGTCAGAATCGGTGTTAATTGCTATAACGGCATGAAGCTCAGGTTTAGAACCAGCTTCCAGTCCGATATTGAATTTCTTTCCGTGGCTGATAAGTTCTTCTACTACCGGGCGCATTTGATTTACCTTAATAGGGTATATTATATGGTTTTGCCCTTTGTATTCGTATTCTTCGGCAGCCTGTTTAAAGCACGTGGAAATTTTTTCGATACGATTATCCAGAATATCCGGAAAACGAATCAAAACAGGAGCTGACACATCGCGAAGCTGCAATTCGTCCATCAGTTCTTTTAAATCAACAGCCACCCCGTCTTTTCTCGGAGTTACAACAACGTTACCTTTCTCATTAACAGAAAAGTAATTAATACCCCAGCCTGCGATGTTATACAACTCAGCTGAGTCTTCGATGCGCCATTTTCTCATTCTTTGTGTAAAGTGATAATTTATTTAAATAGATAAATATGTTGTTATTTTAGCATTCTTAGGGTCTTTCGACTCCTCACCATAGATATCGAAATCTGCTAAATAACGTCTTTTTATATTAGACTGCCAAATATGTGCCCAAGTTTTACCTATGGCATAAGGCAGTTCACCTTCCGAAAGGTACTTATAATATTTCGATTCCGGTATTTCTTTGAATGTTAACCCTAGATTTGTTGGTATTCCTTCGATACTCGAAACCTTATAACCTAATACAGTAGTATATTCTCCTGTATAATCACTCTCATAATCTGTATAAATGCAATAGATGTCATTAGATACTTTATTGGGCATCAGTTGCTGTATATAAGCGTTACGGAAAAAAACTTCCCATAGCTTTGCAATATCCTCTTGCGATTGATGGTTCTGATTCGTGGTACGGACTGATATTCCTACAACCACAAACTTGTTCAGAGTGACTTCTTCACGATTCATCCTTATTTCCTCTTTAAGATATTTGTTACTTCCGCAATATACAAGTAATGAAAATCCTTTTCGGGATACCACCTGTCGATGATATCTTTTTCAAGAAAAGCATCTTCCTGAATGCGCTGAACAAAAAGTTTTTTGACAAAAATAGCTGTTTCGGCTTCCATAAAATATGGTATATGTTTATCGAAAGCAATATTTAGTCCGGCTTTTGAGATTTTGTTTTCATCACGTCCCGATACTTTACCTAAATAACTTAAGTCCTTTAAGTATTTTTTATCAAAGAAAGTAAGAGAGAAAGATTCAGTACTTTCTACAAACTCCCTTGTGTATCTTTGAGGACGTATAACAACAAATACTACTTCTTTGTTCCACATCACACCGTATCCTCCCCAACTTGCAGTCATTGTATTCACTATACCATCGGGCTTAGATGCAGTAACGAGCATCCATTTGTTTTTTAGCCCAAATGAATCGGGAGTAAAATCTTTTATATCTATTTTTTCAAAGGATGTCATGATTGTCAATACCGTTTTCAACTAAAAAGTAACAAAAGTAACAGTTTTTAGACTGTTTCTAGATGTCACTTTATTATTTCTAAACTAATTCTAATGATCTGTATAAAGATAATTTAATCCAGTTTCAATACAGCTAAGAAAGCTTTTTGAGGAACTTCTACATTTCCTACCTGCTTCATCCGTTTTTTACCTTCTTTTTGTTTTTCTAGAAGTTTACGCTTACGAGAGATGTCACCACCATAACATTTCGCCGTAACATCTTTACGTACGGCTTTGATAGTTTCACGCGCGATAATTTTAGCTCCGATAGCAGCCTGTATCGCTATATCAAATTGTTGACGAGGGATTAGTTCTCTCAATTTTTCACACATGCGACGACCGAAGTTTACGGCATTGTCAACATGAGTAAGTGTAGAGAGAGCATCTACAGATTCACCATTTAATAGTATATCAAGTTTTACAAGTTTCGATTCACGATAGTCATGCATATGATAATCGAATGAAGCATATCCTTTCGAGATACTTTTCAGTTTATCGTAAAAATCGATAACAATCTCACCTAATGGTATATCATATATGATTTCGACACGATCTCCAGAAATATATTCTTGTTTGATAAGGATGCCTCGTTTGCCCAAACATAAAGTCATGATAGCTCCTATATAGGTGGTATTGGTGATTACCGAAGCACGTATATAGGGTTCTTCTATATAATCTATAAGAGTAGGGTCGGGGAGTCCTGCCGGATTGTGAACCTCTTTCGTGTTTCCTTTCTTGTCGTGAACGATATAAGAAACGTTCGGAACAGTTGTGATCACATCCATGTTGAATTCCCGGTCGAGGCGTTCCTGTATAATCTCCATATGCAAAAGGCCCAAGAATCCGCAACGGAAACCAAACCCTAAAGCAACAGATGATTCCGGCTGAAAAGTAAGAGAGGCATCATTCAATTGAAGTTTCTCTAAAGATGAGCGTAAGTCTTCAAAGTCTTCGCTATCGATAGGATAAACTCCGGCAAAAACCATTGGCTTAACCTCCTCAAAGCCTTCGATCGCTTTGTCGCATGCCCCTTTTACATGGGTGATTGTGTCACCTACTTTTACTTCTTTCGAAGTTTTGATCCCTGAAATTATATAACCAACGTCACCACACCTGACTTCATTACGCGGAGACATATCCAGTTTTAGTACACCTACTTCGTCAGCATCATATTCTTTCCCTGTTGCAAAGAATTTTACAAGATCGCCTTTTTTTATTGTACCATTCACTACTTTATAATAAGCAATGATACCACGAAAAGAGTTAAAAACTGAATCAAAAATCAGCGCTTGCAATGGAGCTTCGGGATCACCTTGCGGTGCCGGTATTCGTTCTATAATTGAATCCAGTATGGTATAAACGCCTTCTCCTGTTTTACCACTGGCACGTATTATATCCTCTTTTTTTACACCTAACAGTTCTATAATCTGATCTTCAACTTCATCAGGCATAGCACTTGGCAGGTCTATTTTATTCAGAATAGGAATAATCTCTAGATCATGCTCTATTGCCATATACAGGTTTGATATTGTTTGTGCCTGTATCCCTTGTGCAGCGTCTACGATTAATAATGCGCCTTCACATGCTGCTATAGATCGTGAAACTTCATACGAAAAATCTACGTGTCCGGGAGTATCAATCAGATTAAGAATATATTTTTCGCCTTTATATACATATTCCATCTGTATGGCATGGCTTTTTATAGTGATGCCACGCTCACGTTCCAGATCCATGTTATCAAGTACCTGAGCCTGCAAGTCTTTGCCTTCAACAGTCTTTGTATATTCTAAAAGCCTGTCAGCAAGGGTACTTTTACCATGATCAATATGTGCTATAATGCAAAAATTTCGTATTTTATCCATTCTGTAATAAATCTTCTTTTTGGTGTATCGATTTGGAATAAATATACTACCCCAAATTAGGCTGCAAATATACAAAAAAGATATAAAATACAGGGCTATTCTAGAAACAGAATTGAGCGACTTTAAAGAAAGATTAAATCATGAGAATTAAAAGCTATATCATTCTTTATATAAAGTATATCCATCATATAACAAAAATAGGATGCACCATAGATACATCCTATTTCTTTATTCTGACATAATATTATTTCTCAGTTTCTTTATACCATTTATTTAGCTGTCCATTAACAAAAACAAAGTACCAGTGGTTTTTAAATTTATCTACATATTCTAAAGTCTGGTCTCCATTACTTCTTTGGTCGACAACTGAATATTTATCACCCATAAGTGAGACGATCTCTCTTTGTGTCATCCCTAGTTCTACTTGTTTAAGTTGTGTGTTGTAAACCGGTCCGCAAGCTGCAAGTGTAAATACAACAAGACATGCAAAAAATATCTTTTTCATAATATAATTGTTTTTATAACCTATTTAACGTTCTAAGTATGTGTTTAGTTCTCAGATATAGAGTAATATCAATTTATAGCCATTAAAAAAGAGGTGATAAAAGGTACCTAATCTTCTTTGCAACAGTCACAACCTTCATGCTTCTCTAAAACTCTGTGTGGAAAATCTCCATGTCCAATTATTTCAATAGGACACGAATTGTATGATTTTTCAAGCCAATCGGTCGTGATATTTGTGCCTGAATGATAGTGTAGGCCTTCGTTTACACATGCTATATTTTTCACAAGGGAAATGACGGTTCCAACATCATGAGATACCAGTATAATAGATGTATCTAGATTTATCTCTTCGAGCAATTTGTAGAAGTTACTTTCAAAACGTTTATCCACATAGGAATTCGGCTCATCAAGAACCAACAAATCGGGGGCATCGATAATAGCCCTTCCTAGTAGCGTACGTTGCAACTGGCCACCTGATAACGCACCTATCGGACGGTGTATAAGCTGTTCCAACCCCATTTTTTCGGCTACGACATGAACCTTTTCTTTTTGCCCCTTTGTATAGGAAGAAAGAAGGCCTTTTTTTACGGTTAGTCCCGACAAAATGACATCATATACGGATATGGGGAATTTTTTATCAATCTGGTTGATCTGAGGTAAGTAACCTATGTTTATTTTATCAACCTTTATATTATTCCTGTAAAAAGATATTTTGCCCGAAGCCGGCTTAACCAACCCCATGAGAGTTTTCAGAAGAGTTGTTTTACCTCCTCCATTTGGCCCGATAATACCGAGAAAGTCATTCTTAGTAACCTCCAGATTGACATTCTTCAATACATAAGGATTGCCATCGTATCCTACAGAAAGATCTTTTATCTCAAGAATTTTACTCATCAATTAATTTTCTAAAGCCATGGCTCTAGCTATTTTAATCATTTCTTCACTCCAGTTATAAGACAGCAGATTGATAGGTACCGCTTTTCCGCCAATAGCTTCGGCTACAGTTTCAGCATTCTTTGTGTCAAATTCCTTTTGAATAAACACAACCTTTATACCTTCTGCTTTTGCTTTGTCTATCAGCTCTTTCAACTGTGCAGGAGAAGGATTCTTCCCTTCATGCTCAATCGAATACTGTGTCAGTCCATATTCTTGAGCAAAATAGCTAAGCGCAGGATGGTAAATGATAAAAGCTTTGCTTGGTGCTTTTTCCAGATACGATTTTATTATACTATCGGTCTTGTTTATTTCTGAGAGAAGTTTATCGTAATTTACTTTGTAATCAGCTTCATTTGCCCTGTCTATTTCAATAAGCCCTTTGTACATATTTTCTGCAATAATTTTAGCAGAAACGACAGAACTCCAGGTGTGTGGATCTCCTCCTACATGTCCATGATGACTGTGATCATGCCCTTCGTGATGATTATGATCTTCACAGGTTGACTCTATGCCATCCGAACAATCAATTATTTTAAACGCCGGATTACTTGCCGCAACTTTATTTATCAGAGAGTTCTCTATTCCAAGATAACCCACCTTGAAATAGGCTGTACTTTTGTCAAGATTCATCATCTGTGAAGGAGTAAAGTCTGCACTTTCCGGGTTCATTCCGGGAGAAATAATGCATTCTATTCTGAAGTGTTTGCCGACAAGAGTTTCCAGAAAATATTTTTGCGGTTCTATTGTTACCACCAAAAGTTTAGATTCATCTGCTTTTGTTGAAGGTTTACACCCCTGTAAAAAAGTAAGTGTAAGTAGCCCCAAGCATAGTGCTATGTATATATGTCTATATTTCATTATTTAGTATAGTCTTATTTTACTCTTCCTTGGTTAAGTCGTATATTTTGCGAATATGATCAAGTTCTTTCTTGAAGTCAATGTTCAGGTCTATCAAAGTACCATCGTTAAGATCATACACCCAACCTGCTACACGAGGATACCCCGATTCCAAATACGATTTTTGCACTTCTGCTGTTTTTATAACATTCAGACACTGTTCGTAAACATTAAGTTCCACCAAGCGGTTATAGCGGTCTTTCATATCGGAAATAGCATCTAATTCTTTTTCGTGTAAACGATATACATCTCGCACATTTCGTAGCCATGGATTCAGAATACCTAAGTCTCTTGGTTGCATAGCTGCCTTTATTCCACCGCAATTATAGTGGCCACAAACAATTATATATTTTACATTCAAATGTTCTACAGCATAGTTAATGACAGACAATACATTCAAGTCATTATTTACAACCATATTTGCTATGTTACGATGCACGAACACTTCACCCGGTTGCAAACCCATTATTTCATTTGCATGTACACGACTATCCGAACATCCTATATATAAATAATCAGGGTTTTGCTCTTTTACAAGATGAGCAAAGAAATCCGGATTTTCCTTGTTCTTCTTCTCAACCCATTTTTTGTTTTCTGCAAAAATTTTCTGATATGATTCTTGTATTTGCATCTAGTTTTCTGAGGTTTTAAGTTCTTGTATTATATTCGTTACCTGTTCGATCAATGATTTTGTGTTATCATTAACAATTACAAAGTCAGAAAGTTTAGCTTTTTCTTCATCCGACATCTGATTTTGTATACGTTCCATCACCTTTTCTTTAGGAAGGTTGTCTCGTAACATTGTTCGCTCGATTCTTATGTCTAAAGGTGTATATACCATCAACACCTTATCCATCATTCGGTTAAATCCCGATTCAAAAAGGATAGCAGCTTCATGCGCTACAATGTCACATTGGGCATGTTTTTTTACCCATTCAATAAAATCACGTTCTACTTCGGGATGAATAATTGCGTTTACTATTTCTAGTTTTTTCTTATCATTAAATATATGAGAAGCGAGCAAAGGCTTATTTAGTACTCCGCCGCTATATAATTCTTCTCCAAATAGATTAATTAGTTTTTCTCGAATTGTAGGAGATGTGGCAACTAACCTTTTACTTTCTACATCAGCAATGTAAACAGGCACACCACTAAGTGAAAATATTTGGGAGACAGTTGATTTTCCACTGCCTATGCCACCGGTTATACCTAGTTTGATCATAATTGTTATTATTGTTCGAGTACAAACTCCACCTCTGAAGGTACAGGTGTCATTGTGCGTATATAATCAGGACTATCGGTTATACGTACTGGAATAGTTGCATCTTTCAACTCTTTTATATCGTTGTAGTCTATAGTAACTTCAAAGTTACTACTGGTTATATTATCAGGTCTTCTCTTGCCTACAAAAAATTCAATTTTGACAGCGGACGGGAATAGTTTTATTTCCAGATTGCTCGGTAAATTGATGCAGGTAATAGGCACTTCCACTTCCTTTTTTATAAACTCATCGATTGGAATGTTCAATTCTACTTCACTAGGAACATATTTGACTCCTAATATAGGCTTCATCTTTATTTTTACTTTCTTTGCAGACTTGATATTCCTTAATGTATCAGATTCAGTGTAAGCAAAGAAAATTGTATCCAATGAAGCTTTACTGCCGTATACCATAACAGAGTCCGGCTGGGTTATCAAGTCTCCGTCGAGCATATAGCCGGCATCAAGACTTACACTACCGTTAAAAATAACAGGTAACTTCTTGCTTCGCAATAATGCATATGAATATGATACCCGAGTAGGTGAGTAGCTGATTAGTTCGGATGTAACGAAAAGCTTTGAACGTATCAATTGCTCAAAATTACGCCCTTGAATAACCTTGTCAGGTGAATTTTTGATAACCTCTCTGACATCAACCACCAGTGAGTCTTTACGTCTGGTCAGGTAATATCGGAATAGAGTAGCACCATCATCTTTGATTCGGGCATAAACCGTAGTTGGCAATTCATTCTCAAAAACGATGCTATCCGGTTCATTTATATATTTTACAGGTATAGCAAGGGTTGCCTCGTATTTTTGGCGATACACTTGCATCATCCAGAAAATAAAAGATAAAAGCACAAAAAACATGAAGGTCAAAATCTTTTTCCACCGAATTGTCTTGAAAAAAGCTTTGACCTTTTGTGCGAATATTTCCTTATCGTAAGTATCGCTCATAAGCTATACCCGGATATTTACCGTAATAAAAAAATTATTGTTTCTTAGTATCTTCGGCTGAAACATATACAGAAGATTTTTCAATCTTAATTTTTACTCCCTCCGCTATTTCAAGAATAAAATATGTATCACCCACTTCTTTCACTTTTCCGTGAACACCACCGGCTGTAACAACTTTGTCTCCTACCTTAATGGCGTTTCTGGCTTCTTGTAGAGCTTTTTGTTTCTTCTGCTGTGGTCTGATCATAAAGAAGTACATGATTCCGAAGAGTAGTACCATCATAATAATCATGCCGGTACTTCCTCCTAATAAACCTCCGGCAGGAGCAGCTCCACCATCTGCAGCTTGTAACAATACATTTAATAAAGTCATAATTGTTCTTTAATATTGATTTATATTATTCTTACTTCAGTTCCTTTTTTTGAATAAGTTTTTACAAATATAAGTGAATATTTTGAAATAGGCTTTATGCGAAAATATGATAAATACTATTATTTCTTAATTATCTTTTTTTCTTCTTTCAGCTCCTTTACAATTGCATCCAAAATTCCATTTATAAAAGAAGCACTCTTTATAGTACTATATGACTTCGCTATATCTATATATTCATTTAAAGAAACGCTAATCGGTATGGATGGGAATTCGATGATTTCAGCAATTGCTATCTGCATTATAACCATATCCATCAGGGCGATACGTTCCGATTCCCAATTCTTGGTATATTTATCAATCAGCTCTTTGTATTCTTTTCCGTTGAATAAAGACTCTCTCAATAGTTTTACCGCAAATTCTTTATCGGTTTCATCCTTAAACATAGGAAGCAACTCTTGCTCTGTCCCTTTGCTTTCTTCAAAGCGTTTAATTGTTTTTAGAACAAAAGATTGAATAATTTCGATATCGTCGTTCCAGTAAAGACTTTCGTCCTCAAGGATAGAATACAAATCTTCAGTCGTGCATATAATTTGTTTGAAAACTTTACGCCAAAACTCACGATCGTCATTATATTCTTGAGATTGACTTTCTGTATATTCTTTATATATGTCAGAGTTTAAGATATTATCCAATAGGTTGCGGATAAAGGCATCATGTTCTGCCCATGAGAAAGGCCTATCGTTCAGGTATTTTATCAGTTCTGTGTTTTGACTGAGTTGAGATATGAATTTATTATTCAACAACTTTGTGTTTGGACTCATATCCTCTTTAGTGGGCAATAGTTTCGATTTGCGACTATCTACTCTCTGAGCATAAGTATTAGTCAACTCTACCATCAACGATAACAGATAAAAGTACAAATCATATGATTTTTGTAGGCTAAGCATTAACTCACTTTCTGCCTTTCTCAAATCTGTGGTTTCACTATGACTGCATGAAAACAGTATTTGAACAACCCTGATACGAATAAGAACGCGATTTATCATTTATATATAAAAATGTTTCAGGCTGCAAAAATACACATTTTTTTGTAATACAATAGTTTTTTTCTCCAACATCTTTCCTGATATAAAACGAAGGAGGATTTAGAATGAAAAATTAGAATTATCTTTGCCGTATCTTTATTAGGAATATAATTTATAACGAATCAACATAAACATTTATATTGCTTAGATGTTTAATAGAAGTAAGTAATGAAAAAAATAGTTATCGCAATAGATGGGTTTTCATCAAATGGTAAGAGTACTATGGCCAAAAGTTTGGCAAGGGAGATCGGGTATATTTATATAGATAGTGGAGCCATGTATAGAGCTGTAACACTATATTGCATACAACATAATCTCTTTAATGGTGAAACGCTCGATGAAGAAAAATTGCGTAACGAAATAGAAAATATAAAGATACAGTTTCACTTAAATAAAGATACAGGAACTCCTGAGACATATCTGAATGGACTGAATGTTGAAGGTCTGATACGCAGTATGGAGGTATCGTCAAAAGTAAGTATTGTGAGTGCAATTCCTTTTGTACGTCATGCCATGGTGGCCCTTCAACAAGAAATGGGTAAAGCTAAAGGAATTGTAATGGATGGAAGAGATATCGGAACTGTTGTTTTTCCTGATGCCGAGATGAAAGTTTTTGTGACTGCAAAAGCAGAAATTAGAGCTCAAAGACGCTTCGATGAATTGCAGTCGAAGGGTGATACGAAAACGACATACGAAGAAGTGCTGGAAAATTTAAGAACCAGAGATCATATGGATCAGACGCGGGCAGAAAGCCCTTTAATCCAAGCGGATGACGCCATTCTTCTGGATAATTCATATATGACCATTGACGATCAGATGCAATGGTTGATACAAAAGTTCAAACAAATAACTACAAATTAAATGAGTAATATAGAAATAGATGCTAAGTCAGGTTTTTGCTTTGGGGTAGTTAATGCCATAAAGAAAGCAGAAGAAGAATTGGCCAAAGGAGGCATGCTTTATTGTTTAGGTGATATCGTGCATAATAACCTAGAGGTAGACAGGTTGGAGAAACTTGGAATGAAGACTATTAATCATGAAGAGTTTGCCAAACTGAAAAATGCAAGAGTTTTACTTAGGGCTCATGGCGAGCCACCGTCAACCTATCAAACGGCGAAAGAAAACAATATCGAGATCATAGATGCCTCATGTCCTGTTGTTTTACGTCTTCAGAAAAAGATACACGACAAATATGACAGTGAAAAGGATAACAACACACAAATTGTTATTTATGGTAAAAACGGACATGCCGAAGTGAATGGACTATTGGGACAAACTGAATCGAGTGCTATCGTTATTGAGAAGAAAGAAGATCTCGAAAAACTCGATTTTTCTAAAAATATTTGTTTATTCTCTCAGACAACAAAACCTTTGGATGGATTTCAAGAGATAATTGATATTATTCAAGGCCGAATGACAGGGGATGCCAAATTTGAATTTTTTGATACTATTTGTCGTCAAGTATCAAACCGTATACCTAACATCAAAGAATTTGCTCTGAATAATGACATCATATTCTTTGTGGCAGGAGAGAAGAGCTCGAACGGGAAAGTCTTATTTGCCGAGTGTAAAAAATATAATCCTAACTCTTATTTTATTACTACTCCATCAGACATAAATCCTGATCTAGTAAGTAAAACTGCCTCAATTGGTATTTGTGGTGCAACTTCGACTCCAAAATGGCAAATGGAAGAAGTGGAAGCAAAAATAGAGGAAATAAGATCGGTGTTAATTTAACCAAATTGGGTATCGGGATTAGCCTTATCAGTAAATTTATTCTTATTTTTGTAGTTAATTTTGAAAAAAGACTTTAAGAATAATATAAATAACATTATGGCTAACATTAAGTGTATTGGTATCCTTACTTCCGGAGGCGATGCTCCGGGTATGAATGCAGCTATTCGTGCAGTAACTCGTTCAGCTATCTATAACGGAATAGAAGTTAAAGGTGTTATGCGTGGTTATAAGGGATTGGTATTTGATGAAATTATACCATTCAAAACAAATAGTGTAAGTAATATTATACAGCAAGGAGGTACAATTCTTAAAACAGCTCGTTGTAAAGAATTTGAAACAACAGAAGGTCGTCAGACGGCATACGAAACACTTCAACGCGAGAATATTGACGCTTTGGTTGTTATAGGTGGTGATGGTTCGCTTACAGGAGCTCGTATTTTTGCACAAGAATACAATTTTCCTATAGTTGGCCTTCCGGGAACTATTGATAACGACCTACAAGGTACAGACTTAACAATTGGCTATGATACAGCGTTGAATACAATCATGCAAGCTGTAGATAAAATTCGCGATACAGCCAGTTCTCACGAACGTTTGTTCTTTATTGAAGTGATGGGGCGTGAATGCGGTATTCTTGCACTTAATGGAGCTATTGCCTCCGGAGCAGAAGCTGCTATTATCCCCGAAAGGTCAATGCAACAAGACCAATTAGCAGATTTGATATCTAATGGATTTCGTAAAAGTAAAAATAGT
Organism: Bacteroidota bacterium; assembly: GCA_023437305.1. Taxonomy (GTDB): domain Bacteria; phylum Bacteroidota; class Bacteroidia; order Bacteroidales; family Dysgonomonadaceae; genus Dysgonomonas. Next base: position 64,863 of record JAEZGN010000019.1, read on the forward strand.
AGCCTTGTTCTTGTAACAGAGGGTGATATCACCGGTGGCGCAATGGCAATGGCCGAACGTGTGAAAAAAGAATTTCCTCAGTACGATGTACGAGTAACTATTCTTGGGCATGTACAACGTGGAGGTTCTCCTACTGCTAACGACCGTATACTTGCGAGCCGAATGGGAGCTTCTGCAATCGATGCTCTACTTGATGGTCAACGTAATGTAATGATTGGTATTCAAAATGATGTAATAGTATATGTTCCATTTTCCAAGGCGATAAAAAAGAATAAACCAATTCAGCCGGATTTAGTAGAAACATTAAAAGTTCTTTCAATTTAGAAAGAGAATAAAATATATAGATACTAAATAAAAAACGACGAAATCATTATCCGATTTCGTCGTTTTTTTTGTTTGACTGTTTCCCTTTGTGAAAAATCTTTAATTACAAGAGTCTTCAGACAAACAAATATTCTTTCCTTCTAACTGAATTGTAGCATGCTTAATTCCAAATTTTTCATGAATAGAGCGTTTAGCCTTATCAAGGATTAGGTCACGGTCAGTATTTGGTTTTACTATTAGATGAACTGTTAATACCGAAAACTCGGAAGTTATCATCCATATATGTAAGTCATGTATATCTTCTATGCCTTCTATTGACTTCAACGCATTTACTACTTCATCAGAGTCTATCTCTGCCGGTTTAGCTTCCATCAATATGTTAACAGATTCTTTAAGGACGTGCCATCCACTATACAGAACTAATAGTGAAACAATCATACTTGCTATTGGATCGGCTATATACCAGCCAAACAACATGATGAGTATTGCTGCAGCTATAGCCCCAACAGAACCTAACAAATCACCTATAACATGCAGAAAAGCACTTCTTATATTTAAGTTTTCTTTGGTCGAACCTTGTGAATGCAGGATATATGCGACAATTATATTAATAATAAGCCCAATGACTGATATGATCATCATACCCGGGCCTATCACATGAGGAGGTTCTGAAAGCCGATGTATCGCCTCTTTGAATATAAAAACAGAAATTAGGACGAGGACAATGCCATTTAATAAAGCCGCAAGGATTTCAAAACGTTTATATCCATATGTTTTGGATGGGGTTGCAGCTCTGGATCCGAAAATAAGAGCACTTAAACTTAAACCTAGCGCAACAGCATCACTTAACATATGTCCTGCATCGGATATTAAAGCTAAGCTATTCGTTAAATACCCTCCAATAAATTCAACAAACATGAATCCGGCTATCAGCAAGAAACTAATCGTTAAAGCTTTCTTATTGGCATTGTGTGCATGGCTATGCCCACTATGTGAATGTTGGTGGTTGTTATGATTATGATCGTGTTTCATACGTTCTTATTTAGAATTATTTAAAATAAAAAAGCAAGGGTAAAGTTACTTCTTTTTCCCTTGCTTCCGTTATTTAGAATTATAATTCTTCTTACCTAGTCGTTCATTGAGATAAGGAATTCTTCATTGTTTATTGTTTTTCTTAGTCTTCCGTCAAGGAACTGCATTGCTTCTACTGAGTTCATATCAGATAGGAAGTTTCGAAGAACCCACATTCTGCTTAGAGTATCATTGCTGAGCAATAAGTCGTCTCTACGAGTACTTGACGCGATAATATCTACTGCAGGGAAGATACGCTTGTTAGATAACTTACGATCAAGCTGAAGCTCCATATTACCTGTACCTTTAAATTCTTCGAAGATAACATCATCCATTTTAGAACCGGTTTCAGTCAGTGCTGTCGCAATGATTGTAAGAGATCCCCCATTTTCGATATTACGTGCTGCCCCGAAGAAACGTTTTGGCTTATGTAATGCATTCGCGTCAACCCCCCCGGTTAATACTTTTCCTGATGCCGGTTGCACTGTATTGTATGCACGAGCCAGACGAGTGATAGAATCCAACAGGATAACCACGTCGTGTCCGCACTCTACCATACGTTTTGCTTTATTCAATACTATTTCGGCGATCTTCACGTGACGATCTGCCGGTTCGTCAAAAGTAGATGCTATAACTTCAGCATTTACACTGCGTTCCATATCGGTAACCTCCTCAGGGCGTTCATCAATCAGAAGAACGATCATGTATACCTCAGGATGGTTATCTGCAATCGCATTTGCTATATCTTTTAGCAATGTTGTTTTACCGGTCTTCGGTTGAGCAACAATTAAACCACGCTGTCCTTTACCAATCGGAGAGAATAGATCTACAACACGGCATGATAAATTATCATTACGTCCTTTTGTTAGCTTAAATTTCTCATCCGGGAATAACGGTTTCAAATGATCAAACGGAACGCGGTCACGAACTTCATCCGGTGTACGTCCATTTATTCTATCTACCTTAACTAGAGGGAAGAATTTTTCAGACTCTTTGGGTGGACGTATTGGTCCTTCCACTATGTCTCCGGTTTTCAAGCCGAATAGGCGTATTTGAGATTGGGATATATATATATCATCAGGAGATGACATGTAATTATAGTCGGACGAACGAAGGAATCCGTACCCTTCCGACATGATCTCTAAAACACCTGTAGCTGACAATATTCCTTCAAAATCAAAAGATTTTTCCTGATTCTGATTATTTTGTTTTTGATTCTGTTGATTACTTTGTTGCTGTGCCGGTTTATTTGTTTTAACAGGTGCTTCAGTTATAATTTCCACAGCAGGAACCTCTGCGTCAACTTCTAATGGAGAGAGAAGAGGTAATCCCGGAACAGGTTCTTCTGGTTGAGCTTCTCTTACTTTGTTAGAGCGAAAAACCAGTTGAGTCGGCTTTACAGCTGTTGGCTGTTGTTTTACATTGCTAACAGGCTTAGCTTCCTTCTCTTTTTCTTCCACTTTCTTCACTACCTCTTTTTGTGGAGCCTTTTCTTTTTCTTCAATGACTGCTTTCGGTTCATTTTTCTTTTCCACAACGGGAGCCTCTTTAGGTGTTACTTTTACCTGAGGTTTTGGCTCTTCTTTTTTAGGGGTGGCTTCAGCAGGTTTAGAGTCTTGTTCTGTTTTTTTCGCTTGCGGTTGGTTCTTTTGTTTTTCTTGTTTGTTCTTAGCTGCAGACTGAGATTTTCTTTGTTGTTGCTCTATCCGCTCTTCACTTTGATAGCTCTCAGAATTTTTATTTTTTGCTTCTAAGATAGCTTGTTCATCAAGAATTTTATAGATTAATTCATCTTTCTTATAAGCATCAGGACGTCGTATCCCAAGCTCTTTTGCGATGGTTCTAAGTTCGATAGTGAGCTTCTCGTTAAGCTCAAGAATGTTGTATATACGCATGTATATCTATATTAAAATATTGATTTTTGAGAATTTTTAATAAATTAGAGTAAAGCCTTTCTGTAAAACTTTATAATAATAACTTTAATGGAACTTAACTTTAGGGAGATAATAATTTAAGGTTATTATCTAAGATTTAAATAGTTAGTTTGTTGGCTGGCTATCTGTCGGGATGATATTCAACCCCTAATCATTTTTGTTTATGAGAGAAAATAAACATTTTATTTTTTAGCTAAACAAAGATAGATTTGCAATAAACCTGTGCAAAGATAATAAAAGAAATCAATTTTACAATATCTATCATCTTATTGTTTTTTCTATTTTCTTTATAATAAACATATATAAAATAGTTATAAATAGTAGAATATGAACATATATATGAGCAAGGGTGTTAATTAGGGACTACAGTGTTGAAAAATCTTTATTGATTCTTTAATATAAAGATTTATCTTTGCTTCCCGTAAAATTATTAATATCATTAAACCCAATAGTAACATGATTACAGATATTGAGATTGCAAGAAATATAGAGTTAGAAAATATAAATATTATAGCAAAAAAGCTGGGAATATCTCAAGAACAACTATATAATTATGGTAAATATATTGCTAAAATACCTGTGTCGTTAATAAATGAGCAGAAAGTAGCTAATAGTAATCTCATATTGGTTACTGCGATAACTCCCACTAAAGCCGGAATAGGGAAAACTACAACTTCTATTGGATTAGCATTGGGTTTAAACAAAATAGGAAAGAAAACAGTTGTGGCATTGAGAGAACCATCATTAGGGCCCTGCTTTGGTATGAAAGGAGGAGCTACAGGAGGAGGTCATGCTCAGGTTTTACCTATGGAAGATATTAATCTGCATTTTACAGGTGACTTTCACGCAATAACATCTGCTCATAATATGATAACTGCTCTACTCGATAACTATTTATATAGAAGCAAGGGCACAAAAGGTTTTTTGAAGGAAATAACATGGAAGAGAGTACTGGATGTAAATGATAGGAGCTTAAGATATATCGTAACCGGATTAAACGGAACAACAAATGGCATCCCGACTGAATCCGGATTTGAAATTACTCCGGCATCGGAAATAATGGCTATTCTATGTTTGTCTAAAGATATTGATGATCTAAAGCGAAGGATAGGAAATATCATTCTGGGATATACAGTAGAAAATAATATTTTTACAGTTAATGATCTGGGGATATCAGGTGCTATTGCTGTTTTATTGAAAAATGCGATAAACCCGAATTTGGTACAAACGACAGAACATTCTGCAGCAATTATACACGGTGGGCCTTTTGCTAATATAGCTCATGGTTGCAACTCTGTAATTGCTACCAAAATGGCAATGTCTCACGCTGATTATGTAATAACCGAGGCTGGTTTTGGCGCTGATCTGGGTGCCGAAAAGTTCTTTAATATCAAATGTCGTAAGGCCGGTATAACACCTAAGCTTACAATAATCGTGATCACTACTCAAGCATTGAAAATGCATGGTGGAGTAGCTTTAGAAGATATTAAGAAGAAAAATATTGATGGACTGCTGAAAGGTTTTGAGAACTTAAACAAGCATATCGAAAATATGAAATCTTTCGGGCAAACCGTTCTTGTATCTTTAAATAGATATGGTTTTGACTCTGATGAAGAAATCTCATTGATAGAGAAATGTTGTGATAAAATGGGAGTTGGATTTGCCTTGAATGATTCTTATGTAAAAGGAGGTGAAGGAGCTATAGCATTAGCGAAGAAAGTTATTGAGCAAATTGACTTAAATCCTTCCCAAAAATTATCTTTCACATACGATGATAAAGATTCTACTGAAATTAAGATCGATAAAGTAGCAAAGAAAATATATGGTGCAGCTTCTGTTGTATTTAGTAATAAAGCTAAAAGGAAGCTCGATACTATAAAAAAAATGGGGATAAGCCATTATCCGATTTGTATCGCAAAAACGCAATATTCTTTCTCTGATGATGCCAGCCTCTATGGTACTCCCAAAGATTTTGAATTTACAATTAATGATATTGTGATTAATAATGGCGCTGAATTTATTGTCGCTATAGCCGGAGATATCATGCGCATGCCCGGATTGCCTGCAGAGCCACAAGCAAAACATATTGACATTGTAAATGGTATGATTGAAGGGCTTAGCTGATTGAAAATTTTTTATTTAAAATAAACAAAAAAGCCTCTGAAGAAATATTCAGAGGCTTTTTTATAATCTAATCAGACTTATTCTACAATAAAATCACTTCCTGTTATATCAAAATCTCTCTCAACAAGAGGAAGTTTTTCTGAATGAGTTGGGGTAGGAGAGGTTCCTCCTATGAATATCTTTCTTTTTCCGGCACTTATTTTTAATATCCCTGAGTCATCTACCAAACCGAGTTCTCTTGGCGATAGATTAAATTCTACAGTTTTAGATTCTCCAGCTTTGAGCGATACTCTATTGAATCCTTTTAAAGCATACAAAGGTTTCTGTCCTTTAGTATCAGGATAAGAAATATAAAGCTGTACAACCTCTTCCCCTTCTAGTTTTCCTGTATTTTTTACATTTACAGATACTTTTACACTGCTTCCTGTATTTACTACTGATGGCACCTGAATCGGTGAGTATTCAAATTTAGTATAACTCAAACCATATCCAAATGGATACAAAACCTCTCCGTTAAAATACCGATATGTTCTGTTCTTCATTTCATATGAATTGAAGGCTGGCAAGTCACTATCTTTTGCATAGAATGTAACAGGAAGTTTTCCTGAAGGATTATAGTCTCCAAAAAGCACATCAGCAATAGCTGTACCGGCATCCTGACCTCCATACCATGCGTTGACAATAGCTGGAATGTTTTGCGATTCCCATTCTGTTGCAATTGCACTACCTGTCATCATTACAAATACTGTTGGAATTTTTTCAGCAACAAGGGTTTTCATAAAATCGGTTTGTATTTTAGGTAACTTAATGGAAGTTCTGTCTCCTCCGGTAAAGCCTTCAATCTTAACAGGCATTTCTTCTCCTTCTAATTCGGGAGAGATTCCACCTACAAAAATAACTATATCTACATTCTTAAGACGTTTTACTAATGCTGATATTTCCTCTTGACTATTTTCTGAAGGAGTAACAAAGTCTATTCCTTTTTCGTAAACTACTTCAGCTCCTTTTAATTTTTGTTTGACAGCCTCATATGGCGTTACTATCTCTGTTGGAAAACCATTATAATTACCCAAAACAGAAACCTCATTATTTGCATTAGGTCCTATAATAGCTACTTTTTTTAGCTTTTTACTTAAAGGTAATATATTATTCCCATTCTTGAGAAGAACAATAGATTCTCTTGTTATTTTTAGCGCTAAATCTTTATGTTTTTGAGATTCAAGAACAGATGTCGATATCTGAGAATATTTAACACTCTCAGCAGGATCAAACATGCCTAGCCTGAATCGTATCGTAAAGAGGCGTTTAAGCGATATGTCTATTTGCTTTTCTGTTATTACACCTGTCTTAACAGCATCTACAAGGGCCTTGTAAGCTTCATTTCCGCAGTCTATGTCTGTTCCGTTATATACGGCATCGGCTGCAGCATATTTGGCATCCGGATGAGTCTTATGATGTTTGTAAAAATCATCAATTGCTCCGCAGTCTGATGTCACATAACCTGTGAAGTTCCATTTCTCACGTAATATCTCTTGCATCAGGAAGTTATTTCCACAGCAAGGTTTTCCATTATACGCATTGTATGCACACATCACTCCTGCCACTTTTGCATCTACTACTAAATTCCGAAATGCGGGAAGATAAGTATCCCATAAATCATAGTCAGTAACAAATGTATTGAATGTATGACGCGTGTTTTCGGGCCCACTGTGTACAGCATAATGTTTTGCACAAGCTGCAGCTTTTAGATACTTAGGATCGTCTCCTTGCAATCCGGCTACAAAAGACTTTCCTAACACTCCTGTCAAGAAAGGGTCTTCGCCATATGTCTCTTGTCCGCGTCCCCAGCGAGGATCTCTAAATATGTTAATATTAGGAGTCCAATATGTTAATCCGTAATATATTTCTCTATTTCCTTTTGATGTGGCATCGTTATATATAGCCCGTCCTTCATCTGATATAGCAGAAGCTACTTCTTTCATTAACTCTTTGTCCCAAGCAGCGGCCATACCTATAGCCTGAGGAAAAACTGTTACTTTATAATTTGTTCTGCCTATTCCATGCAGACATTCATTCCACCAATTATATGCGGGAATATTAAGCCGTTCTATTGCAGGCGTATTATTTAACATCTGGGCAACCTTCTCTTCTAATGTTAATTTTGACACTAAGTCATTGACTCGTTCATCAATAGAAAGGTTGGTGTTTTGGAAAGGATAATTTTGTCCAAGCAGTGAGAAACAGCATGAAACATAGACAGAAAAGATCAGCGTTAACTTCAGTTTTTTCATGATTAGTTTTTGATTCTGAATTATAAAAAATATACACAAAGCCCCTGATAATGAGTCAAGAGGCTTTGTAAATATATAATTTATTATTCATTAATCAAAGAGAAAAGCTCTTCAGCTGCCTCACGTGGGCCATCTTTAGCTTTACCCTCAATTGCCAGAGAAGTGTGTATTTCTCCTATTTTTACTCCGGCTTTCTTCATGTCTCCAAAATATGAGCGTACAAGTTTCTCGGTCGCTTCTCTTTCTTGAACTGGTCCAAAAGGGTTTGCAAAATAAGATTTCACAAGACCTTTTTCTGTAGTCGTTCCCTTTGCTTTACGCGCTCCATCTTCAAATATTGGAATAGCCTTATCCAAATCGTCATATATGAGGATTTTCTTTTCGGCCTCATTATAATTATTTGCATATAGGAAATAATCTATTGGGTATCCTCTGGATATAATTTCATATGTTGATATCGGAATTGTAACGCGAGCATTTACTCTATCCATATTGGTATATACACCTCTATCCAATTGGGCGAAGGCATAAGCAGGATCAAGATCATCTACCCTCACAAAGGCTCCAATCTCGGTTCCATATGCTTTGATAGTACCATCTTCTTCTTTCTTAAGATAACCCATATCATCAAAAATGACACGCATATGACGGATATAATTTTCATTTAAAGTACGGAAAGCTTCGAGGCTTTCAGATTTTCCGGCACCACTATCACCCATAATGATAATATTAGATTCTTTCCCATTACGAAGAACAATATTCACCATCGCACCGTGTATGGGTAGTCTTTTATTTTCAATTTGCTTCACATTATGCAATGTAAGAAGCATTTTTTTCATATACCCGAAGTAATCTATATCATCGCAATAGTTTGCGTATCCAATCAATATATCGTTCTTTTTATCCTTATAATAGAAAGTTCGTTTTTCTTCATGACCATCAGGATAACCGAATATGTAGATCATATCAGGTTTTTTTCCTATATATTCATTTTCTGTTGCTATTTCAAAAAGATTGGACAGCCCTACACCATGTACCATAAAATCTTTATGAAAATAGACAAAGGTAAGCATGTTGCCTACCTTAGCAGGAAATACGAACCAGTCGTCTTCGTTTAATACAAGATTCTCAATCGGATTTTGTTGATGTTCTTGGAAAATACCATCGCGTGTATTTCTCTTGGTGTAAGAAATATATGGAGGATGGAATACCACTGTACTAATAAAAGGTATTGATGTCAACCCTTTATATTCGATCGGACAATTCCAATTTACATCATTCAATGTAAGACCTGCATTAGCTCCGGCTGTAGATTGACGAAAAATACGAGATTCCCTCCCCACAACTGTAGTTTGTATTCTACGCCCTGTAGATAATATGAGATCGTTAAACATATCATTGGCTTGAATAAAACGAACATTTTGCAGCCCTTCGCCCAGCCTGTTGTTCCTTACAATTGTATATCTTTCAAGTCTTTTCCAATATTCAAAAAGCAATTCTGTAACTTCAATAAACAAATCTTTATCTTCAAAGAATTTGGAATACTTATTATCTACAGCTACAACTTCATCAATTTCAAATACAGTAAGGAGTTTAAAAACCTCAATAAAAGCATCTACCAGATTTTCTTCTGATCCAAAATGTTCAATATAATAATCAAAAATAACAACCTCTTCTTTTTTAAGAAACTGTTTTATGAAAGATTCAACTACCCGTCGAAAACCATAGCTATTAAGAAGTTTTTGCTTTGTGTCGCAATATTTTAATGTAAAATTGATCATTGCTCTTCCTCTGGAAAGCGTAAATTCATGTAGCATAATGTTTTATATATGGTTAAATTAATACAAAAAGAGAGCGTTTCTTGATACGAAACAAACAAAGATAAAGATTTAATTTAAGTTTTTAGTTAATATGATAAGGTAGATATAGTTTATGTATGTTAAATAATCTTTTGATACAATACACATGTACATGGCATTTTTAAACATAATCTCAATAGGGTTGTTCTATATAATGTAACATGATTGATTATTCATAACCTAAATACAAAACATATATATTATGGCTAATTCAAAAATAATAAACATTTTAGGCGATCAAAGCGAGTATCTTCTTGGACATGTTAGCAAAACTGTAGATAAATCTCTTATACATGCTCCAAGTCCAAATGCAATAGATAACGTTTGGATTGATTCGGATCGTAACATTCCCACTTTAAACAGTTTGCAAAGACTATTTAGTCATGGCAGGCTTTCTGAAACGGGTTATTTATCAATTTTGCCGGTAGATCAGGATATTGAACATACGGCGGGGGCTTCATTTGCTCCAAATCCTATTTATTTTGATCCAGAGAATATAGTAAAACTTGCTATAGAATCGGGGTGTAGTGCTGTGGCCTCTACCTATGGGGTATTAGGGTCAGTAGCTCGTAAATATGCGCATAAAATACCGTTTGTGGTAAAAATTAATCATAATGAACTACTAACATACCCAAATACATACGATCAAGTTCTTTTTGGGACTATAAAAGAAGCATGGAATATGGGAGCTACAGCCGTAGGTGCTACAATTTATTTTGGGTCTGAAGAAAGCCGCAGACAAATAGTAGATATTTCTAAAGCCTTTGAGTATGCGCACGAATTGGGTATGGCAACCATACTTTGGTGCTATCTAAGAAATAGTTCATTCAAGAAAGATGGAGTCGATTATCATAGTGCTGCAGACCTATCTTCTCAGGCTAACCATATAGGGGTCACAATAAAGGCAGATATTGTTAAACAAAAACTTCCAACGAATAACGGCGGCTTCAAGGCTATAAACTTTGCGAAATGGGACGAACGTATGTATACCGAGTTATCTAGCGATCACCCTATCGATTTGTGTCGTTATCAAGTTGTAAATGGCTACATGGGACGTGTTGGTCTAATTAACTCCGGAGGCGAATCGCATGGGGCGTCAGACCTTAAAGATGCAGTCTATACAGCAGTTGTTAATAAGCGAGCAGGTGGTATGGGCTTAATTTGTGGTCGTAAAGCCTTTCAGCGTCCAATGAAAGAGGGGGTTGAACTGATAAATACAATTCAAGATGTATACTTGGATAAAGAAATAACTTTAGCGTGAGCTAAAATTTAGTGTTTTTTATTATAGTTGCTAAGCAGCCCTTGTGTATATAAAGCACAGGGCTTCTTTTTTAGAGTAATAGATTAAAAATAAAGGCCATTCTTAAAACATAGAATGGCCTTTATTTATTTTTTATTTCTTCGTTTCTTCCTTTTCGTTCTTGTCTTCATCTTCTATAGGATGCGCAAGAGGGATGGTGATACCGGCTTTCTCTGCATCGCCTTTTAGATACGAAGGGAGATTCATTCCGGCCATCTTGAATAAGTCATTTAGTGGAGGAACAGACTTCATAAGACCTGAAACAAAATTAGCTGTAGTTGTTTGTCCGTTGGTATTGTTACCTGACGAATCCCAAACAGTAATCTTATCAATTTTAAGATTTTTGATTGCTTCAACCTGTGTTTTCACCAATTCAGGAAGCTTCTCTATTAGTAGTAACTGATATGCAGCTACAGGATCGCCTCCGGCTGCATTCACAACACCTTTATAACCTTCCGCTTGTTTCGATAATATTTCATACAATCCTCGAGCC